>CAVSTM010000007.1:0-160788 GCA_963730845.1 uncultured Acidobacteriaceae bacterium | reverse complement strand
GATCCTCGCCCCGACGTACAGATCAAGCCAAAAAATCCGTGACGACCGGTCTTGTCGAGAAGTTGGCAACTAAAGCTGCTTAGCATCACCGATCCGATTTTTGGTGGGATGATCACTTCAACGGTTCACCCATTCTTGTCCCAGATTGTTGCGCAAGGATCAGGAATGACCCCCAAACGGCACCGGTAAACCCGATGGACATTTACTGCGCCGGCTCAAAGCGGGATCGACGCAGATTCTGGTCTCGACTTGACAGCTATCCATATTTCTGCAATTATCGAAACATGCCAATAGCCTCAACCAAGAAAAATACCGAGCAGATTGCAAAGTATGCTGACATGCTTTCCGCCATGGGCACCGAACCACGCCTTCGAATCATGCAATTGCTGCTGTCTGCGCATCCGGACGGTTTGGTCGTCGGCGATATCCAGTCAGAGCTGGACATTCCGAATTCCACGCTTTCGCACCATCTGGAGAAGCTGAAGAATGAAGATCTCGTAAACGTACGTCGCGAAAGCACTTTTTTGCGATACACCGCTAATACGGAAGCACTCCAGGAACTGCTGCAATTCCTTTATGCCGAATGCTGCACTCGCAATAAGGCAGTCAAACCCCAAGATATCATCCAGCTTTGTAAATAGGAGAAGTCATCATGAGCACCACCGACATCAAGGAAGTAGTCAAAGAAAAGTATGGCCAGGCTGCGTTGCGCGTGAAGACCGGCGGAAGTAGTTGCTGCGGAGCGACCGCGGCAAGCGGGTTGGGTTGCGACCCGATCACTTCCGATCTGTACAACTCCTCGCAGGCGGGACAGGTCCCGGAGGAGGCCATGCTTGCTTCGTTAGGATGCGGAAATCCGACTGCATTGGCGAAGTTGAATCCAGGAGAGGTGGTTCTCGATCTCGGCTCAGGCGGCGGGATCGATGTCCTGCTCTCCGCGAAGCGGGTTGGGCCCACCGGCAAGGCTTACGGTCTCGATATGACGGAGGAAATGCTCACGCTCGCCAACGAGAACAAGCGCAAAGCCGGTGCTGAGAATGTTGAGTTTCTGAAGGGCGAGATCGAGCATATCCCTCTGCCGGACAACTCGGTCGACGTGATTATCTCGAATTGTGTGATCAACCTTTCGGCGGACAAAGATCGTGTATTGCGAGAAGCGTTTCGTGTGCTGAAACCGGGCGGTCGCTTTGCCGTATCCGATGTTGTGACCCGAGGGGAAATCTCATCAGAAATCCGCAAGAGCGTGTTGCTGTGGGTCGGGTGCGTGGCGGGGGCGCTTGCGGATGAAGAATATCGCAGCAAACTCTCCGCGGCTGGTTTTGAGCAAATTGACATCGAGCCGACGCGGGTCTATCGCGCAGAAGATGCGCGTGAGTTTCTCTCGGCGGCTGGCGTCGATGTTGACGCGATTGCACCTCAGGTAGACGGCAAATTCCTGAGCGCCTTCGTTCGGGCCGTGAAACCGACAAACACCGGAACAAAGACCTGTTGTGGACCGACCTGCTGCAGCTAGGAGAGAACCAGTATGCAAGGACATTACAACGCACTATTCCTGTGCACAGGCAATTCGGCGCGCTCCATCATGGCTGAGGCAATTCTCAACTCCAAAGGGCGCCCTAATTTCACTGCCTACAGCGCCGGGAGCCATCCCTCAGGAACGGTTCGCCCGGAAGCATTGAGACAGCTCGAAATGGCGCACTTACCAACCGAGGGTCTGCGCAGTAAGGCATGGGATGAATTCTCTCTGCGTGGCTCTCCAAAGCTCGACTTCGTTTTTACGGTTTGTGACAACGCGGCGAAAGAGGTTTGCCCAATCTGGCCCGGACAGCCGATGACTGCCCATTGGGGCGTTCCAGACCCAGCGGCGGTTCACGGAAGCGAAGCAGAGGTGGAAAGAGCGTTTCGCGAGGCGTTTTTCATTTTGGAGCGCAGAATCAGTCTATTGCTCTGTCTTCCACTGAAAACTCTGGACAGCCTTGCACTCAAGAGAGAGCTCGATAGCATCGGCCAGACGATGACACCCATTTCCAGAGAATAGCAACGGGGTTCCACGAGAGGCTGCACTTCGCGGTTTGCGGCACTACATGAATCAAATGAACGCAACGAGTCGTCTCAGTTTTCTGGACCGCTATCTGACAGCGTGGATCTTCGCCGCCATGTTCGGCGGCGTTGTGTTGGGTTGGCTTGTGCCCGGAGTCGTACCGTTTCTGAATCGCTTCAACATCGGTACGACTTCTATTCCGATTGCAGCGGGATTGATTTTGATGATGTATCCACCTTTCACGAAGGTGCGATATGAGAACCTGCACGAGGTCTTTCGCAACAAGAAAGTGCTCGGTCTTTCGCTCGTGCAGAACTGGGTTGTAGGGCCGATTCTGATGTTTGTTCTGGCCATCGTCTTCCTGCGCGGATATCCGGAATACATGGCTGGACTCATCATGATCGGTCTCGCACGCTGCATCGCGATGGTCATCGTGTGGAACGAACTGGCGCGAGGCGATACGGAATATGCGGCCGGCCTGGTGGCCTTCAATTCTCTTTTCCAGGTCTTTTTCTACTCCCTCTACGCCTGGGTCTTCATTACGGTCCTCCCCGCCAAGTTGGGGCTTCGGAGCACCATCGTCAATGTGTCCATGGCAGAAATTGCGAAGAGTGTCTTTATTTATCTTGGAATTCCGTTTCTCGCGGGATTTTTGACTCGTACTGCCCTGATTCGCGCCAAAGGGCAGGAGTGGTACAACCGGAGCTTCGCTCCCCGCGTAAGCCCGCTGACGCTGATTGCTCTGCTGTTCACGATTGTGGTGATGTTCTCCCTGAAGGGTGGGTATATAGTCCGTCTGCCCTTGGACGTCCTGCGCATCGCCCTGCCGCTCTTGATCTACTTCGTGTTGATGTTTTTGGTGTCCTTTTATATGGGCAGGAAAGTGGGAGCGGACTATTCCAAGACGACAACCCTTGCATTTACGGCCGCCTCCAACAATTTTGAACTAGCGATCGCGGTGGCAGTCTCGGTATTTGGCATCAACTCTGGAGCAGCATTCGCGGCGGTCATTGGGCCGCTGGTGGAAGTGCCCGTGATGATCGCTCTGGTCAACGTCGCCTTCTATTTTCAACGCCATTTTTTCTCCGACGCGCGAGCGGCAACTAGTGAGCCGGTCTTGACAAGTCTTGATCGGGGATGATCAGAAATCTGGGTCCGATTTGGGTCTGGTACGCCGGGTCAAAGAACTCCTTAGAGGATCAAGAACGGGATGTCAGTACCGTTGAAATCCAATAAGTTACATGTCGTTGTTGCGCTGTCACGGCAGCGTTCAGGCATCAACAGCAACACTCACCGGACAAGCCGCCGTTCGTAAACCCTCTGCTGTGGAGGTGGATTTCGTCGAATAATAGAACAACCCCCGTAAAATACAGACAACAGCAAGCGCGTGCGAAGCAAAGGCGAATAAAACTTACCGGCAGTTGACCTTTCCTGCAGTGACTATCAGTAACTTACAGCGCCGGGAGCACCTCTAAGTACTTGCAATCACTGTTAATGTCGGGGCTGGCCGCCGCCCTCAACGCAGGAGACACGCGCGCCCTAGAACCTCGCACCGCCAGCAACACAACGCCGACGAAGTTCGAAACCTTCGTAGCCGAGTCCTTCGTGCCGGCCTATCAACAACAAGCAGCAGCGTAAGCGCCAAGGTCGCAAACAACACAAACGGAAAAGGCCACGCTGATTTCGCAACGTGGCCTTTGTTTCAGACTGGGCAAAGGCGAAAGGTCACGTGCCGAAACCCAAACGCCCAATATCAGCAGCAGGCGAGAAGAGAATCGCAGCCGCTCAGCGGGCACGGTGGGCGAGGCTAAAGGCGGGGAAGAAGTAGTGCGTAGAAAATCAATCACGACAAAGTGCGGGCGTCCTAAGAGTGCTTCAGCTTAACGTGTGCGCGAAAAGCTTTATGGAGCATTTCAAGCGCCGGCAGCTTTGGCCACCGGCGACGAAGCAGGAATCATTCGGAATCATTAATCTGCACTCAGCCTCAGGCGGCTTTGCGCGGCTGGTCAGGTTTGTCTTGGTCGGGGCTCGCTTCGCGGATAAAAGAAAGATTTTCAGCACCCGTCCGCTCCAACATTTTCCGTTTTCTCCACCTGCCAAGGAAAGGGACCAGCGTGCCCATAACAATTACCAGCACGGCAAGCAAAATCAAAAGGAATAAAGCCCCGTGCCTGGCGGGCGCAGCGGGTGTAATGGGGGCTGCGTCAGGTGCGCTGGCAGTCGCAGCGGGTGTAACGGCGGCTGCATCCGGTGTGCTGGCAGTCTCCGGCGGAGTGCTGGCGGTCATAGTGGGCGTAGTGGCGACGGCAGCAGATGTTGCAGACAGTCTCCGAGAAGATGCCGGCGGTCGCGTGGGGTCAGCGGCGGCCGCAACGGGTTTGTCCGAAGGCGTGCTGACAGTTGCGGCGGCGTCCGTAGCGGGTGGGACGGTAGTTTCCGCAGGGGCGGTGACGGTCGTCGCAGCGGGCGCAACAGGTGTGATCTCAGTTTGCGCAAGTGTGCTGGTGGCAACGGGAGCAGCAGAAGCCGCAGGCGGTGTGGTGGCAGTTTCCGAAGGCGTGCCGATGGCCGCAATCGGTGCAGCGGCGGCCGCCGCGCAGTGTTCGGAGATCATGTTCAGTTCGGTGACGGCAAAGCTGTTATCAATGGCGGCGGAACTCGCCCCACTTGCTTTGTGCCCGATGAGGGTTACGTCATGGCCCAGGTGTTGCTTGAAATCGACGCTGGCGGTACTGATCTTGAAAATGTGGCCCGTACCATCTTCCACAACTGTGTAGTTACCGTCCGAGGCCCCCAGGCAACCCTTAATGGTCTGGTCTGTATTGACGCTCGCCGCGGGAGTCTGTGCAAATCCCAGCGCGACCAGCAGGGCCGGTACAACGACCAACAGAAACACTCTCTTCATGGCATCCTCCGTGGATTCTCGCCTTGCGGCGGTCTGAGATTTCGCTTGGGATTTGATTCTGCTTCCGATTCTGATGTCGAACCCACCCGGCTTTCGGATTCCGGCCTGAGAACTTGGAGCATCCAGGTGAAACCACACCATCTTATTCGGTAAGAATCTGACCGTCTGTTCCAAACCGCTCACATTTAAAGGAGAGGCGAAACAAGACATCGATCTGAATCTTCTTGATTAGTTTGGACCCCGCGGGTGTTCGGTTGTTCGACGCGCCTCAAGTGGCGAAAAATCTCTCCAGGAACTCCCCGTCCGAAACTCTCGGTCGTAGTTTTAAGCCGCGTCAGCAACTTCGATGATTTCCAACCCTAGCTGTGCGGCTTTTCGCTTGAGATGGATGACCTGCTGTTTGCGGTGTTGGGACTCATATAACTCGGCTCCTTGGTCCACATATTTCATTCCGTAACGCAGCATGCGGTAGAGGAGCCGGGCGAGTTTGGCGGCCATCGCCTTGGCCGCCACCGGAGGCCCCAGCCGAGTCCGAAATCGGCGGAACTGCGCCCCTAAATAGGTGTCGCTCTCCCGTAAATTAGTGGCCGCCATCCTTAAGACAGTAGTCGCGCGGTTGTTAGTGGGCATGCGACCTTTCCCAATGACTTTGCCCCCACTGATTTTGTTGTCCGGAGACAGTTTCAGCCAAGAAACAAAATGGTTCTCGGTCTTCCACTTGCTCATATCCAATCCTACTTCGCTGACAACCGTCATCGCCGCCATGACATCGATGCCATCGATCTGGGTCAGGTCCGTACCGGTCATGCGAAACAACTCTTCCCGCAAATTAAATTGTGGATTGCCTTTTTTCTTTTTCTTGCGCCGTCCTTTTCGCGTCTCTTCCGGCAGAGTGGCCCCCTGGGTCCGATCCTCTAGTCGCGCCAGGTACTTTGCCAGCTGTTGATCGCACTCCGTGATCTGTTTCTGGCAAAACTCGTATCCCGCCTGTTCCTGCCGCAAGACAAATAGCTGATCCTCTTGCCAGTTGCCCTCCAGAGCTTGGGCGATCTCTTCCTCGCTGGCCTCCACCCGGCAATCCCGATACGCCGCCAGTTCCCGGGAATCGCGTTGCCCATCCAGAATCGCCTTCAGGATGGCCTGCCCGGTCACCCCGGTGATGTCGCTGATCACGTTGGCCAACCGGATATTCATCTGCGTCAGCGCCTTCTGCATGCGCTGAATGTGGCGACCGGTGCTCCGCACCAGATCATTGCGCTGCCGCCAGTACGTCCGCAGGATGCGGATCTCCTGCGACGGGCGAAACGAATTCCGCAATAGCCCGTATGTGTGCAGCTTCATCAACCACTGGCTCTCCTGCACGTCCGTCTTCCGCCCCGGCAGATTCTTCGTCTCCCTTGCATTCACCAGATACACTTCCATACCCGCCGCTTCCAAAATGTCGTAGACCGCAATCCAATAAACTCCCGTTGATTGCATCGCCACCGTGCGAATCCCGCATTGTGTCAGCCACTCGGCCATCTTCTTCAGCTCGGCGGTCGTGCAGCCAAAGCATCGCACCGGTTGTGAGTCGCGGCTCGGCGGTACCGCTACGTAGTGGGATTCATTCCCGATATCAATGCCCGAAGCATGGGGATGTACCACCTCCAAGCTGAGGTCTTCGCTCTGCATCTGGCGCATCATCTCCCGCCGTTGCTTGCGGTTCATCTCGTCCCACTTGCCCGGCGTTGCCTTGCCACTGGCTTCCTTGCTTGTCTTCTGGTCTTTCTGGAATTTTTTCACTCCTTGGCTTTTCATGCTAACCTTCCGGGGTTGAATTCAACCTGGCCCGGCCCGGGCGGCGAAACTTACACAATCTCTCCATCGGGGTCCGGGCCTTGATCCTTATTCAGGACAATCCCGCCACCATCTTTTCAATCGCCATTACCGGAGCCATGCTTAGTTTCGGGCAGAAATGCTCCAAAGATATTGCGGCCTTAGCTGCCGAGCAGGCTGTGCCCAAGATTCTAGTGCTGCACCACCATTCAAATCACGTGGGACTCTGAGAAAACTCTGAAAGAGTTCCTGGCTCATACAACCACCCCCCAAGGGGTGGCCAGTGCTTAGTACTCTATCGAGAAGTGCACCGGCGCCGAGCGTCCGCGTGGACCCGAACGTTTCACGCCGGGGCACTTGCGATAGGGGGATTTGGACGAAGTCGCTGGCGTTTGCGACGAACGCGGGCCGGTCATATCTTTAATCAATGGGTATTCAATGGCCGTTTCGCCGTTTGATCGCCTCAGGAGCGGCAGAAGCCGGATCGATGAGAAATGCATGTGCAGCACAGCGAGCCCTATTACCAACCAAGAGCCAAACTGTTGCATCTCAGAAAAAAGCTGCGTCAAGAGCACGCGATAGCGTCCGTCGCGCCAGCGACTTCGTCCAAATCCCCATTACACTGACTACAGCCGCACAGCGCTAGTTGAGGCCTGGGACCCAGCAGCCCATTTTCTGAGGCGTCACCGCAGCGCAAACTGACATTATTGCCAGTTTGCGTTGAAGTGCGACCCGTCGTAGCATTGAGCGTGACTGACGCCCATCGTCCTTGGAGAAAGATGATCGACTTGCACAGCCGGAGTCGAGTGGAGTGATTATGACTTCTGAAGTAGTGAACCTAGAGGTGACCGCTAGCATACCGATTGACTGCGATTTCTGGTCGGAAGATGATGGCTGGAAAGGGCTATGTAAAAGTCTGTCGGTCACGGTCCGTGGCAGTAGTTTCGAAGATGCCAAAAAGAACATGGCAGGTGAATTACAGGTGCATATCGAAAGAATCTTGCGTGAGCATTCTAAGAGAAGTGCGCGGCGAATTGCCTGAGCCAAGGCGTCGCAACATTTCTCGGACTGATGGTTGTCCTGACCTGAGCAGACTGCTGGCGCACCCAAGGAGAGCAGTGGGCTGTTCTTAAGGTGTGTTCCGGCCCCCATCTTCCCACGTCACGGCGGGGCCAGTGTGAGCAATGTTGAACAGACTTGAATTTCGGAATAGATTAGCGTGCTTGCTGTGGGAGTGGGCGGCTGCCCTTAGCGAAACTTTGGTTGTTAAACATGGTGTAGCCAAACTCCACAATCGCCCCCTCCCCTCTTCCCCATCCACTTATCCTGCCAGATTTGCTGATTCAAAGTACATTTAGCGCCGCCCGTAGGAAAAGGGGGATGGCCCTCGGTGAAGCGTGTGGGTGAGCCAGTCGGCATTTTAGTGACTCGCCGCACTACGCCTCGATAGAGGAATTGGTGCGAGAATTGGGGCAATTGGGGCAGCGGCCCTACGCCGAGAACGGGAAACTTTGGATTGTTGTTGCAAAATCTCTCTCTCCAGGAACTCCCCGTCCGAAACTCTCGGTCGTAGTTTTAAGCCGCGTCAGCAACTTCGATGATTTCCAACCCTAGCTGTGCGGCTTTTCGCTTGAGATGGATGACCTGCTGTTTGCGGTGTTGGGACTCATATAACTCGGCTCCTTGGTCCACATATTTCATTCCGTAACGCAGCATGCGGTAGAGGAGCCGGGCGAGTTTGGCGGCCATCGCCTTGGCCGCCACCGGAGGCCCCAGCCGAGTCCGAAATCGGCGGAACTGCGCCCCTAAATAGGTGTCGCTCTCCCGTAAATTAGTGGCCGCCATCCTTAAGACAGTAGTCGCGCGGTTGTTAGTGGGCATGCGACCTTTCCCAATGACTTTGCCCCCACTGATTTTGTTGTCCGGAGACAGTTTCAGCCAAGAAACAAAATGGTTCTCGGTCTTCCACTTGCTCATATCCAATCCTACTTCGCTGACAACCGTCATCGCCGCCATGACATCGATGCCATCGATCTGGGTCAGGTCCGTACCGGTCATGCGAAACAACTCTTCCCGCAAATTAAATTGTGGATTGCCTTTTTTCTTTTTCTTGCGCCGTCCTTTTCGCGTCTCTTCCGGCAGAGTGGCCCCCTGGGTCCGATCCTCTAGTCGCGCCAGGTACTTTGCCAGCTGTTGATCGCACTCCGTGATCTGTTTCTGGCAAAACTCGTATCCCGCCTGTTCCTGCCGCAAGACAAATAGCTGATCCTCTTGCCAGTTGCCCTCCAGAGCTTGGGCGATCTCTTCCTCGCTGGCCTCCACCCGGCAATCCCGATACGCCGCCAGTTCCCGGGAATCGCGTTGCCCATCCAGAATCGCCTTCAGGATGGCCTGCCCGGTCACCCCGGTGATGTCGCTGATCACGTTGGCCAACCGGATATTCATCTGCGTCAGCGCCTTCTGCATGCGCTGAATGTGGCGACCGGTGCTCCGCACCAGATCATTGCGCTGCCGCCAGTACGTCCGCAGGATGCGGATCTCCTGCGACGGGCGAAACGAATTCCGCAATAGCCCGTATGTGTGCAGCTTCATCAACCACTGGCTCTCCTGCACGTCCGTCTTCCGCCCCGGCAGATTCTTCGTCTCCCTTGCATTCACCAGATACACTTCCATACCCGCCGCTTCCAAAATGTCGTAGACCGCAATCCAATAAACTCCCGTTGATTGCATCGCCACCGTGCGAATCCCGCATTGTGTCAGCCACTCGGCCATCTTCTTCAGCTCGGCGGTCGTGCAGCCAAAGCATCGCACCGGTTGTGAGTCGCGGCTCGGCGGTACCGCTACGTAGTGGGATTCATTCCCGATATCAATGCCCGAAGCATGGGGATGTACCACCTCCAAGCTGAGGTCTTCGCTCTGCATCTGGCGCATCATCTCCCGCCGTTGCTTGCGGTTCATCTCGTCCCACTTGCCCGGCGTTGCCTTGCCACTGGCTTCCTTGCTTGTCTTCTGGTCTTTCTGGAATTTTTTCACTCCTTGGCTTTTCATGCTAACCTTCCGGGGTTGAATTCAACCTGGCCCGGCCCGGGCGGCGAAACTTACACAATCTCTCCATCGGGGTCCGGGCCTTGATCCTTATTCAGGACAATCCCGCCACCATCTTTTCAATCGCCATTACCGGAGCCATGCTTAGTTTCGGGCAGAAATGCTCCAAAGATATTGCGGCCTTAGCTGCCGAGCAGGCTGTGCCCAAGATTCTAGTGCTGCACCACCATTCAAATCACGTGGGACTCTGAGAAAACTCTGAAAGAGTTCCTGGCTCATACAACCACCCCCCAAGGGGTGGCCAGTGCTTAGTTAGTACACTAACAACCGGGTTCTTGGTGTAAACGCCTGTTAACCCTCCATCGGCGTAAGTGCCGACTCTGACGCATGAACCAACGTTGTGGGGAAAACATAACCGGGACGATTCAACTCCACTTGGAAACCTTCCCGCATGCCAGGGTTGGATCGGCTTGTGCTGACCGCGGCGTTCATGCTCGATCTTTAATTCTTCTCAGGCGGCTGGGGTGACTGATTCCCGGCCGGCGTTCTGACCGATTCCGAGGACCACACGGCCGTTGACTTTTCCGTTCTTGAGCCGGTCGAACACGTCATTGATCGAGTCGAGCGGAAGCGTTTCAATGGTTGCCTTTACTTTGCCTTCGGCGGCGAAGGCAAGGGCTTCCTCCAGATCAAGGCGTGTGCCGACAATGGAGCCGCGCACGGTGTAGCCGTTCAGGACAACGTCAAAGATGGATACGGGAAACTCTCCGGGGGGGAGGCCGTTGAGCACGCAGGTGCCGCCACGCCGCAACATGCCGATCGCCTGCTTGAAGGCGATGGTGGAAACCGCCGTCACCAGGACTCCGTGGGCGCCGCCAATCTGCTTTTGGATTTCCTTGGGCGGGTCTTGCGTCTTGGCGTCGATGGTGATGTCGGCGCCAAGCTTGCGCGCCAAGGCCATCTTCTCCGGACCCAGGTCCACGGCCGCGACGTGCAGGCCCATGGCCTTGGCGTATTGGATGGCGACGTGGCCCAGCCCTCCGGCGCCGGAGATCACGACCCACTCGCCGGGGCGCGTATTGGTCTGTTTTAATCCTTTGTAGGTTGTGACCCCCGCGCAGAGAATCGGCGCGGCTTCCACGAAGGAAAGGTTCTTGGGGATCCGCCCCAGATAGTCGGCCTGACCTAGGGCATATTGCGCAAAGGCTCCGTCGACCGAGTATCCCGAGTTCTGTTGTTCGAGGCACAGCGTTTCCCAGCCCGACAAACAGAAATCGCAATGCCCGCACGCGCTGTGCAGCCAAGCGATTCCGACGCGGTCCCCCACATTGAGATGTGTGACTCCGGCGCCGAGCGCGACCACGATGCCGGCGCCTTCGTGGCCTGGGATGAAGGGCAGAGTTGGCTTGATGGGCCAGTCCCCTTCCGCCGCGTGCACGTCGGTGTGACAGACGCCGGTGGCGATAATCTCCACAAGGACTTGCCCTGGACCCGGGGTGGGTACTGGAACTTCTTGAACGACGAGGGGCTTGCCGAATTCCTCGACAACCGCTGCTTTCATGGTTTTCGGATCGGCCATGACTGATCCTCCTGGTGAAACTTGCGCCACTCTATGCAGCAATTATCGCACTTCGAGGTTCAATTACGGGGCAGCCACAGGGCGCTCAGTTCACCGTCGCCCCGCCGCAGCGCTTGTATTTCTTCCCCGAGCCGCACGGGCACGGATCGTTCCGCCCGACCTTGGAACATTGCGACCGGAGGGCGGTGTCTCCATGTGCTTGCAGGCTTAGTCAGGACTTTTCCGTTGGCTCTCGCATTCGCTGGGTTGCTCCAAAGCAGCCCGGCGGCCGTTCAGCAGCATTCACCCCGGAGGACCAGGCCACGGCGACGGAGGGCCAGGAAATGACGCAGGGCGTTGAAGGGATCTGGCTACTATAATTCAATCGCGCTCCACCAACACCCGTGGCTATAAGCTCGTGATACACAATGACGGCAGCGCCACGGCAGAAATCAGTGGCGGCAGCTTGGCTTTTCGTATTGAGCCATCGCGATCGCAACAGTTTCCACCAGGAACGATCGATCCAAAAACGCTGCAGCGCCTGCTTACAGAGATTGGCGATGTCAGCAAAATTCCGACTGGAGGCTGCGCGAAATCGGTCTCCTTCGGAACGCGCACTCAGATTACGTATGCGGGCAAGACGAAAGGAATAACGACAACGACGAACAGACCCAGCGCATCTTGCGCGAGGTCGAGGCGGAATCTGTTGCTCTGCTCTGCTGTGCAACGCTTGGATGACGTCGTCCGGAACAGGTCGGGGAATTCTGAGATCCTGTGCCGCGTTAATGTAACTCGTGTAAACGCCAGCTGTGTAGTTATAAGGAAGGGCGTGCATTTGATTTATCCATGCGTCCAAGAAAGTCGTCACAGTAGATCGACATGTAGGTGTTGTCTCAATCTGCGTAACTCCATTTTGTAGTAAATAACTGACCCTAGACCTGGCCAAAGCGTCTGGGCGGCAGCTATGGCATTAATGGCCTCTTGTTGACCCTGGGCAGCAGCCTGTCCCTCGCCAAAACCTCGTGCGTGTGCACATTCATTGCGGACAATGACTTTTATCGCGCCGACTTTGAGTATCGCCAGGGTATCGACCACCGTGCCTTTCTCTGTCGGTAATGACAGGAAACGATCAGCACGGCGTTCGTTGAATCGACAATCAACCAGGTAGTGAGCAGACGGTTCGTGAAGAAGCAGCAGATGCAGTGGACGCTGCGGGGCGCACATCTCTTGTTAAAGATGCGGACCAAGGTCCTCAACAACGAACTGGAGAAGGTGTTCCGTCGATGGTACCCGCGGTTCCGCGCTCAAGTCGCCTGACCCACGACTTCTTGACGCACTCGTACCCCGCGCGAAGCGGCACGAAGTTTGCACGAAAGGGTAGGCACTGACGGAACTGGACGTGGTGCTCCGCTCAGGTGCAGATTGAACAAGACGAGCATTTCTCACCGTGCGTGTAGCCCCGCTTCAATCGCTTCGGTGCTGTTCCCGTTCGTGGTAGAGAACAATCCAAAGGAGGAGGAGAAGATTACAATGGCGTTGCTGCTAGTCCTAATCGCAGTCTGTGGCTCGTGGCCCTGGTGATTGAGGCAGGTCCTCCGTCCTATTCCCACATAGCGAGAAAGAAACGCGCAGTTGGCAAGGAGTAGTACCCCGCTGCTCCTTGCGGACTGCTTCCACCAGCGTTCCCGACGAGCGGGCAGATGTTGCAGAGGCCACGCTAAAGTATTCATCGTTACTCCGCCGCTGCGCTATTCCCTGCTTCGACAATTGGCTCGATACCAGCCGGCTTTCCGATGGCCGGCCCTGGAACATTCCCATTTAGGTCCAACGACCAATAGGTGTGAATCAGACGGCTCTCTGGCCGCCGCTTCCCGGTCTATAATTGTTATTGCTCTCTAGGAAGGGGTGTCATGTGTCCAATAGGAGCGACACATTGGACTCGTCTTCCAATATTGTTGCACTAGGCATTGGAGCGGTCCTTGCGCTGCATCTGATCGTCCTCGCTACGACCAAGGCTACTCTTGGCCATTCGCTCGCATCGCAGGGTCTACAAACTCTCTCCGTCGTGCTCGCCTGCATCTCAGCGGGCTATGCTGCCCTACAGTCACGGGACTTCGCGCGCACTTTCTGGGCGTTTTCAAGCGCTGGTTTCGCGATGTTGGTCGTCGCCCTTGTGGCTCGTCATTTCGAACAAGGGGAAGGATTCGGGACAAGCGACTTCTTCTTCCTTTTACACATGGTGCCATTCGGGCTGGTACTGCTGCTCGACGAACGCTCCCGCTCGAGAACGGCCCCTAACTGGCCGATGATTCTGGATTACACGCAGATCCTGATCATCGTAGTGATCCTCTTCATTGCTTTTATCTACATTCCTAGCAAAGGTGCGACCGTTGGGTACATTCACTCACTTTATGCATCTTTTGCTGTCGTCCTTATCGCCCGAAACCTGAGCGTCACGAGCGGATTCTGGTTTCGGACCCTGCTGGCGAATTCCGAGCGCGAGCGTTTGGCGTTTCGGTGGATGGGGATCTACCTCTTGATTTACACGGGAGGGTCAGCACTTACCCACTACATTTTCCTCAACGCCCGCCCCGTCCCCGTGTGGATCGAGATGCAGGGTTCAGTACCATTCTTGGCGGCTGCATGGCTATTCTCTCGGTGGCACGATTTACCCGTGAGCGTCAGCGGCGGGACCCGCAGGTTCCGCGAGGCGTTGTCACTCCACCTCATCCCCGCGATTCTGCCGCTCGCAGTCGCAGCTTCCGCAAGCTGGACTGTACAGTCAGAACCGCGCCTTGCGCGGATGGCCGTAATCGGTTCGCTGACAGTTTTCGCCCTCCGCCTGCTAGCGACTATTCATTCCGAGTACCGGGCAAATGAGGCGGTTCGCCAAGGCGAGCAGCGCTACCGCTCTCTGGTGCTGGCGACCGCACAAGTGGTTTGGACCACGAATGCACTGGGTGAAGTTGGCGAGCACCAGCCCATGTGGGCGGCATTCAGCGGCATGCGCAAGGAGGAGATCCGAGGCTGGGGGTGGATTCAGGCCATTCATCCCGACGATCGCGCGCAAACGAAGGCAGTTTGGGCGACGGCGGTCGAGAACTGTACCCCCTACTACACGGAGTACCGGTTGCGACACCACGACGGCGAGTATCGCCACATGGCCGTCCGCGGAGTGCCGGTGCTAGGAACTCGAGGCAATATCTGCGAGTGGGTGGGGACCTGCACTGACATCACCGAGCGGAAGCGGGCGCAGGAGGCGTTGCATGAGACGCAGGAAAAGTACCGGGTCTTTTTTGAGCAGAATCTTGCCGGTAACTACATCTCGACTCCGGAGGGCGTCATCCTCGCTTGTAATCCTGCGTTCTTGCGTATGTTCGGATTTGTTTCCGAGGGAGAGGCCAAGCATACGAATTTTGCCTCGCTTTACCCCAGTCCCGAGGGCCGAGAGAAGTTCCTGTCGCAACTGAAGAAGCGGGGCCATCTGGAATATTGCGAAGAGGAACTCCGCCGCAAGGATGGGAGCCCACTGTATGTTACCGAGAATGCGATTGGAACCTTCAGCGAACACGGTGAACTGTCTGAAATTCACGGTTTTCTGATTGACGAAACCGAGCGCAGAAAAACTGAACAGCAGCTTCGGCAGGCGCAGAAGATGGAGGCCGTCGGAAGGTTGGCGGGCGGGATCGCGCATGACTTCAACAATATTCTGGGCATCATCATCGGACACAGTGAACTGCTTCTGGGCTTGCCGGAGATGGAGGTGTCAGCAGGGCGTCGCGTGCAGGAAATTCTCGATGCGAGTCGCCGGGCAGCCAGTCTCACCCACCAACTTCTCGCCTACAGTCGCAAACAGGTACTGGAGCCCAAGGTGCTCAACTTGAACCGGGTCATCGAGGACATCGACAAGATGGTTCGCCGCCTAATCGGTGACGACATCGAAGTGAGGACCTTGTTGGCTGGCGATTTGGAGAATGTCAACGCGGATCCGGGTCAAATGGAACAAGTCATCCTCAATTTCTGCGTCAACGCCCGTGATGCCATGCCGGAGGGGGGCATGATCACCGTTGAAACGCACAATGTGGAACTCGATGCGTTGTTTGCCGCGGAGCACTTCCCCGTGAAACCGGGCCGCTATGTCCGGCTGGAGGTGAGCGACACCGGGATAGGAATGGACAGACAAACCTTGTCTCAGATTTTCGAGCCGTTCTTCACAACCAAGGGACCGGAAGAGGGGACGGGGCTGGGGTTAGCCACAGTATATGGCATTGTGAAGCAGAGCGGCGGCCACGTGTGGGCGTACAGTGAGCCAGGGAAGGGGTCGACCTTTTCCGTCTATCTGCCGGCGGTGATCGAGGAAGCGGAACCTCGCAAGCCGGAAGCCAATCCGCGGGAAATCACGTGCGGATCGGAAACCATCTTGCTTGTGGAGGACGCGGCCCCATTGCGAGCAGTGATTCGAGAACTCCTGGAGCGTCTCGCCTACACCGTTTTGGAGGCGGAGGATGCCGCGGGAGCCCATCAGATTGCCGATCGCCACAAAGACATTGCTCTGCTGCTGACCGACTTGAACCTGCCGAAGACTAGCGGCATAGCCATGGCCAAGTCCCTGCTAAAAAAGAGGCCTGGATTAAAAGTGCTCTACATGTCTGGCCATCCCAATGGGGTTGTACAGCGCGGGGTTCAGGAAGCAGGCACCGGTTTTCTTCAGAAACCTTTCTCTCAGGAAACCCTGGCAAAGAAATTGCGCGATCTGTTGGACGCCGCATAGTGAGTTGTCGCAAAACTCTTCCGCCAAGACGACGAAGCTCAGCGGATGAAATGGACAATGAAGTTGGTAGCTGAGGTGGTTCCGGGCAAACCTATCGAGCACGAGATTGCCGCGATCGAGCGCCCGGACGAGATCTCGCTGGCGAGCGTGGGGTTGACGATAGCAGAGGGCAAAACCATTCTGGAGAGCCTACAGAGGGAAATCGCCACTGCCCAGGTTCAACAGAACGGCATCAGCGTTCGATCTTGCCCGCGGTGTGGAAGAGCGTTTCGCACCAAGGGTTACTACCGGGCCACGCTTCGTTCGGTATACGGGAACGTTGGCATGCGTATCCGGCGGTTGAGGGGATGTTCCTGCTCGGGATCGCAGGCGCGCAGCTTCTCCGCGCTTTTCACGAACAAGAACCCCACCACGCCGGAATTGCGGTATCTCACGGCCAAGATGGCGGCGTTGTTGCCGTTTGGAAAGGTGGCTGATTTTCTCGGCGAGCTCTTGCCCTCGTCTTCCCAGACCACAGCCAACACGGTGCGCAACCGCACGATGAAGGTGGGCAGACGGCTCCAGAAATCGGCGGAAGTGCTCGCTACTTCTTTGTCGAAGGAGCCCGCTAGACAATTGGTAGTCGGTTTAGATGGTGGATACGTCAGAAATCGACACCAGCGACCGGAACGCAACTTCGAGGTCGTGGCGGGCAAAGCGCTCACCAGCGAGGGGCATACCACCCGTTTTGCCTTCGTGCGCAATGGAGGTTCCGAGGCGATGAGCGCGGTTGGTCTTGCCATGCGGCAGTGCGGAGTCACCGAAACCACTTCGATCACTGTTCTTACGGATGGGGATGCCGGTTTGCGAGTCGTTCACCAGCAGGTTGCCCCGGAAGCTGAGCACGTGCTGGATTGGTTCCACATTGCCATGAGATTTACGAATCTTCAGCAGCTCGCGAAAGGCGTCGACACTTTCACGGATGGTGGGGTTGGCAGACAGGCACTGGCTGAGCTCGAGCGCGCGAAGTGGCGTTTCTGGAATGGCCGCTGGAAACGGGGACTGATCGGACTCGTGCATCTTATGCAATGGGCACGAGCCCAGTGTTTCGACCACATTCCCTCCTTAAAGAAATTGGGGGCGGCGCTTTCGGATATGATTCGTTACCTAGAGTTGAACGCCGATTCCATGCCCAGTTATGGAAAGCGCTACCGTGCGGGACAGCGGATCTCAACCGGCTTTGTCGAATCGGCAGTCAACGAGATTGTCGCCAAACGAATGGTGAAGAAGCAACAGATGAGATGGAACCGGCACACTGTCCAGAGTGTCCTCGACGTCCGGATTCACGTGGAGAACGGCACCTTGGAAAATGCATTCCGGAAGTGGCACCAGGGTTTTCGACCAATCGCGGATCGGTCCCAGGTCGCGGTCGCAGCGTGATCACCCCACAACTTTGCATGCTCTCCATGGTATTCATCCACGACCGGATGCTTGGGCGTAGTCGGCAGCGGAGGTGCTGCCAGTTGCCATCCGGCCGCAACAAGAGCAAAAAGAAGAACAACAGGCAGGAGCGTGCGACGGTAATACATTGATATTCCCTCCGTGAGCTGGTCTCATTCTTTTGAATTCAGCCGATTCGACTTGCGTGGCGAAGCCAGTGAAGTATAACGAAGTCTTGTCTAAACTTTGACGGCAGGCAGGAGATCTGGGACTACGCTCTGAGCAGCACGCTCCACCCTCTCCCCTCACTAATCCAGTAGGTGTTGGACGAAAACACCTTGTGAGTCGTGCCGGGAACAACCTGTAAGGATGTGTTTTCAGCATAGAAAATCGCGCGGAAGATCAGTGTTTGCAGAGGCATGAAGCTCGGGATGACTGCGGGGTTTTACCTACCTGAACAAGATCACATCTCCGATGGGTCGGGCGGCTTCGGAGCATTCGCCAGCACCTTCGACTCTAATCCCACTAGCGTCCCCAGCGAGTACGCCACAGATTCGCGTTCTTGAATGCTGGTGTTGAAATCGAGCAATTCACGAAGGCGTGCTGTGACGATACGTTTGACGTCTCTGATTCTTTCTGCAAATTCGTCGAGTCGTATTTCTAGCAGACCAGCTTCGGAGAGCACTCTCCAAACCTGCTGCCCTTCGCTTTTCTCATCGGATCGGCTCACAGCTCCAAACCTCGCTCTCTTCCCACGACCTGAGACTCCTACTCCCGGTCAGTTCGTCGTTTTTTTGGTTCTGGCTCAACTTTGGTGCACGCATTGGCCAGTTATACGCGACTCGGGCAACAGGCGGGCGCGGAGCAGTTCGACGCCCGCTCGTCCGTACATTTGGTGCTTGAGCGTTTTAAGACGATTAATGTGTCCCTCGACCGGTCCGTTGCTCCAAGGTTCAGTTACCATTAAACAAAGACTTTTGATCATTCCAAGGCGGCAATCCGAGGATTTATTCGCTTGGGCAAGCAAAACTTCTAGCACATCAATATTCTGATACTCGCACATTTCGGCGACGCTTAACATGACAAAGTACTCTCGGACAGAGTCCTCGGTGAATCTGCCGTTAGCAAATCTGCGAACTCTCGCAAACGCATGAATCGCATGTTCAGCATTATTGTTTTCCAGGGCACTCCATCGTCGTCCAAGAAAAAGTGAAAAGCCTTGAGCCATATTTGCCCATTCGTTCTTGGTACTTTGTTGCGATTGGCGACGAATAACGCGCCTTCTCAACTGATTTGAGGAGCCGGACCGCATCATGCCTGTGTTTCCCTAAATCGCGCTGCTTTAGGCCATACTTGTCAACCGTCTTGACAATCTGCCGCAACAGGTGCGCGAATCTCTCCACCAAATCTTTGTATTCGGCGTCAAAGCTGTAATCAATTACACTCACAACCAAAGTCAAAGAGTGACGCCTAAAATCAGGCGTGGTTGCGTTTCATCAGCGGCTCAATCTCGTGATTGATCTCAAATCTCACTGGCGTGCCACAGGATTGGCAAGTCGTTTCGTGTAGCCCACCGTTCAGATTCATCGCTTCCAGTCTGTTGGGCCGCAGGCATTTGGGACACGTAATTATTAGATACCCCGCGTTGTCTCTCGGAACGAAGAGTGGGGCAATCTCACTCTTCTTTCTTTCCGAACGAATCGGAGAAGCAGCCAAAAGCTTCAGGATTTCACGGAAAAGCTCCTTGAGAGTGTAGTTGCCTTTTTGCAAGAAAGCGTCCGCCACAATCCCGGCTGGATTGCCGGTTGTGATGTACTCTCCGCTCACCGCAATTGTTGCGATGTGCGGAAATCGCTCTCGTACTACCGCCAGAAATTCGAATCCTGACATCCGAGGCATATTCAAGTCGGAAATGATTAAATCAGGCAGCGATTTGCTGAGCGCATGTAAGCCATCCAGCCCGTCCGCTGCCGTGAGCACCTCATAACCTCCGCTTTCCAACATCTGCCGTGCGGTTTCTCGTATTGAGGGTTCATCATCTACCACCAAGATGCGAAAACGGAATTGAGCTACAGCCTTGGCTTCTGTAGCCGGTGTGCTCTCATATGAAGGCGCTGCCTTTTCGACCGCGACACTACTTTGTGACTCTTTCTGAATGTACAATTCCAGTGGGACGGCTTTATCCCAATGATGCTCGTCTTGGTTGGTAAGCATGGGACAGCCTCCATTCATGAAGTGCGAATTGACCAAATAATACCCGGTGCGAATCAAACCAATCTGTCCAATATTGACCAGTCTGCGGAGGCCTCTGGTCAACGCCACTAGAGGCCTCTGGTCAACGCCACTAATCGTCTGGGAAGGCCGGGAGGCAATGCGCGGCAGGGATTGCGAGAGCAGCAGCAACCCAGGGGTCACGTAGCTCGATCTCGATCTCGATCTCGGAACAATGACTACCATCCTCGAAGACACCTTCCGGTTCGTTGTTCAGAGCCGAACCGCTCGTAGAATCAGTCTCTTGAAGCGTGCTCGCGTGGTTTGAGCTTACGAGGGCAAGGCATGTAACATTGTTACGAAGTGCTTTTGAGGATCAGACGGAGTTTTCGGTAGGCACAGGAAGTTCGAGCCATGCACGGACATCGCACCTCGCCAGTGCAGAATCCTGAATTTTCCAGTTTCCATTCAGCCGACACCCAATGGCTCTTCTAAGCTCACAGGAATCCGGTGATACAACAGACAGAGCGCACTCATGACCATCGAGTGGAAATCTGTCTCTCACGGAAATCCACGGCAAGCCGACCATTTTCTGTGTAACTAGCATCTGATATTCCCTTCATCTTTCGTGATTCTGACCTCTGCCGATCAAAACCTCGCTGACTGCGGTGCCACCCAGCGGTTAATTGTTAATCAGGGCCACGCTTTCATTGCTAGAGGAACGACTTGCCACACTCCAAGCAACACGTCCGTAATCGAGAGGTGATCAAGCCGCACGACGGGCACATTCTTTGTGATCTAATCTCGGCGATCTGCGGTTTCAACTTGCGCATCTCGTAGAGCCGCAGGATCGCAAACAACACAATCAGGAGGCCGAAGGAAATACTAATCGCGCCCATAAGCGTGCTCCTGTCCGGCGATTTCCGCTTCGAGGGCTTTGTTCCCGATGGTGATGGAGCGTTCGATTTGGCTGCCTTCCATGTATTGATCGCCGTTCAACCACCGAAGGTGTTCGCCTGAAGACCCAGTTTCGACGCCGTTACGGTAGTACTTCGTTTCGAGTTTGTCAGGCCTACCGTACTTGGTGCTCAACGCTACCAGGTAGCTGTTATAGGTATTTCCCCTTGTGCGACGGTCCGTGGACATGTAAATCTGGGCTACTCTCCGATCCAACATCGTCATATTCACGTACTCTCCAGTGTCCAAGACATCAGTGCAGGTTTCGATCCGATTGATGCCATCGGAGCCGCACATGCCGCGTTTCGAAGAGAGTGAGGGTGCTTTCAAGGCAAGAAACTTTCGTTCGGCTGCCTTTATTTCATCGCCGATCCGAATCCCCCGAAACTCGAACACTGGGCGCGGAATAAAAGCAGAATGCGGAACCGCCGATGGAAAATCGGGAGCCTTGCGGCCTAAGGGAAAACCAGAGGCGTCCGGAGCAGCAGGAATCTGCGCGAAGACAGACAATGATAAGGTGACAATCAAAGCGCCCCGGAGGACTGCCTGTAGCGAATAAAGGACGGGTTCCATGAGTGAACCCCCATTTCTATCAGTTGCGCAAAGAGGCCGCCGGGAGGATTAGGTACTGCCCGAAGCGCGACGGAGATATGCGGAAGGGACTTCTCTAGCCTAGTCCCCTGCGTGAGCAATAGCAAACGGAGCTTTGGACCCGCCATCTGTACCGCGGCACTGCACTCTACCATTCCCCCTCGTCACGCAGGGCGACGTTCAAGGAGTTTGGAACGAGGGTAAGACAGGGCAGGCAGGATTAACTGTGTGCTTCCTCTAACTTCCTCTAGAGCCTACCTTTGTCTTGGCTACTTTCGCCTCCATCGTCAGCGAACCGGTCAGCCCAAACTTGCCTGCCCGGCCGGTCAGCTGCAGTTCTCCGGCATTCGCGGATCTCTTGGATGATAGAAGTGACAATGGGTTTGGGATATGCCGGATGACGAAACTCAAGACGCATGCCTCGACCGATGAAGCCCACTTTGAGCATTGAGCCGCCCCACGTAGAACCGGCAATGGCGACCAGCACCGGCTGCGGGCAATAGAGCGGATGACCCGAGAGATAGGCTGATCCGCCGTGCAATACGACAATCTCGTAACATGTGTTCTCCGTAGCCACCCGGAGCACTGAACCCGGCTCCAAATCCTGAAGCCTTACACCACCTTCAATTCCCGATTTCACAAGGTTGCGATTCACCTCGTTGCTGAGGTTTTCGTGGGGCCGGAATAAGCGCGAGCAGGTCATAATTCTCTGTGCTCGGTGACGCAGCACACGGGAGCAGGTTCGCCCCCGTGTGCTCCGCGTTTACGGTGTCACCGCCGATCCAATGGCAGCCTTTGCGAAAGCTGCTTTTAGTTCGTATGCAATATTTGATTCAGTGACAGGGAATCCGGATATGGCGCAGTTGTCGCTTAATTGTTAAATTACATCGCCTCGTTGCCGAAATCCCGATTACGCAGATGGAGGGCTCGGCAAAGCAACAGGTGGGCAATGCATCCACTCACAAAAAGAACCGGAAGCTAGTGGTTCCCTTGCGGTCCTCTTCTTGCCTGTCACCTGACCTGGTCCTTGCCAGGCCTTTTCGTTCTGTGCTCACGACCATGGCTTTTGACCACAGCCGCCGAAGGTGGTTTGGAACCTGTCCCTGCAGACCGGTTCCGAGGGGCCTACCCTCATCAGTTAAGCAGTTAAGCACTACTCAGCCTTCCGGCCTTTCGCGCTCGTGGCGCACGATTGTCGGCAAACCTTACCTTGGGATTGCTTCCTGCTTGCCCGTCATCCGCCAGGAATAATTTCCGGCTTGGCGTCTTCCGTTAGGAATCGGAGGCAACCGCACAAGCCGCCAACACGACCGAGCGTGCCACATCTCGCGCGAGGCGGCTGGCTGTTTTCTCGACTCTTCTCAGAACGGTCACTCGGTCGTTTGGCCTGAGCGACACCCCGGCACGGTGCTCTTCGCGACCCAGAACGTGTAAACGGCGCAGTCGTCCGCCGCCGGTGGCCGTGCTGGTGGGATTTGCCGAGTGACGGGAGGGAGCATTCGCAGGTATGTCACGAGCGCGCGGATATCCTCTTCGTCCCAGTTCGAGGCGTGGTCCCAGATCATACCCTGCCAATGAAGCGTGCGCCCGTCAGGAGTGATACCGCTTCGAATGGCTCGGACGATTTGTCCGTCGGTCCACGCACCGATTCCAGTTCCCGTGTCACTGCTGATATTGCGAGTCCATAAAGTGCCAAAAGGCCGCCAGCTAATCTTACTGCCTCCCGCTCCGTTCGGATTGTGACAGAAAGCGCACGAGGCCACGCTGAAGAGGTAGCGCCCCCGCTGAACCAGGGCTTTCTGTTCCGGCGTCTTGAAACCAGCCGGGTCGGGTTCAGGAATTCCTGCAGTTGCTCCGCTGACGATCTGCTCCGGTGGGATGAAATTAAGTGTCGGCAGGGCGTAAATTACCCACCCAACCAGTCCCAACAGAAGCAGTACCACCACACCGATGACAAGAGTCAGCCATCCGCGCACGCTTCGAGGAAATCGACGTTGTCGCGGTCCTGCGAAGGTGAACAGGAGTGCGCCGCCGATGAGCACCATCCACTGCGAGTCGATCAGCGTTATCTGCGCCCGGCCCTGCGGAACTCGGGAATCGGTTCGGCCGAAGTTACCGTCCGCATACGTCAGCACCGTGACAACGGCGGCGGGAAGCGGCCGAGTCAGCTTCGACACGATCGTTTCGACGAGGCCGTAGTGAAGCGGAGGAGGAATCCGATTGTGGACTGGCCGCAGATCCTTGAGTTATCGCGCGATAGCCGTGGCGTCATCTTCGGTAAGGTAATGGAGATAGAACCACGGCATACACCAAAGATTCACCAGACGGTCGGGCGCCCGCCCATTGCGGAGGGCGTTGACGATTTGCGCCTCGGTCCACTTTCCCACGCCGGTTTCGCCATCGGAGGTCAAATTGCGCGAGACGAACACGCCATGAGGATAAGCGCTGACTCGCATTCCACCGGCGAGATAGAAATCGTCGTCACGAGAGATGCCGGTGCGGTTGATCTGCGTGTGGCACAGCCCGCACATTTCCGCGTGCACAAGATACTCGCCACGCCGAAGCAGATCGGCCCGTTGCCCAGGCCCGTCGAGTCGACCCCCCGGTTGCCACGGCGCCACACGCGCAAGCGATTGCACATAGCTGACGAGATCCCAGCGTTGGCCGGGCGTTAGCCCGTATGCGTAGTGGGCATGGAATCGCCAACACCGGTGGTTAGACGGAGCCATATCTGATTCGGATCGCTGCCTCCTCGGAATGTCCACGGCGCCGAAAGATCGCGAATTGGTGTCGGTTGATTCGTACGTGAATCCACAAGGAAGCCGCCCTTCCGGCCGTCAGGACCGTGGCAGCCGACGCAGTCCTGGGCGATGTAGAGTGCACGGCCACGCTCGACACTCGCTGCTGTCGTCGCCGGACGCGGCGGAACGACGATCCCCTGGGGCGATGCACCGCTGAATGCCTTAGAAAATTGCTTGACTTGTGCAACGACGGCATCGATCTCGCTTTCGCTCAACAGGTCGCGAAAGTACGGCATTGCGCTCGCAGGAAGTCCGCTCGCGACGATCTGCTTGAGGTCGTCGTCGGTCGGCGGCTGCCCGTGTGGTGTTGACTTAAACTTGAATAACCCAAGCGTGAAGTCGCGCGGCCGGGGGATCAGCGACGGCGCCGCGGGTCCGTTTCCGCGTCCGTCTGGTCCGTGGCAAACGGCACATCTCCACGCAAAGACACGTGCGCCCAGAGGTATGTTGGGCGGCAGGTCCGCTCCGGGGGGCCACGTTAGATCCGCATAGTCGGACGGACTAGGCTGCGACTCCGATACGGGGGTGGCGTAGCCAAAGCGCGCATTGAGGGAACGGCCAAGGTCGAGCACCAGCAACAACGCAATTGTTGTCAGCGCGATGTGACTGCGTTTGAGCCGAGCAAACCTAAATCGTTCCGGGCGTGTTATCAATACCATAGGGCCGGTCCAGCTGGTTCAGAAAGTCTGTGTCGCCCAGTAACCTCGCCAGCGGATCAGCCGCCTTCCCGACAAGAAGGAGTCCCACGCGATGCCAACGACCAGTTCATGCCGATTTCTGCGGATACTAGCACACGTCGATGGATCGCGGCAGGCTAGGGTGATAGAGCGCAATACGTCGCGCAGTGTTCATACAGTCGGCACTGAGAAAGGGTGGTGTCCTATCCTGCTGCCCGCCGAAGCCAAATCTCATATTCCCACTCAGACAAACAGAGCGGGCTGGCCTTCTCTTTCAGTGCGTCGATCCACCGCATGTATTCCTGCTCACTATCGTTTGCGTCCACGAGCCGATGATCCCTCCTGCATTCAGCACAATGCTATCAACCGGGCAGTGGGGCGGCGTCGTCTGTATCCTGTATCTTCCCCATACGCCAAAGAAATTTGAGATAAAGATTGAATGCCTTCTGGGAAGTGCCGTAGCGAAGCCTGTGGTCTTTTAGAATCGGGCCAAATCTCTTTGACAGTCCATCTGAGATGTTTCGGATTGCTCCACAGTGTTCAGAGTCAGCCACATGCCGGGTGTAACGGGCGCATTCGTTGCGGATGGCCCTCGACAGCTCGGCTCCTGAAATTTGATCTTTCGTTTCCGATCTCTTCCCGGCTATAAACTCTGTTCTGTCGCTGCTGCAATGCAGCTTTTAGGCTTTCGGCCATCGCCGAAGTCTCCCGTATGAATCCGTTTGCTCTGTTCTCATAATCTCTGCTTTGCCTACGGAGTTCCGGGTGGTATTTCTCTCATTTTCACCGCTCTGCTTGATTCTGCCCCTCCAGTATAGCGCCCCAAGAACCGGAGAGATAAGCGCGATGTTTTCCAGATAGGAGATTAGATTCAATGGGATATACATATCCTGAACCCGTACCCATCCCACCCATAAACTCACTCCTCGAAAGCAATCCACAATAGCTGTCAGATTGACCAACACAACCAACCCCATCCAGCCACAGCTGAACCAAGTGAGAAGCCGGTGTAGTAACGTCTGTTTTTCCGGAGGCTCTGGTTTTGCCTGCTCGAAACTGGGGAGCGACAATCCGTTTCCGGTCTCTGCAAGGTATTTGCTTCGCTTGAACTCCTCGTAGGATCCCCCAGTCTCTTTATAGTATCTCGCCCGCTCGAACGTCTCTTTGACGATAGCGCTAACTGCTATCCGGCGTTCGTCTTCCGGCATGTATAATGTTCTAGTTATGTCTCTGGCTATCACATCCATTTCGTTCTGAGGTATGTGTTCCAGGAGGTGTTTGTTGGATGCTATCGTACTTGCTAACTCACTTACTACCTGATCTGCCATGTGATGAATGTTCTGAGTGTCCATTGTCCCTCCTAACAATAATCAGTTACACCCCAGATGGATACCCGGCTCCAGTCCCACAAGATTACCTAATCAATTTGGCTGTATTCGTTCCGCTGTCGTGGTTGGCGTGGAGACTTTCCCGCCGCCACGAAACGAGAGAGCAAGGAGTACCTGTGAACCCCTCCCCGATATGTCTCGACAGCGTGTTCAACAACTTTTTTCCCTTCTTCACAAGATTTGCCGATCTAATTCACAATCTGTGTCAGCGAAGCCGAACTGCCGTCAAAGCCGGGGCTGCCGTTGTACTTTCGCCGTGATGCTGTGCGAGCCCGAGGCCAGCGTCGAGGTTGTGAACTTTGCCGCGCCTCCTTTCACCGACACAGTCTTCAGGGCCGTCGTGTCATCGTAGAAGGTCACGGTCCCGCTTTGCGCCCGCTCAACGCGAGCACCGCTTCATCTCCAGTCAGGAAAAGCGAGTAGCCGCTAGTGCGCGAAAGAAACTTCACCCGCGCATCGGTCAGCCCGTGATTTGACTCGAAGCTCAGCGGCAACTTGCCGTAGCTGTCGAGAATCTTGGCTTGAGCTTTCTGGTCGGCTTGGGACGCACTGATTGGAGGCACAACTCTCGCGGTCTGATTGGTTAGAGAAACAGGATTCGACTGGGACAACAAGAACGTCGTGGTCAAACACAGAAACAGGCAGACGAAATAGATACGCTTCATTGGGTCCTTCCCTCGCGTCTGGACACCGGCCGGAGAATGGACAGCTCGGGCCGGTAGGGGAGGGAGTTTCGCAGCCCGTCGAGAACGGGCAATTATCTACCCCTGGAAGCTGGCGGTCAATCACCCGATGGAAGTTTAAAGGGTTGTGCAATGCGGCGTGGTGATGGACATCACTGCTAGGCCGACTCTACTTGGAGAGCGGAAGATTCCGGGGGGAGAGGTTGTGCAGTTTCCGGGCAGGGTCCGGTAAGCTGCGCAGATCGCAGAACTTTATCAACTTCGAGTCGTGCTTCGGGACGTCAGTCCCCTGGTTTGGAGGCGCCTCTTGATCAGCAGCGAAACCAGCATCGCCCAACTCCATAAAATTTTCCAATTGGTTTTCGACTGAAGTGGGGAACATCTCCACCGCTTGCGCATCCATGGACGGGACTATGGGTCGTCGCTGTGTGGCGGCATTACCTTCGACGAGGATGCGCGGCAAGTTCGGCTTTCTCGGTTCTGTCTGCATGACGGCGAGCGATTCCGGTACGAATACGACTTCACCGCCGGCTGGGCGCTGGATGTTCGGCTGGTGTCGCGCTGTACTTAACCGTGAGACAGCGGACCCCATGTTTCCCTAAGTTTTCAGTACCTTGCATACTGCACTTAACCAGGAGACGCTGTATTGAACCTGGAGATTGCGGCACTTAACCTGGAGAAATAATCGCGCGGATTATTTGGGCGCTTGTCGACGGCTCTAAATCTTGATACTGCCGGCGAAGGCCCACAAAAGAAAGTAATACCGACATTCCTTCCGTGCATCCGTCTCCACGTTAAAGTGCCGCATTTGCTGCAGCACAGTCTCCAAGTTAACTACAGTAAACCAGCCCAATCTCCCCGTTAAGTACAGCGCGACAGCGACAAACTCAACGAGGTGAAATGTGCCGATAAGAGTCATTGACACCGGTGAACGGTCAGAGCCTCCTGAGAATTGGGTAGTGTTGTGAGTTCCGCAAATTCTGACCCACCTAATTCCGGAAATTCTGAGCCACCAAGTGATCGACATAAGCGGTAGAACTTCTCCCTACGCCTCCGGCCGGTCCATAGACCGGTGGAGGCGGAGGGGGAGGAGGATGTTGAGCATGTTAAAGCGTCACGAAGTGGAGATTTTATTGAAGGCGGGCCACGGTAAGACGGAGGTGGCCCGGCTGACCGGAGTGTCCTTATGCTCGGTGAAGCGCATCGCGCAAGAGGGACCCGTGATGCACGTCGATGATGCGGCGGAACGCGCCCAACGACAGGTCGGCCGGCCCAGCACGGTCGCGAATTTCCGGAAACCGATCCTCGAGATTCTGCAGCAAACACCCGATCTCGCGTCGCTGGAGATTCTGCGGCGAGTGCGGGAAGAAGGCTATGCGGGAGGCAAGACTGCGCTGTACGCGCTGGTGGCCTCGCTCCGCCCGAAGTCGGCCAAGCCGCTGGTTCGTTTCGAGGGTCTGCCCGGGGAGTTCAGTCAGCATGATTTTGGACAAATCGAAGTGCAATTCGTCGATGGCGCCAGCCAGCGCATCCATTTTTTCGCCTCGCGTCTGAAGTATTCGCGTTTCATGTGCGTCAGTCTGGTTCCGGATGAAGCAGTCGAGAGTTTAGTACGAACCTTGGCCGAGCATCTGGCCAGCTGGGGTGGGGCTCCTTTGCAATGCGTCTTCGATCGGCCGAAGACG
Source organism: uncultured Acidobacteriaceae bacterium (assembly GCA_963730845.1). Classification (GTDB taxonomy): domain Bacteria; phylum Acidobacteriota; class Terriglobia; order Terriglobales; family Acidobacteriaceae; genus Acidiflorens. Next base: position 132,241 of record CAVSTM010000007.1, on the reverse strand, counting down.
GTCGCCCTGCAGTGGCGAAAAAATGGGGAGGTGACGGAATGGAATCCGGTCTTTGCCTACGCCACGCTGGAGATGGGAGTGGGGGTGGAGCTGTGCTGGCCGTATCGAGCGCAGCAAAAAGGAAGCGTGGAGAACCTGGTCGGTTTCGTCAAGTCTTCCTTCTTCAAGGTGCGGCGGTTTCACGATGAGGAAGATCTTCGCCAGCAACTACGGGCTTGGCATGAGGAGGTGAACCAGGAGCGTCCCTGCCGCGCGACGGGCGTGATTCCCGCGGTGCGCTGGACGGAAGAGAAACCTCGCCTCCGTCCTTTGAAAGTGCAGCCGGAAGATCTGGCCTTACGCATTCCCGTCTACGTGGGTCCCACCGGAACGGTGCTCCACGATGGCCATGCCTACTCCATGCCGCCGGAGGCGATCAGTATGCCGGGCACGTTGTACTTGTATGGGCAACGAGTGCGCATCGTGGCCGGTCGGTATGAAGCGATGCATCCCAGGAAATTCGTGGCGCACGAAGGGTCTTCGCTGGCCGAGCATCGCGCGGCTTTGGTAGCAGCTGTGTCCGGGAAACGCGGCCGGCGCTATCTGAAGCGGCAGCAGTTGCTGGAGTTGGGGGAGCCTGCGATTCGCTATCTCACCGAGATTGTGCATCGTCGGCCGCGGCACTGGTACGAGGATGTGGATCGATTGCACGCGATCCTGCAGAGTCATGGTCCGGAGGTTCTGCGGCGAGCCATGGAAACCGGTCTCCAGGAACAAGTATTTGGTGCGTTGTACGTGGAGAGATGTCTGCAACCAGGGTTGAACTTTCCGGAGGCGGTGCAATGAACATCGAGACCACCAGATCGAGGAAGCCGGGTGTGCGCCCGAGCCTTCGGAGGTGCGAAAAAAACACCCAATGGGGGGATGCTAGAGGTCGACCGAGGTGGCGATCATCGTTCCTAGGGGATCCTGGCGCAAAATTTTTCTGGGAATTAACCGAAAAAGCTCACCGCCGTAGCCGGGGCGGTGGGAAAGTGAAAATCCCGCGGCGGTTGCGGGATTTTCAAGTGCCGTGGGAAAGTCCTGTCTTTGGACTTTTCCACGGAACGGCTTTTTCCACGGCCCTTCTACCCACCGAGGATACCGAGCCGTAAATACACCGAGGAGAATGCAATGACCAAGAAGCCATCCACGTCCATGCCCGAGTTGGCCATCCCGAAACTTTCCGAAGGCCAACTCGAACCTCTGTTCCGACGTCTCAACCTGGCATACACACGCCGCATCTACCAGGAGGTGGCGGATCGAGCCGAGAAAGAAAACTGGACCTATCGCGACTTTCTCGCTCTTCTGCTGGCCGAAGAAGTGGCGCACCGTAAGCAAACCCGCCTGCAGCGCTGCACCCGCCAGGCTCACTTTCCCTTCTTCAAGACCATTGATGAGTTCGATTTCACTTTGCAGTCGACTCTGCGACAATCGCTGCTCGGTTCCTATCTGGGACCGGACTTCGTCACCGAGGGCCGCTCCCTGATCCTTTACGGCAAAACCGGCCGCGGCAAAACTCATCTCGCCGTAGCCATTGGCTATCGCGCCATCCAGAATGGCTTCGACACACTTTGTACCACCGCCGCCGAACTCATCGAGGATCTGTCGAACGCCAGTGCCAAAGGCCTCTTCCAGCAATCGTTGTCCACCTACACTCGTCCTCACGTCTTAGTCATCGATGAGATCGGATATCTAAGCTATGGCCCCGACGCTGCCAATGTTCTGTTCCATGTGGCGAATGATCGCCATCTGAGAAAACGGCCGATGATCTTTACCACCAACAAGCCGCTCAGTGAGTGGGGAAAGGTGTTGCACGACGAGGACCTGGCAGCTGCCATCCTCGATAGAGTCCTGGAACGCGGACGCTTCATCCACCTTGATGGACCCTCAGGCCGGACACGTCATCTAAACTTAGAGGAGGCCTCGCCTTCCAAAGCCGAACGGCTCAGAATTTCCGGAATTAACGGCTCAGAATTTCCGGAACCCACAAGTGTCTCATTTCGGTGTTGCTGACCTTTTCTGCAGTTTTCGCAGAGCGATGAACAGAAGCCAGATGGCCGCCACGATAGCAGAAGGAGTGATGAGATGGAGACATTCAGATGGGTTTCGGATCGCATAAACGGGAAAGTAAAGGACACCGGGCAGAGCAATCCAAAGGTTGCGAGGGACTTCCCATATGCTCGTTGAAAAGGTCAGCCCGAAAAGCAGGCAGAGAAGAGCAGAGATTCCAGTGGTTTCTAAACCTTTGCGCCAGCCAGTACGCCAAAATGCCACGGCGACAAAAACGATAAGTGAAACGTAAATCATAAAGAAAGGCCCAACCCACCTCGATAGTAGTGTGCCGCGCGAGCAACCACGGAGCAACGGTACGAGGGTAATGGAGTATTGAGGGTCTATTTTGATGATTTTTTCTCTTTGCGTTTGGCGCGCAGGTATTTCTAATGCGTCTCCCAGCCGTCGGCCCTTAGCACTGCCTTCGTCGAGTGTCGAGGTGTACTCAACCTCGTTCTTCCTCAAACTTGAGGAGGAACCTCCTTAAGGAATAACCACACTGATCACCCCACAACTTTGCATGCTCTCGATCAGCACCCGCTTGCCGTCACGCTTCGCCACCACGAATTCGAACTCTTCAACAGTGGGATCGATCGTGATAAAGGAAATCGTGCCATCATCATTCTTCCGCGATGCCACTGTGCTCTTCCACTCCCCGAAATCGAATGTGGTTGCTCCGTCCTGATTCAACACGGCAAGCTCGCCGTGCTCCTTACTGGAATGCCGCTTCGCCAGACCGCTCACCAGCGTCGGGTCGGCAGGCACAACGAGCCGTTCCCGGTCTTTAGCGAGGGCTGCTTTATGACGCGCTGCCTGAGCCGCCACGTCGTCGGCTGCTTCGAGTTTGCCATTGAAGACGACCTCCAGCAATCGACGCCCGAATGGCCCCAGAAGCATACCTCCATTATCCGAATTCGTGAGCAGCACGGCGCCAACGCCCGAGTCCGGCAGGAGATAGATGTTGCTCTTGAACCCCGCCATGCTGCCGCCGTGGGTCACCATCGGGATACCGTATTTGCGATGACAGCATTCGCCGTATGTCGAAACGGATCGCCAGAATGGCCTGAATCGCGAGACGGAGGTACACGCTCGGCGGGTAGCGGGCTTCAATGTTGGTAGCAAATTAAAATGTCCGGTTTTCGTAGCAAGTGAAATGTCCGGTTTTCGGTTTAATCTCCTCCCGCAGCCGGGGCTGTGGGAAAGTGGGAATCCCGCGCATTTTGCGGGATTTCCAAGCAAGACGGGAAAGTCGGTTTTTGGACTTTTCCGTCTTGCGTCTTTTCCATAGCCCTGCGCTCGCCGATTTTTTCCTTCGGCAGAGATTTTCCTTCCGCATTGTAGTGCCCCAGTCGCTGGGGGCCGTGGGTAATCGTGAAAGTTCCATCCAAATGCTGGTGCACGGTGACCGAACAGCCCGCCAAAGTAGCGCGCCAACGCACCGGCTCAATCTGCAGGCGCAGGTTCTGGATGCTGACCGTGTTGTCACGGTTGACGGTACGTTCGAACTGCAGGGCGAAAATCAGATCCAGATCTCGACTGGAACGGCGCACAAAGGCACTGCCGCGCTCCGCCGCCGGTACTTGAAAGCGAGTATTGAACTCAGCCATGTAGTGCTCGCGCAGAAACTGATTGGCTGTCTCCAGAGTGCGGGCTCCGCGTAGCCGCAGCTCCTGCGGCAAGCGCCCTTGCCAAGTGCCGAAGCTCCGTTCCGATCGACCACGTGCCTGAGGGGAATAAGCAGGAATCATCTGCACTCCCAACTCGCGTAGGGCCCGACCGACTTGCGTCAGCCGGTGCCGATCGATCTTGCCTCCCGCCTTCGGGGTGAGCCAGAAATGACTGCCGCGATCGCTGTACAAGGCGCAAAAAACTCCTTTGCGCTCAATCACTTCCTTCAGTCCAGCCATCACCGTCAACGTGGATTCCTCTTCCGTCAGCTGCGCATAATAGATCTCGCTGGTGGCATCGTCCAGGATCACGATCAGGTCATACCAGCGTTCGTCCTGGAACCATTGATGCCGGCTCCCGTCGATGTGCAGCAGCATGCCCGGTAAAGGACGCCGCGGCCGCCGCTTGCGATGCACTCCCCGCTTGCGCTCCCGCGCCACCAGCCCCGCCCCTTGTAACACCGTTTTCACCCAGGTGTAACTCAGATCGATCGCATGCTGCTCGCGCAACTTCTCGTGAAAATGTCGCACATTGAAATCAAAGTACTGGTCCCGATACAGCGCCAGCACTTTCTCCACCGTGGCGAAGGGCACTCGCTTCGGGGAAGGCTGCCCGCGACGTTTATCGAACATACTTTCATAGCCAAACTGCTCATACCGTTCGCGAACCCGCCGGAGATGCCGGTCGCTGAAACCGAGAATCTCGGCCGCCTGCCACCACGTAATCTTCCGCGCCATCGCTCGCAACAGCACCTCTTGAATCTTCATCGCCCGCTCCATCGCGGCCTTCGAGTAAGAGAACATGCTTGCCATGTTCTCCTACTCTCACCGCCTGCAAAGCGGACATTTCACCTGCTAATTCCACCGGACATTTGATGTGCTAACGACAGGGTAGCGGGCTTCAATTGACAAATCTTTACAAGTTCGGCACCATGGTCCACGCAATTGTGGGCGTGCCCATTCCCTCGGGCAGCCCGGGAGGTTTTATGTTCCAGCTTTTGAGCCGTCTGTGGCCGGACCAAGAAGGTCAGGACATCGCCGAGTACGCCGTGATGCTAGCCGTAATCCTGGTGATCGTGATTGGCACCATCAAACTGATTGGCGCCAACGCCAATAACGTATTTTCGTCTGTCGCGAGTAACATCCAGTAGGTGTTTGCTTCGATCTCCGCTTCTGAACGCAATCAACGGGGCCGAGTGTGGTATTTTTGGTGCCCGCAATCTCTCAGCCAGCTCAGTTGGCGAAATATCGCGTTTGCGCTCACGACCGGGTTCTGGAGGTAGGTGTCGGAGGACCCATCCAGCACGCTGTCAACTTCCAGCCAGCGTTCCTCATAAAGGCAAAAGGGTGGCGTCAGCCGCGAGTAACGAGCTACTTTTCCCGCTTCAGAGCCTTCCAAAAGCTTGGGCGCGAAACAGCGATCGAGGAAAACAGACCGTCCGTTCCGGTCGCCTCTGAACCGGGGCCACGGTCCAATGTTTTCTCTGCTGAGCTCTCCTTCTTTTTAGTCAGTTCATCGGAAGTTAAGTCGTCGGAGAGTAGAGAGGCGACGACTTGCAGGCTCTCGATCTCGTGGCGGACACGGGCAAGGTCTGCTTCTTTCTGCTGCAAAGCTTCGTAAACGTCCTTCATCGGCACTCCTTGGGGAGGGTGTACCCATCACGGGCGTTTCCCGTTCGTGAAGGCTACACCTTCATCTCCCGAGACTCAACGGGCCGGAAGTGCATCACCCCACATTTGGGCCGGTTAAGTTGTTGAAACATCGCCACAGCGCTCAATGACCAGCGGTCAAAACGTGAAATCTGATTGGGACAGTTGGGAATTGCTACATCTGCAAAACCTTACGAGCGGCGCTGCCCTCCAAGGCAGAAAGTTCGAATGCACAGCTCTCGTTTTTTCGTACTTCTTAGCTCTTGCGCTTATCCACTACTTCTGTGGCCTCAAGATCATCAGGTAGCACCAGAGCCCGCTTTGGTACTGGTCGGGGATTGCAGGGGTCAGGTGTGAAATACAGTTTCAGTATGAGCAAAGTCAAAGTCGCTGCCTTTTCAGTTTCAACTGAAAACCGGGCCCGGTTCAGTCGGACTGCCTTCAGAGGAAGAAGAAATCATAGGTCGGCTGAGTGACACCACTGTACGCTCCTGCAGGCAACTGTCAAGCTGGGATTCTCACGTCTGTGGGGCGGCCCGGTGACGCGCCGATTAGGTTTTGTTCACCCCTGAGAACGATTCGAACGAAATCCTCACTGAGATCTTAATGTGAACCGGCGGCGGCCAGACCGAGCGAAACCGTGCCGGTCTCGACGTTTGGGGGCTTGCGGATTGGTTCCGACGTTCGCCGAGCGTAGAGTTGGACTGCCCGAAGCGGTTAATGTGCGACGTCTGATAAGGACTGAAAGCCGCCAGCACCTCGTTGGAGATTTCCTGCCCCTCCGCCTTCTACCGGTCAATCGCCTTTGTCATCGAAACGATATTGTGGAAGGCCAAGGTGTTGGCGACCAAGAGGTTGTACTTAATGAATTTGCGCTGCTCATCCGGCACATTTTCGGCCATCACGTTGTCGCCCATTAGGTGAGTGAGGATTTCGTTCGAATCGTTCTCAGGGGTGTGATACGCCGTTGCGGCTTGGCTATCAACAAATGCCCTCCCGTTCGGAACCGAGCGGAAGGGCATCAGTGTTATAGGCGGCTCTCTCAGGAGAGATCCCGCTACTGCTTGTCGTACACCGTGGTACTTTTGAACTTCTTGCCCTGCGGATCGGTTCCGCTCGCTGTGGCCGTGCGGGTCTTGCCATCCGCTGACACCACAACTCGGCCGGTGATAGTAACCTTTCCGCCTTTCTTGGCACTGAATTCCAGCGTGCGATCATCAACCTGCTTGTACGACCGCATATCTGAATTCGGATCGCCGGTGACGGCATAATCTTTGCCATCGAGCTTACCCGTCCACTCGTTATGCGCCGGCTTCCCCTCGCTGTCACTGCCATCGATCGTGACTTTTACGCTGTCACCCGCGGCTTCAAAGACGACTGTGCTGTTCTTCGGCATCCCAGCAGCGAGCTTCGACTTGGACTCATTCAGCTTCCAGGTGCCCATCTGTACGTCGCTGGCGAAACATACTGCCCCTGCTACAAAGCACAGCGCAAGAGTCAATACACTTGTTTTTGCTTTCATGTCACCTCCATTACAAACAAATTGTGGGACTGGTTTACCGTGTGAATTCTAGTGCTGGACCCGCGAGCTCTGCAACTTGCAATCCCCTCCAACGTCTATTCCGTTTCGCCTAGGTTGAAAGCTCCGGTTGGAACGATTCGCCGACGCTCTTTGTCGCGCTTCGGCAGATCGGGCGACCTCGCGATCCAACCGATTTCGGCGCAAATAGATTGTTGACGTAAGGCGTTTACACGCAATATAGACCGACCGAAGAGCGGATGCCACCGGTAGTAGATCGTTACGGTCTCAACAAAATGATGGGCATTATGTGACTGATTCGAATCACAACCATAATCACGATCTGAAAAATCTGTTCAAAGGTGCTGCCCTATCTGCCAGTACTCGGCCTGGGCCACTCTGCGATTTCTATGTTGCTCTGGTAGAGAAAGGGATGCGGCCGACGAAGGCGCGTCTCACCCTGGCACGAAAGATGGCCGCCATGACCTTAACCATTTGGAAGAAAGGAGTGGAGTTCGACGCCAAACAATTGAATCGGCGAGCAGCTTGAGTGTCTCGCGGAATGAGGCCTTTCCATCTCCGACGATTCTCTCTGGTGGTGGTCGGTCGGGTTCTCGAGACGCTCGGTTCGAGGGAAGTATCAGTCAGTGAGATCGGCCCTGTGTGCTTCGGCACCGAGTCACCCATTACACGCTATGCCCCCTCGGATAACCAGAAATAGCCATAGGCCACGAGCCTCCGATAGAACCATGGTTGCCACTCAAAAACCAGTTCGCTTGCCAAGTTTCAAGACTCGATCGCTAGAGTAAATTTCTGCACGGTTGCTGCCGGTACCCCTATGAGGCTCAGCACTGCCCACGCCATCAGCGAGACCATGAACCAGTAACAGATCGTTGCTGGCGAGCTACAACAGGCTTCCACTTGCTTCGTCATTGCGAGGAAGTGATTCCACGCCCGATTCTACGCTCGCCTTCGACTGCCGCCATCCGAACCACCAGAACTACCAGAACGAGAAGCAAGGTAGATCAACACGACAACAACGATCACAGCTATTAGCCACCACATTGGTTGCTCCCCATGGAGCGGCCCGTAATACCCGCCGCTGACCAACCGCTGCCAAGCCCGCCCTGGCAAGATCACATGGTGAGATGGGTGTCTCGATGCCTCTCGATCACTAGTTCTGGGTGCGCACGCCGGAACGTCTCGGCAATGTGGCAGTTCCAGCAGACGGGCTTGAACGTGGACAAGATCCCAGGAAGCTGCTCGGGCCGGAACTGGTTCCACTCAGTCGTGTTTTGATCGGGTCCCATCAAGGCTGGTGAATGATCAAGGTGCTGGAGCCGCTCGAAGCGTTTGTGGCAAAAAGCGCAGCGTTGCCCTTCGTACCAGTTCGACACGATATTCCACAGCAGGCAATTGTCGGGATCTGTTTCGACCTGCTGCAGGCACTCCTGCCCGCAGTCCTGGCACTCGGGCCATCGTGAGCAACGATCCAAACGCAGTGCTGGCTCGCCCAAAAGCGCCGTTAGGGCTGCTTCTCTGGCAGCGACATCAATAGCTTCTGTCTCGTGCGTTTCCGGACAGGTTATGAGCCGCTTGCCACGAAAGGTGAAATACGCGCTTACAGCTGGTATGGACCGGAAAAAAAGGATTCCGGCTACCACCACAACGATAGCGATTCCGAGAACGCTTAAGGTGGTCATACATCACCTCCCGGATGCCTCCGACTGTATTTGCGTCAAAAGGCTCCTTGCACGTCCGTGCGTCACGTACATTGTGCGCTGCGTCACCACACGACACAGTGTGTTACATCACCAATGGCTGTGATTTGAGTCACTCCGCTCTTGTTTTTAGTGGCTCTTCCTCACTCTTGGGGTTCTCCCTCATTTCCGTTGCAGGTACTCGAATGCAAGAACAGGAAAGCTCCCACGACCAGTAACAAGACTACAAGTGTCGCGAAAACGACCTTCCCGTTCATACTATCTCCTTTGCATCGCTGGCCTTCGATTTCAAGACTCGCAGAGCCGGCGTTGCGGGGGCGGGCCCGCGGCCCGACAGTTCCGACCGGTGGTTGACGCGAAGGTGCTCCAACAAGCCAGACAGGCCTTTGTTACCATCCCAATCTCCGGAGATCTCATTAATGCTGTGGACACCGAGCATCCGGTAGCTTTCGGTTTGTGACTCGTTAAACCACTGATCGCTGGTGCTCTGGTGAGGAAAAGTCCCGTTAGCGGCGTGATAGGCTGTAACATCTGGAGGCTCACTGCCCAGCATGATCGGTTTGACATATAGCAAGGATCCATCTTTGCGCTTCTCGTCCAAAGCGGAATAGCGAATCGTTGCAACAGCGAAGCGGGTCTGCTTGGCACGCAATAGATGCAAAGAGTCGTCGAATTCGATGGGAATTTTCAGGTCAAGGCGACTCTTGCGAAGAGCATTGCCTAAGTCCTCATAAGTAAAATCTGAGTCGCATCCGGAATCGATAACCACGACGTTCCGACAACCTCGCCGAACCATTTCATAAGTCGCGAGATTTTCGAAGTGACCGCCGTCAGAGAGATATACATATCCACTCGTGTCGTTAGTAAGTCCAAAGGCCTCTTTTATCATGGACCCGATCGCCGAATTGGGGCCCGGTAGCTGCCAGGTCTTGGAGCCAGCCGCACCGGGGTTACCAAGCCAAGCGCCAAGCCGAGCATTGAACAGCGTCATGATAAAACCGATCACCGGCGACGAGTGATACCCCATGTTCGGGCTCGCAGCCGCGCCCGAGATGGTAATTGCCGTACCCAGCGAGATACCGTTCGCTCCGCCGTAACTATCGGAAGGGCGATAACCGAGAGCAGCACTGCCGGAGTGCAACGGCGTTACGGTGAACGATTCTGCCTTTCGTTGCTGCCAGGCCAGCCGCCGGCCAGCCACAAGGTTAAGAGCAATGTTCACGACGTGAAATGGTTTGAGGGCCGGAAGCAGCTCGTACATCTGCAAGTTATCGTATTCCGCGAACCCGGTGAATTTGTTGGCGTAGCGGCGGTCGTCCGAAGCTCCCAGGTAGGCGCGGATCAAGCGGTTCCGGTACATTCCATGAAGCGAAAATGTGTTGATGTTGATGTAGCGGGCCATCACCCAACCGAATCCAAAGAATACCAACGAGAGCAGGACAAGGGCTTCGAGGTGAGTGTTTTCCAGAAGGGCCTCGTGATCCCACCAAAGGCTGCTGACCAGGCCGCTCACGGAGAGAAGCCAATTTGTAAGTATCGCCAAGCAAGTTAAAAACACGGCCACGAAGACCGGCGCTGCGAGTTTAGTAGCTACATCCACGACGAGTGAGCTAGTGCTTAACTGGGACGTGCTCTTCCCTTTTGTGGCTTTCGTTTTGGAGCTATGGCCGCCCATGGCGCTGATCCAGCCGGCAGCCGCACCGAGTGTGGCCAGCGAAGCGCGGCCCCACTTGGGAAATTCAATGGCCCAGGCGGGCGCGAGGAGCACCAAGACGCAGAGGCTGACCCAGGACACAATGTACAACAGCATCCAAGCGGCAGCGCTGGAGAACCATTCTCGGTCTTCATCTTTCAAAATGTGACTGGTCAAGCCTACGAAGAGTGTTACCGCAAGCATGAATGCCAGCAGCAACAGGGGCGCTGCCACCGCGACATATACAGGCCAACTTACATTTTGGTAGAACTTCGCAGCCAACAGCCAAGCGCAAAAAGAGGTGCTGACACCGGTGAGCAGTGTGGCTACGCCGATCCCCATAACGAACAGGGGCTTTCGCAAGAAGACCCTGCCGCTCACCAGCAGGTAGGCAGTCCAGCCGACCATGCAAGAACCCGTAATCCACAACAATAGGTGGCCAAAGCTAGGCAGGTTCGTGGCATAGCCAGCGTCAGTCGAGTCGTACCACGAATCGAATGTGATAAAGGCCGCGGCAGCGCCGAGCAAAGGCGCCAGACAGTACTTGATAAAATCGAATTCGGAATGGTCCTTTCGACCCACTCCCGGCAGATAACTCATCGTGTTGAAGATGGCCATAGCCAACATCAGGCCGCCAGCCACGGGAATCAGATCGGCGAGAGCGCGGCTTGCGTACCCCGGCAAGGCAGCGCCGTAGTAAGCCTGCAGGGTTACTCCCAACCTCGCCACCGCCAAAACTATGCGGGGTAGCATCAGAACACACATCAGGATCGGCACCAGGACCAGCCAATTGAGCGCCATGTTACGGACGACAGTGGCGGCCAGGGTCCAGGTATCGGTTGAAAGCAACCCAAGTTTCGGGGTGAGATAGCTGTTGTACTCGCGCAGGTGTTGAACTGGATCGACCGTGCCTGGGGGAGGCTCCGGAGCTATCGGGTGCAGCTTTGCAATGATCTTATTGAGGCCGTTCTCGCGTTGCTTCCAGGCAGTGAGCCAGCCCCCGATATAGCCTCCGCCGGATACGGTCGAAAGGTAATCAAAATCGGTGAGAACGCCCTTTTCAGCCAATGCCTGTATCACGCCTAGAGCAAAAGTGGCGCTCCGGATGCCGCCTCCCGAAATGCATAAAGCACTAAGAGGCGTTTCTTCATCATCCATTTTCCGGACAAGACCCTGCTCTGTATCGGCTGTCCACTCCGTGTTTTCGCGCAGGACTTTGTACTCCTCCGCGAGCACTTGCACAAACGATAGAGAACCTTCTTCGGATTCAGGCATTGCGCCCTTCGCAATCGAAGTGCTTAGGGCCCAGCTCGCAAAGCCGACCCTCAATTACCAACAAACCTTGCTTTCAGGCCATGGTTGCTTCCGATACAATATCGTCCATAGTTCTTGCAAGATGAGTTCTTGCGATCGGGTCCGAAAGTCGGACTAACTCTAGCTTAAAAGGGAAGACGCGCGAATTGTGCCATTAGGAAATGACAGAGTCAAGCGATATTCCACGGTTCAATACGAGCAAGTCGGTGCTCCTGGACGTTGGCCGGCATCGCGATTCAACCGCTTGACGTTCGTGAGGAATACAATTGAATTCAACTGACGACTAGCGACAGCCTAAAATGAATGTTGGGAGAATGATGCCGGTCTCGCAGTAAGGTTCGCAAGTTCCGCTGCTCGCTCGACGGTATCCAGATCGCCGGGAACTACCCTCCCTCATTAGTAGATCCAGGATCAAACGTGCATCCCGCCGATCATGTTTCTGCTTCCGGGTCTCCGCCGCCCGGATCTTCGCCGGATGACCCACCCGACACTCGCACGCCTGCAGGCCGACCTACGGCGGTCCGCTCTGGGATTGGAAGCGAGATTCAATCCCTGCCGAGACTCGGCGGCCTGCACCATCGTTATGCGACGGCCGCGTAGACGCAAGGGCCATTTCTCACGATTGAAGTCTTCTTCTTGTAACTTGGCCAAGGCAGAGTCGACGTTCTCTGCGAGCATTGTTCTCCCACCTACGAATCAGCCTGCAAATCCCCAACCGAAGAGATTCCGCCAGTAGCAAGATAATCATTATTAATGTGGGCCACGACGATTTGGCGAACTACAGGCTGTTTTTAATTAGCGGCGTCCTCGAGAATCTATCCTCCGTTGGCTTTAAGCAATCTTCTTCTTCTGCTGCGCCTTCAGCGAAATAGGCAGACTTGCTACAACTTCGCCGGGCTTGGAATCGAAGACCCTCACTACTTCTCCATGATTCCCATTGTTGAGCGAACGCGGCTGCGTCCGCCAGCTCAACTCTTCCAGCCGCTTTCGCATCTCATCTCCGCACGTTTCACGAGCATTGCAAAGTTCACAGTCTGGACGGTGGATTCTCAGGAGGGACAATAGGTAGCACTTCCAACGTCTCTGGCTCACGACCCACCTCGCAGGATTCAGTCCTTAGAAGGTTTTGATTTTTGATCGCGGCTGAATGCCGCGCTCACTACAGAAAAGAGTAAAGCGCGAGCGAACCGCCTCATGCGGCGTGAGAAACGTTATTCGTTCGAGTATCTGGACGCCCTGCCGGTCAGCGGAGATACCGAGCGCCTGGCTTTGAACCACGCCCTTGACGAGCTGTCTCGCATCGATGAGCGACAGGAGAGCATCGCAGAAATGAAGTTTTTTCGGCAGGTTGTCGGCTCCCGAAATATCCCGGCTGGGATCTCGCGCACCACCGTCGACCGCGACTGGGCCACCGCCCGCGTCTGGTTGCATCGCCAGATGAGCAGGACAGCACGGCCATGACCATCAAGAGCCGGGAGACCGTCAAGGAGCTGCTGCACCAGGCCATGCAGCTTGCCCCCGAGCAGCGTGCTCGGCTCAACGTTGAGCGGAAATGTCTGGCAGGTGCAAATCGCCATGCAGCGGTATGGTGAAAAACGAAAAGGGAAGCTCTGCGCTTCCCTTCGTTTCCCTGCTCCTGAGACCGCCTTGGCAGGTTCGCCCAGCGCGGCTCAGGTTAATTTCACCACTTACCGCTCAGTGGAAGTTATGCCACTGGAAGTAAATGGTTGATGCTCCATCGTTAGCAGCGGACGATAGCTTATTGTTATCATCGCCATTGATGTATTCGTTGTACATCCAGAGTTCCTGGGCGTTGGTTTGGCTGTATTCAAGATACTTGCTTGCCCCTGTCCATACGTAAGCATTGGTCATCTTGTCCCAGTCGTAGTCGGAGAGTTCAGCCAACGTGTTACCACCCAGTCCCGGCCGCTCCGCAACCCATTCCGCAGTAGCGCCGATGGGATAGCAGAAGTACGGCTCGGGATCGCACGCACTGTAAGGGATGTTGCTGTACACGTATTGTCCCTGTGTCTTGTCGTCGACTTCGTACCAGAAATAGCCCCCCTTCACCTTCGGCTGCCCCGCTGCGTTTCCGTTGAAGACTTGAACAAACATGTTATCTCCCGGATTCGGAGACAGATCGAGCTGCTGCGAGGTAGGCTGTAACGGTAAAAACTCCTCCCACGCGGAGTAGCTGGTGATGTAAGCAAAGAAGGCATAGTAGCAATCTTGCTCGGTCCCGGCCTGCGTCAGCTGGTTCTCGTTGAAGCCATCGAGTCCTACCCACAGCGCCGAGTAGGTGCTGTTGCCTGACTCACACTCGGTGATTCCGGGAACGTTCCAGTAAGCGTGGATGTTCATGTAATTTCCCGCGTTGCCGGTTGCCACATAGCCGCTCCAGTTGTAGTTCTCCTCGTCGCCTTCCTGAACCTGCTGAGTGTGGTGCCTAATATCATCGCGGCTCACCCGGTGGGATGGCAGTTGCGTCATGGGCCGGGAAACAATCTCCCGCCATGCAGCGTAGTCGTCGGGAGCGCCGATAGCGTCAGGACGCTGCGGATATCCACGGCGGGCCAGTTCCTGGTCTGACAGTTGCTCCATTTCTGTTTCCATCAGTGCTGGGCGCATGCGCGAACCTTGTGGCACCGGCATGACGGTCTGCGGAGCTGGCATATCGACAGTCGGCGATGAGCTAGCACGCACATGAAGCGGATAGCGCGTGACTTTGCCGTCGGCAGCCTTGCAATCGAGCTGCAGCTCCCCTTCCGTCTCGTCCAGCTTGGGAGTAACGTGCATCTTCAGGTAGCCATCGCCGTTGGCATAGAACCGGATGCCTTTGTCGTTCGCACCCTCGGCACGCAAATCGCAAGCGGCGTCCGGCGAGGTCTTCAAAACAATCGGAGTCGAAACGCCCGCCGGGATGGTGAAACCCTGCTTGGGAGCGATTCGGGTGATGGCAGCGGATTGGGCTGCGGTTGGAACTGCGAGACCACTCAACAGAAGAGCAGCCAGGACCAGCAGACCGCTCGTGTTCTTCGTTGACACGGCGGTGCATGATTGCTGGTGAAACAGCGAACTTGCCTTTGCGTTTTTCATTTTCATTCTCCTTAGGTTTAGTCGTTTTGGGGAAAGCTTGTGCTGAGGCCCACCCGCCGTGGCTCCGATGAACTTCAAAACGGAACGAAGATCATGTGATAAGGTCCCCAGATGTGGTTGGTGATGAAATTGGTGACCGCGCCGCTGCTCGGATCGATCTTGTAAATGACGTCTGAGGTGAAGCGGTAGTCCATGCAGGCATAGAAGTAGCAGGGATAAGGCTCACTTTCGTAGCGGTCTTCCGGATCGTAGAAGCTGGGCGTATACAGCATCCCGTTGCTGTCAACCGCCAGCCATCCCAGGTCGTGAACCATGCCTGAAGCCAGCAGGTTCATCGGTCCCACCTGCTCGGTCGCCTCCACCCAGATCTCGCCAGTAAAAAGGCTGTTCACGGTAAGGTTATTGTTCGGACCGAAAGCCAGCCCGTCGGGTTGTATCCCCTGGGACTGAATCTCTGAGGCGTAGTCGAACGTAAGCGTGCCCGTGCTGGGGTTGTAGCACTGCA
Source organism: uncultured Acidobacteriaceae bacterium (assembly GCA_963730845.1). GTDB lineage: Bacteria > Acidobacteriota > Terriglobia > Terriglobales > Acidobacteriaceae > Acidiflorens. Next base: position 117,003 of record CAVSTM010000007.1, on the reverse strand, counting down.
CGGTATTAGGAGCGATGAAGGAAGCGATACAGAGGTTTCTAAAAACATCCCACGCCATCTGATCGCCGCGGCCAGCCGTGGTTATGATCGGCGAGCCGCTCGGCACGGGGGACATTTTCAAGAGTTCCTTGGCCGAGTACTCGAAGATCTCCACCTGATAGCCGCTGGTTCCATAAGCAGTGGCCACATAGAGGTTGCCGCTCGAATCGAACAGCAGACTTTGCGCCGGGTTGCCGTTAGCTGAGGCAGGGAGGCTGAAAGTGTTCCAGTAGGCGCTCTTCGGGCCAAACTCAGCGCCGGACTTGTGGTAGCGCAGGATGTTTGTCGCCGTATTCGTTACGACAAACACATCCTCAGTAACCGGACTGGCCGCGATGCCGAAGGGAATCCATGGGCCGGTGGAGGCAAACATCTGGATCCAGTTGCCATTGCTGTCGAACTTTTCGATAGAATGACTTTCGCTGCTCCCAACCAGCTCATTGGTCACTGCGTACGCGGGTAGAGCGAGAATTGCGACGGTCAAGCACAGCGTTGCGATTGAAGTTTTATCGATTGTGAATTTCATGGCACATCTCCTCCAGTTCAAATTTGAATTCCGATCTGCTTTGCGCACGTTCAAATCCTTCGGGGGCAAAATAGCGTTAGCGCCGGCTTTCAGGTCCAGGCCCGTTGCAGGTGATGTTGGCTGGCGGCGCGCCAATCGGAATCGCCTGGAGGGAAGTAACTGCCCAATCCTCGCCCCCGAGCGGGCCCTGAGCCGCATCAAACTCAAACACCACATAGTTGATGTCGCTGAAACTCGCTCCCGACGTGCCGCCTCCGGGCGCGAAATCGGCGAACGGGAAGTCAGCGCTGAACGGCGTTCCATAGCCGGGCGGCGCCAGGTTGCACCCGATCGTGCTCCACAGCTCGCCGCCGTTAGACCATACAGTCATGTTGAAATTAACGGCCTGGTCGGCCCCGTCGAAGTTCACCCGCAAGCGGTCGTATGAAGCAGCCAGGTTAAGGTTCATGGGATCGGAAAAGCCGTATCCCACGATGAGGTCGGACTGGGCCTTGTAGCCGGCGTTGAAGACGAGAGCGCTGCGAGTAATCTTCGTCTTGGCCCGGACTTGAAACGAGCTGGGTTGACCGAAGCGATTCCAAGTACCGCATGATTTCGGGACACAGGCAAAAAACGTCGTCTCCCGACTGCCGCCAATCATGCTGCCCGATTGCAAATTGTTATCGGTTCCAGACTTCAGAGTTTTCTGGTATAGGCCTGTTGAGAAGTCGTCCAAAAGCAATTGCGAGACTGCCAGCTGCGGAACCGCGAGTACAGCTACCATTCCCAAAACCATCTTCGCTAATCGAGTGTGCTTCATATGTCCTCCTTCGGGGTTATCCCGCTTCAATTGGTTCTCCTCGGTGATTTTCTTGGAAAATCTGTCGCGGGATTTACCAGCGGATGGATCCCAATGCATAAGCTTGCGAGACGAACTCGTTAAGGCCCTGTCATTGGGATAAAGCGAAATCTCCGCGTGAAGTGGACCGGGGAAAGACGAAAAAATCGTTGGCGGCTCGCATCGAATCCCCGACAAGCCCGATGGCTACCCGATGAAAGACTTGGTTTTCAATGGCTTGACATCGGTTATTGGGGAGGCTAACTTGCTAACCAAGAAGTCGGCGGGTGGCTCCTGGGGGCTCGTTGTCACAGGTTCAGTCCAAAATCGTCAGCCAGTTGCTGGACGACTGGCGTGCCGGAGACGACGAGGCGCTGCGCGCCGTAGTTCCGCTCGTTTATGACGAACTCCGGCGGGTCGCGCATCACTATTTGCGGAAAGAGCGCGCCGACCATACGCTGCAAAGCACCGCCCTGGTGCACGAGGCTTACTTGCGCCTGGAGAAACAAGGCGCGGAGCCAATCGCGAATCGTGCCCATTTCCTGGCCATCTGCGCTCTGCTGATGCGGCAGATTCTCGTCGAGTACGCGCGCAACCGCAATGCAGCCAAGCGGGATGGAGGCGAGCGCGTGACGCTGGATGGGTTGGCGTTCAAGAGCCGCAGCGTGGACTTGGTCGCACTCGACGACGCTCTAAACGAACTGGCTAGACTCGACCAACAACAGAGTCGCATTGTGGAGATGAGGTTCTTCGGCGGCCTTTCCATCGAAGAAACGGCCGATGTGCTCAAGCTGTCACCGATGACCGTGAAGCGACACTGGGCTACGGCTAGGCGTTGGCTGCATCGCCAGTTGAGCGCGACAACGAGCGCATAGCCAGACGTATGACACCGGAGCGCTGGCAGGAAATTCGCGATGTGCTCGAGCAAGCGCTGGAACTGGAGCCAGGCCTGCGTTCCGCCTTCCTCGATCGCGCCTGTGTGCGCGATCAATCCCTGCGGCAAGAGGTCGAGGCCCTGCTCGACCCGAGCGATGACGCGATCTCCAGCTTTCTGCAGTCAGCGCCGCCGGCCGACAGATTGATCGCAACTTTGGACGGGGTCGTTTCTCCCGGCGCATTGCTAGCGGGACAAGTCTTTGCCGAACGCTTTCAACTCGTCCGCAAGCTTGGCGAAGGAGGCATGGGCCAGGTCTGGCTAGCCGATCAGACTTCTCCAGTGCGGCGGCAGGTCGCCCTGAAGCTGATCAGGGCGGGGATGTACGACGAGTCGGTCGTGCAACGCTTCCAATCGGAGCGGCAATCGCTGGCGATCATGGATCATCCCGCCATCGCTAAGGTTTTTGACGCCGGGACGACGTCACAGGGCCAACCGTACTTCGTGATGGAGTACGTACCAGGGTTGCCGATCACGGAGTATTGCGATCAGAAGAAGCTCAAGATCAGGGATCGGCTCGAACTCTTCATCCAAGCCTGCGAAGGCGTGCAGCATGCCCACCAGAAAGCGATCATCCATCGTGATCTGAAACCGGCAAACATTCTGGTGGTGGAAGTGGACGGCAAACCAGTGCCACGAATCATCGACTTCGGGCTGGCAAAGGCGACTAAGCCTCAGGCTGAGGGTGAGACCCTCTTCACGCAGGTGGGAAATTTTCTCGGAACCCCTGGATACATGAGTCCCGAGCAGATCGATCCCAGGGTGCAAGACATTGACACCCGCACTGACGTGTATTCGCTGGGCGTCGTTCTCTATGTGCTGCTGACAGGGTTGCAGCCATTTGAAACCAAACAGAAGCAGAAACAGGCGCTCGACGAGTTACTAAGGCGGGTGCGGGAGGAGGATCCGCCAACCCCGAGCACCAAAGTGAGCAAAGATCTGGACGCATCGACGGCCACGGCGGAAGCGCGCGGCACCGAGCCCAGGCAACTGGTGAGCCTGCTGCGCGGCGATCTCGACTGGATCACGATGAAGGCGCTGGAGAAAGATCGCACTCGCCGCTACGGCGCGTCTTCAGAGTTGGCAGCGGATATTCGACGGTATCTGAACCATGAACCCGTCGTCGCGCGCCCGGCCAGGGCTGGCTACCGCTTGCGGAAGTATGTCCGGCGCCACCGCTTGGCCGTGAGTGTGGCGGCCGGATTGGTTTTGTTGCTGGCCGCGTTCTCCGTTTTGCAGGCAGTGCAGTTGAGACGGATCACTCGGGAGCGCGATCGCGCAACGCGTATCACCGATTTCATGATTAGGATGTTCAAGGTGTCCAATCCGAACGAAGCGCGCGGCAACAGCGTTACGGCCCGCGAGATTCTCGACAAGGCTTCGAATGATTTGGGGACCGGCCTGGCGAAGGACCCTGAAGTTCAAGCCCAGATGATGTGGGTCATGTCGCGCACGTACATGTCCTTGGCCCTATACGCTCGTGCTGATGAACTGGCCAAGCGTTCCTTGGATGCTCGGCTAAGCCTGCTTGGACCGGATAACAAGCAAACGCTTGAGTCGATGGCCCAGATGGCTACGGTTCTGATTTACGAAGGGCACTATCCAGAAGCAGAGAAATTGGAGCGTCAGGCGCTCGCAGGCGAACGTCGCATTCTCGGAGTCGACGATCCTCTGACGCTTGAAACCATGGACCACTTGGCCGTTGTCCTGGAAGACGAGGGTCATGACGACGAGGGGGAGAAACTGGAGCGGGAGGTGATAGAGGTTGGGACTCGCAGATTGGGACCAGAAAATGAGCAGGTATTGCGAGCGATGGGCAATCTGGGCGCCGCGCTCTCGGATCAGGCCCGCTATGCCGAGGCTGAACAACTTTATCGTCAGCTGCTCGATGTGGACCGCCGCGTCTTGGGATCAGATGACCCTCGCACTCTGATAACGGCGGGCAATCTGGCGTTGGTCGTCAAGTCGCAGGGTCGCTACGCCGAAGCCGAGCCGCTATATCGTGAAGTCTTGACCACTCAGCAACGGGTGCTGGGGCACGACCATCAGAACACAGCATGGTCGATGGAAAATCTCGCGGAACTCCTGTCTTTGGAAGGCCGCCTGGCCGACGCCGAAAAACTGTCTCGCGAAGTGCTGGCGATTCGCGCCCGAATCTTTGGACCCGAACACCCCGAAACGTTGGAGTCCAAAATGGATTTGTCGGATAAGCTCTTTAGGGAAGGCCATCTCGACGAAGCGGAAAAATTGCAAAGGGCGGCGCTCGCGGCTCAGATTCGCAGCCTCGGACCGGAACACCCCCATACCTTACGGTGTCAGACCTATCTTGCCAGAACACTGACTAGGGAGGGACATTACGCAGAAGCCGAAAAGATTGCTCGGGAAACCTACGATGTCCAGCTCCGCACGCTGGGGCCACAACATTCCGATACGCTGGATACCCTGCGGCAACTCGGAGAAGCGATGGCCTACAGCGATCGCTATACCGAGGCAAGTAAGCTGTTTCGCAACGTGATCGACAAGGAAGGCAGTTCTGGGAAGCAAGGAAATCGCTGGTCGGTGTGGTATGCCTTTGCCTGCGTGGCAGCGGCTGCCGACCACCCCGATGACGCAATCCAGTATCTACATGAAGCCATCAACCGCGGGTATAAAGACGGCGACGGCTTGATGCGAGACGACGATCTGAAGAATCTCCGCCCCAACACAAATTTCCAGCAACTCGTCGCCGCACTCAAGCCCACAGAGGTTCAAACTCAGCAGTGAGAATCTTACGTGTGCCGCTCAGTTTCCTCGAACCGTGCCATCGCCCGGTCACCCACGAGCAGAAGGTCGCTACGCCTGCACATCCAGAAATTGCGACTCGGTCCGGAATACCCGGGCAAGTTCTTTACGGGCCGCATTGGTCCGGGCGATCCGGGACCAGAACTCATCATTCACGCGCTCGGGAAGAAAGTCCCAAAGCTGTTAGCATATGAGGCTGAAAAGAAGATACTAATGTTAGAGAAAGACGCGGTAGCCGGGAGAATTGAGAGCCAGTTTGAGCAAATCCCAGACGAACACAAAATCAAGCCTTGGATACCCCAGACTCGCCGCCAATTGGGACCTTGCTGAGAATCTCCGCCGAATGCGCGAGAAACTGTGTACAGGGAGCATTTTCCGGGAAGCATTGGTCATTTGTGGAGCCAGAGATGGCGAGGAACAATATGGGATTGCGCAAAGATTCGTGCAAAAGCGGACACAGAATCCGCAACTCACTGATTGCGTTACGCAATCCTTTCGATTGAAGCCATGGGCGGCCATCCCTTAACTGGCAACCAGAGAGGTGTTCAATCTACCGCAGAGCCGGCAATAAGTAAGGATTGTCCAAGGCAGGTCGTTGATTGAAGCGAATTGAAGGGCGCGTCAAGGGCCAGTTATCGGCTATGTCCGTTTTTGCACGAATCTTTGCGCTATGCCGACTACGGTTTGGGAATCGGTCCGCGAAGTATCGTGACGACCTGCTCGACGGTCCGGTTGGCGGTATCAATCACAATATGCTCGCGGTTCCATGGGCGGTAGTCTCGTGAGACTACGTCTTGCCAAGTAAGGGACCGCGGTCTGGGAATGTCGGGTATACGTGTTTCCACCCGATGCTGATGTTCTTTGATATCTGAACAGGTGACCTCGATTTCAACGGCAGATACCTGGGCACGGTTCGCGACTTCGAGCCACGCATCGCGGGAGAGTGGAATTCGCTGCGCAAGCGCTGTCGACACCGACCCGTGCAGTACTTGAACAACATTCTCGAACAGGATCATCGAGCCATCAAACGTCGAGTGAACGCCAAGCAAGGCTTCCGAGAATTCCAGGCGGCTCGGCGAACGATTCAAGGCTACGAAGCGGTTCACATGATCCGGAAGGGGCAGATTCGATGGGTGGCAGGAGACAACCTTCTTCGCCAGATTCAGTTCATCGACCGCCTTTCGATTTGGCAACCTAAGAACGCACGACAGACGCCCGGCGACATAGTTGGCTGCATTTGAAAGTTGCAACACTACCCCCCGGAATCTTCCGCTCTCCTATAAGGACGAAGTGGGACAATCCTTGGCTCAAGTGGTCCACTTCGGGGACTCAGCCAGGAGTGCCGCATCACCCGCCAGGCACCAGCATTACGAAAGTAACAATGTAACGAAGTACCTCGCGTTGTGCAAGAGCTACGGACTAACCCCACCGATTTCCACCTAAGCTACTGGTTCCGCACTCCGTCTGTTGGCAACATAACTGCACTATCAATGTCGAGTTTCGCACGTTCCTCCTCCGCCTGTCTCCTCCCCCTGTCTCCTCCCCCAAAACATTCTCCCGAGGAGGAGTGGATCGTGTCACAAACCGACGCTAAAGGACGGATGCCCCGCAGGCTTGTATGGATCGACGAAATACGTTGTCGTGGTTTTGGTTGCTCCGAATGTGCTTGGGTGTTCAACCCTGCTGGCTCGGTCACTGGCAATTCCTTTGATGAAGTGATGCGGAACTTCGAGTTGCAGCGCGATAAGGAGTTTTCATCTCATGTTTGCGCGGATCACCCAAGGAACACCAGCGCCAAAAGCTGAATCTAATTCGCGAGAGGCTGGGTAGCCGAAGCCGCAAAGACAGTTTGAGGCGTGAAGTGGGCGCGAGTGGCGGAATTACAGTTGCGAAGGGCAGCAAAGTCAGCAAGATGGGACGGATTGACTTTCGACACCAAGGGTGAAATCCTTATTGCGTCGAGTGGATCGCAGGTTTGCTCGCGAACTTGACGTTGTTCTCGCCCTTCTTGCGCATTCATTCATCCTTCATCATAGGAAGTTGCCTTCTGCGCATTCGCAACCCTTGAGAGGAGGGCCAATCATGACAAATGTGGTAGCGGGCAAGAAACTCAGCAGATTCGATCCCAAGACATTCCTTTCGACCATCGACGGCGGTAGGAAGATCGCAGCCTTTCCCAAAAAGCAGACGATCTTTGCTCAGGGCGACTCATCCGATGCTGTTTTTTATATACAGGAAGGAAAGATAAAACTCACCGTTGTGTCGAAGATCGGGAAGGAAGCCACAATAGGCATTCTCAACAAGGGCGATTTCTTCGGAGAAGGTTGCCTTACAGGGCAGCCTCTGCGCCTGTGCTCCGCAAACGCAATGACCGATTGCTCCGTGATGAAAATCGACAAGAAGTCCATGATAGAAGTGCTTCACCGGGAACACGCGTTTTCCGATATGTTCGTGGCATATTTGTTAACCCGGAACATCCGGTATGAGGAGGACTTGGTTGATCAGCTTTTCAATTCCAGCGAAAAGAGACTAGCTCGGATACTGCTGTTGCTGGCTCACTTCGGCAAGGAAGGCGTGCCCGAGACTCTAATCGCCAATATCAGTCAGGAGACTCTCGCAGAGATGATAGGCGCGACTCGCTCGCGGGTTAGCTTTTTCATGAACAGGTTTAGGAAATTGGGTTTCATTGACTATCACGGCGGTGATGATTTGCAGGTTCACAGTTCACTTCTCAACATTGTTCTCCACGACTAGAACTTCATTCTGCGAAATGTGACCTTGCTCTCGCGCAGGCCCAGCCAGTCTGGGCTTCGCCATTGCCTTAACGACTTCTGCGAGTGGCGATTGTTTCGGTTGTTTCTTGGTTTCTTGGAGATGGCGATTGATGGTGTCTACGGGAAGGCAGAATGAAGCGAGGCCCCGCGTTTCAATCTGCGGAGCCTCTTTGGTCGTTTGCAGGACGCCAGTTTACTGCTCAGCCCCGTCTTCGGTAGTGGGCCAGTTTGAATATAGAGGGGTAGCTAAGCCGTTCGGTCTGTGGGAAACTGGGGTATGAAACAACCAGAATTGACCGATGCGGGTTGGCTTGGACCAAAGTACGAAATGGATAGCGCCAGTCATCGCTTCGGCAAGTGCTCTGAGTGCCATGACATCATCTGCGTCGAAAAAGCCGTGACCGATGGACCGAGTACTCAGGGAGAAACCACTGAAATGCTCCATAAAGCTTTTCGCGCACACATTAAGCTGAAGCACTCCTAGGATGCCCGCACTTTGTCGTGATTGATTTTCTACGCACTACTTCTTCCCCGCCTTTAGCCTCGCCCACCGTGCCCGCTGAGCGGCTGCGATTCTCTTCTCGCCTGCTGCTGATATTGGGCGCTTGGGTTTCGGCACGTGACCTTCTGACAGAAATCCTGCATCAGCCCACCGAACGCAGAGAAATAAGTACCACAAACAATAGTTACCGGAGTGATCTTTAGATCTTTACGATCATTTAATTTGCCCGTAAGCTCGTCGCAAGTGAAGCCACCAATGCGACCCTATTTCAGAGCCCTTTTAATAGCTTCCTTGGCAGTAGTCGTATTCGCTCCTTCCGTTTCTTTCACTCAAGACACTCAAGTCAAGCGGAAGATCGTAAGCCAAGTGGTCCCGGTATACCCGGAGCTAGCCAGAAAGATGCAAATCACCGGAACCGTCAGGGTGGAGGTCGCAGTCGCGCCGAACGGAAAGATGAAAACGGTTCAAGTGCTTGGCGGCAGTCCCGTATTTGTAAAAGCAGCGGTCGATTCGATCGAAAAATGGAAGTGGGTACCAACGCCCCAAGAGACCAAAGAACTCATAGAACTTAATTTCTATCCCTAGCAGCACGCGGAAAAATGGGTTTCGTGCCATTCACTTGGGCTTTTTGTTCTCGAACAGGTCGAACACGAGCTTAATGCCGCCCAGCAGCCCGGCGAAGAGTAGGACACCACCCAGCGCCTTCCATGAGATCATTCGGTCCCTCGGATAGAAGTCTACGATTCGTGGGACCCTGGCGAAAGAGTACGGGGTACTGGTTACAGTGGGATTACCCGAAGTATACCCACTTGTCCGGCGTCAAGCATTCTTTCCGGTCAACGACAATTAGATTTCCCGATGTTGTTTGAGAGATACCAGCAACAGTTCGGGGCTGTGGGAAAAGTGGGAATCCCGAGGGTTTTGCGGGATTTCCAAGGGCGGTGGGAAGGGAGGAAAACCTGCTTTTGGTTTTTTTCGCTTTCCACGGCCCGGCTTTTTCCACAGCCCGTTGGCCGCCCCGTTTTTGTTGTTAAAGAAATCATCGATGTTCACTTTGCTTCTGCGGACTCCAAGCCATCATCCCGATTCTTCTTGGCTTGTTCCATGCGGTAACTCGGGATGTTCAGTTCCAGTAACACGCAATGATGGACGAGACGATCGATTGCGACCGCGGTGGTCATCGCGTCTTTGAAAATGCCTTCCCATTTCGAAAATGGCAGGTTGCTCGTCAACAAAACGCTGCCGCGTTCATAACGCTCCGCCAATAATGGAATATGAGGCGAAGCAAAAAGGACTCGAGGAGGTTTCTCGCCCGGAGCCTACTCTAGTAACAGTTAAAGAGGCTGTGGCACGTTTTCTGAACAGCAAGCGCAACGAGAATCTGGCCGACTCCACTTTCGATAAGCTGACTACGATCTTCGAGAAGCAGTTCCTGGCGTGGTCGACTTCCTACGGGTTCACACACATTACTGAGATCACGACTGCCGATCTCGAAGGTTTTCGTGACACCGGACCGATGGCCCTCTTGCGAAGAAAAAGAAACAGGAGAGGTTGATCGGATTTTTTTACTATTGCTTGCGCCTCGGCTGGATTAAGTCCAATCCCGCTGTTCTGCTGGGTCGAATCAGAGCAGATGGTCCGCCCACGGATCACTTCCCTGCGCCCGAGTTCGACAAAATAGCGAAGGATGGAATCCCCAATGCCAGAGCGGATACGTACTCCTCACAACCTCTCTGCGTTTTCTACATTTATTAATTATTCATCTGTTGGTAGCAAATTAAAATGTCCGGTTTTCGTAGCAAGTGAAATGTCCGGTTTTCGGTTTAATCTCCTCCCGCAGCCGGGGCTGTGGGAAAGTGGGAATCCCGCGCATTTTGCGGGATTTCCAAGCAAGACGGGAAAGTCGGTTTTTGGACTTTTCCGTCTTGCGTCTTTTCCATAGCCCTGCGCTCGCCGATTTTTTCCTTCGGCAGAGATTTTCCTTCCGCATTGTAGTGCCCCAGTCGCTGGGGGCCGTGGGTAATCGTGAAAGTTCCATCCAAATGCTGGTGCACGGTGACCGAACAGCCCGCCAAAGTAGCGCGCCAACGCACCGGCTCAATCTGCAGGCGCAGGTTCTGGATGCTGACCGTGTTGTCACGGTTGACGGTACGTTCGAACTGCAGGGCGAAAATCAGATCCAGATCTCGACTGGAACGGCGCACAAAGGCACTGCCGCGCTCCGCCGCCGGTACTTGAAAGCGAGTATTGAACTCAGCCATGTAGTGCTCGCGCAGAAACTGATTGGCTGTCTCCAGAGTGCGGGCTCCGCGTAGCCGCAGCTCCTGCGGCAAGCGCCCTTGCCAAGTGCCGAAGCTCCGTTCCGATCGACCACGTGCCTGAGGGGAATAAGCAGGAATCATCTGCACTCCCAACTCGCGTAGGGCCCGACCGACTTGCGTCAGCCGGTGCCGATCGATCTTGCCTCCCGCCTTCGGGGTGAGCCAGAAATGACTGCCGCGATCGCTGTACAAGGCGCAAAAAACTCCTTTGCGCTCAATCACTTCCTTCAGTCCAGCCATCACCGTCAACGTGGATTCCTCTTCCGTCAGCTGCGCATAATAGATCTCGCTGGTGGCATCGTCCAGGATCACGATCAGGTCATACCAGCGTTCGTCCTGGAACCATTGATGCCGGCTCCCGTCGATGTGCAGCAGCATGCCCGGTAAAGGACGCCGCGGCCGCCGCTTGCGATGCACTCCCCGCTTGCGCTCCCGCGCCACCAGCCCCGCCCCTTGTAACACCGTTTTCACCCAGGTGTAACTCAGATCGATCGCATGCTGCTCGCGCAACTTCTCGTGAAAATGTCGCACATTGAAATCAAAGTACTGGTCCCGATACAGCGCCAGCACTTTCTCCACCGTGGCGAAGGGCACTCGCTTCGGGGAAGGCTGCCCGCGACGTTTATCGAACATACTTTCATAGCCAAACTGCTCATACCGTTCGCGAACCCGCCGGAGATGCCGGTCGCTGAAACCGAGAATCTCGGCCGCCTGCCACCATGTGATCTTCTTCGCCATCGCTCGCAACAGCACCTCTTGAATCTTCATCGCCCGCTCCATCGCGGCCTTCGAGTAAGAGAACATGCTTGCCATGTTCTCCTACTCTCACCGCCTGCAAAGCGGACATTTCACGTGCTAATTCGACCGGACATTTGATGTGCTAACGACATTATTAATTATTCATCTTGACAAACTCTTCACCTGAGAGGATCATGCCATCGGGTTCGGCCGTCTTACCCACCGCACTCACGTCGTTCTCAGCTAACCCTGTTAACGATACGCGCTTCAGCGAGTAATCACTGACCCGCAAGGCAATTTCCCCAAATGGTGTTCGTGTTTTCAGGCCCCAGGCCACTCGGTTTCCATCTCTTATGCAAGAAAACATAGACGTCCCTGGCGCCAAGCCCGTCTGACTCAAATAGCTAAAGCAGCATTCATTTCGGACAATCGAAAATATTCACTTAGAGAGAAAGGGTATTGGATTATGAAAAAAGACAGCAGGAGAATTTTGTGGTTCTCAGTTGCAGTCCTATCTGCGCTGATTCTAGTAGCCTTGTGCGGCCTTCCTGTCGCGGCGCAGCAGGCAGCGACCCAGCCTCAGGTGCTCGGCAATGCGGTAGCAAGCGAACCAATTCAATTTGACGTCTCGCGGTCGCTCACGGAGCTGCTGAAGGAAGCTCCGGCTCAGCAGAGTGTCCGTCAGACGCACGCGCCCATTATGAAGATAAAATATCTATCGCCAGGTGCTCAGCTGAACCAGACCACAAAGGTGGCAGGTGCCCTCGAGCCCTTGACCGGCTCGCTCATCAGCGCCACCACCGGCCTGAGTTTCGAAGGGGTCGGACAGGTTGGAGGTTTTTACAGCACTCCCGAAGGTATTAACTGCGCGAGTGTTACAGGCGAATACCTCGTGCCTCCCGACACCAATGCGGCGGTGGGCGACACCCAGGTAGTGCAGTGGATAAACATCTGCTATGCCGTGTTTGACAAGCCCAGTGGACATCTGATCGCGGGGCCTTTCGCGGGCACCAACTTCTGGAAGGGACTTGGCGCACCGTGCGAGACGAACAACGACGGCGACATCATCATCCAGTGGGATAAGAGTAATCACCGCTGGCTAGCAGCCCAAAACGTGTTCAACGGGCCTCCCTACTATTCATGCGTCGCGGTGTCGCAGACTGCGGACGCGACGGGCAGCTATTACCGTTACGTCTTCCCGCAGCCTGGCTTCCCCGACTACCCGAAGTGGGGGCTTACAAGCAGTGCCTATTACCAGACCCAAAACATCTTCGACCCCATCCTTGTCTTCGGTGTGAACGTCTGCGCCTATGATGCCAAGAGTATGCTGAAGGGCAGCAGCAAGGCGACGCAAGTCTGCATTTTTGACAACTCCAATGGCACGTATTTCGACGACAGCATGCTGCCAGCCGATGACGACTCGGATCACGGGCCGGCGAATCCTGAGGTCCTAATGGGAGCCATCGACAATTTTTTACCCGGTGACTCGCACGTTTACGAGTATTTATTCGATGTAAATTTCGGAAACCCTTCGAGGTCGACCCTCACCGGGGTTGACGGAAGCATGCCGATCAGTGTACCCCCATTCGATTTGGCGCTATGCACTAGCGGTCCCTTCCTCACGACCGATTGTGTCCAACAGCCGAGCTCGGCGGTCTCCACAGGGATTTTTGGTCCGGTAGACCTACTTGACACGCTCGGCGATCGGCTGATGTATCGGCTGGCACACTTCAACGAGCGAGGCACGCAGCACTTTCTGGTCGCGCACAGCGTAAACAACACCACTGCTGTGGCAACGAGATGGTACGAGTTCCGGTCCCAGGGGCTAGGCAATGTTAAGAAGTTGTCCCTGTATCAATCAGGGCAGACCCCGGATGACGGCTATTACCGCTGGATGGGTTCGGTGGCTATGGACAAGAACGGAGATATCGCCCTTGGGTACAGCCGCTCGAGTGCGATTGACTACCCATCCATCTACTACTCCGGCCAGACTGCGGGTGATCCCCTTGGCACCACGGAGGCCGAGGCTCTGATCAAACAGGGCTTGGGCTCACAATATAATTCGTTCGATCGCTGGGGTGACTATTCGAGCATGGCCCTCGATGGAGCGGACTCGTGCACCTTCTGGTACACGACCGAGTTCTATCCGGTGGACGGCTCGTTCGCCTTTGACACGTGGCTCGCTTCACTCAAATTTCCAAACTGCCGTTAGATTGACACAATCTGGAGCGGCTTCAGCAGGTCGTACAACAATCGAGCTGGCTTTGGTTTCGATGATCGATTCCCGCAAGCGTGCCGGAGGGACGCAGGACGCCGCCCTCAACCGTGATAACCAACTTTAGAGGGACGCGAATACTTCGTCGGGACTCATGAAACGTCGCTGTGGAGGGCATGAGTGAAAGGATACATCGGGCGGACAGCCGATGAAGGCCGAACGTTCGCCATACTAGCCCAACAGTGCCACCACAGTGGCACGCAGGAGCTATTCACCAAGTTTGGGACGGAGCCTAAGTTGGAATTGAGCAGTTTTCGGGGGAGGGCTGTTTCGAGAGCGTCCCATGACTCTAAACGGAGTCTGGGGCGCTTTCGTTTGCATGCTCTTGCCAACGTAGTCTGCAAGTCGCCGTGTGCAGGGGCAACGCCAACGGTTCAAGCGGCAGGTCGGCTTCGGAAAGGAAGATCAGGACTCGGCTTCCGCGTCGGCAACCGCGAAGCATGCGTCTTGCTGTCGGTGTGCGAAGCGCAGACCCGGTATTCTTGACCGTGATCGTCCAGTTCCAAGTAGTCGGCCACTTGTTCACAGCCCTTGCGGTCACACAAAACGGTCGCGTTTAGCGGATGGTGAAGCTGGAAAAATTCCATGCGTAGGATTTTACGGTGACCGAATATCCGGCACAAGCCGTTCAGATCGGCTGATGCGGTGCTATCCCGTAAACACGCGGATCAATCATGTGGCGAACGACGAAGAATGCTCCGCACACGTGGAACTCGCCCAGACTCAGGATCGAATCAAATGAGTAGACATGAAGATGGTGGTATGTGCTTTTGGATGGATAGATTCGGTGGGTTCGGCGAGCTCATGTTCCGCGTAGTGATGTGCCAGATCCGCAAAAATTACACATCCGCGGAAATCCACCTGGTTGATGTGGAGGTGCTGTCTTTCGACTTCCGCCCATGCACAGCTTTCGCTGGAGAAGTCTTCGACAAGGCCAATTGGAATGTTGTTCTCGACTCGCTTACGTCGGATTTCCGAACTGTACGAAAGAACAAGACCCAAGTTTCACCTTGACTGCGTTTTTCTTTCTTTAACCAACCTCGTTGATGTCTGTGCGTCATTTGGGGATCTCCTTTGGGCAAGCCAGACGCCCGAATAAATAATGATCCTTAATGCCGACAACATCGTGCTCATCGTGACTGTCGGAGAAGGTGCGTGCTTGAGATTTTGAGCAAATTTGGTGCGCGTGTACTGATCTGAATTTCCTCTGTTACGATTCATTCACGGGGCAGGGACAGCTGCTCTGGGTTGGTATTTGCCTGAAGGAGAATTTTGGATGGCGATTTAGCATGGTGTCCATGGTGACGTTTAACCTCGGAATTTGGTTCTCTGGGTTGATTGGTTCTCTGGGTTGAAATGAGCGACGCAGGCGAAACGATTGAACGTGAGGAAAGCCAGTAAATACGCGGGTTCCCAACAACAGTAAGAAAACACAGAGGGGAGGTGGTTCGGTTGGTTAGAACGCTGCCCTGTCACCGACCCCAACACAGAATCAATCAGGAATCTGGTGTTTCCGCGCATAGCACACGTTTAGCAGCCGCCAGTTCTCTCCCGCATTCGCACCGGCTCCTGCACCAAAAAAGGGAAGCCGCACGATTTCTCTCTCAAGGTCACAACGAGTAATCACGTCTGGGCATAGTTCATCTTGTTGCAAAGGCTGTCCGCGCCGAGCTTCCGTATAATTCAATCGTTCCCGTTGGCGAGCCCAGGATGTGCAACAGGGAACTTGCCTTACAGAATCGTTGTTATGGCGACACCCGAAGTAGAACTCACCATCGACGAGTACCTCCGCAAGAGGCTGATGCCGGTTGAGGGTGCCATTCCCCGACTCGACGGCATCGATATGTATGGCAACTCCATTCCTGCCGGGCCGGTGGGCGGCGATCTCTTTGAGTACATCAACTTTCAGCAGCGTTACAACATCGACGCCCGTATCGCACGTGCACTCAAGCTGTCCGAGGAGTACCTGGAGCCTGTTCTGAAAGGCCAGACCCTTCGAAACTCGGTGGATGCTCATGTGGAGTGGTTGCAGTCCAAGCCTGGTTACACTGATGCCGTTGCCGCGGAATACAGAAGGGCGAAAAGGTCAGAGCAACTGAGAATTGCCGAGGACCTCCAGGAACTCCACACGACCGCGGGCGTGCTATTGGTTGACGCCGAGGGGCACGGCATTATCTCGGCGAAGATTGCGTCAACTGTCCACGACACCTTCCATGCATTCATGCTAGCGGAGTTGGATCGGAACGGAAGAACAACATCAGAGATGTTCGGGAAGATCAATCTGAGGCTTGGCCAGTCAGTCACTGCACGAAACGCTTTGGGCCGGGGTAAAGATGACAATTCTCGGGAGATCGCGACGATGCTGTACGGTGAGATACGCCCCAGTGGACATTTCCGCTTCGTAAATTTCGGCCACCCGCCGCCGTTAGTATTTTCCGCGGAATACGAAAGGTTCGTCGAAATCGGTAAAGCTCGCATGGCGCAGTTCCTCGCTCTCGGGTTGGAGATTCCGGAGGACGATCCAGATCGGAACAGGTATCTTTCCATGACGCCACGGACGCCCAAAATGGAGTCATCCGCCGTGGCGGAAATCACTCTCATGAGTCCGGGAGACATCCTCTTCCTTTATACGGACGGCGTTTACGATGGCAGCGATGAGCAGGACCGGCTGAAGATCGAACAGGTAATCCGTGAACACAAAAATGAGCCTGCAAAAGAAGTTTGTAACGCGATCCTGAGACATGCAGTTAAACAGGACGAGTGCCTAACGCAGAATAGTGAAGCGGATCGTGTCGACGACAAGACCGTTTTTGTCATCAAGCGTAGGTGATAGATCCCGGTCGTCCCTGGCCACCATGTTTTCAATTACATACCTCCAATTGCTAAAGCTAAACAAAAAAGTGATCCAGCAACTGCGGGTAAATTGTGGGGTAATTGATCGGTGCCATCGGCAATAACTACTTTGATCAGAACTACTTGCGCGGACTCAGCAGTGGCGAAGCTTGGCCCCTACCGGGCTGGAACAGACAACTGCCACTGCAACCATCACGCCAGCAAGTCGACCACTCCCCAACCCGTTTGACGTGTTCCATTTTGCTTGCGCCGTTTCACCGCGCGAACGCGGCTTCAAGTCCCGGAGAGGACGCCAACGAAATCAATAGCTTGCACAACTGAAGCTTCACTTCCATCCTGCAAAAGTCGGTGATCCTTTTTACTGCGTCAAAGACGTTTCCCGCGGATTCCCCCCAGCGCAATGACTGCCCATGCGTTTCTTAGCACCTTCGCCGTTGAAAGAATCAATGCTCAGAGCCTTGCCAGGACGCGGGCAGCCAGGTCGTGGGCCCGCTCGTCCAACGAGAGCCAGTACAGGATCTTCCTGATGAGATCAATCTCTACTCCGGCTGCGCCGTTCAGGACGTTGCCATGACCCTTGGACTGGGTACGTTAATCTCTCGTCACGCTGGTCCCCCGTCATGTGAGTCCCCGTAGAGTCAACGAGAACATCCTTCACTCCTGCTCCAAAAGAGCCTTTACGTGGAGAAACGAAGTGACGAGCGTAAGCGTCTTCAATATTGTGGTCGCCTGTCTTTGAAAACCGCAAGAGGGGGCGAGAGCCCTTGGTCCATCGTTTGTACACGGTGAGCGAGGGCTTGAGATCCAGATCGTGCGCGTGCATCCGCAAAATACGCAAGATTCGGCTGGCCTTGCCTAAATTGCAGCGTATGACCCTCTCGAGATACGCAATCCGGCCGCGCCTCCAGTTCTCCACCGATTCCGGGGAAAGTAGATCCATACGAATAAAGAGTTCCAACGGAGCAACGAATCCCTTTTCCCGAAGAAGACCCTCAACCGCTTTCACAATCCGAGCGTAGTATGGATCCTGCCGATAATTGGCCACGGTTATTTTCTTCAAAAGAGCGTCCTCGCTATCCCGGAGCGTCTTTCCCATCCACCTAGCATACCGCGTGTCTCCAACTCAAAAGACCGATCCGGTCGATGCTTGCGTGCCCCGCGAATCTGCTCTTCTCGACTGCAAGACATCGGATTCATTCACAGGGAAGTGAATCTGTATATCGCGCAAAAGATCTGCCTCGGTCACAGTGACGGGAAGACGTTCGAATGCGGTAAATTCCTGAAGCATAGTCTCCAGCAGGGATACATCGCCGGCTTGGGGCGAGACGTAGGTAAAGCACTGGTGAAGGACACTCCGAGATGGCAACTGCTTCAAGCGAACATCATATGAGCACACGATACCACTTTCAAACTTATTCGCGGACGGGGATGGCCGGGCATGATTTCAGAAACGGAGCAGCTTGCGTACGGCGAAACGGGAGCGGTGCGGATCAACGACTGGCGAGTTCTGCAGATGGAATGACTGGTCCAGTGCGGGCTCAAAGGTCGCGGCTGGCGAAAGAGACTCGCGACATTTTCACCCGATGACATTCTGGCGGTGCACAGCCGCATCCGCTTAGCTGTCCTATAGCACGAGCACATCGTTGCCGCGCGACTTCAGAGCGCGGTCAAACGTGATCAACTTCAAGCCTGCCACGGCCGTGAAAGCCAACATGTACGCGTCTGCCCAGACCTTTGTAGAGCGACTAGGCATTCGAGAGAGCGCGCGGAACTCCTTCTCGATATCCTCCGGCTCGGGCACGAAAACAACTCGATCATCAGCCCAGATCCGGTCCCACAGTCTCCAGGCTTCCGCCATAGATTTTGTGTCCATTCCCATGATCTGTTCGGTTGTGAGAAGCGACGCAGCCTCCGGCGGGCGTGTAGATCGACTGATCGACCGCACTGTAGGCTTTGCTGACTGGCCCCAGACAGGAGTAGTTGGCCCAGCCGATCATCATCCGATTGAGCCTTTCCGATAGTTGACGCAAACGGCGATTACGCTAATGGAGAATTCTTTATGTATGTGGATGAGATCGTTCGTCGATGGATCATGCTGGTCTGCTGGTCGAGTCCTCGTCTCGTAGACAACGCCTCCCTGTCCCACTGCTACCTTAATCCGTTAGAATTCACTCTTGCGGCGAAAGGTGCTAGGGTGGCCGCTAAGAACGCTATGAAGTTCTGGAGTGGATATGTCCTCGCAAACGTTGCCAGCACAGGCTAGACAGCTTTTCCGTCATCTTTTTGAGCAAGCGTCACTGGGGATCGCAGTGGAGGATTTAGAGGGGAAGATCTTGGTCGCCAACCCGGCGCTTTGCTCCTTGCTGGGATACCGGGAGGACGAACTGTGCGGCATAGGTTGTTCGGAGTTTGCTAACCCCGAAGATTCCGAAGACGATTGGGCCCTCTTTCAACAGCTCCGTTCAGGCGTCATCGACCGGTACTCGCTGGAAAAACGCTATAAGAGAAAGGACGGCGCTCAGCTCTGGGGACGTCTGAATGTCTCTCTTTTGAAGGACGGCGATGGAGGATCATCGCCGCTGGTCTTTGCCTTTGTGGAGGACATCACAGAGCGCAGGCGGGCGGAAGAGGCACTCCACGAGAGCAACGAACGTTTTCGTTTGGCGGCTCACGCCGCAAAGATGTATGCGTATGAGTGGGACGTTGCGACCGACAAGGTCATGCGATCCGAGGAATACGCGAATGTCCTTGGTTACAGCGATCCGGAGAAACTGCTTACTCGTCAGCAAGTCTTAGCCACCATCCATCCAGAAGACCGCGCATTGTTTGTCGGTGCGGTTGACGAGCTTACTCCACAGAACCCGACTAAGCAGATTAGATATCGTGTTTTGCGTCCCGATGGTTCGGTTCTTTGGTTGGAGAAATCCGCGAGAGGCTCCTTTGACGAGCAAGGAAAGCTGTTGCGGATGATTGGAATGGTGGCGGATATTACCGAGCGGAAACAGCTAGAACAGGCACAGCGGGAAAGTGAGGATAAACTTCGACTTCTTCTCGACTCGACTGCCGAAGCCATTTGCGGATGTGATCTTGAGGGCCGATGCACACTCTGCAACCCAGCTTGCCTCCGCATTTTGGGGTACGAACGCATGGACCAGTTGCTCGGTAAGAATATGCATGATCTGATTCATCACTCTCGCGCAAACGGCATCTTATTTCCCTCCGAGGAGTGTCGAATTACCCGGGCAACTCGAACCGGGGAAGAAGTCCACGCTGACGACGAGGTATTTTGGAGGGCGAACGGAACAAGTTTCCCCACTGAATACTGGTCGCATCCCCAGCGGAGAGGGCAAGAAGTTGTCGGGACAGTGGTCACGTTTATCGACATCACCGATCGCAAAGTGACGGAAGTAGCGCTCGCAAACGTTAGCCGCAGGTTAATTGAGGCACAGGAACAAGAGCGTGCCCGGATCGGCAGAGAGCTTCATGACGACATCGGTCAACGTCTGGCGCTGTTGGCCATCGAGTTACAACAACTCCAGGAAGATCCTTCCAATCTACTAGAAATCCGCGGCCGTATCGGCGAACTCCAGAAGCAGACCACGGAGATGGCCACCGATATTCAATCCTTGTCGCACGAGTTGCATTCGGCAAAACTGCAATATCTGGGAATTGCTGCGGCCATGAGAGGCTTATGCACAGAATTCGGCGCCCAGCAAAAGGTGGAAATTGATTTCAAAACCCGCGATCTGCCGAGCCCTTTATCTCCGGACATTTCTCTGTGCCTCTTCCGAGTTCTGCAAGAAGCTCTGCACAATTCGGCCAAACATAGTGGAGTGCGGCACTTCGAAGTGCAATTGTGGGGATCGTCGGATGAGATTCATCTCACGGTGAGCGACTCCGGCGCCGGCTTTGACCGCGAAGCGGCAAAGCAGAGCCGAGGGCTTGGCCTTATCAGCATGGAGGAGCGACTGAAACTGCTGAACGGAGCATTTTCAATTGAGTCGCAACCGCAGTGCGGTACTACGATCCACGCTCGCGTTCCTTTCAGTTCGGGAAGCGATTCCATCCGTGCTGCCAGCTGAAAGCCACATGCTGGTTCAGTTATCCCCTGCAAATCCTCTGGAAGACTTGCTTATCTTCCTCGCAGGAAAAGCTGCTCAATGCGCGGCAGTGAAATGGCATCCCGACAATCCGCTACTGATAAACTGCCTGTCCTCAAGAACCGCTGTTCATCCTATCCATGTCGGCGCCATGAAGTGTTGCGTTTGGGACATCAGGTCCACCGTCCCTCCGTCTCTTGGTTTTCTACTTTTCTGGTTCTTTGTGGCTTTCGCCACATTTCCACAGAAACTTTTGCGTTAGGATCGCGCAGGAGCGACGACTGGCAACTCGGTCGACCCACAGCACCCCCGTTTTGTCTGTCTTCCCGTGCAACCTTGCTAGTTTTCTTCCGTGCTGCATAAACCTCCGGGGTGACTTGCGGGGCTGTCAAGGGCGCCCTGAAGGGACGTTCATCTTGACCTTGACAGCCCCGCAAGTCACTTCATCATCGAGCTCGGAACGAAGCGAAACGCAGTTCAGTGGAGCTTCGTTCCTTAGTGGAGTGGGTTCCGCTTTTTCTGGAGCGCCCTCGTCGGCAGCCAAACTCCGCCTTGGCATTCTCAACCATCATCTTTTCGTTTCGGTCCCAGACCATCCTGGATGCGCTTCGAACCAAGTCCTACTAGAACTCTGGACGACGACCTCCCACCGTTGCCGTGCTTCTATCCGCACTCTGAATGGGCCGCGTCTGGGCCCGGTGCAAGTTTGGGGTTCGATCGTAAGTCCAGGTCCATCACCATCGTGACGAACCTGGGATTGTTGGGTGCTGCTATCTACCGGGCGGTCTTCAATAGACCAGCAATCGAAACGCAGTCACCCGAACAAGGCGGTGGATGTCGTCGCCTGCCAAACTTTCCAGATAACCCTTGGCTTTGGACCCATCAACTCATGTCTACTCCCTTGGTCTTGCCTTCTACAGCAATCGCTCCGACTCGTCCTCTCGGATTCGATGGCGTGTTTCCTGGTTGGGCTCGCCTTGGCCCTTAGGCAGCCTCCGCCGGCGCTATCGTCGCGGACATGCCCTGGTGCAGCGGCTCATAGACTTCTCCACTCACCCAGAGGCAGTGCAGTAAGACGGCGAGCTTCCGCGCCACCGCTACCGCCGCTCTCTTCTTCGCATTCTTCCCACCCCGCTCGCAGAGGCAATGTCCTCCTGCGTCGTACGCAACTGTCCCTCCGCCAGCGTTTCCCCCTCCAGACCCAGAATGCAGTAGTGGCTCCATTGGTCCCCCAGATCCACACCCACCATCAGACGATCGAGATTGGGGCGAAGCTCACCTCGCGGATGCTCTGCTCCGGCGCTCCTTGCTGCCACCTTTTTCGGATCCAGCTTTTCCTTCAGCTTTCCCACCAGTTCTGCCAGCACTTCCTTCGTATCCCGGTGCACTGGGCCCCGCGACTTCACCCGTTTCGTTGTCGGTTCACTCTTCTTTCCAGAATTGTTATGCTTCTTCCAGGTCGATCTCCTTAGCCGTTGTTTTGCACCTCAGAGTGCGTTGATCATTGGTAGCTTAACGCCATCCGTGATCGGGGGGTCGACCTTCTCATCCTATCTACCGGGTGGAGCGAACCAGTTCCCGGGTGGGAGTTGCACCCGCTGAAGTCCAGCGCCTTTCACGGCGCACTGTTTCGCCAGCGATCGTGACCTTGTTAAGCATGGTCGAGGCGAAGGGGACAATTACGACGGACTGTCCCGCGCTCCCAACCCTTATCAGCGTGACGGCTTCTACTTAAGAGCGGTGCGACTGGTGCGAGCAAGGCAATGCTCCTATAATGCGCGCAATCGCGAGTCCGGGTTCTCGATATTGATTCGAGTCCTGGAGAATGGGGCGCGCCATGTCCTTGACTCTTGCCACTCCTGCGCTTTATGCAGTATCCGAACAGGTGAATTCCGCATCCTCTCCGCTTTCGTCAGACATCAAAAGGCAGGTTCAGGGATTCTGGCAGAAATCGCCGTGTGACTCATGGTTCACGAATGAGCCGCGCGGGACCGCCGCCTTCTATCGGAGCCTCGACGAGCATAGGTATAAAGTGCATCCGCGTCTACAATCGGCGGTCGGCTTTGAAAAAACCCGCGGCTTGCGGGTGCTCGAAATCGGTTGCGGATGCGGCAGCGAGGCCGAACGCTTCGTTCGCGCCGGTGCTCATTACACCGCAGTCGACCTGACGAACGCGGCGGTGAGCATAACGCGGCGGCGTTTTCGACTGGCAAATCTGGAAGGACGGTTCGTCCAGGCCGATGCTGAGAACTTGCCCTTCCCTGACGGCTCTTTTGACTTCGTTTATTCCCATGGAGTGCTTCACCACACACCCGATACGCCCCGAACTATCCGCGAGGTTCACCGGGTGCTCTCTCCAGGCGGACGGGCCGTGATCATGCTTTATTACCGCGAATCGTTCAATTACTACGTAAATCTGGGAATCGTCCGCCGCTTGCGCGCGCATCTGCTCAGAACAGAGCTGGGTATCAAGCTGTCTGGGGCAATCTTTGGCGAGACAGAGCAAGATCTGCGGCGGCATGCAGAACTCATCCGCAAGGACCCCGGTTCTTACGTAGAGATGCGAAACATGCTCAACCGAAATACCGACGGCCCCGACAACCCGCTTTCACAAGTTTTCTCAAAATCATCGGCGCAGCAAATGTTCCGGCGATTCGAGAATGTCAAAACAGAAGTCATGTTTTGGAATCCGAACTGGCTGCCGGTTATCGGAAAGCTGCTTCCTCATTCGATCGAGGAGCGACTCGCATCACGCTGGGGCTGGCATCTTTGGATTTACGCGCAGAAGTGCCATCTGGAATTCACAAGGCCGAGAGAAATTCCGTGCCCAGAGCATCTGAGCGTCAACAACGCGCCAGTTCTTGCCGAGGCGCTCGTCAACTGAAAATGGCTAGTGACCTGTGCAGTGCGTTCGACGGTTTGGTAGAAACCTCGGCTTGTTGATGTAACCAGATGTCTGAGTATGTTTGTCAAGCATTTTTCGACTAGCTCCCTTTTCAGGTTCACTTAGAATCCACAATAAATTTCACAGGCTCGTTGCTGCGGCTGCCGAGACAGGAATCAGGGGCGAGCCACGCTTGGCCAGGGTCGCCAGATATCTGCTCTCGTCGTACGCCGCACCGTCTTGCCAGCAGCGAAACACGATGCGAATCCATTTGAAAGCCAAGGCTCGCACCGCAGCATGGTGATCCTTACCACGCTGGCGCTGTTGCTGGTAATAGGCACGCGCCCAAACCGACTGGGCAATCGAGTGTCCCGCCCATTCGTGAAAACTCTGCCGCAGAAACTTCGGACACGCCCAGCGAAAATGCACCCATTTCTTTTTCCCGCTCCGCTCCGTCACCGGGGCAATGCCGCTGTACTTCTGCACCTCTTCTGCACTGGCATAACGATCGCGTTGTGAGCCCAGTGCCGCCAACAAACGTGGTGCCAACGCTGCTCCGGCTCCCGGAAACGATTGGAAAATGAAAAAATCGGGGTGGGCTTCCGCCGCCTCCGTAATCTTGCCGTCCAGAACCGCGATGCCCTCCAGCAGGGTGCGCAGCACTCGTGCGATCACTTGTACCACCATCCCTTTCGCCTCGATCACGGCTCCATCCCGAATCGCGGACATGGCCTGGCCGATCCCCTGCAGGCGCCACTCCGTGAGCTCTGGATGCCGGCCCCGGTGCTGGCGGAAGAACTTCCTCACTTCCGCCGGCGCAGCCGCTTGTAACTCCTCCAACGACGGCCAGCGCTCTAACAACTCACACGCCAACTTCGTATCCAGCTTCGCAAACCATTCCAGCATCTGCGGAAAGTACACCTTCAAGTATCCGGTCAGGCGATTCAGCTGCGCCGTCTTTTCCTCCACCAGTTTGCGCCGCTCCTCCACCAGGTTCTGTACCCGCCGCGTCCCTTCGTTATCCGGCGTCAAACGGCGTAGTTTGTCCCGGTTCTGCAGCAGCAGATCCAGCAGCAGATCCGCATCTCGTGGATCATCTTTGGCCCCCGACGGATACAGCGCTTGCCGCATGCTCGCCGACATCGTCGACGGCACCGGATACAGATGCAGGCACTCATACTTTCCCAGCATGTATACCAGCGCGCCCTTCACCTGCTCCACCGCCACTGCGATCGGACCGTGCCCGAAGCGGCGACACAGTTCACTGACCCAGGCCTCCACCACTTCTGGCTTGTGTTCCAGTTCTCCGCCTTCCCGCTTCGCCGAATTGGCTGCCTGCAAGCACCACACGTGCTTCTGATCGGCCCAGTCCATGCCTACGAACGCCACAAACTCCGGCTCCCCGACTTTTTCCCTGGCTGCCATAGTCCTTATCCTCCTTGCCTCTCCACATCCTGCAGAGGCTGGCTTTGCTTCGGCGAAACCCTTATAGTGAGCCCTCTTGACTGCCTTGTTCCAGACTTCATCTGAGCATTCGTTTGGGAAGCAAAGCGCGTCCCGCGGTTCGAGATTCTGATTTAAAACATCGCGTGTTTGGCGATAGGACTCGTAACCGCAGGACGCCTCTGACGGCTCCCATTGTAGAAAGCCAGCAGAAAACTTCATCCGCAACCATTCGCACAGTCGGTGCCGCTTTTTCTGTACCTGTGAGAAACGAGAAATCCGATTGCTCCCGGGCTTCTCCATTGCTGATGCAGGGGAAGGGGATCCCCTTCCCCTGCACCCCATCCCCGAAAACGCAGATTTGCACAGACCCGACGAGACGGCACTGCTGTGCAAATCCCATCTCGTAATCTCTTCGGGCTAAGTAACTATAAGGCAATAGCGCTCAAAACCCCTCAATGTGCGATATGGGAATGTGACCTCAGCTGACAATTGTGAGCGTCTGATACT
Organism: uncultured Acidobacteriaceae bacterium; assembly: GCA_963730845.1. Classification (GTDB taxonomy): domain Bacteria; phylum Acidobacteriota; class Terriglobia; order Terriglobales; family Acidobacteriaceae; genus Acidiflorens. The sequence goes on along the minus strand of CAVSTM010000007.1, from coordinate 91,506 downwards.
GCCGTCGGTCAGAAGAGTCTGGAATCTAAACTCTACTGGAGGACTTAACGCGCATGCGCTCTGCTCCAGTCTCAACCCTCTCCTGTCTTTGCCCTTGACGTTCATCGTCCGGATGAATGCCTTTTCTTCGAATTGTAGAGCCGGCTTCTTGCTGAGGCTCCAAGTTGATGGTGTGCGAAGCGACCGCCGGATGTTTCTTCAGGAACGTCATCACTGCTGGAGTCAGTGCGACTCTATTCTACCCGTAGCGCAACTTCTTGTTGAGACCGACTTCCTGATTCATGATTAAACATCGATTAGCCACGCTCTAGGCGAACGAAACGCGAACTTGCTACGATGTCCTCATGGACGAGGGCCGCAAACGTGTGCTCCTGATCGCAGCTTCCATCCTTGTTGCGAGGCATCTAAAAGACCCTGAGGCCTTGCACGACTCGTGACCCAGGCATACACACGCACTGTATGTCGTTCGATACTACGCTATTCCGTGCCGGTTCGCGCTTCATCTGGGTTTCTGAACTCATCGCTAGCCCGGAGTTCGGACACACGACGCACAATATCGTTCGCCATCTCTGCGTCGACGCCTTTGTCTCTGGAGAGGTAGGCCAATTGTGTCGGAGCCGCAAACCGAGTGCCGGAAGCTTCGACGATTTCTGCGATCTTCAATATCACGTTCTGGCGAATTACAGTGAATTGCGCCCAATCGCCCGTCTTGCCATAGGCGAATAGCTCCAACTGGAACGCAGCGCCGACAAAACTCGTTACCCGAACTCTGCAGGTCCCGGGTTCGATCGCAGGATGTTGGTCCAACATGCTCTGTACGCGATCCAGCACGAACCGTAGTTGTTCGGCTTGGGTTTCAATTCGCAACGAGAAAGTTTGGTTAATGAGCAATTTGCTGCGGCGCGCCATGTTTTCGAATTGCATTTGTGCAAGCGATCCGTTAGGAACTACCGAGAGATTCTGGTCGAGCGTTCGCAGCTTCAGAGAACGGAGCCCGATATCTTCGACAGTACCAAGTTGATCGCCGATCTTGCAGAAGTCGCCGACCCGCACAGCTTTGTCCATCAGCAACGAGACCCCGCCAATGAGGTTCTCAAGTGATTTTTGTGCGGCCAGAGCGATCGCGAGTCCTCCGATGCCGAGGCCAGCAAGCGTCGTCTTTACGTTAAACCCAAATATGGCCAGTACGGCGACTAATACGATTATCAGCAGCACGATGCGGGTGAGTCGTTGCATCAAGACGAGGATCGACTCCCCGCCCTTGTGTTGCGTTCGCGACCGGTTCACCGCGTGTTCGAAGCCTCGATCCGTTATTGTGCTCACGAGCCACACGAAACATCCCATCAAAAGCGCCGCCAGCAAACGAAAGTAGTAGACGCGATACAAAAGCGGCGGCTCGAGCAGGTAGACGAAAAGGCTATGCAGTAAGATCGCAATGATGCACCTGAGCGGCATGCCTAGTGGTGTATCCCATACCGTTCGAAAAGGACGCTTTCGGAGCTTGTACCAGATTCGTCGGGGCGCGCTGACGAGAAAACTCAGCAGCCAAGCCAGCAACCACGAGATCGGGATCGAGAGCAACCACCCGAGCCATTGCGCTAGAGACATCCCCTGTAGCCGCCGGCCAGTCAGCGCGGCAGGCATGATTTGATCGACTATGGTCGGCGCTGCGCTCTCCATTTGGGCATAGAGCTCTGGGATACTCGCGACCGTCTCTTTCGAAACCAGCCAAATTTTCCCTGCCTCCGGATCATCCACCCGCACCAGGATGACATCCACGGTCGTGCTGCCCACGACCAACACGCCAGCACGTATTTGGCCGGGCGGAAGTCCAGGATCAACCGTGCCGTTAGGATCCTGGCTCAGCAAGTCGATGCTGCCCTTGAACTTCCGGTGCAACGCCTGGAGTTCCTCGGCCCGCTGTGCCAAGTTCGTGTTAAGTCCCGGCGTCGGTTGCAAGTAACGAGCGGCGGTCTCGTAGTCCTCGCGTTCGGCGCTTTTCAGCAAGCCCATCACTGCACCACGCGGAGTTTCACGTCCGAGCGGGTCGATTGGTGCCGTAGGGCCGGCCTTGGCTGGCGGGGGCGTCGGTGATTTCGGAAGCTGGGCTGGCGAATACACAGCTAAGCCCAGGAGTAAGAAGGTAGTAAGGGTTATGTCGAGAGTGTAAGTCCAGTTACGCGATTCGCTTATTCGGCGTCGACTTTTTCTTCGCAAAGGCATCTGTCTTGCCTGTTCGCCCCGAAACTATTCTCCGTCAATCCGAAGATGACGCCCGAGGCGCGGTGGGCGCTAAGTCTCATTAGTTGTCGAGCGTTTGGCAGAATTATAAGCGGCGGCTCGTTCACTGTCTTCAGCCTGCTACTACTACTGACCTCCCCCGATATGTGGGCGACTGGAACTCAGCAGGACATAACATTTGCTTTATCGTCCAGAGGCAGACCCGAATTAAGTCATGCGACCCGCTTATCCGCTGCCGGTTCTTTTTTGACAAATGCGCCAGCCTTACCGGCGTCGAGTAACTGAGCTCCGTCGACCCGGCCGAAAAGCTCGATCAGTTTGGCGACGACACCGGTCCAGCCGGTCTGATGGCTCGCTCCCAAGCCCGCGCCGTTATCGCCATGGAAGTACTCGTAGAACAGGATGTAATCCTTCCATTGAGGATCGGTCTGGAACTTCTCCGAACCTCCATACACCGGCCGCCGGCCGGATTTATCCCGCAAGAATATCCCTTCCAGACGATTGGCTATTTCGTGGGCGACCTCGAACAGGTTCATCAATCTGCCCGAACCAGTGGGACACTCGATTTTGAAGTTGTCACCGTAGTAGAGATAGAACGACAACAAGGAGCGGATCAGCAGCGCGTTCACTGGCATCCATATCGGCCCACGCCAGTTAGAATTGCCGCCAAACATGCCGGTATCAGATTCAGCCGGAAGATAATTCACCCGGTATTCCTGTCCCTCCACCTGGACGACAAACGGATGCTCGTTATGGTAGCGCGATAGCGCTCGTATCCCATAAGGACTGAGGAATTCGTCCTCGTCGAGCATGCGCGTCAGAATCCGGCGTAACCTCTTCTCATTCACCAGCGCAGCGATGCCGCGCTCGCCATACCCGTAATGGCCGGGGCCGGTTGCATGGATGCTGTCTTTCAGTTCGGGCATACGTTGGAGGCGCTGCCGTAGGTTCTCCAATACTCGGGGGCACCGTTCGCGCTGCCACGGCTCGATCACAGTGGTTGCACATAAGGGCAATAGCCCCACCATGGAGCGGACCTTCAGTCGCCTGGCGCTACCGTCGGGGAGGCGCAGGACGTCATAGTAGAACCCATCCTCCTCGTCCCACATCCCCTCGGGACCTGTCTGATTCATGGCGCGCGCGATCCAAATGAAATGCTCAGCAAACTTCAGCGCCATGTCTTCGTAAATAGGGTCATCGGCCGCCAACTCTATGGCGATCTCGAACATGTTCTGGGAGAACATGGAGACCCACGCTGTGCCGTCCGCCTGCTCGAGGCTGCCACCGGTCGGCAGCGGCGCGCTGCGGTCAAAGACGCCGATGTTGTCCAACCCTAGGAAACCGCCCTCAAAGAGGTTCTTGCCAAACCGGTCTTTGCGGTTTACCCACCAACTGAAATTCAGCGTCAGTTTGGCAAACGATCGCCGGAGGAAATCGAGGTCGCCTTGCCCTTTTAGAGCCTGCTCGGTCCGATACAAGAAAATGGTGGCAAAGGCGTGTACCGGCGGATTGACGTCGCTGAAGTTCCACTCGTAGGCTGGAATTTGACCCGTGGGATGCAAGAAAAACGTCTGCAGCATCAGGTCGAGCTGTTCTTTGGCGAAGTCCGTGTCGACCGTGGAGAGCGCGATCGTGTGGAAAGCCAGATCCCACGCCGCATACCATGGATACTCCCATTTGTCGGGCATCGAGATGATGTGCTGGTTCACCATGTGGAACCATTCGCTGTTCCTCATGAAACGTCCGGTGGGCTTCATCGGATCGACACCATGTTCCTTCAGCCATAGGTCCACGTCGAAGAAGAAAAACTGCTTGCTCCAAAGCATCCCGGCCAGGGCCTGGCGCATTACGAGCGCCTTATCTTTGCTGACACGTTCCGGTGTGATGTCTCGATAAAACTCGTTCGCCTCCTCTTGACGAAGCTGCATGATTTGACCAAAGCTCCTAAAGGGATCACCCATAGCAGCAGGCGCCAAGTCATTTAGGCGCAGTCGAGTCGTGGCGGTTTCGCCTGCGCCCACGCTGATTCGGTAGTGAGCGGCAGCTTTTGTTCCTGTGTGCTGTGGGTTGACGGCATCTTGCTTCCCGTTCACCAGGTAGTTGTTGATTCCATCCTTGACGTAGGGGCTGGCGTTCGGCGTTCCGAATATCAGCTCGTTGTTCGTCTCATTCTCGGCGAAAAGCAGTGGAGCATCTTTCTCGCAGTACAGATAGCGTTTACCTAGTTGGTTGTGAGCCACTGCGACAACGGAAGATCCTTTCTCTCCCGTGACCTGCTTTAAGGACGGCTTTGATGTGCCAGGCCACCATGTCCAGGTGTTGCGGAACCAGAGAGTCGGCAAAACGTCTAATGTGGCGGGCTCCGCCCCTCGATTGAACACGCTGATCTGGATCAGGATATCTTCGGCCGTGTACTTGGCGTATTCCACGAAGACGTCGAAATAACGATCGGCGTTAAAGACGCCGGTGTCCAGAAGCTCGTATTCCATTTCGCCTCGGTTACGCCCCTTGTTCGTTGCGACCAGGTCACCGTAGGGGAACGCTGCTTGTGGATACTTGTACAGGTACTTCATGTAGGAGTGCGTTGGTGTGCTATCCAGATAGAAGTAATACTCTTTGACGTCTTCACCGTGGTTGCTCTCGCTGTTGGTTAACCCGAACAGGCGCTCTTTGAGTATTGGATCCTTACCGTTCCACAGAGCGACACTGAAACATAGCAACTGCTTGTCATCGCTGATGCCGGCAAGACCGTCTTCACCCCAGTGATAGGCGCGGGATCGGGAATGGTCATGGCGGAAGTAGTCCCAGGCATTTCCGTCCTGGCTGTAGTCCTCGCGGACCGTACCCCACTGTCTCTCGCTGAGGTAGGGACCCCACTTTCTCCATGGAATTTTGTCGGTACGGGCTTCTTGCAGCCTGATGACTTCTGGATTCTTGCTCACGTCTCACCTCATTCTTTGTCCGACACGACGCCAGTGGCTCCGAACAGCGTCGGCATCGGCGGGGAATAATTAAAAGGTCTTGCAGCGTCTATTCACGGGACAAGACCTTTCGGACAAGGGTGGCGTACTTCGGAGATTGCGGACTTTAGTTAAATCTGCATCTACGACGATGCGAAGAACGTAGCGACTCAGGAGGATGCGCACAACTGGCAGAAATAACAGTCTAACATCAACCCCCGCTGCTCCCTTATTTGCTTTGACCCGTTTGTACGCTTCCCAGACCTCCTTCTTGGAAATACAAAACGGCTTTGCCTCACTCATCGGGCTCCTCCCATTGCTGGTTGGCTCATTGAATCAGGCTCCTTGACACAGCGCCTTCGCTCCATCCCTTTTGGGCATGAGAAGCACCAATAGGATGTCGGCCTTAGCTTGCCGAATCTGATCAGAAATAATCTTGCACAAACGTAGGCGCTCGAGAAAGGTTTTTGGCACTAAGTGGCTGCGTTTGGCGCAGTCAACTGCTTTCATAGGATGAGCGTTATGGAGATGTCGCAACAGCTATTGCGGACGGACGTTGGTAGCCTTGATGTACTGGTTGCCGAAGCTCTCGATTTCGTATTGGCCCTTTTTCTTGTCGAAGCGGATCCTGGCCGCAGCCATGATTTGACCTGTGCCCTTGCCCGTAGCATCCACCTTCACTTGAAGAAAACCGAACGGGTAGTCTTTGCTGCGCCCTCCTCGATAAAGCTCCATGAAAGGCATAATACGAGCAGTGACGATGGTGATGATCGTGTCCGAGCCCTCCTGGCGTTTACGCGCGACAGCGATCTGATTGCCGGTGGAACCCACTACGCTGATGCGACCCTTATCTTCCTTTTCCAAGGCAAGGCGAAGGGCGTCCGTGCCCTGATCCTTCAACAGTTGCGCAAAACTCTGGACCTCTGCATCGGTCGTGTACTGTGTGATGCGGAAATCAAACGAGATCATTTTACCGCCGACGCTTCCGCCGGTACCGATGGCCACGCCGGAGTATGCCTCCGGGGGTGTCTTGTCCTGGGCGGCGGCCGCCAGTGAGAGGCAAACGACTAGAACCATGACGAAAAGGGATATGCGGGATAGGTACGCTTTCATGGCGACTCTCCTTAAAGACTTCTCAATTTCTCTTCTTTTTTTTCGGACGCAAGGACCGCCGCCAAGCCTCTTCACATCACCCCAGACGCATTCTACGGATGGTCGAAATTACGAGCACCACCGCGGTTATGGCAACTGGCAAAACTGCCAGTCCACAGACGAATCGCCTGAGCCCACCTAAGTCAGCGGCAATGCCCAACGGTTGGGTACCCGAGAGATCGCGCCATGGGATCCGGTCGTTTTGCCGGTGCCTCAATAGCCGCACCATCCTACGAGTTGCAAGAGCGCACGTGCCTGAAATCTCCGAACTCATTGACCGTCACGAGCGACGCGACGAGATGGCGGGTCAATACATCGAGGCTTATCGCCGCTACTGCTGGACGGTTCACTCATTGGTGGACCTAAAGCTCGCGCCTTTTCATCTGCTGGCAAGCGAAGGCCGATACTCGCGAAGGAGATCAGCGAGAATCCATGCTGCTCCGGCAATCGCGAAGGTCTCGGCGTTTTCACTCCAATTCGTGTGACTGTGGGGATCCGAAAGAACCAACGGTACCCACACGAGTAGCCCAAAGATCACGAGCATCATTGTCAGTAGGCGAGTCGCGAGAAGCGCCATTCGATTTGCAACAAGAGCCACAGCCGCGAGTGCGAAGAAAACAGTCGTCGTTACCGCCCAAAACATCTGACTTGGCGGAATCCACTTCGGAACAAGACTGGCGGTAGCGTTAAGATAAATCGCCTGTTCGAGGGTAAAGGAAGCGGCACAGATGCCCAAAAGAATGCGGCCGATCCGATGAAGCGTTTCCGGTGACCATGCCGATGACAAGCGCGCATAAACGAGCGTCGCTCCGGTCAGGAGAGAGAACTGCTCGAAGAAGTTGCCCCAGCTATTGTAGATTTGCGGTGCAGCGACGATTCCTGGCACGCACAGTAAGACGAAGACAAGATAAGCCGCACCAAGGGCGGATGCGCCCGCTTTCGCGATCCGACCGACCTGAATCACGGCGCCGCCGAAGATCAGGGCAGCGGATGCGGCGTAGACAATGTAACGCAGCTGATGCGAGTCGTTGTAGTCGTGCCAGACCAGCGTGATGAGGCCAGAGGCCAAAGCCGCCACTCCAAACACATGACGGCCGAGGTTCGAACTAGGCTTTGATACGGTCATTTGTTTTCAGCATTATGCCACTATACCCTTTGATCCATCCCGTTGCATGTGCTCGCGGCCTGTTGTCATTACTAATCGCGGTACGCTGGCATCAGATCACTTCCTGTTTGCCGACAATCCATCCAGAAGCGGGCCCCGATGCCGGTCGCGGTAGCTGATCCACAGTCTGGTCTTGCGACCGACCGACGTCTTCGAGGTCAAAGGAAAGATTTCCGTTGACACTGCTCTCGGTCGTTTTATAATCATTCTCATCCGATAATCATGCGTCTCAACCATGAACAGTTCCGTGAGCTGGCCGCGAAGCACGGTTTGGCGGTCACGCACCAGCGTCAGGTGGTCTATGAGGCCGTCATCGCTTCCCACGGACACTATTCTCCAGAAGACATTTACGCCACGGTCCGGCGCCGCATTCCATCCATTTCTCTCGCCACGGTCTACAACAATTTGCGGCTTTTCATCGCGTGTGGGTTGCTGCGAGAGGTCAGTCCTCATGCGTCCACGTTGCGTGTGGACGGCAATCTCAAACCGCATCACCATGTGGTTTGCTCCCGCTGCAAATCGGTGCAGGACATCGAAGGAGAGTTCGTCGATTTCAAACGGCTGTCCCGGCAACTGCCGGACGGCTTTGATCTGACGCAGCCGTTGATCGAGGTCTTTGGCCTCTGTCGTCGCTGCCTTGCAAAAACCTAAGCAAAACATCCTGTACCCAATGGATTTCTTATCCCACATTTCCGACAGCGAAAGTCTTGATAAGCTCGGCGATTGCGCGAGCGGGAAAGTCAGGATGGTTTGGTAGTTCGTCACAGTTTTCTTACAGGAAGGAGCAATTATGTCAACCGAAGCAAAGTGCCCGTTCACACACACCGCAGCTGGGGCCGCGACGAATGCGGACTGGTGGCCGAATCAGCTGAACCTGAAAATCCTGCACCAGCACTCCCCCCTATCCGATCCTATGGGCAAGGGGTTCAACTACGCGGAAGAATTCAAGAGCCTCGACCTGAATGCCGTGATCAAGGACCTCCATGCCTTGATGACGGACTCGCAGGATTGGTGGCCAGCCGACTTTGGCCACTATGGGCCACTTTTCATTCGTATGGCGTGGCACAGCGCGGGTACGTACCGAATCGGCGACGGCCGCGGCGGGGCCGGAGCCGGTCAGCAGCGCTTCGCGCCGCTCAATAGCTGGCCGGACAACGTGAACCTCGACAAGGCGCGTCGGCTACTCTGGCCGATCAAGCAGAAGTATGGCCGGAAAATCTCCTGGGCCGACCTCATAATTCTCGCCGGCAACGTCGCCTTGGACTCGATGGGATTCAAGACCTTCGGTTTTGGCGGCGGGCGCGAGGACGTCTGGGAGCCCGAAGAGGACATCTACTGGGGCCCGGAAGGCAAGTGGCTGGCGGACGAGCGCTACAGCGGCGACCGGGATCTTCAGAATCCGCTCGCTGCCGTGCAAATGGGCCTGATCTACGTGAATCCGGAAGGGCCGAATGGAAAGCCGGATCCCATCGCCGCGGCGCGGGATATCCGAGAGACTTTCGCCCGCATGGCGATGAATGACGAGGAGACGGTTGCGCTCATTGCCGGCGGTCACACCTTCGGCAAGACCCACGGCGCTGGCGATGCGGCACTGGTGGGCCCAGTGCCGGAAGCCGCCAGCATCGAGGAGCAGGGCCTCGGCTGGAAGGGCAATTTTGGCACGGGCAAAGGGGATGACGCGATCGGCAGCGGCCTGGAAGTCATTTGGACCACGACGCCCACGAAGTGGAGCAACAACTTCTTCACCAACCTGTTTAACTACGAATGGGAGCTGACGAAGAGTCCGGCCGGTGCGCATCAGTGGAGACCGAAAAATGGCGCAGGCAACGGTACGGTGCCGGATGCGCACGATCCGTCAAAGCGCCACGCGCCCTCCATGCTGACCACTGACCTCGCCTTGCGGCTCGACCCTGCTTACGAGAAGATTTCACGGCGCTTCTACGAGCATCCGGATCAGTTCGCAGACGCGTTTGCGCGGGCGTGGTTCAAGCTGACGCACCGCGACATGGGGCCGATCTCGCGGTACCTTGGTCCGCTCGTTCCGAAGGAGCCCCAGCTGTGGCAAGACCCTGTTCCCGCCGTGGATCATAAGTTGATCGGGGAGAAGGACATTGCTGCTCTGAAGGCGAAGATCCTCAAATCCGGACTGTCGATCTCCCAACTGGTCACGACTGCCTGGGCATCGGCGGCGTCGTTCCGCGGCAGCGACAAGCGCGGTGGGGCGAACGGGGCGCGCATTCGCCTTGCACCGCAAAAGGATTGGGAAGTGAACCAGCCGGCCGAACTGGCGAAGGTTCTGCGGGCGCTGGAGGCGATCCAAGAGGATTTCAACGGCTCGCAGTCCAACGGGAACAAAGGGAAGAAGGTCTCGCTGGCTGACCTGATCGTTCTGGGCGGCTGCGCAGCCATCGAGGAAGCCGCGAAAAGGGCCGGGCACGAGGTGAAGATTCCCTTCTCGCCGGGGCGCACTGATGCCTCACAGGAGCAGACCGACGTGCACTCATTCGCCGTAATGGAGCACGCAGCGGACGGGTTCCGCAACTATCTCCGAAGCGGCGGACAGTCCCTGTCGGCTGAGGAGTGGCTGGTGGACCGGGCGCAGTTGCTGACACTGACTGCCCCCGAGATGACGGTTCTGGTCGGCGGCATGCGCGCCCTGAATGCTAATTTCGGGCAGGCCAAACACGGCGTCTTCACCAAACGGCCCGAGACGCTGACGAATGATTTCTTCGTCAACCTGCTCGACATGAATACGAAGTGGGAGCCCTACTCTACATCCGAAGACGTGTATGAGGGGCGCGATCGCGCGACGGGCAAAATCAAGTGGACCGGCACGCGCGTTGATCTCCTCTTCGGTTCGAACTCCCAGCTGCGGGCAATCGCGGAAGTCTATGCATGTGACGACTCGAAGCAGGCGTTTGCGAAGGACTTCGTGGCGGCGTGGAACAAGGTGATGAACCTTGATCGTTACGACCTTGCCTGAGTTCGCCGGAAAAGAGAGGTGGAGTTCAACTCGGTACCAGCCCCGATAGTGGGCTACTTTCATTTCAAAAGTAGCCCACGTGTCGGAAGGCAGTGTGGTTTTCTATGGCAGCAGACCCAACACGCCGACGCCGTTCGTCGTCCCGACGTAAACCTTGCCGTTCGCAATCGTCGGTGTGATGAACTTGTTGCCGTCCCCAAATTGATCGCGCCCGCCCGCGGCCTGATTCGAGTTGTACAACTCCACGCCCAGATTCTTTGCGCTGTAGGCGTGCAGCACAGCCGGCGAAGTGTTTTCCGTGGCCCACAAAATCAAGTTGCTGGACGAACTCCCCGAGATGCTCGGCGTAGCGCCGGGGTATCCAAACTGTGTGGCCGTCGCCGACGTTGGCGTAGAGTTCAGCAGGCCACTGGCGTTGAACGAGAAAGTCTTGATGTGGTCACCCACCGCACCGTAGTAAACGCTGCTGTCGGCAAATGCCGGCGCTGAAAACACCTGACCCGCCAGCACGCCGGTCAATTCCTGGTAAATCTGATTATTGTTATTGGGATTAAACTTCCCCATGTTAGTCCGATTCGCCAGATAGATGTTCGCGTCTTTTCCGGCGCCCACCACCAGTTCGTGCACAACGCCGCTGGCATCTTTGAAATTCGGTACCACCATCGCGCCGCCGGATCCCAGATCCTCATCCACGTCCGACTCGCTCACCGTGTTATACATGTTGAAGTAGTCGGACACTGCCAGTTGTCCCTTCTTGGTCGAGAGTTTCATGATCGCATTCCCATAATCACCATTCGCCGGGAATCCGCTACCATTCAGCGTGGTGTCGAATGTCCCATTGGCGTCGAGAAAGTAAATATTTGCGCTCTCGTCCGCCGCGAGTCCCGCCCCAGCCGCCCAGATCGCGCCTCCGCTACCGTTCGGCGTCACGTTGAGCACCGACTTCTGAACCAGGGTTGTCTCGTTGTAGCTGATAATCCATCCGGTATACGGCCGGTCGTCGCAATGAGAAGCCCATGACGTATACACAATATGATTCAGCAGTAACAGACCAGCCCGTTCTTTGTATTGCTTCGGGTCAAAGATGACGTTCCCTCCCTGACTGTTATCGCCCGTCCCCGGATACTGGCCCGCAACATCCACGGGTCCACCGAACTCCTCTACGCCCGTCGTAATGTCCAGTGCATGCAGGCGTTGATGGTACTTAGAACTCGAGTCCTTACTCATGGCGACCAGATAAATCGTCCCATGCGGTCCCGCTGTAAGATCAATTACAGGAGTCGAGTAACTCCAATCTCCGGCGTAACCTGTCCGCATCCGCGATGGTCCGAAGGAGTCTCGTCCTTTTTAAGCGTGGTCACCTGCCAAAGTGTTGCCCCGCTGTCCGCGTCGAACCCATAGACGGTGTCATTTTCACTGGCCACAAACAGCACGTTGTGCGTGCCTTTTCCTGGAATAGCCACATTGGGGACATATAAGGGCTGCGCATCCACCAACCCGTCTGTAGGGATCACGAACAACTTCCCAAACGTATTAGAGTTTACGTTCTTGAGGGTGAGCGAGGTCTCGCTCGAATTCCGTCCCGTCCGCATGTTGTTGTTGTGATAGGTAAGAACACCTTCAAACTCGGACGCGGCCCCAACTGACATGTCGGAACGGAAAACCAGCGCCGCAACCAGGGAGAGCAACAAAAGCGCTGCTGAGAGCAGAACAATTCGGGCAGGGAGAGCTCGCTTCATAAAACACCTCGGGGATCAAAGATCCAAATTTTGAACCGGCTGTTGCCAGGGTTCAAAAACGAAGTAGCGAGCCCAACGATTCTACTCAATTTCTGGTCGGCGGATTGTCACAGAAAAACTCGGAAGTGCCGACCGCCAGGCTGGCCGATGACGAGTTCACGCTAACGGTCCATTCAGGCTAAAACACCCGGAAATTCGAATAATTGCCACAAACAGGCGCGATTGCGCTGATTGAGAACTTGGCCGCCCGCCCCGACCGGGTCAATGAGCGCAACGGCGATGTTACAACCGCAACCCGACTTCTCAGCGGCATCGCACCTGATAACGATTTCTGCGATGAACCCCGTCGCTTCGTGCTTCGCGTCAGGAGAGTCACTCTATCTCGGAATTGCCGTTCTCGCGCTGGCGATTTTCGGGTCGCCGTTTCTAACGCGCGCTGGGTTGGTTCGACGTTTGCTCAATGGCTAGCCTCACTCGCTTGCATGAAGCTTGCCTGACCCAAGTGGGCTACTTGATGGGTTTGACCCCGAATAGGCTAATTGTCGTCGGCACAAACGATGCCCGACAGGTTTCCTTGGAATCCTTGCCCGTTGTCAACAATGGATCCCGATATGAAGAAGACGCTACTTCCCGGATTCGCGAAGACACCCGTTCCGGAAGTGGGGCGCTCCATCTCTGTGAACGCCAGATGGGCTGCGTCCAGAACACCGAGATCACTTGTCACCAGTGTGCCGTGCCTCGCAACGATGGTGACCTGGCCGGAGTAGGAAAGGTTCGCCGGTGGTTCGACCGCAGGCAGGCCGGCAGACGGAGCTACGTCCAGTGCGATGAAACTAGTGGCCCCGTCAAGCGGGCCCGCACCGGTGATGGTGCCAGTGGTGCAGAGTCCTACAGGGCTTGTGCAGTTCTGTGTGGTGAACACGCTGCGGATCGTACCTCTTGCACGCCGGCACCGGTCGTCAGCTGAGGCCTTGAAGGTTGTCCCCGACTGTTTCATGGGTAAGACGACGGCCGACAGCCCAAGGCCCAAGATTAGTAGTAAGAGAAGCTTGCCGACGTGTTTCATTGTATTTTTCCTCTCCTTGCAGATTTTCTTTGATCCAACCACCCGCATCGACGGCGTGCCGGTCTAATGGATTTTGATCGTCGCTTGTTTCGTTCTTTTCGCGGTTTACTTATTGTTGGGCGGAATCTCCTCTCTGACTTCAACAACGCCAGCGGATCATACACCTGTCTGGCCGTTCACGATACTGTGAAAGGAGTTTCATCTAAAGTGCAGCGAGCCGGTATGGCGATCCGCACAAGCACAGTCTTTTTCCCCTCCACTGCCGTTTCTTCAGATGTCGTAAATAGTGTTTTTTCGATGCCTGCTCAGCGTTCACTCCGTTTATGGCCTGCACGCTCGCCGGGTCCGCTAAACGACCCTCTCCATCGAAAGCTCCGACAGTTTTGTTACCTCCGCCGCCGCTTCGATTGCCCGGTGAAGCGAACCAGTTACCGGGCGGGAGTTCCACAGGCTGAAGTCCAGCGCCTTTCACGGCGCACTGTTACGCCAACCACCGGCATGTTTTCGACGCTGTGAACGCCGACACGATGTTCTACGCCCGATCAGGCACATACACCAGGAACTCCGGCATGTCCGGGAGCCCGTCTATGAACGTCCCCTTTTTCTTTCCCTTGACGGAGAAGCGCCGTACCCGCTGATCGAAACGTTCGGCCACGTAGAGATCGCCGTCCGGGCCGATCGCAAAGCCGGACGGGGCCTTGAGCTTGCCGTCGATTACCAGGCGCGCCTTGAGCTTGCCGCGCGGCGCCACTTTGGGGATGTCGTAGGCGAGGATGCTGCCGGTGCCCGCGGCGCCGATGTAGAGCGTCTCGCCGTGCAGGATGAGGTGTACGGGCTTCGTGAGCTTCTTCTCCTTGATGTGCGCCACGAGTCGCCCCGACTTTATCTCGAAGATCTTGATGACGTCCCCCGCCTCGTCGGCCACGTAGAGAAGCCGGCGGTGCACGATGATCCCGCGCACCGAGTGGCGGGGTCTGCCGTGCTCGTCGAGCACTACCGCGAGGCCCTGTGGTGATGGCACGTCCAGCGGCGCGCGGTCGCCGACTTCGGGAAGCCGGCCCTGGCTGGAGGCGACCAGCGTGCCGGGAAGGAAGTTTCCGTCGGGGAAACTCTTGCGGAGGTGGATCGCCACCGGCGCGGGCTTGCGCGTCTTTGGCAGGATGGCAAGGACGGTGTTGGTGTCCTGGCACGAGACGTACAGGCGGCCGTCGTCGCCGAGCTCTATGTCGAAGGGGTGGACCATCGCCGAAACGTGCTTGGTTGTCACCACTACCTCGGCGAAGTGGAAAGTGTCTCCGTGGCGGCGGTACCGGGCGACATGGCTGTCCTTGCGCCAGGCGTTGGCAATGTAGAGATCGTCGCCGACCAGCGCGAAGCCGCGGGCAATGTGCAACGGGTTCGCATCGGGCGACGGATCGAGCAGCAGGGGATGCTTCTTGCGGGGAGTGCCGTCATCCTCGAAGACGCCGATATTTTCGACGCCGACCTTGCCCTCACCTCGGTAGCTGATCCACCACACGGTGTCCTTTCTCGACCGCTGCGGCGCTTCCCAAAATGCGTCTGTCGCGCGACAACAAGTCCCCAGCCTAGAGGGTCTTCGATGGATTCGAAACTGTTAAAAGTTACAGTGAACCAACCAGGCAAGACTGGGCGCCGCGGAATCTCCAACCGAATTTTTTCAGTTAGCGTATTGGCGATATTGCGGCAAATGATGTTGCGCGAGGCGTCATTCGTTGACTGGCGGATGACGCGTCTTTAAGATGAAAGCGACCAGAAAACCACGTGTCGTCTTCATCTAATGATCGGCCAAACCATCTCTCACTACCGCATCGTTGAACAGCTCGGCAGCGGCGGCATGGGCTTGGTGTACAAGGCTGAGGACACGCGGTTACATCGCTTTGTCGCCCTTAAGTTCTTGCCCGCGGAGGTTGCCCGTGACCCGCAGACTCTCGCCCGTTTTCTACTCGAAGCCCAAGCCGCATCCGCACTGAATCACCCCAATATTTGCACGATTTACGACATTGGCGAGCAGAACGGCGAAGCCTTCATCGCGATGGAGTTTCTGGACGGAATGCCCCTGTCGTATCGCATTGCGGGGCGTCCGCTGCAAAGGGAAACCCTGTTGTTGCTCGGAATTGAGATCGCCGATGCTCTGGACGCCGCCCACAAGCACGGCATCGTTCACCGCGACATCAAACCCGCCAACATCTTCGTGACCAAGCGCGGCCACGCCAAGATTCTGGACTTCGGTCTGGCGAAGCTCATCCTAGGAGGCGAAGCCAGTGTCAGCGGCAACACTTTCGGCGGGATCACGCACTCGCCGGAAGATCTTGCTCGCCCGGGCTCCCCGCTGGGAACCACGCGTTACATGTCGCCGGAACAGGCGTTGGGCCAGCCGCTGGACTTGCGCACCGACCTGTTCTCTTTCGGGGTCGTGCTCTATGAGATGGCGACGGGAGTGGTGCCTTTTCAGGGACAGACTACCGCCGCTTTTTTTGACGCCCTCCTTCACACCGTGCCGGAGTGGCCTTTGCGCTCTAACCCATCGGTGCCTCCCGAACTTGAACGCATAGTCAGAAAGGCCCTGGAGAAAGACCCCAGGCTGCGATATCAAGGCGCGGCTGAAATGCGGACTGATTTGGAGCGCCTGCGCCGGGAAGTCGATTCTGGACAAGCCCTCGGTTCCGGGTCGGCCTTGAGGCCGGCGCCGGATTCGAAGGAGAGAATCCGTTCATTGTTGGCTTCGGCTGTCACGAACGAAAAGCCTAAATCCAAGATAAATATCGCTTCCTGGCTGGCCATGGGTCTCTTTGCGGTCGCAGCTTTGGTTATCATCATCCTGTTCATACGATCGCCCGAGTCCTCGCCGATTGTGATTTCGTCGCTGCAGATTACCAACGACGGCGCCTCCAAGCGCTCTCTGGTCACCGACGGCTCTCGGCTGTATTTTTCTGAATATCTGACCGGCCACTCGGTCCTCATGCAGGTTTCGACCTCGGGCGGAGAGACAGCACCTCTGGCAAACTCGCTGGCCAGCGCCGACATCTATGATTTCTACCCCGGCCATTCCAAATTGCTGCTGAAAGGCGTAGCCGAGGGTTCGGAGACGGAGTGGCCGGTTTGGGTGTTGCCACTCCCCGCGGGCTCGGCCCGGCCCGTGGGCAACATCCTCGCACACGCAGCGACGTGGGCGCCTGGTGGCCAACACATCGTGTTTGCCACGAAGTCAACTCTGTACGTGTGCAACGAGGACGGATCCGATTTGCGGGAACTCATCACCGTACCGGGGGTTCCCTTTGCACCTCGATTTTCTCCCGATGGCCGTCGCCTTCGCTTCACGGTCCGGGACACGAATCAGCGCACTTCTTCGTTGTGGGAGGTTTCGGCCGACGGGCAGGATTTGCACCCGGTCTTTCCCGACTGGAAAAAGCCAGCCCAAGAGTCTGACGGCACCTGGACGCCAAATGGAGAATATTTCCTGTTCGAATCGACTCGCGAGCACACTCAGAACATTTGGACCCTGCGCGAGAGTGCGTCCCTTTTTCGCAAGGCTGCCGCTGAACCGACGCAACTGACCGTCGCGCCACTCATGTTCAGTAATCCGACGCCGAGCGTAGATGGAAAGAAGTTATTCGTGATCGGTCAGCACCGCCGGTTCGATTTGATCCGACTGAATGCCAAGTCGGAGTTCTCTATCTACCTGCCCGGCGTATCGGCGGGCGAAGCCGATATCCTGCGCAATGGCGAGTGGATCACCTACGTGGCGCACCCGGAACTCACGCTGTGGCGCAGCAAACCCGACGGAAGCTCTCGCACTCAACTCACGTATGCGCCGATGCAGGCGCATATTCCGCGCTGGTCGCCGGACGGAACCCAGATCGCATTTATGGCATCGAGCCCGGGAAAACCTTGGAAGATCTACGTGATCCCCGCCGAGGGTGGCACGCCGCATGAAGTGGTCGCGGGCGACCACAACCAAGGCGATCCCACCTGGACACCCAACTCGGGTTCCATCGTGTTCGCGGGAATGCCATGGCTGGAATACGGGTCCGCAACCGGCCCCAACCTTCATATCGTTGACTTGAAAACTTCGCAAATATCCGATGTGCCCGGCTCTGAAAACCTTTTTAGTCCCCGCTGTTCGCCGGATGGGCGGTTTTTGGCGGCCCTCTCTGCCGACTCCACCAGGCTGCTGCTCTACGACATGGAAAAGAAGAGTTGGACCGAACTCGCTGTGTCGCGGTTCGGTTTCGAGAACTGGTCGCGCGATGGAAAGTATCTCTATGCGGAGGATTATTCCGACAAATCCGACGACCTGGTACGGGTGAACGTGGCCACTGGCAAAGTCGAACGCCTGCTCGACCTGAAACAAATTCCCCGCGGTTTCGATCCCTGGGAGTTCTGGGTAGGCCTGGCGCCCGATGACTCGATGCTCCTGATGCGCGATGGAAGCACGCAGGAGATTTACAGCCTGGATGTGCGTTTTCCGTAGGGCCCGAGAAATGATTCAGCAGAATAACTCAAAGGGAGAGGAGGCCGTTGACAGATGCACTAGCCCTCTGGCCTTCCCTCGCCCACCTCGTTTACAATCCACTCGCTGAAGTTCTCGTCGGTGTCCGGCACTTCCGCTCGTCTGGACTCAGTCGTACGTTCGAAGGAGGATCCGATGCTCCTCTCACGTAAACTTTTCCGCTGTGCTGGCGTTGCCGTTCTGCTGATGCCTTTCCTCAGCTGTGGTTCCGCGCACGACTCCGACGAATATTACGTTTTCGTAGCCGCCAACCTGCAGGTCCCTTATTGGCGGGCTGCCGGCGCTGGCTTTGCCAAGGCAGCGGAGGCGTCGAAGGTTAAGGTTGATTTCGTGGGCCCCCAAACCTACGACCCCAAGGCGGAACGCGACGCTCTGGATCAGGCGGTGCAAAAAAAAGCTACGGGCATTCTATTGGGCGTCACCGATCCCGCTCTACTGAAGGACAGCATTGACAAGGCGGTGACCGCGGGTATCCCCGTAATCACGATGGACTCGGACGCACCCGCCAGCAAGCGCATGTTTTTCATCGGCACCAACAGCTACCAAGCCGGCTTTATTGGAGGACAACGCCTGGCGCAGGAACTCAAGGGCAAGGGCAACGTGGTTATTTTCACCATGCCCGCCCAGCCCAATCTGCAGGATCGTCAGCGCGGCTACAAAGACGCGCTCGAGCGTTCGCCGAACATCCAGATCACGCGCGTGGTCGATATCCAGGGCGATCCTCGGGTTACTTTCGATACCACCACCGAAATCATCGGCAAGGAGAAAGACAAAGTAGACGCCTTTGTCTGCCTCGAAGCGCAATCGGGGAAGGAGGTCGCTGGACTGCTTGACCGTTACAACGTGACGGGCAAGGTGGTCATGGCGATGGACACCGATCCCGAGACGCTTGACTGGATACAGAGGGGCAAAATTGCCGCCACGATCGCGCAGAAACCATACACCATGGCCTATGTCGGCATGCAAATGCTCGACGCTCTTTATCATCACAAGCCGCCGGCGCTGGACGCAGACTGGGCAAAGGATGTCTATGCGCCTGTCCCGAGTTTCGTGGACACGGGCTCCGCTCTGATCGACAAGACAAATCTGGACTCCTTTTTGCAAGCCGGAAAGAGTCTGACCTCCGCACCCAGGTGAGAGCCGGGCGTTCAGTGCGCCCTAAGAATCGCACAAGAGATGGAGCCCCCGACGCGGACGCTGGCCATCTCCCTTCTCAAGCTCTTTTTAATGCGCTTGCGGCATGGCTGCGGATTGCAAGACGATCGCGGGCAGGCCCAGGCGGTGTCTCGCTTCGTCCAACATGCTGGCCGTGCGCGTGGCGCCGCAGCGCGTCACACCCAGAGCCCGCACCCGCAGCAACGCGTCCAGATCGCGAATACCGCCAGCGGCCTTTACCTGGACAGATGGCGGAGAATGCCTTCGCATCAGGATCAGATCGGCGTCCGTCGCGCCCGTTGGCGCATAGCCTGTCGATGTCTTTACCCAATCCACGCCCACCTCTGCGCAAATTTCACACAGCCGGATCTTCTGAACATCGTTGAGGTAAGCGTTTTCGAAAATGACCTTCACTTTCTGGGCCGCCGCGTGTGTATCGTCCACCACTGCGCGGATGTCGTCCTCCACATACGACCAATCGCCGCTCATCACCTTGCTGATGTTCACAACCATGTCGAGTTCCTCGGCGCCGTCAGCCAGCGCCTGGCGAGCTTCGGCTACCTTGATCGCTGTGGTGTGAACGCCGTGCGGAAACCCAATGGTGGTGCTCGCGCGAACCGCACTGTCACGCAGACGCTCGGCGCAATGCTTCAGCGCATACGGCATGATGCAGATGCTCGCCACGTCATATGCCAGCGCCAACGAAACGCCATTTTCGAGATCGTCCCACTTCAACGTGGGATTCAGCAGCGAATGATCAATCATCTTGGCGACATCAGAATATGAATAAGCCAAAGACATACCCTCTCCCGTATTATCCCGCCACGACCGATTTCTCGTCCGTCCAAAGTTTCGTGATCTCTTCCAACGAACGGCCTTTCGTTTCCGGAATCAGCCAACCGACAAGGATCACGGTCAACAATGCGCCGCCGCTGAAACACCAGAAAGTACCATCCGATCCCAGATGTTTCTGCATGATCGGAAACATCTGGTTTCCCATATAGCCGACCACCCAGAGGGCAGTCGTAGCGATAGACATGCCGCGCCCGCGAACCTTTGTGGGATAAATCTCCGAGATGATCACCCAGCAGGCGACACCGTTGCCGAACGCGTGACCGGCAACGAAGCTCATCACAACAATCAAGACTGCCAGGCCGCTGCCGTGGATGTGATAGAACCAACCGGCCAATGCAAAAGAAACGAATTGCAGAGTGGTGCCGGCCAGAATCAGCGTTTTGCGTCCGGCACGGTCCACCAACCAGAGAGCGAAGAGGGTAAACGAGAGATTGACGAGGCTCACCAGCACGGACTGGACAAATGCGTCGCTGGTCGCGGTTCCGGCCGAGCGAAAAATCTCTGGCAAGAAGGAAAATACCGGCGTGATGCCGCTGATCTGCTGCAACCCCGCCAGCATGATGCCGAGCAGCAGCGGGCGCCGAAAAGTGGTGAAGAGTTCCGAGATGTGACCCTCTTCGGTGGCCAACGACTTTTCGATCTCCGCAGCCTCGCGCACGGCAGCGTCAGCGCCATTGATCTTGACGAGTACTCCGACGGCCTGATCGCGCCGGCCCATTTTCATAAGCCATCGCGGACTTTCGACCGCAGGCATGATCATCAATCCAAACAGAATCGCCGGCACAACGCCCGCGAGAAACATCCAGCGCCAGCCCGTGGATATGTTCCACGTTTCATCGCCCATGCGTTGAATGAGCATGTTGACGAAAACGGCGGCGAGAATTCCAACCACAATACCAAGTTGGTAAAGAGTTACGCAGCGGCCGCGCACTGGTGTCGGAGCAATTTCCGCAATGTAGTTCGGAGCAATCACCGACGCCGCTCCGATTCCCAATCCGCCAATCAGCCGCCAGAGAACAAACTGATGGAGATCCGTTGCAAAGAGCATGCCAACGGACGAGAGAGCAAAACAAAGGGAACAAAGTGCGAGACCCTTTTTCTTGCCCAGATAGTCAGCCAGAGTGCCAGCAACCGCGCAGCCCGCGATGCATCCCAACAATGCGCAGCCCGCAGCCCAGCCCACTCCCGCCGCGTCCAGGTGAAACAACTGGCTCAAATATCCAATCGCGCCGCTGATCACAATGTTGTCGTATCCAAAGAGAAAACCGCCGAGAGTGGATACCGTGGCGGCGACGACGAGAGGAGCGCGCGAATGCGCCGGACCAGATGAGGAGTTCAGCTTACTTGCCTCCATGGGCGGCCGGCGCCAGCTCCGCGCCGTATCGTTGGGCAGATTCGATGACCGCCTTCGCCGCCAGCATAAAGCCGAGAGTATGCGCCATTCCCGCATGCCACGGCGCCGCACACGTCATCTGCGGAGTGTGGTCGGGAATGAGTACGCCGTCGAAGTGGTTGCGGTGAAGGATGGCGAGAACGCGCATCATGTCCACATCGCCTTCGTCGATGAAAGTTTCGCGATAGTGCGGCACCTTCCCCACGACATTGCGGAGATGAATATAGGCAATCTTGCCTTGTTTGCTGTATTGATCGACCGCGTCGTAAATATTGCCTTCGGTCATTTCGGCTAGAGTTCCCACGCAAAGCTCAAGGGCGTTGCTGTGGCTTGGAGCGAGATCGATCAACCTCTGATACATCTGCGGCTGGTAGACAAGGCGCGGCTGCTGCCGCATGGTCGGCATGGGAGGATCGTCAGGATGAGCCGCGAGCCGCACCCCCGACTGCTCGGCCACGGGAATCACGTCTTCCAGAAATCTTTGCAGCCGCCGCCAAAGTTCTTCATGCGAAATCGAGGGCAGAGTGCCGGCAGGCGCGTTGCGATCGTAAACCATATTCCAGATCATTCCATTCGGAATGGGCACGTCTTCGGCGGGACCGTCCATCCCCGAGGGTGACTGGCATGGCCGCGCCCCAGCGGGGCAGTTACACGGCCGCATACGCCCGCCAAACTGAAGTTGTAGCCGAGCACCGGAATGCCGGCTTCGCCGAGGCGGCGAATGATGGTCTTCACTTTCTCGATCTGTTGCGGACGTTGCGGACCATCGAGCAGAATATCGTGCCAGTGCGCGGGATCGAGGTTCTCGATTGCGGCTAAGAACCAGCCCAGCATCTTCAATCTCAGCGCGAAGGGCCTTGAGTTCCTCTGCCGTCCAAACCTGATCGGGATCGCCCGGCCACTCCCCACGGTTCGTATTTTGAGCCAGTGGGCTGATTGTTGCGCGGGTTGGAAGGGCCCTGGTTGAAGTAATCGACCAGATGAACCACGACGTGCGTACAGCCTGCCTGGCGCGCGAAGTCGTAATAGTCGCGCGTCAGCATGTGACGGTATAGGCCGAGGCCAATCTTCATAGGCGATTTCCGATGCCTGCGCCATAATCGGGGCTGAGGATTTGTCCGTTGATCTCGGCGGCCAGCGGCGAGCACAGAAAAACAAATGCGTCGGCGATCGACTCCGGACTGTTTCTTCTGCCGAGCGATACGCGCAGCACAAATTCCCGGTAGGCGGGGTCTTCGTCGAAAACTTTCAGTGAACTGCCGGCTGCGACGTTTCCCGGCGAAACCACATTCACGCGAATTCCAGTCAGCGCATATTCGAGAGCTAGGCTGCGCGCGAAGTTTTCCAGCGCCGCTTTGGCCGAGGAGTACGCCGGGATCTGCGTGTGCGGCATTCGAGCTACATAAGAAGATGTGAAGATCAGGTGACCGGCAATGTTGTGCTGCATCCATTGCGCGAGCACGGCCCGCGCCAGATAAGTTTGCGCAAAATAGTTGAAGCGGAAGACGCGCTCAAAGTCGCCTTCCGATGTGGTGGCGAATGGATGCAGTCCGCAACCGCCCGCATGGCCGATGACCGTATCCATGGCGGGAAACTTTTCGAAAGCCGCGTGCACCACGCCGTTTACCTGGCTGGAGTCGGTAATATCGGCGGGCAAATAGAAATACGACGAAGGTGGAATCTGCCAATCAGTGAGCGTTCGGCGGGCCTGAGCATCGTCTTTGATGTCGGTGAGCACCAGCGTCGCGCCGCTTGCGGCCAGCTTCCGCACCATGTGCTCGGCGATTGCTCCCAGGGCTCCGGTGATCAGAATCGCCTTGCCGGTGAGATCAATGCTGATCATGCTTGCCCTCGGTCCCCGCGACTCTCGAAAGCACTTCGTGGCCTGATTCAGTCACCAACACGTTATCTTCGATTCTCGCGCCGCCGCCCCGTTCGGGAACGTAAACGCCCGGCTCGATCGTAATCACCATCCCGGGCTCTGAGCGTGGCGGATTCCCCGGGTGCGATGATAAATCCCGGATCATGATAGCGAAACCCAACATGGTGACCTGTGTGATGAGTGAAGAAAGAGGAGAGTCCGTGCCCCGCAATCGTGTCCCTGGCTAACGCATCAATGTGTCCGGCCGAAACGCCGGGACGTATGCCATCAATCGCCGCCTGCTGCGCATGTCTGGCCAAGTCCAGGATCGGCGCAACTGCGGGCTTCGGGGAACCTACGGCAGCCGTTCGCGTGAGGTCGCTCCAATAACCATTGACGCACGTCGCCAGTTCGATCAATACCAGATCGCCGTCTTGCAGGCGCCGCCCAGTCGAACGATTAAAGCGCCCTGCATCGGCGCTATTGGGGCCGGATTGCACCATGGCCCAGCCTCGGGAGTGAAATACACCATCGCTGTCATCGCGGCCAATCTGGCGACAAATAGCCGACTCCACCGCCGCTGCCACCTCGGCCTCCGCGATCCCAGGCTGCAGATTCTCAACAAAAGCCTTCAGCCCAATATTCGCGACTCGATTTGCCAGCCGGATTGCCAGGATTTCTTCCGGAGTTTTTCTTAAATAGAGATTCGCAAAGGCTGCCCGGCTCCGAGCGTCCGGCTTCGCAGTTAGCGCAGCTAGTTTCTCGGCAAAATCTTCCGGGATGGGAATTTGCTCGCCCGCCTGAATCGGCAGTGAAGTTCTGCTGGCGCTGGGATTCATTCCAACCTGCTTAGCTTTGATTCCTGCCTTGACCAATTCATCGCCAATCGCCGACACCAGCACCGAATATGGATCGGCGCACTTGAGATCACCCCAGGGATATTCGTGAATCCGCAATCCATCGGGAATATGGTCTCTGGGTTCAAGCTGCGGAACGAAGAGCGTGGGCTCGCCATCGGCGAAATAGACCAGCAAAGAAGCGCCCCAGTATGGAAAATACCCGGACAGCATGAGGAGTTCGTCGGGCCGCCATGCGATCCAGGCCCGTAAATTATGCTGTTGGAGAAAGCTGCGTATCTGTTGCGCGCGGGGCGGCGGGTTCGCAGTCACGACACTTGCACTCACGATCGATGTCCCCATTCGTCCTTTTTTTGTCTTACATGATGCCGTACTTCTCAAACGCTTCGACCGCACTACTTCCTTCTTCGATGGCCTTCTTAACCCGCTTTTCGCCGCGAGCCTTCTCGAGTGCGCGCGTGAAAACCTCGGCTTCGGCTTCGGCGGGAACCAGCAAGACTCCATCAATGTCGCCGAAAAGAATATCTCCGGGACGGACGCGCACCGCTCCGATCTCAACCGGAATGCGGAAGTCGACTACTTTGTAGCGCGGCGCCGAGTCTTGTCCGTAGGATCCGAAGCCGAATGTGGGGAAGCTCATATTAAGGATGGCCTTCGTATCCCTGACGTAACCATTCAATACCGCGCCCCGGCTGCCCAGTTTGCGGGCTCGCGTGCTCATCAGTTCTCCCCACAGCGCGTTCCGGGGCGAGGAGCCGGTGTTCACATAGATCTCGTTATTGTGGAGGTCGTCGAGCGCTTCCAGCATCAAACCAAACGGCTTGTCCATCAACTTATTTGCGCTGCCCGCAATTTTCTCGGCAAACACATCCACCGCGAGAACGGGCATGGCGCGCCCAATTACGACCATATCCTGCCGCAGAGGCTGAATCTGCGGCGGCAGAAACTGGTGCTGCAGGCCCAGCTTGTCCATCACATCGCCGACGACGCTGGTGAAGAGCTCGCGTTGCACGATGGCGAAAAGTTCGTCGTCGGATGTCCACAACTTCTTTGCGTTCATCGGCCGCGCGCCTCTTTTATTTTTTGCACCAACTGCCGGGCGAGATGCGTAATGGAGGCGAAATCGCCGGTCTTGGCGCCGGCGGTGAGATTGCCTCCCGCGCCTACGGCAACCGCGCCGGCCTTGATCCACTCGGCGACATTCTCGATGCTGACACCACCGGTTGGCATGAGTTGCGCCTGCGGAAGCGGTCCTTTCACCGCCTTCACAAATGAGGGGCCGAGGATTTCTCCTGGGAAGACCTTAACAATGTCGGCGCCACACTCCATTGCCTCGATCACTTCGCCGATTGTTCCAGCGCCCGGCATGTAGGGTATCTGATAGCGATTGCAGAGACGAGCGGTCTCGGGGTTGAGCGCAGGGACTGACCACAAATTGCGCCCCGGCGAGAATAGCGATGCGCGCGGTTTCCGGATCGAGAACCGTACCCGCACCGAGTAAAATCTGGCCGGAGACCTTCTTTGCCAGATGCTCGATTACGCCGCTTGCGCCCGGCACGGTGAAGGTGATTTCGAGCGCGGCCACGCCTCCGAGAGCGCAAGCTTCGGCGATCCGCTCGGCTTGCTCAGAACTGTCGGCCCGAATCACGGCAACCAAACCGGTGGCGGCAATTTTTCCCAGGATTTCCAATTTCGCGATTGACATAAACTTCAATACATCGATTCAGTGTACCCACTCGTAGGCCCGGCCCATCTCTTCACTCAAAAAATGGCTCTCCGGGGCGGGCATAGCGGCGTGCCACTTCTTCGTTCAACGTCACTCCCAGTCCGGGACTTTCGGGCACCTTGATAAAGCCGCCTTGAATCAGCGGCTTCGGCAACCCTGGCTTCTCTAACCCAAGCACCAAGTCATTCCAGAAAGGAACTTCGGAAGCGTGAAACTCAAGCGCAAGAAAGTTGGGGGTCGCCGCGCAGAAGTGAACCGCCGCCAAAGTGCCGACCGGACTGCTGATGTTGTGCGGAGCTACCGGCATGGTGTGCACGTCGGCAAACTGTGCAATGCTTTGGGCGACCGACAAGCCTCCAACTTTCTGAAGGTCAGGAGTAACCACGCTGAGCGCGTGTTGCGCGATGATTTCCTGAAAGCCTTCGAAGAGGAAAAGATTCTCCCCGGTTGCGATCGGCACCCGCACTTTCGAGTTCACTTCCTTCAGCGCGGCAGTATTGTTGGGCGGAACCGGATCTTCGAGCCACAGCAGCCGGAATGGTTCGAGTTCGTGCGCCACTTTCACCACGTCGCTCGCGTTATAGCGCCAATGGCAATCTACCGCGATATCCGTATCGCTGCCCACCGCCTCGTAAACCGCGCCGATCAAAGTCACCATGCGATCAATAGCGCGATTGCTGAGCGCTCGATTGTGAGGATCGGGGCCTTCGGTGCCGGGCACGTCCAGATCAAACTTCAGGGCCGTGAATCCTTCCGCTCTCTTCTTGACCGCCTGACGGCGATAATCCTCAGGCGAAGCAGGAGGCTCGTTCACCACCCTCGCCGTAATAGTCTCGGGCTGCGTGGCTCTTACCTTTCGACTCCCAGGACGCGGGGCGGGAACGCAACACCTCGTCCAGGCTTTCCAACGCTTCGCCCCCGTGGCAATCGGCATAGATGCGGACTTTGTCTCGAAACTTTCCTCCCAGCAGGCGATACATGGGCACATCGAGCCATTGGCCGAGCACATCCCAAAGCGCGGCTTCGATGCCGCTGATCGCGTTGTAGACGATGCCGGCAACCGAACCCGCGCCAGAAGTGGCAAGCTGCAGTTTGCGGAACAAACGATGAATGTCACGCGGGTCTTCGCCCACGAGCAGCGGCTCGAGCGAGCGCAGAATGGAAGTAAGGCCGGGAGCGAAGAAGCACTCGCCCAGACCTCGAATTCCTTCATCCGTTTCAATGCGGACGAAGGTCCAATCGAAATTGCCCTCTACCACCGCAGTCTTTAACCTGAGGATCTTCACTTTATTACTGACACGATGCAACGGGCGATTATACGCTGTGGCGGTTCCCCCGCGCTCGAC
This sequence comes from uncultured Acidobacteriaceae bacterium, assembly GCA_963730845.1. GTDB lineage: Bacteria > Acidobacteriota > Terriglobia > Terriglobales > Acidobacteriaceae > Acidiflorens. The sequence goes on along the minus strand of CAVSTM010000007.1, from coordinate 64,476 downwards.
GGCGAACGTATGAAACCTGCGCGGTTTCTGCGCCTGACCCGCAGTCGAACCAGCTAGAATGCTGCCATGGACCCGATCATCTTGAAAGCGGCCGAAAGCTGCAGGTGGGACTGCGTCAGCCTCGGCGAAGTCATGCTGCGGCTCGATCCCGGCGACGAACGCATCCATACGGCTCGAAATTTTCGTGCTTGGGAGGGTGGCGGAGAATATAACGTTGCCCGCGGACTCAGGCGATGCTTCGGCATGCGCACCGCTGTCATAACCGCATTCGCAAGAAACCCTATTGGACAACTGCTGGAAGACTTGATCCTGCAAGGAGGCGTCGACACATCGCTCATCCGCTGGGTACCGTATGACGGGATTGGCAGAACCGTACGCAACGGACTGAACTTTACCGAGCGCGGCTTCGGCGTGCGGTCTGCGGTCGGCTGCTCAGACCGGGGCAATACGGCGATCGCGAACAGCCAGCCCGGTGACTTCGATTGGCAACACATCTTCGCGGCAAGCGGCTCGCGCTGGCTGCATACGGGTGGTATTTTTGCCGCGCTCTCTTCCTCGTCGGCATCGGTGGCAAGGGCCGCTATTCAGGCGGCCCGATCCTCGGGCACCGTGGTTTCCTACGACCTCAACTATCGGGAATCGCTTTGGAAAGGCATTGGCGGCAAACAGAAGGCACAGGAAGTGAACCGCGAACTGGTATCGGCCGTGGACGTTCTCTTCGGCAATGAGGAAGATTTTTCGGCGACGCTCGGTATCGCGATCGAAGGCGTGAGTGACGACTTCAGCCATCTGCCGGTTTCCAGCTATGAATCGATGCTGCATCGTGTAGCCGGGCTCTACCCGAACCTCAAGCTCATTGCCACCACGCTGCGTACGGCGCACACCGCCACAAGAAATGAGTGGGGCGCGATCGCGCTATATGAGGGCAAGACCATTCACGTCCCGCAGCGGCCGCTGGAGATCCTGGACCGGGTCGGCGGCGGCGACTCATTCGCCTCGGGCCTGATCTACGGATTGCTCGCGGGCAAAGACGCCGAATGGGCCGTCCAGTGCGGCGTGGCGCATGGCGCGTTGGCCATGACAACACCCGGAGACACAAGCATGGCCACGCTCCCGGAAGTCGAGGCGGTGATGCGAGGCGGCTCGGCGCGTATTGCGCGTTGAAGCGCCTTGTGGACGTTGAGGAGCGATGAGGCACGATCAGGAAATGACCGCAAGATCCGAGACTGAGGGTAACATCAAACATGAAGGAGACTTGGCGGTGGTTTGGGCCGGCTGATCCGGTTCCTCTCGATCACATCAAGCAAGCGGGAGCCACGGGGATCGTCTCCGCCTTGCACCATCTCTACCGCGGCGAACGATGGCCGTTGGACGAGGTGTTCAAGCGAAGAGATGAGATTCTCGCGGCGGGCTTCGCCTGGTCTGTGGTGGAAAGTATTCCCATCCACAATTCGATCAAACTTCGATCCGGTCCCTATGAGCGTTTCATAAGTGCGTGGAAGGACACTCTGGCCGCGGTCGCGAAGGCGGGCGTCAAAGTCATTTGCTATAACTTCATGCCGGTGGTGGACTGGACGAGGACAGACTTGAAATGGCGTCTGCCCACTACAGGCTACGCCCTGCGTTTTGATGCGGTAGATTTTGCGGCCTACGACCTCTTCATCCTCGAGCGCAAAGGAGCGGAGGGTGACTATGCCGCCTCTGAAGACCGCGTTCGGGCGGCGCGCGCCCGCTTCGATTCCATGCCAAGGCCCGCAGAAATGACCTGGAACAAACGATCATCGCCGGGCTCCCCGGCGCCGAGGCTTCGTACAACCGCGAAACGATTCGCAGGTTGATCGCGGAATACCAGAGCGTGACTGCGGCCGAATTGCGAACCAACCTTGTCGCGTTCCTGCGGGAAGTTGTCCCGGTAGCGCAGGAGACCGGTGTTCGCCTCGCCATACACCCGGACGATCCGCCCTGGTCGCTGTTTGGCATCCCGCGAGTCGTCTCGACCGCCGACGATGTGAGGGCGATTCTCGCTGCTTGCGATACGCTGGCAAACGGTCTGACGTTTTGTGTCGGGTCGTACGGAGCGAGAGCCGATAACGATCTGCTCGCCATGGCTCGCGAATTCGGTGCTCGTATTCACTTTGTGCACCTTCGTCAGGTAACGCGGGAGGCGGACGGATCATTTCATGAAGCTGAGCACCTGGCGGGCAGTTCCGATATGGTAGGAGTGATCCGGGCTATGCTGGAAGAAGAGGCGCATCGGCGACGATCGGGCCGGCCCGACCATGAGATTCCCATGCGTCCCGACCACGGACACCTGCTGGCCGACGACATCGGCAAGAAAGTGAATCCCGGCTACTCATTGGTGGGCAGACTGAAAGGGCTCGCCGAACTACGCGGCGTCATGCAAGGCTTGAAGTATGCAATTCCAGAATTGGCCGGATAAAGCGCCCGGTTGTGCTGACAGTCCTTGTTGCGGCAATTAATGTTGAGTGGCAATTAACTAGTAATAATAATTAATAATGATGTGCGAATTCACGATGTCTGAACCGAGGATCGCAACTCCTATGAAAGAGTTTGCAGGGAAAGTAGCTCTGGTTACGGGTACCACGGGAATTGGCCGTGCGATTGCCATGCGCTTGGCTGCGGGAGGCGCCCAAGTTGTTGCCTGCGGCATTGAAACGCGCTGCGAACGAGGAGTTGGCTCGCGATGCCGAAATAACTTGGTGTAACCCTGCAGGTCGAACGCTGCGATGTGACCAACCTCGACGAAGTGCGCGTCGGTCATTACCAAGACCGTCACCCGGTTTGGAGGCCTGGACATCATCGTTAACGCCGCCGCGATTCATCCCTTCGGCACCGTCGTGGAAACGGATCTTGCGACGTGGAACCGCTGCATGATGGTGAACGTGGGCAGCATCTATCTTCTGGCGCACCTGGGCATCCCGGAGATGAAAAAGCGGGGAGGCGGGTCCATCATCAATCTGGCATCCGTTCAGGGATACGCATGCCAGCGGGGCGTCGCCGCCTATGCCGCGTCCAAAGGGGCGATTCACAGCTTGACGCGCGCCCTGGCCCTCGACCATGCCGCCGACAACATCCGCGTCAATTCGATCAGCCCGGGTTCGATCCGCACCCCCATGCTGGCACGCTCCGCGGCACACTTCGCGCCCGATCTGCCGACGGAAGATGTGTTCGCGCGTTTTGGCGCAGCTCATCCGCTCCGGCGTATCGGCACACCCGAAGAGGTCGCTGAATTGGCGGCGTTTCTGGCGTCAGACAAGGCAGGATTCTGCACCGGAGGCGATTACCTCGTGGACGGTGGACTGCTCGCCGGCATCGGTGTCCAGTAATCTAGCGTCCAGTAATTCACGGAGCGCTCTTGCCGCAAACGATCTCGACCGGTTCAATCGTGCCTCGCAGGCGTTGGCGAATCGCCTTCCTGCTTGCTTTGGGGGTTCTGGTCAACTTCTTCGACCGCATCAACTTGTCAGTCTCTCGGGACGCGCTTCATGCATCGTTCGGCCTGTCGTTGGTTGCTTTCGGCTATCTCTCCAGCGCCTTCAGCTGGACTTATGCCGCCATGCAGATGCCTGCCGGCAGTGTTGCTGGACCGACTGGGAGTGCGCCGCGTGGGGCGAATCAGCGCGCTCCTGTGGAGCGTTGCCTCTTTCGCAGCTGCCCTTTCTCCCGGCCTCATTTGGTTCTTCGGAGCACGCCTCCTTTTGGGCGTGAGCGAATCTCCCACGTTTCCGGCGAATGCCAAAGCTTTGGGTTACTGGTTTACGCGAGAGGAAAGGAGCCTGGCAACCGCGATCACCGATGCGGCGGCAAAATTCTCCAGCGCCATCGGAGTCCCGTTGATCGGCCTGCTGCTCTTGTATTTCGGCTGGCGCTGGAGTTTTGCCGCCACCGGCTTCATCAGCTTTCTCTATTTTGTGCTGTTTTACCTCGTCTACCGCAATCCCAGCGAAGACAAAGGACTGTCGGCCAGGGAGCTCGATTTTATTCTCCATGGTGGGGCTCAACCGGAAGACCAGGTCAAAGCACGAAGTGGCAGCTCGCTGGGCTATCTCTTGAAGCAGCGGAAGGTCTACGGCCTCGCGCTCGGATGGGGCGCCTACAACTACACTTTCTTTCTTTTGCTGACGTGGCTGCCCAGCTATCTTTCCGTTTCTCTTCATATGGACCTGTTCCACTCTGTTTTCTACACCAGCGTGCCCTGGCTGTTCGCCACTTTCACCGATCTTCTGGTTGGCGGATGGCTGGTGGACGCTCTGATCCAGCATGGCTGCAATGCCAACCGTGTTCGCCAAACCGTCATGGTGGCGGGAATGGCTTTCGGTCTCGCGATCTTCGGTGCGGCGAGAGCTCACAGTCCGCTGACCGCGCTGGTCTGGATCAGCCTTGCCCTGGGAGGACTGGCTGCAGCTGCGCCGGTGGCGTGGACCGTTCCATCGCTGATTTCGCCGCGGGAAAGCGTCGGCACACTCGCCAGCGCGGTCGAATTTTTGCGGCCAGATCGCGGCGATTTCCGCGCCCATCGTTACCGGCTACATCGTCTCCGGAACGCACTCCTTCGCCGCCGCTTTCGTGACCGCAACCATAATCCTGCTGCTGGGGATTGTGGGCTATATTTTCCTGCTGGGCCGAATCGAACCAATCCCAGAGCCGCGGGAAAACGTTAGTCTCGGTCAGTAAATCTTAAGTACAAGGGATTGCCGATGTCCAAAGGGAAATTGAACGTGGCCATGATCGGGTCTGGCTTCATCGCCAACGTGCATTCGAACGCCTTTCGCCAAGTTGGACATTTCTTCGATATTCCTTACGATGTTCATTGCCAAGTCATCTGCGGCCGCAATCGAGCAAAGCTGGAGAAGACAGCTTCCCGTTGGGGTTGGAACGAGCTGGAGACAGACTGGCAGAAAGTCGTCGCCAGAAATGATATTGACGCTGTCGATATCGCCGTCCCGAATGCGCTGCATTCCGCAATCGCGATTGCGGCCGCGGATGCCGGAAAAATCGTACTCTGCGAAAAACCGCTGGCCGCGTCCGCCGAAGAAGCCGAAAGAATGACGAAAGCCGTACAGCGCGTGCCGAATGCGGTTTGGTTCAACTACCGGCGCATACCTGCCGTGGTCCTCGCGAAACAGCTCATTACCGAAGGGCGCATTGGCGAAGCGTTTCACTATCGCGCCTTGTATCTGAATCAATCGGGAAATGATCCGAGCAAGGGAAACACATGGCGTTACAAACGGAGCGAAGCAGGAATGGGAGCTGCGGGAGATCTGCTCTCCCACTCCCTTGACCTTGCGCTTTATCTGAATGGAGCCATCACGGAATTGTCTGCGATGATGCACACCTTTGCTCCCGGCCGGGACGTCGACGACGCCACTTTGCTCCTGGCGCGCTTTGCCAACGGCAGCATTGGCACGTTCGAGGCAAGCCGTTATGGGGTTGGCTGCCAGAATCGCAATACATTTGAAGTCAACGGGTCGAAGGGGATGCTAGGTTTCACTCTCGACGACATGAACCAATTAGATTTCGTCGATGCTACGGAACCAGTGCATTTACAAGGTGGGCGGCGTGTTTCCGTCACCGCACTGGACCACCCCTATGGCAAAAACTTCTGGAAGCCGGGCCATGTTTTGGGATACGAACATCCATTCATTGCCACACTCGGAGACTTTCTCAACTCGATAGCCAGACAAGAACCTTTCCAGGCAAACTTTCAAGATGCCCTTGCTGTGCAAAGAATACTGCATGCGGTGGAACGATCCTCCGCCGCGCGCGCTTGGGTAAGCGTGGACGGGAGTGCGGCGTGAGCATTGGTGGAACGCCGAGCGTCCCCGCCAGTCTCTCTACCGGATGACTCATTACGCAGACGCGGCATTAGTGCACAGTCACCTTCCCCGTCAGTTCGATGTCGGCCGCTGAACGAGCAACAAAGACGTCGAAATCTCCCGGCGTCACCGTCCATGCGTGTTTCCCCACGTCATAATAGGAGAAGGCTCTCCTGTCGAGTTGAACGGTAACGGACTTCGTTTCGCCGGGGCCTAGATTTACTTTCGTAAAACCCTTCAGTTCCTTCACCGGGCGGGGGACTGGAGCATGACGGTCGCCAATGAACACCTCCGCAACATCTGCGCCGGCGCGAGCCCCGGTGTTGGTGACGTCGAACGTGACGCTGACTTGCTGGCCCTGACCCAGTGACGGGGAAGAAATCGCCAGATTCTTGTACGCGAATGACGTGTAGGACAGTCCGTACCCGAAGGGAAACAGGGGCTTGGTTGTGGACTTGTCGAAGTGGCGATAGCCGACAAAGACTCCCTCGCTGTATTCAACCTTCTTACTGCCAGGTTTCGGATAATAACTGTCATGCACCGCATTGTCTTCCCAGCGCCGTTCGATCGAAATCGGTAAGCGTCCGGAGGGATTGAAGTCCCCAAATAGTATTTGCGCGAGAGCGGTGCCGCCTTCCTGACCGGGGTACCACGCTTCGAGAAGTGCCGGCACCCGATCAATCCACGCCGTCATATCAACCCCGCCGCCGGAAGTATTGACCACGATCGTGTTCTTGTTCACCGCCGCCAGCTGGTTGATGAGTTCGTCCTGGCCGGGAGGCAGACTAAACATCCGGTCGCCGCTTTCGCCCTCGCTCACGGTATCAAAACCCGTGGCGACGATTACGGCATCGGAGCGAGCAGCCAGCGCCTTCGCTTCCGCTGAAACCAGCGCTTCCGGACGCACAATGCCCAGGTTCACCGCGGCTTTACCCCAGACCCTTTTGGCGCGGTAGTCCAGCTCAACCTCGTGCGGACCTGCAGCGAGAGTAACCGGAGCATCCCCAACGAACGCGTACCATTGATCCCAGTCGTTGAGCACGATCTTCTTGTCGATATAGAGTCGGTAACCGCCGGTTTCACCCGGGCCCTGCACGATCGCAAGATATTCTCCGGGAGCACTCGGTGTGAAGAAGCCCGTCCAACGAACTGATATGTTGTTATTGGTGGATTCCGCTTCGCGGGCGGGTTCGTAGTGGAGGTGATCTTCCTCTCGCACCATTGCAGGCGGGCCCTCAAGATTCACGTTATTGAAGATTTCCATCTTCAGCCCCTTATTGCCGCCCGTCGCCTGGGTTGTAAACTCCGTCTTCTTTGCAATCTCATCAAGCGTTGGGATCCCGCGCGCATAGTAGACCTTCGCGCTGTCGCCCACATAGTTCACAATGCCTTCCAGATAACTCACCGGCGTAAAGGGCTTGGCATCCGCGCTGCCTCCTCCGCCAGGATGGGCCGGATAAGCGTCAGGACCGATGACGGCGATCGACTTGATGCTTCCCTTCCCCAGCGGCAGAACATTGCCATCGTTCTTGAGCAGAACCATGCCAGCGCGAGCCGCGTCCAGTGCAGTCTGCTTCCCCGCAACGTTCAGGAGCGGAATTGTCAGATCGGTTTGCTCACGGTCAAGCCATCCAAACTGAATCGCGGTCCGCAGAATGCGCCGCGACCTTATCGTCGATGGTTGCTTCGCTGACCTTTCCCGCCTTGATCGCCGGCAACAGGACCTCGCGGTTCATGAACTTTCCCGAGGGCATCTCCAGATCGAGACCGCCATTAGCGGCGGCGACGCCGTCATACGTTGAATCCCAGTCCGACATCATGATTCCAGTGAATCCCCACTCTTTTCTTTAAGACGTCCGTGTTCAGATAGCCGTTCTGGGTCATGTGCACGCCATTGGTCAGGTTGTAAGAATCCATGATGGCGCCAACATGCGCCTCCTTAACCGCCGCCTCGAACACCGGAAGATAAATTTCGCGCATGGTGCGTTCATCGATGATGGAATCGGTGTTGTGACGGTCGAATTCCGAATTGTTCCCCATGAAGTGCTTGATGGTCGCGCTGACCCCCTGGCTTTGCATGCCGTCGATATAAGCGACCGCAATGCGCGCAGACAGGAACGGGTCTTCGCCGAAATATTCGAAGTTGCGGCCATTCAGCGGCGCACGATAGATGTTCACGCCCGGCCCGAGCATGAAATGCACTCCGCGGGCGCGGGCGTCGCGGCCGATGGTGGCTCCGATCCGGGCCGCCAGTTCCGGATCCCAAGTCGCGGCCAGACCAATGCCGCCAAACACCGTCGATGGACCGTAGTTCCGCACGCCCACCGGCCCATCCGCCATCTTCAACCGCGGCAACCCGATCTTCTCGTTGGCGCGAATGTAGAAATCGTCCACACCGCCGATCAAGTCAATTTTCTCGTCGAGAGTTAACTTCTTAAGCAGCGAATCAACCCGCGCCTCAACATCCGGCGAGGATGTCTCCGCCTGGGACCACGCCAGGAAAAAAGGCAGAACGAGTAGAAAAACGACGAAAAGAAAAAGACGCTGGGGCCTGCGGACCATTGGAACCTCCACTTTTCGAAGCTGACTTTAATCTTAGTTGACCTTACGTGATCGCGTACTCAGGGAATCTTCTGGGCGCCGATCCCTTCCAGCGCAAGCGTGGCTAACTCGATGTCCTCGCGCGACGACAGGCCGCTGACTGCGACGGCTCCGGCGACGGCGCCGTCCTTCCAGATGGGAAGGCCGCCGCCCCACCCCACGAATCTGTGATCTCCGTAGTAGGCAATGTCATGTCCCTTTTCAGGGTGCCGCACCTTTTCTCCGATTTCTTTTGTGGTCTTTCGTTCGCGGGCAGCGGTCCACGCCTTATTCGCAGCAATTCGAATCGAGGAAATGGGAGCACCGTCCATGCGAGCAAAAGCGATCGAGCTCACCATGCGGATCGGCAACGGCAACCACAACCGATTTCTGCATCAGCGTAGCTCTTTCAACAATCAGGTCAATGATCTTCTTGGCTTCGGAGTAGTCGATGACGGGGACGTTCATCATGCGGGTCGGAGGACATCCAGACAAACCACGGAGAGAAGCAAATGTAGCAACACCTGTCGCCCGGTGAAAGAACACCTGAGAAAGCATTAAAAAACCGGACTGGGCAAAGTGCCCAGTCCGGTTCGTGTAATACAGCTCAGAAATCCAACTTCAGTGCAAACTGAATCAGTCGTTCCGGGTAGCTGCGCTGCCATTACCGTTGCTGTTATCGGCCGAATCCGTTCGCCGTGGGGGTACCAGCGCCGGTTGCTGGCGGGGCAAACTGGGGATGGTTGAACAGATTGAAGAACTCCGTCCGGAACTCCAGACCAATCCTCTCGGTAATCATTATCCGCTTGAATATGGCGAAATCCCAGTTGTTGATTCCGGGCGCCCGGAGCTGGCCATCCACGCGAGCCTCAGTACCATAACCCCAAGCCGGCGGAGCTGCAAAGCAGACGTGTTGAACCACTGCGCAATGTGACCGCCGCCCGCTGGTCTTGTTGCATCCGGGTACGACATTAGGACGTATGTTGCCGATGCCCAAGTTGGCACTCTCCAAAGCGGTGCTCGCACCAGCCCATGTAATCTTGAGCGGGAAGCCACGTTGGAAGGTCGGTTATGCCGTCGATTCCCCACCCGCTCACAAGCTTGTCGCCAATTCCCGACAATCCGGAGGCGTACATCTTGCCCTTGCCAAAAGGAAGATCGAGCACGTAGCTGATGACAAGCCGCTGCGATACGTCCTGGGAAGAAAGCGACCGCTCTCCCTGCAGATTGTTATAGTCCTGCACCTGCCCGACCCCGCCGGTTTCAGATGAGCCTTCGAACCAACTGGTCAGTGTATCGGTGTTGCTCATCAGCTTAGCGTTCGTGTAAGCAACCAGCAGGGTTCCGCCACCCGCGAACCGGCGCTGGCACGGTGGCTTGCAACGAATTGTAGTTGCTGCTGCAGCACCCAAATCCGGCAAGGCTTAATCCGGTGTACTGGGGATACGGGCGATTCAGTTGTCCCAGAACAACGTTGTTCCCTTGGAGAGAGGGATCTGGACTTGAGAGTGGGTTGTTGAGACCGGCCTGCGTGAATGTTTGGCCGATCGTCGGGGTTTGTGTGGGATTGGCAGCATACTGGATCGCTGCCGCGGCAACGAACTTATCTGGGATCTGATTGACATTCGTCGAGTACTGCTCGAGATGCACACCTTTCGATCCGGCGTAAGCCACGTCGGCAAAAAATCCGAGTGGCAATTCGCGCTGGATATCGAGGTTCCATTGCTCTACGTATCCCGGTTTCGGGTTTGTCCACGGCGCCAAAGTGGGGGAACCGTTAGTGGCAACAAATTGTGAAAGAGCAGCATTTCCACCGGTTCTCCCCGGCGGGGGCAAAACGCCATTTACAAAGGGACCCTGGGTGCAACCAGTGAGCGTCCCTGGTGTCCCAGCGTTAAAGGTGCACCCGCTCTCGTCAAGAGTTGAATATGGCGTCAGGCCTTGAGTTTTCGTGGCAATGAAAGGCGTGGTGGCAAGATTGATCACGTCATTGTCTGGGTTGAGGCCGAAGGAGACGTAGTTTGGAATCCAGAACATGCCAAAGCCGCCACGGATCACAGTTTTTGTGTCATAACTGTAGGCAAATCCAAGGCGTGGAGAGAACTCCTTCTTATCCAAGGGCAAGTTATTGCTGCTCGAGTTGGGACCGGTTTGAACCAGGTACGCGTCACCGGTACACGGGGTTCCGGCGCCTCCGCTGCCGCATCCGGTTACAGACGTATTGACTGCATTGGGATTCCAGTAGCTCAAGCGGTTGAAACGCTCTGACCAGGTTCCTGCGAGCTCATAACGGAGCCCCAGGTTCAAGGTCAATTTTGGCAGGATCTTATAGGAGTCATTTACATAGAGCGCCCGGTAGTTCTGACGACCAGCCGTTTGTGAAGGGACCTCAGCCGCACCTTCCGTCTGGTTCACGAAAGACGCAGGGCCACCTTGGGCCAAGCCCAGCAGGAAATCGGCGAACGGGAAGCCGTTGGTGCAGTTATTGGCCGCCGTACAGTTGAGTCCGCCAATGCTACCCGTCCAGGCTCCCGAGAAACCAAACGCGCCGCTGGCGATGTTGGTTTGGTAGTAGTTGTCCAGACCCAACTCAAACTGTGAGCCAAACTGGATGGTGTGCTTGCCTTTAATGTAAGTCGTAGAGGGGGAAAGGTTGTACTGGGTGTTGTGGTCGCCAATCGCGCTGTTTCCCTGGCTCTTACCGATATCGTTGTTAAACGGAAATGCCGGCGTGGGAGGCGTCCGCATGTTGGACGGAACCTCGCTGTTGTAACTCGACGGCCATCCGAGCTGGGTGAGATCGTAGCCGGCAAGAATTGGCGCACGCAGGTAGATGAAACGGCTTGCCGAAATGTTCAAATCGCTGATCAGGTTTGGATTCCATGTGTGATTGAGGTCAATCGCTAAAGCTTTGGTGTGGTAATCCTCGGCGCAACGGTCCTGGCACAAACCAGTTCCCAAAGGATTGGTCGGCAGATCAAGCAGGCCGTTATAGGTAAAGCGCCCGAAGAGTCGTGTCTTGTCGGTGAGGTTCTGGTCGATGCGCGTCACGAACTGGTTGGTATTTCCGCCACCGCTCGCTGCCGACGTGAAGTTTCCGGTGGTAAAGGTCGTAGTGTTCGGAGCTACGGGAGCGTAGTACTTATTCCACAAGGCCAGCGCCGCCGGACTAGCCTCGCTAGTTGGGCCCGACACTGGAATCTGGTTGTTCACATAAGGCTGACGCGCCCCCGTTGTCGGATTCACCGTATACGGGTCATAGAGCTGTATGGGGTTCGACCCCGTCAGCAACGAAGAAAAATCGCCCTTCTCGAAGGCCTGTATCGGTACGGTCGTAGCCACGACGGAGCCGGCGCGTTGCCGGTATTGCTCCCAACTCACAAAGAAGAACGTCTTGTTCTTCCAGACTGGGCCACCAACGTTGAATCCGTAGTTGTTCTGCACATACGGAGGAGGCGTGTTGGATTCGCCGGCCAAGAGCTCAGATTGCTTGAAAAAGTAGTCGTTCGAGTTCAACACCTTGTTGCGGATAAATTCATAGGCCGCGCCGTGGAAGGAATTGGTACCCGATTTCGTGCTGAAGTTTGAGATCGCGCCGGAGAACTTGCCCCACTCGGCGCCCAGATTGTTGTATTGCACTTTGAACTCGCCAATGGAGTCTTGCGTCGGAATGATGATCGGCAAGTTGATGTAGCCGATATTCAGCGGCTGACCGTCGAGGTATTCTGCGCCCTGGTTGCCGAACGAACCTCCCACCTGGTAATTGCCCCAGCTAAACGGATTCTGGCCGACCGGAGTACCGCCGGATCCGCCCTGCGCCACCACCGAGGGAGAAACCGTGATTAAATTGAAAATATTGCGGCCATTCAGCGGAAGTTCGTTGGCCTTGCGCTCTTCGATGACTTGGCCTAGCGATGAAGTCTCCGCCTGGAGCAACGGGGTTTCGGCCGTCACCTCCACCGTCTCAGCTACCTGGCCCACCGGCAAAGTGGCGTCAATGTGAGTATCCTGCTGCACTTGGACCACGACATTGGTTCGGGCGAAATGCTTGAAGCCCGCCTTCGTAATGTCCAGGCGATATTGCCCAGGTACCACGTTCACAAACTGGTATGAGCCCGTGCTCCCCGTCGCCTGCGTGTGCTTTTCCTGCGTTCCGGTGTTGGTGAGCGTGACTTCAGCACCAGATACGGTCGCTCCGGAAGGGTCCGTCACGGCGCCATCAACCGTGCCGAAAGTGCTTTGCCCGTGAAGGGAAAGAGCCGTGGTGAAAACTAGAACGATGGAGAGAAGCAGTGTCTGCAACTTGGAAGACAACATTCGGACCCTCCGCAAATCAATGTTTTTTCAATCCCGCAGTCTGTAATACATTCGCATTAACTGTCAAGAAAAAAATAACCTCGATGCATTAGGGTAAACGTTAAATATATGGGTAATTGTAGACTTTCGCATTTGGGTAAACGTTAAGTATGGGTTTAATTGTAGACTCCAGGCAATTCTTCAGTGATATGCTTGGCTCGCCATGGCCGTAACCATGATGGACATCGCACGGGACTTGAACGTGTCGGTGGTGACGGTTTCCAAAGTTCTCCGAAATCAGGGCAGGATCAGCGCGGCCACTCGCCAGCGCGTGCTGCGGCGCGCAAAGCAGTTGAATTATCAGATGAATTGGGTGGCTCGCAGCCTGGTCACGCGTCGCACCTACACCATCGGTCTGCTCCTGCCAGAATTCACACACTCCTTCTTTGCGGAAATTGCCCGCGCTGTGGCACAGACGTTGCGACCACACGGGTATCACGTAATCATTTCGTATTTCGAGGAGGATCCGGAACTGGAAGCGAGCGAAGCGGATTCCTTCCTAGCCCGGCAAGTGGATGGACTCATTATCGCTACAGCCCAACCCGCCCGCTGCCTGGGTTTGTTCCAGCGAATTCAACAGCGGGACGTACCTTATGTTTTGATTGATCGCCCCATGGTTGGGCTGCGCGCATCCTTTGTGGGCGTGGATAACCGGGCCATCGGCAAGTTGGCAACCGAGCATCTCATCGCGCGCGGATGCTGCCGCATTGGCCACCTGCGCGGTCCGGCAATTGTAATCAGCGCGGAGCGCTTCGAAGGCTACCGCAGCGCGTTGGTGAAACACGGTTTAGATACGCGCGCACACTACGTAATAACTGGAGGCCACGGGGATGATTCTGGCTATCAAGGCATGCGGCAGCTTTTGCGCGTTCGTCCGATAGTAGACGGAGTCTTCTGTTTCAACGACCCAGTCGCGATTGGCGCGTTGAAGGCGATCCAGGAGGCCGATCTTAGAGTACCTCACGACATTTGCGTGGTAGGAGCCGGTAATGTTCACTACTCCGACGTATTAGCGGTTCCACTCACCACAGTCGATCAAAGCACGTACCAGATCGGAGCACGGGCCGCCGAACTACTGCTGGAGCGCATTGGCATGAAGCGTCCCGTGCGACCCAAGAAAATCCTGATTCCGCCGAAACTAGTGGAACGCGAATCGACTCGGCGGACGCCCTAGAACTTAGCAGAGGAATCGATGTTTTCGCGAGCTCCTGTGCAATTAGCGCTGCGAGCACGATATGCTAGGGGGCGGAAGGAATCCCGAGTTGCTCAACGTTCTGCTGCGCCTATCGTCCGTCCTGACCCTGGTGCTGTTTGGTGCGGCCCTTGCCGTGCCGGTGTTCGAGGTCACTCTGCCGCACGGACTGGATTTCACACTGGAGAATTCGCCAACTCCGCAGAAACACCTGATCGAAACCATGCCCGGAGGTGTAGCTCTGCTCGACTACAACAACGATGGCTTGTTGGACATCTTTTTCGTGAACGGAGGACGCCTGACCACCCCCTTGCCCACACCGGATAATTTCGACCGTCATGACCCGCGCTACTGGAATCGGCTCTTCCGTCAGAACAAGGATGGCAGCTTCACCGATGTGACCGAGCAAGCCGGGCTGGCGAATGCCGGAGATGGAAATTACGGCATGGGAGTGGCGGTAGGCGATTATGATAACGACGGCTACCCCGATCTGTACGTCACTAGTTACGGAAAGAATATTCTGTATCACAACAACGGCGACGGCACCTTCACCGACGTGACGGCGAAGGCAGGAGTGGCTGGTGGCGGCTGGTCCGTCTCCGCCGGTTTTTTCGACTACGACAATGACGGCAAATTGGATCTGTTTGTTACCCGATACATGGAGTGGGACACCAAGCACAGCAAAGACTGCGGCGGCAATTACCATACATATTGTCCGCCGGAGGAATTTCCCGCCACTACCAACATTCTTTATCACAACAACGGCGATGGAACCTTCACCGATGTGAGTCAACGCTCCGGTATCGCAGCAAAAAAAGGGCGCGCTTTGGGTGTAGGTTTTGCCGACTACGATGGAGACGGCTTTACGGACATATTCGTGTCGAACGACGGCATGCAGCAGTATCTTTATCACAACAACGGGAACGGAACCTTCACAGAAGTCGCTCTTGAAGCCGGCGCGGCGCTCTCTGAGGACGGCAGGCGGATGTCGGGCATGGGCGTGGTTTTTCAAGACTATGACAACGATGGGCGGCCAGACATTATGGTGACCCTGTTGCCCCGGGAAATTTACGGTGTCTATCACAACGACGGTGGCGGTTCGTTCAGTTATCGCAGTCTGGAAACCGGCCTCGGCGTGCTTTCGAGTGGCAGCTCCGGCTGGAGCATCGGCTTGGAGGACTTCGATAATGACGGTTGGAAAGACTTATTTGTCGCCCAAAGCCATGTGCTGGACAACGTGGAGAGTATCGATCCTTCCCTGCACTATCTCGACGTGCCGCTTCTGGCAATGAATCACAATAACAGGTTCGAGCGCGTCGACTCCGGAGTCACGACTCCCATGGCCGCGCGCGGAGCTGCGTTCGGCGACTTGAATAACGATGGATGGGAAGACGTGGTGATGACTTGTCTCGGCGGCCATCCTCAAGTGCTCATGAACAATGGCGGCAAGGCGGGCAGCAAGGCGCACTGGCTGGTGATCTCATTGCGCGGCACGCGCAGCAATCGCGATGGATACGGCGCCCGCGTGCAGGTAAACGGGCAGACACGGTTCGCGACCTCAGCCGTTGGGTATCTTTCGGCGAGCGACAAGCGCCTGCATTTTGGACTCGGAACAGCGGAGAAAGCCAAGGTGGAAGTCGTGTGGCCATCGGGTATTCATCAGACCTTGAATGACGTTCACGCCGATCAGTTCTTGGAAGTCAAAGAGCCGGAAGTCCGCGAGCCGGAGAAACCGAATCAATGATCCGAGCACTATTACTCTTATGGTTCGCCTCGCAGACTCTGTCACCAGAGGCCGTCCAGCACATGCAGGCCGGAATTACGGCCGACAAGCAACGACAATTCGATGTGGCGGTCACGGAGTTTCGAATAGTCACCGAGCTCGAGCCAACCTTCGCGGATGGCTTCATCAGCCTCGGTCAGGCTTACATGGAGAAGCGCGATTTCGCGTCCGCCATTGCTCCGCTGAAGCATGCTCTGGAGGTGGATCCCGACTCGACGCCTGCTCACCAGTTGCTGGGCTATGCCCTGCTCGTACAAGGCTACGCCGCCCAAGCGATTCCACACCTCGAACGAGTGCAAGATAAGACTGCGCTGGGAATTGCGCAGATCCAGACCGGGCAACTGCCGGAGGCGGTTGCGAATCTGCAGGCGGCGTTGGCCGCGCGTCCCAACGACCCCGACATTTTGTATTACTTCGGCCGCGCCAGCGGTTTGATGTCAAAACAATCGATCGATACTTTGCTCGCTGCCTATCCAGACTCTCCCCGCGCGCACCAGGCGATGGGAGAAAACTACTTTGTACTCCGCAATATGCCAGATGCCGAGAAGGAGTATCGCGACGCGTTGCGCTTGCGTCCCGATATACCCGAAGTTCACCTGGAACTGGGCGAAGTCTATGCCGGCGCTTTCCAATGGGCCAAAGCGGAAGAAGAATTTCGCGCGCAAGCCAAACTGCAGCCCGGAAACGCCGAGGCAGCTTACCGGCTCGGAGCGGCCTTGCTGGAACAGGGCAAATTGCACGAGGCGCGTACGGAACTGTTGCGCGCCGACAAGTTGATGCCAGACATGCCGGAAACGCTCTATTCGCTGGGGAAAGCCGCGTCGCTGGAGGGCGACGCCGCCACTGCCGAGAAAGAATGGACCAAGCTCCTTTCCATCGAAAAGGAAAGTTCACTCGCAGCGCAAGCGCATTTCGGGCTCGCAGGTCTGTATAGGAAACAAGGAAAGACGGCCGCCGCAAAGCATGAAATCGAGGAGTTCCAAAGATTGCAGACCAGCTCGAATCCGCCACCAGCACCGGGCAAAGAAGAATCGCCGCATTAGCCACGTGCAGGGTTTAGTCAGGTGTAGCGCGACCTCGTCATAGCTGAAACTTGATTTCTTGCCCCGCGCCCGAGACCGTCGAAGATGATTCCGCCACCGCTGGCAGTAGGGGAAAGCCCAACGTCGCCAGTTCATCCTTGAGCTGCGCAACGGATCGGAATTGAATCGCACGCATGCCCAGCGTTCGCGCAGCCTGGATATTGTTCTCGCGATCATCCACAAACAGCGCTTCTGCCGCGGCCACGCCAAGGCCGCGAAGCGAGTGCTCATAGATGGCTGGGTCCGGCTTGAGCAATCTGACTTCGCAAGAGAATGTCTTGAAGGTAAAGTTCTCCATCCACTGGCAATTCGCCAGCACATATGTCATCAAGTCCACGGGCATGTTCGACAGCAATCCGGTCTTGAATCCCGCCGCGTGCAACTGGCTCAGCCAGTCGAGCATGTCCCGATCGGCATGCGCCCAGATTTCAATTTCCACTTGGCGCAGGATCTCGATTTGTTCGCGATTAATCGAACTGTTAGTCTCTGCTGCTAATTTCAGCCAATACTCTTCCGCCGTAAGATCGCCGCGGTCATATGGACCTCGGCTGGCTTCCCACAGCTCATAAAACGACGCAAAGCTCACGTTGAACATTTCCGCCATGCGCCCGAATTCTTCCGCCGTGGGGCAGCGGACCAACACCTGGCCGTAATCGAGAATTACCGCCTTGATACTGGACGAACCGTCATACCGCGCTGTAGACACTGGACTCCCTCCCCTGCTAAATACTCTACACGTCTCTCGTCTCACTAAACCTGCTGTGCATCGGGGTTGTGCGCGGGATTCGTGCCCGCTCCTAGCACGCGCCAAGTTGTCTGCGGCGAGACGGTTTCCGCAACATCCTCGACAGGCAGCGTATACTGTGCCGTTCCTTAGTGTGGAATTGCACCGGCACTGCAGTACAGACTAGGGCCGTGAAGCCGGCGATGACAGAAACTTCCGATGGTCTCATAGTAGGCGTCGATATTGGTGGCACCAAAGTTGCCGCCGGGCTGGTCAACCGCAATGGTGAAATCAAAACTCAGATCCGCACTCCCATGGTGGCCGACGGAACTGCCGCCGACGGACTGGTGGCGGTGGTATCCGCCATCGATCTTCTTTTCTCCCACGATGCGAAAGCACGACCGCTGATTCGTGGAATCGGTATCTGCTCGCCCGGGCCCCTGGATCCGGCGACCGGAGTTGTGGTCAATCCTCCCAATCTTCCGTGCTGGCGAAATTTTCCGCTGGCGGCCGAGGTCGAGAAAATCTATCGCGCGCCCGTCAAGGTTGAGAATGACGCCAACGCGGCGGCGCTGGCTGAAGCCTACTGGGGAGCAGGGCGCGGCTATCGCCACATCTTCTATACCTGCATCGGCACCGGGATCGGAACTGGCATCGTGTTTGAGAAACGCATCTACAACGGCCGGACCGGGCGCCGCCCCCGAAGGCGGACACATGAGTATCGATTACGACGGCCCGCGCTGCGGATGTGGTAAGCCGGGCTGCATCGAGATCCTGGCCGCCGGACCCGCGATCGCCCGAAGAGCTCGCGCTAAATTGGCGTCTGGTATGAGTCCCCGCTCCAGCCTTCTTGATCTTGCCCACGGGAACATTGATGCCGTAACCGGCGAGATGGTCGGACAAGCCTATGCCGCTGGTGATCCCCTGGCCAAACAGACTCTG
The DNA here is from genome assembly GCA_963730845.1 of uncultured Acidobacteriaceae bacterium. Lineage (GTDB taxonomy): Bacteria > Acidobacteriota > Terriglobia > Terriglobales > Acidobacteriaceae > Acidiflorens. Next base: position 45,980 of record CAVSTM010000007.1, on the reverse strand, counting down.
CAGGAAACCGTTAAACTGCTGTCGCTGTGGCTGAGCAATATTGTCGATCTGGTGGAGCCGGACGTGATCATTATCGGTGGCGGCGTAGCGGCGATGCTGAGTCCATTTTTCGGCGACATCTCCAAGGGGCTTGTGGAATACTGCATCAATTCACGCTCCCAGGAGATTCCCTTGCTCAAAGCACACTACGGTGCGGATGCTGGTATTGCCGGCGGCGCCGCTCTTTGCTCGGAATACTTAGCCCATGCATGACGGCCAGAACCGGATTGATTCCGGCCGGATCGATTCCGCGAAGCGCGACCGCCGATGCCGGAGCATTTCGTTTTCTTAACAGGTCAAACAGGAGAGCTTATATGAAGCTGATGCAGCCCCGATTTCTTCACCGTCTCGCCACTGCCGTATCCCTGTTCTTCATCTTTATCTTTATCTTTCCTTTGCTAGCCATATTGCCGCTCGCAGCCGCTGAACCGTCGTCCCGAACCCTCGACCGGGATTGGCAGTTTCGCGCCGTCGGAGACCTCGTCGGAATCGCAAGCACCGACCAACCCGATGTCAAACAGTGGCATCCCGCGCAGGTTCCGGGCGTCGTGCACACCGACCTTCTGCGTAACGGTCTCATCCCCGACCCATTCGATCGCGATAACGAATTCCGCTTGCAGTGGATCGGCCTGACCGACTGGGAGTATCAAACAGTGTTCCAAGCCGACGCTGCCTCCCTCGCGCGCGACCATGTCGACTTGGTGTTCGATGGTCTCGACACGCTGGCGGATGTCTACCTCAACGATCAAGCGATTCTTCATGCCGACAACATGTTCCGTCACTGGCGAATCCCCGCAAAAGCGCTGCTGAAGCCCGGTCCGAATACGCTCCGCATAGTGTTCCATTCCGCCGTCGAGAAGATGCTTCCCTACGTCAAGTCGCTGCCGTATGTATTGCCATCGATCTCAACTCATAACTTTCGGAAACGAAGAGGACATCGCGACCGCTCCCTACACCCGCAAGGCGCCGTATAACTACGGCTGGGATTGGGGACCGCGTTTCATGACCGAAGGCATTTGGCAGTCCGTTCGACTGGAGTCGTGGGATGCGCTGCGCATCGACAACTTTCACATCCACCAACAGAAAATCACTGCCGAAACCGCCCTGGTCACCGCGGAGATTGACATCGAAGCCAGCCATCCGACAACAGCCACTCTCGCTTTGGCGCACGATGAACTGTCTGCAACACAGCCGTCAGGACCAACGACGCCCGAAGGAACCCAGACGTTGCAACTCGATGCCGGCATGAATCACGCCTCATTTCCAATGCGCATTGCCGCACCCAAGCTCTGGTATCCAGTCGGATACGGCGCGCAAATCCGCTACCGCTTCTCCGCCTCGATTAGCCTCGGCAAAAAAATTGCGGCGGCGCACGCCGAAGTGAAAACCGGATTGCGTTCGGTGGAGCTACGCCGCGTAGCCGATCAATGGGGAAAGAGTTTCGAGTTCGTAGTGAACGGCATAGCGGTGTTCTCCAAAGGCGCCGACGTCATTCCGTTCGACAGCTTTCCGAACCGCGTCACTCCTGAGATTCATCGCAACATTCTCCAGGCTGCCCGCGATGCGCACATGAATATGGTTCGTGAATGGGGTGGCGGATACTACGAGTCCGATGATTTCTACGATATCTGCGACGAACTCGGCATCATGGTCTGGCAAGAATTCGCATTCGGCGGAGACATGATTCCCGGGGACGTCGCCTTTCAAGAGAATGTTCGCGAGGAAGCGATCCAGCAGATCAAGCGGCTCCGCGATCATCCCAGCATCGTGATCTGGTGCGGAAATAACGAGGTGGAAACGGGCTGGAGTCACTGGGGCGATCGCCAGGAGTTCAAGGAAGCGATCTCTCCGACCATCCGCGATCGCGTCTGGCAGGACTACATGGTGATGTTTGCCGACGTTCTCAAGAGCGCGGTGAGTCAGTATGGCGATCCGGTGCCTTACTGGCCCAGCTCTCCCAGCGCCAACTTCGAAGAGATTCCCGACAATCAGCACAACGGCGACATGCACTATTGGGCGGTGTGGCACCAGCAAGCGCCAGCGCAAGACTACACTAAGCAATTTCCCCGCTTCATGACGGAATACGGTTTTCAATCTTTTCCCGAGATGCGAACGATCCGGACGTTTGCCAACAAGCCTAACGATTTTGACATTCATTCCACCGTCATGCAGGCTCACCAAAAAAACAAGGGCGGGAATGAACGCATCTTGACTTACATGTTGCGCGAATACCGCGAGCCCAAGGATTTTGCTTCGTTCGTCTATCTAAGCCAGGTGCAACAGGCGGAGATTATCAAGATCGGCGCCGAGCACTTGCGCCGGCAGCGGCCGCGCACCATGGGTTCGCTGTACTGGCAGTTGAATGACTGTTGGCCGGTAGCTTCCTGGGCGAGCATCGATTACTACGGGCGCTGGAAAGCACTGCATTACTATGCCCGGCGTTTCTACGACGACGTGCTGGTCTCGCCTTATTTACACGGCGATAAGGTGGATGTATACGTCGTGTCGGACAACCTGAAGCCGTTCGCCGGAACCATTCACACTCGTCTTCTCGATTTCTCTGGGAAGGTTCTGTTCGATCAAACAAAAGACATTCAAGCCCCAGCTCAATCGAGCGCGATCTACCTTACCTTCGACAAATCCGATCTGGCGGCGAAGGGCGATCCTCGCGGCAGCTTTCTGGTGGTCGACCTGGAAGCGGCCGGGAAATCAGTTTCCCGTAACCTTGTCTTTTTTGATGTAACGCACAACCTGCAACTGCCGGTCATGCCCAAGATCGAAGCTACTCTCAGCCCCGGCAAGGACAAGGCCTACACCATTACTTTGCAGTCACCGAAGCTCGCGCGCAGCGTCTATGTTTCTTTCGGCGATCTCGACGTCGAAAGCTCGGACAATTATTTCGACCTGCTTCCGGGAGAGCCCGCCACCATTACTCTTACTCTAAAGTCCGCTGCCACTATCGATCAGCTTAGGGGTGCGCTGAAAATCGTTTCCCTGACGGACGCCTTCGCGGCAAATTGACCCGCGCCCGCGTCTGCAACGCGGGAGTGTATACTGTGCCAGAATTTCAAGCTGCGGTGAGCACGTCGGACGTGTACTCCGGGGATTGACGCGTGAACGTCATCAGCATCGGTGAGGTGCTTTGGGACATCGTCGGGCAGGACGAATACTTAGGTGGTGCCTCGTTTAATTTTTCAGCCCACCTTAGCCGACTGGGACACACCGTCTCATTCATCAGTGCAGTGGGCGCGGACCCGCGAGGCCAGAAGGTCATCGACAACATGTCTCGGCTTGGCCTGACGACGGAATATCTGCATCTGGCCAAAAGTCATGCCACGGGCATCGTTTCGGTTGCGCTGGCAAGCGATGGACAGCCGAAATTTATTCTTCACCGGCCGGCGGCGTACGATTTTCCCCAGCTCACGGCAGCACAGTTTGATCGCTTGTTTTCGCGGCCGGTGGATTGGATTTATTTCGGAACGCTTCACCAAATCGGTCCCCAGGCTCGGCAATTGACAACAGAGCTTCTCGATCGAGCATCGGGAGCGCGCCGTTTCTACGATGTGAATCTGCGAGCCGATGCCTACACACCCGCGCTAATCCAAGAACTCATGGCACGGGCAACAGTGGTGAAACTGAATCATGAAGAGGTCGACGCCCTTGCCCGCATGTTTGGCTCTCGACACGGGTCGCAACGTCGGTCGCTGGAGGAGTTCTGTCGAAGTTATGCGGACCAGTACAAATGGGAAGGCGTGTGCGTAACCCGCGGCTCGCTCGGCTGCACAGTTTTGTTGGACGGGCAATACGTTGAAGCGCCCGGCTATCCAATTCAAGTGGTGGATACGGTTGGCGCGGGCGATGCCTTCGCGGCTGCTTTCCTGCACGGATTGGGCAGCGGATGGTCACCACGGGAAATTGCCGACTTCGCGAATCGTGTGGGAGCGCTGGTCGCCAGCCGCCGAGGGGCCATTCCCGATTGGACGATTGCTGAAGCGAAGGCTCTGCAATCAGGACCAGGAACAAAAATTGGAACAAAAACCGCAACCAACACCGGACGCTTGGAGACGGCATGACGTTGAACTCGGTTTTGTTGAAAGCCACGGGTGTGGCCGCGTTGGGCGGCCTGTTATTTGGTTTCGATACGGCCGTCATTTCGGGCACCACCGGCTTTCTGTCGCAGGTCTTCCACCTCTCTTCGAAGAGCTTGGGAATCACGGTTTCGATTGCCATTTGGGGCACGGTGGTGGGGGCAATGCTGGCCGGATTCCCCGGTGAACGTTATGGCCGGCGCGATAGCTTGCGAGGACTGGCGGTTTTCTACCTGGTCTCGGCGCTGGGCTGCGCCTTTGCCTGGAGCTGGTTGTCCCTGGTTGTGTTTCGCTTCATCGGCGGATTGGGCATCGGCGGCTCGTCGGTGCTGGCCCCGATGTACATTGCCGAGATTGCCCCGGCGAAATGGCGCGGGAGATTGGTAGGGTTGTTTCAGTTCAATGTGGTGTTCGGTATTCTTCTCGCATATTTTTCAAACTACCTTATTGCACTAACGCATGTGGGGGCCACGGAATGGCGGTGGGACCTGGGAGTTGCCGCGTTCCCGGCGGCACTATTTTTCGTGATGTTGTTTACGATTCCGCGCAGTCCGCGATGGCTGGTCAAGAAGGGGCGGGTGGCGGAGGCAAGATCGGTCCTGCAGTTAACCGGGGACGATAACTACGAACACGATCTGCAGGAAATCATCGAATCCATTGACGTGGAACAGAGGCAGGCGTCCGAGAAATTGCTTTCCAGGAAATACGCTTTCCCGATTTTTCTGGCGGTGAGCATTGGACTGTTCAATCAATTGTCGGGTATCAACGCCATACTTTATTATCTCAATGACATCTTTGCTCATGCTGGATTCAGTCGAATCTCCGGCAACCTGCAAGCGGTCGCCATCGGAGCGACGAATCTTCTTTTCACCATGATTGCGATGTCGGTGATCGATAAGCTCGGCCGCAAGACGCTGTTGCTGGTGGGGTCGGTTGGCACGGCGGCATGCCTGGCTGGAGTTTCCGCCATCTTCTTTACCCACAGCCATGAGAGTCTTCTGGTATGGCTGTTGGTCGGTTACATAGCCTTCTTCGGATTTTCACAAGGAGCGGTAATCTGGGTTTATATCTCCGAAGTCTTCCCCAATGCGGTTCGGGCGAAAGGGCAAAGCCTGGGCACTTTCTCGCATTGGTTTATGAATGCGCTGATCTCCGCCATATTTCCTCTTATGGCTGCGTCGTCGGGCGCTTACCCGTTCGTTTTCTTTTCAGCCATGATGGTCCTGCAATTCTTCGTGGTTTTGTTCGTGTATCCGGAGACCAAGGGCTTCACTCTGGAAGAAATGCAGAAAGAATTATCCACCGCATAGCGCAAAAAATCGCCTGGCAAACTGGGGAATAACGTCGATCCTATGACTACTAATAACTCAAGTACTCCGGCCACGACAACCGCACCTTCCGCCAGTTATAGGAGTGCCCTCGTCGTGGTTACCACGCTATTCTTCATGTGGGGGTTTCTAACCTGCCTCAATGATATTCTGGTTCCCCACCTGAAGCCGATCTTCGACTTGAGTTACGCGAAGATCATGTTCATTCAGTTCGCGTTTTTCTCGGCCTACTTTCTGTTCTCAGTACCCATGGGAAAGATCGTTGAGTGGATTGGCTATAAGTGGACCATGGTGGGTGGGCTTTTCACCATGGGCGTGGGAGCGCTGTTGTTCATCCCGGCAGCGGCCGCGCCTTCGTATCCGCTTTTCTTGTTCGCATTGATGATCCTGGCGGGCGGGATTACAGCCTTGCAGGTTGCGGCGAACCCTTATGTTGCGGTGTTGGGCCCGGCAAAAACCGCGTCCAGCCGCTTGAACCTGGCGCAGGCTTTCAATTCCCTGGGAACCACGATTGCTCCTTATGTTGGTGGTTTGTTCATTTTGAGCGCGGCGCCGAAGAGCGTGGACGAGATTCGTCAGATGTCGTCTGAGGTGCTCCAGGCCTACCGTTTACAACAAGCGTCCTCTATCAAGCTTCCCTACCTCGCGCTGGGACTAATTGCCATCGCTCTGGGAATTGCGATTGCCACCTTCAAACTTCCTCCGGTTCCGGCGGCCGAGCGCCACACGGGTGACCGTTCCGGACACATGCATCTCTGGAAATACCGCCAACTGGTATTTGGCGCGATTGGAATCTTCGTTTACGTCGGTGCCGAAGTTTCGATTGGCAGCTTTATGGTGAATTATCTAAGTCAACCCAACATCGGCAATCTCACGGAAAAACTCGCCGCTGGTTATCTGTCTTTTTACTGGGGCGGCGCGATGGTGGGAAGATTTATTGGTTCCGCGATTCTCCAAAAGGTTCGTACGGGCATAGTCCTGGGCACGGCGGCCATGGCAACCTGCCTTCTGGTCGGCGTTTCCATGCTGAGCACGGGGCCAGTTGCGATGTGGAGCATTATCCTGGTTGGACTTTTTAACTCCATCATGTTCCCAAGCATTTTCACTCTGGGCATCGCCGAACTGGGACCGCTTACGGGCGAAGGATCCGGAATCATGATCATGGCGATCGTGGGTGGCGCGGTAGTGCCGGTTTTGGTTGGAGTCCTGGCGGACCGGATCGGGATCCACCACTCTTTCATCCTGCCGCTGATTTGCTATCTCTACATCGTTTACTACGGCTTCAAGGGATCGCAGCCGTCCCGTGCAACTTGAAGCCTTGTACGCAGACTCATGAGGCTGGCGCCGCGCGCAAAATTTAAATGTCAACGGTGAGGTCGTGCGTTCTTTTATGAACCAGTCTTTGTTCCGTTAACCGTTCTGCTAACTGGCTTGATTCTGTGGACCGTCGCGGGGGCGCGGCAGTTGCCATCGTATCCTTGCGCCCTCTCCACCGCTCAGAATAAGCGCCGAGCCCCAGTCCAGTGAGCATTCCCGGCTGTCCCTTTACTAAATCGGACAGCCGGGAATATCTTTTAATAATTCATCGAGTCGCCGCGGATCCCACTGCACCCCCTATTTACGGAAGCAGCGCGAACTCCCTGAGAGAAACAAGATGAGAAAAGAATCCGTTATTCGACCAACCGGGAAAGCCTTCCCCGGGATTGATCGCCTCGGGGTCTCCAGCGTTCTTCTCGTGTTTGCCAGCTGCGTATTGCTGACTGCCCAGAATGTGGTATTAACGGGTTCGCTCGGCGGTCGCGTCACTGACCAGAGTGGAGCAATCGTCCCGGGAGCATCGGTTGTTGTGAAGAACCTCGCCACCGGCGTGCAACAATCTGCCGCGACAAATCGCGCCGGACTCTACCGCTTCCCCGCGGTCATGCCCGGCACCTATTCGATCACGGCAAGTGTCAAAGGCTTTCGAGACGTCCAAGTCTTGGTGCGCGTTCTGGTAGGAAACACCACGTCGCAGGACATCAAGCTGCAGGTGGGAGCGAGTGCGGACACGGTTAGAGTAATCGGGACAACACCGCTTTTGCGGCCGGAGGAATCTTCCTCCTCCACGTTGCTGGAGCGGTCGTTCATTGAAGAGTTGCCGCTCAACGGACGAAAATACACCGATTTCATGACCCTCGCGCCGAATACCAGCTACGACGGCGATACCGGCCTGGTGAGCATTGCCGGACAACAGGGTGGTGAAGACTCGGGATACGCCAACGGAAATGGCTCCAGTGCCTTCACCGTGGACGGAACCAACGCCACCAACAACTACTTCGCCGACATAATCGGTCGTTACCGCATCCCCTATCTGTACGGCGAGGACGCAATCGAGGAGTTTCAAGTCTCGGTAAGCCCCTACTCGTCAATCTATGGAGGTGGGGCGGGCTTCGTGAATACCGTGACCCGGTCGGGAAGCAACGCGTTCCACGGCAGTGCGTTCTATTACAACCGCAACTCAGCGACCGGAGCCAACGATGCCCTCGATAAAGCCGCCGGCTATCCGAAACCCGAAGACGCTTTGCAGCAATTCGGCGCCGGTGTGGGCGGCCCGATCCTGCGAAACCGTTTATGGTTCTTCGCGGATTATGAGCAGCAACTGCGGAACAATCCGATTCCCGTCATCAACTCGGCGTTGGCAGCGACCCCGGCGAACTTAGCTACTTTCTTAAGTAACAATTTTGACATCCCGGCCGGGACGTCGCTCCCTGCGCCCAATGGCCCCTTGCCGGTACCGAACCTCGACACCGACGCCGACGTCTCGGCTGGCCCGACCGATCCGTTGTACCCTCTGTACCTGCAGCAAGTATCGAACACCATCAACGCGCTGAACTCCAATCTCGGCACCAAAGCAAGAAAGCGCAACGATCTGGTGTTCACGCCCCGGCTGGACTATCAGGCCAGCTCCCGCGATGGCCTGTTCCTCAGCCTCAACGTGAACCGGTTCAACTCGCCCGGAGGGGTCATCACGGATCCGACCATCGGAAACTATGGTATGCAGACGCTGGCTAATGCCAACGTGCATACCTTCCAAGCCAGCCTGGGGTGGACGCACACATTCTCCCCGAGGCTGCTGAACGAATTTCATGCCGGCACTTCGCAAGACAACGAGATCTCGACACCGACAGGATTGGCTGCAAACATCCCCACGTTGATTTTGGATAGCCCGGCCGCATTCGTTTTAGGCAATGCTCCTTTCTCGGTGGGGAGGGTTTTTGAAAGGCAGTACTCTCTGTCCGACCGCGTCGATTACGTGATTGGCAAGCACACGTTGCAATTTGGTTTCGATTTCAACCGCGCTTGGGATGCGGACAACAATGATGGCGGTGCGGACCCCAACGAGGCCGTCCAGTTCGGGTCGCCCCTCGGCAGTTATGAATTTTCGAATCTGGAGTATTTTGCGCTCGGCGAATACAACATCTTCAGTCAGACTTCGGGTACCGCAACTTTTTCTTTTTCCGTGCCTTACTACGGCTTCTATGTGCAGGACACTTTCCGCGCTTTGCCGAAGTTGACGCTGGAAATGGGCGTGCGCGAGGACTTCCAGGTCTACCCGCAGCCGGCGGAAAATCCGGCCTTCCCGCTCACCGGCCAGTACCCAAACCAGTTTCAACGCTTGGCGCCGCGTTTCGGATTTGCCTGGCAGCCCGAGTCGAAGACCGTAGTGCGGGGAGGATTCGGAGAGTTCTACACCAACATGAACGGCCTGAACTACCGCAACGCAGTCGTCTCCAACGGGCTGGCGTCCCAGCAGACATCGGCAAGCGTCAGTTACTCCTCGGGTCCACCGAGCCAACAGGTGCCGACATTTCCGAGTATCCTCCCCGCGAACTCGCCGCTGTTTGCGGCCTCTCCGGACATTTCTCTGATCTCCCCGCAGTTCCGGGTGCCCTACATTTTGCAGGCGAGCCTGCAGATTGAGCGTGAGATTTTTGAGAACACAACTCTCACTATCGGCACCATGTGGAACCATGGCGTGCATCTGCTTTCCGGCAGCGCCTATGACTTGAACCTGAATCCGTTGCAAGGCACGACGACGTATGTGGTGTGTCCTCCCGACACCGCTGCAACTGCCCAGTCCTGCAGTGGACGGACGATCGTCCTACCAAACATGGACAATGGCCTGCTGACCGAAGGCCGTATCAATCCCAACCTCGGACAGATCAACGAACTCATCAGCCCGGCGCAAAACCATTACAACTCTTTTTTCGTGCAGGTGCAGCACCGCATGGCGCAAGGCTTCTCGCTGCAATTTGCTTACACGTTCGCCAAGAGCATCATGCTCGACGGGATGGACTTCAACAATCAGTTTGATTTCAGCAATACCCATGCTCCCTCCCTACTCGACCAGCGGCATCGCCTTACTTTTGCAAGCGTCTACCAGCCCCGACTGGAAAGACTAACCGGTTCGGGAACCGGACGGGCGTTCCTCTCAAACTGGAGGCTGAGTAGCGTCATGGAGTTTTCTTCCGGCCGTCCATACGCGTCCTTGATGAGCCCCGCGTGCTGCAACGCCGGCGATGACAACCTGAACGACACCGCCTTTAACCAGGACACTGCGAACACCGCCGGGGGCATTAATGGAGCCGGCCCCACCCCGGGCATCGGCCTGAATTCCTTCTACGGCCCGTGGCTGGAGAGGATCGACGTTGGCCTGGCACGGAGTTTTGAAGTCAAGGAAGGCAAGGAATTTGAATTTCAAGTGCAGGCGTTCAATCTGTTCAACCACGCCAATTACTACGTGCAGAACGGCAACGGGATCAATCAACTGCAATACAACCCCATCGGCAGCACCTGCGGTGACGGCCTAACCCAGAGACCAGACCTGCTATCTGGTGCCCAACTCAGGCCCGGGCAATTTCGGAACCCTGCAGGAAATCAGCCCCAACGGCCTTCCCCGCGTCTTTCAGTTTTCCGCAAGATTCACTTTCTAATTGCGTTTCCCTGAGATCTATATTTCCTCCACAAGCGCTTTCATTGCGAGGCTTTCGGGGCTATTGAGTTTCGATAATCCTTCTACCACTCCCTTTCGTTCACTCTCGGTTCGATTCTGGCTCACCTTCCACTTACCCTGAAGCCGCTGGATCGGTAGCTCCAGACCGACAATCCCATTCAACTGCGATTTGATGAAGTCTTTTGGCGCATCGCTGACCTTCCACGGAACCGGTGATCCCGCTTCATGGATGTTGGTCAGCTTCTCTACATTCGTCAGAAGCCAATCGTCGTCCTGGATCACCCTCAGAGCGCCATAGGCATGCACAACGACGTAATTCCAAGTTGGCACTTCTTTGCCATGCTCTTTTGTTCCCGGATACCAATTAGGCGAGATGTAGTGTTGATGGCCGGCAAAAATCGCAAGCGCATCCACCGCCGGCACAAAATCGCGCCACTGCCTGTTGGCGCGCGAGATGTGACCCTTCAGCACACCGAACTGGGAGCCGTCGTTTTCCAGGACCATTGGAATATGCGAAGCAAAGAGGCCGGAATCTCCTAACGTCACAAGTGTCGCAAGCGGGTGTGAAACCATCAGCGCCTGCATCACGGACACGCGATTCTCTTCATTAGCCCTGGGAATATACATGTTGACCCTCGCTTCCATCCTAAGCCAGCCGCAGGCGAATCGTGAAGATCCGCCTAGCTATGTCCACCTCATTCCCAGCCCTCGCCGCTGATCAGTTGCCGATCTCGTGCCCAAGCCTCGGCCGGCGTCGCGCCTGGAGAAACGGCGTCCCTCTGAGCTAGTCTTCTATGTGAACTTGATCCGAAGAGCGTCCGGAGGTGAGACCGTGCGTTCCTTTATGAAACCAGTCTTTGTTCTGCTTACCGGCTTGATTCTGTGGACCGGCGCGGCGGCCCAGCCGCCCTCGGATCCTTGTGCGTCTCTCCGCGAACACCAGCAAGCAATGGAATCGAGATTCCGCGACTGGCCCGATTTGGCCAGGTATCGAGAGGACGATGCCAAGCTGGCTCCGCCCGCCAAGGGCGAATCGAGAGTGGTGTTCCTGGGCGACTCCATCACCCAAATCTGGTCACTGTCCGACTCCTTCCCCGGCAAGCCCTATGTGAATCGCGGAATCAGTGGGCAAACCACGCCGCAGATCCTGCTTCGCTTTCGCCAGGACGTGATCGCATTGCAACCAACGGTAGTGGTGGTCCTCGCTGGCACCAACGATATTGCGGAAAATACCGGTCCCACGACTCTGGCGGCAATCGAAGATAATTTCATCTCCATGGTGGACCTCGCGAAGCGAAACGGAATCCACGTGGTTCTGGCCTCGCTCCTGCCGGCTTTCCAATATTCATGGAGGCCCGACCTAGCGCCGGTGGAAAAGATTCGCGCCCTGAATGACTGGATAAAAGACTACGCCGCAAAAGAGGGCTTGGTTTTCCTCGACTACTACTCGCCCATGGCGAACGACAAGCGCGGTCTGAAGGCAGAGCTGTCCGTAGACGGAGTCCACCCGAACCAGGCTGGCTATGCCGTAATGGCGCCGCTGGCCGAGAAGGCGATTACCGCGGCATTAGCCAAGAACTGAGAGCCGCTTCCTACTCTTAATAAAAATGGCTAAGGCTGCGCATGATAAACGGTGATGCCGCTAAACATGGTCCACAGAACTTTGGTATCTTTCAGTTCCTCGGGAGAAACCGTGAGAACGTCACGATCGACCAGCACAAGATCCGCTTGCATGCCCGGTGCGAGCGATCCGATCTTGTCCTGCTGATTCAAAGCGCGCGCCGAATTACGCGTATAGGCGTAGAGCATCGCTTCGCGCGGCATGCGTTGGGCGGCGTCCAGCACTCCTGCGGGTCCCTTGCGGGTTTCGGCCTGGTAGATCGCCTCAAACACATTTGGTGATGAAACCGCCCAGTCACTGGCGCCCGAGATGGTGGCGCCGGCATCGAGAAGAGAGCGCGCCGGATACTGCCACCGGTACAACTCCGGGTCGATGTAGGGCTTGATCAGTTCAATCGTCTCTTCACCCGCGCTTGCCCACAGCAGTTGGAGCGCTGCGATCACACCCAGCTGCCGGAAGCGGGGGAAATCCTCGGGATCGGCCAATTGAATGTGGGTCAGCGTGTGCGGAAGGCCGCTGTTTCCGTTTGCTTTCCGGGCCGCTTCGATCCCGTTGAGTGCCTCCTTCACCGCTCGATCGCCCAACGCATGAACATGCACGATGAGACCTTGTTTATCCGCTGCCGTAGCCAGTTCGGCAAAGCGAGCCGGATCAAACAGCAAGTCACCGAGCTTCCCCGTGTTGCGATAAGGCTTGGTCAACGACGCTGTTTGCGACGGATACTCCAACACGCCGTCGGCAAACACTTTAATTCCGGGGATGGTCAGATTGGGAACGTTGGCGAATTCCTGCCGGAGCTTCTGCACCGCCTCCAGTTCTTTGGTTGGATCGTTACGAGGATTCACCACCAGAAATGCCGCGACGTGCGCAGTCAGCTCTCCCCGTTGCGCCAGACTTTGATAGGTCAACAGGATCGGTCGGTTCACCTTGGCATCCAGCCAGGCCGTGATTCCCAAGCTGTGCAGGTAATGCACCACGGCGCTTCCGCCCGCGAGCGATTGCTGCTGCGAGGGTTCCGGCACGACAGTCTGAATCTTGTCCAAGCCGGCATCGACGGCGAAACCATTAGGATCGCCCGTCGGTTCAATGCCATAGTAGGCGCGTTCCTCCGCTGAAAGACGGCTTAAGAACTCCTTCGTAATTCCGGCGCGGCCAAGCAGAGCGCGATTTGCCCAGCCGGTGTGGCCGTCGGATCCCGCGAGAAACACCGGCAGGGTAGCGTAGTCCCCGCTGTTGAAGCGGGCATTGAGGTCTTTCGTTTTCACCCAGTAGACTAAGGGCATTCCACTGATGTAGAGAACATCACCGCGCATGCCCTTGCCGGTTTTCTTCGCGTCAGCGGCAAAGCTGACCAGTTCGTCCATGGAGGGCACTCGATCCCCCAGATCCGCGGAAAGAAGCGTGAAACCGTCTTCGATGGGATGAACATGGCTGTCGATGAGACCTGGAAGCAGAAAGTTCCCCTGCAAGTCAATGCCTTCGGCATTCTTGTCGGCCGCCGAAAGGACTTCGGCCAGACTGCCAACCGCCACGATCTTGTCGCCACGAATGGCGACCGCTTCGGCGTAAGGATGTTCTGGGACACCTGTGAATACCTTGGCATTGAATAACACGCGTTCCGTCTTGTCGGTGCCTTGGCCCCATGAAACAGATGCAAAATAAAACACTGCAAGCGTTACCAGAAAGCCACAACCCAGGCCCCGTCTTCGCATTCCATCCTCCGTTTGTCTATTTCTTCGAAACCCGCTTTTCTCGACTCTGAGAAAGTGAAACATGCTTCAGAGCAGTGGCAAACTGTTTCTGCAGGAACACCGCGATCTCGAAGGGGTTAACCTGGCGCGGTTCACATTTGAACTTGATGAAGCGGTGGAAGAAATCCACGCCCTGGTAGCGACCGTATTCGGATCCGCGCCAGCGCCAGCGCGCACCTGAGATCCCTCCGCCGGCGCAATCTCTCTCGCGAAAAGAAGCCGGAAGTACTCACCAGCGCAGTCCAACCGTGACCGGCATAACGACGGTCTTGCTGTCGCTCTGATAAGCGCGATGGTAGCGCCACTCTAGGAAGAGCTTGGCATGGTCCAAATGGTTCAAACGATAAGTCAATCCGCCGCCATAGTTGAACCCGCCGGCAATCTTGGAGTTTGAGGACATCGTTTGCGGGCTCGTGATGAAGCCATTGACCGCGCAGTCGCTAAGATCCCACCATAACCATGCCGGCTGGCATAGTGTGGGAGGGTAGAGCAACTGGGGGTGCGACAAGGAAACGGTGCGGTCATAGAAGCCTATGCCGAAAATTCCGTATGCGCCAAATTTGCCAAGATGGCGTGGCACGTTGACGATCCCGTCCAGGCTTATCGAATTCATTTTCCCGCTTTGGTCCGCCAGGGCTTGACCCCGGATCACGCTGGGTCTGAAGTCCAGGTTGTAGTACATGTACTCAACATCCGCAGCGAACATGCGGGTGAAGTTCATGCCGGCTCCAAACGTGACTTGCGGAGAGTCGCCGACAAAGCTGGCGACATAGTCGCGGCCAATGCCGGGCCCGCCGCCTACCGTGAAATTGTAACGACCGAAACTCGATTGTGACGAAGCTGATGTGATGAGTCCGCAAAAGATAACTAACAGCAGTATCCGATTCCTCAATCTTGATCTCCTCTTTCGTAGAACCAAAGTCGTACCGCCGCGGTCGTGGTCGACCAGCCGCTAACCAACGCTCGCCAAGCCGCAATCTTGCCGCGGTCGCCGTTCTTCAGCTTAGATGCGCGCACAGAATAAGGAAAGCCGGCCTTTTCCTCGGCAAGCTAACGGCAAAAGTCGACAGCTTGCGGAAGAACTCCAACTTCTCAACGAACGGGAAGGGCACGAATTTGCTCGTGCTGTTAAATCATTGAAAATGTGCCCGCTTCAGCGCCTCAGGTGTGCCTTTTTCACCCTCGCCTAATTTCTTCGCAAGCTTAAAGCGATCCCTTATACGAAATCCGCGTTTCCCATTAGCCTGCTGGACAGTTAGTTGGGCCCGGCAGTCGGACGGGGCGCGTGGTTGATCTTACCGTAAAACACCGGCCAGTATTCGCGGAGCATGTTTCCACCCGCCTTGGTCGCCAAGTCCAGACCATAGCGAAAGAGAGTATCTCCGGATGTGCGATTCCGATCCGGCCAGTAGACATTCGCCAATCCCTCCGCCATCAGTGGACCCCCTAGCCCGGACCAGTTGAAAACGTTGCGTCCCTCATCGTTGCGCGTGACGAAAACTCGCTGCACCGAATACTTCACGGCGTGGAAAAAGCGGGGTCTGATCTCCGGATAGAAACGCGGATCCAGACGCAGCGCTGATGCCAGCACAAACGTCCCGAAGAAATTGCTGGATGACTGGCGCGCCATCGACGATCCGAAGCGCTTGCCATATCCCCCCGACTCTTGTCCGTAACCGGTGGGAGAATCAGTCGCCTGGCCGACCGCCGAACCCAGCACCGCCCAGGTTACAGTGTGCACCGAGATGCTGTTGTCCACGAACAGTTGGAATTTTTTCCCCGTCGACAACCGCTCCGTACTGGCAGCGATGTCGGGGAAAACGAAGGACTTCTTCTGCAGCAGATTATACAAGTCCACGCCCGGCACTTTCGACGGAGCACTCGGAGCTTGGCTGGCAGGTGAAGTGTCGGTCTGAGTTTGAGTCTGTGGCTTCGGCGTTTCCTGGGCAAATGCTCGCAACGTTGAGCCGGTCGCGATCACTCCGAAAATAATCAACGCGACCAGCGGTGTTTTCCAACCTGGTGCATGGCCGGACGGTGCTCGGGGTCCCCAGTACGCCCGATTTTGGCGTCCTGCGGCGGAGCCAGGCACCGTCCCATGGATGCTGAGTTCATGGCGAAATCGCATCGCTAGAGATTACCCAATAGCAACCCCGACGGCAAACGCTCAACAAGCAGGTTTCAACGTTCAAGGTTTTCAAGGTTTCAAAGAAAAGGCCTGTTTAGCGCTGATGGTCAACTCAAGAACCTTGAAACTTTGAAACCTGTTCCTCAAGCCACTTCTCCAGTCCGAGCCGCCAGGTAATCCAGCAGTTCGCCGACGGTCAGGCCCGACTGCAGCAACTCAATCATCTGATCTGCGCTGACTCCTACTTGTGCGCCCAATGCAACCACCTTGGCGACCGCACGCTGCAGCGATTCCTTCTGCGCCAGGGAGATCTGCTCGGTGAGATCACGACTCATGGCCGCACTCAGATCCAGTTCTATTGTCATTCGAGTACTCCACGTCTTTCTTGCACAACGCAGGCTTGGATTCCCTGCGGCTACATCGCTCCCCGAACTGGAACCTGGCCAGGGTTTTCCAATCGCAGCGCCGGCTTGCGACGCCGACTTGCGCTTATCTTCGAACAATCCAGCCGGACAGGGCTGTGATGCCGATTACTTCGATTTGTGATGGAATGGACGTGCCGAACCGACGTGCCGAACCGAAGATCAGCTTCAAAGTTTCAAGACTTCAAAGAAGAGCGGCGTCTCGTTGCCGGTCAGCTTTGAAACTCGGAAACCTGGAAACTTCGAAACCTGGCTCTACTTTCCCATCAATTCCAGAATCGCCGCCATCTCGACTTCGATTCCGGTCTTGAGGCTGGGTTCGCGATCAGGCGCGAAGTAGGGCGAATGCGGACCCGGGAGCGCCTCTCCACTTTTTCTTGCCGCCGCATATTTCTCCGGGTTGACCGCGCCCAATTCAAGCATGACGCTCGGAATTCCCGCGTAGCGGTATTCGGCGAAATCATCGCTCGCCATATTCGGACGTCCAAGCACGACGTTCGAGTCTCCCATGACCTGCTTCAGCCGATCCGCCAGCCGGTTAGTGGTTTGAGGATCGTTATAAACGGCGCCAACGCCTTCCTCGATTTCGACAAGCGGCTTTTTCGGCGCGCCCGCCGCCGAGGCTTCCGCCACCGCGACCCGCTCGATAGATGCCAGCAGATGCTTGCGCACCTCATCCTTGTACGATCGCACCGTTAACTGCATCAGCACTTCGTCGGGAATAATATTGTTCTTCGTCCCGCCATGGATCGCACCCACCGTAATCACGGCCGGTTCTTGCGGATCAATCTCGCGCGACACGATGGTCTGCCAACTCACAATGGTTCGCGCCGCGATCACGATCGGATCAACCGTTTCTTGCGGTGCCGAACCGTGTCCGCCGACACCGTACACCGTCACGTTCACCGAGTCGGCATTGGACAAGCTGAAGCCGGGCGTGTAACCGACTTTCCCGGCGGGGAGTCCGTTGGTGTCGTGCACCGCGAAAGCGAAGTCGGGCTTGGGAAAGCGCGTGAACAGGCCATCTTTGATCATGGCCTTCGCGCCGCCGATCCGTTCCTCCGCAGGCTGGCCGACATAGATAAAGGTCCCATGCCAACGGTCCTTATTCTGGACTAACAGTGCAGCGGTTCCGATGCCAATCGCCATGTGCAGATCGTGGCCGCAGGCATGCATCACCGGCACTTCAACGCCGCGGTCATCATGGGTGGTGACATGGCTGGCGTAAGCGAGACCCGTTTTTTCCGGCACCGGCAAGGCATCCAGTTCGGCACGCAGCATGACCACCGGGCCAGCGCCGTTCTTGAACACGCCAACCACCCCCGTGCCGCCAAATCCGGTGGTAACGTCGTATCCGAGTTTGCGAAGCTGTTCGGCGATCTTAGCCGCGGTCTTCTCTTCGTGATAAGAAAGCTCAGGATTACGGTGCAGGTCGAGATAGAGCGTTTCAACCTGGGGATAGACGGCATCGATCTGAGCGGATGGAGCATGCCAGGAATCGGCGGCCCGAGACGCAACGGAAAGCAAGACCAAGACAAGGAGAAGCAGGAGACGTTTCATATTTTTTCTCGTGGAAGAATCCTGTGAAAGGCATTGGACCACAAACATGGATCGCCAGGCGTCCCCGCTCACCTCAACTGCGAACGCGTAGGGACAGCCGCCCTCGGCTGTCCAGCGGGGCGCAGGCCCGCTCCCACACCGGCCTAGCGCGCCGCCGTAGCCGCGCAGTGCTGATCGAATGCGGCCTTCAGGTCTGCCGCGATGGCCGAGGCATCGCGCGTTTCGATCTGACTTCGCTGCATCATGTAGACCAGTTTGCCGTCGCGCAGAATCGCGATGGAAGGCGAAGATGGCGGGTATCCGGTGAAATACGAACGGGCACGCTCGGTCGCTTCCGTGTCCTGTCCCGCGAATACGGTTGCGATCTTGCCGGGCTTGGCCGCATTCTGCAAAGCCAAACGCACGGCCGGACGCATGCGCCCGGCAGCGCATCCGCAAATGGAATTCACCACCACCATGGTTGTACCGGGTTCATTCTGCACAAAGCGGTCAACGTCAGCCGCGCTGCGTAACTCTTGAATTCCCAGACGCGTCAGCTCTTCACGCATCGGGATTACCATTATTTCTGGATACATGTACTCTCCTGATTCAATGTCGATTTTTCTCATCCCGAGCGAAGTGAGGGATCTGTAGTCCGCCGCCATATGCAGATCCCTCGCTTCGTTCGGGATGACAATCCATAAGCAATATCTCGGCGCGTTTCGAAACGTAGCTCGCTTCTCAATATGCCTGCGCCAGCAGACATGAGATGCTCAATTCACTATAGAACGAAATGACCCGGATGACGATTCAGGAAAACGTTCCGCTGGCGCCACTGACCACCTTGCAGGTGGGCGGCGCGGCTCGCTACTTCGCGGAACTGAAGAGAGAAGACGAGGTTCGCGAGGCCGCGCAGTTCGCGAAAACCCGCAATCTCCCGCTGTTCGTGCTGGGCGGCGGAAGCAATTTGCTGATCGCCGATTCCGGTTGGCCAGGACTGGTGCTCAAAATTGCGATCGGCGGAATCGCGACTCCCGCCACCAGTGAGGCCACCGGGAACACCGTGCTCTTCACTGTGGGTGCAGGCGTCAACTGGGATGACTTTGTCGCGCAAACGGTGGTGCAGAATTGTGCCGGAATCGAGTGCCTGAGCGGTATTCCGGGTAGCGTAGGAGGCACGCCCGTGCAGAACGTTGGCGCCTATGGGCAGGAGGTCGCCGACAGCATTGAATCGGTGCGCGCGCTCGACTTACGCGCTCCGGACTCGAGCTCTCCGGACAAGGAAGACCGCATTGTGGTCCTGCCCAAGCCCGCCTGCGGATTCCGTTATCGCACCAGCATCTTCAACACCACGGAACGTGGGCGCTACATTATCTTGCGCGTGAACTACCGGTTGAAGCGGGGTGGCGCTCCGAGTTTGAAGTATGCCGATCTGCAAAAGTACTTCGCCGAAAAGGTCGCCGAACGTCCCGCCGAGAAAAACACGCCGCCATCGCTCGCCGAAGTGCGCGACGCCGTGGGCGCAATACGCCGAAGCAAAGGCATGCTACTCGTCCCAGGAGACGACGATTGCCGCAGCGCAGGATCCTTCTTCAAAAATCCCGTGCTCAGCGAGGACCAGTTCAGGGACTTGGCCGAACGCGCCGAATCCAAGGGGCTCGAGATTCCCAGCTACCCCGCGCTCAATGCGCAACGCAAAGTGTCGGCGGCCTGGCTGGTGGAACAATCCGGTTTCTCCAAAGGATATACGGCAGGAGCAGCCGGCATCTCGCACAAACATGCGCTCGCCCTGGTCAACCGCGGAGACGCAAAAGCAAGCGATATCGTCGGGCTGAAAGATGAAATCGAGCACGGAGTACAGGCAGCGTGGGGGATTCTGCTCGAACCGGAGCCCGTATTCATAGGCTTTTGAAGGGGCATCTGCTTTCCCGTAGAGACGCGGCTTGCCGCGTCTCCTGGTCTACCGCGTGATCCGCCCGATTGACTCATCGGCCAGTTCGCGAGCTCGTTTGAATATCTTCCCGAACATCTCTTTGGTCAGCTTCCCCGTCTGCGTGTTCTGGTTAGACGGGTGGTAGGAGGCTAAGAGGACGCGTCCAGCGGGCAACACATATTCCGCGCCGTGGCGAAACTCATACTCCCGCTTGCCCGCGATCAGCTTTCTTCGCTTCAGGTAATTTAGATAGGCGTCAAATCCGATTCTCCCCAAAGCCACGATGACCCGCAGTTCTTTCAGCCCGTCGAGTTCCCGCTCCAGATACGGAGCGCAGTTGCCCAGTTCCTCGGGCAAAGGCTTGTTGTCGGGCGGCGCGCAGCGGGCCGCCGCAGTGATGTAAAGATCGCGCAGCAGAAGCCCGTCGTTCCGGTCGGTCGCCGTCGGCTGGTTAGCAAATCCAGTTTCGTGCAGCACCGGATACATGAACTTCCCCGAAGCGTCTCCCGTGAAAGGGCGGCCGGTGCGATTGGACCCGTGGGCGCCGGGAGCTAACCCGAGCACGAGGACGCGGGCGCGGGGATCGCCAAAGCCAGGCACAGGCTTGCCCCAGTATTCACAGTCGCGGTAAGCACGGCGCTTCTCGCGAGCGATCTGCTCGCGATACACAACCAGCCGCGGACAAAGCGTGCAAGCAACGACCTCGGCATTAAGAACTTTAAGCCAGTGAGGGACGGCCATTCCCGTCAATTGTATTTGCTTGTGTGGCGCGGACGCCCCCGTCCGCCTCCGTTGCCCTTGCCGTTGCCTTGGCTCTCGCCCCTTCCGCATCCCTGACGCTCAAGTCCGCCAGAGTTGTATTCGCTGCAATCTCTCGCGGACAAGAATGTCCGCACTGCAAAAGATTGCCTATTACTTTGGTGAGTACAAAATCTCCCTCCGCCGTTTGACGTTGCTCTTCGATAGTCTTTACACTCAAGTTTGCGGCACAAGGCGTCGCAGCAGAGCACTTCCCTCCCGACTCTGCTGCCGCCGCCGCACTGGAAAGGTAATTGTGAGCCCCGCTGAGATCAAGGATAGTACGAACGAAAACGCAACCAACGTCAGCACCACGAAGCGCGAAATCGCGGTTGAGATTCCGGTCGAAGACGTCAACCGGCAGACCGACGCGCTGATCCAGAAATATCAAAAGGTGGCGCGCATTCCCGGCTTCCGGCGCGGCCATGTTCCGGCGTCCATCATTCGCCAGCGCTTTTCGGAAGAGATCAAGACCGACATGGTCGAAGCGCTCATCCCGCGGTTCTTCCGGCAGGAAGCTGAGAGGTTGAGCCTCCACCCCGTGTCCCAGCCCCGAGTCACCGACCTGCACCTGCACGATGGCGAGCCGCTGCGCTTCAAGGCCGCCTTCGAGGTGTTGCCGGAAATCAAGCTGGAAGGCTACAAAGAGCTGCGCGCCGACAAACCGGAGGTTGCTGTTTCCGAGGCGGATGTGGAGCAGGCGCTGGTCGATCTCCGTGAGCGGCATGCCAGTTTCAATCCGGTGGAAGGCCGACCCCTCGCCGATGGCGATTTCGCTCAGGTCTCGCTCGATGGCAATCCGAAGGCCGAGCAAAAGTCTGGAGAAGCCAAGCCCAGCGCAGCCAAAGCTGACGAAGGCCAGCCCGTGCACATGGATGAAGTGCTGGTCGAAATCGCGGGCCAAAACACCATGCCGGAGTTCACCGAGCACCTGCGAGGGACCAGCCCCGGAGATGAGCGTACCTTCGACGTGAGCTATCCGGAAGATACGCAAGACAAACGTCTGGCGGGCAAGACGTTCACTTATGCCGTGAAGGTGCAAGCAATCAAACAGAAGAGCCTGCCCGAACTGAACGACGAGTTCGCCAAGCAACTGGGTGGATTCCAGACGGTGGACGATTTACGCAAGGCCATTCGCGAGCAAATGGAATCCGAGCGCAAGCATGAAGCCGAACATGCCGCCAAAGACAAGCTTGTCGGAGAACTGATTCAGCGCAACGATTTTGAAGTTCCCGATTCGCTGATCGAACAGCAGATCGACATCCGGCTGGAACGGGGACTCCGGGCCCTGGCAGCGCAGGGCCTGACCGCTGAACAGATGAAAAAAATGGATTTGCCGCGTCTGCGCGCGGGACAGCGCGACCAGGCGGTTCACGATGTGAAAGCTGCGCTGCTGCTCGAAAGAGTGGCGGAGGAAGAGAATATCCAGGTCAGCGGTGAAGAGTTCGATCGGGAACTGGAAGCGCTGGCCAAACAATCAAAACAGACGTCCGAAGCAGTACGCGCTCGTTTGACACGGGATGGGGGCCTCGATAGGATACGAACACGTATCCGCAACGAAAAGACCCTCGAATTTTTGTATCGCCAGTCCGCGTAGAATAATAATAATGACGCGGACATTTCGATCCTCCCCTGAGCAACGAAACCGACTTCAGGGCAGGAGTGTGGAGAGGGTGAACGTGAACAAGAAAGACC
Source organism: uncultured Acidobacteriaceae bacterium (assembly GCA_963730845.1). GTDB lineage: Bacteria > Acidobacteriota > Terriglobia > Terriglobales > Acidobacteriaceae > Acidiflorens. The sequence goes on along the minus strand of CAVSTM010000007.1, from coordinate 23,645 downwards.
CACAAATGATGCTGGTACCGATGGTGATCGAGCAAACCGGCCGCGGCGAACGGGCGTATGACATCTACTCCCGGCTGCTCCGCGACAACATCATCTTTATTGGCACGCCGATTGATGACAACATCGCCAACTTGGTAATCGCCCAGATGCTGTTCCTGGCACAGGAAGACCCGGAAAAGGACATTCAGCTCTACATCAACTCGCCGGGCGGGTCGATCACGGCCGGCATGGCCATCTACGACACCATGCAGTACGTGAAGAACGACGTGACCACCATCTGCATCGGTCAGGCGGCCTCGATGGCGGCGTTGCTGCTGTCGGCGGGCCAAGCTAAAAAGCGGCTGGCGCTGCCCAACTCACGCATCTTGATCCACCAGCCCTCGATGGGCGGGCTTTCCGGGCAGGCGACCGACATTGACATTCATGCCCGCGAGATTCTGCGCATGCGAGAGATTACCAATCAGTTACTGGCCAAGCACAGCGGCCAGAAGCTGGATAAAGTGGAAAAGGACGTCGAACGCGACTTCATCATGAACTCGCAGCAGGCTAAGGAATACGGAATCATCGACGATATCATCTATAAGACGAGATAGAGGGTATGATCGGCAGTTCGTGAATTGCCGCGTCTCACCCCAGGGCAGGAAGCCGGCCGCGGCTAGGCCACCAGAAAAGGAGTAAGGCCGAGTGAAAACCAGATCGGGTTCGGAAGAAATGTTGCGCTGTTCGTTCTGCCACAAGTCGCAGGACGCGGTCGCGAAGCTCATCTCGTCGCCGAGCGACTATCCCCGGGCATACATCTGCGACGAGTGCGTAGCGGTCTGCAACTCCATCCTGGAAGACGACCGCACCGCTACGCCCGCAACTGCTGTCCCGAACCAATTGCCGAAGCCGCAGGAAGTAAAGACCTTCCTCGACGAATACGTCATCGGACAGGAGCAGACCAAGAAGAAGCTGGCCGTCGCCGTTTATAACCATTACAAGCGCATCTACATGAACCGCCAGCGCACCGGCGACGGCGTCGAATTGACCAAGTCGAATATTCTCCTCATCGGTCCGACTGGAACCGGCAAGACCCTGCTTGCCCAAACCCTGGCCCGCATGCTCGACGTGCCCTTCGCCATCGTGGACGCGACCACCCTGACCGAGGCCGGTTACGTGGGCGAAGACGTAGAGAACATCATTCTCAAGCTTCTGCAGGCAGCCGAAGGCGATGTGAACCGCGCCCAGACCGGCATCATCTATATCGACGAAATCGATAAGATCGGGCGCAAGGACGAAAATCCCTCAATCACGCGCGACGTATCCGGCGAGGGCGTCCAACAGGCGCTGCTCAAGATTCTGGAAGGCACGATCGCGAACGTTCCGCCGCAGGGTGGACGCAAGCATCCACACCAGGAATTCACTCCCGTCGATACCACGAACATCCTCTTTATTTGCGGCGGCGCCTTCGTTGGCCTGGAGAAAATTATCGGGCGGCGCATCGGCAAGAAGGCTCTGGGCTTCAAATTGGGAGAGGACGAGGAAACCGAGGCGGGGTTGACCTCCCTGCGCAACTTTGAGCTTGTCTCCGAAGCGCAGCCCGAGGATCTGATCAAGTTCGGCCTCATCCCCGAATTCGTAGGCCGCCTTCCGGTAATGGGCGTATTGCAGCAACTGGACGAAAACGCGCTGGTGGAAATTCTGACGCGTCCGAAAAACGCGATCGTAAAACAGTACCAGCGCCTGTTCGAGTTCGAAAACGTGCGCCTGAAGTTCAGCGACGACGCCAACCGGGCGATTGCGCGCCAGGCCATGGCCCGCAAAGTTGGCGCCCGTGGTTTGCGCATGATTCTCGAAGAACTCATGCTCGAACTGATGTATAGTCTGCCCAGCCAGAAGAAAGTTAAGGAATTTGAAGTGACCCGTGAGATGGTCGAGAAACGCAACGTCTCGCTGGCCATGATCGAGAAAGCAGCAAGCTGAAGCGTGTTTTCGGAAAAATGCACGTGTAGAGACGGGGCTTGCCCCGTCTTGAGTCACCCCGGAACCATGCTCGAGCACGAACGGGTAGGGCGAACTGGGGTAGGGTAGGGCATGGCATTAGCGGTGCCGATAAGGACCTTTAGAAATGCGGGCTTTAGCCCCTGAGGGACGCGCTCTCTAGGGCGAAAGCCATTGAAACACACTCTAAACTGCGACAAGTTTTAAGCGACCAGAGACGGGAGACCGAGTTGTCAAACCCCAAGGAAAAGTTTGAGAGCAAGAAACTGCCGATGATGCCCATTCGGGACGTGGTCATCTTCCCTTACATGATGACTCCGTTCGTGGTGGGCCGGGAGTCGAGCGTCCGTGCGCTCGAAGAAGCTCTGGCCAGCGACAAAAAAATATTCCTCGCCACCCAGCACGATGCCTCGATCGACGAGCCCAAGGCTGGCGACATCTTCCAGGTCGGCACCATCGTCAACATCGTGCAGAGTCTGAAGCTGCCCGACGGAAACATCAAGGTGCTGGTCGAAGGCATCGAGCGCGGCAAGATCCTGCAGGTTGTCGAAACGGATGGCTATCTCCAAGCCACCGTCCGCGTCGCCCGTTATGCCACCGAGACCACGGCGCCGATTGAAGCCGGCATGCAGCGTGTCACCGCGCTGTTCGAGCAATATGTGAAGCTTTGCCAGTCGCTGAACTACGAAACCATGATCGCGGCCGTGCGCATGGAAGATCCGGCGAAGCTCACCGACACCATCGCCGCCAACCTGCAGCTCGCCATCGAAGAAAAGCAGGGACTGCTCGAAATCTTCGATCCCGCCGAAAGATTGAACCGCATCGGCGACGTGCTCGACGTGGAAATCGAAAAGCTCAACATGGACCGCACTATCCAGTCGCGCGTAAAACGGCAGATGGAGAAGGCGCAGAAAGAGTATTACCTGAACGAGAAAATCAAGGCCATCCAGAAAGAACTGGGCCGCGGCGAGAAAAGCGAATTCGACGAACTGAAAAAGAAGGTCGAATCCGCGGGCATGCCGAAAGAAGCTCGTGACAAGGCGATCCAGGAACTGAAAAAACTGGAAGCGATGCCGCCCATGTCGGCGGAATCGACAGTCTCACGCAACTATCTCGACTGGCTGTTGGCCGTGCCGTGGAAGAAGCGGTCGAAGGAAATCCGCAACATCACGCGCGCCGAGAAAACTCTGAACGAAGATCATTATGGCCTGGAGAAAATCAAGGAGCGCATCCTCGAATTTCTAGCCGTCCGCCAGTTGGTGAAGAATCCCAAAGGTTCGATTCTGTGTTTCGTCGGACCTCCCGGCGTGGGCAAAACCTCGCTGGGAATGTCGATCGCCAAAGCGACCGGCCGCAAATTCGTGCGCATGTCGCTAGGCGGCGTGCGCGATGAAGCCGAAATCCGCGGCCATCGCCGCACCTACATCGGAGCCTTGCCCGGCCAGATCATCCAGATGATGAAAAAGGCCGGCACCAAAAACCCGGTCTTCATGCTCGACGAAGTCGACAAAATGTCGATGGACTTCCGCGGCGATCCCTCGGCGGCACTGCTCGAGGTTCTCGATCCCGAACAAAACTTCATGTTCGTCGACCATTACCTCGACGTAGAGTACGACCTGTCCCAAGTCTTCTTCGTGGCCACGGCCAACGTGATGCACACCATCCCGCCCGCCCTGCAGGACCGCATGGAAGTGCTGCGCCTCCACGGCTACACCGAACCGGAAAAAGTCGAGATCGCAAAACAGTTCCTGGTGAAGAAGCAGATGTTGCAAGCAGGGTTGACGGAGAAGAACGTACAGTTTTCCGACGACGCCATCCGCCAGATCATCCGCGGCTACACCCGCGAAGCCGGCGTCAGAAACCTGGAACGCGAGATTGGCAACATCTGCCGCAAAGTTGCGCGCAAAGTAGTCAAAGAAGGCGCCGACTTCTCGGCTTCCGTCCAGGGCGACAAGATCGGCGACTACCTCGGAGTTCTGAAATTCCGCGACACCCTGGCCCACGAGAAGAGCGAAGTAGGCCTGGTCACAGGTCTGGCCTGGACCGAAGTGGGAGGGTCTATTCTCAGCACCGAGGCCTCGGTAGTGGACGGCAAAGGCAAGCTAACCTTAACCGGCCAACTGGGCGACGTGATGCAGGAATCGGCGCAGGCCGCCATGTCCTACATTCGTTCGCGAGCGGCGCGTCTGGGGCTACCCCGCGATTTCTACCGCAACCAGGACATTCACGTTCACGTGCCCGAAGGAGCGATTCCAAAAGATGGCCCCTCGGCCGGCATCACCATCGCCACCGCTCTCGCCAGCGCCCTGAGCCGAATTCCGGTGCGCCGCGATATCGCCATGACCGGCGAGATCACGCTGCGCGGCAAGGTCCTTCCCATCGGCGGATTGAAGGAAAAACTCCTGGCCGCTCATCGCGCCGGGCTGTTCGAAGTAATCCTGCCGCAGGAGAACGAGAAGGATGTAGCCGAGGTCCCGGAGAACCTGCGCACCGCCATGAAATTGCACTTCGTGGACAACATGGACCAGGTGTTGGCGGTAGCGCTCGAAGGCCCGCTGCCGCAGAAGCCCTCGGAGGCTGAGACCATGGCTCCGATCGCCACACCGCCCGCTGCGGAGATTCCTACGGCTCGACAGTAGATTTAGCATTACGCCGCCGTAGAATCCCTCATCGCAAAGTGCGCGATGGACGGGGCATTCGGCGACATTCCCGTCAACCTCGTTTCCGCTCGGCTCGGTATCCACTGGGCGCGGACCAATGTATGTACCCAACGTATGTACAATGATTGTAAGTACAAAGTGTTCCACCTGGAACACTTTGTACTTTCGGTACTGTACATATGGACGTATAAGTACTTATGAAGAAAAAACGAAAAACCGTGAAGAAGCGAGGGAAGATCGCCCGGCTGCGGGCTTCCGCCGACCGGGGGAACGTTCCTCTGGATATGGTCCCGGGGTGGCGGAAATACTACAAACCCCTCAAGAAACCCGTCACGCTGCGCCTGGACGCCGACGTTCTGGCCTGGTTCAAAAAGCAGGGCCGGGGTTACCAGACGAGGATCAACCGGGCGCTCCGGAACGTGATGGCGGAAGATAAAAGGTAGCGTCCGCCGCGTAACATTCCCGCCTTTCGCTTTCGCGATAGGACGGGCCACCCTCGGCTGTCCTCGCGCGAGCCATGAAGGCGGCGTTAAAATAAAATCATGGAGCCGGGATCTGTTGGCCGGTTTGGATTCAGTTTGAAGGGATCGGCGGGGCTTATTGTGGCGGTCGTTGTCGTCGCGATTCTGCTGATTATGCTCCCGGCATATCGCTTATTTTTTCTGATCAGCGTTCTCATCGGATTAGTCATCGCGGGCGCACTCACGCTCTGGTACAGACTGCATCCGATCAAGGAGCAGGACGTGGAAACCAAGCGTCCTCTCGGGCTTTAGCAGGCCTTTAGCAAATTTATTTTCCCGCGGCGCTTGCCATGCACAGCCCTAACGCTGGAGACTGTCTGCATGCGGATTCTGGCGAATTTCATGTTGTCGGCAAGCGACTTGACGCACTTCCCTGCTCCCGGAGTGCCGGAGATCGCATTTCTCGGACGGTCGAACGTCGGGAAATCGAGCGTGATCAATTCGCTGGTGGGCAAGAAACTGGCGCGCACCAGCAATACTCCCGGACGCACGCGCAGCATTAACTTCTACGAAGTCCGCAGAGCAGGCCAACCGAGACCCGAGTTACTGTTCGCCGACCTTCCGGGATACGGCTATGCCAAGGTCTCCCGCGAAATTTCCGCGGACTGGGCTCGCTTTGTCGATCCGTACCTGCACCAGCGGTCGAGTTTGGCGCTATGCCTGGCGCTGGTCGATTCGAACATTCCTCCGCAGGAAAGCGACGGCCAGTTGCTGGAGTTCCTGGCGTCCAAAGGACGGCCGCATGTGATTGTGGCGACCAAGTGCGACCGGCTCTCGGGCAACCAGTTGCAACAAGCGATGCGCACGCTCGGGCAAGCCTATGCAGGAGTGCCCATCGTAGCGTTCTCGGCCAAAACCGGAGCCGGCAAAGAGGAACTATGGAGCCAGATTCGCGCCTCTTTGTCGACGCATCCACCAGGGTCGTGATTCCCCACCGTCTAAAGTCTTTCCCGCAATCTGCCGATCCAACTAAGAGCGCAGTTCTTCGGAGGCGTTCTTGGACCCGCATATCCATCCCGGACAACCTGGTCTTGCCACAAGACTCCAGTAGCGGCGAAGAGGGAGTGAACTATCTTCGCCGGCTAAAGGAAGCAAGTCGGAAGCGCGGCGGGAATGCGTCGGGAGGCCTGTCCGCGGCTGCAGTTGCAACTCCGACGGCCGGCGGATCTCAAACCGATGCGACCAGTCCCGCGTGGAAAGAGCGGCGCCAAAGCCCCCGGCTTCGTTGTTCGGGCAGCGTGGAGTTTCGAGCCGACGGCACCGACGTGCGCATGTGGGGAACCCTCACCGACGTCAGCCTGCATGGATGCTATCGTGGAAATGAACACCACGTTTCCCGTCGGCACGAAAGTGAATCTAGTACTCAAGTCGTTCGGTATCCGGGTTCAGGCTCCAGGCACGGTTCGCGCCACGTACCCTTTCCTGGGCATGGGCATCTGTTTTGCGGAAATCGAACCAGAACAACAGCTGCAACTGAAGCAACTTCTCGCAGCACTGGCTGGCCACAGTGCCGTCCCCAATGTCGGATCGCTGAGGAGAATAGCCCGTAGACTACCCTGAGGTCCGCCGACCCGAGAACCTTTCTCGATGAGATTAAGGTGTTTTTTCAAAAGAACCAGATGCTCTCTCGTGAAGAGTTCAACCAGATCGCCAACCGGGTTCGCCGGTCCTGAATCCTTCCTCCATGGATTTGAGGGCTGGCGACCCGTTTGGCGGGCTCCGGAGCAGGAGTTACTCTGGTGACGTGTGTCGTGTGCGTGGTGGACAATCCATCCGTTATCATTAAAAGGATATGGCCAAGTATCTAGTGACCGGCGCTGCCGGCTTCATCGGGTCCTCGCTGGTGCGCGCTCTGCTGGAACGCGGCGACGAGGTCCGGGGCATCGATAACCTTTCCACCGGCAGACGCGAAAACCTGACCGAAGTGCTGAAGCGGGTGGAGTTCGACTTCCGCGAAGCTGACATTCTCGATCTCGATGCCATGCACAAGGCGTGCGCAGGCGTCGATTACGTGCTGCACCAGGCGGCCATTCCGTCGGTCCCGAAATCGGTGCTCGACCCTACTCGGCAGCAACCGCGCCAATGTCGACGGCACGGTCAATGTTCTGGTTGCGGCGCGCGACGCGAAAGTGAAGCGGGTTGTGTATGCCGCCTCATCCTCGGCGTATGGGGACACGCCGACGCTTCCAAAGCATGAGGCCATGACCCCCAATCCGATCTCGCCGTACGCAGTGGCCAAGCTGGCCAGCGAGCTTTACATGGTGTCGTTCTACCGTTGCTATGGCCTCGAAACCGTCTGCCTGCGCTACTTCAATATTTTCGGACCACGGCAGGACCCTTCTTCGCCATACTCCGGTGTGCTCGCCAAGTTCAGTATGCAGATGCTGCGTGGGGAACAGCCCACGATTTTTGGCGATGGCGAAACCAGCCGCGATTTCACCTACATCGACAACGCGGTTTCGGCCAATCTGCTGGCCTGCTCGGCCCCGGCGGCGGAATGTGCCGGGCGCGTTTTTAACTGCGCCACCGGCCAGCGGATCACGCTGAATGAAACCTTCTCACGCTTTGAAACCACTGACCGGCTACAAAGGCACCGTCAAGTACGGTCCGGAGCGTGGCGGGGACATCAAACATTCGCTGGCGGACATCACGCAGGCGGAAAAGCATTTGGGATACAAGGTTCTGGTGAATTTTGAAGACGGCCTGCGCCGTACGGTGGAGTGGTACAAAAGCCAGGACCAGCCGGTCCGAGCCTGACCGCGGGAACGAAGCCGAGTGCAGGGCGTTTCGCCGTGAACTGCCGAAACTAAGCTGGCACTGGGCGCTGGACTATGACGCCGGACGCTATGCATCCGCGGCGGGATGGGATCTCGGCTTCTTGGACTTTTCCCAAGCGGTGAGTTCGTTCAGGTCATAGCGGAACGGGCCGTACGCGCTGAAGGTTTGCTCGTCGAACAGCCGCTTGGCGCCGCAGCTCAGGCAAACCTGGTAGGAATATCCCTGCACGCCAATCGGCCAGCTCATCCTGCGGTGCCAGCAGCCTCGGAACGCCACCACGGCCGCGCCCGCCAGGCTGCTTGCGACGACTCCGGGCCACCACCAGCTGTACTTTTTCAGTTTTACGGGCTTTCCCTGCTCGACTGCGTCGGTCATCACATCTCCGGGCTGCCTAGACGAGGCAAGCCTCGCTCTACAAAGCTGCTGCTTAACCATAGGATGAATCGAGACCGAGGGCAAAATCTGAAGGACATAGCTCGGGCAGGCCGCGAATCCGACAGCGCAGGGTGTAATCCCAGTTCCGCAAGAGGACATGTACTAACGGACATTGCGGTACCCTCCCAAAGACTATTAGGCTCGAGAGTTGGAGTCGTGTCTGTCGTTTCCCGGTGAGAGTCGCGGTTTGAACAGCCTCCATTGAAGCTTGGCCGGTTGAACCCGGTCGAACCAAGGCCGGCAATGAGCCTTCCGACGAGCCAGGGATACGATAAAAAGATACGATGAACACAGGTTGTTTGTGGTCCTGACCGCGCCAGCATGAGTGCCAATCCATCCCGCGTTGACTGGGAAGCGCCGCCGGCGGCCGACCCCAGCTTTCCATTGCAGCAGGGCAACCGCGTCCTCGAATCGATTGCGCGCCAGGAAGCTCTGCGCGCACTGCTTGCCTTCTCGGACCTGCACGAGCAGATACGGAACCGGCGCGTGGCCGCGGGGTGCGCCTCCGCTGGCGACCTGTTTGAGACGGAACGCTTCATCCGGAACGAAGTACTGCAATTGATCTCTGACCGCGCTCAGGCCATCACCAATGCCGACGGCATCGTGGTCGCGTTGGCGGAAGAACCGGTGAACGAACAGCCGGAGATGGTATGCCGCGCAGCTTCCGGACCGCTCGCCGTCGGACGCGGCGTTCACCTGATCCGCGAATCCGAGTTTCTGCGGGACTGCCTGGAATCAGGACGCATTCTTCGTTGCGATGATTGCGAAATCGACGTTCGCGTCGAACTGGACTTCGCGCGGGCGCTAGGCGCTCGCTCTACCGTGCTGATTCCGTTGCGTGGCCGGCGCGAGCAACTGGGTGTGCTGCAGGCGTTTTCAACCACTGCTTGGGCTTTCACCGATCACGACGTTCGCTGTTTGGATCTTTTCTCTGAGCTGGTTCTTTCTGCGCTCAAGCCCGAAGATCAGGATCGGCGCATCCACTGGTTGTCGGATGTGGCGAATGAAGTCCTGGCCGCGAAGCCGCCTGCGGCAATGCCGGCGGTTGCTGACGCGTCGGCGATCGAACTTCCTCAGGTTGCTGAAGTCGAGCCCAGCATCACCAGCGCGGAGACGGGTGTTGCTTCTTCTCTCATTCCAGCGACGCCGCAAGTTCCACAAGCAGTAATTACAATTCCAGAACTGGTTGCGGAAGTGGCAATGCCGGAGCCGCCGGTTGTCATTACCGCGGACCCGGTCGAGTTGCGTGAGCACAGCGTCGCCGACGAGTCATTCGCGGACGGCACATTTGAGATCGACGAGCCGGCAACTTCCAGCAAAACAATTCACCTCTTGCCATTCTTGCAACGCCATTCGGTTCCCGGCGGTTCGCGCCCCGGATTGCGCGTGGCGATGGGTTTGGTGGCAGTGGCCGCACTATTTTCAGCCGGAGCGTGGTGGGGCATGCAGGTTCGTGGGACGGCGGTTACAAAGACCACGGCGACAAATACCGCGATCTCGCCACAATCGGTGACCGCACCGCCCGCGCCCCCGGCGGATGTTCTGTCTCCGGCAGTCGCCGATAATCTGATGGATCCTGCGAAGGCCGCTCCCGATGCACCACTCACCGCTGTGGCGGCAGACAAGTTGGCGGCGCTGCCGAAAATCACCGGGGTGCGTCACTGGTCTTCTTCCATGGGAAGCACGGTGGTCATCGACATGGAAGACCAAGTCCCCTACGAAGTACATCGTTTGATGTCGCCGGAGCGGATCTACTTCGATCTCCACGACACGGGCTTGTCCGCCGAATTAGAAGGAAAGGCGATGGACGTCGGAGATCCCTCGCTGACGCGTGTGCGGGTCGCTCAGCCCGTCGCGGGCATAACGCGGGTCGTGCTCGATACCAAAGATGGATCGAACTTCTCCGTCAGCATGGAGTCGAGCCCATATCGCCTGGTGGTCGAGCTGCGCGGCAGTGAGAAAACTTTGGCGGCAAGCCAGTTTGCTCCGAAGCACTCGATTTCGAACCAGACAGCTCCAGCGGCAGCGCCCGCTCCAGTGAAAACGGCTCCGGTCGCGGCATTGGCGGCGACGGCATCCGATCAACCCTTACCGGCCAGAACCGGGAAACTGCGCATCGTACTCGACGCCGGACACGGCGGCTGGGACTTGGGTACGGTCGGACGCCAGGGATTGCTGGAAAAAGACCTGGTGCTCGATGTGACCCAGCGTCTGGGCAAGTTGCTGCAAGCGCGCTTGGGTTCGGAAGTAATGTTCACGCGAACCGGCGACAACTACCTGCCACTCGATCAGCGCGCCGATTTCGCCAACCAGGCGCAGGCCGATCTGTTCGTCTCCGTTCACGCCAACTACAGCAGCTCGGCGGCAACGCGGGGCGTTGAGACCTATTACACGAATCTGTTTTCGGCCCCGGGATCGCGGGAAGTGGAAAGGCATGACGATGGAGCCGCTCCGAAGCTGACACCAGTAACGCTATCGGCCGGAGCGTTACACGAAAAGATCGAGGAGTCGCAGCGTCTCGCCGGAAGTGTCCAGCGTGCTCTCTATGCCACGCTGGCCGCGAGCAGTCCGGACATTCCCAACCGGGGCATCAAAGGCTCCGCGTTTGCCGTGCTGACCGGCACGACTATGCCCGCCATTCTGACCGAGATTTCTTTTGTGAGCAGTCCGGCGGATGAGCGCAATCTGCAGAGCGCGGCTTACCGCCAAAAAATTGCGGAAGCACTTTATCAGGGCGTCGCCCGCTATCAGCTGTCTTCCCCACGCGCGAAATTTGCCCAACTGCAAACCAATGCCGCGCGAAGATGACGATAAGGACAGGACTCCGCTTGTGTGGGGACCCAGTCCATCTGGGGCGCAGCCCCATAAGCGCTAACTTAACGTTGTGGGATTGAAGAGAGAGGACCTTGCCTTCAGGCTATTCGAGTCAAATGAGCGCAATCGGGATTTATCGCCAATGTGCTGACCGTCAGACCTCTTAGCGCGTTTTCCACGCTCTCCGCAACTTTCGGCTGCGATTGGCCTCCCAGATGGTGCGCGAGGAACAGGTCGATCGCACGACTGACGGCCACCGAATTTTGCGGATCGTCGATCCTGTGGCCTTCGTTGCCAGCGACCAAGTAAGTGACCGGAATGCCGCGTGCCGCGAGAGCATGCACAATCTGATTCGATTGGTCGAGGCGAACCCACGGATCATTGGCACCTTGGAAGACAAGCAGCGGTGCACGGACGCGATCAGCCAGAAACAGGGGGGAGCGATGTTCGAGGTCGGTACGTTCTGAGGGTAGCGCCGGATTGCCAACGTAGGGGTACCAGCGCCGGGGAAGAAACGGCGCCCAGTCCGGCGGGAACGCCTCGATCAATGTCACCAACGATGCAGGCCCGGCAAGGTCCACTCCGCAAACAAAAATGTCGGGAGAAAGCGCTAGAGCAATGAGGGTCTCATATCCCCGTCCGGCGGTGCCGTAAGAGTAAGGATACGAAATGGGGACACTTAGTCCCTGCTGCTTGCTCCAAGGCGCTTGGCTGCGCCCCGCTCCCGCGCTGCGTCCGCTTCACGTCCCAGCCGAGCATAGGCATCGGCTAGAAACATGTGCGGCTCAGGCGCCTTGGGTTCGAGTGCGGTGGCCTTCTTCAACTTTGGGATGGCGCCCTCAAAATCTCCCGACAGCTCCAGAAATCGCCCCAGGATCAGGTAGCTTCCGAAGTGATCCGGCATGAATTCCAGCACCGTCTGGCACTCTTTGATTGTTTCCGGCACGCGGCTGGTATGCGCGTAAGCCGACTCCAGAAAAAGATGCGCCTCGGCAAAGCCCGGCACCTTGGCTACGGCGAACTCCAGTTCCGGCACCGCACCCGCGAAATCCCCAACTCCCATCAAACCTTTCGCCAATTGGAAATGCCTCGAGGCCGAATCTGGATCCAACTCCATCGCCTTGCGCAGCACAGGCACAGCCTTGTCGTACTCCATCATATCCAGAAAGCACTCGCCCAGCTCCGCATAAGTATTGGACACGCCGGGTTTCTGGGCCACCAGTTGTTGCAGCAGAGGGACCGCTTCGTCGGGGCGCCCACTCTGGCGCAAGGCATTGGCCTGGTGCGTCAAGTTGCTGATCTGGATCTCGTCCTTGGGATCGGCTCCCTGGTCACCGGCATCTGCTTTCGAAACGTTGCTGCGCCCTGAAACGTATCCAAGCGCGGCCAGTTTCTCGTGCGCCATCGGGTCGACCGCCGCCTTCGGTGCTTCCCGGTGGCTGCTCGTCTTCTGCCGGATGCCGTCGAGCCCGCTTGCCAGCGTATCCGCCACTGCGGTCGACTCCGCGGCGAGATTGTGTTCCGCTTTCGCGTCCGCAACCTCGTCATACAGTTCCCGCCGCGGCGCCTGTACATACAAATACTTTCCCGTTCGCAGCGATTGCAGTGCACTCCATCCAAACGCGACGTGCGGATAATCCGTCTCCGCATAAACCGGCCGATCGTGCCACGCGGCCACGGTCGCGTCGCCTCCCGCCTTCATCATCGTCGCGGTGGTAGTCATCTCAGTCGTCGCCGTCATCAGTCCCAGCAGCGACTCGCCTTGGACCTCGGCCGGCACGGCCACTCCCGCTGTCTGCAAGAGCGTCGGCATCACATCCACCAGTTCGACCCGACTGTCGACCCGAACCTCGGGCTGTTTCTCGGTCCGGCTCTTCGCCGTGCTTCCGTGCGGCAACTTGATCACCAGCGGCACCCGAATCGTCTCGTCATACAGAAAAATCCCATGTGTGTCTTCACCGTGAGCCCCCAGCGATTCTCCGTGATCCGCCATTACGGCAATCACTGCGCCGTCGTACAGCGCGTCCGCTTTCAACTGCCGCAGCAATTTCCCCACCGCCGCATCCTCGTACGCAATCTCTCCGTCATACGGCTCCGAGGCGTACCGGCTCTTGTAGGGTTCCGGCGGATCGTACGGGTCGTGGGCATCATACAAATGCACCCAGATAAAGAACGGTCCTGTCGGGTGTTGTGTCAACCAAGCCAGGACACGTGCCACGACTTCGTCTCCACGACGCTCGATCGTCTGGAAGCGGCCCTTCTGCCGGAGTTCTTCAGGGTGGAAGCCAGCGTTATAGGTGTCAAACCCACGGTCGAAGCCCGGCGCGTAATTTGTAGCTGGGTCTAGAATCGTCGAGCCGACAAAAGCCGCAGTGTGATATCCGTGAGCGTGCAAAATGTCGGGAGCGTAGGGCAGATCCTTCGCCAGCGGCACGCGAAAATCGTTTACCTGGTGGAACTGTGGATACGTACCGGTGAGAATCGTCGCGTGCGAGGTTGGCGTTAGCGGAGCCTGCGAATAGGCGTGCGTGAAAACCGCCGATTGCCGGGCCAAGGCGTCCAGGTTCGGCGTCAGCCCGCGCTCTGAGCCCAGAAACCCCATCCGGTCCGCGCGCGTCGTGTCGAGCGTGATCAGCACAATGTTTGGCAAAGCAATGTCCGCCGGAGCAGCCTTGGGTGGAGCAGTGTGCACCGGTGCGCTATTCGTCGGAACTGTGCCGGGCGGCCCAACCTCTGCAGCAAGCGCGCTTCCGATCAGCCCGAAAACACACAGCCACTCACGAATTAGCGACATGGGAAAAAGTCTATCATTCGACAATATGGCAAAATCCGGTACTCGTACCTCGTGGCCCGTTAGCATTACAGCCCGGTGAGTCCTCTCCAGAGGAAACTCCCTGACTCACTCTTCTCTGGTTGACTCTTGGGCAGATTGCTTCAGGCGATCGGCTTTGGTCCGCTCCTGCGCCGCATCTTCTTTGCGTCCCAACTGATCGTAAACCTCGGCCAGAGCAATATGTGGCTCGGCTCTTTGGGGTCGCAGCGCAGCCGCCTTCTCCAGTTTCGGCAATGCCGCCTCAGGGTCGCCCGACTTCGCCAGATATCGCCCCAGAATCAGGTACGTTCCGTATTGTTCAGGGATGATCTTCAGCACCTTTTCACATTCGCTGATCGTCTCTGGCCGGTTGGCTCGCGCGTAAACGATCTCTAGCAAGAGGTGTGCATCGATAAGATTCGGAACCCTGGCGGTCATCCTCTCGAGCACAGTCGCTGCCCCCTGCACATCTCCGAGTCGCATCAAGGTTTTGCCCAGGTCCAATTCGGCCATGGTAAACTTCGGGTCCAGCTCCACCGCCTTGCTCAGCATCGGGGACGCTTTGTCGTATTGCTGCAAGTGCATATAGACCCCGCCGAGCTTGAAATAGAGCATCGGCATGTCTGATTCTTGGGCAATCAGCTTCTGCAGGATCGGAACAGCCTCCTCGTAGTGTTGATTATCAAGAAGAGCATTGGTGTCTCGGATCGTATTGGCCGTCGCAATCTTGTCCTTGGGGTCGGCACCCTCGTCAGAAGGCTTGGCAATGTGGCTGCCCCCCGTTACGTATCCGAGCGACGCCAGCTTCTGCTGCAGTGCTGGATCGAGGGCCGCAACCTTTTCGTCGGAGAGCTTGGGCGCTTCCCGTTTGCTGGTTGTCTTGTCCAGGAATGCGTGCACCTGGCCCGCCAGCGTGTCGGCCACCGCTACCGAGGAGGATGCTAGATTGTGCTCCGCTTTTGGGTCCACCGTCTGGTCATACAGTTCCCGCTTCGGGGCCTGCACATACAAGTATTTTCCCGTCCGCAGCGACTGCAGCGCACTCCATCCGAAAGCGATGTGAGGATAATCCGACTCCGCATAGGCCGCCCGGTTGCGCCAGGAATTCGCAGCCGCCGCGGATTGCTCGGCTTCCCCTTTCGTCGTCGTTGTCATCAATCCCAGCAGCGATTCCCCTTGTACCTCGGCCGGTACGGCAATTCCTGCCGTCTGCAACATCGTTGGCATCACGTCCACCAGGCCCACGCGATCGTCGATTCGCCGACCGTAGATCCGTCGATCCTCGGTCTGCCCATCCTTGATTGATTGACCCTTGATTGTCTGACCCGCGATCGGATTCTCCGCTGCGCGCGCGTGCGGCAGCTTAATCACCAGCGGCACGTTGATGGTCTCATCGTAAAGAAAGAATCCGTGCGTCTCCTCTCCGTGAGCTCCCAGCGACTCGCCGTGATCGGCCATTACCGCGATCATCGCTCCATCGTAGAGCCCGCGCGTTTTCAACTCCCGCAGTAATTTCCCCACCGCCGAATCCATGTACGCAATCTCTCCGTCGTACGGCTCCGCCGCATGCCGGCTTTTGTAGGGTTCGGGCGGATCATAAGGCTCGTGCGGGTCATAAAGATGTACCCACATGAAGAAGGGACCTTTGGGATTGTGGTTCAACCAGGTTGTCGCCCGGGACACCACTTCATCCCCCCGGCGCTCGATGGAGTTGTACCGGTCTCTTTCAGCCAAGAACTTCGCTGAACTGAATCCGGCGTTGTAGACGTCAAATCCGCGGTCAAAACCGGGAGCGCCACCGTGCGGGTCAAGAGCCAGGGAGGCGATAAATGCTGCGGTGTGATATCCATGCGATTGTAAAATCGCCGGCGCATAGGGTAGGTCCTCCCCCAGCACATCCGGAAAATCGAGCACGTGATGGTACTGCGGATAGGTCCCCGTGAGAATCGTCGCATGGGAAGGCGAGGTTAGCGGAACCTGCGCGTAGGCCCGTGTGAACACCGCCGACTGCCGCGCCAACCCATCCAGGTTCGGAGTAAGTCCGCGCCTCGATCCCATGAACCCCATACGGTCCGCGCGCGTCGTGTCGAGCGTGATCAGCACAATATTGGGAAACGCCTTCTCCGGACCGCGCGTTTTTCGCACAGTGGAATGGCCGGCCGTCTTCCCCGCTGCCGGGGTCGCGGAAGAGCTGTTCCCAGTGGTCTGATTCCCGTTACTCGGAACCGGCGGGTTCTGGAGCGGCAGCGCACTCGCGGCCAGACTTACCACACACAACAACCAACGAATCACAACCATGTCTCAGACTCCATTCCGGGGGAACATGACCGGAACCACTGCGGCTCAAGATCGCTCGGAACGAAGGCAACGACAATATTCCGACTGGCTCACTCCTGCGGCGCGGCATTTCCCGGGTCGGGTGCGCCATTCGCCGGATGAATCGGATTCGCGGCCAGGCGCTCGGCCTCAGCCCGCTCGCGCTCGGCATCGGCCTGCTTCCCCAACTTAGTGTAAACATCGGCCAGATACAAATGCGGCGCTGGTATCTCCGGCCGCAGCGCAGCCGCCTCTTGAAGCTTCGGCACCGCCCCCTCCAAGTCCCCGGACTTCGCCAGAAATTGCCCGAGAGTCAGATAGGTTCCGTAGCTACGTGGAAAGAACTTCAATACTTTTTCACATTCGCTGATCGTCTCTGGCACGCGGTTGCTCCGGGCATACGCAATCTGTAGCAGAAGGTGTGCCTCCGCCAGATTCGGCACCCTGGCTGTGACTTTCTCGAGCACAGTCGTTGCTTCCTCAATACCTCCAAGCCGCATCAAAGTTTTGGCCAACCCCATCTCGGCGTCGGTGAACTTCGGCTCCAACACCACCGCCTTGCGAAACACTGGCTCTGCTTTCTCGAATTCGTGCGTCTTCAAGTAGCAATCGCCCAGCTTGGAATACGGCATGGGCATCTCCGGGTTTTCGGCAATCAATTTCTGCAGAACTGGAATCGCCTCCGAGTAGTGCTCATCCGCCATCAGATCGTTGACGCGTCGAATTGCTCTGATCGTCCCAATCTTGTCCTTCGGATCGGGCTCCTGGTCCGACGATTTGAAAACATGGCTGCCCGACGTAACGTATCCAAGCGATGCGAGCTTCGCCTGCGCCGCTGGATCCAGGGCCGCAACCTTTTCATCCGACAGCTTGGGTGCTGCCCGCTTGCTGGTTGTCTTTTCCTGGATTGCCCGCACCTGGCCGCCCAGCGTATCGGCCACCGCCGCCGACGTCGCTGCCAGATTGTGCTCCGCTTCGGGGTCCACCGTCTGGTCATAGAGTTCCCGCCGCGGCGCCTGTATGTACAAATATTTTCCGGTCCGCAGCGATTGCAGTGCACTCCATCCAAATGCGGTGTGAGGATAATCCGTCTCCGCATAAGCTGGACGGTCGCGCCAGGAATCTGTAGCTTCTGCCTCTCCAGCCTTCATCAGTCCGACCAGTGATTTGCCCTGCACTTCCGCCGGCACCGCCGCTCCCGCAATCTGCAACAGCGTCGGCATCACATCCACCAGCTCTACCCGATTCTCAATCCGTTTCTCCGCTGAAACCGCCTGCGGCAGCTTGATCACCAGCGGCACCCTGATCGTCTCATCGTAAAGAAAGAACCCGTGGTTATTTTCGCCGTGAGCCCCCAGCGATTCCCCGTGGTCGGCCATCACCGCGATCATTGTTCCATCGTAGAGCCCGCGCGTTTTCAGCTCCCGCAACAATTTCCCCACCGCCCAATCCATGTACGCAATCTCCCCGTCATACGGCTCCGCTGCATAGCGTCTCTTGTAGGGTTCGGGCGGTTCGTACGGCTCGTGCGGGTCATAAAGATGAACCCACATGAAGAACGGGCCTTGTGGATGGGAGTTCAACCACGCCAGAGCATGCTGCACCACCTCACCGCCGCGGCGCTCAACCGTGCGGTAGCGATCTTCTTCTTTATCGAACGCTGCCGTGCTGAAACCCGCGTCGTAGGTGTCAAACCCCCGGTCAAAACCGGGAGCGCCCCCATTAGGGTCAAGAGCTATGGAGCCAATAAATGCCGCCGTGTGATATCCACGAGATCGTAGAATCGCCGGGGCATAGGGGAGATCCTGCGCCAGCACATCGGGAAAGTCGTACACCTGATGGAACTGCGGATAAGTTCCCGTAAGAATGGTCGCGTGCGAAGGAGAAGTCAGCGGAGCCTGCGCATAGGCGTGCGCAAACACCGCCGCTTGCCATGCCAGTTCGTCTAGGTTCGGCGTCAGCCCGCGCTTCGATCCCAGAAACCCCATCCGGTCCGCTCGCGTCGTGTCGAGCGTGATCAACAAAATGTTGGGTGCGGGCGTTCCAGCCGCCGCCGTACTCGCGCACCAACACACCAAACACAACCACCGTCGAATCACGCGCGCACCGAACACATTACTCCTCAGACCCAAAATCGAGACCCAGGCTCGCGGCCATCCGTGAACGGCTGGATCATTGTTGCGGACTGCTTGCCGGCGGCGTCGCCGCGGGCGGCTTAACTTTCGGAGTCTTTGCCGGCTTCTTCGTCGGGCCTTCGGGAAGGCGCCCACAGTCTTCCGGATAAATGAAAAGCGTTGGATCCTGCGGGCCCAGGACTACTTCCTCGAATCGAACCACCCTGCTCCCTTTACTATTCAGATCTTCGACCTTAATGGGGAAGCCCTTCCATTCTTCCGGCTCCCAGAATCTCAGCTTCGTGGCTACCGGAAGGTCTTTTCCAGTCACGGTAACGTCCTCCACCTGACACACGCGTCCGTCCACTGTCTCCTTCCCGACCGCCACGCGCTCGCTGGTGTGCCCGGGTCTCGAAGCGATGAAGGGCCAGGAGCGAAAATACGCGTGCGCGACCTTCACGCATCCCATTTTCGTCTGACCGTAGGTCATCTCATGTGTCAAATCCGTGATGTAATAGCCTTTTTCCATGGGGCCTTCCGACCTCAGCAGGTTTCCGGATCTGTAAACATAAGCCTCCCGGTCATCGTGAGGTTGCATACTGCCCACCATCACGGCCGAAAATTCTGTGAACTCGTCTAACGGAAATCCCGATTTCGCAGCCGCAGCCTCACCTGCCTGTCCCGGCGTTGACTCCTTCGGTGTCGCCGGCTCTGGTGCTGCCTCCTGCGTCGCCGCCGGCTTTTTTGTGGTAGTTTGCCCCACCGAATCCTGCCCTTGTGCTGCTTCTGTCCACAGCCCCGCCGCCATCAGGCAGCCGGCGAACAGCAGCATCGTCGTCCATCGAATCATTTCTTTCCCCCGATTAAAATCGACTCTCCGCATATAAAAAAAGGCCACGCGGGGAACCAGCGTGGCCCACGAAAAACATCAGGATCGGATTGTTACTGCAGGGTCGTCCTGCGGCTGGCTTTGTCCAGGGTCGTCCTGCGGCTGGCTTTGTCTTTTTTCAGGGCAGCGGTGCTCGCCTTGAACGTGGCCCCTGCGGCCTGCGCGGCCTGCGACCTTTTGTCCGGAAGCTTGTCCGTCAGGAAGCCAAAGCTCCCAAGGAACTCGTATCCGCTGAAGCCAAGGAACGAGTCCCAATTCCATTTGCCAGGCTTGTTCTTGGAGTTTACGGACGTAGCCGTGATCGTTATCCACTGCTCGCCGGTGTAAGCGCCAGCGTAGGCGTCCATGATCGCGTCAGCATAAATGTAACGGCCGGAGCCGGTGATGCCCGGCTGCAACCCAGTGCTCCCCAGGTCCAGAGCGGTAACTTTGATCGCGGTGCCTTCGAGAGTCGCAAACGGATTCGCGGAGGCAGCACAAGCATCCAGAACGTCCATGCCGCTCATATAGAAGTTGTTGGCTCCGCCGGTCTGCACGATTTCGTAGTTGCAATATTGTACTCCGCCGGTGTAGTTAAGGAATCCGAAAGCGTAGCTACCCTGCGCAAAGGCAGAGCTGCAGCAAAGGACAAGAAGAGTGATTACCGCCAAGCTTTTCAGTTTCAAAGGAATCCTCCTGGAGGTTTTGTTCACAATTGTGAACAACAACCCCGAGACAGTACACCTTCTACTGGAGAAGAGTAGTCGTGTTGCACTGACAGCCTGGAAGCTTAGCCCATTCCGAAACGATGTCAACAAAAATTTTGCAAAAGAGAAAAACATTGCACTCTTGCCGTCGATTATCAAATGGCCCACGTATTCCGATAGCCGCTCTTCGCTTTGAATGTCGTATCTGTATTGCCTAAGAACAGGATCGGTGTACAATCACCTGCCAGCAGGTCAGAGAAGTTTCTGCACCAGTCATTTCCGCCGATGGTTTCACGCTTCCTCTGCTCCTGACTTCGCTAAGGAGATACCGTTATGCAGGCTTGCAGGATCGCGCTCGCCGCTTGCCTCGGCCTTGTTCTGCTCATGCTTTCGGCCCCGGCCCAAGCGCAATATCAGGTCACATATTTAGATTCGAATCAACTCGGTCTAAACAATAGTGGGGGCACCACAACCCAAAACGTGCACGTCGACCCGCTGCTGGCCAACCCCTGGGGACTGGCCCATAGCGCCACAGGGCCTTGGTACATTCCCGAGAACGACACGGGATGGGTGACCGTCTACAATGCAACTGGAGGACAAATACCTCTCCGGGTCTTGATTCCCACAGCCGGAAGCGAAAACGGCTCGGCGCAAGGTGGAAACGGTCCGGGCACACCGACGGGAATCGTTTCCAATGGATCATCGACGGATTTCCAGATTCAGGGCATGCCAGCGACTTTCCTTTTTGACACGCTGGATGGCACCATCAGCGCATATGTGCCGGGCGTGAACGCCAACCAAGCGATCATCGTGGTCGACAACTCGGCCAACGGGGCGCTGTACCAGGGCTTGGCTATCACCAGTTATCCTTCGGGGAATTTTCTTTACGCACTCGACAACGCCAACAATGTAATCGATATGTACGACGGCACCTTTACGCTGGTGAAGTCGTTCGGCGATCCGTCGATCCCGTCCAACTTCTCACCGTTTGGCATTCAGGACATCAATGGCATGGTTTACGTCGCCTACGCTAAACCGAACTACGGCTCCGGCGGTTATGTCGACGTCTTTACGGAGGATGGTGTCAAGGTGAAGACACTGATCAAGGGACTACCACTGAACCAAGCCTGGGGGATCGCCTTGGCGCCCAGCAACTTTGGGCCGCTCAGCAATACTCTGCTGATTTCAAACAACTCGGAGTTCGGAACTATCAACGCGTTCGACCCTAATACCGGCAAGTTTGTAGGCACGATCAAGGATCAGAAAGGCAAGCAGGTCGTCCTCAACAACCTCTGGGGAATCGCTTTCGGTGGCGGGAACTCATCCAGTGGAGCAACCAACGAGCTGTTCGTCACCGTGGGCAACGGCAACGGGCTCAACGAATTGGCCGGCACCTTTTTATCAATCAAGCCGTAATTGACAGCAACTTGCAGACGACGGAGGCGGCGAGAAGTTTTTCGAAGAGCATCAGAGCATCTGATGTTTGCTACTCCAGCCATTTTGCCAAATGAAGTAGCCGCCTGCGCGACCTTTCCGCCAGAGCTTGCGCAATCTGATTCCACGAATAGAGCGTTTGCTGCAAGGAGAGATCCGGTTCGATAGCTTGCTGGATCTGATGAAGTGCGAAGCTGAATTCACGCGACGGACTGCATGATCCCCCCGGGGAGATTGGGTACCTGAGGGGGAAATGTCGCGACCGATACGGATCAATTTTTGTGCCAGGAGTGTGACAAGCAATTTCCCATAAAGCCACGCGCGGGAACTGCGGTCGTCATGCTTGGGCACATGCCCTAGTTGGGCAAGGCTTTTCAGCCGCTTAAACGCCAATTCAATTTGCCAACGCATACGGGACGATCTCAGAACGTCCGTCGTCGAACCGTTGGAGCGGGTCGGAAACACGATCACGTACTTTGCAAATTCGAGCGTTCCCGGCTTGGTGATCATTTGCTTCTTACTTGCTTTGCGCTGCAAGCGTCGATGAGCGCGTTGAATCGCACAGTCGCTCTTTCGCACTGCACACAACCGACCCGCGAACGCCGAACCTTGACCATGCAAGACAACCCGCCATTCGCCGAACTGACCCCACTTTGGATAAAGTTTGTAATCGTGGGAGGAGGGAGATACGTCTGCCGAATGCAGAGTACGCTACGAAGCTCTGAGGATTGACGCGAACCAACACATCAGCACCGTGTTGCCAAACATACTCAATCCCAGCCACTGAGCAGTAGCCGGCATCCGCGAGAATAAGTTCGTGCGTATCCACAAGCAGACGGTTCAAAGACTCGCCGCTGCCTTCGCCAATCGTCGCCGTCAACTCAAAAAAGTCACACACCAAACTCGGCAGCCTGATGCTGTACAGAATCCTCCATTGGCTCCCCGTCTTTCCTGGCTCTCTGACGATCGTGCCATCCACAATCCGGATCGTCCGACTGACACCTTCTTCGAGCCGATACGCGATGTTTTCCCGAAGCAATTCGATATACAACAAACGTAACCACTCCTCGCTGTTGCGCAGCCGTTTGAGCAACGCGATATCCGAAATGTCGGCCCAGTTCGCCAGCTTAGCGCGCACAACCGTTTCCCGCAGAGAGTAACCCCGCGCCACATGCAGCATTAGCATACGCAACAGCACATCGGGCGATGGAAACCCACGCAATCGCTCGACCGCACCTGACTGCCACGCCATTTGCTGCCATCCTGTGCGAAACAACGACGCAAGCACCTTCCAGTTTTCTTCGGCGATACGCATTCACCAAGAATAGGTCCACGAACATTAAAACCTGTTCCTTAAGTTAGCGCTTATGTCCATAAGCGCTAACTTAACGAAGACTCGTGACCGGGGGGCAAACCCATCGTCCCGGATATCTTCCTGTGCTCCGCAACGTCGAACTCCAGAAGGGGATCTCGCGACACCGATCGCCGCTTGATCGCGATTCGCTTGCTCAACGCCGATTCGGCCACTTCCGGATCGCGGGCTATCCAAGGCCTGTGCTAGGCTATGCCTTCGCAGCGGCCGACGTGCATCCGTTGGAAATGGGGTTTGAGCGCATAATGGCATCTAGCAGCATTGCCCCCGAGCCAGCGGCACTCGCGGCAGCCGCATAACACCCCAACACCTGCACCGTTTAGCTTTCAGGCCCGACGTGTGCGCCCGAGTCCACCAACACATGACCAAACACGTATGAGAGGAGAAAAGATCATGCCGCGTACGCAAAAGGCAGTCAACAACCATGAATACCGCAGCGTTCCTATCACCGCGCTTGCGGAGTCAGCAACCAATCCCCGCAGACGCTTTGATCCAAAGAGCCTCGAAGAACTGGCCGCGAGCTTCAAGACGCAGGGGATTCTGGCCCCTCTTCTGGTACGCGAACTGGAAGAAAGCAAGTACGAGGTTGTAGCCGGTGCACGTCGCCTAAGGGCGGCCAAACTGGCGGAACTCGAGCTTCTCCTGTCCGCATCAACGCGACCGATGCGGAAGCAATAAGGGTGGGCACGGATACATTCTTGGCCTGCCGGTTGCCGCCTATCTGACTTGGCAAGGGCGAATGCTGGAGAACAACGGCATCGTTCCAAAGTTTTCTATTGAGATCTCGCGAGAAGCATTAAAGCAAGGAAGGGATACCCAACTCGGAACCGCAAT
>CAVSTM010000006.1:0-532400 GCA_963730845.1 uncultured Acidobacteriaceae bacterium | reverse complement strand
CGCTTGAGCCTTCGGATAAACCCGCCGATGGGCCGGACCGAGCTAAACTCGGTTCTATATGCGTAAGCGGCTTATCAGTCCAACCCCAGAGACGGTCCGATCGCGTACTGAAGGCTGGTTGGATGTCGAGCGGGCGGCCACCGTTGAGATCACCTCAGTTGAGATCACCTCAGAGGAGAAAGAGTTTCCGGTCGAGTCTGCCTTCGCTTCGGGAGAGGCTCAGGGCTGGCGCGCCGCAGAGGCAGCGCCGCAAACGATTCGGCTCGTGTTTGACCGGCCGCTTGAGTTGAAACGGATATCGCTTGTGTTTGAAGAGAACGAAACAACGCGCACACAAGAGTTCGTATTGCGCTGGTCTTCCGATGGCGGGAACTCGTTTCGGGAAATTGTTCGCCAACAGTGGAACTTCAGCCCTCCCAAGACAACACGCGAGGTCGAGGAATATCAAGTCGAGCTTTCAAGCGTCACCGTACTCGAATTGACCGTCGTGCCGAATATAAGCGATGGGACCGCTCGGGCCTCGCTCAAGAGTCTGCGCCTGTCTTGAGTCGTTACCACGTCTTCTATTCTTAAGGAAAGCAATACTTGTTCAAGAATGCCCGGCGCGGCAACTCGCCGGGCATTTGTCTTCTTCATGGCTCCGAACGATCCGCGGATGCTCAGCACCATCAGCGCCATCCTCGAAAATCCCCGCCATGGCGGCCTCGTCAGCGACAGCCTGGTATATCGCTATCCGCCGCAGCCCCGCATTGACGAGCTCCCGGGAGAGGAAGGCACTTTCAATATGTGTTCTTTTTGGCTCGTAGAGGCGCTGACGCGTGCGGGTCTGGCTTTTCCCGAAAAGTTGGATCAGGCCAGGTTGCTCTTTGAACGGGTGCTGGGGTAGGCCAATCATCTCGGGCTCTATTCAGAACAAACAGGGCCGCAGGGCGAGGCTCTGGGCAATTTCCCGCAGGCCTTTACACATCTCGCGCTGATCAGCGCCGCATTCAATCTGGACCGAATGTTGGGCAGCTAGAATGGCACGACGCAAGTCTTGCCATGAAACATCACCTAGCCCAATAGGCAAAGTGCTACTGGGAACTCCGCCAACGCCTTGGAAACACCAATTCTTGCGTATTCATCGTTCTTCTGCAGGTCCAGGACTTGTCCTGTAAATGCGTTCCGACACTTTTCAGAACCGCTGCGACAGTGGGAGCAGAACGTGAGTATCGTCCCAGATTCCGGGTCCGATTGGCGGGAGATCGATGTCATTGAGCAAGCCTGCGACCAGGCGCGGAACAACTACGAGCGCCCTCGTGGTTCCTGACTTTCTGGCGAATGCCACCACGTGGTTGGCTTTCGCGCCTTCCACCGCCAACGGGAGGTATTCGCCCTGCAGAAAAAGATCTGGTTGCCGTTGACGCAAGCACAGAGTTCTCCAGATCAAATACAATTTGAGTCGACCGTCTTCGGGAGTTTCCAGCAAAAGGCCAGTTGATAACGCATCAGGGTCCTTGCCCCAGACACGTAGACTCTCAAACATTTGCTGGCGGCGGAGATAATCGACTGGACGCCGGTTGTCTGGGTCGACCAGACTAAAATCCCACAACTCATTGCCTTGGTAGATGTCGGGAACGCCCGGGCACGACAGTTTGAGAAGCGTCTGCGACAGGCTATTCCAAAGGCCAATACGGGCGACACGGCGTTGGAACGGCACAAAGTCGTCGAGGAACCGGTTATTGGCACCCGGATTCAGCAATGTCCTTACGAACGATGAAACTGCGGTTTCGTATTCAGTATTTCGATTGATCCAACTGGTGTTCTGCTTGGCTTCACGGATAGCCTTTAACATGTAGTTCTCTATCCGCTCACAGAAAGTCTTCCAGTCGTCCGGATCGTTCAGAGGTTCTGATGGCCAGGCACCCACCAACGTCTGATAGAGCAAGTATTCGTCATTCGGCGAGGGTGCGGGCTGGTTATTGACAAGGCGCCTGTGATTGCGGTTGATGCACTTCCACTCTCGCACCCGAGTCCTCCATTGTCCCGACATCTCCGAGAGCACGTTGATCCGGGCGCGCACGTCCTCGGAGCGCTTGGAGTCGTGAGTGCTAGTAGCCAGCATGCTGTGAGGCCAACAGCGGAAGCGCTCCTGGTTTGCAAGATGAAACTCCGGCATTGTGGTTCCGAACCGGTGAAGATCGCTTCCGACGTCATTCAACGAGACCAGGCGGTTATACCTGTAAAAGGCGGTGTCTTCCAGGCCCTTCGCCATCACCGGGCCGGTGAACTGCTGGAATTTCATGGCGCAGGTAGTCACTGCGTTCCGGTAAGCCGGATCTTGTCCTTCGGCGACGCTCGTCAGAAGCACTTGGCCGACGAAATCGAAGATGCTGGTATCGGCGGCCGGACTTCTCCATTTGGCCGAGGCGATGGCGCTGCGGATGTAGCGTACGTCATTATCCGAAATACCGGAGGAGGTGACATAGGTGCGGTACACGGGAAAGGTGGCGACCACTTCCGTCAGTGCATCGCGCAGACTGTTGAGGGTGAAGTCGCAGGTGTGCCGTTTGAAGAGAGCGATCTTGGCGATTTGATTGGCAAGTACGTTCAGCTCACTGACCAGGGCAGTCCGGATGATCAGTTTTCGGCAGCGATAGGCGAGGTCATCAATATCGATTTCGTCATCGATAAAGGTTCGGTAAGTGCGATCCAAACTCATGGCGGCGGCGGGCTCTACAAAGACTCCATTCACCAGATTCGCGAAGTCGTAACCCGTGGTGCCGCAGACGTGCCATTCGGCAGGCAGTCGTTCCGTGCCGGTGAGGATTTTCTCGATAACCACATAGTGTGACCGGTTTCCCGAACTCTTTGCGGCGAGCCCGATGCAACCGTTCAGGCGTTCGAAGTATTGAGGGGGATTGTACAAGCCATCAGGATGGTCAATGCGTAAGCCATCCACTTTGCCGTCTGCCATCAGACCAAGAACCAGTCGGTGGGTCGCCTGAAAGACTGTCTCATTCTCCACGCAGATACCTGCGAGATCGTTGGTGTCGAAAAATCGACGGTAGTTGATGTCATCAGAGGCGACTCTCCAGTTGGCCAACCGGAAGGTTTGCGCTTTGATGAGTTCGTGCAGTTCTTCGAAGCTTTCAGGATCGGCTGGCGTGCCGTTGATCAGTTCGACTGCTCCAAGAATGCAAGTGGCGATCTCCTGGGATCGCGCGCACAACTCGACCAGTCGGCGCTTATGGATTTCCTTGTCACGATTGCGCTCGGCGATGCGATCGCTGCTCGCCTCCTGCCTTGCGGGTAAGTGGCTGAAGGCGGGGATCAAGCTCTGAAACTCGAGTAAGTCCGGATTCTGCGCGTCGAGTTTCGCTGCGAGTGCGTCCGTACAGTGCTGCAGGATGCGAGGGTACTCCCTGGGATCCACGGGAAAGCGATGATCGCGGTAGGACACATCGAACTCGCCGCGCTCATGGTGGAAGACCAGCTTCAGCTCGCCACTCTCCAAGACCGCGCCGTAATGATCGTGGAGCACTGGAATTAGCACTTTGCCGTGGAGTTCGTCTTTTAGCGGATGCCAGTCAATATCGAAAAAGCCGGCGTAGACGGAAGATTCGCCATTCTCGAGAACATCCAGCCACCAGAAATTGTCACTGCCCATCACTCCCATGTGGTTGGGCACGACGTCGAGTATCAAGCCCATGACGTGTTCGTGAAGAGTAGTCACCAAGCGGTCGAAGTCTTCGGGGCTCCCGATTTCGGGGTTTAACGAGTCGTGGTCCACGATGTCGTACCCGTGCATGCTGCCGGCGCGAGCCTTTAAGCACGGAGAAACATAGCAATGACTGATGCCGAGTGCGGAAAGGTAGGGAACGATCGCCGTAGCTTGAGCAAAAGTAAAATCGCGATTGAGCTGCAGGCGATAGGTCGCGAGCGGGATGGGTGAGTTTGGCTTCATGATTCCAGGAACCACATCACGGACCAAGCCGGCAGCGCCTCTCGCTTCAGAGCATCGGCGTTCACCGGACGAAGTTCCGGCAGATAGCCGTGCCAGACCATGTCAGTTTGCTCGCGGATCTGGACACGAAGAGCCTCACGTTCCCCAGAACTGTCGAACAGGCAAAGTTCCACCTTCTCTGCGTGCTCTGAGTAGAGCGCGAGGTTGACGCCTTCGCCGTCCCAGGTCGATCCCAAGGGATAAGGTTGGCCAGGCCAAACGACGGGCTGAGTTTCATTGAACATCTATCCTGGATTCCTCCGACGTACCAGAAGCAAGTTTCTCGGAGCTTA
Organism: uncultured Acidobacteriaceae bacterium; assembly: GCA_963730845.1. GTDB lineage: Bacteria > Acidobacteriota > Terriglobia > Terriglobales > Acidobacteriaceae > Acidiflorens. The sequence goes on along the minus strand of CAVSTM010000006.1, from coordinate 528,122 downwards.
GGATACATCTATCCCAGCGGCACCGACGGATTCGTATTCGGGCAGTGCTATGTCTTCGCAGCCGGGCGTGCGCTTGATCGGGACCGAGACGTGCGATTCCAAAGCTGCATTCCACCCCATCCGTTCGGTCTGTTCTAAGGCAACCGGAATTCCCGCTGCCAGCGGCGCCGCGCTGGCGCGGAGACGGCAAAGAGATTTTCTACATCGCGTCCAGCGGCATGTTGATGGCCGTGCCTGTCAACGGAGAGAGTGTCTTCGCGACCCTCACGCCAGCGCCGCTTTTCCATATTTACGGTCGCACCCCGATTTCGACTGCCGACGTTTTTTGCTTACAATGTGAGAAATGCGGATCGTGGTTCAACGGATGGTATTTCAGACGTGGCAGTGCAGATTTTCCCGATACCTTCCCAAAAGAGACTTTTCTTCCCCCCTCCCTCTGCATGCATCGAGCAGAAAACAAAGGACTCGCCTTTTGGCAAAGCTCTTGCACTCTGAGGCAACCTGATTAGGTACAGAAAGGAGTAAACCTGATGCTAGCGAATGTATTGGAAAAACCGGCAACCGTCGAGAATTCTCTTCACGAAATTTCCAAGATCAGATCCAGGGTCACTGACGCGGTGGAGGATGGCGTCCGGTCGGCAAGCCAAGCAATCAGGCATGGCCGCCATGCTGCCGAAGACGCAATCGAGGAAGCGAAACACACGGTCAAGCGGAGACCGTTGCAGGCAATGGGTACAGTCTTTGCGGCCGGCGTCTTAGCAGGGACCTTTTTTACATGGATCGGATTCCGTCGTCGTTGAGTGCGAGGAGAATTTGGGTGTTCTCAGGGGGTTCCACCCAACAACCCATTGGGACCGCAATTCCAGCAAGAATGGGATGGAGCGATGAACCCTCGCTCTTCCACCGCACGGGCTTGCATCCAAATGCAGGTGCGTATACCCGAGTTGCTACATCTTCTTTGCGCTCGCTGCAGCCCCTTGATATCGACGCTCTCTCCTAGTGATTGAACACCGGTGATCACTTCAAACAAAGCGGCCAAAGACCTCGCTGAACTCTCCGCAACGAGGAAGAAGCGGTGTCGAGTGTAAACGCTTGGGGGTGTTGAAAAAGTCACTGTAATTAGCACGAGGAGCGTGCACACGCACGGGTTTTGGCGAGAGACCCGCAGGGGAACGATAGAATTACCTTGACAAGGTCGCTCCAGCGGATGTAAAAGTCGTGGGGTTCAAAGAGAGCGAGCGCTCGCTTTGACGTTAAATCATAGCCGAAAAATCGATTCCGAAATAAATGCCCAAGCTGCTCCACAGCACCATCGAGAAGAACAAGCTCAAGATCGAGCGGGCCGCTTTGCAGCTTTTCACCCGCAAGGGCTTCCATGGCACCACCGTCCGCGAAATCGCTGATAAGGCAGGTGTGTCCATGGGCAAGCTCTACATCTACTACGACACAAAAGAGGACATCTTCATCGACCTCGTTCATCATCTGGGCCGCAAAATGGAGGTCATTCGCCAGAAGGAACTTATTCCTTTGATGGCTTCTCTTGATCCTGATTCGCTGAAGAAGTTGGCCACAGCGATCGGACGGGTGGTCTCCGAAAACTTAGATTACTGGCGCCTGATGTACATCGACGTGGTTGAGTTTCGACACAAACACTTCATTCACAGCTTCCGCGAAATCGCGGGAGGTCTCCGTACCTATGCCAATGCGATGATTCGGGAATCGAAGGTTAAATTCCCACCTGGAGTGGATCCCTCCCTCGCCTATACCGCCATTTACCTGCAATTTTTCACCTACTTCCTGGCGGAAGAACTTTTTGGAGCAAAACGGCACTTGGGTATGAGCGACGAAGAGGCGATCGATCAACTCGTTCTTCTCTATACCGGAGGACGGGTCGTATCGGGCCGCCGAACTTAGCGGCTGGACCATAAGGAGAATGGTATGCAACTGCGATGGGCTGTTTCACTTTTCACCTTGGCAGGTATTCTCTGGTTTGCCGGACTAGTGTCGGCGCAATCGCCGACGACCGGGCAGATCACCGGAGTTGTGAAGGATGCGACCGGCGCCGTGGTCAGCGGGGCGAATATCATCCTAACCAGCGCAGGTGGCGTTAAGCGCGAAACCATCAGCAATACGACAGGGCACTATGCATTTTCGCTTGTGCCTCCGGGAACATACCGCGTGGAAACGGAAAAGGCCGGATTCAGCAAGGCAACCGCAGAAGGCGTCGTCGTCCGCATCACGGAAACAACCCATCTGGATGTTCCCCTTGCGGTAGCCTCGCAAAAGGCTGTGGTTGAAGTCGCGGCCCGGACACCGCTATTAGATACCGAAAGTCCGGCTCGGGGCACGGTCATTGAGCAGCAGCAAATCCGTCAACTACCGCTGCCCACCAGGAATTTTCAGCAACTGCTGACCCTCACCACCGGCACATCCGGTCCGGTACAGAGCTCATCCGAGCTGGGACGGGGCGCGGCTCCCATCTATGTCAATGGGAGCCGCTCGACCTCGAACTCCGTGATCATCAATGGCAGCGACGCGAACTCTATTGGCACTGGTTCCACACCCAATCTGGCCAGTACCTGCCACCGATACTCTGGAGGAGTTCATTGTCCAGACCAGCCAGTATGACGCGTCCCAGGGGCGCGTCGCCGGCGGCATCGTGGCCGCGGTGACAAAATCCGGGACCAATGATTTCCATGGAAACGCCTACGAATTCTTTCGCAACACCGTGCTCAATGCCAACAACTACTTTCTGAACCGCGCGGACGTTCCCCGCCCGGCCTACCAGCGCAATCAGTTCGGTGGCACACTGGGCGGGCCGTTGGTGAAGGATCGCGTGTGGTTCTTTGTCTCCTACCAGGGAAGCCGCGAGCGCAACAGCACCTCTCTGCTAAATTCCGTCGGCACCGTATTTGTTCCCCCCAACCTAACCAACGACCGCTCCGATGCTGCGCATCGCTGCGTTCGCAGCATCGTTCGCTAACCCGGCCAGCCCAACAACGTTGTGTCTGGCCGCGACGCCTTCCTGCCTGTCCCCTACCGCACAGTTTCTTCTGCAAGCAAAATTGCCCAACGGCGCATACGTGATCCCGTCGGCGCCCGCCGGGGGGTGCGCCGAGCCGCCCTGTGCGGTGCCCGTGGTGGCCCCGTCCAAATTCCGGGAAGACCAGTTCAACTCTAATCTGGACTTCCAACTATCCGCGAAGAACCGCTTGTCGGCTAAATTCTTCGGAGCGAACAATCCCGCCACGCAGGGCTTATTTGATCTGTTCGGACTCGCGAACACCCTGCCACTTCCCGGTTTTGGCGGCACGGCGAATCTCAATCAAAGAGTCTTGTCGGTGGACGACACGCAAGTTATTTCTCCACGAGTAATCAATGCTTTTCATTTTGGCTTTGGTTTCATCACGACCGGTTCGCAACCGCAGGAGCCCTTCACTTCGGCACAAGTGGGAATCTCGTCACCGCTCAGCAACCTGTTCACGGGTATGCCAGAAATCTCGGTGGCCAACTACTTCGACTTGGGAGCGAACCCATTCTCCGACAACAGCGGAATCGAGAAAACCTACGCCACTAACGATGTCCTCAGCTGGCAAAAGGGCCGCCATAGTCTCAAGTTCGGTGTGGAGTACAAGCATCACAATCTGAACGAAACTTTCAACCTCTATACCCGCGGCCAGATGTTTTTCCTCGGATTTTCCGGTGATCCCTTTACGGATTTTCTGGGAGGCTACCTCGATACCGCCGGGCTCACGATCATGGGCTCCGGCGTGAATAACCGCAATGTTCGGGCACAGGACTGGAACGGATTTGCCAATGACGACTGGCGTGTGACGAGTCGGTTAACGCTGACGCTCGGCATCCGCTACGACTTCTTTGGTCCATTTACCGAAGCCGACGGGCGCTTCGTCGGATTTGATCCGACACGGCTCCAGACCTTTGCCATACCCGCGGCCGAGGGCGGTGGCGTGGCGATTACCGGGGGATTTGTGCAGGCATCCAATGCGAAGAATCCCATACCTGGAATCCCGCTGGTGCAACCGTCTCTAGTCCCTTCTGACAAGAACAACTTTGCGCCACGAATCGGCTTTGCCTGGCAACCGCGCTCCGATAACCGCTTGGTGGTGCGCGGTGGTTACGGGGTCTACTACGATCGGGCGAATTCCCGGCTGCTCAACAATCAGATCCTTGACTTCCCTTATTACACGCTGGCACAGGCATTCCTGACACCGATTTCCAATCCATTCGTACAAGTTCCACAGCCGAGCGCCTTTCCACTCGCTTTCAACAACCCGGCAATCTTTCCGTTTGGCGGTCCGCCGGCCTTAATGACGCAAGCGCCAACTCTGATTTCGCCGGCCGGCATTGCGGAGGTTCCCGCCAATGGCATTTACCCAGACATCCACGACTTCCGCACGCCATACATACAACAATTCAGTCTTGGAGTGCAGAACGAGTTTGCCAACAACTGGATGCTGGATGTGAGCTATGTTGGTTCAGCCGGGCGTAAGTTGTACCGGCTCGAGGATCTGAACCAAGCCCTTGTTCAGACTCTGATCGGCCCTATCGGTGCCTATTCTCCCGGTTTGTCGAGCCTGGCAGTACAGGGATTTGGTGTCCATGTCATGCAGAGCTCGTCAAATGCGAGCTACAACTCGCTCCAGGCCAGCGTGACCAAGCGATTCTCTCACGGGCTGCAATTCCTTGCCTCTTACACATGGAGCCATTCTCTCGATGATTATTCCGGCGACCCGACGGGAACCAGCGACGTCACGGTCGTCCCAGGCAACCAAGCGCCCGGCCAGTTGAATAACTACGCAAACTCCGATTTTGACCGCCGTAGTCGCTTCGTGTTCAGCGGCATTTATGATCTGCCGAAGCTATACAAGGGCAGTTCTCACTTCACCCAACAGGCGGTCAACGGATGGGAACTGGCCAGCATACTTACACTTCAGAGCGGCATTCCATTCTCGGTTCTGACCAATGACACTGCCTTCGTGCAGGCCCGCGCCAACTACGTGCCGGGATGTAATCCGGGCGAGGGTGGAAGCGTGGTATCAAGGCTGACTCATTACTTCAACACCGCTTGTTTCACGGCCGCGCCAGCTGACGCCGCGGGCGGCTTCGGCAATTCAGGGCGGAACATCCTGCGCGGCCCCGATCAGCAGGATATCGACATTTCGATCATCAAACATTTCCCAGTCACCGAGCGGACACAACTCGAATTCCGCACGGAATTCTTCAATGCCTTCAACAACGTGAGCTTCCAGAATCCAATCAATGTCCTCGCTTCCGGCGACGTGGGACAAGTCGTGAGCACGACCACGGGGCCGCGAGTGATTCAGTTCGCGCTGAAGGTGAACTTCTAGAATGAGGAACGCGGAGGCGTAGATCGATTTCGAGTGGAGCGAGCGAAACTCGATGTATGATTCACGGGACCCGCCGATCGGAAGGAATGCGATGACTCCCGAGAAGATTCCCAAGGGCATCAGGGTGACTCGTCCAGCGCAGGGTCGTGTGCCAGGTGACGGGTTGGAACTCGCCTTTGGTTATTGGCCTGGCCGTGGTGCGCCGGTGGTTGCCCTGCACGGGCTGACTGCTTCCCACATGAACTTCGTCGGCATTGCGGAGCGCCTAGCGGGCCGATATGCGCTCTTTGCTCTCGATCTGAGAGGCCGCGGCGACTCCGACAAGCCTGAAGGACCGTACGGCTTTGCCCAGCACGCACGCGATGTGGCGGCTGCAATGCGCGCCATGGGACTTGGCGCCAGCATCATCACAGGCCATTCCATGGGTGCCTTCGTGGCGACTGCTCTCGCGGCGCAGGAGCCGAGCCTGGTGTCGGGTCTGGTTTTGATCGACGGGGGACTTGTGCCCGATACGCACACCGCGGATCCCACCGGGCAGGGCATCCCCGCCGCGCTCGCGTTGCGCATTACGCAGTTGCGCCAAACCTATCCTTCACGCCAGGCCTATCGCGAGTTCTGGAGAACGCAGCCGCATTTTCCCGTTGAAGAATGGAATCCGTGGGTGGAGGATTTTCTGGACTATGAAGTCGGCGGCGATTCACCCGTGCAGCCGAAAGCTTCAGAAGCGGGAGTGCTTGCCGATCTGGGGGAAGCTTTTCAGCCGGAGGCGATCAACGACCGGTTGAAATCCATTCGCGTCCCGACGTTATTGCTGCGCGCCGAGAGCGGTTTCGTCCCCGGACAGCCACCACTGTTTCCGGATACGCTTGCAGCACAATTCCGGACTTACTTGCCCCATCTCGAGGACCACCGATTCACCGATACAACGCATTACACCATCGTATTGGGCGAGCATGCAGCCGGGATTGTCGCCGATCTCATCTGTGAACTGGCCAACCGGCTTCGTTCCTGAGCGACGGTATTACGGTATTAAAGAGATGGAGTAGATAACTTCTGATTATCCGGTTGCTTAAGCAAACCGCAAGCTCCAGGGGCGCCGATTCAGTCTTTGCGCAACATCTGGTGATTTGCTGAAACAACCCGATAATCACAAGATAACTAATGATTGGGCCCTTTTCAGCGGGGGAGTTCACCACCATGGCGGAACGCGGATGGATAGCCGGGACGGCGAGCGCAGTCGGAGGTTCGCGCAATTTTAAGCTCTGGGTGTCTGGTTCGCTCGAGACTGGGACTCCAGACAAGGGACGGGCGTGGCCGCTCGTCGTGCTGCTGCATGGATGCACTCACGATGCCGAGAGTATGGCGGAGATCTCTGGGATGAATGAGGTCGCTGAAGCCAACCGGTTCCTGGTTGTATATCCAGAACAGTCACGTGCGGCCAATCTGATGAAGTGCTGGAGATGGTTTCATCCGAAACACCAGATGCGGGATGCTGGCGAACCGTCGATTCTGGCGGCGGTCGTCGCCGAGGTTCGCTCTGCTTACAACGTCGATCCGGATCGGGTTTATGTGGCCGGGGTTTCGGCCGGTGGTGCGATGGCCGTCATTATGGCGGCGACCTATCCGGATATTTTTGCAGCCGTGGCTGTTTTTTCTGGAAGCGAATTCAAGGCCGCCACGAGTCTCTCCGAGGGGTTAGCCGCGATGAAGCGCGGCGGTCCGGATCCGGTCCGGCGAGGACAGCTTGCCTTTGAAGCGATGCGCAGTGGACTCGAACGCAAGGACAGGCGGCGCATGCCTGTGATTGTTTTCCACGGCACTGCGGACACCCGCGTGAGTCCCATCAATGCCGAGCAGGCCATCGCCCAGTGGAGCAAAACCAATGCTTGCCTCGCGGCCGAGCATTCCGACAGCGGGTTTGTTCTGGCGGAGAAAGTCATCGACGGCAGAGTCCCGGACGGTTATACCTACCAGCGGCACATCTATCTCGAGGCCAATGACAATGATCGTCTGTTGATGGAAAAATGGTTAGTCCGGGGCCTTAGCCACGCCTGGTCGGGTTCCCCTAAATCCAGCAAGTATGGTGACCCCGGGGGTCCCAACGCCAGCGCAGAAATCTGGCGCTTTTTCGACGAAACCAGCTCAAACCCAACATTTAACCTGTCGTCCTCAGGTTCGTTGCAGCAGAAATCGAGTGAGAGAACAAAATGAACATTGGCTCGCTGCTTCCCGGCCACGCCCGTTATCGTCCGAACCGTACCGCCGTGGTTTTTGAGCACTACCGGCTGAGCTTTCGCGAGTTCAATGCTCGAGTTAACCGCCTTGCCAACGTGCTCTTGAGTTTAGGAGTGAAGAAAGGGGATAAAGTCGCGACGATCCTGCCTAATTGTATGAGCCTGCTTGAGACTTACTGGGCGGTGGCAAAGATCGGTGTGGTGGTCGTGCCGCTCAGTCCCTTGCTGCGTGGGAAAGCCTTAGCCACACTGATTCAGGATTCTGACACGGGCACGATCATCGCAAGCCCCGATTTCGCAGAGCCACTTGCCGCCATTAAGCACGAACTGAGAAACGTTCCGGATGAGCGACGCATCCTTACCGATTCATCAGGCGGATCAGGATTTCAAGACTATGACGAACTGACAGGCCACGCCAGTGAGGCCGAGCCCCCTCAGACTGAAATTGAAGACAGCGATCCCTATAACATTATTTACAGCAGTGGTACGACCGGCACGCCCAAGGGAATCGTACTTACGCATTACATACGAGCCATATACTGCATGCTCTTTGCCTCGACCTTCCGCATGAACCCCGAGAGCGTGGTGTTGCACCCGGGCTCCATCGTTTTCAACGGCGCCTTCCTGACGCTGATGCCCGCGATGTATCTGGGGGCGAAGTACATTTTGCACAAGAGCTTTGATCCGCGGAGTTTTGTAGAAACGGTGGAGCGTGAGCGCGTCACGCACGTCATGATGGTTCCTTCGCAGATTGTCACGCTGCTGGGCTCGCCGTGCTTTTCGGCAGAAGCGCTGAAGTCGCTCGAAATGGTCGGTACGGTCGGTGCTCCACTGCACCTGGAGCATAAAGAGAAGCTGAATTGTTTACTACCCGGCAGATTTTATGAACTCTACGGGCTGACCGAAGGATTCATGACGGTGCTCGACAAGAATGATTACGCGGCCAAGCCAACGTCGGTCGGCCCACCGCAGCCGCTTTTTGAGATGCGGATTGTGAACGAGCAAGGGAAGGACGCAGCGCCTGGAGAGATTGGGGAGATTGTCGGGCGCGGGCCGGCACTCATGCCGGGTTACTACAAGCGGCCTGATTTGACTGCCCAGGCGGTTGTCGACGGCTGGCTACACACGGGCGACCTGGGGTACGTCGATGAAGATGGATTTCTCTATTTGGTGGACCGAAAGAAGGACATGATCATCAGCGGCGGTACGAATGTATTTCCGAAGGACATCGAGGAGATCATCGTGCAGCATCCAGCAGTTCGTGAAGTGGCAGTGTTTGGCATTCCGAGCGAAAAGTGGGGTGAGACGCCATTGGCCGCGGTCATTCTGCACCACGCGAGCACCGTCACCGCGGAGGCGCTGCGCGACTGGATCAATGAACGTGTTGATGCCAAAAATCAACGCGTCAGCGCGGTCGAGATCATGGAGGACTTTCCGCGCAGTACTGCGGGAAAAACGCTCAAGCGTACCCTCCGTGAACCCTATTGGACTGGACGACATGAGAAAATGTAGGGGTTGTTTTGGCAATGTTTGTTTTTTATCCAGCCAATGACACCTCTGCTAGTCTGGTCCAATTATTTTGCAATATCTCAGACCGTGATTCCGTCTCGGGATCGCCTAAAGCTAAGAAATCCTGCAGAAATATCAGATTCGATTCGGCTTCATCACTCGCGCGTTTCCTCGACGCTCGTCTCGTTGCTTGGGACCGGCGGCAAGCACACAGCTTGCCGGTCCGCCGGTGCATGGGCGCCACTCGTTAGCACCGGCCATGACAGGAGCATCAGAATGTGTAACGCACGGACTCGGTCAGCGAGTTGGCGTGAAAATAGCGTGGCGCAGCCTACCGACACTGGGCCTTGCGCGTGCGGTAAACATGTTTGGCAGGGCTAGCATCTCCTGCGCTATCCGAATCAATTCGAGTTTCCCAAACGCGCAGGCGGTGGCGACACCAAGCAAGGTGACGATGATGACGAAGACGATGGCTCCCCGCGTGATTAGTTAGCCCCTCAGTGCCGCCCGGTGGCACGCCGGAGCTATTCCCACAGTGCAGGTCAGAACGTAGGCTGGAATCACTAAGCGGGCCATTTTCGACTCAGAACACAGTTGCCTATTGTGATGAGTGGAACATCTCGGTATTCGGAGTAGAAGCCATGTGGATGAGGTCATGCGCGGTATGTAAGGCACTCATGATGAAGGTCCGATTGCGCGACTCCGTCCGATGTCGGTGTGGGTGGGAGTGGCAACGGTAGGGCGATCCGAATTGGCGAATCACAGTTGACCAAGACGCAGAGATTTTACAAGATGAAGGGGAAGCTGTTATGGCACGAGTAATTGAGTTCTACATACCGACGAACTTCCGAAGAAAGGTGAGGTCGGTGCCGCAGTCGCAACCCGCAAGAGTGATCGAGTTTTGCCTCCCCTCAAAGAAATCAGCATAGTGCGATTTTCCGACCTCTTGACCGATTGAGGCGTCTAACCCCAAACCTCACGGCAGCCGGGACTGCGGCTGCCCCCCAGATCGAGAACAGAAGCAGGTATACGTCGTGCAGGGAAATACCGATCTTCTCAAGGGACCAACGAACCACGAAAGCGCCCGTGATTCCGAGGAGAATGTCCGCTCCTGTCCCGAATCCGTCGTCCCCTACGATCTTGCCAGCCGCCCAACCCGCCAGCGCTGCGGCGAGTAACCAAATGGAATAGGACATTGGAACCTCGATAAATCAAGCGGCAGTGCCGGAGAGCCAACCGTTATCTTGCAAGATTCGTTTTACGTAGCAGTCCGTATGGGCGGCGTTTCCGTCTTCATCGAAGCAAAAATCTTCTTGCAGCGTTACTCGCTTGTCGCAGGCCGAGCAGTACATTTCTAACTGACGGTTCTCCATGATGCGCTGCCTAAAGCCCCAGATTGGCGTTGCCATCATGCCTTGTGATCGTCGGGCATGGGCGGCGCTTCTGTAAGCGACGATTGATCTCCTTGACGAGTGCGATCAACTTCTCAGGGTCTTGCTCTTTTGCAGCGTGTTCGCAGAATTCCATCCAGCATTCTTTTATTTCGCCAGTCATCGGAGTCTCAAACCTCCAGAACTGACTCCGAAATCTTAGAGATTCCGCGTCAAGTGCCTTCTCATCACCGACCAGCGCCACCAACAAGGAGAGCAGTCATGCTGCTTCTGTATGGGGCTGCCAACCGGGCCACCATCGCGACAACAAAACCCACTAGAGTCTGTCGGAGCGCTGGAGGCGCAAACGAGGCGGGGCGTTCTTTTGGAGAACCGTGAGTTGGTGACGAAGCGCGACGATCTCCGCCTGCAGGGTGGCACGGGTTCGAAAAATGGACGCTACTAGAGCGAAAAGGGCGACAAAAAGAAAGCTCATCGTGATCGCACCAGGATCTCACAAATACTCGGAACCTCTGCATTTTCAGATCGGACGGAGTTTTCGGTAACCGGAGGCGCAGTTATCAGATCATCAGCAAAGATTTGACGCGAGTCATGAATCGCCTGAAGGCGCTGTATCGCGGCTGGGGCATTCCCTGTGCCGGCACCCAGGTCTATGCCCCGCGCTATCGGGAGGAATGGTTGAGCAAGATCGAGCAAGCCGGGGTGCGTCGCCGCGCGGAGCTGCTCTATCAACGGCTGGATGGATTGCAGGCCTCGCGGCGAAACCTGCGACCCGAGCTTTTGGCCGAGAGCCGGAAAGCCGCCGTTCAGCGAAGCCGCAAGGCAACGGCTTCCGGTCACGAGCTATTTTGGTTGTGGCCGATGCGCTCTTCGATCTCCGACACAAATCTCGGCGCGTGGCTCTTCATCAGCTGCTGAATGCTAGGCCCGAATTCGTGCAACAGGTTCATCCCCGCGTCATTGCCCACGGTCGAACCAAAATCGCTGAACGGTTCCGCAAAAGGCCGCCGCCAATATGGACGCGAAGCAGTGTTCGCGGCCACCGAAGTCAGCGTCCGCAAGAAATACGAAGTGTTCAGCCTGACCTTTCCGGAGTCATCCCGCGTAACAAGAATGCGCGAAGCCGCATATGTGGCTCGGCCCATCAAGCTGCCACTGCTCGAAGAGTGATCACCCGGTTGCCGTTTCAGCGCCGACGGATACAGGTACTTACCAAATATAGTGTTCGACTCTTTTTGACTAAATACTGCCTGGTTCGAAGCGGGGAATTCGCCTTGGCGCATCACACCCGTGTGGCCGCCCATCGCGCCAAACATCAAAGGCGAGCGTGCTTCCTCGATGAACACGTTGAATTTCTGTTGCTGCTTTGCAGCCTGCACCGAAGGAGCATCAGGAAGGGATTGACGTACGTTTTGGCATACTGCCCCGCACGCAGGCAACAAGACAAAGGAAAGGACCCCGACGGATGCAATTCGCTTCACAATATACCAGTCCTGCAAGCGCCAGGCTCCCTATTCTGCCTGACGACTCGCCCGCAAACCTACCTGGATGTCAGCACTCCGGGTGCCATTATCCTCAGCAAGGATGCTTGTCTCACGAAGTACGGGGTTAGTTGAAGAAAAAGACGCCTTGGTTGCCAAACAAACTAAGGCTTTCATTGCCAGTTTGCAGCGCCAGGCAATGTACCAAGTCTTATGTAGGAGTTACGGTCTTCTCAAGGAAACAGGCCACCAAATGCAGCCACTCATTCCAGGCTACGGCGGGGTATTCGCTGGATTTGGCACGCGTCCTAGCCAGCCCTAGTGCAGATTGTTGAACCGATGTGAGCAAGTGTTTCACTCCGGAATGGTTTTTATCTACGTTCTGGGGCTCAGTTCCAAGCGTCGGTTGGACTTCCAAGCAGGCGAACATACCGTTTCAATGATCCGAAAAAAGGCGTGGGGGCAGCATCAACGCTTTCGGCGCCCGTTCATGTGGGCGATTCTGAAGGCACGGTTGGCTACATGTCACCCGAACAGGTGACGGGGCAGGTTGCCGACCATCGCCCGGACTTATTCAACTTCGGCGCGATTCTTTACGAAATGCCTTCGTGACGCTGCCGACCGGGATGCCCATGGCATTACAGGTCAGTTCGGTTTCTTGTTAAGAAGTACCGTTGCCTTTTGAGCGATGAGGCCGAATCCTTTTCCCGTAGCATTTGTCTTCAGCAGCGCAAGTTCGGTGCGAGCCGAGGAAGTTCTCCCGGAATTGAGTTCGATCTCCGCGCGAGCAAGGCGCGCTTCCAACTGATCAACTAGGAAGCCGTATTTTGCCGCATCTTGAGCGGTTGTTGACAGGGTCTGGATAGCTTTAGTCTGCTCCCCGGAACCAGCCTGGATTTGAGCATTGACAATTCTCATGGCCAGACGATTGGGTACATTTTGAGACTTGGCCACGAGCAATTCGGCATTGGCAGCTTCTCTTCGAGCCTCAGCGGACTTGTTTTCGGCGTGCAAGGCCTTCAGCAGGACAAGGTCGGCACCGATCACGTCGTCCGGGTGCCCTTCTTTTCGGTATTCATCTCGGACTTCGCGCGCCACGTATTCGGCGTCAGCAGCGTGTCCTTCCTCAATCGACAGGGCGGCGAGTTGCAGGCTTGTTCCAGTGGCGTTGCTGGTCTCGCCAATCTCAGTGCGTATCTTCAGTGCCTCTTCTAGCTTCTTCCGGGCTTGAGAGAGGTCGCCCTCAGCCATCAAGATTTCTCCCCAGTTGGCGATGGCTCGCGCGGTATGGGTCTTGTCATTGGTTTGGCGGGTAATTTCGAGTGCTGCCTGGATCGATTGTTTCGCACTTTGAAGATCACCGTGAAGATAGAAAAGGCGAGCGACGTGGGCCTGCGCTGCCGCCAAAGTCCCGCGGTCGTCCTGTTGCCGTTCGAGCTCAATCGCCTCACGACCGCTGGTGAGTGCTGCAGTGGCATCCCCTAATGCGATTTGAACGTCGCCAAGTTCGACCAGCGTCAGCGCGATATCGTCCGTGGCTTTGAGTTCGTGCGCGATTGCCAGCGAATCCAGATGCATCTGTCTTGCACCGGCGAGATCGCCTTCATCGTTCAAGAGATTCGCCAGATTAGCGAGCGCGTTCATTTGGCCGGCCTTGTTTCCCGAAGTCTTCCAAATGGAGAGAGCTTCTTCGTAGCGTCTCTTTGCCTCCGGCAGATTGCCCAGTTCATACCAGATGATGCCAGTATTGAGCGTTGTTTTGGCGACCTCACCGGGGTAGCCCGCAGCGACCCAGATTCGGCGAGACTCTTCCCAGGCTGCCAAGGCCTTGTCTTTTTCTCCAAGATGAAAATGTGCGCCTCCCTCTGAGAGCCTGGCGCTGGCCTCCACGAATTCTGAACCTTGGGCTGCTGCTCGATTTGCGGCTGTTACAGCGGCTATTAGCTGCCCCTTGGAATCACCCAAACGGGACATCGCATAAGCCTCCTGAAGGTAAATACGAGGATCATCACTCTGCGGTGGAGGTAACATTTTTAACGCCGCTATGGTTCCCAATGCATCTTTTGCTTTTCCGGCACGTGCCTGCGCATGAGCCAACCTCAAACCGTACTCGGCGTTGTCAGGAAAAAAGCCCACCAGAGTGCGAAGAACCTCAATGGCAACTGGCCACTCTTGTGTCATTTCCCGGTAGCGACCTTCGACAAGCAGACGATCCTCACGGCTTAGGTTGCCCGATAGCTCGAACGCAAGTTTTGCCTCGTCCCTCGCTCTGTCGTCATAGCCCAGATCTGCCCATGCGAGCGCGAGCTCATAGTGAGCGAGCGGAAATTTTGGATCTGCCAAAATCGCTTTTTCCAAAGCGGCGCGAGCATCGCGCGAGTTCAAGAGCCGCAGCTTCGAAAGGCCCTCGGCGTATAAACGGGCCGCCTCAGGGCTAGTCGGGTAGCTAGCTTGTACTCCGGCGGTGTCCACAGGTGCCAGTTCTCCGATCCCCAATCTGCCCCGGAGATCTGAGCCGACACGCGAAACTAAATCAAACAGATTTATCTCGCTGCCCGCTTCAGCCACTGACGCGACTGTTTCGCCCGTGGTGGCATTCTGAAGCCGTACGTCGAGTCGAAGTTGTCCTCCAGAGTTCTTGCCTAAAGTCGTATATCCACCGACAAGCACCAAGTCACTGCCGAGATAGTCATGCACACGCTTCAGAGTGTCGCTGGCGAGCGTATTCGTCTCCACCAACGACAGGTCGCGTTCCATACGGGCAATGTTTTCCGCCGGAACAACGCGCAGTTTCTCTCCAGCTGAAAGTTCAGTGACAAGCATTTCCGAAAGCGCCGTCGAAAGCCATATAGCTTCATCCCGGTGGGACGCATTTTGAAAACCGAGGACCGCGATGGACTTGCGCAGTTTCGTTTGCGGCACGGAAACTTGCGCAACAGACTTGCTTCCGCGATGGAACAGCCAGCCCCGCACACGCGACCAGTTAAAAGCGAGCAATACGATGATGACAAGTACCGGCGCGAAGAGCGCGAGCCAGCCGGCCTTGTGAAATGTTGTTCTATCGCGTTGCCCAAAGAGGATGGGTTGCGATCCCTGCAGAGCTTCCAGTGCCGCGCGCACCTCTCCCGCGCGCTGGTAGCGCTCGCCCGGCGATTTCTCAAGACAGCGCATGATGACTGCGCGAAGACCGGGAGGCACACTCGCAGGCAGCGGCGCCGGAGGAGTTGCCATAATTGCGGAGCTGAGTTCAAAGGCTGTCCGCCCGTGAAAAGGATGCGAACCGCTCGCCATTTCGTACAGCAAAACACCAAGCGACCAAGTGTCTGTCCTCGCATCAGCGGGATCGCCACGCAACACTTCTGGAGCGAGGTATGGCAATGTGCCAACAACCGTTCGTGATTCGGTAAGTGGGACTTTCGACGCGGTCGCCGCTTTGAGCTCTGTGTCCTTCAGGCGCGCGGCTAATCCGAAATCCAGCACCTTCACCCGGCCCTCGGGTGTGACTACGGCATTTGTACTTTTCAAATCGCGATGGATCACGCCGTGATCGTGAGCATGGGCGAGTGCATCGGCGATCTGCACTCCGTAACGAATTACAGAATCCGAGGGCAGACCCGTCGTCCCTAGCAGGGAGTTCAGCGGTTGTCCCTCCACTTGCTCCATGACGATGTAGGCTTCACCGTCGGAGTCGCCGACCTCGTGGATCGTGCAAACGTTGGGATGGTTCAGGGACGAGGCCGCCCGGGCTTCGTGGAGGAGCAGGTCGCGCGCAGTCTTGTCCGCAAGCACGCGATCACCTACTACTTTGATCGCGACCTTGCGTTCCAGGACAGTATCGTACGCAGAATAAACTACGCCCATTCCCCCAGCACCGAGTTGTCCCTGGATTCGATAGTGGCCGAAGGATTTGCCCTCGGGTAGAGAGCCGTCTGCCATTGCGAGGCATCTTAGAACCCCAGGCTTGGTAAGTCAATTTGTCGGAATCGCTGCTTCCTGGCTCTCATCGCTCCGGCAAAGGAATCAAGTTGTTCTGCAGGTATCTGACTTTCTTCCATTTCCAAAACGGATAACTGAAGATTCCGACGGTACTCCCATCGATCCAGCCGTCGGCCTCTTTGTATTGAATGGTCCATCGGTAATCAACGTTTCCACGACTGGCAACTTTTAATCGATATCCTGCTGAGAGCCCGCCCAGGAACGTGCCGATGGCAGAGTATTCATCAGCGAATTCCACGTGCCAAGTTGCTAGGCAAACAGTGTACCCGCATCCATCAGGTCGAATCAGCAATGCGACTTCGTATCCTTCTCCGTTCGGCGCCAGGACCCGGATAGCGTCTGATCGATGCTCATGTCGAGCCTCGGGATACTGTTTCAACATGTCAATAATGGTTTCGATGATGTTCAAGACACCCCTGCTCGAGTCGCATTGACCTATTTTTGAGGTTGTGATTTGAACTCGCGACTTGTTCCCCTGCGCTTCCAACACGGCAGTTACGCTTTCACCGCCATAGCCGTCGTCACCGGTAGTATTGCGCGGGCGCTTGCACTCTACGCGGTTGGCAGTCGCCTCCTTCACGTTACAGTCAGCGCTCTCCATGGCGGGCTTCAGGGCGGCCATCACCTTGTCCATTTCGTATGGGATGACATTGTCTATATCTAATGATCCCCCAGACTTGGCGTCCGAATCGACGGCGGCATCCTGGAAGGTCTTGATCCATTTTGTTCGGGTGTCTGGCGGCATTTCGTTCACTTTCGCGACATAGTGCAGGATAAACAAATTATGCTTTCCGAAATAATCCTGGCAATCTCGTGCTGTTCAGGCCGTCCGAGGCATGGCTTCGCTCGCCATTCTTATAAGATGCTGCTTTCGTTCTGCTCGATCACATTCCAGACGTTGCGCCGGGGCATTCTTTTTCCCTCGCAGCCTTCAATCTGTTCAGGAACCCTTCTGGAGTCTGCTTCCCTCGTGCGAAGTTTTGGTAAGTAAATAGCTCCTTCCAGTTGTTGATATCGTCTCCCTGGCGGACATACTCGACGATCAACTGTCCACCCTTCTCAGTGGTACTCGCGGCTTTCCAGTCCAGACCTAACTGAAAGTGCAGTCCTTCATGCTCGGCCGCGGCTACGGAAGCTCCAACCCACCCGATGAGACATACCAAGCCAATGAGCGGCACCAATGCTCTTGTCGAAACCTTGTTATGTCGGCATGTCAGGTTAGTCATACTCGCAAAGCTCCTTCTTGATAAGGTCGCCGGCTTCCCTTTTTGTCTTCCTGACTGCCAGAAAAGTTGCCAGCTTGGCGGCTGCTTATCTGTCGGGGCGGATTCCGGCTCAGCTATCTGTTTCCTTTCTGAGCGGGACTTTCTGTGAGAACGCAACTCGGCAGGGAGAAGAGCAACTGAATAGCCAGAAATCGTCGAGTACTTCTGGAGGCGCTTTCAACCTACAAAAGGGGATCTTGGTCGGCAGGGATTTCAAGCCGCTGGAGTTTGGTTCGTAACCCTTCGCGGCTGATCCCAAGAATCTCGGCGGCGTGTGTGCGATTTCCCCCCGTGTGCTGTAGTACGGAGACGATCAGTTGCTTTTCCATTTCATGCAGCGACATCGGAGCGACCGACGTTGCCGGCGACGAAACCGCGGACTGGCGGTTGCCGCGATTACGAATTCTCTCGTTTAGCAAATCAGCGCCGCAGGGCACATCAGCGGCCGCAAGCGCGGCTAACCTCGCCATTTCACTTTCGAGTTCCCGCACATTTCCCGGAAAACTGTAGGCGGTCAACGCGGATAAACAGTCCTCCGACAGGCGCGGCGCCGGCCGGCCGTAGCGTGCGGCCGCGGCTCGAACGAAATGTTCGGCCAGCAGCCTGATGTCGTGAGGCCGGTCGCGCAAGGGCGGCAAACGAAGCGTGATGGCGGACAGTCGGAAAAACAGATCAGCTCGGAATCTACCCGCCTTCACTTCACTCTCCAGATCACGGTTCGTCGCGGCGATGAACCGAACATCCACTTGCTCGGTCCGCGAGTTGCCCAGCCGCGTGAACTCGCCCGACTGAAGGACGCGAAGAAGATGAGGCTGCAAATCAAGCGGGAGATCGCCAATCTCATCAAGAAAGAGCGTGCCACGATGGGCAGCTCCAAAAAGACCGACGCGATCGCGATTGGCACCGGTGAATGCACCCTGCACGAAACCGAAGAGTTCAGAACCAATTAGCGTTGCCGGGATGGCCCCGCAATTCAACGCGATAAAGGGTCCCTTTACCCGCGCGCTGTGACGATAGACAGCCCGAGCGATCAATTCCTTCCCGGTTCCCGTTTCTCCCTCGATCAGAACCGGCAGATCGGTGGTTGCGATCTGGTATACGGTCTGCAGGACGCGCGCCATTCCCGCGTCGGCGGTCAATATTCCATCGGACTGGCTGTGAGCGTGTTCCAGAACTTCCGCGCGGCGCTGCGCCTGGCTCATCGCCACCGCGGCTCGCAATCGTGGCGCCGCTAACGCGCAGACTTCGTCGAGCAAGTCTCGCTGCTCCTCCGTAAAACAATTGGTGACCTCGCGATTTTCCAGATAGATCAGCGCAAACGCTTCATCGCTGGTCACCAGCGGCGCGCACAAAACAGATCGAAGCGAGAGTTGCTCGTATGCTCGGCTGTTTGCTGTAAGGCTCGGTCATCGAGGCATCGCCGATCAGCACCGCTCTTCCGCTTTCCATCACGGACCGGGCAATCGAGCGGCTGACCGCTTCTTCCGCGCGGGATAGCGCCTCACTGCGAAAATTCCGTGCTGCAGTCGCTCGGAACTCTCCGGCCTCACGCACTACTACGAATCCCCGATCGGCTCCCAGTCCTTCGATCAGCGTGTCGAGTAGCCCGGAAAGGAGTTCGCCGTACTCGCCCTCCTTCAGAAGCGCTCGCGACACCCGGTAGAGAAGACCCAGGTGTTCGGCTGGTGGATTTTCTCGATTCAAAGTCATGCGCAGTCCTGCACTCGGGAATATAGCACCATCATGGCTTCACCATGACTCTCGTCCGCTGGCCATCTAGGTCATGACGAATGGCCCTTTCGCTGCACTACCTGCTAGAGGATGCGGCGGCGGTTGATTCCGCGGGGAGAAAACACAATGAAAAGTAAGGGGCTTGCGGTTCCGGCAATCCTGGCGATGACAGAAAACCGGGCCAAGCGGTGCCAGGTTTCCGGGCACTCCCGCTCGGGAGTGGGTGCTTTCATGCGAAAGACCTTGTTCCTGATTTGCGTCCTTGGAACACGCTTCGTTTCAGGGGCCCAAACCGATCAAGGATCCTGGGCGAATTTGAGTGCCCTGCAGGCGGGCCAGAAGATTCAAGTCGTCGACATGAACTCGAAGAAACATTCCGGAACCTTCGTGAATGTCTCCGACACAGCGATCTCGTACCAGGGAGACCGGGGGCGAACAGACCGATCCAGAAGCAAGACGTCCGCAGCGTGAAGCTCATGGAAAACAAACAGCGGGTGCGCAACACCCTCGTCGGAATAGGGGTGGGCGGCGGTGTGGGAGCCGGTGTCGGAGCCGGGATAGGTGCAGCGACATTCCACTCATGCTCATCGCAAAGCTTCTGTATTCAACCTGTTGGTAAAGGCGGACAAACCGGGATCGCTGCGGCGTTCGGTTTCGCGGGGGGCGCGGCCGTCGGTGCTGTCGTTGGAGCACTGTTGCCCAGCCACAGCACGATTTACCGCGTGCATTCGCACTAACTACTTCGGATCAGTAACTCGTCATGTAGTGAGTGTGAAGTAACTCGACTTTCGGCTTCAAAACTTCAATTCAGGAGAACTCTGATGAAACGCAACATTGCACGAACAACGCTTGTGATCGTTTCGCGTCGCGGCGATTTGGGCAGCAATCGCTGTTCCTGCCATGGCCCAATTGCTTCCTGGTGTCGGCACTGTGATGACGTACAACGTGAATGAAGGAACCGATTTCCTGCAGGTGGTGGGCGCTCAAACTCTGCCACAATTCCTGCTCGGAGTCGGCGCAGATCTTACGCAGGTCCAAGGTACCAATCCTCCAGAACGGATGCAGGCGGTTGCGGGGAAGATCCTGGAGGTCCAACCGGAGCTGCTAAGCCTGCAGGAAGTAGACCAGTGGTACACCGGAACGTTTGACCCGATTGCAGGCTGCGGAACCATGACTCTCCAGTACGACATGTTGCAGGAACTCATCAGTGCCTTGGCCGCGCAGGGCGGGCATTACGAAGTTGCCGTGCAAGTCACCCAAAATGCATTTCCGCCTACACCTGGGCTCATTCCGCCCGCCACTTACATTTGCGTTGCCGTGACTGACTATGACGTTGTCCTGGCCCGCACGGACCTCCCTTCCTGGATCTTCCAGTGGAGTAATCCGCAATCCGGACAGTTCGTGAATGAACTTGTTCTGCCAACTCCGGTTGGCCCATTTCCGTATCCAAGGGCGTGGGCCTCGGTCGATGCACAGTTTTTCGGACACTCTTTTCTCTACCTCAACACCCATCTTGAGTCCTTCGACGCGAATGTCCGGGAACTGCAAGGGGGCGAGTTGCGAGCAGGTCCGGCAAACAGCACCTTACCGGTGATTATCGCGATGGATTCAAACGCGCAGGCATTCCCCTTACCAGAAGACCCGACCTATGTCGATTTTATGTCGGCTGGCTATAACGACGTTTGGTCCACGCTGTTTCCGACGCGCGCGGGATTAACCTGCTGTCAGGATGAAGTAGACAACAATCCTGCCTCGCAACTTTATCAACGAATAGACCTGGTTCTAACACTCGGCAGAGTAACTCCGTGGGAAGCATTGTTAATTGGGGCAAATCCGCGAAGCCGGCTGCCCGACGGACTCTGGCCCTCCGACCATGCCGCTCTCGAGGCTGGTGTGGTTGTAGGGAGCAACTAGGCAGACTCCCGACCGCGGTCCTTGGAAGTTCGGATAGATGGCAGTCAAGCTCATAATCTCTTGGAAGACGCGGCATTGGTCAGTTCTGTGGGAGGGAAACACAATGAGAAGCAAGGCGCTTGCGGTTCAATCGCTTCTGGAGATGACAGAAAACCGGGCCAAGGAGTGCCAGCTTTCCGGGCACTCCCCTACACTTCATGCGCGGATCGGGAGTGAGGATCGAGAAGTCTACTGGAAGTAGCTCATAACGCGCATGCGGTCGTACAGAAAGCCGAGGACCGAGAAGCTAGGGCTGCAGATTGCTTCGAGGCCTGCGTGACTCAGCAAAGAGAAGTTTGATTTTCTCACGCGGAGCAGAGTGACGTTCGCGCGTGAAAGCAATCACGGCCCCCGTTTCACGATTTCAAATTCAAAGGAGAGCCTCACATGAGGAAAACAACAGCGGTGGCCAATCTCTTGACGTTGACTGTCATCACCCTTGCGGCGGTGACAGTTTCAGCTCAGAACAATCACCCTAGCATCGCTTACGTCAGCAATGGTGGGGGAGGGATAACGGAAGTCGATGCCGCAAGTAATTCCATCATCGGCACGGCGCCGTTTCCAAATAACGCCAATGGGGTTGTCGTCACCCCCGATGGTAAACGCATCTACGACCACCGATCGCGATAAGCCGATAGTGATTGTGTTCGATGCGTCCCGCAATGTTCCCATCGCCGAAATTCCTGTGGGAAACGGGCCGCTCGGACTCGCAATTACACCGGACGGTTCGCTGATCTACAGCACCAACCAGTTCGACAACACGGTTTCGGTGCTCTCGACCGCGACCAACGAGGTTGTCACGACCATTCCCACCGGCTCAGAGCCTATCTGGGTCACGTTCTCCCATGATGGATCTCTTGCCTACATTTCGAACCAAACGAGCGATACGTTGAGCGTTGTCTCGACCGCCAGCAGTACTGTGATTGGCAGTATCTCCGTAGGCTCCCTGCCTTTCCAATCCGCGTTTACACGCGATGGGCGCTATCTCTGGGTGAGTGCGCAGGGTGACGGGGCAGTTAACATTGTCGACGTCAGCAACAACACGGTCGTGAATTCCATTCCGGCCGGCCCCATTCCTCGCGGCATCGCTTTCTCCCCGGACGGCGCTCTGGCGTATGTGGCTGACTTTGCCTCAAACACCGTCGCGGTGATCGATGTACCCACGCAGTCCCTAACTGGCTACATCACTGTGGGCAACAGCCCGTGGGGAATCGCGATGTCTCCAGACGGATTGGCATACGTTGCGAATTTCGGAAGCAACAACATATCCGTTATCGACAGTAGTATGAACACTGTCACGGCGACCCTACCCGCCCGTGGCAACCCGGAGGACGTAACGATCTCAGCCCGATCTCGACCACTGGTTCTGGGCTACACCTTCACATCGATCTCTCCCCCGAACTCACCTTATTCCCTTGTTCGCTCTCTGAACGATAAAGGCGATTCCGTGGGAGATTATGCCGACCAGAATTGGACGGGATATCACGGGTTTCTCCGCACGCATTCGGGACGTTTTGTAACGATCGATCCTCCTGGTGCGCAGGCCACGTCCGCATTCGGCATTAACAACTCCGGCTTCGTGGTTGGTAGTTATCGAGACGCGAGTGGAATTCTCCATGGATTTGAGCGTAGTCCCGCGGGCTCATATAGAACGGTGGACTTCCCTGGCGCTGGAGATTCTCAACTCACCGGCATCAATAACTACGGGCAAACCAGCGGCGTTTACGATTTCGGGAATGCGGCTAGCACGCAGTGCCCGGGCCCCAACTGTCAGGCAGTCAGCTTCCTGGCGGAGTCGGGCGACTTCACCGTCTTTGAGGATCCCAACGCTGGTCCCAACCAAACTTTCGCCACGTCGCTTAACGACCTTGGCCAAGTTTGCGGCTTCTATTCCGATCCTGCCGGTAACACACTAGCCTTCGTACGCGACTCAGATCGCAATCGTTTTCGCACCGTCATGTTCCCCACAGCGGACGCGTTCAGCTTCGTCGAGCAAATCAACGATCTGGGGACCATGGCAGGCGAATATCGGATCAACTTTGAGCAGGGATTTCTCACGACCGGCAGCCGTTTCCTGTCCTTCGACTATCCCAATTCCGACTCGTCGGGCTTGCGTGCTGTCAACAATGTAGGCGTGGTTGGTGGCGAGTTCATATCAGTGCCGGGAGGCCCCACACAGGCATATATCGCCGTGCCGAAGTGAGGTGGCCTTGCGGGAGCACACCCCCGCGTCTCGCATCGAGATGGGTCAGACCCTTCTCTGATCCATCCCGGGCAAGGCTTTTCAGCAAATGGATCCAGAAGGGACGCGTGGCATGCGATGACATCGGTTCGCGGCGCTTTATGTCGCTCTTGCCACCCAGGTTTCGGTTATCAGTGTTAGTCCCTGAGTCGCGCTTCACGAGTAGCGAACCAGGACTCTCGAAAATTTCATGGAGCGGTGAGCCCATGCGGAAGCTCTTGTTGCTAATTTGCGCCGTTGGATTGCCCTCCGCCTCGGGGCCCAAACCAATCAATCGTCCTGGGAGAACCTAGACGCCCTGCGAGCGGGAGAGAAGATTCAAATCATCGATGCGAACTCGAAGAAGCATTCCGGAGCCTTCGTGAATGTCTCCAACACAGCGATCTCGTACCAGGAGAACGCGGGCGAACAGACCATTCCGGCTTAGAACTACTACGGTAATGATGACTGCATCAATCTAGGAGGACAAAATGACTAAGACGATGTTGTTAGTGTTGTCGGGCCCGAGAGAGGAGTCGCGCTCCAGCGGGAGGGATTTTACCAGAACCGCTGTTCTTTGCTTATGCTTGCTTTTCGCCGTGGCGACGACCGCACAGCAGCGGGGAATAGCAGAAAGCGGCCCTGGCAGCGAGCCCACTTTCACCACCTTCGAGGCTCCGGGCGCTGGCACGGGCGCGAGTCAGGGGACCATCCCCTTCAGCATTAACACGGCGGGGGAGATCGCGGGAATGTACTATGACGCGAGCAATGCTTATCACGGCTTCGTGCGCGAGGCCGCTGGTAAGATAACCACCTTCGAGGCTCCGGGCGCAGCCAAGGGCGCGGCTCAGGGAACCGTCTCCTTCAGCATCAACCCAGCGGGAGATGTCACCGGATTCTACGTCAACGCGAGCAATGTGTATCACGGCTTCGTGCGCGAGGCCAATGGCAAGATAGCCAACTTCGAGGTTCTAGGCGCTGGCACGGGCGTGCATCAGGGAACCGTCCCCATCAGCATCAACAAGGCGGGGGCTATCGCGGGAACCTACGTTGATGGGAGCAATGTGTACCACGGCTTCGTGCGCGCTGCCACTGGCAAGATCACCAGCTTCGACGCTCCGGGCGCAGGCACGGGCGGGGTTCAGGGGACCTTCCCTATCAGCCTCAACACTGCGGGGGATATCACCGGAACCTACTTGGACGCGAGCTATGTGTATCACGGATTCGTACGGACGCCATGAGCCCTCAAACACGAGCCTATCGCGCGCGTCGTCATTGGCAACATGAAATCGAGGATGTTCAGACTAAGACAATTCACACGCAGAAGGAGAAAAGGTATGAAATCGAGCAAATGGATGTATGTTGCGTTTGCTGCGCTGGCGATTTCGGTGCAGTTAGCCGCGGAGGACAATCCCAATCACCAGTCCACCTTCACCACGTTCGACGCCCCGGGCGCGGGCACAGGTTCTTACCAAGGCACATACCCGTTTGCTATCAACCCGGAGGGCGCGATCACGGGACTCTACGTTGACGCAAGCAATTTGTATCATGGCTTCCTGCGGGACCGCGACGGCACACTCACCGCGTTCGATCCGAACGGCTCCATCTTCACATCACCCTCCGGCATCAACCTGGAGGGCACGATCACGGGATCCTACTGTGACGTAAGTTTCGATTGTCACGGCTTCCTTCGGGACCGCCACGGCACTATCACCACGTTCGATGCCCCGGGTGTCGGCACAGGATATCTCCTGGGAACTTACCCCGCTAGCATCAATCTAGAGGGCGCGGTCTCGGGATGCTACACCGATACGAACTCCGTGGGTCACGGCTTCCTTCGGGACCGCGACGGCACCATGACCACATTCGATGTCCTAGATGGCGGCAGGGAAGCGTACTACTATTGCTCCGGCTATGGCGGGGGATTCTCAGGCCCAGGTTTTGCCGTCAATTACGCGGGTGCAGGCCCAGGTTTGGCCATCAATCCGTAGGGTGCGATCACAGGAACCTACTTTCAACCCATTGCGGGAAACCCTTTTGGGGGCAATTACCGCGGTTTCCGGCGGAACCCTGACGGCAGCTTCGCCACGCTCGATGCAGCGACCTATTCTCCCTGCTGTATATGGACGTTCGGCATCGCGATCAACCCGGCGGGGGCGATCGCAGGATACTACAACGACGGCTTTAACCTGAACCACGGCTTCCTGCGGGACAGCGACGGCACTATCACAACGCTGGATGCGCCGGGCGCCGGTACAGGCATTTCTCAGGGCAGCATCGCCGACGGCATCAATCCGGACGGGCAGATCACGGGATTTTACATCGACGCAGGCAACGTGCGGCACGGCTTCTCGCGGACAAAGGGGGTCGGCCAGCGCCCCGATGTTCACATTCCGAATATGCGCTGACTCAGCCTCAGGTCGCCGGGGGCTAAATGCCTCCGGCGACCCCTCATCGAGTGAGATGCACAGTCTCATTTGATTCGGACACAATGGTTCCAAATTCGCGGACAGCAGGGTGATTTGGCCGCTTATTCAACTTCACGTAGATATGCACGCCGTGGGGAAGCAAGAGACGTGACCAAAGACTTCGGCAGATGTCAGCGGCAGTCGAGCTGCACACCTATCTGAAGGACGTGGCGGCCGTTGATTCCGCAGAAGCGAAACACTTCGCGATGCATCGGTGACCCTTTCTTGAAACCGTATCAAGTGTAGGTATCACCGACTTGCAAGTGCTAGATAACTTCTGCTTATCTGGTTGCTTCAGCAGACCCCTATAGGTTGGGGTTAACCCTGATCAGCTAGGTCCAGCACGCCGCGTATGCGCAGGTACTCCGTTGATTTCCTGACAGTTCCAAGACCGAGTAGGGTTTGAAATGCGGCCGCAGGTTGCTTACGGCGATTATGCCGGAAGACGAACTCGTCCAGATAAACTTGGAGTTGAGCCCGGTTCACACCGTGGTAGGTGCCGATCAGCCATTGCTGGAGGTTGCCAATGGCGCGATCGGCCAGAGGTACCGCCGATTTCGCACCTTGGCGCAGTTCCGATCTCAGGGGTTGAGTGCGAGGGATGTGCTTGAAACCGGCTTCGGGGAGACCCGCAAAGCTCTTGAGGCCATCCGTGTAGATGGTCGAGCCGGGAGAGACGTTCTGGGTGAGATCTAGCAGGTGAGAGTCCTGCCAGTGCAGATTACCCAGTTGGCACTGTAGTGATATCCGGCGACGGTGCGGGCGACCAAACCGTCGGAAGCCCGGATGTAAACGTCCTCGTTGGCCGGACGCAAGTCTGGTCAGCTCCGACAGGAGGGCTAGCAAAACAACAGGTCGTAGCAAACGCGAACCGTAGTCAAGCCTCCGAAAACGCACCCTCACCAGGATCGGAGTGTGAGGATAAAGGGAATGCCGAAACTTTTTTATCCCAAGTTGAAGGCCAGAGTTTTCGGTGAAGAACTGGGTAAGAGCAACCGAAGAGTTCCCGGTGGTCTCAGAGGACGACATGTTGTGAAAGAGCATCAATGAAAGCTCAGAACCAGTCGTGGGTTGCCTTGTTCAGTCCGGCGTGGTCGAAGACCCCACGGCACGCCTAGAAACTTCATGCACGAGAACCGGGAGACCTCGGAGACACCCGCGGTTCAGTTGGGGCCGCAGGTCGGCGGGCGAAGGCTCAGGCCGCACGGCCCGCGTGCACGTCTGCGAGGGGTCACACCGTGGCATAGTACCGATGAATCATTCGAACAAAGACGGAATAGCGTCGGCGGAGAGTGAGGAGGGAAGGCTGCGGCTCAAGGAGAACACGCTCCGAGCGGGACTGCGCGTGTCCCACGGGTAGGCGAGTGTGCGGACAAGCGATAAGTTTGGCCGCTACTTATCTGAGAGAAGAACCGGATGCGCTAAGGAGCGCCCGTCCGGGTCTGTGCGGGGGGCACCGGGCAACTGGTGTCCCTACCGCGATCGCCAACTGACTCGGCGCTCCCGCTACGCGACGAGCAGCGAACTTGTCTACGGTTGGCGTGCAGGTCCAATCTGCGGTGCGCGTACTGGCTTGGCCATGCCGTAAAAGATCACGACGCCTTGGCCACCGCACCGAGTCGACAGCGCCTCTTTGGGCGTGCCGATACAACTGTCGATATCCTGCCAGTTGTTCATCGCCCAGACATTGCCTGCCGGATCGACAGCGATATCGGTCTTCATCTGCAATCCACCGCCGACGTATCCGCCTGGAGGCGAAATCTGGTCGCCCGTATGTACGCCTGGCGGGCAGTGCTCAGTGCGCACGCCGCATAGTTCCACGATCGGACTGCTCGGCATCGCGAAGTTCGAAATCCAGACATTGTCATTGCCGTCCACCACTACCGCCCACGGGCCGGGAAGGCCGCCGCTCTTGAAAGGCGAGCCCGGATACGGCGTACCGTCCGGGCGCAGCAGCGTGACGCTGCCACCGTTCACGGTGCCTCCTTTCTGTTCCGACATGGTCTTCGTCAGGTAGTCAGAGGCCGCCGCAACTCCTTCGGTCTTCAGGCGCACCCCCATGTCGACCAGGTGGGCCATGCCCAGCAAGCCCAGTGCCGAACCGGTTGGTGACCCACACGTTGCCCTGGCTGTCGATGTTGAGACCGCTGTTGTTGATTCCGGTATCGAAGTTCTCGGCCTTGCTCGGATCGGAGGCGGGAAAGCGCGTAACGTGCGGCGATGCCGCTATTGGAAACCCAGATCCGGTCCTGCTGGTCGATAGCGAGGTGAAACGGAGCCATGAACGACTTGCACGGCTCCGCGCTGTCGCCCTCGCAAACGATCCGGCCCTTCGTTATATCGCCTTTGGGGAAGTAGACGAGCTGTCTCTTCTCGATACCCAAGACCCAGACGTCACCGCTCGGCGTAACGATGACGCCCTGCATCAGGCCAAGCCGGCCGCCGAAGTTGATGCCCTCCGGCGGCGTCAGGGGCTTGCCGTTCTTGTCGAATACCGAGATCGACTTGCTGCCATAGGTGGTGAACCAGGCGTTGTCGTGGGAGTCGACCGCAGCGCCGAAGGTGCCACCTTCCATTCCGCCGCCCGTAAAACCCGTGGTGATCGGCGACAGCGGCTTGCCGTTCGGCGCGAACTTGGTCGCGTGTCCCTGCCACAGCGAGTCCTGCCCCTGCCAGCCGACGGTGAAGTTGTCGCCGACCCACAGATTGCCCTCGCTGTCGAACATGCACTTGCCACCCGCGACATACCCGCCGCCGTGAACTTGAGCGGAAGCACCCAGGCGCTGGGCGCCCAGTTGAGGTACGGCATGTACGGAACCGCGAGCATGTGATTGCTCGGCGACACTGGATAGAACTGGCGAAGCAGGGCGAAGAGTCTGTCGGGCTGGTGCCAGGGAAAAAGGGCGATATCGACTCGGCGGCATTCAGCGTATTTGTTGGAGCGCCCCAACCCGGTGGCGTAGCCGCCTCGAACAGGCTGCTGCAGGCATCCGCCTTAACCCGATTGACGCAACGCGGAGAGCAGGTCGGCCAGCGTGGCGAAGTTGGCCATCGTCGGCGTCTGGCCGCTGTTGAGCGGGTCTTGGATTGCGCCACCCCATCCGCCGGTCTCCAGATCGACGAAGTTGGGCACGATTGCCCGCCGCGATGCGCAACCGAGCGCGTGACCCTTGATCGTCGTGCCGTCGATGAATTGCGCGTGCGTCCAGACGGACGCCACGGTCGTGAACTCGTTGATGACCACACTGTGCCGGGGGTTTGCTGCCGACCACCGTCAGCAGCGCGATCGCCGGATTGTCGCCGCCCGCCTTGTTGGCCGTGGGTTCGCCACCTGTTGCCACCAGATAGAGGATGACGTCTTGCGACGCGCTTACACGAACCTCAAACCTGCCGTCGTTCCCGGTCTGGGCTTGAGCGAGTTGCTTGGGCGCGTCTGCACCTTCCGCCCACAAAGTTACGGTTGAGCTGGCGATGGGTGCGCCTCCGCCCAGCACCCGACCTTTAATGCTGTCAGCAGCCGAAGCCAACACAGCCAGCAAGACGCTGACGACGAGAAGCGTTCCCAGTACCAGTTTTCGAACAGTTGTCGTCAAGTCCATACTTCTTCCCAATGTAACCTCCGGCGGCGCACTTCTGTCGAGTGCTGCGACTCGCTATTTCACTACCATTGCGGACATCCGGGAACTGTCGGTTCTAACAGTGGCAGCGGCTGCGGGTATTGTCGACCGGATGGATCAGCGATTGCCCTTCCGGGTGATATGGGACCCCGTTTTTTCTGCTGTTTGCCACGGAGCGGCATGATAGGTGTTGTTGCCAGGCGATAGCACTCAGAACCCGGTTGTGAATGAAATCGAGATTTTGCGACAATCAAAGCCCGACAGTGTTTTTCGGTGGTGCTAACCCTTGTGGCTTCATCGGTTGCTGTCAGTTTTGCCAGTTCCGCTCTTCCATCGGCTCACTAATCCTGATTTCGGGCTTGGCAGGAGGATGAAATGTTGACATCGTCCATTGGATGGATACTCATAGTTTCAGGGATTGGGACGGCTGCGGGCGGTCTTGCCGGGCTCTTTTTCCCTCGAATGACTCTGCAATTAGTGTTTGCGGCGAAGATTACGGACGGCGTGACGATGTTCTTCGTCCGGCATTGGGGAGCGCTTCTCTTTGTAGTCTGCGCACTAACTGTGTATGCCGGGTGCGTTCCAGCTTCCCGCCTCCCCATCTTGACGGCTTCCGTCATCGAAAAGATTGCCATTGTTGCACTGATTTTCTTCGGGCCAATGAAGCGGACTGTTGCGATGACTATCTTCGGGACGTTGGATGGAATCTTGGCCATCCTATTCGTCGCATATCTGGCCGGGCAGTAAGACTTGGCAAGTGTGCGACGAAGGCGACTGTCGGGGAGGTTGACGAAATCAGATGTCTGAGTATGTTTGTCAAGCATTTTTCGACTAGCTCCCTTTTCAGGTTCACTTAGAATCCACAATAAATTTCACAGGCTCGTTGCTGCGGCTGCCGAGACAGGAATCAGGGGCGAGCCACGCTTGGCCAGGGTCGCCAGATATCTGCTCTCGTCGTACGCCGCACCGTCTTGCCAGCAGCGAAACACGATGCGAATCCATTTGAAAGCCAAGGCTCGCACCGCAGCATGGTGATCCTTACCACGCTGGCGCTGTTGCTGGTAATAGGCACGCGCCCAAACCGACTGGGCAATCGAGTGTCCCGCCCATTCGTGAAAACTCTGCCGCAGAAACTTCGGACACGCCCAGCGAAAATGCACCCATTTCTTTTTCCCGCTCCGCTCCGTCACCGGGGCAATGCCGCTGTACTTCTGCACCTCTTCTGCACTGGCATAACGATCGCGTTGTGAGCCCAGTGCCGCCAACAAACGTGGCGCCAACGCTGCTCCGGCTCCCGGAAACGATTGGAAAATGAAAAAATCGGGATGTGCTTCCGCCGCCTCCGTAATCTTGCTGTCCAGAGCCGCGATGCCCTCCAGCAGGGTGCGCAGCACTCGTGCGATCACTTGTACCACCATCCCTTTCGCCTCGATCACGGCTCCATCCCGAATCGCGGACATGGCCTGGCCGATCCCCTGCAGGCGCCACTCCGTGAGCTCGGGATGCCGGCCCCGGTGCTGGCGGAAGAACTTCCTCACTTCCGCCGGCGCAGCCGCTTGTAACTCCTCCAACGACGGCCAGCGCTCTAACAACTCACACGCCAACTTCGTATCCAGCTTCGCAAACCATTCCAGCATCTGCGGAAAGTACACCTTCAAGTATCCGGTCAGGCGATTCAGCTGCGCCGTCTTTTCCTCCACCAGTTTGCGCCGCTCCTCCACCAGGTTCTGTACCCGCCGCGTCCCTTCGTTATCCGGCGTCAAACGGCGTAGTTTGTCCCGGTTCTGCAGCAGCAGATCCAGCAGCAGATCCGCATCTCGTGGATCATCTTTGGCTCCCGACGGATACAGCGCTTGCCGCATGCTCGCCGACATCGTCGACGGCACCGGATACAGATGCAGGCACTCATACTTTCCCAGCATGTATACCAGCGCGCCCTTCACCTGCTCCACCGCCACTGCGATCGGACCGTGCCCGAAGCGGCGACACAGTTCACTGACCCAGGCCTCCACCACTTCTGGCTTGTGTTCCAGTTCTCCGCCTTCCCGCTTCGCCGAATTGGCTGCCTGCAAGCACCACACGTGCTTCTGATCGGCCCAGTCGATGCCTACGAACGCCACAAACTCCGGCTCCCCGACTTTTTCCCTGGCTGCCATAGTCCTTATCCTCCTTGCCTCTCCACATCCTGCAGAGGCTGGCTTTGCTTCGGCGAAACCCTTATAGTGAGCCCTCTTGACTGCCTTGTTCCAGACTTCATCTGAGCATTCGTTTGGGAAGCAAAGCGCGTCCCGCGGTTCGAGATTCTGATTTAAAACATCGCGTGTTTGGCGATAGGACTCGTAACCGCAGGACGCCTCTGACGGCTCCCATTGTAGAAAGCCAGCAGAAAACTTCATCCGCAACCATTCGCACAGTCGGTGTCGCTTTTTCTGTACCTGTGAGAAACGAGAAATCCGATTGCTCCCGGGCTTCTCCATTGCTGATGCAGGGGAAGGGGATCCCCTTCCCCTGCACCCCATCCCCGAAGACGCAGATTTGCACAGACCCGACGAGACGGCACTGCTGTGCAAATCCCATCTCGTAATCTCTTCGGGCTAAGTAACTATAAGGCGATTTCACTCACGACCAGACCAAAGGCACACCCTAAGCGAAAATCTCATTCACCTTATCCCGTACATGCTGGCTGCGCGATGGTTTCAGGTACCGCATCGTGCTCTCCATGTCAGAGTGACCGAGCCACTGCTGAACGGTGCGCAGATCGACGCCAGCCCACAGGCACCGCGTAGCGAACGTGGCGCGGAACTTGTGTAGCCAGAAGCCATCCGGGTCGAGCTTCGCACGTTCCGCTATGGCCTTGAGGCAGTCGAGGAAATCGAGCTTGGGTCTGCATCCGGCAGTAGGGAACACCAGATTGCAACCTTTGGCAGGCTTCGCCTTCCATGCCTTCAGGCTCTTTGCCAGCTTCGCCGGAATGGGAATCTCCCTTTCCTTGTACCCCTTCGGTGTCCATCCGGCATCGGGCTTGTGGCTCACCCTGACGGTGTTGGCGGAGAAGTTCACGTCCGACCAGTGCGTGAACATCACCTCTTGCTCACGTTCGCCCGTCATCAGGAAAAACTGATACCAGAGGCGTTCTTCCGCATTGCAAGCTGCGAATAGTTTTTCGAGTTCTTTCTCCTCATAAATCTCCGGCTCCTCTTCAGTGAATCGAGGCCAATCGTTCTTGCCCACCAGGCCACGAATTCCTTGCGCCTTGAGGAAGGACATCAGGTTTTCAAACTTGTTGTACACGCTCCGCGGTGATTGCCTTTTCTCCTCCCGCAGGAACGCACAGAACTTGAGCAGGTCCTTGCGGTCAATATCTTCGATGTTGAGTTTGTGGCAGGATTCGGTGAAGTAGTTCAAGGCCGTCGTGTAGGCCGCCAGCGTCTTCGGCTTCTTCGTTAGCCTCGTTTCTTCCAGGTAGTCTTCGACAGCTGCCGCAATCGACGGCTGCCCGTTTCCGTTCTCAGGCACAATAGCAGCGCCATTGTTCACCGCGTTGAGTTCGGCTGCCTTGCGCCTCCTTCGCGCATCGGCCTCCGCTGCGTCCTTGCCGACTGATAGGCGTATGCGCTTCGAGCCCTCAGACCACCCCAGGTAATATGCGCCCTCGGTGTGCCGTTCGGGCTTGCCGTTGACCCATTACGGCATCAGGTTTGACGCGGCCATTCGCAGATAGGACCACGGGGCAGTAGCGCAGCCCCTTGGCGGTTCGGACTCTTTTGGTGAGATTGACTTCGCGATTCATGGTGACCCCTTCGCTGATGTCTGCATCAGTGTAGGTATCACCAGCTTGCAAGTACTAGATAACTTCTAATTATTTGGTTGCTTCAGCAAAGCACCAGATGTTGCGCAAAGACTGAATCGGCGCCCCTAGAGCTTGCGGTTTGCTTAAGCAACCAGATAATTAGAAGATAACTAAAGTAATGGCGGAGAGGGACGGATTCGAACCCTCGATACAGGTGTTAGCCCGTATAACGGTTTAGCAAACTAAGGCGCCTGGGGCCTGTTGTTCGGATTCAACAATTTACGTCGGAGTGGGACGGCCATTTTCGGGCAGACACGGCTTGTTCGGGCACAACTGTGCAGCAAGAGTGCACCGCGCCGACACCGCAGCGCAACTCTATTCCCGCACCCGAAAACCTGTTGTACTCCAGTGGGCCGTTGTGTCTGCTGCCATTTAACATGCCCGCCCCTCAGGTCAAAGATTCCTGGCCAAGGCTATGCCGCTGGCAGATGGGAGCGATTATGGCGGGTCGCTGCGAAACCCTCCGAATTTTTGCGGTGTAGTGGGATTGCGACCCTCGCCGGGACGAGTGCCGAATACACCGGCGGACCTGGCATGGCAACCGTTTTCCGTTGTCGGAGGTGTGGCGCGAAACGTGAATGACCTCGCATATTTTTTGAGTGTGCTGGCGGGGCCAGACGAGCGGATTCCGATTTCTGTGGAGCAGCCGGGAAGCCAGTTCGTGCAGCCGCTTGGTGGGCGAAGCTTTAAGGGAGTGCGCGTAGCGATGTTCCGCGATATGGGGTTGCCTTGGGAACCGGAGGTGAAGGAAACGGTGCGCACCCAGGGGAAGGTCTTCGAATCGCTTGGGTGCGTGGTGGACGACGCAGAGCCCGATTTTCGGGATGCCAACGAATGCTTCCTGGCCTGGCGCCGTTGGACGATGGAATCGAGATTCGGGGACCTCATCGCCACAAAAGGCGATCAGTTGAATGAGTACGTCCATTGGCATGTGGAGGAAGGTAAGAAATTGACGGGGCCGTACTTGTCGCGAGTGGAGATAAAGCGATCGGCGCTGTATCAGCGAGTGCGTGAGTTCATGGGCCAATACGAATTTTTCGTACTGCCCGTGAATCAGGTGCTGCCTTTTGATGTAACACAGCACTCTCCGACGGAAATTAATGGCGTGAAGATGGAGAACTATCTCGCTTGGATGAAATCGCCTGCTACATCACGGCAACAGGGAATCCGGCCGCGTCGGTACCGTGCGAGTACTCGAAAAGCGGATTGCCGATCGGAATACAGATTGTGGGACGGAATCACGACGATTGGGGTGTGCTGCAGATGGCATTTGCATTTGAGCAGGCGAGGAATTTGGAGAAGAGGAAGCCCGTAGCAGTGGGTTGAGTTCGTGAGCAGAGGGATCCACTCGCTCTGCACCCGCATCTTCTCAAGTCAAGATAAACGAGCTCAGTGTCTCGCTATGTTTCGCGGTTTCGAGATTTTCAGCAGCTATCCGTTTTTGTGAAAGAATCAACGGCTGCGGGTGGTGGTCATTGCTCGGCGGGAGCGCACGTATGCGAAAAATTCGTTATGCAGTTGCGATGTGCCTGGATGGCCATATCGCAGGCCCGAACGGAGAATACGACTGGATTGGCACGGACGCGGAAGTCGATTTCGCCGCGTTTTGGTCGCAATTTGATACGGGCGCTCTTTCATAATGCACTGAGAATTCTTCCCCAAGAACTCTTCCCCAAGAACTCTTCTCGTGCTTTGCGCCATCGTCATGATGGCGTTAACCAGCGGTGTTCATTTCCGGAATGCTGCATTTCCGCTGCCATAGGTGCGGCGGACCCAGCGGAGTTCGATCCAAAGTACATCGCGGTTCTGACAAACGGGCAGTCTGGCGTTTGTACGCTCGAACATTTCGGAAGCGCACTCCTGAGAGATGTCATACCCACTACCTCGCAGTACTTTAATGCAGAGGCTCGAATGGCTGTCTGCTGCAACGAGCCTCGCCAAGCAGAGGATCACTATGCCCGCTTCCAACGGTCACACGGTACGGCGCAGTTCGAGAGTACCGATCAAAGTTCCGATCCGCGTCACCAGCATGGAGCCCGATGCCCAGTTCTCCGAGATCTGTGAAACCCTGGTGGTCAGTGCGCACGGCTGTGCGCTCCGCTTCCCCCTGAAGATGGACACTGGAAGCGCCCTGCGCCTGCACAGCCGAGGAGGCCGGCAGGCCACAGCGTACGTAGTTTTCTGCCAGCCAATGGGGCCCGACGGACCTGGCTTCAGACTGGGCGCACAGCTCGACCGGCCAGAAAACTTTTGGGGATTGGCATCCTGTCCCGATGATTGGCGGGTAGTCGAAATGCCCACGCCTGCTGCTCAAAAACCTCCCCAAAAACTGGCGGCCAAGTCCGTTGTTCTGCACCAACCGCAAACACCTTCCCGGGCCTCGCGAGACGTTCTCGACAAGCTCGAGGAGCAACTCTCCGAGGACCGTTTGCGAGGCATACTTGCCAAACTCGTTCGGCCCTTGCAGGCGGAAGTCACCGAACTCCGCGAGAAGCTGGTCGTGAATGCCAAGCGCAACCGCTTCGAGGTGTCCCTTGGGTATATCCCGCCTGAGTTGGAGGAAAAGCTATGGGAGCGTCTGCGGCAAGACCTTGGGACGCGCGTCCTGCAGCAGACGCGAGAACAGTCCGCAGAGATGCTCGGAGCGACGAAAACGGCCATCGAGCAAAAGATCAGTGCAACCCTGACCGAGTTTCGGCACCGTCTTGCCGGTGAACTGCACGCCGTCGAACAACGGGCGCAGGTATTGTCAAAAGAACTCACCACTACGGCGCAACAGCAGGTCCGCTCCGGAATCGAGAAACTGCAGCGGCAGGCTTTGGAGACGGGAGCACATCTCGACGCACAAGGCGAAAAACTCCTGTGTTCTTTGCAGGGGCATCTTGCAGACTCACACGAGGTTCACCGTCGTGAGATCGAGCAGGTCCAGGCCGATGCCGCCGCGAAAGCGTCCCAACTTCAGTCGGAAGTGTCGGACCTTGGCCGGAGGATGGCAGCGCTGAACGAGTCCGTGCGCCGGCTTGAGTCGGATCTTGACGCGCACCTAGAGCGCGTCGCCGCCGAAATCGTCTCCGGTGCGGAAGCTCAAATCGCGAGCGCTGTGGCTCTGGCACTCAAGAACCTGCAAGCACGCAGCTCGAATGAAGTCGAAACCAGGCTCAACGAGATGTGCGGCCACCTGAGGACCATCCAGAACCGCATTGAAGACTCCTTTTCTGCCTCGGTGACAGTCCAGGGCGAGGGAGCCGTGCAGTCGATCGTGCAACAATTCGAGGAACTCGCACAGCAATCCACGGAAAAGTGGCGGTTCGCACTCGCCAACGACTTGAATTCGGTGGCGAACACTCTGGGCCAACAACTTCGTCAGGAACTCGAACCCGAGGCCGGACCCTTTCCAAGGCTTCTTAGCCCGGTCGCCGATGATCGTAATGAATCCAAGCTGTCCTAATTCAAACTGCACCACTACCCCCGGCGGGCGATACCCCAATACGATTGGCGGCGTTGGCTCAGCTCTGGTACGAGAATTCCCACGGTAGTGTTGGTGTACAGGAGGGAAAGCGATTTCACCTCTTGTGGCATCCAGAAGCTCATCGAGTAAAACCCGATAGCTTGAGTGAACCCGATACATGCCAGATGCCACACCCTCAGGTTGGCCAACGCCTGTATCGCGGAAAATTCGCTGCATTCCCTGTTTCTGCTGTTCTTCACGCTCCAATTCCTCAATGATCCAGTCCCTTTCGTCTTCCGTGAGGAATTTGGCTTCCGCTGGACGGCTTGGCAGCCGGAAGTAGGTGAGGAAACCGCAGGCTATAGCTGGAATTCCCTCCAGGATCAACAGCCACCGCCAACTTCCGACCCCCAGCCAGTGCACATGATCCAGAATCAGACCCGACATGGGTGCACCCACAATGCTGGTTACGGGCACCGCGGTCAGGAACAGCGCAATGGCCTGCGCCTGTTCCCGCTGACGAAACCAGTAGGTCAGATACAAGACCATTCCGGGGAAATAACCCGCTTCAGCCAGCCCCAGTAGAAAGCGCACAACGTACAGCTGATGCACGTTGTGCACGAACCCCGTCAGCGTGGCCAGGATTCCCCAGGTGAGGAGAATACGCGCTATCCATATGCGGGCTCCGATCTTGTGCAGAAACAGATTGCTTGGAATCTCAAACAGGGAATATCCCAAAAAGAAAATTCCCACCAGCAATCCAAACTGCTGGCTCGTGATGGCCAGATCCTTGTTCATTGTTAACGCCGCGAACCCAATATTGATCCGGTCGAGAAAGGAAACGACGCCGCGATGCCGAAGCCAACGTCATACCCGCTGCCGCCCAGATACGTTGAGTAAATCAGTGAGTCGATGTACAGGGGCCTGCTGCCGTCATATTTCGCAACTTTGAATCCCACGCGATTTGCATCAGTGATGGAGTAGTGTGCTGCAATCAACTGCCGCGCTCCATCTTTCTCCTGATACACGACCGGCTTATGCCAGCGAATCTCATCTCCGCCCATCTTTAATTTAGAACCAAGTCTCCGTACCCATCCCCGCGAATCCGCTTCGCCCCGCGTATGTCGAACGCGATTCTTTTCAGCGTGATGCCGCTCTGCCAGGCCTCGAAATACGATAATAACGTCCCTAACCAACCCTTCCTATCTATACGTATGTGGGTGTCCTCACTCACGAGGTTCAATTCGGATACGATGGTGTGACCGTCCGTGGCGGGTGCGGGCAAGATCCTCCAATCCTCAAAACTGCCACCAATTTGGTTGGTCACGGTCTGCGATGTGCGCGTGGCAGAGCGGCTCTAGCTGGAGCTACGATCAGATGGGCCGTCCAGTCGTTGAATCGCGGATCAACAGTTCGGCGAAGGAGGATACCTACAAGATTGACTACGCGTACAACCTGGACGGTTCCCTGAAGACGCTGACTTATCCGAGTCTAGATGTCGTTACCTACACGGTTGGCGGTGCTGGACGGACGACCAACGTGAGCGATTCCAGCAATACCTGCCTGCTTGAACGCCCCAGTCAACCTTTTTGATTTCTGGAGAAGGTGTTCGATCATCGCTCCTGAGACATCTGTGCCAATGGCCAATTGCGCAGACGCGAAGTAGCAGGGGTTATTCGATTCCAGGACATACAAGCGGCCGCTGGTATGTTCCAGAATGTCGACTCCGCCGAATTCTTGGCCCAGCGCGTGAACCGCAGCGACGGCGGTCTCCTCCAAACTCGAGGGCGCTGGAACCCGGTAATCTTCCTCTTGCTCGCTGCCTGAAGTGCGGAAATCGTCTTGATCCGTGACATTGCGGTAATGCGATACCACGCGGTCTCCCACTACCACGGCACGCCAATGCGTGGCTGGGTGCACATACGCGCAAAGTAGCGGATAGGCGCCGTTGGAGAGCGTGTAATCGACAATTGAAAACAGGCTTGGCATGGAATCGATTCGGGTCACGCCGATTCCGCGGGAGAATCCAGGGAATTTAAGAATCACCGGGAACCCGCCCATGCGCTCCACGTACCGGCGCAGCAAGTTACGGTCGCCGGTGGTTACGTGCACCCAGCGCGGTATGGGAACACCGGCACGCTGGAAGACCAGGAGTGGGTTAGCTTTTCGCGTCAGCGGTCCGTCAAGGCTCGAATAAAAACTAGCAACACCCTGTTGATAGAGATGTTCCTCGACAAAGCCTGCGGCAGTGGTGGTCCCAGCGCAATAAAGCATGTCGCCTGCATCGGCGCGATGAGATGGCTCATAGTCGAAGGTGATCGCGTCGATTTCGACAAACTCGACATCGCGCTGCTCACACGATTCGCGAAGCAGCCGCACCGTCTCTTCGGGGACATTGGCGTTAATCAGATAGAACGTGGGCATATCCATAGAAGTGGTTTCGTGCAATCACAATAAGCCGCTCCAGTTCAATTACTTCTTGGTGTTCTCCGGATTAGCAAGCCTAGCGCTTCTGCGTGTCAGCGGCCCGCCGATTGCTTAGAAACTGGTACGCCGCTTCCAGATCATTGAACTCGAGCTGCAGATTGCCGGCGCTGAGGGCATAACGCCAGTTGTCGCCGATTGCCGGATCCGCGACATGTTGAAGAATCAAGTAAGTCTTCTTCTGAGTGTCGCCGGCCAGCAACGGTGCGAAGTTTTTGAAATCCAGCGGTAGAGTGAAACCCGCGTTGGTAAAACGGGCCATAGCCGCGTGCGATAGCATGATTTGAAATTGGAATGACTCTTGAGTGCGTTGGAATAGCTCGCCGTAGTTGCCGGGCGTCAAGGTTTGTCTCCCCACAGCGCGGCGTCTAGCCACTTGCCACTTGTCTAACAGCTCGGGAAACTCAGACAGCTTGTGCCCGACAACGTCATAAACCTTCGGCCAGGAAGTTCTCATCTTCTGCCGAAGAGTGGCGCGCTTGCTCTCTGACTCGTTGATACGATCGAAAGTCTTTTGGAGATCGCGTTTTCTGCCCTTTTCCGCGTCCTGCTGCTTATCCCAGTCCCGCTTGCCACTCGACGCGCGGTCCTGCGCCTTGCGGTCGCTCTCCTTGTTGCTCGCTTCGCGATTGTCCGCCTTGGTGTTGGCTTCGCGCGCGTCCGCTTTGCTGTTGCTCTCCTTGCTGTTGGACTCGTTATACTGGATGAGACCGCCCGCCTTTGCGGAGATTCCAGACATCATCCAGGCCGCGGCGCCGACCACCGGCGCAATCTGCGCCAGCAACGCGCGCCGGGAAACATTGGCTTCCGCCACCGGCGGAGCCACGCGTTCCTCAATTAGGCCGGCGTCGGCCAGAAAATCAAGCGCCGAAAAGACTTCTTCTCTGTGCACCGGTCGTTTACAAGTCTGGGCGGCACCTTGAGCCAGAGTTTCAACGGTGCGTGAGCCATCGGAAAGCTCCCAAATAAGTTCGGCAAATGGATCCAGAACATATTCCCGACCTGCCTCAACCATCTCAACTCGTAAGAGACCATCAGTACCGCGCACCATCGCGTCCTTGCGAATCGCCCTAGGCCGCATACGGACCTCCTGGAGACGCTTCATTGCAGCTGCGCAAATCGCCAGGTAACCATAACTGCCCATTCCGGGTGGTATCTTGAATGCGAAGTTGCTTGGATTCTGATCGGCCTCAGCGTGCAATGACACTGGGATCGTAGCGTTTGCAAACAACAAAAAGCAATATTTCATTTTTGTCCCTCAGGTTCTCCGGGCGTATGTTTATAGAGCCTCTTCCGGCATTGTGCCTCGCCATTTCTAATGCCGTAAGAATTGCGACGCGAGCGCGTGAACTTGACCCGATCTCCGTTGACAGCAACGCCTTCTTTGGATTCATTCTTTACCGCGCACGCCGCTACGACGAAGCGCTAAAGGCATGCCAGAGAGCTGTCGAACTCGATCCTTATCACCCCGAAGGCCACTGGTTCCTCGCTCTTCCCCAAGAGCAGAAGCACGAGCTTCGCGAGGCTATCGCAGAACTTGAGAAGGCAGTGAGTTTTTCGAAAGGAGGCGCGCCCTACCGGGCGCTACTCGCCAACGCCTATGCGCTGGCAGGCGAGCGGGCCAAGGCATTGAGCGTCCTCGACAAACTAAGGACGCAATCCGAGCAGAGCTACGTCTCTCCGTTGGACTTTGCCGTCGTCTACACCGGGCTTGGCGATCGAGACTCCGCATTCCACTGGCTGGAGAAGGCGTATCAGGAACGCACGATGCGTATTCAGGAACTGCCGCAACCGATCTTCGACAGCCTACGTTCCGATCCACGCTACCACGATCTGATGCGACGCATCGGCCTCTCACCCTAAACAGAGAAAAGAGAGTTGAATCGTGTGGTCGGCAACGCGGAAGTTATTGCCCAAGCCAGCCTTTACGATGGCGGCTCGGTTCCGCATCGAGTCTCCGGGTCGGGGGTCTAGAAAGAGGATCTGGGAACTCTGGGCAGGTGAGTGCGTACGACAAATTTCGCCAACAGTGCCCATGACGGAATTAGTCCCCAACGGAGTAAAGACAGTTCACGAATGGGTTCGTTCGGATTCTGGCGGATACTTGAGGACCTGGATCGGAGGGCCGACACAAATTTCCTGCTCTGCCGGATGTCGGTGCGTAGCCCTATGGCAATTGCTGGACACTCGTACACTTCTCAGATTTTTTGAATTTTTAATTTTTCAAATTTTTAAGTTTTAGAATTTTGAATTTTAATTTGTTTTACCACGCCACGTCTGAAATCCTGCCCGATCCGCGGTCGGCTGTACCGAAGCGCGAGGGGAGTGAGTGGGGCGGAGACATCTGGCAATTCTCAATGAGTTAATCGCCTTCCATGAGAAGGCCGGTGAGGTGCGGAGGCCAAGAACTGCTAATCAGGAGTGTAGCCAAGGAAGTCTCCGTGGCCCTCGAACACCGAAGCCAATTTTGTTATGCGGAACAGCTCTTGCACCCGTTGGTTCATCTTGATGAGTTTCAGCCCGCAATGCTGCCTCTTGGCGGACAAGTACAAGCCGACGATCGCACCGAGGCCAGAACTGTCCATGTTGCTCACGTCGGTCAAGTCCAGCACGACACATTTAGTCTCCGGGATGAGACTGCGGACTGTCGTCTGCAGCAAGGCAGAGGTGCCCGATGTGATTCTGCCAATGCAGCGGACGATGGTTTCCTCGGGAGTTCTTACCGTTTCCAGATTCAATTCTGGGATTGGGATAGGGTTCACGGCCATGACCGGGCCTCCTTATAGTTAGGCTGGAACTTGCGGGTAACGGGCTGCGCTCTTCGGAATCGGAACCGTGCGGGCCGGTTCAGTGCAAACTCAATCAGTTGTGCAGAGATTTGGGCTAGCCTGAACGTCATTACAATACTCCCGGCGATGGCAAAGTCAAGCCAGACTTGGTCGGAAGCTGCAAGCCTCTGCGATCTGGGCGAGTCATCACGAAGAAGCCTGAGCAACGCAAGGTCACTCGCAACGATGAGCA
Organism: uncultured Acidobacteriaceae bacterium; assembly: GCA_963730845.1. Classification (GTDB taxonomy): domain Bacteria; phylum Acidobacteriota; class Terriglobia; order Terriglobales; family Acidobacteriaceae; genus Acidiflorens. The sequence continues at coordinate 486,084 of CAVSTM010000006.1, read as the reverse complement.
AAAAAAAGCGCTAATGCAACTTGGCGTACCAGCTTTGGCTTCCTTCAGGATGGGGACGTCGGGGTCGGCTTCTTTCAGTGTGGACTCTGGTCTCGCTGCGCCAAGAACTTGTTCTGGCACTGTTTCGCTTCCAATAGCAATCTCCTGAACTCAAGAGTTCCACGGAGCTTCACAAGCAACGGGTCGGTCTGCAAGGCAGTGTAGGCACAGTAGTTTTGTTCAACGGCACTTTTAAGCAACCGCAAGGCGGCATCGTTCTGACCACAATACGCCAAAAAAGTCGCGACGAAATAGCGAGGCTCCGCATCAGCACCGGCCAACGCGTCAGCTTCCATCTCGTGCGCAATTTTATCCAGAGTGTGAGTCTTCGAGGGCTCTCGGCAGGCTTGTAGCAGTTCGCGAAGACCATTCGCCGAATAGTTTTGGACGCTTTGTCGCGCGTCGGCCAGCTTCTCTTGGCGCAGAAGAATGTCAGCAGTTGATCGAGCGGCCCATTCCGACCCCGCATCGAGGCGCACAAACTCCATTGCCCTTTGCTGCTGATCTAAACACAGCGACATAAGTAATTGCGCATAGCGATGGATTTGTGGTTTCATAGAAGAATGAAACCACTTGCCATTGCCGACTCTCCCACCATTATTCTCGGATTGCAGGATGAGATCCGCCGCTCGGAAGAATCCCGCTATGACCATCGTCTCCATGGAGTGCTTTTGGTAGCCCAGGGTATGACCTGTCCGGAAGTGGCCCATCTTTTGGGCGATGCGCCACGGTCGGTGGAGTATTGGGTGGGCCGTTTTGAAAGTGACGGTCTGGCGGGATTATTGGAGGGGGAACGACCGGGACGTCCCCGACGCTTGACGGAAAAACAACTGGAAGGGGTGGATCGAATCTTGCGTCACCCGCCGAGGGAGATTGGTCTGAGTGGAAACCTCTGGGACGGAAAAACACTCAGTACCTGGATTGAGCAAAGGTATGGCATTGCCATCGGTGTTCGCCAGTGCCAGCGTATGTTCCGTCAGCTCGGCTTTCGGTTGCGCAAGCCACGACCCGCGCTGGCCCAGGCCAATCCCGCAGTGCAAAAAGCACATAAAAAAAACTCCAAGACTTGATGCAGGACGACAGCGTCGATCTTTGGGCGACCGACGAGGTGCACTTTCAGCAGCACGGCTCGCGCTGCCGCATGTGGATCCCGCCAGAAATCAAGGACCCTGTCCTCCTGCACGCCCCCACCCGCAAGAGTGTGGGGTATTTCGGGGCCGTGCGCTTGCGGGATGGGCGCTTTGTGTTCCGTCTGGAAACCGGCAAATTCAATGGGCCCAGCTTCCTTCAGTTTCTCCAGCAACTCCGCTCCGCCAGCCACGGGACCCGGAGACGGGTTGTGGTCATCACCGACAATGCCCGTTATCACCACTCCCGCCTGCACCGACCGTGGCGGGAACAACACGCCCATCACTTTGCTTTGGACTTCCTTCCCCCGTACAGTCCTGAACTCAATCCCATCGAGCGAGTGTGGAAGCTCACACGCCGTCGTTGCCTGCACAATCGCTACTTCGATCATCTCCAAGACGCATCAGCGCGGTTGAATCTGAGTTCGCAACCTGGACCACTCGCAACGATGTCCTCCGCAGACTATGCGCAATTGCTTAAGACGCTATGTTTAGTTGCACAAAGACCACAGAGCATGAACGGAATTGATAATTCCCCCGATCCAGCGTCAAGGCGGTATCGCACTCTCGGGCCGCGTCCTCCAACAATCCGGCATAGCGCAGCACATAGCCCAGAACGAAGTGGGCGAAGGCGCTCTGCGGTCGTCGCTTCACCAACGCTGTGGCTTCTGCATAGGCGCTCCCGAGTTCACCTTCGTCTACCCGGTTCGTGATCAACTCGCCCGGCGCTGAAGTCAGGTTTGGATCAAGCGCGATAGCTCGTTCAAAAGTCGAGTCCGAACGCTTTAGCATTTGTTCTCCGCCGTCGCCATAGCTGGCGTCGAAATAATACCGCAAGCCTAGAGCCTCCCAAGCAGGCGCATAGCTGGGGTCAATACCCACCGCACGCTCCAGCATCGCGATCGCGTCCTTGTTAGGACGAGGATCATGTGGAACCGCAATGCTGCGCAAATACAAGTCGTAGGCCACCTCGCTCTTAGGTCGAGTCCCCGCCTCCCCGGAGGCCGATGACCCTCCAAGCACCGGGACAAGCCCTTGCCGAACCCTCGACGTAATCTGCTCACGCATCGCAATTTTGTCCGACGCCGCAACATTGATGGTGTCTCGCCAAACGCTACGGTTATTCGAAACATCCACCGCCTCCAGTGTTACCTCCAAGGGTGCACGACATGAAAGTGGAGGCTGAATCGGGTATTCTTTTTTTGTGGCCTTTTTCTTAGCGCCTATTTACGCTAAGAGCAAGGAGCCCTACTATGCCCGACTCGCTGACCCAGTTAGAAGCACACAGAGTGGAGTTGTTTCACCAGATTGCTGCCGTGGGTGATTTCCGCCGAGGTTCGATCACCACCACTTCTGGCAAGTGCGGAAAGCCCAGCTGTCACTGTGCGCAAGCCAACGATCCTGGCCATGGGCCTAATTTCCGCCTCACCCGAAAGATCGAGGGCAAAACCATCACCGAGACCTTTGATTCCCCCGCAGGATTAGGCAAGGCGCAGCGGGAAGTCGCAAATTTCCATCATTTTCAAGAACTCTGTCAGCAACTGATTGCCGTCAACGAAAGAATCTGCCGGTTGCGTCGGTTGGAGAAAGCCTCGACGCCGCAAAAAAAAACGCCGCAGCCATCCAGCAGGAAGTCCGGCGCGAAGTAAGCCGTTTGCTGCAGGTGATCTGGCAAGACCAGGGCAAGAATGGCAGGCTGGATCTGGAAGCCGTAGAAGTGGCTATGCGGTCGGCCATGCATCAGACGGGGGCTGTAGCCCTGAGTGAGTTGTTGCACTGCGATCCTCCCGGTCCCGACCAGTTGAGCGTGGCTTGCTCCTGCGGTCACCGGGCACGCTATCAGGAATTGCGTTGCCGATCCATCCTCACCGCGGTCGGCTCGGTGGAACTGGTGCGTCCTTACTACTTGTGCTCGCATTGCCATCAAGGGCAGTTTCCCTTCGACGCCGAGCTGGACGTGGAGAACAAGGACCTCTCCCCGGGCGTGCTTCGCATGTTGGCGGTGGTGGGCCAAGCCGCTCCCTTTGACCAAGGGCGCGAACAGATGAAACTGCTGGCTGGGCTGGAAGTGACGACTAAGGCGGTGGAACGAACCGCCGAGGCCATCGGGGAAGACATCAGGAGGCGGGAGCGGGGACAGATCCAGCAAGCCATGCAGTTGGACCTCCCCGTGGTGCTGGGGGAGCCGATTCCCATCCTCTATGTGCAAATGGACGGCACCGGAGTACCCGTGACCAAGGCGGAGCGCGGAGAAAGCAAGCGGGAAGGCGAGCCAGCCCGTACTCGGGAAGTGAAACTAGGATGCGTTTTCACCCAAACCGCTCATGACCCGCAAGGCTATGCCATGCGGGACCCAGACTCCACCACTTACACCGGCGCCATTGAGACCGCCGAGGAGTTCGGTAAACGTCTTTATGCCGAGGCTTGGAACCGCGGCTGGAGCCGGGCGAAAAAGAAAGTAATCATGGGCGACGGGGCCGAATGGATTTGGAATCTCGCCGATCTGCATTTTCCCGGCGCCCTTCAGATTGTCGATCTCTTCCATGCTCGCCAGCATCTCTGGGATCTGGCCCGCCTGCTGTACTCCGGCGACGATGCTCGTCAGAAACAATGGATCATGCGCCACCAACCCAAACTCGACGAGGGAAAGATCGAGAAGCTGGTTAGCTATCTCCGTGCTCTGGAACTATCCTCAACAGACGTAGCCGAAACCATCCACAAGGCAGGCGATTACTTTGAAAAAAATGCGGAACGCATGCGCTACCCCGAATTTCGTCGCCAGCATCTGTTTGTCGGCTCGGGCGTGATCGAAGCAGGTTGCAAAACTGTGATTGCCACCCGCTTGAAACAATCTGGTATGTTCTGGACGGTTCGTGGCGCCAATGCCATCATCGCCCTCCGATGCTGTCGTCTTAGCGGTCGATTTGAGGATTACTGGGAAGCCCGGCTTGCATGACCTCACTTTCATGTCGCGCACCCTACCTCCAACTGATCGCCCTCCTTCAGGTAGAGTCCGGTTACAATGGAGGTTACACCCATCTCTCGCCCAGCCTGTTGCAAGTCCAAGCTTGAGCCGTTGTACTTGCTTGTCGTGGCGAATGGACGGATCGAGAACGACGGCACATAGCTCAGAGCAGTCGCAATTTCATCTGGCAAGGCGAGTCGCAGAAAATCTGCATCCTTGTCGGAGCCCGCGTTCTGGAACGGCAGCACCGCGATCGCCCTCGGGTTTGCAGAATCCACTGGAGGGACGGCGGGATGCTGAGAATGCCAGAGAAATAGGGCGATCACGATTACGGCGACAATCCCAACAGCGCCCGCAGCGGCCCATGGAAGCCGTCTTCGAGAAACGGGTGCAGCGTCAGTCACAACCGCGGACTTGCCGGAGTCTGTATCCCGCTTCAGTCGTTGCAACTCCGAACGGATGTCAGAGGCGTGTTGATAGCGGAGGTCTCGATCTTTTTCCAACGCCCGGTTGATAATGTCTTCCAGCTTGGGCGGCACGTCGTGATTCAGTCGCACCACAGCCACCGGGGCACGGTTCATGATGGCTTCGCAAATGACCGCCGAACTGTCCCCGCGAAACGGCAAATCGCCCGTGCACATCTCATACAGCACTGACCCAAACGAGGAAAGGTCGGTACGCGCATCCGACTCTTTCGCCCGCACCTGCTCCGGCGACATGTAAGCCACCGTGCCGACCATTGTGCCGGGACTGGTCAGATGCTCCGCGTCCACTTCCGTCAGCGTGTTGCCCTTGCGGGAGCCCTGCGGTTCCCCACCTTCATCGGTACTATAAGGTTGTAAGACTGCTCCAGCATCCGTCCGTGCTTCCTCCGGTCGACCCTTGGTTGCACGTACCTCTCGATCCATTACCAGAGGCGGTCCTCCTGGTGTGAGAGGAGATGGAGAGCTCTCTTCGGTTCCTGGGCCATCCCTGTGGAGCATGCCTTGGGCTAGAGACCCCGGCGAGTCGGCGCGACCTCGCAATGACGGTCGCCGCCAGATACTGCCTTCCGCTTCGGGAAACACGTCGGCCTCGCGACAAGATAAGATTTCGGGGCTGATCCTCACGGCCTTGCTTCCTTGTTGCCTACGCTTCGACACCCACCAGTCGCCCGGTGAATGGCAAGACTCACTACTGACCTGTCTGCTCGACTTTGATCAGGCGGGATTTGCACCCGCTGGATGACAATAAGAGGTTTCGCTTATCTCACTAACAGTTCCTCCTCTTCCAAGCTTTTCCGAACGCGATCCCGACGTTATCTCTGTGAATCCTTCCCTGCTTGCCTGGGCCCCTGTCACGGCGGGTCCCGTGGAGTGCATCTGCCTGTTTCTTCCTCCACGTCATCGGCCTGCCCCCGTACACTATCGAGGTCGGCTTCCCGCGTTTCCCCGTCAAAACGATTTCATGACGGATCTCTTTTTCGAGACTGCAGCCATTTCGTTATGTTCAGGCCCTCAGGTTTGCTCGCCTCCCCGATCGTTCCCACCGCTGCAGCTTATCGCCGCAGGGCAGCCGAGGCTTTTACGTCCGAGCAGAACATGCTTCGTTGCCTCCGCATGCATCGGATATGCTAACCACCTGCTGCGACCTGAAGGTCGTGGAAGTGATTGTCTGAAGAAAGGAGCAAACTGTCAGACGTGCTGTTCCATCAGCACTACCCTAGAAGGCGGGGCGGCAAGATAACGAACCGTCCTGAAGCCCTTTGACAACGAATCCCACAGCCGAAAGGCTGGCACCGCAGTCGTGAGACATCGGTGCATCTGCCAGCATCAACGCGGAGAGGGGCCAGGGTGGATAGCAAGGTGAGCATATGCGAACTCTCGTAGGCGTCGTAAATAGCGGGGAGCGGAAGATGCTTGGCGCTCCTTTTGCAGTGGGTACGGAGGGCTCGGGTTCTCTCCGTCATGGGCACACAACACTGCCGGCGTAGAGAGAACACCTACACTATCCCGTCATTTCAACGAAACAGGGTAAGCCCGCATCGCTTCCCCGCAAGGGAAAGTGAAGCCGTAAGGCTGGCCGATGGCGATGCGGGTATGAGAGGAGAGAAAAAGCGAAGGCCGCTCTGTAATGGAACGGATATCGGTTGCGTTTCCAACAGGAACCACATCACCGAATGCGAAAGCAGGCTGACTTCTCTTTGGTGATTCACGCGAGAGAACTTGATTAATCGGCTCACGAGGCAAGGCAGATGACGACAGCACAAGCTGCTGGTGCGGTCTCGGGCGGAGCGCCGGAATGGTATGCCATCGACTGGCCAACCATCCACCGCAACGTTCGCCGACTCCAAGTGCGTATCGCGCAGGCGACGAAGGAACGCAGATGGGGCAAGGTACAAGCCCTGCAACGTCTGCTGACCCATTCGTACAGCGGCAAAATTCTTGCCGTTCGACGAGTGACGGAAAACACTGGCAAGAAAACCCCAGGTGTGGACCAAGAAATTTGGGACACACCCGCGAAGAAGACACAGGCAGCACATGAACTCAGGCGTAGAGGCTATCAACCTCAGCCTCTACGACGTGTTTACATCCCGAAATCGGACGGCAAAACGATGCGCCCGCTCGGAATTCCCACCATGAAAGATCGAGCCATGCAAGCCTTATATTTGCTTGCGCTCGATCCCAGTGCGGAAACTACTGCTGACAAAAACTCGTATGGGTTCCGTCAGCAGCGGTCCTGCGCCGATGCGATCGTTCAGTGCTTTAGTGCACTGAAGAATGCAAACACGCAGTGGGTTCTGGAAGGCGATATCAAGAGCTGTTTCGACCGGATCAGCCACGAGTGGCTCTTAAACCATGTCCCCATGGATAGAGTCGTTCTAAAACAATGGCTGACCGCCGGGTATATGGAAAAACACGTCCTCCACGAAACAACCGATGGAACGCCGCAAGGCGGTATTATCTCCCCTGCGCTCGCTAACGGTGCGCTGGATGGACTGGAACGACTCCTGAAGGAAAAGTATCCCAAGGGAAGACGTCCCAAATCCTTGAACGGAGAGCGGCCCTGCGTCAATCTCATCCGGTATGCGGATGACTTCGTCATTACCGGTAAGTCGAAAGAATTACTGGAAGGAGAGGTCAAACCCCTCGTTGAGCAGTTTTTGCAAGAACGAGGACTTGAACTCTCCCCAACAAAGACAGTCATTACCCACGTGGAGAAGGGCTTTGACTTCCTCGGACAAAATGTGCGCAGATATCCCAACGGAAAACTGCTCATCAAGCCTTCCAAGAAAAATGTCAAGACTTTCCTGGGCGGCATCCGAAGAACGATCAAAACTGCTCTGGGCAAGTCTGCCGCCGACCTGATTGGCGAACTCAACCCCAGAATCCGAGGTTGGGCCAACTATCATCGGCATGTGGTGAGTAAGCGCACGTTTGACCGCGTGGATCACGAAATCTTCTCCAGCTTGTGGCGGTGGGCCCGAAGAAGACACCGGGAAAAAGGCCTTCGCTGGCTCAAAGCGAAATACTTTGAGCAGTATCTGGGTCGTGACTGGTCCTTCTTCGGTGAAACCTGCGACGACGAGGGGCAGTCAAGTAAGACCTGGCTATACCGCGCCGTGAGCACGCCCATTAAACGACATGTCAAAGTCAAAGGCGAAGCTAACCCATACGACCCGGCCTATGAGACCTACTTCGAGAAACGCGAAGCAGATCACATGCTGGACACGTTTCGGGGAACACGCACTCTTCGCTTTCTCTGGTACGAACAACGTGGCTGTTGCCCCGTGTGCAACGAGAGAATTACCCGGATCACAGGCTGGCGCCTTCACTACTGCGTCCCCCGTGTTCGGGGTGGTTCGACCAATGCCGCGAACCGCGTTTTACTTCATCCAGAGTGCCATGACCGGGTTCATCGTCAGCGTATCCCCGTATCCAAACCGCGTCTCCTTTAGCGAGGCGTTTGAAGAGCTTGAGCCGGATGAAGGGAAACTTTCAAGTCCGGTTCTGAGAGGGCCGGGCAGCCGCGAGGCTGCCTGGCTACTCGGTCCCAGGCAATTGGTGGTGTGGGGACTTACACCCCACTAGATTCACAGCCTTGTCGGCTGCTCCAGATCGCGGTAGGGACAGCCATCGCTGACTGCCCCCCGCGCGGACCCGGACGGGCGCTGATTAGCGCATCCGGTTCTTATCTCGGATGACTGGCGGCAAAGCGAACCGCGGGATAAGGATGGAGTACTCGCGGTTGAGGGAGCCATCGGTCAGCCAGAGCGAGCATACGTGTCCAGGAGATCGGACGTGTCTGACTGCGGCGACGAAGTGTGCGCCACCACCGCCCGATGACCCGAGCCCGGAAGGCGCCGAGACTGTCGAGGTTCCCCGGTACCGCATAGTAGTTGAAGTGTCCCTGCACAATCGACTTGAGCCATTGGCCGGTTTGGCGCACGGGGTCGTGCATACGCTCGCGGAGTTGTTGCTTAACATCTCGCAGCTTCGCTCCCATGCGTTTGCGGATCGTCTTACGCCTCACCGTAAATCGCCCTAACCTATTCTTCCCGCTGATGTGCCGGAAGCCCAGAACATGTTCTACAGAACATGTTCTCGGTTATGTTCCGTCCAAAATTATGTGCCGTTGGATGCTGAAGGAGAATCGGGGTGGACCGCCAGCATCCGCAGGCACAACATAAGTTTTCACATGCTCCCGGTGATCAGAGTGCCTTCAGGAATTCGAGAACACCGGCATCCCTGCTCCAGTTCTTTATGGGACCGTCTTGTGGCAGATCACATTTAGCGAGGGCTTTTGCTTTCATTTCAAGATCTACCTCCGCATAGACATGGGTTGTGTCTAACGATACATGTCCCAACCACGCGCGGATGGTATTGATGTCGACTCCGGCGCGCAGAAGGTGAACCGCACTTGTATGGCGAATGCAATGAGGGCCAATCGGTTTGGACAGCAACGATGGTAAAGCCAGACTCGCTTGAGTAGCTGCTCTTCGCACCAAGTTGTACATTCCAAAACGAGTAAGCGGTTGACCGACGCGGTTCAAAAACACTCTTTGCTGTACAGTCCTACCCTCGATGAGGGCTTTGAGTACAGTCGTGGTTTGTGGCCACAGTGGACAGCGCCGAACCTTATTTCCTTTACCCACCAGGCGGACGGAACTGAAACTCCCCCACCTGAGGTCTGCCACCGTCACGTGGGCAGCTTCGTCGACTCTTGCCCCAGTGTTGTAAAGAAACAGCAGAACGGCATAGTCGCGAGCTCCTTGGGCGGTTCGCCGGTCGGGCGCTTTCAATACAGCATCCATCTCTGGCTTGTCGAGATAGACCATGGTCGGCTTAGCTGTCTTCTTGAATGGAACCGCCCGTACTCCAGTGCACCACTCAAGATGCTCTGGGCTGTGCGAGCCAATGAATTTTGCGAAAGAGTGGATGGCGCCGAGGCGCAGATTACGCGTAACTCCGCTGCAGCTGCGATCCTTTTCGACATGTTCAAGGAATTGACGAACCAAAAGCGGAGAGAGGCCTTCCACTGTTAGTCGATCAATAGGAGTGTTGATGGTACGTGCCAGGAATGGGAGTAAGAGCACCAAGGTATCCCGATAACTTTTTTGAGTATTGCGCGCCAGATTGCGTTCAGTGACGAGGTGCTCAAGAAGAAACCTACGGATCCACGGCCCCATTAGGGTGTTGTCATTCATGGTCGCCCCCCGGTTGAGCGTAGCGTTGGAATCGTTGACTGGCCTCGTCCAGAAGCTCCGGGGTCATGGTTAGGTAATATTGGGTGGAAGCCAGATCGACGTGCCCTAAATATGTCGCCAAGTGCAGGAGCAGGCTTTGTACGTCGTGGCCTGCTTTATACCATGCGATGATTCTGTGCTGGGCAGCGGTGTGACGCAGGTCGTGCAGGCACGGTTGATACCGGGCGTTACCCTCGCGGCCTACACCAGCGTATCGACGGATCCGGCGAAATAGTTCTCTGGCCACGACACAGTGCCAGCGACCTCCGGAGCGTGTGGCGAATAAAGGAGATGAGTCATTAACCGCTCCGGGCGACTGCCGGAGGCGTCTTTGTGTATAAGCCACAAGTTCTCGTGTGAGCTTGGGGCCGATGGGGATCAGGCGAGTCTTGAAGAACTTAGTATCCCGAATGGTGAGCACGCGATTGAGCAGATCGACATCGCGCAACGCGAGTGATAGTGCTTCACTGATCCGCATGCCGGTACTGTAGAGAAGGAGCAATAACATCCGATAGGAAAATGCTCGCAACGGGGCTCTCGGAGTTTGTAGTCTTACGGTAGCCTCAAGTAGTCGGTTGAGCTCGTCAGTGGAATAAATGTGAGGGGTTCGTGGTGGCGGAAATTTCGGAGCATTGGTTGGCAACGGCGAGTTGGTACAAAGACCTCGGCTGATGGCATACCGATAGAAACTGCGAAGGACGGAGGCTCTCTGCTTCCAACTTCTGGTGACCGGCCCCTTCCCGGCGATAAACGCGAGCACGGCACCAGCTTTTATGTCAGCAACTTCCGTCTCTCCCACGGAACGACAAAAGGCTCTCAACACACCTGCTTCTGAGCACAAGCGCACACCTAATTTGCGCTTGAACGTAATGTAGCCTTCAACGACGTTGTGTAATCTCATAGAAGATCTCCTAGATCGAAGGCGGCCACCTGCCGCAGGCCTGGAAGATCTACCTTGGTGTACGTCCTCGTGGCCGAAGTGCTGCGATGGCCCAGATGATCACCAATCTCTTTAAGGGACAACCCCTCGGTAATGAGGTGCCCGGCACAAGCATGACGAAGGCAATGCGGACCGTGATGGGCGGTCTGAACGCCAAGTCTCTTCAATCTGGGGGCCGCCACGTGATAGAGACCGGCAGCTGATATCGGTTGGTAGGGAGAACGCAAGGACAAAAATACTTCACAACGCACAGAGGGGTGCCGCCGCACTCCCCGCAGGTATTGAATGATCGCGTCACTCACAGATGGCAGCAGCGGGTAGACCTGAATTCCACGCCGTTTGACCCGTCTAACATGCAGCTCGTTACGTTGCCAATCCAAGTCTTCCAAACGCAAATTGGCAACCTCGCTGGCTCGGAGACCGTAAATCGCCAGTAGCATAAGAATCGCGCGATCTCGTATATCTTTCGGCCGCTCCGTATCCAGGCCTGCAAACAAACGCTGGACATCAGCCCAGTCGGGGCCTGATGGCAGACGTTCCAAGTAATAGATCCGTGGTCCCTGAATGGCGCCAGCCAGGTTGAGAGGCGTCCATCGCTGCAGGAAAGAGTAGCGAAAGAATGCTCTAAGGCCTTTGGCAACATTGTTTATCGTGATGCGACACCAGCCTTGCTCGCTTCCCGAAGTTAGATAGGCATCGACATCACCGATTTTTATATCGGACAGATCTCGATCGAAACTCCCCCACCAACAGAGAAATCGTTTGATGATGCTGTACTGCTGTTTCACAGTCTGCTCTGTAAACCCGCGCTCCTCCTTGGTCCAGCGACAATACTCCTCCAACTGGACTCGGAAGGGGATCTGCTCTACAGGTTGATGCAGATGACCTAGATATCGGAGCCAAGCAAGGGCAGTCCGCACGAATCGCAGACGGGTGGCCGGTGCATTGAGCTTACGATGACAGGCCCGTTCCCGATCTCGCCAATCGTCGGCCACGGCTCGCACCTGTTGCACCGTGATGTGTTGAAAATCTTGATAGACGCTCAGTCTCGAAGCAACCCAGAGCAAATCACGCGCTTTAAACAAGAGCGTTGACCGGCAGTCTCCTCGTTGTTCGCATGCGATTAGATACCTTCGACGTTCTTCTCCATACGGACCACTCTCGTGACGGTTTACAGCGGACGGACTTTTATACAGTCGATTAAACATAGCCGTACCTCCGTAGAGCAGTTTAGGTCCAAGAGGGAGGATTATTTATGTGCGGTCAAAGTCCAACGGATAATCGAGTTTTCATACGTTTAGATCGCAGAGAAAACATAATTTTGGACGGAACATAACCGAGGAAGTCGAACGTCTCGGGCTTGCCTTCCCCTCTTTGTTTCCGGTTTTGTTCGGCAAACCGCCCGAACTCGATCCGGCGCGTCTTATCGGGGTGTAACTCTAGTCCAAACTTTCCCAACCGCTCTCGTAAATTCTCCAAGAACCGATCAGCGTCTGTCTGGTGCTGGAATCCCAAAATGCTGTCATCCGCATAGCGGATGGCAATCACTTCTCCGTGTGCCCACTTCTTGCGCCACACGTCCACCCAGAGATCAAAAGCGTAGTGTAGGTAGATATTCGAAAGCAGCGGCGAAATCACCGCGCCCTGCGGAGTGCCTGTCTGCGTTTCTGACCATTTGCCTTCCTCCATCACCCCCGCGTTGAGCCATTTCTGGATCAACCGTAGGATGCGGGGGTCGGCGACGCGATGCTCCACGAACTGGATTAGCCAACTCTGATCGAGGTTGTCATAAAATCCTCGAATGTCGGCGTCCAGAACGTAGTTCACCTTCTTCTTCAGGAGCGCATACGACAGCGCGTCCAGCGCTTGATGCTGGCTGCGCCCCGGGCGGAAACCATACGAAAACCCGAGAAAGTCTTCCTCATAGATCTGGTTGAGGATGGTAACCACGGCCTGCTGGACGGTCTTATCTTCCAGAGCCGCGACTCCTAATGGGCGTTGTCGTCCATCACTTTTCGGTATGTAGACCCTTCTCGACGGTTGCGCTCGGTAGGCTCCGCGATGAACTCGGGCATGAAGGTCAATCAATCGATCTTCTAGCCCGTCTTCATACTCCTGCCACGTAACGCCGTCCACTCCAGGTGCGGCCTTCCTCTTCAGGGAGTAAAAGCTTTCCCGCAGCAGATCAACGGTCAGATGGTGGAGCAAGGCGGTGAACTTCATCTCCTTATTTTCCCTTGCTGCTTTCCGCACGCTAGCCAGCCCTTGGGACACGCCCTTCCCGCTCTGCGTCGGGTACGTGTTAGGTTGACCAGCGTTCTCCTTGATCAGCGGCCTTTCCTCCCCATTCTCCGCCGGCGATGTTCCGTCTTTGTTCGAATGGTTCATAGGTAGTATGCCGCTGTGTGACTCCTCGTAGACGTACACGCGGGCCTTGTGGCTCTGGCCTTCGCCCGCCGACCTACGGCCTGGTTGAGCCGCAGGTGTCTCCGAGGCCTCCCGGTTCTCGTGCTTGAAGTTTCTAGGCGTGTCTGGGGTCTTCGACTACGCCGGACCAAACAGGAGCTCGCGCTATCGCGCCTGTTCATGTTGCCTACCGCGCATTACAAGGACGGCGGCGTCCGGATTGCATCTTTTCGGAGCTCAATCGCCCACCCCGCCTATCCTCTGTCTACGCTTCGCTGTGTACCTCGCGATACCCAGCGCAAGACTCGAGGCCGAGTGGTTCGCTACTCCTTTCTCGTAAGGAACTTTCATCCTCTGCTTCAAGCCGGTTTATCCCGGCGCACTGTAATCGCGATTTCTCGACAGGTGTTTGCCCTACGTAAAACCGAACGGGTCGCTAGCCAGCCTCACGCTGCACTTCGAGAAGCACTTCCGCAAGAAATTCCTCCACACCGGACTTCTGAGCGACGCCGGGCGCCATCCAATGCAGATCCATCCTGGCCGCAACCTTGAAGGCATTCTCACTGAGGTCTCCGCCAGTCCATGCGGCCCGCAGCAGCCATTCCAAGACGCCCAACCTTTGGCAACGGTAAGAGACGGCGCGAACATCCGCGCCGGGACTGCAAACTTGCTTCCAGACATCGATCTCGACAGCCAGCCCTCTCAACTCCCGGCCGTGGGCGTACACCGCCTTGATGTCAGCCACATCCACAACCGGAACCGGTTCCCCGGCCTTGCCCGTCAAAGCATCGATTTCGCTCATTTTTCTAACCCCTCAACCATCATAAGCATCTACCCAGTCAGTAAGTGTAATCGGGATTTATCAACAACTGACTCTACGGGCTGGTGCAAGCACCTCTACTTCTTTTCGTAGACAAACGTACCCTTGTCAGTTGGTCGATCTGGATTCCACCAGGAGTAGGTAATAACTCTTCCATCGTTGCTCAATTCCAGAGAGTCTTGAAGGAGAACTTTGTCATCGCGCTTCATTAGAACGAGAAACTCGCGTTGTCCAACCAGCCGTGCGGCGTAGGTCACGCCTTCTGGGTGAGGTCCTAGCACGGCCGCGTCGACCCCATCTAACGGTGCGTCAATATATTGACCTGCGCTTGGATAGCCGATATGCAAGGTCTGAGTGTCGAGCCTCAGCGTCATATCTGCATGCCGCTGGAGGTAGCTCGGATCCCGCCACTGGCCAGCAAAGCCATCGGAGCCCGACATTCGCGAAGCTACGACCCGAATTGTGATAACAGGTCCGCTCGGACGAAATGCAGTCGCCGTCATCGTAAGAACCTTCCCGCCAGCCGAAAGCTCCCAATGAGACGCCTTTGTCTTTGCCCCATTTTCTTTCGACGTCAGGTCCAACACAGTGGCGCTGCTTTTTACACAAGATTGTGTGCGATTGCTCCCTGTTGGTCGATCCTTCCCATCGCAGCGAAAAGCGAAACCCGAATATGCATCGTCGTAGCGATACTCACCGTCCGCCGAAATCGAAATAGTAAAAATCGGGCCCTGAAAGTTGCCCTTTGAGGGATTCATTTTCCATGTGCCGTTCCAGTCCGTGGAGGGTTGCTGAGCATTGCAAGCGGAGGTGAACGCTGAGGCGAGGAAAACGGCAACTACCCTTCGAGTTGATCTCCAGTTCATGGCCAAAACTATCGCAGGACTGGACTAGGAGAACCGAAGGCGGACAGTTGGCGAAATCAGGCGATTTCACTCAGAACGCCTGTCGTGAGTGAAATTGATTCCATCGATTTGGCAGTGTTGTGGCAGGAAGGCTTTCGCAATACCACCTGTGCCATCGGGACTCATTTGACTCCCCTGCAACTTGCTCAGTTATGTGAGAACCGTGACCGCTCTGTCTACCTTGCCTTTGATCAGGACGACAACCAGGCCGGGCAACGCGCTGCCCAGGCTCTGGCTCAACACCTCCACCAGAACCGCTTGCGCGTTCGCATCGTCGCCTTGCCGGACGATCACGACCCGAACAGTTACTTCGCAGCCGGCGCGACCAAGAGCGACTTCCTTCGCTGCCTCGACCAGGCTCAATCGCTATGACCCTACGACTCGTGCTGCAGAGCTCTTCGCCCGCCAGTATCTCTCCTTATCGGCTCCTCGACGAGCAAGATCGGGAACTCACGTGGGCCAACGATTTCCTCGATGCTCAAAGGCTGCGCCAACTCTCGCCACGCTCCTTACGCGCTTACGCTTATGACTTGCTGCATTTCGCCCGCTGGCTGCAGCCTACGCGCCGTCCTCTGGCCAAGCTCAATCAATCTTGCTTGCTCGACTATGTCCGCAGCCAGCTCGATCGTGAACCCAAACCTACTCCCTCGACCATCAATCACCGTTTGGGCGTACTGCGCTGTCTCTATCGCTTCCATTATGGACAGGAGATCCCGGGAGGTACGTCCCACTTCCAGCACTCCTTTACGACACGATCCCCTCTGGGCTATGGCCGGCCACAACCGAAACTCGCCATCGGTCTGCGACTACGGCAGGCCCGCCGCGTGGTCGTCCCTCTTTCGGCCGATGAAGTCGCCCGTTTCTGGAAAGGCTTTCGCACCTTTCGCGATCTCGCCCTCCTCGCCCTCATGCTGCTCGATGGCCTGCGTTCCTGTGAGCTTCTCCACCTCCAACTCGAAGATCTCCGCTTCTCCGAAGCTCAACTCCGCGTCCTCGGCAAAGGCAACAAAAAGCGCGTCCTGCCCCTGCCCGCTGAAACCATCGCCGTCCTCGAAAACTATCTGCGCTTAGAAAGACCACTGACTAACTCACCTTCCTTGTTCGTTTCCCTCAAGGGCCCCCAGCGCGGACGTCCCATGACGGCTGCCGGTCTACGCTCCCTGTTCCGCCATCACCGACGGGCCAGCCACGTTCCCCAAGCCAATCCCCATCGCTTCCGCCACACTTTCGGAACTGACATGGTGCGGGCCGGTATCTCCTTGCCGGCCTTGATGCACCTGATGGGACACGCTCGCATTCATACCACCATGCTCTACGTCGAACTCGCTCCTCAAGACGTCTGGCGCGAGTATGCCCGCGCTGTCGCCCAGCGCATCCGCTTGTCAGCGGAGATTTCATGAAGCCATCGCGCCAGACCCTCGAGCAGATCTTCGACGATCACCTCCGCATCCTGGCCACCATTCTGCGGCCGGGAACGATGAAGCATTATCGCTCCGATGCCTGCCGCTTCCTTACCTATCTCCACGCCGCTTTCCCTCAGGTAAGGAAGCTCGGTCAGTTGCGTCGCGATCCGCATGTGCTGGGCTGGCTCCGCTTCCTCGGTGAACAAGATCCTCCCTTGCGCAATTCCGTCCGTGGACTGTACCTCATCAGGCTCCGCCGTCTGTTTCACGACTTGGCCGACAACGGCCATCCCCTTCCCCACGATCTCATTCGGCGAGAGGATTTTCCTCCCCCAGCCCACTATCTGCCCAAACCGCTTTCCCCGGAGGACGATCAACTGCTGGATCAGCAGCTCCGCCATACCGACGACCTGCTGTCCAACGTCCTGCTGCTCATCCGTGCTACCGGAGTTCGCATCGGCGAGGCTATTGATCTTCCCTTGGATTGTCTGCGCCAGGTCAGTGCCACGCAGTGGGCGCTTCACGTGCCCCTCGGTAAGCTGTATACCGAACGCTGGGTACCGGTCGATGACGACACCCGGCGCATCGTGGCTCGCATTTTGCAGTTGCGTGCCCTAGCTCCTCTCCAGGGCTTACTGCATTCCCAAGACTTCTTACTACCTCGCTACCGTGAGCATGACAGATGGTATGTCGTCCTCCGCCGCACCCTAGCTGAGGTCGCCCGATGCGCCGGTTGCAGCAGCCCGGTGACCCCGCACCGCCTTCGGCACTCCTTCGCTAGCGAGATGCTGCGCCTGGGCGTCAGCCTGCCTGGTCTCATGCAACTGCTAGGTCACAAAGACATCCATATGACCCTGCGCTATGTCCAGGTCACACAACAGGACCTGCAACGTGAGTTTCACATCGCTCGCCTCAACACCGCCTCACTGCACTCCATTCCCAAACTCCCTCTTCCTGCAACCACCGCCCCCGTTCATGCCGACATCGCCGCCATTCACAACGCCATCGCCGCTACCCGTCATCTCCTCCAGTTGTTTCGCTCGCAGCTGCACGATGATAAGTCCCGCCGCAAACTCCGACGCCTCTCGCAGCGCCTTCTCAACCTAAGTCACGAACTCGACTCCCTCGCCGATGCCGAAAAATGAGCGCACATTGGCCGGTCAACCATAACAATGCCGGCTCCCAGGCCCGAGTAAACTTGGTGGTGCCAAAACCAACCATGAAGGCTCGGGTAGAAAGGAGCCGGACAATGATCATTATAGGATGCGATTATCACCCGGGTTTCCAGCAAATTGCGTTTGTCGATACCGAGAGGGGAGATTACGGAGAGCAACGACTCGAGCACAGTGAGGGAGCAGAAAAGTTTTATCGTGACCTCGCAGCCCAGGGCAAGAAGGTACGAGTGGGAATGGAAGCGAGTGGGCATGCACGCTGGTTTGAGCGACTCCTGGCGGAATTGAACTTGGAGTTGTGGATCGGGGACGCCAGCGAGATCGCCAGGAAGCGCGAACGCAAGCAGAAGACGGATCGGCAGGATGCGCAGCATATTCTGCAGTTGCTGATGGAGAATCGTTTTCCCAAGATCTGGGTAGCGAGTGGGGAGAATCGGGATCTGCGGCAACTGCTATGGCATCGGCACCGGATGGTGCAGGCGCGCACGCGCATCATGAACCAGCTGCAAGCGGTGGCTCTGAACGAAGGCTTACGCTGCAAGAAGAAATTGTGGCGGGAGAAAGGACGACAACAATTAGAAGCCTTTCGGTTAGCCCCTTGGGCGAGCCGGCGACGGGAAGATCTGCTGCAGCTGCTGGATCGATTGAACCCGACCATTAGCGATCTGACGCAAGTGATCGAGCAGGAAGTAGAGAAATGTGCGGAGGCACGGCGCTTGCGGACGCATCCTGGAGTGGGTGCACTGACGGCCTTAGCCTTCGTATTAATCATCGGAAGGACGGAGCGATTTCAGTGCGGGAAGCAGATCGCGGCGTATTTGGGGTTAGTACCCTTGGAGGACTCCAGCGGAAATCGGCGACGACTGGGCCATATCACGAAGCAAGGGAGTTCGATATTGCGCTTCTTGCTGGTGGAAGCGGCCCAAGTTACAGCGCGCAGCATTCCAGAATGGCGCAATAAGTATGTCCATTTGACGATGAGGCGCGGAAGGAAAATCGCCCAGGTGGCGATGGCGCGGAGACTGGCTATCGCTCTCTACTGGATGTGGCGCAAGGGATGGGATTACGAGCAGTTAAGAAAGTTCGGTTCGCACGCGGGCCAGCCCGGACATCGCGATGGTGTGAAGTAGAACATCGAGAAATTGATTGGGCAGCCCGCTCCTCTTTAGGGAGGAGTTCGAAGTAGTAATCATGATCGAAGTTGTGACCGAAGAGATGCATGGGTCGGACCGAGATTCTGACCTGAACTGATTACGAGCGAGCCTTGGTTGGTATGGCACTTATTTCTACGAGAGCGAAATGGCGCTCATCTCTGAGTGGATGGAGCAGTGTGGAAAAAAAGTACTTGACAACGCCGGCATTGTAAGAGACGCGATGTTACAACAACCCTCGGTGATTATTCCCCTTCCGGTCGAGCACGGACTTTATACTGCACATTCGCAGGATCTTACGTCGGGAAGACCTCGAAGATTCTGGGTTTATCTCGATTACGAATCTTGACGTGGATTTTACGTCTGTTGACACCGTTCTGTACTAAACTATAGGTGTTCGGTGATCGTGTAAGCCTAGGCAAGCAAGTTAGCCAGGAGGAGGTGCCTTATGCGGCTCTCCGGTTTTGTAGTCGGGTCTCTCTTTTTCCTTTCCATGTCAGCGGTGGTTCTCTGCCAGCATTCCTCTGGGGGCGGAGGGTCCTCCGGTGTGGGCGCAGGCGGGTACTCTGGGGTCTCAAGCTCCGGTAGTTCCTCGCTTGGCGGCGGGGTGAGTTCGGCGGGTAGCTTGGGAGAATCGCACAGTTCCCGCTATGTCCCTTCGAGCGGCCGGACGCAGAGCGGAAAAACGGGGTCGAACGTAGTGCGCCCGCTCGAACCTGTCAAGAAAACCGCGTTTATGCCTCCACTTCACTGCAGGAAGGGCCAGAATTGTGATGTCTGCCGTAGAACTAGTACGTGCATTGTTGAGACCTCGTGTGCGAATGGGTTGGTCTGGAATGGTTTTTCCTGCGGCCCCGCCAATTACTGGTGGAACGATTGCAGAGAGATCGCGAAGATCGCGAATGAGCTGCATAACGCAGCAGCAGGAAGTTCTTCTGGGGCAGCCATGCGGCGGCAGATGCAGGGGCAAAATGATCCGGGCATGAACCTTACGTATGAGATGCTGGTCAGGGAATATCAGAGTTGCATGGCGCGTTATGGCGGAGGCTCATTGATTGCTGACGCGAATTGGTTCGATATTCCGTAGCGCTGGCGACCGGCAGCCTGCGTTGTGAAAATTCGTCGTCTATGTTTCGCGTCAACCCATTTCGGAAGGAATGTGGCGTACACCTCAGCGATTAATGGACATCCTCGCTGAACAGCGGACTCACAATATCCCACCTCAATGTCGTATCCATCTCCTAGTCTCCGATGCGCTGCGGCGATGCGGCCCGTCGCGGTCGAGATAAGCAGCCGATGGATTAGACAATTTGCGGCGGCGGATTGCCCTTAAATTTTGTAATCAGATATCGCAACTGTGCGCCTTTTGTTCGCCAGAATAGGCGAAAGGAAAGCGCAAACTTGTGCTAACGTGATTTATCGCCAACTACGACCAAGTTCGAGTGTCAGAGTTGCCGACGATACGTCCGAGATCTGGGTACCGCTTCCCATTCCTTTCGAAAGCGTCCTGGAACGTAGGTTTCATGGCGCGTGTGATAATTCTCTACGGCACCTGAAAATTGCATCGGTCTTATGCCTAATAGCTTGAAAAATCAAGTTGCATTAGTGACTGGTGGATCGCGCGGGATTGGGAGGGCGGTTTGCCAAGCTCTTGATGCCGAAGGTGCGCGACTCATCGTTCACTACCACCGCAACCGGGCCGCCGCGGAGGAAGTGCGTACAATGCTGCTGCACCCGCAAACTTTGCTTGTGCAGGCGGATCTTGGGTCAACCGATTCGATCTGCCGCATGGTCGAGTCGCTCGGCAATAATAGCCTTGATGTCCTCGTAAACAATGCGGGTGTGTGGAAGTCAACTCCTCTCGGTTCCACCAGCGAAGCACTGCTCAATGAAGTTCTCGATATCAATTTGAGAGGGATGTTCTGGCTGACGCAGGTAGCGCTGCCCAAGCTGCGAGATGGCGCGCGGATTGTGAACATTTCATCAACTGCGGGACGGGTCGGCATTGCGGGTGGGCGCAGCCTCTATGGCGCAACGAAAGCGGCAGTCGATTCACTTACGAAGAGCTGGGCGCTAGAGCTGGCTCCGCGCAAAATCCGCGTCAATGCGGTCGCGCCAGGCTACGTGGAAACAGATATGACGGCGGCGCACTTGGGCAATCCGGAAACGAGGCAACGCGCGCTAAGCCGACATCCACTCGGACGACTAGGCACAGCGAAAGACGTGGCGAGAGCTGTCGCGTTCCTATGCAAAGAGGACGCGTCGTTTGTTACCGGGCAATCGTTAAACGTTAGCGGCGGATTCGTTATTTAGCCCCTTTGAAGAAAGCCATCTCTTCGCACGGCTGCTGTGATCGTGTTTGCGGGAAAATCGCTTTGGGTGACCGCGCGGATAGTTCAACAGACGCTCAGAACCCTGTCAGTGAGTGCTATGGGGATATTTCAACAGTTACCTAGTACTACTGTGTTAGAAAAAAGGAGTTCCACAAAAAGGACAACCCGCGAGTTGTCGGAGCAGAGCGCGGGCGATGGTTTGACGGAGTGTGGCAATCGACCAGGGATTATGCCGCACCACGCGTACCGGGTGAGCCCCGAGGGCGGAACTTGGGCGGCATTTTGGAGACGGGTAAGTCCACTTCACCGGCGCGAGCGGAGGGGGAAAAACGGCTCCGTTCGGCTACCAGGAACCCATAGGCCGCGATGCAGAGGGTAGCGTGATGGTGAAAACCGCGCCAGCCTCGTCCTTCGTAATGACCAAGTCCGAGTTCTTGCTTCAGCTCTTGGTAGTCGCGCTCGATGATCCAGCGCTGCTTCGCCATTCGCACCAGATCGGTAAGTGGGGTGGACTGGGGCAGAGTGGAGAGCCAGTACTTGATCGGTTCTGCCTCCTGGCTCGGCCACTCGACCAGCAGCCACTCCTCCGCATGGGGTTCACCGCTCCAGTAATCTCGATGGGCGGGACGTACTCGCAGAGCGGCAAAACGGGAACGCAGCGGTTTCCGAGTACCTTCTCGCCAACGCACCGTCTTCCAGGCGGAGGCGGCTAAGCTCATGGCCAACTCGCGCACGGCGGTCGGGGTGTGCTGGCGATTCCGGCGGAGCAACTTGGTCGGGCGCCCGATTCCTTTCCATTTCCGCTTGGGCAAGGGTGCCTGGCCGGGCGGCCACACGCTCACCGACGACTGGATACCCACCACATAGAGCAGCCCTAACTCCGTGATGCCCTCGCGGAATTTCGTGTCGTTGCCGTAGGCGGCGTCGGCCAGCACCGGAGCCATGGGCATCTCTCGATCCACCGCCGTACGAATTTGCTGCAAAGCAATTTCCGGCTTGGTCTGGAAACGGATTTCCTGCGGTACACCTGTGGCCTTTCTCCTCTTCTTGTTCTGGGCCCACATTTCCGGTAAGTACAGACGCCAGGCGATGGGCAAACTTGCTTCCGCCGTGCTGACTGACAAACTCACACCGATCCGACAGTTCTCTTGCTTGCCTACCTGTCCACAGTACTGTCGTGTGACCCCTACCGAATGGATGCCTTTCTTCACGAAACCTGTGTCATCCACAACCCAGGCTACGATCGCTCCTTGCTTTTGCATGGCCGGCAACGCGTACTGCCGCACCGCTTCCAGTAGGTCTTCATCACTCCACGGAGCATGGGCTACCACGTGGTGTAACGATTGATGCGTTTGGCGAACGTTCTCGGGGCACAGGCGGGCCGCCATCGGTTCCACACTCTTGCGTTCGCCGGGAAGCAGCAACCCGGTGCAATAGGACTTCAGAGGAACTACCCGATCCAAGTGCCCCGCGGCATGCGCCAGGCGATCCAAGTAAGCCGCGAAGCGTTTTTGCTGGGCGCCTGGCGCTACAGAGTTGGCGCTCATGACCCGCAACTTATCATTAGTGAATGCTAGAACGACAAATTTTTCAGCAAGAGGTATTCAGTTTATAACACAGTAGTACTAGTTGACAGGTCCCCAATTCTTCCTGCGAACTCAACCGACGCTTGTGTGTTGTGCCAGTTCACACGGAGTGTGCAGGTTTCGCCAATGCGATCGAACGAGACCACAAAGGTTTTTGAGGACAAGGGAACCTTCGTAAGCGACATCGGCAAACGGATCGGCTCTTCTGGCCCGGGCTTACGAGGAGTGATCCCATCATCGGCGACTTGCTTCATGGTTAACGTCCACTTGTCCGAGTCGTGGACGGTGGTAGCCTTATAGATTCCAAAGGGAATGAGTATGCTGTGGACGCTGACGACATTAGTGTAAGGGCTCATACTTGCTGAGCATGAACACCAATGCTCCCTTCACTTGTTCCACCGCCACCGCAATCGGCCGATTGCCGAATCGTTGACAGAGTTGCCCGATCCACGCCTCGACCGCTTCCGGTGTATGTTCCACCTCTCCGCTTTCTCGCTGTGTCGTGCCCGCGGCCTGCACGCACCACGCATGTTTCTGATCTGCCCAGTCGATACCCACCAACGCCGCGAACTCGGATTCCTCCCGCAGGACTTTGCTTCCTGACATAACTCCTTCCTTACCCTCCTTAACCATCTCTAACGACTGTCGGTCGTGTCAAGGGACTTGGGCTTCTTTCTTTTGTAGTTTCGGACACACGTTGTCTCGCCTGTCTAAGTGGTGTTGCTGAAACACTTCAACGATGCAAAATGCTAAGCTCAACGGGAAGTCCCGTGATGCGATCGCTATCCCCATTTTGGAGCAGAACAGTGGCTTCCCGAGAGACATCGACTTGTGTGCTTGCTGTCCTGTTGCTGGCAGTTTGTCCCCAGGCATCCACACAGACGGCGTCTCAGAACGCTCCGGCTATCAACGTTCTAGTCACCTCCTACGTTTCAGATCACCATGTGCCAGGGTTGTCAGTGGCCGTGATTGATCGCGGGCACGTCATCCTAACACAGGGCTACGGTCTTGCCGACGTTGAGAACAGTGTGGCGGCCACCGCCGATACGGTTTACCGCATCGCATCGTTATCCAAATCCATCACTGCGACGGCTGCAATGAAGCTGGTCGAAGCAGGAAAACTGGACCTCGATGCCCCCATCCAGACGTATTGTCCAGACTTTCCCAGGAAGCCATGGGCGATCACGACCAGAGAACTTCTCTCCCATCAGAGCGGTATCCGCGATTACCGGAACGAGGAAGAAGCTGTTAACGCAAAGCACTATTCGAGCATCAAGGCAGCATTGACTCAATTCGCCAACGATCCGCTAGAGTTTGAACCTGGAACCGAAATGAAGTACACCAGCTACGGCTACATCGTACTCGGTTGCGTGATCGAGGGCGCTTCCAAAACCAGCTATGACCACTACATGCATCAGGCAATCTTCGAGCCTGCACAGATGCCGGCTACGCGACTTGATGACGTTTTCGCGATTATCCCGCACCGGTCGCGGGGGTACAGAGTCACGGCCAGTGGGGAACTGCAAAACTCTGTCTTCGTGGACGTTAGCAACAAACCTCCGGGGAGTGGAATCAATTCGACTGCGAGAGACATGGGCAATTTTGTGGCTGCGCTGTACTCGGCAAGCTTGGTTCCCAAGGCGGTTCTAGATCAGATGCTCACACCGGCGATGACTCGCGACAAAAAGCCGACAATCTATGGCCTCGGCTTTTTCCTAGCTGGCCCGATTGGCAAGTATCGCGGGTTGCAGGAGGCCGGCCACGGCGGGGATCAGCAAGGCGTCAGCAGTGTGCTTTATCTTTTACCGGAGCGACAGTTTGGAGTAGTCATCTTGTCAGATTTGGAAGGACAGCAAAGCTCGCTGGATTTCATCGAACTTTCGCGCAAGATTTTCGACGTTGCTTCTTCACAATGAGTTAGACCTGAGACTTGCCAGCCGTCGGACTATTTATATGCGACTGGTTGTAGTCAATGAAACCCGCGGAGTTGGGGCGATCCGAGAGATTGTTGTTGATCGCGGTAGGGACACCAGTCGCCCGGTGCCCCCCGCACAGACCCGGACGGGCGCTCCTTAGCGCATCCGGTTCTTCTCGCAGATGAATAGCGGCCAAACTTATCGCTTGTCCGCACACCCGCCCACCCGTGGGACACGCGCAGTCCCGCACTGAGTCGGGTACGTGTCGAATGGGAAAGTGTTCTCCTTGAGCCGCAGCCTTCCCTCCTCACTCTCCGCCGACGTTATTCCGTCTTTGTTCGAATGATTCATCGGTACTATGCCACGGTGTGACCCCTCGGAGACGTACACGCGGGCCGTACGGCCTGAGCCTTCTCCCGCCGTCCTGCAGCTGACTTTCGCCGCAGGCATCTTCGAGGTCTCCCGGTTCTCGTGCATGAAGTTTCTAGGCGTGCCGTGGGGTCTTCTACCACGCCGGACTGAACAGGAACTCGCGTTATCGCTCCTGTCCATGTTGCCTTCCGCGCATATTAACCGCGTCGGCGTCCGGATTGTATCTTTTCGCGGCTCGATGGCCACCCCGCCTATCCTCTATCTACGCTTCGCTGGGTCCCTCACGGTAGCAGCGCAAGACTCGAGGCCAAGTGGATCGCTGCTCCTTTCTTGTAAGGCTCTTTCATCCTCTACTTCATGCCGGTTTATCCCGGCGCACTAATATCCCAATTTCACTCACTGACCACGTGGGCCAATTCTCAAAGAGTAAAATCGACGCCTGTTGTCGACAGTTACGGTTCGGGGAGACCGAAAAGGCGTAATAATGATGCTTATTGGGAGGCCGTAGCCATGAAATTCCGAATTGCTTTATGGTCGGGTGTGGGCTTTCTGGTTGCGGTCGGCTGGGCGTTGTATTCCTTCTCTGCTTTCCCAAGTCCGATTACTCCCGCCGAACCGATTGTGTGGAATCTCGCGCTTCTGACTCAACCAATCGTGCTCGCCAGTTTTCATTTCCACTTCGGCATTGGTGTCTATTGGGTTCTTCTTGCGAATACTGCTACGTATGGATTGGTCGGTCTGATCGCAGAAACGGTGAGGCAAAAGCTACGTCACGCACGATAAAAACGCAGTCTCTGGGCTTGTAGAAGCGGCGTGGATCAAGCCGCCCCCGACCCACCACGAATTTCACGCGGCCGGCCAGCTGGCGAAACATCTCGATTACGCTTATTGACCTCGGGACGGGGGTTCTGAGTGTAAAGGCCTGATTTCAGCAGTTATGATGGGTGCGCGATGAAAACACTGACTTGGGAGCAGGCGGCTGAATGGACAAACTCCGTTGGTCTGAGCGCCACGGTGGACCGCTCCGTTCAGCAGTCGAGGCGGTTGTGCGGGACGCTCAGAAACGAGGAGATCTCATTGGTGTCAGGATCAGCATTGTAGACGACGTCCCGCAAGATCCTTGGGCGCTGCCGCCGTCACAAAAGAGAGTGGAACGCCCAATACCAGGACCGTTTCCACCCGCGGTTCAAGTCGTTCGCGCAAACCTCCTGTATATCGAGAAGAACGGGCTGCCTCCGGCGATGCTGAACCGTCTGCTCCGGCTGGCCGCATTTCAGAATCCTGAATTCTATAAGGCACAAGCGATGCGGCTTCCCACATTTAACAAGCCGCGAATAATCGCGTGCGGCGAGGATCTCGCCAACCACATTGCTTTGCCGCGTGGGTGTCTGGCCGAGGTAATGGAGCTGTTTGAAGCACATCACATCAAGCCAGACATCCGTGACGAGCGGTGCACGGGACATCCAATTGACGTGAAGTTTTGCGGCCAATTGCGCCCATCCCAGCAAGACGCTGTTTCTATAATGGCTGAACACGACGAAGGGATCCTCTGCGCTCCTACTGCTTTCGGCAAGACCGCAGTGGCCGCATGGCTGATCGCGGCGCGAAAGGTGAATACCCTCGTACTGGTTCACCGCCAACAGCTGCTGGATCAGTGGCACGCAAGATTGGCGATGTTTCTCAATCTTCCAGCCAAATTGATCGGCCAGGTTGGGGGCGGAAAGAGCGACCGTAACGGCACCGTGGATATCGCCATCATCCAAAGCACCCACGGCAGAGAGGGAGTCAAAGACTTCGTCGCAGGATACGGGCACGTCATTGTCGACGAATGCCACCATTTGTCGGCGTTCACCTTTGAGCAGGTGATGAAACAAGTAAAGGCGAGGTACATCCTTGGCCTGACGGCAACCCCTGAGCGCAAAGATGGACACCACCCGATCATCTACATGCAGTGCGGTCCGATACGACATAAGCTCAGCGCACGTTCGATGACCGCAGTCACGCCGTTCGAACATGAAGTGGTTCCTCGGTTGACTGAGTTTTGCATGCCGCCCGAGCGGATCGATACAACGATTCAGGAAGTGTACGCTGCACTTGCAGATGACCGTGCTCGCAATGAAATGATCCTGGCCGATCTGCTGCGCGCTGTCGGAGACCGGCGCTCACCGCTGCTTCTCACCGGCAGGACCAATCACTTGAAGTATTTCGAGATGGCGCTCTCTGGCAAAGTGAGTAACGTGTTTGTGCTAAAAGGCGGCATGGGCAAGAAACAGCGCCGAACGATTGCGGAGGCGATTGCGGCTGTTCCGGAGAGCGAGTCAAGAGTCATCCTGGCAACTGGCAGTTACATTGGCGAGGGCTTTGATGATGCTCGTCTGGACACCTTGTTCTTGGCGATGCCGATTTCCTGGAAGGGAACGTTGCAACAGTATGTTGGGCGTCTCCATCGGCTTCACGACGCTAAGCATGTCGTTCGCGTCTACGACTATGTCGATTCTCAGGTGCTAATGCTGGCGCGAATGTACGCCCGGCGCCTAAGAGGCTACGGCGCCATCGGCTACAAAATTGGCGCTGCGGCCGCCGAGGGGCCGTCGCCCAGCGATTGAACGCTCCTGATGGGAATGGAGGGATATGACGCACCAGAACACCAAGCCCGTTGTGGTCCACATGGATGTACGCAAGTTGAAGCGCGACCCCGACACCAATCTTCCGTTATTCAGCAAGGCGAAACTGGAGAAACTGATTGAGCAAGCGGTCGTGGATGTGTATACCGAGGAGGAGCAGGCTGTCGGTTTCCTCACGATGATGGAGGATCATCTCGCGCTGCCTCTTTCCACAAATGTCCTCGGTGTTGACGTTGTTGTGGAGAAGGTGGACATGACACGCGATGGTCAGATTGTAGCGACCTGCCGCCACGGCAAAACCCGGCAGGGGATCGGAATCCTTGATCTGCCGTTGCCGACGCCAGCGCCCGGCGGTGCGGAGTGGATCACAGCGTACCGCCACTGGCGCAGGGGATTCTGAGTGAGCGAATACCAGTACTACGATTTCCGGGCGATCGACAGGGCGCTGACAAGAGCTGAGATCGCCGAATTGCGATCCATCCCACGCGCGCCGCGATTACTTCCACGAGTTTCACGAATCACTACGAATGGGGGGATCTGAAAGCAGATCCCCTCAGACTTCTGGAGAAGTACTTCGACGCGTTTCTTTACCTTACAAACTGGGGAGCACGTGAATTCCATCTCCGCCTTCCGCAGGGATTGGTTGACTACAGAGTGTTCAGAACCATGCTCCCAGGCGAAGCTGCTAGCGTGCGAAAAGCCGGAAACTCTGTGATCGTCGCGTTTGAAAATCAGTCAGAGGACGATGACTGGGACGACGGCACAGGATGGATCGGCTCGCTGATGTCGCTGCGCTCGGAGCTTCTGCGCGGAGACATCCGCTGCCTTTATCTCGGATGGCTACTTTGCGCGCAGAATGAAGAGTTCGCCGAGGACGATCTGGAGCCAGCAGTGCCTGCTGGCCTGGGCGAATTGTCCGCTCCCTTCCGTTCGCTGATCGAGTTTCTTGGAATAGACGAGGATCTCGTTGAAGTTGCTGCATCGGCTTCGGCGCCGCTGAACGCTAGCCCGGAACGGGGGGAACTGGCGGCTTGGATTCAGAGCCTGCCCGAAAAAGAAAAGAACAATTTGCTGGTTGTCGCAGTCGCTGAACCCGGTGAACGGTGGAAGAACGAATTGCTGCGACGTTTCGAGCAACAGAAAGCGCGACGCACTTTGCCCGAGCCCGACGGAATTCGGCGGCGCACTGCCGGTGATCTCCTGACATTGGCCCATGCCCGTGCGGAAGAAAGGGAACGGTTACTGGAGGCGAAGCGAGCGGCAGAAGCGGCGCGCCGGAAAGCGGAGGACGAGGCCAACCGCGCTCGCTATCTGGATCAATTGGAGAAGCGCGAAGAAGCGATTTGGAACCAGATTGCAGCGCACATCCAGAAGCGGCAGCCCAATGAATATGACAAGGCGATCACTCTTCTGATTGACCTGCGAGATCTTGCGGTCCGGCAAGGCCAGGTGACTGCATTCCAGTCCGCCGTGGGGGAACTCCGCCAGGAGCACGCCGCCAAGGAAAGTCTTCTGCGCCGATTGACTAAGGCAAAGCTGTAACGACCGGGGGCGATGAAGGAACCGGATCGGAAGATACAGGCTCGATCTGGTAGGCCCCCTGTATCGCGCATAACCAGGTACAGATGGCCCACCACGAGCCGGAATGCGTCCCGGCACCGTTCAGTTTCCGTTCCGGATCAGACGAGCCTATAATCCGAAATAGACGAACCATCAATCCGAACTAGACGGAGCCTCCGCCCGGCATGAACGATACCGATCACGCGCTCTTTCCTCGCTTTTCCGCCGAACTGGTGGCCACTGCGCTCAAGGACACGCCGGTCGTCATGGTTACGGGGCCGCGCCAGTGCGGCAAGACCACCCTGGTCCGCGATTTGGTCGCGGGCAATCGCGAATTCATCACCATGGACGACGACACGGTGCTGGCCGCGGCACGCAGCGATCCAACTGCGTTAGTGCGGGCGCTCGATCGAACGACTATTGACGAAGTACAGCGAGTGCCCGATCTTCTCCGGGCCATCAAGAAGTCAGTCGATGATGATCGCCGGGCCGGCCGGTTTCTGTTGACGGGCTCAGCCAATATCCTGACTCTGCCTCGGGTCTCAGAGAGTCTAGCCGGCCGCATGGAGATCGTGAGCCTTCTGCCCCTCTCACGGGCTGAAATCCGAGGCAAAAAGCCGGGTTTCCTCAAAGCAGCGTTCGATAGCAAACTCGGCAGACCCGCGGAGCTGATGATCGGCAAAGACCTAGTACAAGCCGTGCTGACTGGCGGCTACCCCGAAATGCTGCGGCGCGAGAATCCAAAGCGACGCCAGACATGGGCGCGGGATTACATAAGAGCCATGTGCAGCGGGATGTACGCGAAGTTGCCGACGTGGAAAAGCTTGATCAAATGCCAAGGCTGCTGCAGGTTCTCGCCCACCACTCTGGCAGGCTAACCAATTTCACGCAGATGGGCGCCCAAGTTGGGTTTGACGACAAAACGACCAGGAAGTACGTCGCTATTCTGGAGCAGTTGTTTCTTGTCCGAAAGGTGGAACCGTGGTTTCAGAACCAATTGAAGCGGCTGGTAAAGACGCCCAAGTTGCATTTCCTGGATTCCGGTCTACTCGGCGCGCTGTTGGGGGCTACCGCGGAACGGATCGCGAAAGACCGTTCAAGCTTCGGACCGCTGCTCGACACATTTGTTTTCTCTGAGGTGTTGAAACAGGCGTCGTGGTTCGGTGAGAGCTGCGCTTTGTACCACTACCGGGACAAAGATCAGGACGAGGTTGATCTGGTGATCGAAACGGGGAGTGGCGCATTGGTCGGTATCGAAGTCAAGGCGAGCGCTACCGTGAATGCGGGTGACTTCAAAGGGCGCCGAAAGTTGGCGGACGCTTGCGGCGATAACTTCAAGCTAGGAGTGGTTCTCTACGATGGCGGAAGACCGGTCCACTTCGGCGGCCGTCTTGTGGCTTCGCCAATGTCTTGCTTGTGGGCGTGACTCGATTTTCGCGGTCTTCGGGCGCCGCAGAGGATGCAGGTGTCGCAATACGTCATTACATACCAGGAAGTGATGACACATACCCGTGCGTACCGAGCCAGACCGAGATCGGAAAAACTCTCCGCAGCCGAGGCCGTGGAAACGAACCGCGGCAAAACCATGCCAGCCGGTGCACAAATCGCTCGGAGCCGTATTGAATCTGAAACGGCACAACCTTTGGGTGCACCAACCGAAAATACGGAACCGCGCCGTGTCGCAAACCAGCCAGCGCCAAAGCGCGAACTACGACATTTCCGACTTGACACGCGCCAGCGTGACATCCAGCTCTTTCCGAGAACGAGCAAGCTAGAGTATCTGCGCCCCTCCCCGGATCTGCATTTCGTAGTGGAGAACGTCCCGTCTGTATAACGGGGCTGCCTTGCAGTAGCTGACGACCTCTGGGGGTCGGAGTAGCGGTTATCGATGTCGGTGACGACAACTCAATGCCGGAGCAAAACATGGTGCGCGCGGATAGAGTCGAACTCTCACAGGCCTTTTGAGCTTTGCGGGTTTCGCCGCCGCCGATGCCGTGCGAAGCTTTAGTGTCCGGTTTGCGGTCTGGACATCCCTTCACCTGGGTGATCCGGAGCTTAGGTGCTGCCCGTCTAGTGTCACAACTTCCCGGCTCAGCCTTGGCTTGGTCGCCGATTTTTACCTGCGAAATAGCTTGAGCACCACAGGCTGCTGTTTGGACGCTTGTAGACGTGAATCTTGCCGCCAAAGTTGGTGCGCTGTTCGGCATCTTCATTACCTTGTTAGAAGTGGCGCCAAAACCTGAAAATGTGTAACAGATGTATAAGCCATGCTGACTACGGCATTTTGTCAGTAAACTTAACTGTTTCAGTGGGATAGATTTTACACTCGTTGGTTATATGTGGTGTCAGGTCTGCTGCGTCTGCTACAGAGGTGCATCTCATGCGGGGAGCTAGCACCAGCTAGCCGCTTATTCTGTAGGCTCATGGGCTGGTGCCGGGAGAGGGAGTCGAACCCCCAGGGACCGAAGTCCGGCTGATTTTGAGCCCGAAGGGTCGAGGCCGGAAGATAAGCTAAATGAATGACATACAACCACTTACCCAATAGAGCCTCGTTGTTTTGTGCGGCGAAATGAGGTCTTGCAAGGGTCGGAACGTCACGTTTACATCACGGGAACCTCGCGCCACTCGTCCACGAGGTGACACTCCCGGCTGATCGAATCGCTCGACTGCACTCAGCTGTGTCCGGCCCAACAAAGGCGCGATTGGTCGATTCTGCTAAAAGGGATTCTATTACCGCCGTTACCTGCAAGTACCGATGAACACTACGCGTGCGGGATAATAGCTTATGTTTGAGTGGCTTACAAGCAAATCCCATCTTCGGGTACAGTTTCTGTAGTTCCCGCTATTGCCTGCGTTGCCCATGAAATCGGTATCACTGGTATCAATAGAAGTCGGGCAAAAGCGAAGGTGGACACTGACCGCTGACATTCCGGCGACGGCTTGGTTGCCTCAACCGCCGCTACGATTGTTACCGGGTGGAGCGGTCCAGTTCCCGGGCGGGCCTTAGATTCCGCCGTGGACCAGCGCCTTTCACGGCGCACTGTTCCGCCAATCAGGGCTCGCGGGCGTGTTTGGCCTGGCTTTGCACCCCCGATGGGCAACCCTATCTCTCGGTTCCTCCTCAGTTCCGACAAACGGTGCCCGTTACTGCGCCGCTCGCACTCCCGTTCACCGGCTTGCATGTCTGCGGGACTCGAGCCGCGAGGACGGCTTGGAGCGTGCGTGGCATGTGTTTGGGAACTTCGAACACTGCAACCTGCGACACGTTATTAGCTCTGCGACACGAAATGCCGAAATAGTGCCTGGCGCTGGCGCATGGTTACTCAGATCATTTTAAAGATGATGGAAATCCAGGCTTTGCGGATTAGATGTTGTGGACAAGATTGACTTGCGCGTGGGGCCGATCTAACATCTGCCGCATTGTCTGGCGACGCGGCATTAGCGAGTAGAACCTTCGGCCGCTACCAACTCCGGGAGCTGGTGGCGGTGAGCGGTATGGGTGTGGTTTACCGTGCCTGGGACCCCACGCTGGCCTGCGTAGTTGCCATCAAACTGGTCAGCGAAAACACGATTCCCGACGAGACCGCCCGCCGCCAACTCTATTCCGAAGCCCGAATCGCGTCCTCTCTGAACCATACCAATATATGCCGGATCAAAGATGTCATCGAAGAATCGGGCCAAGCCGGCATTGTTATGGAGTTTGTCGAGGGGCAGGTTCTCACAAATGCCATCCCCGCCAACGTCGGGCTTCCTTTCGATCTTGTAGTTGAATACGGCATCCAGATCGCCGACGCGATTTCGCACGCGCACGAACATGACGTTATCCACCGCGATCTCAAGAGCGGCAACGTGATGCTCAATCGGGACGGCCAGATAAAGCTGCTGGACTTCGGCCTGTCGAAAATTCAACGCCGCAGCGAGATTCCCGTTTCCCTCCAGAACCCGGATACCAAGGACAGTTCAGACATAATCGTGGGAACCCCGCCCTACTGGCCTCCGGAAGTGCTGAAACACCGCCCGAGCGATACCCGCAGCGACATTTGGAGCTTTGGTGTGTTGCTGTATGAAATGGCCAGCGGGCAAATGCCGTTCAAAGGGGCCACCATGTTTGAGCTGGGCTCCGCCATTCTGCAAGGCTCCCCTTTGCCCCTGCCCGAACACGTGCCGGAGCCGCTTTCAAGAATCACCTACCGCTGCTTGCGCAAGGATATCGGCCAGCGTTATCAGCATGTCAGCGAAATAAAGGCTGCTCTCGAGGCAATCGAACAGAACCCCGATCACCGCTCTCCGCGGCCGCCAGCCGGAGTGAGGGCGCAACTGCCTGCGATCCGCTCGGTTGCCGTGTTGCCGTTGGAGAATCTTTCGGGTGCTCCCGAGCAGGAATATTTTGCGGACGGCTTGACCGAATCGCTGATCACGGCACTCGCCAAAATTGGCGGCTTACGCGTCATTTCGCGCACTTCGATCATGCAGTACAAGCGCGCCCCTAAGACGCTTCCTCAGATCGCCCGCGAGTTGAGCGTGGATGCGATTGTGGAAGGCTCGGTGCGTCGCGATGGCGATCGGGTGCGTATCACCGCGGAGTTGATCGAAGCCCGCACCGATCAGCACCTCTGGACTGAAAGCTACGACCGGGACCTCGGCGACATCCTGAGCTTGCAGTCGCAAGTGGCGGCTGCGATCGCCAATGAGATAAGGGCCAAGCTAAACCCTTCAGGTCGATCGATAATGGAAGGAGTTTCCCCGTCAAGCAGGTATGCGCTCGATCCTGCGCTCTTGGAGACGACAAATCCTACTGCCGAGAGCAGCAAACCATCTGCTTCGATAAATCCTCTGGCCTACGACCTCTACCTGAAGGGCCGACATTTTTGGAATAACCAGGTTAGTGACGAAGACTTCAGGAAAGCCGTGGAGCACTTCCAACGCGCGCTCGAGATTGATCCAGAGTCTGCGCTGACATACGCGGGCTTGGCTCACTGTTCCCTTTTGATGGGTACGGGGGAATACGGTCTCAGGGCGCCTTCCGAGATGATGGAGAAAGCGAAGGTGGCCGCTCTGAAAGCTTTGAGTATTGATGACTCGATTGCGGAAGCGCACTTGTCATTGGCGATGGTGAAGTTTCGCTTTGATTGGGATTGGGAGGGCGCGGAAAGGGAGTTTCAGAAAGCGATTGAACTCGACCACGGATATTCCGTGGCGCACGCCTGGTATTCGGTTTACCTGACGGTCCTGGCGCGCTTCGATGAATCTTTCGTAGAAGCGAAGATGGCACGGCAACTTAGCCCCTTCTCGCCGGTGATGCACTTTAGCCTTGGGATGTTGCTATATGCCTCAGGCCAGAATGAGGAAGCGATCGAGCAGCTTCGCGACACTGTGGCCATGGACGCCAAGTTCCCGCTTTCTCACGTTGTTCTTGGCCTTACGTTTGGGCGGAAAGGCAGATTTGATGAAGCGATCGCCGAATTCAAGCAGGCCTTGGTGATCGCTGGCGCAAAACCTCTTTGGTCAGGTTTCCTGGGACAGGTCTACGCGTCGGCGGGGAAGACTGGGAACGCGGTAGAGATCTTGAATGAGCTGTTCGTCGCGGCGAAAAACCACTATGTGCCAGCCGTCGCTTTTGCCGTCTTGTACGCCGGTTTGGGCAAGACCGACGATGCGTTTCAGTGGTTGACGAAAGCCGTAGAAGAGCGTGACGGGCTATTGATCTACCTGAGGGTCGGATCAGTTTTCGACAGCCTGCGTTCGGATCCGCGTTTCTCGGCGATTCTCACTCAGGTGGGCCTGCAGCGAGATTCCGGCCTCGACGTCGTCCATCCCCCGCCTGGCCCTATTCCAAAGCCTCCTCGACCGCCTCGGCCGTTTCCGGTAAAACTGCTTCTTGCGATCGCCGCCGCGGCCGCCGTCGTGATCGTCGTGTATATCATTTCCGTGCCGCCGCCACAGGCAAAACTGATCCTGGCCGTCCAGCCATTCAAGACCCTCGGTGGCGACCCGGATGCCCGCCGACTTGCCGAGATTGCAAGAGAAGAAATCTTTACGCGATTGAGCGAACTTCACTCCCTAAGGCTGGGAGTGGTTGAGTTAACCAATGCCGATTCTGAACTCAGTTTTGAGCAAGTTTGCGAAAGCCACAGACCAAGCTACATTTTGGCCGGTGCCGTTCATCGCGACGGCAATCAATTGGCCATGACCGACCAACTGGTGTCATGCAAAGACCAGACCGGCATGGTGGGCGACCGACATGCAATGAATCCCGAGGGGTCAGGCATGGGTCCGGTTGTAGAAGATATCGTTCAGAAGATATTGGCTGCACTCCCGAAGGACGTACAACTTGCGCATCAAGTGAACCCCAAAGCTTACGAGGCTTACTTGCAAGGGCGTTTTGAGTGGAATCTGCGCACGACACAAAGCCTGATGCGGGCGATTTCTTATTTTCAACAGGCAATCGAATACGACGCGTCTTACGCACCGTCTTATGCCGGCTTGGCGGACTGTTATGCTCTGTTGGGGACAGTACCCAATACTGCCCTGCCGCCGCGCGAAGCCTTTCCAAAGGCGAAGGCCAATGCTTTAGAAGCGCTCACCAAGGACAAAGATCTGGCAGAGGCTCACGTCTCGCTGGGATACTCCGCTCTGGTCTACGATCGGAACTACACGGAAGCTGAAAAGGAATTCCGCAGGGCCATCGAATTACGGCCCGATTACGCGACCGCACACCAGTATTACGCCTACTATCTAACTGCCATGGGGGACTTAGAACAGGCGATCGCCGAGCGGAAGCACGCCGTTTCGATTGAACCCAGGTCTCCTCTGCTCAACGCCGCGCTGGGAGAGGCGTACTATGAGGCGCATCGGTTTAGCGACAGCATCGGATCCTACCAGGCGGCTCTTTCGATTGATCCACACTATGGCGTGGCCATAATCCAAATCGGCCGTAACTACGAGCAAATGGGAATGTATCCGCAGGCGCAGCAGGCTTATGAGTCAATTCTGGCGTTCGCACCGCACGACCCGGCTCTGCTCGCACTCTTGGGGCACCTCTATGCGGTCTCCGGGAAGAAAGATGCAGCGCGCGAGATCATTTCGCAGTTACAGAAAATGAGCGGGGATAGATACGTCTCGAGTCTCTACATAGCCATGGTCTACACAGGTCTTAGCGACAACAACCAAGCGTTCGCTTGGCTCGACAAAGCCTACGAAGAGCACTGTGACTTCCTGGTCTATCTGCCCACGGACCCAATGGCCGATCCGCTCCGGAACGATGCCAGATTTCCCGCGTTGCTTGAACACCTCGGGTTGAAGAAATGAGACGTCACCCAGAAAGCGTGGTTGGGGAACATATTAGCACGATTGGTTCGGAAGACGCGCGAGGCTACGAATCGGAAGCCTTGGAAATTTCAAGCCGCTGGAGCTTGGTGCGCAACCCCTCGCGACTGATCCCAAGAATCTCGGCGGCGCGCGTGCGATTTCTGGCCGTGTGCTGTAGTACGGAGACGACCAGTTGCTTCTCCATTTCATGCAGCGACATCGGAACGACCGACCTCGCCTGCGACGAAACCGCGGACTGGCCGTTGCCGCAATTACGAATTCTCTCATTTAGCAAATCAGCGCCGCATGGCATATCAGGGGCCGCTAGCGCGGCTAACCCCGCCATTTCATTTTCGAGGTTACTAACGCCCTGCCGTTGGCGGATGCTTCTCAACATAATCCTCAACCTTATCAAGCAGCATTTTGAATTGCCGAATGCGGAACTCAAGATAATCTTTGATGGCTTGAGGTCTGCGGTTCTGCATGTGAGGCAAGTCCAGCATCGCAGTCTTGCTGTCGAAGTCCGCAAATGCGCTATCCAGCGAATCAAGCACCCTCGTGAGATAACGTTTGTCCTCCGGAATGGCGGCAATCCGCCGCTCAGCTTCCTTCGTGCTTCTTCCTGAACAAGCGGCAGTAAAGTATTCCAGATACGAGGCGTCCAGAGATGCTGAGAGCGCATCCGCCAGTCCGGGTGTCAATTCGAAACGGTTCAAGTCCTTCACCCGCACGCTCTCGACTTTGCCTTTCGGCGCTCCACAACAGTCCTCGTACTTCTTTCCCGAGCCACAGTCGCAAGGGTCATTACGTCCAGTATTGCTGCCCATCGTTCACTCCGGCTCGGAATTGTACCCTTTACCGCGCTAACAGAACAAACTCCGCGAAAGTCGGTAGCGTCCGCACACGGCTAGATTATTGCAGATTGGATAGCGTCACGATTATGGGGGTGTGGTCAGACGGCTTTTCCTGCGCTCGCGGTCCTTTATCGATCTCGCAGCCTTCGAGTCGATCCGCCAGCGTTGAGGATAATAAGAAGTGATCGATACGTATGCCTCGATTGTTTTGGAACGCCTGCCGAAATCCCAAAATGTGAAGTGTCCAATTTCGCCCACATGCAACGACCGGAATGCATCCGTATAGCCCATACCCAACATCGCACGATATCGGGCTCGCGGCTCCGGCTGAAACAAAGCATCGTGCTCCCACGATGACGGCTTGTGACAGTCGATGTCCTCAGGAATCACGGTTGAAGTCGCCGCCTATTAGCGTCGGCACATCGTCCTGCTTCCATCTAATCATCTGCTGATTCAGTCGATCCATCCAAGCTAACTTGTACGCAAACTTGTCACTCCCTACCGGATTGCCATTGGGAACATAAATATTGACGATGCGGATGCCCTTGATGATTACTTCCAAGAACCGCGCATGACTGTCGGAATCGTCTCCGACGAGAGCCTTAGCAATCGTCTTCATCGGATGTCGCGACAGAATCGCAACCCCGTTGTAGGCCTTCTGCGTCACCGCGACACTCTCATATCCGAGCGACATGAAGGCTTCGGACGGGAATTCCGTTCCCTTCGGAAATGGCGCTTGCACCGCAAGCGGCGGGAGCGGAAAGAGCATGTGGGGGGAACTGGTGCAGATGGATGGAAGTTTTCACGACTGGTTGGAGGATCGGGGGCCGCGTAGCTGCTTGATGAATATGGTGGACGATGCCAGCGGAGATACGCTGGCGCGCATTGGGGGGTGAGGAGACGATCTGGGCGGCGGTGGGAGTGTTGCGAGCCTGGGTCAAGAAATATGGAATACCGGTGGCGCTGTATACGGATTGGAAGAATGTGTATGTACGAGAAGCGAGCTCGAAAGAGCAAATCCAGGGAGTGGTGCCGGTGACGCAATTTGGGCGGATGTGCCAGCGGCTGGGGATTCGCGTCATTGCCGCTCAACAGCCTCGGTTTAGAAAAGGAACTGTAATTCTCAATGCCGACGCCGAGATTAATTTGAAGCTAAACACTACCCGCTTTGACGGTGCACTGTCAGCATGGGCACAACACTCCGTCCGTGTGCTTGTTCCTCAGGCATCACAAACACCTTTTCAAGCGTCCGTGAACCGACCACAGGATTTTGTCTGTCGCACCGACTTCTGTTCAAAGGTGACGCAGGAAAAGAACGGTGGTCTCTACGTGTTCACGTACGTTGGCGACGGCAGCACACCGCCAGAACTGGTGCATCTGCGCTCCGAACAAGCGACGGTCCTGATTGATACTGTGCCTGCTGGGGCAATCCATTAACTGTTGTAATATCCCTATTGCGCTCATTGGGCAAAGCTGGGATACTCCGCCTGCCGAGGCGGTTTTGGTAGCCGCAAAACTAGATCAGTTCAGCGCGTCTGCGCTCCCATAGATGATCGGCGGCGCTCCTGGAAAGCGCGACGGCGTCGGCTCATCTGGCGACCCGGCACGTGGGGCGGAGGCACAGCGATAACCTCGTGTGCGCGCTTGGCCCGACCTTTTCCCGTCAGCTTCTAAAAAAACGAGTTCCAACAATCGGAGCAGATGTCGTATTCCAGCCGAGGGATGCGGTTTAGTCGCGAACATTGTTTCGTCCAGGGCGAGAGCACCGCAGGCTCGCGTGCTCCGGACTCCGTGCAATAGCTTTTAGGCCCGACGGCAGTGTAGCAGTGTAGCTGCGAAAAACTACTCTAAACTAAGGGGTCTGTCACGAAATAAACAGCTCAGATTTTTGAGGTTGCGGGACGGCGCACATCGCGTTATCCGCGAGATTGGACGGAGCCGGATGGCGGTCGTTTCTTCAGGCGAGCGCGACGACCCGAACTATCGCAAACAAGTTGCCGTAAAGATGGTCAAGCCTGGAATCGCGCTGATTGAGGGGTCTGAGCGCTAGCGCGTGATTGGAACAATTATCGCGAAGGATTCACCGTCAAACGTGATCAATGTTCGGCATGAGAATCTGGTTGGTTTGTCGCGTTCTTCTCACCGGTGCTGTTGTGTTTCAGGCCCAGCAAAAGTTGACCGGTTAGCCTTTAGGACTTAACGGCACGAGTGGAACTCGTGCCCTTCCCAAAACCACCCGAATCAGAGTTTTTCCGCAGCCTGTAACGTCGTGCCCTTCCCAAAAACCTGCATGAGTCAGAGTTTTTCCGCGGCCTGTCAGGCTAAGCAATTCTCCCTTTAGCGTCGACGAGCAGGGCTTTGATGTCTTGAACTGCCAGGCCCGGATAGGCACTGTAAAACCCGATGGGAGCGATGTCATTTGCCGCTACATAATTCAGGAACGCCTCGGGGTTCTTCGCCACCGGTGTTGGCGATGGATCACTGACATACTCAAAAAGAAGATCGAAAACCGGTGCAATCTTTTCCGTGAAATCCTCGATGTACTTTTCGAAAGAACCGTCGAAGACGGTAAAGAAGCCGAGATGGTGGTTCTCAAGGGGAACAAAGTGGGCAAAATGCAGGGTACCAACGAAGGTGGCTCCTTCATTCATCTTGCTCTTCGCGGACTTCAAGACCACCTCATCCAAGATAAAGGCTTTCAAAGTTGATTTGAGGGGCAGAGACAGCAGCAAGGGGTGCTGCTCGATATTACCCGTAAAGGCCGCCGCGCGAGCGCAGGACTTGATGTCCTGAACCGAACTGTTTTCGAAAGCCGAATAGACTACCAGCGGGTCGATATTCTGGTGCTTCACCCACTTAATGAACGGCTCGGAGTTGTCAGCCACCGGCGTGGGCGGGGGGTTCCCCACATGTTCGAAAATGACATCGAACACAGGGCCCGCACTCTTCGCCAGATCTCCGCTAAGAGTTTCGATGTTGCCGTCAATGTCAGCGATGAAGAACAGCGTTTCATCCAAAGCCAGGAAGCGCGAGTAATGTACGGACCCGACAGCATCCTGCGCTTTGGCAAAAGCCGGCATCAAGAGCGGCAGCTTATCTGCCAGGGCCTTTGCGTCGGCGGGCGATTTAACGGGAAACGCAATCGTGATATGACTCTGAATTCCGCTCATAGATGCTCCTTGATCACAGGTCGAATCTATCGCGATTGTATCGCACTACGAATGCGGAATCAGCGGAACTGTCATTTTTGACAGCTCACATGGATTCACACAGATCCCTTGACTGCAGCAACCCAGGAGCTTGCGGAAAAACTAGTTTGCGAGCCGAGAGTGTGACCTCCAGAGCGATTTCCGTATGCGCGACCCAGAAATCTTCTTGCCGCTCCCGCTGCTTGCGCGTGCCCATTGCCATGCGCGCATTCTACGAACAATCGTAAGCGTTCGGAGTAGGCCGTATTGACAATGTGTGTGAATCGTTCCAAGTGTCCACCAAAGATGTGGACATTTGCGAATTTAGGAAAGCCCTGGACGGGCAGATTAATTAATTTCGTCGGTGTAAATATCTTCAGTGAGCGCTTTGTCGATGGCTTGGTCGAGACGGGCGAGCAACTGGGCCAAGGTTTCGTCCTGGCGGCGGACCAGCATGGCCAGGCTATTATGTCCGTTGGTGGCCACAGCAACGCAGCCGACCGGATCTAGCACGCCGACGGTGATCTCGCCATACGTAATCAGGTCCGCAATGTTGGGCAGGGACAACGAAACAATGGCGGAGTTATCTGTGACGGCCTTCCGCTCTAGGCTACGGGTTGGCTTGCGACCGCCAGGCTTACGGCGATGTTCCAAGGCAGTAACTCCTCGATGCGAGTGATGGGGTGGTCGGCGATGCGCGACAACACCTCGCGTACATGAGAGCGAAATGGCGCGCTCTTCGGAGTGCACGGAGCAGTACGCTCAAAAAGTACTTGACAGCGCCGACATTGTCAGTGCCGCCTGGTTTCGTCAGTTGAGGCCCGCCCGTATACTCCAACGTACCTTTCGGGTTCGGAATCGGCGTACTACTTTGAAGCTATGAGCAACAAGCGTGAAAAATCACGGCGACAGTGGGAGCAGGAAATACAAGCCCGACAGCAAAACATCACCCCCGCTGACTATCCTGAAGGCCTGCATTATGTACGAGCCGATGGCCTACCGAAGGTCGTATCACAGGGAAGATTCTGGCTCGGTATTGTGGTGATGACCGTGAGTGCTTCTGTGTTTCGCTCCGCCATCCCAACGGGCGCTGCAGTTGCGGCTGTTGCGGGTGTTGTCAGTGGCTTGTGCCTTACCATTACAGCAATGCGGTTGAACAATAAACGCTGACTGGCTGTGCTCGTTATCCCAGCGGGCTTTTCGCTCGATGGTTTGGACGGTTGACGATCGCGGTAGGGACACCAGTCGCCCGGTGCCCCCCGCACAGACCCGGACGGGCGCTCCTTAGCGCATCCGGTTCTTCTCGCAGATGAATAGCGGCCAAACTTATCGCTTGTCCGCACACCCGCCCACCCGTGGGACACGCGCAGTCCCGCACTGAGTCGGGTACGTGTCGAATGGGAAAGTGTTCTCCTTGAGCCGCAGCCTTCCCTCCTCACTCTCCGCCGACGCTATTCCGTCTTTGTTCGAATGATTCATCGGTGTCGGGTCGGAGGAGGCGCGCTTGCGCGCTGGCCTCCGTCCGCCGCTCAAACTGCACGTACACTTTTCGCGTATGCAGCTTTCACGAAGACTCAATCGTTCCGAGATGCCAACGAAGGAATTAACCCGATTAAGTTAACAAGCCCGTGCTCGCGGTACAGCGTCTTCTTAGGCAGCCTTTTCCAGCCGCTGTTTCTCCAACGCTTATACCGATGCGACCAGATCCGTCGTACAATCCAGCCATCGAGTCGGTGGAAGAGCGTTCGGACGTGGGCACGTTTGTAATACTGGCCCCATCCCCGCAAAAGTGGGTTAAGTGCCGCGATCAGCTCCTTGGTTTTCAGAGGTATCCTCCGTTTGGTTCGCTGCCGGACCTGGTCCATGAAACGTTCGATCGACTTCGCCTTGGGGTACGCATACAGCGCACCTTGTCGGGCCTGACTACGAATCTTACTCGCCGGCAGATGGAGCTTCTTCTGCCCGCGCTTGATTTTGTAGCCGAGGAACTCGAAGCCCTCGCGGACGTGAACGATCCGCGTCTTCTGCGGATGTAACTCCACGCCCAGTTGTTTCAGGATTCGGCCAGCCGCTTCCACTGCGGCTCGCGCCTCTGCTGCCGATTTACAGGTGACCACCCAATCATCGGCGTACCTCGTCAACTGATATCCTCTCAGTCGCATCTCCCGATCGAACGGCGTCAGAAGTATGTTACTGAGCGTGGGCGAAACCACACCCCCTTGCGGAGTGCCACGCTCACTGGGAAAAAGCTGCCCTTTGCCGTAGCTTCCCGCCTTGAGCATCGCCTTGATGAGGCGGAGCACGCGGCCATCCGCTACCCGTTGGGCTACCAGCGTGAGAAGCTTCTCGTGATCCACGGACCCGAAAAAGTCTCGGAGGTCCGCATCCACGATCCACTCCGACCCGCCTTGAATCTCTTTCCACACTTTGCGCAGCGCATCCTTCGTCGATCGCCCTCGCCGGTATCCGAAGCTGGCATCATCGAATGTCGGCTCGAAGATAGGCGCCAACCGATTGAGCAGCGCCTGCTGACACACGCGATCATAGATCGCAGGTATGCCAAGCATTCGATACTCTCCCGGTTTGTCCCTCTTCTGGATCGGGTGTTGCCGCACCGGCAGAGGCCGATAGGTGTCCTCTTTCAGCTCCCGCTGCAGCCGGTCCAACTGCTGCGCCAGCTGCGCTTCGAAGGCTTCCAGACTCTGCCCATCCACTCCTCCACTTCCCCGGTTCGCTTTCACCTTCTCCCAGGCCATCTCCAGGTTCTTCCGCTTGTACACTTTGTCAATTAATGAATGGACCTTCTTGGCACCCGTCAGGTTGATCCAGTCCACCAGTCTCCTCAGACGAGAGCGTACGGGTTTTTCACTAAAGGAACTGTTCCTACCTCTCTCCTCTTTACTCATCTGGTTTCCTTTCTCTTCCTGACCATCTTCGCCGGCTGCCTTCCCCAACCCAATTCCGTCGCCGGTTGCCCGGTCACGTGGCTTTCGCCACGCTTCATAGGTAATATTCAGCCGTCCGACTACTGACAAAGCGTCGCTCGCCACTTCGCTTTCGCTTATAGGTCTGCTTACTCCGGTGCCACCCGAAGACTCTGCCAGTTCTCCTGAGGTCACACGTTGTTCTTCCGTACCGTGCCGTCCGCAAACACCTTGGTGTGGGTGGGTGAATGAGAACGCCTTCGCCTCAATAGTGCAGGCTCGACCTATCCCACCTTTGGCCGACCGGTTCATCATGGGTCTCCCCATCGATTACGGCCCGGTACTTCTCCTCATGCCCTTCAGATTCCATCTTGCGATATTCACTTGATGGACACCCTGCCCTCCGGAGTACTGCCAGCAGTGGCTCTAGCTCCGCCTTGGCTGTATCCAGCTTTCGCCTTCGTGCCCGTTTAGACGTCTGCGTACCTTCTGCTTTCTCCGGCCAGCGAGGTTTTATCCCCGCCTGTTGGATATGGCACCCCTCATTTGAGCGCCAGAGGGACTTCAACCCTCCTGAACAACGTGCTGCTCAGCACGCACTATGCCACGGTGTGACCCCTCGGAGACGTACACGCGGGCCGTACGGCCTGAGCCTTCTCCCGCCGTCCTGCAGCTGACTTTCGCCGCAGGCATCTTCGAGGTCTCCCGGTTCTCGTGCATGAAGTTTCTAGGCGTGCCGTGGGGTCTTCGACCACGCCGGACTGAACAGGAACTCGCGTTATCGCTCCTGTCCATGTTGCCTTCCGCGCATATTAACCGCGTCGGCGTCCGGATTGTATCTTTTCGCGGCTCGATGGCCACCCCGCCTATCCTCTATCTACGCTTCGCTGGGTCCCTCACGGTAGCAGCGCAAGACTCGAGGCCAAGTGGATCGCTGCTCCTTTCTTGTAAGGCTCTTTCATCCTCTACTTCATGCCGGTTTATCCCGGCGCACTAATATCGCAATAGCACTCAATGACCCGTCACCCGGAGGATTCTGAGCGCTATCGCCCGATTGTGACAGTTGAGAAACGGAGGCTGCGCAAACGATACAATAAGTTTTTTGAAATTTGGTCGAGTCCCAGTTATGCAGCGCCCCCCGGGTCCCAACCCGCACTTCCTGATCTGCAATATCCCTCTGGCCGCTCGCAACCCTTTAGCTGTATTTAGTCGTTGGGCTAAAGACTACGGAGACATCTTTTACTACCGAGCCGGATGGATCCACGTTTATTTTCTGAACCATCCCGACCTCATCGAGTTTGTTCTGGTTCGCAATTACCAAAATTTCCTGAAGGACCGTGTGATCCAGAACAGCCGCTGGTTTTTCGG
This sequence comes from uncultured Acidobacteriaceae bacterium, assembly GCA_963730845.1. Classification (GTDB taxonomy): domain Bacteria; phylum Acidobacteriota; class Terriglobia; order Terriglobales; family Acidobacteriaceae; genus Acidiflorens. The sequence continues at coordinate 441,398 of CAVSTM010000006.1, read as the reverse complement.
AGATGGCCTGCTTACAAGCGAGGGGGAACACTGGAAGAGGCAGCGTCGCCTCAGCCAGCCATCGTTTCATCGCGAGAAAATCGCCTCTTACGCCGATGTCATGACGAACTATGCGGAGCGGATGCTATCCCATTGGCAGGACGGTGCAGTCGTAGACATTCATCAAGAGATGATGAGACTGACGCTGTGTATCGTAGTACGAGCACTCTTTAATGTCGAAGCCGAAGAGACGGAGGAGATCTCTGGGGCCGTGAATGTCATGACGCGGAACAGCATCGGCGCCCGAATGCTCCTGCCGCCATTTTTTCGGCAGCTGCCGTTGCCCGGCATGTTCGAATTCCGCCGCGCCGTAGACAAGTTGAACAACAACGTCTACAAAATCATCCGCCTGCGGAGGAGGAATGTGCAGAAGACTGGGGATCTGCTCTCGATGCTTATGGAGGCTCGCGATGAAGATGGCAGCCAAATGAACGACAAGCAACTCCGCGATGAGATTATGACGTTTCTTCTTGCCGGCCACGAAACAACTGCCTTGGCGCTCTCGTGGGCATGGTATCTGCTCAGTCAGAATTTTCAGGCGCAGCAAGAACTGCAGGAGGAGGTGGACCGAGTGCTCGAAGGGCGCGTACCCAATATCGCTGATTTGCCATCCTTAACTTGTGCCGAAAGCGTGATCAAGGAGTCCATGAGGCTCTACCCGCCAGCGTGGTGCGTTGCTCGCCAAGTGATCAAAGACTTTGAACTGAGTGGCTACCGCATTCCAGCAGGGGCGAACGTTGTGATGAGTCAGTGGGTGATGCACCGTGATTCAAGGTTCTTCTCTAACCCAGAAAAATTCGACCCAAACCGGTGGACTACTGAACAATGTCAGAAGTTGCCGAAGTTCGCATACTTTCCATTCGGTGGTGGTCCCAGGCAGTGCGTTGGAGCGTCATTCGCGATGATGGAAGCCGTACTCTTACTCGCCACGATCGCAAGAAGATTTAAGTTGCATCTGGTGGCGGGACATCCGGTCGTACCTCTGCCGAGCTTCACTCTGCGACCAAGGGAAGGCATTCGCGTGGCTCTGGAGGAAAGAGCCCAGCGAGATGTGAGCAAACTTGGCCAGGCCACCACAACTGTCGCAATATCCCCCTAGCACTCATCGCCGCAACCGGTCGTTTTGAGTAAAATCGCCTGATAACATCAACTGACATTTGCGGCCTCGGGCACAGGGCGCGGTGGCAGCATATTTGTGCCCACGCTTCGGGGAACAAATGACAGAACTTGAAGAACAGTTTGCGGTCAACTATTACCAGTGGGCAAAACGTGAATTTCAGCGCGAGGTCGAAGACGAGTTCTCGCTACTCTCTAGATTGAGATGTCGGTTCTCGCTCAGGCTCTATGAATTCATGTTGACCCTGCCCGCCGATCGGCGGCGAATGTTTGCGTTGGCTCGTACTAAGCACAGCAACCCCCGTGGCTGCCGAGATGTGTGGGCGAGCCGATAACGGAAGAAGAGCAGCAACTGCTGAAGAGCTATGAGAACTGAAGCGTAATAGAGTATCCGATCATTGGGTCCATACGGTATGGCGGACCGAGTAAGAGAGAGCGAGAGATAGAAGACGCGATTAACAAGAAGGAGCTTCGTGCCCAGCATTCGAACAAGGTCTTTCGAGCCACGGTTTTGGCGCGAGTCGCAGCGGTGCTGGGCGGCATTTCCGGGATCGACCAATTCGAAACGATCAAGCATGTTGCCCAAGCGGATGATTGGAAAATCACGACTTCAATAGCGCTCAAGGGAAAGTTTCCAATGCGCTATACCCAGTACCTTACGAGTAGGAGAGGGGTATCCCAGGAGACATCCTTCCACCGGTGGATGGGAGTGATGGGGGACACGTTCTGGGACCTAATCACAACAGATGTGACTGGCGAGGCGATTGAACAGCTAGTCTCGCTTTGCGCGCATTTCATCTCTGAGGGACCTCGGTTGATACCGAAAGCCCGGGCCTGATGGGCAATCTCCGAGAGTCGGGCACGATTGTTGTTACATCCCGATTACACCAACAACGGGGCCTTGACTGACTAGAGAACTAAGCGCGGGGACCTGCGAACACTGCCACAGCCAGTTCGGCTATTGGCTTCTTCAACATCAGCGCTCCTTTGCTGGCCTCCGCATAGTCATTAAAGCATTCATTTTTCCATTTCCAAAATGCAGCTGAGGTAGGTGGCGCAACGTCCCATTACTCTGATTGATGACTTCCTGAGCCGACTCGCCTTGACCCAACCTTGGGCTCCAAACGCAATTGGTATCCACTATCATTTGTTCTTGTCCCGTTCTCGTCCATCCGCCTTGCGCAGCATCTTCGGCCAGCTTTGTCCTCGATGCCGATCGGCAAGAATTTTCCGTTCTTCCATTTATTGGGGCTTCCCCAAAATGCATGATTGCTGTCCGACCTGCGGTCTCCGCTTCAATCGCGAGCCGGGATATTTTCTCGGTGCCATGTACATCAGTTATGGCCTGGCCCTCGCCTTTATCTTTGTCTTTGGCGCCGCCCTCTGGGCCCTCACCGGTTGGCGTTTGGACAAGATTGCAATCGGGGCGAGCTTGTTGTTCTTGCCCCTCGCCCCCATGCTGACGTTTGTTTCACGTGTGCTTTGGATTTACCTCGATCAAAAAATCGATCCAGAGCCCTTCTAGTAGATGGTCAGGCCAATGAGCGCAAAGCGCCATCTGGGAACCGGTTGCGCTTCGGTGCACGTCGATGTGCGTGTCGTATGGGAAACTATGAGGCATGATTCGAGAAGCGATCGCCTCTGATGTTCCAAGCATTCGAGCCCTGATGCAGGCAGTTCCAGGATTCTGGCAACCCTGGTGGTCCGATGAGACCGTTGCCGATGCAATCCGATCCGCGAGTGGGTTGGCATTGGTGTGGGAAGACGACCGTCAGATCCTTGGTTTCGTCTGTGCCCATGACCTTGGATTCCGGGCTTACCTGAGCGAATTGGTTGTGGACACCCGACGGCAGCATCACGGCATCGGAACCAGCTTGGTGCGCGCGGTAGAAAAAGCTCTCCTCGGCCGGAATCAGCGAGTTCTGATCGCCGACGTTTGGCGGGATGCAGAGCGGTTCTACAGACGGCTCGGCTGGGAGCCCCCGGAAGTCGTTCTTCTCAGACAACAATTGGAGTTACCGGATTGACCTTCGGCGGGTCCAGCCTTTTGATCTCTCTGTCGGAAGCTGCTGCTCGCGAACGTGTCCGCGATCCGGCCGACGATCGTATTCTGCAATTGTCCATCCAGGTCCGGAACGCGATAGATGTCACGCGTTCCGCTGACCTTCGAATAGAACACTTTGGGATTGCTGATGTGATACGTGTAGATCCCGAATGCGCGCAGTTGCACGGCCCCGAATTCCTTGTCGCGAATCGTGATCGGGTTCGGTGTCCCACAATGCCGGTTCGTCTGAATTCGAGTCGAAAGGAAGTACACGTCCGACTCGAATGGATACTGGAAGGCCTTGTCCCAGTTCTGCAGGTAGGTCAGGATCGGCAACGTGTGGCGTGGTGAGAGTGTACAAGCCCGGCGTAAAAGCATCAGCGACCTTGCCTTCGTTCACGGATACCGCCATCTGCGAATCCCGAACCGTCAGCTTGCCACCGTTTTGGATCTCACGATCCTGCATGGGAAACCGGTAAGCAAGGATTCCATCCTCAGGCTCAACCCAATCAATCACGTCGATGAACTGCTTGGACAGAAAGTCTCGAAGACTCATTCGAACACTCGTTTCCTACCGATGTTCGGAGCCGGAACAACTCATTGAAAAGGGATGCTACGGGCTACAAAGGCCCATGTCAACAATCGGTTCACCAAGTCACATTGCGGATCGCAAAGACGCCGCTCGGTCGCGGTGTTTTGGACTGCGCCGGTCTCACGCTAAACTAACCCAAACTTGTTTGGAACTCATCGCAGTCTGGCTTGCGCCAGACGACTCCAGCCCGAAATCTGTAGATTTCGGTACAAGGCCAGCGTGAAAATTTACGAAGTCTTAAGTTATTCGTTTTCAACGCCTGCTGAAGCCGACCGAACCAAGGATTTCGGTACACTTTAGCCGAACTATTGGCTCCGAGCAAGGAGAACCAGGCCAGCCAAGGCCAGCCACGGACCGATTGATCAACATTGATCAAGAACAGTTAGCCCCTTTTCCGGGGAATCCAAGGCGCATCGTGGCGTTTCTGCTACAAAGATGCTACAGGAAACAGCAACGTACTGATTACAAAAGTCATGGTGCCGGGAGGGGGAGTCGAACCCCCAAGGACCGAAGTCCGGCGGATTTTGAGTACACAGAAGGGTTCTGATCCGTTGGGAAAATTTTCTACTCTACTCTATTTCTCAACAGCTTACAAACTTGACGAGTTGAATCATTGTGATCCGATCTGCACTGTTTTGACCATGGAACTACTGCAGTTTTACTGCAGTGACGCGCCAACAATCCCACGTAGCGTGCTTCTTCAATACGGGGGCAGGCCCTCGGGACGATTCGGTCACGCTAAATTGGCTATCGGACGGAGCATTCCTTCTCGATGGTCTTGATCGAGGTGATGATTAAAGCTACCGAGGCCGGACCCGTCCTTGCTGAGGAGTTGGAGCTCATTCTCAGCGAGGGTGATTCCTTTCCGGTCACTTCCACTTGTTGCCCCAGGTAGTGGCTTAGTTTTATTTTGCCAGTAGCCTGAAGTTGATAAGTCATACCCGGGTCCGGCTTTGTCAGTATGTAATCGCCAGTAGATCTGCCGACGCAGCCCTGCACCGTTATCTGTCCTGTGGAAGTCTTCGAGTTGTTCTGGCTCGGGTTGCTGGGATTGCCTTCTTGTGCTAAGACAAAGCCGCCCAACAATAACGGCACAAACCACAATCCTCTCATGCAGATTCCTCCTTAACAATTACAGAAGAGAGTTGCTCGGTTCATGAAGATTGGTCCTCCCGTCTGTCAGGAAAACTTAATAGACGCGCCGGTCGATGAGAAAGCTTACTCCACAGGCGCCCAAGTATCGTCAGGGTTGAATCCTGCGACGGCCTTGGCCACATCAGCGGTGTTTTCCCCAAGATTCTTTTCGAATACAACGCCATCCTGGTTGATGAGAAACGACATCACTCCGGAATTGCCTTCCGTCGGTTTACGACGAGCCATTCTGCCTTCGGCCCATGAAGAAAGGCTCGGCCTCTGGGATTCCGTTTCGAGGCTACTTCTACATTCACTCGTTGCGGCCTGATGTCTCGCTCGCCATCCTTTCGATGGCTTTGTCGATGGGTTCTCAGGATTCGGTTTCCTCCCTTCTGACTATCCAAGCTACGGGGCCCTGACTCTTGTCGGCAATTACTTTGCAATTGCTGTCGTCGTCTCGTCAACCCCGGCTCGATCGGAGGCGTCGGCTTTTGTGAATTCTGCCGCTGCGTAGTCCGTTTCTTGCTTCTGAGGTGTAATGACCTTGATTGGCGTGCTAGTGAGATTCGCAATCGTGGAAGCTGATGCTGCCTCTGTCTGTGCCCCTAACTCTGGCCCCTCGGGGACTAGCTGTTGGTAGGTGCTAGCGATCTGTTCGGCCTCCTGTTTTGGGTACACAAACCTGAATCCAATCTGTTCCCCTGGATAGAACCAAGCCTTGATCGGTACCGGCGAGCCCGCGGACGATTCTCCGAACTCCATGAAGGTGTGGCTAGTTACTTGGTGGCGGTAATCGGAGATCGTTAGGAATGTCCCTAAGATGTTCCCCGCTTCGTTTGTAACCTGCACAACACGCCGATTTCCAAGCGACTTAATGGACTTGAATACATAAGTACTCCCCTGCGGAAGGATCACGCCGGGAAGTTCAACCGTGTGACTGAACGTGACCTTTGTCAATTTGACGTTCGGGTCAGCATGCGTAATTACAGCTGCACAAAGAATCGTAAGAGTTGCAACTGCACGAGCAATGGCTTTCATTTCCATCATGGTTTTACCTCCGGAATCTACTGATGTAGAACAGTCGCCAAAGGGGCCCACGCAAGCCCCTAGAGGCCAACTCCCCCGGCACGGGTTTACGAAGAGCGGCTGTATTTGAATACTGTCAGAACTGACAGTCAACAGGGGAATTATCTTGAGCAGCTTCGTGGTTGTGTCCGGATTCTTCGGGAAAGGGTTATGGAGAATGCTGTGAATCTGAACCAGAATCGCTAGACATGACAGGTCCTCGACTTGTTAACACGAAGACGGTGTGGGTTATAGCGCAAATGAGGTGAGCGTGAACGAGTAAATGGCGACGGTTGAGTTTAGTTGTTTTTAGGTAATCGTGAACATGTCGCAAGAATCTTGGCGAGAGTCCTGCGCCGAACGCGCTCGCCCTTCAAGATCTTGTCAAGAGTGTGATGGCTTACTCTTGTATCGCGTTCTAGTACCGTGACCGCGTGATTTTGTAGCCAAACTTCTTGCGAGCCTGCGTGCGAGTAAAGCTCCACTGGATCGTGACTCGGTCGCGATTCATGCGGCGGTTCCACGCCCGCGTTTCCTTCCGCAGAGAAGCTCGATCTCCGATCCGGCGTCGGCCCAAGCATTGCCGGGAGAGTAAGCTGATCTCGATCTCCGCCTGGTTCAACCAACTCCCGTGCTTCGGGGTGTAGTGCGCGGTGAACCGATTCCACAGCCAATCGCCGGCCTCTGCCCCAAAGCGTTCGACGACCGCCTTGCGGGTGTGCGAACTCAAATTATCCATCACCAGATGGATGGTATCGGCCTCGGGGTAGCGCGCCGCCACATCCAGCAGGTAATCGGCAAACTCGGGCGACGAGCGGTCGTTGGTCACCTTGGTAAAATGCCGCCCCGCCTTCGGTTGGACACCGCAGAACACATTGGCCGTTCCGCAACGCCGATATTCACCATCCCGACGGGCCACCCGTCCCGGCTGCATCGCTACCGGAGGTCGAACTTCCTGATGTAGCACCACCGGTTTTTCGTCGATACACACCACCGGTTCCCGTACCGAGAGCGGCTTTTCATACACGGCCAGCACATCCTCCATGCGCGCAATATATTCCTCATCGAGTTCGGCCACGCACCACATTTTTTTCCCGCCACGGTTTCAGGTCGTGGCTTTCGAGCAGGATTCGGACCGTCTCTCGTCCCACTCCCGGCACCAGCTTGCGCTTCACCGCCTCCTCCGCCAACAAGCGCACCGTCCACCGCGCCCGGCCCTCCGGCGGCGGACTGCAGACCAGAGCCACGATGCGCTGCCGCTGTTGGGCATCCAACCGCGCTTCCTTCCCCGGCCGCGCCCGCTCATACAAGGCTCCCTCCAGACCGCCTTGCTGATAGCGTTGGCTGGTCAGCCAAACCGTCTTCGGGGTCAAGCCCACGTTGCGGGCTACCTTGCGAATCGCTTGCCCATCCGCCAGTTGTCGCAGCACCAAGGCTCGCAGCACGGTCCGTACCGGCTGCAGACCGCCGCTCAACAAGTCATCCAATTGCTGCTGCTCCGGCTTGGACAACCGCAGCTGAACTTTCCTGCCGTCTCCCATGCCCCAGCAATACGCCCGGACCTGTCCGCTGACAAGTATCTATCTGTATTACTATTCATGTGGTCATAGTACTAGTTTACGGATTCCTGTTAGTTTTGCCAGTTCCTCTCCTAACGCCGAGCACTGACAATGCGATGGGACGACCGACGCCTCACTTCAAGGTCGTGAAAGTGCAGCCAGCATCGGGCGACTGCAAGAAGTGAAATTGGTTTCCTGGCGGTGCTTTCGCTGAAATGGGAACACTGGCTGGCTCAGGCCATGAGCAACCGTGCGGGACACCGCGATGCTTTGATGACCCCGAATACATTGCGGCGCATGATCTGCGTCATTGCGGTGCTGTGCGGTTGCGTCTTGGCTGTCCCGGCTAGGGCACAGCAACAAGAGGAGCCCGAGGACCCCGAAGATGAGAAGCAGATAGGACTCTGGCTCGATCAGGGAATTTCCACCGGCCTTTCGGCGAATAAATCTCTGGATGTCGAATTCCACGAGCGGTTCGACGAGGGAGCGTCCAACCTGTTCGAGTACTTCGTTCAAGGCGGTGTTGCCTTCCGTCTGCGGCCGTGGTTCACGTTGATACCGATTTATCGTTACCAGCGCTTTCCTGGCAATCCTGCAATTGCTTACGAAAACCGGGTGCAGCTCAATCTCACCCTGAGTACATCCCGTGGCCCGTGGCGGCCGACACTCCGCACGCTCATCGAGGGACGCTTTGTTGATAACCGGCCTGCTTCGGCACGTCTTCGATTTCGCCCCGGCGTCGAATACACCTTACCGCTTCGCATGTCGCGGCCGCCGGTGCTGGTCGTGAGCAACGAGTTCTTTATCGTTCCCGGAAACAACCCCTTCGCCAATGGCGGCAGCAGCTATACCCAGAACCGCTTCCAGGTGGGAGTACGACTGCCCATCGCCGATTCGTTTTCGGTTCGGCCTTACTACTTATTACAGTCGGTTAACCTGCCCAGTGGCTGGGACACGAATGAAATTTTTGGTATCTCGCTCGCCTTCAGGATCCCGCGCAAAACCAAGACAGTCCGCTCGCGACAGCCGAGCTGCGCCCTATCTTGCGAAGTTCCGAATCCAGAAGGGCCATAAGGTGTGGCTGAGGAAGTCATGGGTGCGCCGACTAACTCAGCAACGTCACGCTACCAGTGGCAATATCGTAGTACGCTGCCGCAACCTTCAGCTTGCCTTCTTTCACCAGCCCCTTGATCACCGTGGACGATTCGGCCAGCAGGGCCGCTTGAATCTTGGCGTTCGCCTTAGTGGCCGCGTCCAGATTGGTTCCGGCCTGATCGACTGCTGGCTGAATATGGGGATAGAGGGCGCTGATCTGCCCAGGAACTTCCGCACCCTGGATCGTCGCCTTCACCGCGCCGCAGCCTGCATGTCCCATGACTAGGATCACCTTCGTGCCCAAAACCGCCGCCCCGTACTCCAGACTCGCGATAATCTCTGAGGTGGCGACATTGCCCGCGACACGGGTTACAAAGATGTGGCCGATGGTCTGATCAAAAACCAACTCCACGGGCACGCGGGAATCGGCGCAGGAGAGCACCGCAGCGAAGGGCTCCTGCTTTTCGGCGTTGTTTTGCTTCAAGATGGCGAGATCCTGGGCGTCGGAGGTGATGTTCCGGGTCACAAAGCGCTCGTTACCCGCCATCAGTTCCGCCAGCGCAGCATCCGGAGTGAGCGTGCTTTGGGCGAAGACTGGTTCGGGAAAACTTAACTGTGAGGCTGCAGTTCCTATCCAGCCCACGAAGGCGCCTCCCGCTGCAAGTTGCAAGAAACGCCGCCTCGCGGGCTCGCGACGAACGCCGCTCGGCTCGTGGACTTTGCGATCGTCTGGATCGAAACCGAAATCCTGGCGCGGCAGTTTAGGCATCTGGTTCATGGATATTATTCCTCCTTGTCGACGCTAATTTCCTGTTTGATTTCGAAAACGTCCTGTATGGTACGTGTCCAAATTTGACCAAGGACTTGAGGTTCTTTCGTGCGATTACTTATTTGCCTGCCGGAACCCAGACGTTGTCGGCAGCGGCTATCTCGGAATTCGGCACCTCCGTGGTTAAGTTGACACGCTGCAAGCCATCTTTCTTTCCCGGCGTGGCTTGGAAAACTACGTAGTACTGGTTGTCGAACATTTTCTGCAGGCGGTCCAGGTAGGGTTTGAAGCTGACCAGAGTTGAAGTGCCGAGAGAAAAGCAGTCGCCGCCGGTTTCATCGGCGATCTTGGTGAGGCCAGAAAGGCCAATTTGCAGATCCCAGGAACTTCGGGCAGCTCGTCCGACGCCCACGGCGTACAGCGAGTAGACAATCACGTTGTAGCGCTGGCTGATCTCGCTGGCGGAGTTCACGTCGGGGCTCATGGTTGGCATGCTGTGATACACGGGGCCATAGTCCGGGCCCAGACGCGAAGATCCGGGCTGCGTGCGTCCAGAGCGGGGCGTCATAGGCTGAGCTGTTGAGCGTCCGGGTTGCTCTCCGCGAAGCCGGTCGATGCCGTCTGACATCATCAGGACTTCACGCCGGACATTCTGCTGGGGCCATCCTTTTACCAAACTGATCAGAGACAGATACGGACTATCCATCGTCGACAAGCTTCCGCGAGGCAGGCGGAGGGCTTTGGCGGCGAGGTCGTGATCGGCTGTGAAGTTCTGGGCAACCTGGACAGCCGCATTCGACATATAGCCGACAGCAATCACGGTTGTCGCAGGCTGGGCATTAATGAAATCCCGAATGTCGTTGAGATTGTTTCCAATCGCAGTGCCGAGCGTATCGTCGATCAAGACAAACAACTGGAGCGCAGCATTGTCGCCCTTGGCTGGGATCAACTGGTTCACTTTCAGAAAATTCTTCCCCTGTTTTACTTTTACGTCGCCCTGCTGCAGAGTGGGAACTTCGTCACCACGCTGGGCCTCGTTGGTGGCAACCAGGTGGACTTGGACCGCGCCCTGAGCATTCTTGTCTTGTGAGTGCATGGCTGGCGCGGTGAAGATGAGGAGGCACAAACTGCTCAACAATCCGAGAACAATCTTGTAGTTTTTCATTGACCCTCGCTTTTGAATCAAGAACTTCAGGTCCACTGGAGAGCTGACTGACAGAAATAGTTCGTGCCGCGCGGAAACGACGTGAATCAGAAAGAGGTATGAAAACTTACCCGGCTCGCGTCTGTTCTACATTAAATTCAGCAGGAATTGGAGGATGTTACGACCACCATGGTGCCCTGTCAACAACAAACACGACCAAAGTGCCAGTTTGCACCGGCCCTACTTCTGCGGCCAATGATGAGCACGAGAACCGAATGCGAGTCGTATAATTATATCTCCGTTGCGCGCATTGAAAGCCCCGTGTCCGGAAACCTACGCATGCTGGGTTATCCGAGTTCTGGAGGTGCGCGTAGTTTATCATTTCATTGGCTGGCAGCCCTGCCAAGTCCACGGCTATCATTAACTTGCCTATTTCACAGCCGTAGGATTCTCCAGTGATCGGCCAAACCATCTCGCACTATCGCATTGTCGAGAAGCTGGGCGGTGGCAAATTACTTTGCAGTTGCTGTCGTCGTCCCGTCTTCCCCGGTCCGATCGGAGCCGTCGGCTTTTGTGAACTCTGTAGCTGCGTAGTCCATTTCTTGCTTCTCAGGTGTGACGACTTTGATTGGCGTGCTACTGAGATTCGCAATCGTGGAACGTGAAGCTGCCCCCGTCTGTGGCCCTAACTCCGGCCCGTCAAAACTAACAGTTCCGAGCGGCGGCCTCAGATTCCGGCACGCGGAGTTTCTTAGACCCAATGACAGCACCGCCGGACGCGGGTATTTTCGCGCGGCTACTGCTTGGATGTCAACAGATGTTGCAGGTCAACCAGCGGTTGCTGGCTCCCCTTGATGAAACCTTGCCGTGGCTGGTCGAGATCTACGATGACGGCAAGTACTACCGTGATCGCGAGCACCAACATTGTCGTGGAGAAGACTTGGCGCTGGCCCTGGCGGCCGAAAGCATAGCCCACCAGGATTGTTGCAAGCAAGGCGACAACAAAGTTCACGTAGATTACCGTCGGAGGCACATGGTTTTGGAAGGCCATCCAACGTGCCGACTCCAGGTCAATAGTCTGGTTCAACGACTGCAACAGTAATCCGGCTTTGACAGGGTTTGGGTCTTTCTGCCCATAAGCGACGGCCCGGGTCCAAAATTCATTTTGCAAGCGTTCGGCTTGTTCCCGCGTGGTCTGGAGTTGATCAAAGTCGTCAACGACGTCGGCGTAGTGGAGCCGGACAGCGACATATTCGCGGAGCAGGTTGGCAATCTCCGTACTGTCGGGGGCAGGAATGAGGCGGGTGCGCAAGTAGGAAGTCTGGATAGCATTGGCCTCGTCCAGCACAAGCTGCTTGCGTACTTCGAATCGGGTCACTGCCATGGACATAGTGAATCCGAGTAGCAGACCGAGCAAGGCGAGGATGCCGCCCTCGACCGCCCCCAACTGGGATTTTGCGTTCTCGGCACTTCTCGACTCTGCCTTCCGACCGAGAAGGAATCCCGCCTCGCTCGCGGCGATCAGAATCGCGCCGAAGAACACAACGAAAATGAGCCACATGAAATGCGCAGAAGCAAACATTTGGGCGCAACCCGATTATTCGACGCGACCGCCTGGTGGCGATACTACCACCCGTTAAACGGGCGATCACATCACAAGCCGGTCAAATAAGTGTAACCGGGATTTTTCGCCAATTACGTCTAAGGAGACTCTGAATAAGTGCTCCTTTTCCACAACGAGTATAGATAAAGTAGCGCCAGATGAAATCTCCAAGCCAACAGAGGACACTGGCGATGATGACGGGATTCGAGCGGTATACGAAGAAGACGCGGCGGGCAATCTTTTTGGAAGAGATGGAGCAGGTGGTGCCGTGGGCAAAGTTGTGCGCCTTGATCGAGCCGCACTATCCGAAGCCAGGAAACGGGCGACGGCCGAAAGAACTGGAAAAGATGCTGCGGATTTATTTTCTGCAGCAGTGGTTCAATCTGGCGGACCCGGCGGTGGAAGAGGCCTTGTACGACTCGGCGACGCTGCGGCAGTTCGCGGGCATTGATTTGGGAGGAGAACCGGTACCGGATGAGACCACAGTGTGCAATTTCCGGCACCTATTGGAAAAGCACAACCTGGGGGAAGAGATCTTGGGGACAGTCAACCTGCATTTGCAAGCCCAGGGAGTGCGGATTACGACGGGCACGATCGTGGACGCGACGATTATTCACGCGCCCTCCTCGACCAAAAACCGCGAGCAGAGGCGCGACCCGGAGATGCATCAGACCAGAAAAGGAAATCAGTGGTATTTCGGGATGAAGGCGCACGTGGGGGTGGACAGCAAGACGAAACTGATTCACACGGCGGTGGCGACGGCGGCCAACGTTTCCGATGTGGAGATCTTGCCCGATCTACTGCACGGAGAAGAGACGCGGGTGTGGGGCGATGGGGCATATCAAGGACAAACGGAAGTGATCCGCCAGGGCGCGCCGCGGGCGCAAGACTGCACCCAACGACGCTGTCGCTACAAAGGTCAGATTGTGGACAAAGTGGCATGGATGAAGAACCGGACAAAGTCGAAGGTGCGGTCCAAGGTCGAGCATGTCTTTCAGGTGATGAAGCTGAAGTTTGGATTTGTGAAAGTGCGGTACCGCGGGCTGAAGAAAAACGCGCATCGTTTGTTTGTCACCTGCGCTCTGGTCAATCTATTTCTGAGTCGCAAGAAACTGCTCGTGGCGGCGTAACCGCCGTCCTTCTTGGCATGGCAAGGCGGCCAGAAGGGCGCTAGAAACAAAGTTTTAGAGTTCGACGATCGCACGGGAAATAAAACTTTCCTGAGTTTTGAGGTCACTCGACTTTAGAAGCGTGCTTATTCAGAGTCTCCTTAACGTTGTTGCGCTCGCGCCCGAGGAAGCTTAGGATGCGCCAACCCAGAAGTACCGAAGAAAGCGGCCGCAAAACACCTAAAAGGAGAGACGCGATGAAGCGAATCCTCGCATTGATCCCCGTTCTTGCTCTATCTCTGATTGCCTCGGGCGTGTTGCTGGCTCAGGATAGTCCGTGGGTAGGCACGTGGAAGTTAAACGTGGCGAAGTCTAAGTTCACGGGCTCCCAACCGCCCAAGAGCGAGACGCGAACCGAGGTCGCACAAGGTGACGGCTGCAAGGTCACCTACAAAGGGATTGCTGCGGATGGCAGTCCGATTTCATGGGGTTATACGTCCAATCTCGACGGCAAGGATGCACCGATTTCTGGCAGGCGCCCAAATGGCGCAGACACCTTAGCAATCATCCGTGTGGACGCAAATACGCGCACAGCAGTCGAGAAAAAAGCAGGCAAAACTCTTTTCACGGTGACAGGCGTAGTCTCCAAGGACGGCAAGGTCCTAACCCAAACGACGGAAGGCGTGAACAGCGACGGCGTGCCAATAAGCATAACGATGGTCTGGGACAAACAGTAAATCTCTCATAAAACCCTCCGGTCGGGGCCTCAAAAAGGCATGACTTAAGGTTTGCCCGCGATAAGCCAGCGTGCTTTGGCAACTGTGGTCGCCACCGAAGAGTTTCTGGGCTGTTTGTCGGCAACCCTTACCTTATCAGTAAGGGAAGGTTTGCCCGTTATTCGGGCGGAATCGTAATGCGGATCGCTGACGCTGTGTGCCGACAGCCAATTCAGGGCGATTCGCCCATAAGACCCACGATCGGATCGGAACGCCTTAGAAGCTGCCCCGACAGCAGGCCTTCGATGTCAAACTCTTCGGCTCTCGCCGTGAGCCATCCATGGGGCAAGGTAATGGGTACTCGCGGGGCAACCAGCAATTCTCGAGCGGGTGGTGCTCGAATTATTGAGAAGACCATCCCTGTGATAGACTTCGCGACCATGCTGACCCGCGCGTTCCAACAGCTACGGGTGCAACTCATGAAGCTCTTTCAGCAGTTTGTCGCAGGTTCTTGCGTACTCTTGTTTTGCGCCTCCCTCCTCTCCGCGCAAGACGGAGAGACTCTCTATAAAAAGAGCTGTGCCGGATGCCATGATGCTCGCGCGGAGCGTGTGCCCACTCGTGAGACTTTAAGAGCGATGTCCCCGGAGCGGGTTCTCTCGGTTCTGGAATCCGGAGCCATGATCTCCATGGCAAGCCACCTTTCGCCTGCGGAGCGGCGTGCCATCGCCGAATTCGTCACCGAAAAACCACTAGGTCACGCCCTACAAATATCTCCACTGCCGCGGGCCATGTGCGCTGGAGCGCCCGGTGTTTTCACCGAATCGCCGACGGGACCGCAATGGAATGCCTGGGGCGCGAACATCGCCAATACGCGTTATACGGACACCGCTGTGGGATTCGCGGCAGAACTGCCGCGTCTGAAATTGAAGTGGGCTTTCGGCTTTCCGGGTGACAACGGTGAAAGCGCCCAGCCCACGACTGCCGGCGGACGTGTATTCGTGGGAAGCCAGGGCGGAAAGGTCTATTCGCTCAGCGAGGAAACGGGGTGCGTGCATTGGTGGTTTGAAGCATCAGCATCCGTGCGCACAGCGGTAGTCATCGGCCGCATCCAAACGGAATCTGGGCGGGATTTCGTGGCGTTCTTTGGTGACAACAGCGCCACCGTTTACGCGGTAAGCGCTGAAACGGGAAAGCTGCTATGGAAGATGAAGGCGGACAGCCACCCCGCTGCCCGCATCACTGGTTCCCCAACGTTTTACCATGGCCGTCTGTATGTGCCAGAGTCCTCAAGTGAAGAGGCTTCCGCGATCGCCACCGACTATCCCTGCTGCAGTTTCCGCGGCAGGCTGGTGGCCTTGGACGGCGCGACAGGAAAACTAATCTGGAAGACTTACACGATCGGTGAAGACGCGCGTCCCACGAAGAAAAATAAGAATGGCACCCAACTGTGGGGCCCTTCGGGCGTGGCCATCTGGAGCAGTCCGACAATCGACGAACAAAAAAACCTCCTGTACGCTACCACGGGTGACAACTACAGCTATCCGTCCACCATGAACAGCGATGCATCCTTGCGATGGATCTCGACTCCGGAAAGATTCTTTGGTCCCGGCAAATGACAGCTTCCGACGTATGGAACACTGCTTGCCGCATGGCCGACAAGACCAACTGCCCGGAGTCCAATGGGCCAGATTTTGACTTTGGTTCTCCCCCAATTCTTGTGACCCTCACGAATGGGCGGCGGGCACTTGTAGCTGGCCAAAAGTCGGGAGTGGTTCACGCCATCGATCCGGATAAGAATGGCGAAGTAATCTGGCAGGTGCGCATTGGAAAGGGGACCGTCGGCGGCGCCATTCAATGGGGATCTGCCGTTGACCGATCGAATATCTACGTGGCGCTGTCTGATGTCGGCCGCATCGCAGTCCCGCATGCGTTTGGCACGGATGTCGATCCCAAGCAAGGGGGCGGCATGTTTGCTCTGAGTCTCGAAAAGGGTGAACGTGTCTGGTATACGCCGCCGCCGGGGTGCGGTGAAAGGAAGAGGTGCAGCCCCGCGCAATCGGCGGCCGTGAGCGCCATTCCTGGGGTGGCATTTTCGGGCTCGATTGACGGACACCTGCGTGCTTACTCTGCCAGAGATGGAAAGATTCTGTGGGACTTTGACACCGTCGGCACCTACAGAACCGTCAACGGCGTTGAGGCAAGAGGCGGCTCGCTGGATGGAGCGGGCCCGGCAATCGCCGACGGGATGCTCTTCGTAAATTCGGGATATGCGATCTGGGGTGGAATGCCGGGAAACGTCTTGCTTGCGTTTTCGGTAGACGGCAAGTAAGCGATCGTCCAAATCCTAAATTCGGAGATCTCGGTAGCGGGAATTTGATTGGAACCCCGAAAATGCCGCAGAAGGCGACTCGGTGATCCGCAAGAATCGAACGAGAGGTAACATCGGATGTACCGGCCCGACCAAACATACGGACTGTGGAACATGTAAAACGAGGCTCTGGACGGATCGTCGGCAAACCTTACCTTACTGGGTTCGGTAAGAGTAGCTCGTGATGCTTCCGCAGCGGGCAACGGCAAACAGAGAAAGGCAAGGAGCGCTGACAGGGAGCCGCACGACTATTGCGGGAGACCCGTTTTATAGAGAATGGCTGTGTGGCGCGGGTCAGGGCTGTAGGCGTCCTATAACGGAGCGCCTTTACATCGATAAATGCTTGCCTCTAACAGTGGAATTATTTCATCAGCTTGCCTTTTTCATTCTGAGCTGCAAGCCCATCTCGTATTGCCGCTTCAAGCGTATCGATGTTTATATCCATTAGAGCTTTAAACCGAATGCAATATCCGGTCACGCTCGCCTTGCCTAGTTTTTTTCCATACGTTTTGGCTAAGTACTTCTTATCTTTGAGACCGAGAACATAGACAGAGATTCCGGTTTTGTTTCCGCTCACACCAATTTGAAATAACTCTCTACTTTTTCCATTGGCATATTTTATTGTGTGAAATCCATATCCAATCGTAGGATTGGAAACAGTATGATTTTTGTTGTCTTTACCATCGAAGAACCATAATTTGCATTCTGGTGACACTTGAAGTGTGAGCCGATGCAACTCTCGCATGTCACTGCGTTTTGGCTCCGGTTGGCTGGTAATATACTTCTTGATTTGTTCTTGTACGTTCATAGGTTCTGCTCCCTAGTTGCGCGCACAAGATTATACGACGCCTAATCCTTCTCCCCCTTGTATGAGCGGGCGGCCCTGACCGTTGAGGTCACTCGACCGCGAGGGCGCCCCGCAAGCCGTTGTTGCGTGGGGGCGTTTCAGAAATTTCCCAAAGGCTTGAAATGTGTGGAGCGCCGAGAAGCGGGCAGAGGGGCTGGAGTACATGCACCCCAAGCCGAGTTCACATTCCGGACGTATTGTCGGCAACCCTTCCCTAATCGGTAAGGTAAGGTTTGCCCGTGACTCGGGCGCAACTCCGTTCCAGTAGCGCGCGCTAAAAGCCTAACCAGATGTCTGCGTCCAAGGAGCGGTTTGGGTATAGAATTCCGAGGAATTTCGCAGCTCCCAAGGGAAATCCAAATGACGAAAATCAATCCGAAGAGTGGGATCACGCGACGAGGGTTTCTTGAGCGCGGTGCGGGACTTCTCGCAACCGCAGGAATTCTCGCTGGCGTCGGCGCGGCAAAAGACGCGCCCGACTCAGACAAGAATAATGTGGATGCGGTTAGAACGGATTCGGCTCCGATGACCGGAAAGATCGCGCTGGAGGAACACTTTGCTTTTCCCGACCCCGCCGCGACTTACCCCATACAACCCACGCCAGATTTCCGGCTCCAAATGCAGGACATGAGTAGCAGGCGCATAGCTGACATGGATCGAGGTCAGGTGGAACTCTGCATCCTTTCGCATGTTGGACCGGGCATCCAAGCCATTCCCAATACATCGGAAGCGATCACTACCTCACGGCGATGGAATGATTATCTGGCAGAGAACATCACGAAAAATCCGAAACGCCTAAAGGGATTTGCGGCATTGCCGATGCAAGACCCTCAGGCTGCGGCCCAGGAATTGACCCGTTGCGTTAAAGAACTGGGCTTCTGCGGTGCGTTGGTCCATGGGTTTACACAAGATGGCGGGGCGGATTCGGCAGTGTTCTACGACCTGCCGCAATACCGGCCTTTCTGGGCAACGGTCGAAGAACTTGATGTGCCATTCTATCTTCACCCGCGCCTGCCATTGTCCACGCGGCGGCAGGACTACGAAGGCCACCCATGGCTTCTGGGTGGGGCATGGAGCTTCGCGCTTGAGGCCTCAACTCACGCCCTGCGTCTGATGGGAAGCGGCCTGTTCGATGAGTATCCTAAGCTCAAAGTGATTCTGGGCCACCTCGGGGAAGGTCTCCCGTTTAGCATTTGGCGTGTTGACAATCGCATTTCAAAGAGGGGGCTTCGGACGAAAGGCAAGCTGACGATGAGTCAGTATCTGCGAGAGAACTTCTATTTCACCACGAGCGGCAATTTTCGCACACAAGCGCTAAACGATGTGATGCTTGAAGTCGGTGCCGACCGCATTATGTACTCCGTGGACTACCCGTATGACGATATGGCCGAAGCGAGCGAGTGGTTCGATCATGCTCCCATTAGCGAACCTGATCGCGTCAAGATCGCCCACAGTAACGCACGGCAACTGTTCCGCCTTTAAGCCTCGTCACAGACGCGACGAGGTGGTTATTGAAATCGATAGAGTAGACTCGGGCCGAGTTGTCGGCGAACCTTCCACAACTGGCTCAGCCACATCAAGGGTTCGGCCCGACCCCAATGCGATCATTAACGGCTGATCGAATTCGCTGCTTGCACCCAAGGTACCGTTCGGTGGTTTGAACTGAGACGTGCCCCAAAAGGAATTGGATCTGCTCCAACTCCCCGCCCGAAGCATGGCAGAGCCGAGCACAGGTCCGACGCTTATGCCGCGTGCGGCATAAGCGGCGTTGGACTAAACCGCTGCGCGGTAGGAACCCGTACGACGTTCAGTTCGGAACTTCGAATCCATCTGGTTTCACTCCTCAGTCTTGTTTCCCGATAAGCCCGTTTGCGAAACCATGGAGTCGCTGCTTGCAGCGAATTCCATCTGAAAAAGGAGCTTTCCATGACATCCCTTCGGCAACGCATGCTCGAGGACATGCAGATCCGCAATTTGGCGGTGAACACTCAGGAGTCGTACGTCCAGCAGGTCTCACTGTTCGCACGCTACTTCAACCAGTCACCCGAGCGGTTGGGACCGGAGCAGATTCGCGCCTATCAGGTCTACTTGACCAACGAAAGGAAGTTAGCCACCGGTTCGATCCTTATCGCCATTTCCGCGCTTCGCTTCCTGTATAAAGTCACTCTCAAGAAGGACTGGACGGTCGAAGATATCATCCCGGCACCGAAAAAGCCCCAAACCCTACCAGTGGTCCTCAGTCCCGAGGAAGTCATTCAGTTTCTTGCCTGCGTTGCCAGCCGGAAGCACCGCGCCATTTTGACCACTTGCTACGGAGCCGGCCTACGCGTCTCCGAATCTATCGCTCTCACACCTCCCGCCATCGACAGCAAGCGCATGGTCCTGCGGGTCGAGCAGGGCAAGGGCCAGAAAGATCGTTACGTAATGCTCTCGCCGAAGCTCTTGGAGATCTTGCGTGACTGGTGGCGAGCGGAAAGACCGCAGCACTGGCTCTTTCCCGGCGATATGCCGGGCCAGCACATCAGCCGAGCCGCGGTGGAGCACGAGTGCCAAAGAGCCCACCGTGTTTGCAAAATTTCCAAACCCATCACCCCACATTCCATGAGGCACGCCTTCGCCGTGCATCTCCTCGAGCAAGGCACTGACGTGCGCACCATTCAACTACTGCTCGGACATCGCAGTCTGGCGACCACAGCAAAATATCTCCGCATCGCGACCAGCAAAGTGTGCTCGACATCGAGTCCGCTCGATCTGCTGCCGCGACCTGTTCCCTTGGAGGTCAAGTCCACTCCACCACCACTCTTCTAGCCGCTGGGCCTCATGGACCGCCCAAAGCTGGAAGTGGCGGACATCTTCCGCCGCTATGGAGAAACTTATCGTCAGAGGCATGGTGCGTCCCTCTCCACGGCGCATCGGCGCGTCATGACCGCGATCGAGGTGTGTCGCACGGCAGCCCTCGGCGGTCATCTCGAACACTGCGACAGCTGTCCCTACGAACGGCGTTGCTACGATAGCTGCCGCGATCGTCATTGCCCCAAGTGTCAGTCGCTCGCTCGTGCACAGTGGGTCGAAAAAAGAAAAACCGAAGTCTTGGACTGCCAATACTTCCACCTGGTTTTTACGCTGCCCGAAGACATCGCTGCCCTCGCTTACCAGAACAAGGATTTGGTCTACGGCATCCTGTTCCGAGCTACGGCCGAGACCTTGTCTACCATCGCTGCCGATCCCAAACATCTGGGCGCCGAGATCGGCTTCTTCGCCGTGCTTCACACCTGGGGACAGAACCTGCTTTTTCATCCCCACTTGCATTGTGTGGTCCCGGGCGGCGGAATCTCGCCCGATGGTACCCGTTGGCTTCCTTGCCGCTCGGGTTTCTTCTTGCCAGTACGTGTGCTATCCCGTTTGTTCCGCCGCTTGTTCTTGACCTATCTTCAGGAGGCCTTTGACGCCGGCCAGTTGCACTTCTTCTCTTCGCTGGAGGCACTTCACGATCCCCTGGAGTTCACCCGCTATTTGAATCCGATACAAAAGAAGGAATGGGTGGTCTACGCCAAGCCACCCTTCGCCGGCCCGCAGCAAGTGGTGGACTATGTCGGGCGCTACACTCACCGGGTCGCTATCTCCAATCATCGGCTAGTGGAAATCGAAGACGGGCAGGTCAAATTCCACTGGCGGGACTACCGAGACAACAATCGGCAGAAAACTATGCCCCTCTCGGCGGAGGAGTTCATCCGGCGATTCCTCCTCCACGTTCTCCCCCGCGGGTTCCATCGCATTCGCTACTACGGCTTCCTGGGCAATCGATACCGCAAGGAGAAGTTGGAGCATTGCCGCCAACTCCTGAACATGGCTTCACCCAACGAAAGCTCCTCCCAACGCCAGCCATGCGAAGACTATCGTGATCGATACGAGAGGCTCACCGGCCACTCGCTGCGCGAATGTCCAGTTTGCCATCGTGGCCGGATGATCGTGGTCAAGTTATTGGCCCGGGTTCGCTCTCCCCCGGCCATTCAAGATACGTCATGATTGATCCCGCGCGACTTCAAATCGCTCTCTCCATGAACTCGAGGCCCTCGAGTCGGAGGAGTTGTGTTGCTTGCAGCATTCCGAACCACGCTTGGGCCAGCCAACCCCCTCCGATCTTGCCCACTTGCGCTTGCAAAACCCCCGGAAACACTGCCCACCGAGCCCGTTCACATCGCTACCTCCAATCTCTCCTCTCAACTAGCAAGTACCTCTCCCCTTACAAAACCCATAGCACACACATCCTGCCGGCGGCTTAGCCCAATGAATTTTTAGCTCACCGGCGCGGCTCCCCCAATTTCTCTCCTCCGCCTGCACCGTACTGGTAGCCGTGCCGCCGAGCTAAAAATGCTCTGCACTATGCCGCATCCCGGATTATGCCGAATCGCGATTCTAAAATGCTCTCGAAACTGCGCGAATCCTACCGATCGTCGGTCGTGCGACCCGGTCCATGCGGCATAATCCAGTGTGCTTCACAGGACATGAACGAGGCTCAACACTCACCATAATTGTTTAGCATCCTTTACTGTTCTTCGGCGCTGCCTCGGCGGCCTTAAGCAGTCGGCGCGCCAAGGCGGGGTTTCGGGTCGATCACGAATGTTACGACGAGGTATGCTTGGGCGAATCTTATCATGGCCAGTTCGGTATTCCGATTTCGGCTGGCGTCAGACTATGCCGAATCACTCCGCCGAGGAACAGCTCAGGCTGCTGCCATGGCGCGGGCAGTCGGCATAATCCGGGATGCGGCATAACGCCTCAGATCGTGCGGCGCCAACTTCGGCACGCCAATGCACTTGGCGGATTCCTTCACTATGTGCCAAACCGCCTTTACCGTCATGCCCTCTCCCCATGCTTTTCCTACTTTGTTGACCCTGCGAAAAAGCCTTCCTCGATCAATGCCGGCCGCAGCAAGCCACACTTCTAATTCGCTTTTCACCCAGTCCGGAACCGGAACCGTTCGAACGTGGCCTCCCTTACCCATCAAGTCGACGATGGCCCAGTGTTCCTCCCGCTGCTGGAGATGATCCAGAGTCAATGCGACGGCTTCGTGTCTTCTCAACCCACACGCGAGCAGGAGAGCCAACAAAGCGCGGTCTCGTTTTCCTTTGAGCCGCTCGCGATCAGGCGCTTGCCAAAGCGCTTGCCCCTGCTCTGCAGTCAGCCAGTTGCCGAGGCGAACGCCTATCTTCTTCACACCTTTAACGCGACGAATACCCGCTGCCAGGTCGGCACTCAGCAGACCGCAATCAGCTGCCTCATACGCAAGACGGCGTACGGCACCTAGTCGTAGATTGACCGTGCCAGGCGCGAGTTGACGAGATTCGAGATGAGATCGGTAGCGCAGAACAACTATTCTATTTAACGCCAACCGCGGTTCTGAACAATACCAATCAACGAATTCATCGATGGCTGACGATATCCCCGCTGCGCATCCTGGGAAGTGAGGCTGTTCAAGACTGCGGTCTTGGAGTGTTCGAGATCAAGCAGGCGCAAGACGGACCTGGTGCTGCTGCGTCTTCTTCTGGAAGTTGGTCTGTGCTTCATGATCGGTGGCCTCCATGCCATCGATCAATGATTAGAGTGGTTTCGTAGCGGATAAGATCAGGTTTGCCCGTGATCCATCCGATATGACTGTTTTTCTATTTGCTGTCGGCAATCGGGCAATTCGGAAGGAACTTCGCAGTCCTTAGAGTGTAGACGCAGTCTGCTCATTCCACTACAGCAGCCTACCTATTCCAGTTCCTTTCCCTTGAGCTCCGGGATTAAGAACACTGTAGCGATGATATCGAGAACATAAGCCGACGCGAGCAGGGCAATCGCAGCACGGAATGAGTATTTCGCGGCCAAAGCACCAACCACTAGCGGTCCCAGCCCACCAACCGCTCGGCCAGTATTGAACAATACGTTCTGCGCCGTTGCGCGGGCCGCGGTCGGATACGCCTCTGACATGAGAGCGCCCAGGCCGCCCATCATTCCGTTGACAGCCAATCCCATGATCCCGCCAACCCAAAGAAGCATGTGCGGGTCGGTGACCCGCGAATACACATAGACCATGAATGCCGCGCCAAGTTGGAATGCGATGAAAACCGGCTTGCGGCCTATCCGGTCGGCGAGTTGGCCAAATATCCACACGCCAACCGCCATGCCCAGAACCGTGACTGCGGTCCACATGCCGGACTTGGTGAGGCTGAAGCCGAGGCTCTTCGCCAGATAACTGGGCATCCAGACCATCATCCCGAAATAAGTGAAGCATTGGACTGAACACAGAGTAGCGATGCCAACGGTCGTCCTGATTGTCTTGCCATCCTTTACCAGCAAGCGAAAAGAGTTTTCTTTCTTGGCCGCATGCTTCCTGACGAAGATCTCCGGCTCATCAAGCGTGCGGCGGACGATGAACGCCACGAGAGCGGGCAGCACACCGACGACGAACATGCCACGCCAGCCGATCACAGGGAGCAGCATTGGTGTTACCAATGCAGCCAGGAGAACTCCTGCCTGCCATCCATTTGCGACATAGGACGACGCTCGGGCGCGTTTGCTGGCTGGCCAGGCCTCTGTGGCCAGGGCCATGCCGATTCCGAACTCCCCTCCGAGACCAAGACCAGCGATAATCCGGTAAGCAACTAGCTCCCAATAGCCACGCGCAAGGGCGCAAAGCCCGGTGAATGCCGCGAAGATCAGAATGGTCCACGTCAGGACCCTGACTCGGCCAAAATGGTCGCTAAGGCTCCCAAAAACGAATCCACCCAGCACCGCGCCCGTCAACGTCCATGTGACCAACGAGCCCGCCTGAGCGTTTGTCAAACGCAGGTCTGCCGAGATGGCCGCAAGCATGAAGCTAAGAATCAGCAGGTCGAACCCGTCCATGGAATAGCCGATCGCAGATCCAGCCAGGGCTTTCCAGCCATATACGGTTACCCTGTCTTCCGGACCGGCTATGGGTAGCGTCGCCGCAGTTGCGACATTTAATTGAGGTTCCATGAATGGCTTCACGAGAGGGACGTCACGTTCGTCGGCTTGTGGGACCAGGCCCCGACCAAGGCCACATAAGGGACAACGCCCTTCGATGCCATAACCTCGGACTGAAGTCTCTCCGCGAGAGTATCGAATTCGCCCAGCGCTTCGAGGGAAATGCTCTGCTGTTGGATTTGTGGCCGCAAGCTGCAGAGAACATCGTGGACCCATCGCGTGAAGTCCGGATCACGACCGAGCAACATTTCCATGCGCATGGTTGGTTCAGGCAACCCAGCCTCCAGAAAGATCTGATGGAGAGCAAGTCCTATCTCGGGATTTGCCCCGGAGCGCCGAATGATCTTTGGGATCAAAGAAGCGGCCGCGGACCAAAGTGGTAAGTGCGCGGAAAGCGCCAGAAAGGGGACGTGAGATGGCTCGTGGAAAGCGAAGATGCCCCCTGGACGAACCAGCTGGGACAAGGAGCGCAAGGCAGCGACGGAATCAGGAAGAAACTCTAGAATGAAACGCCCTACCGCTGCGTCGAATAGTTTGCCGCTCACGACTTGTGACACATCCGTTTGCGTGAAACTCACATTGTGCAACCCTGCTTCGGCGACGCGAGCCCTGGCTCGGGCAATCGAACGTGCGTCGCGCTCGATCCCCACTACCTCTCCGTCTGGACCGACCAGCCGGGCCACCAACATGGCAACGTCTCCGACACCCGAGCCTAGTTCCAGAACACGCTGACCTGGGCCAATGCCTGCTTCACGGAAAAGTCGTTCAGTAAGAGGAGCGAGAAGCGCAGCCTGCCGGATTAAGCGCTCGTGTTCCGCCTCGGTGCTCCCGAGTGCGTATCGAGGAGTGGGACCACTTGCTGTCATATTGGTGGGGATACTAGCATTTTTTTGACCTCAGTTCTAATTGGCGGTCAGGTGGCTGAATCACGGACTACTCGCAGAAGGGTTGTACTCAGCATTACGATTCGAGACACCACCTGATAACTCCCGGTTTGTCGGCAAACCTTACCTTACCGGGTTAGGTAAGGGTAGCCCGTGATCCGACTGAAATGCGGAGTAGCCGAGTAGCCAAATCCAGTCGAGAGCGCTATCGCCTATTAGCGATAGTCAGTTACCAGAGCGGCGATAGCGGCAAAAACGAAGACGTAGATGAGCCCTGCCATAGAATCCCCAGAACGTTAGCACCTTTGAAGTGAAGCGTGAAAGCTGCAGCCGGTGAGATGATGTGGCTTCGATTTCTGAAATTCATCCAGACCGGGCGCTCGCAAATGCTTCGATAAGAGTGTTGACATCACTTGCGTCGTTGTAAGGGGCGAGCGAGATTCGAATGCGTCCGCCACGTGTACCGCACACAATATTGTGACTACGAAGCCTTTCTACAATTGTTTGTACTCTTTCGCGAGGGTGTCCCAGTGAAATTATGTGTGGAGACGCAGCAGGATCGCTAACACTGCGAAATGGTTGCCAACCATACTTGCTGGCGTCGCTAATCAACATTGCTGCCAACCTCCGTGCATGCGCCTCAATTCGAGCTTCACCCAAGGACAACAACTGCTCAACTGCTATCATGAGACCAGCCATAGAGACATACGACATCGTTGATTGCGTATAGCGCCGGGCATCATTAGCCAGCGACACA
Organism: uncultured Acidobacteriaceae bacterium; assembly: GCA_963730845.1. Lineage (GTDB taxonomy): Bacteria > Acidobacteriota > Terriglobia > Terriglobales > Acidobacteriaceae > Acidiflorens. The sequence continues at coordinate 415,561 of CAVSTM010000006.1, read as the reverse complement.
GAGGTCGCATCAAATCCAAAGGGATCCGATGCGCCCATCCAACCCGGTAAAGGCGGTATTTGTTCAAGCAAAAGTGGCGACATGACCGCCAGTGCAACGCCTCCATGTCCACCAAGCCATTTATAGCCACTGGCAACGACGGCATCGGCATCCCATGCCGCCGCATCCACCCGCATTGCACCTGCCGCTTGCGTAGCGTCTACAATCAAAGATGCACCAACCTGGGCAGTGCTTTGGCGCAGGCGAGAAATATCCACTACCGTACCCGTAGCGTATTGCACGCTGCTCACCGCAACCACAGCAGTATTTTCATCAATCGCCTCAATAAGTGTATCGGTCAGATTGCACGTAGGCTGGTCACCAACAAAGCGCACCCTATGATCTTTTAGGGCAGCCAGACGAAGCCATGGCCGAGTTATCGCAGGAAAGTCTGATGAAACAGCCAGAATTGTGCTATTCAACCTTGGCTGAAGTAACGACGGAAGTTGCCCCAATATCTCACTTGCGCCCGCGACAATCGCGACTTGCGTTGAATCACAATGAAACAATCTGGCTGCGCGTTCGCGGAGCGTTTCACAGTACCCCACCTCATCACTATCGGACATGTAGAGGTTGCCATGCCTGGCAACATCGTCTATGAAAGTGTGCATTGCGGTCACTGCTGGTTGACCGATCAATCCTAGGGATGCCTGATTCAAGTACACACTTTGACCGAGGCTAGGATAATCCAATCGATCAAAGAGAGACGGGATCATTCCGATGATGACCTCCTGGTGAGCGAGTAGATTCTAAACTTTACTGCTTCGGTTGAGATGGAGAAAATTGTCAGGATGTGCGTGCTGCAGAGAGTGCTGAGGGATTTTACTGATTTCCCCAAGTACCTAAAGAGAGAGAGGCGAATCGCCGTAGGGCCGCTGATTCTGTCCGGATTGTCGACAAACCTTACCTTACCGGGTTAGGTAAGAGTAGCCCGTGATACGTGCATAATCGAGGACAGGTGCGTTCCACAGAAAGAAGCGGAGCAGTCCGCTTTGGTCGCGGCTATTTTGCGTATGCGCTTTACTGCTTAGTTGAAGAGCGACATTATGAAACTGATTCTTGTGCTGATGTTTACTTTCCTTGCTGGTTTCTCCAACGCCGCTGTGCCTGCCGCCCTTCCAGGTTCTCCGACGAAAATAGGCATCGTTGGTCTGGCTCACGGCCATGTCGAGAGTTTTCTGAAGGGCGGCTCGCTGACACCGGCTGGCGGTATTCTAGATCGCCCTGACGTTCAGGTCGTTGGGATTGTTGAGCCCGACCAGACTCTCTTCGACTCGTATGCAAAGCGCCATCATTTGTCCGCGAGTTTGCACTTCCGCAGCATTCAAGAAATGGTTTTGCAATCGCATCCTCGGGCAGTGCTGGTCTTCACTGCCCCTAGTGAGCACAGACGAGTGATTGAGGAGTGTGCCGCATTGGGCGTACACGTAATGGTGGAGAAGCCGCTGGCCATCAGTTACAAAGATGCGCTGGGCATTCAGGACGCGGCGAACCGTGGCAAGATCCATGTGCTCGTCAACTTGGAAACTTCCTGGTACACGAGCAATACCGAGGCGTTCAATCTACTGAAGCAGGGCGTTTTGGGGCCGATCGTACAGACCGTCTTTCGTGACGGCCATCAGGGACCTAAACTGATCGGCGTTCCCCCTGAGTTCCTCTCTTTCCTCATCGATCCGAAACAGAACGGTGCCGGAGCTTTGTTCGACTTCGGCTGCTATGGCGCAAATCTCATGACCTGGCTGATGGATGGCGAAACTCCGCTAACCGTAACAGCGGTAACCAAGCAGTTGCAACCGAACCTGTATCCCCAGGTAGACGATGAAGCAGACATCATCCTCAACTACAAAAATGCCGTTGCCATTGTTCAGGCGTCCTGGAATTGGCCTTTCGCTCTGAAGCAGATGGATGTGTATGGCCGCACAGGCTATGCCAAGGCAATCGACTCCGAGCGCATCGAGGTCCGAAAGGCGAATGAGTCCGAAGGCGGGATGCTGAAGGGAGAGAGCCTCACCGCGCCGTACGACGATCCTTTGCACTACCTGGCTGCGGTCTTGAACGGGGGCATAGAGGAAGGAAATAGCCTGTCATCTCTGAACAACAACATGACCGTGTCCGAGATTCTGGATGCAGCACGACAGTCCGCTCAGACCGGCAAGTCAGTCAGTCTGCCACTCACAAAGTGAAGGTAATTCCAACCAGTCCAGACGTGAGCGCAATCGGTTTGCTGTTGAAGAGGATGGAGAACACGCTGCGGAACCAACGATGCCGTTCCCCTTCTCGCAATGCCCATTCAGAATGCGATAACTCCCAAGTCGTCGGCTAACCTTACCTTGCAAGATTACGGAAGGTTTACCTCTGCCCGGAGGGAATCGTTCTCAAAGTCTCACAGCGCAATGCCAGCCCTTAATCTATGATCTGTCTGTAGAAGTTTTCCATTTACAACTACCGAGTTCATTGCCGCGGAGCACAACATGAGCCGGGTCTTAGTCATTGGAAGTGACGCTCAAGTGAGCCGGAAGATCGGCGATGCACTCTCTTCCGCCGATTTCCCTATAGAGTACTCGGCAGGGCACGCCGACGCCCTGCAGCGGTTGCGCATGCGCTCGGTTGGGGTCGTAATCACCAATCCCGACAGCACTGTCGAGGAGGACTTGGCACTGCTGGAGGAGATGCGCGCCATCAGGCCTGGGGTAAAGAGCATCGTCCTGGCTCGTCACAGCACCCCGGATGAAGTCATCGCTGCCCTGCGTGCCCGGGTGTTCGCCTGCTTCACACCTCCGTTTGACCCGGACGAGATCGCAAACCTCGCCCGTAGCGCAGCGTCCGACAGCCAATGGCGAGACGACATACAAGTGCTGTCGGCCAAGCCCGGCTGGGTGTCAGTCCGCGTAAATTGTCGGCTCATCACGGCTGAGCGCCTCATGACTTTTGCGAAAGAGTTGAGTGCTCAACTACCTGGGGACACGCGGGAGGAAATGATGCAGGCGTTGCGAGAAATCTTGCTGAACGCAATGGAGCACGGAGCGGCGTTTAATCCCGAGCAGGTGGTTGAGGTCACCGCCGTTCGCACTGGAAGAGCAATGGTGTTTTACGTACGTGATCCCGGGGCTGGCTTCCGCCGCGAATCACTTACCCACGCGGCTATGGCAAATCCTGCTGACGATCCCGCGGCCCACATCGTGCAGCGCGAAGCAGAAGGAATGCGCCCCGGCGGATACGGTCTTCTTCTAGCGGGCGGCACTGTGGATGAGTTGATCTACAACGAAATCGGTAACGAGGTCCTGCTCGTCAAGTACGTGAATTTAGCATCGGGGCGTCAATAGGGCATAGCTGCGCCGTACAAAGCTCATCCAGTGTCAATTGCAAACCAGTTCATAACCCGCAGCGATACTTTGCTCTCACTTCGGCCCTCCCTGATTTCCCGACACCTGTGAATCAGTTCACCGGCACTGCGTATAGCGGTCACGGACCGACTTTCTGGACACGTTCCGGAACCTCTACTTGCGACATCACCTAAGTTCTTGGATTCTTGAGCAACGGAGTGTCGGCTCTCCAGCGTTCCGAGGTGTACCTTGCATTCTGATTCGAGCCACCTGAACCATAACTCTTGGATTGTCGGCTAACCTTAGCTTGGGATTACTTCACGTTTGCCCGTGATCCAGGCGCCAACGGCCAGAGACTCACAGAGCGGATCAGATTCAACGGGTCGCGCACCGGCGCGTCCCCACGGCAGACTGGATCTCGAAATCGAGGATTCACGAACGCAGGTTATAGATCATAAGAGGTACGTCTACCGGAAATTCACGACCAGCATGAGGACGCTGCCAGATTCGTCAGACTGCGGGTAAAGAATTGTCCGGCCGTCGGGGGAAACCGCGATATGGTTATCCACGGGACGCTGAATTGTGAGGATTTTCCTGGTTTGGCCGGTGGCAAGGTCGTAGAAACCGATATCACTGTGGCCCATTTTGTCGGGAGTTCTGAAGAAGTAAATTCCCTCCTTCACCACCGCCCATTGGCCTTCACTATGCACGGAGTCGAGAACCTTGGTTTCTTGGGTGCCATCGGCCTGGGCTCTCCACACACTCACGGCCTCCGGCCATCCCTTCATGTAATAGAGAAATTTGCCGTCTGCTGACTCTTGCGGGATGTCGCCGGAATTCCGCGTGATCTGAACCGCCTCCCCACCGTTGGATGGCATCTTCCAGATTTCCTCCCGGCCGCTGCGGGTTGAGCTGAAGTAAATCCACTTTCCATCGTGCGACCAATAAGGCCATTTGTCTTCCGCGGGATTTGTCGTCATGCGCCGGGGAGCGCCTCCGTTCACACCGACAACATAGATGTCCTCTTTCATTCCTTTCTGTGCAACCGTAAAAGCGATGTTCTGGCTGTCCGGAGACCAACTCGGGCCGTAGATCGCCGCCCCGCCAAACGATGTTAGCTGCAGGGTCTTCGATCCGTCGCTATCGCAGATCCAGATTTCATCCGTTCCTGATCGTTCCGACATAAAGGCGATCCGCCGACCGTCTGGCGAAAAGGCGGGATAGTACTCGTACTGCGTGGAGGAAATGAAACGGATGGGCTGGCTTGGTTCTTTGCCGGGACCCTTCAAGTCGACGCGCCAGATATGAAGATTAAACTTAAAGACTGCAAACGCCAGACGGTTTCCGAGCCGCGAAATCGTCGGCTCCGCGCCAGCGCTTCCAAGCTCGAGCCTCCTGGGAACAGCGCCCTTGGATACCGCAGTCCGCCAGAGCCCATAGTTGATTCCAGTTCTGGAACCAAATACAAACTCACGGCCATTGGGCAACCAAGCCGCGCCGATGTTTGTCATCCCGGGGGACGGAATCTGTTCCTCTTTGCCCAGCGGCTTGTAGCCTTCTCCAAGATGCAGCAGCCACAGAGTCGCATTGAAGTTGTCCGGGGAAACTCGCGAGAACACCAAGGTCTTGCCGTCCGGTGAGACGGCTGGCGCCACATCGCCGACTTCGCTGTTGGGCGGGCTGGTTAGCTCGGTCTGCTCTCCCGTTTCCGTGGAGAACAAATGCAAAGCCCAAACGCGCTCACCGCTTCTGGGCGTTGGGCAGACAATCCACTTCGAATCCGGGGTCCAGGACAAGTACGGGCCCCAGGGCAAAGCCTGCTGCATTGATCCCTTGATCTCGCTTAAAATTCGCTCCGGTCCTCCTCGCTGGGGTACGATCACGAGATCGGTCTTGTCGTGTGACAGCGCCCGCAAGAAAGCAACGAAGCCTCCATCCGGCGACCAGGCAGGGCTGTAGTTAATCGCTGCATCGCTGGTCAAGCGAAAAGGCGGCTCCACGCCGATCTGTTTGACGTAGATATCGGACTTACCCAGCTTTTCCCCATCCCAGGAAAACGCGACTTGCGTGCCATCCGGCGAAAGCGTCGGCCACAACTCCCTGCCGGCGTAGCTGGTGAGTGGAACTGCCACCAACGGTGCCTCCGGCATTTCCTTCTTCGATCGAACCAGCCACACTCCGACCGTTGCAATAACCAGTGTTGCCGCTACACTGAGGGCCCAGGTGATGCGACGACGAGGCTTTGTCTTTGCCGCAGCAGCGGCTCCCAGCACTCCGGAATCGGACTCCTCTTTCAGTTCCTCGAGCACGATCTCGACGTCGTCCATGTGCTGGAAGCGCTGATTGACCTCCTTGCGCAGACAACGGGAGATCAGCTTCTCCACTTCTCTGGGAAGGCCATCGACCAGTTGACTTGCCGGCCGCGGATTGTCTTTCAGAATGGCCGCCAGGGTCGAGGCTTTGGTGTCAGCGTGGAATGCTTGTTTTCCAGTGACCATCTCGTACAACACCGATCCAAAGCTGAAGATGTCCGAGCGGGCGTCGACTTTCTTGCCCTCCGCCTGCTCGGGAGACATGTAGGCAACGGTACCGACGATCTTGCCCTCTTCGGTCGTGGGCCGCAGGGTACGCGTGGCTTCGTCGTCGCTAGCAGGAATGGGTTCGGTCAGCTTCGCCAGGCCGAAGTCGAGAACTTTCACGAGCCCGTGCTCGTTCACCATGATGTTTCCGGGCTTGAGATCCCGATGGACGATGCCGGCGGCGTGCGCTCGAGCGAGCGCATCGGCAATCTGGACGGCATACTTCAGAGCATCATTCAGCTGCATTCCGTGCCGGGGAATCAGCCGGTCGAGCGCTTTGCCGGAGACCAACTCCATCGAAATAAAGTCAACGCCCTCGGCCTGGCCGATGTCGTAAATGGTGATGATGTTGGGGTGGTTCAGCGATGAAGCTGACTTCGCTTCCTGCACGAAGCGCTGCGTTCGTTCGGGGTCGGAGACCTTCTCGGAGGGCAGGACTTTGATGGCGACCTGACGTCCGAGGCTGCTCTGGATGGCACGGTAGACCTCACCCATCCCTCCAGACCCCAAAGGCGACTGGATTTCATAGGGGCCGAGTTTCGTGCCAGGAGTAAGAGCCATCCGTGCGCGCAATTATAGACTCTGCGCCGCGATGTTGAGAGTCTGTGACGATTCTGGGTGTGTTGTCGGCAACTCTTACCTAATCGTGTGATGTCGGCCTGTTCCCTAAATTGTAGATTTCGGTACAAGGCCAGCGTGGAATTTGCGGGGCCTTAAGTTATTCGTTTTCAACGCCTGCTGAAGCCGACCGAACCAAGGATTTCGGCACACTTTAGCCGAACTATTGGCTCCGAGCAAGGAGAACCAGGCCAGCCCAGGCCAGCCACGGACCGATTGATCAACATTGATCAAGAACAGTTAGATCAAGCCCAGATTGCGTTGACCTTCTCGCGTACCTTTTTGCTCTGAGCTTTCGCGAGGTAGCGCATCGTGCTCTCCAGCGCACGGTGGCCTAACAATTTTTGCACTGTCTTTAAGTCCATGCCGCCTTGCAACAAGCAAGTGGCAAATGTGGCCCTGAACTTGTGCGGATGGAAATCGGTCACCTTGGCGGCTTTTGCGATCTTTCGACAATCGTCCCAGACATGCGTGTAGCGGTTACCGTTCCCGTTGGCGAAGACCCACTGCCTGTTCCTTGGCAGCGTCTTTAGCATTTCCAAAAGCTCGTTGGGCACTTCGATGGTGCGTTCCTCCCACGTTTTCGGGCTGAATCCTCGTTTGGCGCGCACCTTGAGCGCCCCCGCCTTGAAGTCGACGTCTTCCCAGGTAAGCGATTCCAGTTCGGCCTTTCTTAGACCGCTCATGAGCAGCGTCTTGAACACCGCGAGATGAAACGGGCCGCACGAATTGAAGAATGCCGCTAGCTCGTCGTCGTCGTATACCTCCGGTTCTGTCTCTACGTACCGTGCGTCCTTGACCGTGACCAGTCCTTCGCCGGGCCTCTGCTTGAGCACATGCCGTATGTACTGGTTGACCCGCAGCATCTTGTTCGATGCCGTCCGTTCGCAGCGCTTTTTGTTGATGAGCCAAGCACGGTACTGTAGCAGGTCGATACGCGTGATCCTGTTCACGATGTTCTTCCGGCAGAAGCCGTAGAATTCGTAAAGGGTTTGCTTCATCAAGTTGTACGACTCGGCGCGACGACTGAGTTTGTATTGTTCGAGGTAGGGCTCAAGCGTGTGACTCACCATGATCGGGATATCGTCGGTTTTGACCGGCACTCCTGCATGGACGGCACGCATGTAAGACTGTTGAAAATCCGCCGCGCTGACCGCTTCCTGTGGGTCTTGGCTGATCTTCTTCCAGATCCGCTTGCCAGATTGCTCTTGGTAGTAGATGTAATAGAAGGCGTCGGGAAAGTGCTGCTCAACACCGTTGACCAAAGCCCAGCCGGGCTTAGTCTTGCGGTTCTTACCAATGACCGGGCGGCAGTAGCGCCATCCTTTATTCGTTTTGACGCAGAGCCAAACGCTTGCGGTACGGTTCGCCATAGTTCCCCTTTTCCGGGGAATCCAAGGCGCATCGTGGCGTTTCTGCTACAAAGATGCTACAGGAAACAGCAACGTACTGATTACAAAAGTCATGGTGCCGGGAGGGGGAGTCGAACCCCCAAGGACCGAAGTCCGGCGGATTTTGAGTCCGCTGCGTCTGCCAGTTCCGCCATCCCGGCTTAGTGGTAGATGACTGAAACTAAAGCTTAATTCACGGGATCAGTTTTGTCATCTGCACCAGGATTGGTGCTCCCTATGGCTGTTCTACGGTTGTTCTCACCTTTAACGATTTCGCGCTGATGCTCTTCGATCTTGGCAGTCGCGGTCTTGAGAACCTCCATATCACGATGTTGTATCGACGATATACGCCGTCGGTCTTGTGGCCGCTGATGAGCATCCCAACCTTCTCTGGAACGCCCTTTCTCGACATGTTGCGAACTCCTGTCCGACGTAGATCGTGAAACCGAAGTCCGACGTACTTGGCCTTCTTCTCCGAGTTGCAGGTCGCGAATTCGGATGGCGAGCCCAGCTTGCGTACCCGAAGAATTTCTTCCTGTCGCCGGACGCTCTGCCATTCACGCTGGCGGAAATCCAATCCCGCTTGACAATGCTCACTGCTTACCGCAGTGACGTCTTTGTTGCCGATCCGAAGGGCAACATCCCGCTATGGGCGAAGGATTCGGGATACGATGCCGCAGGGTTGGGCTACTTGATCGAGAGGAGCAAACGGTATCACGACCGACGCCGACAGGAGCGAACCTTGAAGAGTGGCGACCGCGTGGCGATCCTCGGTCGAGGTATTGCACTGGTCGAGCACGTGAACGACAAGCACGTTCACCTCATTCTGTGGAATCGGAACGTACTCAGGATTTCTCGCAAGGAAATCGTTTGGGACGAAGGCAACGCAAGATGGGAGACCGACGCCAGTCGGGGACGGCAAAAGTATACCTGACGCTTCCATTCATCTCTGGCAAACAGATTGCCATCCGATATTGCACGTATGGAAACCTATCTCAAATCACGCTCACTGGATTTTCTCTTCCTCGCCGAGCGTGCTTCGGTTCTTCCCAATCACGCGCACTTCTTTCCCACGGAGACCAGCGTACTTGATCGCCATGCCGAGCAGCATGTACTCGTCCTCTTGGTAGTCGGCAGCAAAGGCGTCTTGGTGGAGCAACACCAGTTCCATGTCATCCGCGCACGCTTTCGCGAATTCCCGTCACCTGTCAAGAAAGACAGTTGCCAGTCCGCCTGAAGCCTTCTTTACTGGAGTGTTTCACGAACGCTCTCCTGATGGCATCGAGAGTCAAAACAAACGAGAGCACCTGAAAGGAAACGACAATGACAATTAGCGGAACTGAGATTGAACAGCAAGCACCTGCCGCCGTCGTACAAAATACGATTACGGCCATCGACATCCTACTTGAGCCGGACGCAACCATGATCCAGCACGCTCAGGACGCCAACACCCGGCTCCTGAAGGATTTCCCAAAAGGGTTCCCGTTGGGCGGCCAATACGCCCCACACGTCACGGTGCTGCAACGGTATGTCAACACCGCAGACCTGAATAAAGTGTATAAAGCTGCCGAAGAAGTGTTTGCCAAAGAGAAGGTGACCAGTTGGAAGTTGAAGGCGTTCAAGTACTACTACATTCCTCAGAAGCCCATTGGTCTTGCCGGTATCGTGATCGAGCCCACCTCTGACCTGCTGAGGTTGCAACAGGAACTGATTGACGCTGTTGCACCGTTCACCGCGCCCACCGGTACAGCAGCCGCCTACGTAACCACGCCCCAAGACCCCGACATCCTCGAAGCTGTCATTCAATATGTCAAAGTATTCGTTCCTGAGCACAGCGGAGACCATTACAGCCCGCACGTCACCATCGGCATCGGTACCATCGACTTTCTGGACGCAATGCTCGCCAAGCCGTTCGAAAGGTTCACGTTCTCGCCCGTAGCAGCATCGGTCTACCACCTCGGCAACTACGGAACCGCGATGACAAAGCTCCATTCGTTCGAGCTAGGCAAGTGAGTGAAAGAGACGTTCAGCCGTTCCGTGCGCAGATATCAACTGCGCACGGAAGCTGAGAGTTCGGTTTGTCCTTGGAAAGTGTCTTTGTCTTCATACGCGAAGATTTGATTCCAGTCATTCTTCATGCTCACGACGGTCCAGCCACGTTTGGGCGCTTCATCCAGCCCCCGGTCGAGGTTGCCTACAGCTGACCGGTTGTATGCGAACTCGCGGACGCCATCTTCGTGGTGAACGAGAAGTCCGAAACATGGCCCCGAGCCCCCTGTGACCCATTCGAGCATCTGAAAATCACCATCGGAATTGCCAAACGCGGCTATCGGGCGGCGGCCGATGAACTTATTGATCGCCACCGGCTTGCCTTCATGATCGTCGTAAAAGTCCAGCTTGGCTTCTCTCACCAGCACCGGCTTTCCGTCTCGAACCTCGTACTTCGTAATGATGCTGCTGCCAACAACCTGATCGGGAGGAACGCCGTATACCCTTTCACTGAAAGTGCGCATGAATTCGATGCCGCCGCCTGAAACAATAAAGGTCTTGAAGTCATTCGCTCGCAAAAAGGCCAACAACTCCACCATCGGTTGATACGCAAGATCGGTATACGGCCTCTTGAATTTCGGATGCCGAGACGTAGCCAGCCAATCCTTGACAACACCCTCGAACTCTTCCGCAGTCATACCTGCATGGGTTGCCATCACCAGTTCAACGAGAGCTGGCATGCCGCCGGCAGCCACGCTTTTCATGTCATTCTCGATCACGGCCTTGAAGGGCTGTTTGTCTTTCCACTCCGGATGCTGGGATGCCAAGGCACGGATGCGGTCCAGAACAAAAAGCCCCTGAAAAGGGAACGGCTGTTCACACCAGAGCGTCCCGTCATTGTCAAAGACAGCGATCCGTTCCGGCACAGGCACGAAGTCCGGACTGCCTTCAGTCGTAACACGCTGGACGAAGTCAAGGATTGATTGTTTCGCCGCGCCATCGTTCCACGAAGCCATACTGTTATGCGTCTTCATTTGAGCACCTCCATAGTCGTCCTCATTGCTCCCTCGCTCACAAGGCGTTCGGCTTTGTGTTGGGCGAACCCTCGTGAGGCCAGTGCCGCGAACACATACGCACCAGCTAACGCGCCGAAGCTCTTCCAGATGTTCGTCCACGTCATCTCGCCACCGAACAGCTTCGAGAGATGCTCAATGGCAAGGTAAACGTGCAAGCAGGCGATGACCAGCGCCGTCAGCGGGTGCAGCACGAACGCTGGCAAAGGAAGGGCGTTACGGAAAGACATACCGTCACGCGGCTTCATTTGAACAACTCCACGGTCGCGAACGGCTCCGCCGACCACGGTCGGAAGCGACTGAGAGTGAACTTCGTTGGCTGTCCCGGCGTCACTTCGACGTGTACGAAGTTGTAATCTTCCTTGGGGGCCTCGCCTTTCCAATATTGATCCGGTGGGTAGCCATCGGGAACCTTGATGTGCGTCCTACCCGGAAGGATCGGGTCTTGTTCCGCGCCCCCGCCGCCCAGTACCAGATACTTCACGCCGTCCACTTCGTAGAGCTTCAGTCGTATGCACATGCCCGTTGAAGACCGTGATGTCGAGGTCTTTCGCATATGCGGCAATTGTCTTGTGTGGATTTTGCGCTTCAGGAATGGCACCCATGCCAGAGCGGCAGAAAGCCGGGGCATGAAAAGAGATGAAAACCTTCTTGGTCCCGTTAGCCTTTGCTTCATCTAGCCACTGCTTGAGTTGCGTCATCTGTTCTTCGTAAGCGGGTCGAGTGGCACCCCAGCCAGTGGGATCGCGATAGTCGTACTTTCCCGTCCACAAGAAGATGAAGCGAACGTCATTGTAATCAAACTTGTAGATCAGTTGTTTGTCGGAAACGCCGAACTTCTTTAGATACGGGAACGACGCCAACAGACCTTCCACGTCGGAGTCGTCCCAGACTTCGTGATTTCCAACGGCAGGAAACACTCGTCCATCCAGCCCCGCTTCCTTCATGTGTTTGTCGGGGTGCGGCAACTGCTTCAATACGTCTTCGTTCACCAGCTTCCAGTACGGGTTGTCGGAGGGCTTGCCGCCTTGCTTGCCCCACCAAACCAAGTCCCCGGTACTGACGCATAAAATCGGCATTTCCGCTCTTTACGTCTTTCACAACCTCGCGGGCAACCCAGTCGCCGCCTTCGAGCCGGAACATCGTGTGGCGTACACCCGGCATCAGTTTTACGTCCTCGACCGACGCCTCCGTGACCCAGCCCTTGTCAATCGTTAGCGTGGTCACTTCACTGTTCGTCATGAACGGCATGACCATCTGCACCAACTCGTTGTTGGACGGATCGTAGGTCAGCTTCACGTACTTCTCGACCACCTCTGGCGCCACTTTCGCCGGAAGCGCGAGTTCAAACATGTCCACCATGAGTTGGCGAGCCTCCGTTTCCTGATCCTGTTTGTACGGGAGATACATCATGGATCGCGAGTCGCCGTACACGTCAAATGAAAACCCGGCAGGGGCGGATTCTTTTTGTGCGCGAACATTTCCCGCCAAGGTTGCGAGGATGACGCCGACAGCAACGACGCAGGTAACGTACTTGAAGTGATTCAGAGCTAGTTTCATCATGCTGATCTTCATGTGACATTAGTTTTGATCGGGTTGATCGCAGACCTACGCATCTCACCCTGCTCATGTCCTTCAGCCAGACACACTCGTGCGAATGCACAAGCGTATAAGCAGCGTGCCGCTGCGAAAACTGGCAAAACTGCCAGTCACAGCGACCACTACGAGAAAAGTCGATTCTGAGTCTGGGCGAGTTCCACAGGTCGAGAACATTCTTGGTCATCGTTCGCCACATGGTTGAGCCGGGTGCTTACGGGAAAGCACCGCATCAGCCGAGCATCGCAGGGTCTCAACAAGTCGGACACGGCTTCGATCTTTGTCATCCCCGGATCGAGCCACAAATCGTAGCTGTCGGGGTCGAGGAGGACTGGCATACGGTCATGGACGCCTGACGTCACGGCATTCGGGGTTGTGGTGAAACGATCCACGCCCTTTCTGCACTATCCCTATAAGTGGAAGACATCGCGCTGTACGGCGATGAGCCACAGTTTAGGATCCCAACCTGGAAACTCCCGGCTGAGATCCAGTAAGGTGCCGGAGCCGAAGGGGAAGCGGCTCCGGCGCTTTGTTCACAATCTTTGGGATCAGAGGGCGCAGGCCAGAGGTTGCAGATGCGACGAAATGGGCCGCACCTGGCCTCGCTAAGTACCAGGAGTTTCACTCTTCCCAATGCGCGCTGCCCGCTCCATCCCGCCGGCCGGACGACTTCGCAGCCGGCACACGGTTCTGAAACACCCGTCATCGTCGCTTACGCTGGTCCCGGAAAAAGGCCACGCCTTGCCGCCTCAGGTGCTAAACTGTGTGCCAGTTCCGGGTTCCCGGGGCAAGCCCTTGCAATTCCAGTCCTTTGACGACTCCTACGTCGCGCGTCTGCGGGCGGGAGACGTGCGCACCCAAGAGCATTTTGGCGCTTATTTTACCGCGCTGATCCAGGTGAAATTGCGCTCGCGACTGCAGTCGCGAGAGGCTATCGAGGATATTCGTCAGGAAACCTTTGCCCGATTTTATGTGGCTCTGCGCGAGGGAAAAATCTTGCATCCGGAGCGCCTGGGGTCATTTGTGAACTCGGTTTGCAACAACGTTTTACTGGAGCATTATCGCGCCGCCGCACGCCATAGTTCGCTCGACGATGAAGAAGAACAGAAGGATTTCCCCGCCCTCGGAATCGATATCCTGGGGATTCTGGTTGCCCGAGAAACGGAAAAGAAAGTTCGGGAGGTTCTGGAGCAACTTCCAGAACGCGATCGGCGGTTGCTGCGTGAGGTTTTCCTCGAGGAGCGGGACAAGGACGAAGTATGCCGTGACTTCGGTGTAGACCGCGAGTATCTGCGGGTGTTGCTGCATCGTGCGAAACGATTGTTCAAGTCGTTGTATCTAAAAAACATGGGGAACGATTCGCCGGAGCTTACTCCGGCCTGAAGGCTGTGAAACGCCGGGTCGCGCCGGTGCACTATCTAGTTATACGCTATGCGAGGGGGCGATCATGGACCACGATGCGGTGGTTCGCCAGAAAATGACGGAGAGGTATCTGCTCGGCGAGCTCGATTCCGAGACACGGGACGAATTTGAGGAGCATTTTTTCGACTGTCAGGATTGCGCGCTCGACATCCGCGCCGGCGCTTTGTTCGTGGAACAGAGCAAGGTTGCGCTGGCGGAAACATCTGATCCGATTTCGACTGGCTTACCTGCACCCACCCCGGTCCCAGCGAAACCGGGATGGCTTTCATGGTTGCGCCCAGCGGTGGTCGTGCCCCTGATGGCCTTGTTGTTAGTAACCATCGGATATCAGAATCTGGTTACGTATCCGCAGCTGCAGCAGGCATTAAACAGTCCGCAAGTCTTGCCCTTTGCGTCGGTGAATGTCGGCACCTATGGACCTGAGGGGCCTTCAATTACGACCAGACCAGGGGAAGGTTTTCTGCTTTTTGTGAGGATCCCGCCTGAGAATGGCTACTCAATTTACACGGCAGAGTTATATAATCCTGCGGGTAAGCTGGAATGGGCGCTCACGATTCCGGCTACGTCGGGCCAAGATCAGTGGCCAGTCAAGGTACCGGGAGCGAATCGGGAAGCGGGCAGTTACAGCTTGAAGGTACGTAGAGTTACTCCCAAGGGCGAGAGTAAAGAAGTCGGCAGGGCATCATTTGAATTACAAATTAAGAAGTAAGCCCAACGGGAGGAGCTAACATGGCCGCAAATCCGAAATCGCCTCTGGAATCGGGCGCTGTCCTGGAACAGTCCCACGTCTATCACGCCGAAGCTTTCGTGCTCAACGGCCAGCTGGAACACCCCATCAAGCAGACGATCGAACCGTATGCTCGCGTTGCTTTAGAGACGCGGCGCGAAAGCCTCGTCACCCAGTCGGTCGGAGAAACCAGCGTGGAAGGCCTGTTTTCCTTCAAGTCGGGGCACACCCGCGTGATTGGCACACACGTGAAACACAAGACGGATATCTTCGGCAACGATCACGCGGGCTGGGTTACGCTGTCGACGTCGGTGCTCGAGGGATTCAATGTCGTCGATATACTTACGGCCGATCGCGTGGTGGCACAGGTTTCCACCGAGCATCCGATGATGCAGGGCCATGTGCCCAGGGTGACGTTCCTGGGCACGCGCTTTGAAAACCTGCGGATTGGCGGGTACCCGGTCGAAGTGGAACTCGATCTCGGGATTTGCGGCAACAAGCCGGAAGGCGACCGGCCGTATCTCGAAGACGCCGACTTTCTTAAGCGCGTCGAGCATCAACTCGATAGCATCGCCGATTCGAAGGGACTTCCTGAAACGATGGAGAAAAAGTGCGGTGCCGAGATCGCGTATATCGACGAGCTGAGGAATCGCGCCAACGGGGGCGGGGACAGCAGTGCGAAAGGCGGTCGCAACGGCTATTCTAAGCTGCAATGCTCACTGGTCAAAAGCATCGGACCGATTCCGATTCCCGGGGTGAGGACGTTCGGGAATCTCATCTTCATCCCGAACTTTGGGACCGTAGCGTTGGCCGACCTCGAAATCGGCATCGGACCTGGCCATGGCGGCTACACAGGGACGGGACCGAGCGACAGCAACTACTTCACTCTGAATATGCTGAGCATGAAGCTCGGCTGCCCGGTGGGAGCGCAAGCGGCTGGCGCTGGGGTTACAGCCAATGGGCACACATATCCATAGCACAAGAGTTGGCACTATCCGTGATTCAGGTAACTATTGCATGCCTGATCGCGGGCTGCGGGCTCTCCTGTAATCGACAGCAAAGCCCGCAGGCTGCTTTTGAGCACGCTTACAAGGCATTCCTGCACGGCGACCTGAAACAAAGTCAAGGCGAAGCCCATCGAGAGTGCGAACGATTTCGAGATTCAAGTCCCGAATGGGCGTGGAAGTTCAGAATCTTGGAAGCGGAGTCCCTTATGGTGCGTGGAATGAGCCGGGACGCGCTCACCCTGCTCAAGTCCCAATCGGCACCTCCCAGATCCAAGGATGCGGTCATCGAGATGTTAGCGGTTGAGGGCGTCGCTTATGCCCGCGTGCGCGAACTTTCGGAAGCAGAGCGCAGTCTGGGCCAGGCGGAGCAGTTATGCGCGCCCGAGCCAGACTCGATCTGCGGAAACGTAATTCGCGCGCGTGGCGTTCTCGCCATAGAGCGCGCACAGCCAGCACAAGCCGCTCGTTTCTTTGCGGAGAGCCTTTCTTTTGCCCGCGCACACGGTGATAAGTTTCTGGAATCGACGGCCCTGCTGAACCTGGGCGTTTCTTCACTTCGTGAAAGCCATTTCGACGAGGCAATTGGCTGGTTGGAGCCCGCGGACGCGCTTTCCGCAAGCCTTGGTGCCGAAAGCGTCGCGCTCAAAGCGGCAGGGAACCTCGGGTGGGCATACTACAATCTTGGTGACTCGGAGAAGGCCCTGCAACTGTCGCACGAGGCTGAGAGTCGAGCGGCAGAGATCGGCGACGTCTTTGACGAGCTTTCTTGGATCACGAATTCTGGATATGTATACGCGGACCTTCCCGATCTCTCTCGCGCCAAGCAGTCTTATCTACAGGCTCTCGGTCTCGCAAGAAACATCGATAGCAAGGAAGACATCTATGACGCACTGCGAGCGCTCGCTCTTGTCTCGGTCGAGAGCGACGACCTGGACGAGGCTCGCAAGTATTCCGACGAAGCGATTGCGATCGCACATTCCGACAACAACCGGCTGGATGAACTCTACCCGCTCCTAGTCATGGGGCTGATCGCAGCCCGATCGCATGATGGGGTGGAAGCAGAACGCATATTCCATGAGGTCGAGCACGACCCGAACGCAAATGCTTCACTGACGTGGCGCGCTGAGCACGCGCTCGCGCGGCTCTATGGCGACGAAGGCCGCTTGGATGCGGCGGATCGTGAATATCGCGCGGCGCTGGCTACGTTCGAGGCGGCTCGATCGTCTCTGCAGCGTAACGACGCGAAGCTGCCTTTTTCTAACAACGCCTCCCGCATCTACGACGACTACGTTCATTTCCTGGTGGAGCGTGGCAAGACCGCCGACGCATTGCGCTGGGCAGACTATAGCCGCGCTCGCACTTTGTTGGAAGGACTGGGATTGCTGGCCAAGGCGGCATCCACTGGGCCTCCGCCGCTGAACGCTCAGCAAATCGCGAGGCGCGAGGATGGCGTGGTCCTTTTTTATTGGCTGGGCGGGAAGCAGTCGTACTTGTTTGCGATCACGTCACAAAAGACTAGTTTGTTTATGCTTCCGGCAGGGGCGGAAATCGATGCGGCGGTCGAGCGGTATCGCAAGGCTCTCGGCGGACTGCAAGACGTTCTCGCATCGGCTGACCAGGATGGACGCTGGCTCTATCGCACGCTGGTTGCACCCGCGCAGGCATTAGTGAAGAAGGATGCGAAGATCTTCGTTATCCCGGATGGCAGACTGAATAACCTGAATTTTGAAACTCTGCTCGTCTCGGAATCAAAGCAGCACCAACCGGAGCCGTCGTCCGAATCAAAGCTGTCCGAATACAAGTTTCACTACTGGATCGAAGATGTAACGATTGCGAATGCCAGCTCGTTGCGGGTGCTCGGCGCGGCGCGCTCGGACAATAGCGAACCGAGACGTGAACGCCGGCTACTTCTTTTCGGCAACAGCGTCGCTCCGAACAGCAAATATCCCGAACTTCCGAAAGCCGCGGCCCAGATGGAAAGCGTGGCCCGGCATTTTCCGGCGGAAAAGCAGCAGATATTCACGCGCGAGCGGGCGACTCCGGCAGCATATCTAAGCAGCAATCCGGAGCAGTTTTCCTACATTCATTTTGTGGCGCATGGAACGGCCAGCCGCCTGAGCCCGCTCGACTCGGCGATTGTGCTTTCGAAGATTGCACTGTCGAAGGCCGCACCAACCACAGCCGATTTATCCAAGGCCGATCTAACGAAGACTGACTCACCGAAGGCCGACCCATCGAAGACCATGCCGTTCGCAGTCAGCGTCGAAAACGAATCCTTCAAGCTTTACGCTCGCGATATCATTCGCCATCCTTTGCGTGCCGATCTGGTTACGATTTCGGCGTGCTATGGAGCGGGCGAACGTGCGTACTCGGGTGAGGGACTGGTCGGGCTCTCCTGGGCGTTCCTCAGAGCCGGCGCCCACCACGTAGTCGCCGCCTTGTGGGAAGCGACCGACGCTTCCACCGAGCAACTCATGGATAAGTTTTACGACGAGCTAGACAAGGGGGCGCGCCCGGATGCAGCTCTGCACGCCGCCAAATTGTCGTTGCTTCGGGACAGCGGATTCCACAATCCGTTTTACTGGGCGCCCTTTCAACTTTATACCGGGTCGTGATTCGTGGCCGGCTGGACAGACGAGGCGCCCGTCCCTCCACCGAACGACTCGCTCCATCAGTCGCTACTTCTTGGCGGGCGCGTAGAAATAGTAGTCCGCGGAATAAGCGCTCCGCGACTCTTTGCCATTCGCGGATACATTGCAATCACTCGCTGTCGGTGGCAGACCACCCTCGGTGTGGATCCGTTGAATAGTTGTTACGCGGGCCAGGACTCCTTCTCCGGTGTGACTCGCCGCCGACAGCCGCAGCCACGGGATCGCGCCCGGCTTCGGCGCATCCTGCTTGGCGATCACCTTGCCGGTCACTTCGCTTCCATCAACGTGCTTCCAAGTCGGTCCGGCCGAGTGATGCACGATCTTCTTACCGTTTTCGTCGGTCAACTCCGCTTCTGGCGCCTTCAGCACCCAAGCGGACTTCAGTTCGGTGTCAGCCTGGCACACATAGATCTGCACGCCCGTAGCGTGCGCCAACAGAATCACATCTTCGCCTGCGGGTGCTCTTAGACTATCTGGCACATCGGGCCGCGCGGGTGCGAACCCCAGCACAAAAAACAGCAGAGAGGTTGCGGCTACAACTTGAATAGGAATTCTCATGTCGATTCACTCCCCATTTTGATGATTTTAGAAACCCGGTAGCGACGTGATTCCCTTTGCTTCCACGCACTCATAGGCCCGGCCAGCTGCGAGACTCTTGTATTCTTCCGTTCTTCCGCTCGGCCATTCGATCACCAGACGGTCAACCCTGTCTCGGTTTCCTAGCCCGAAGGTCAGGGGCAATTCCGATTGCGAGAGATAACTCGACCCGCCCTTGACCAGACGTGATTGGCTCGATGTTCCGTTGGACGCGCCATTCGACGCGCCATGAAAGATCTTCACCGCAGCCCCGATGCCATCGCGATTGGACTTCGTTCCGATCAGGCGAATCCGGATGCTGCGATTCCCGGCAGTCTGATCATTGCGGTAAAGATAGGCTGGGCCGTTGTTGGTCGAGATGAGCAAATCAAGATCGCCGTCCCGGTCGAAATCGCCGTAGGCAAGGCCGCGTCCTACCTTTGGCTGACTGAAACCGCCGCCAATTTCAGCGGCTACCTCGCGAAACGTTCCCCTTCCACTGTTCAGAAAAAGTTGCGGCGGCTGCGCGTATCCTACACCGCTGACATTGCGCACCGTGTCGTCGATATGCCCGTTCACGACTGCCAGGTCGAGTGCACCATCCAGATCGGCATCGAGAAACACGCAGCCGAATCCCAATTTATCTTTCGACGCCAGCCCCACTCCGCTCGGCATGGCTACGTCCACATAATTTCCGCCATCGGAAAGCCGGTAGAGCCCCGTCATTTCGTTATCGAAATTGGTGATAGCTACGCCCGAATTTCCTGAGTTGTCGAAGTCGGCCGCATCCACGCCCATTCCGGCGCGCGCCCGGCCATCGGCGGAAAAGGCGATGCCTGCATCCACGGCTACATCCTTAAACGTACCATTTCGCTGATTTCGGTAAAGCTTGTTGGGCTGCGTGTCATTGGTCACCAGCAAGTCGGGCCAGCCGTCGTGATCGTAATCAAGCATGGCAACACCGAGGGACTTCGAGCTGCTGTCGAAAATTCCGCTGGTAGCGGTCACGTCCTCAAAGGTCCCATTGCCGCGATTGTGAAACAACCAGCAGGTTTCTCCACGGTAGGCTTCGGGCGTGCAATACGATTTGTGCTTGCCGTCGAGACTGCAAAACACATCGTGCTCGGGAGACCACTTGACGTAGTTGCAGACAAAGAGGTCCAACAGTCCGTCGCGGTCGTAATCAAACCACAAAGCGGACGTGCTCATAGCTTGCCGGCCGCCCAGTCCGCTCGACTTAGTAACATCGACGAATGTGCCCTTGCCGGTGTTCTTGAACAGCCGGTTCTGGCCTACGCAGGTAATCAGGATGTCGGGATAGCCGTCGTTATCGTAATCTCCGATCGCAACCCCCATGCCGTATATCTCGGTGTCGAGCCCGGAGTTCTGGGTCACGTCGGTGAATGTGCCGTTACGATTGTTGCGATAGAGCTTGAGCGTACTGGGCTCCGGCGCCCGTTTATATCCGGGCCAATCTTTATGTTCGGGCCAATCGCGGCCGTTCACCAGAAGAATGTCCTGCCAGCCATCGCGATCGTAGTCGAGGAAGGCGCAACCGGCGCCGAGTGTTTCCGGCAGCAACTTTCCGCCGTAGGCGCCGCCGTTGTGACGGAAACGAATTCCAGACAGGGCAGTTACATCGACCAATCGGAAACCGGGATCGGGCAAAGAAGAACCTGCGAATGCATCGAATCGCAAACCTGACATCGATACCGATGCCAAGCCTGCCATTCCCCAGAGGAACGACCGGCGGTTCACCGCAGGAACGCTCACGGCAGGTTAACCAGCCCGTTGCGGATCGCATAGACGACCAACTCGGCGGTCTTATGAGTTCCCAGAGCGTCCATCATGTTGGCGCGGTGAACGGCGACGGTGTTGGCGCTGAGGTCTAGCACGGTCGCAATCTCTTTGTTGGATTTTCCATCCACGATCATTTGCAGGACTTCGAGTTCGCGCGGAGTAAGCGCCGCGTGGCGCTTGCCTTTGAGCACCGCAGCGGGTCTGAGTTGGGAATCGAGCACCGTTTCTCCGTTCACGACTCGCCGGATGGCAGCCCCCAACTCCAGGTCCACCGCGTTTTTCAGGACGTACCCGCGCGCGCCGGCCTCGAGGGCCTGCCGCACCAGAGTCTCCTCCGGATGCATGCTCAGCATGAGCACCAAAGCTTGCGGATGCTTCTGAAGAATGTGGCGCGTGGCTTCCAACCCGTTCATGCCGGGCATGGCGCAATCCATGACAATTACTTTTGGATGAAGCTCATCCGCGAGTTTGATCGCGTCAAGGCCGTCGCCCGCCTCGCCCGTGACGGTAATATCCGGCTCATCCTCCAGAATGCGGCGGAATCCTCGCCTCACCAGGGCATGATCGTCAACCAGCAAAACTGAAATTTTATTCGGCATAGGAATTAAGCTTCCAGCTTCTTTCTTGGAACTCGTAATCGCACCAGCGTCCCTCTTCCGTCTGCGCTTTTTCCGTCCGCAGCCTGCGCGGGCCGCAAGAATTCGACTGTGCCGCCCAGCAACTCCGCGCGTTCCCGCATCGCCACCAGTCCAATTCCTTGTTTGGCGGCCTGCGCGTCGAAACCCTTGCCGTGATCTTCTACTTCGACTTCCAAAGCTTGCGGCAGAAATCGCAGACGCACCCAGGATTCTTTGGCTCCGGAATGACGGGTCAAGTTGTTCAAGGCTTCCTGCACCACGCGATACACATGAATGGCAGCGTTTCCATCCACGGGAAAAGATTCGCCCGATTTCTCATAGAATACGTGAATGCCAGCCTGCCTTTCCACCACCGGCAAATACCAGTCGAGCGTGCTCTCCAGTCCGGTTTCTTCGAGCATCACAGGATGCAGAGCCTGCGAAAGGCTGCGCACTTTGTCCAGCGTGCTTTGCGTAATCTCACAGACCTCACGCAGTTCCACGCGCAGCGGCGATCCCTCTGGAGCGTGATTCCCCGCGCGCGTCAGCATGGCCCCCACAGCGGTCAGAATCTGGCCGAACTCATCGTGCAATTCGCGCGAGATATGACGCAAGGTGGATTCCTGAGTTGCAATGAGCTTCTGGGCAAGTTCGCTGCGCTGTTCGGAAAGCGCCGCGAGTTGCGCGAACAATCGCCGATTGGAGCGGATCATGTAAAGGCTGGTAAAGAGAATCGCAATCAAGGTCGCGGTCAGGAACAGATAGACCTGGCGCTGAACGCGGTCGTAAATCTGTGCGATGCGCAACGCGGCTTGCTCTTCGCTCTCGTTGTTCTGCACCAGCAGTCGGGAAACAGCCGTGCTCAGGGCCTCCTGCCGGGCTCGCAGCGAAATTCGAATCTGCGTTCTTGCTTCCGTCTGGTTGGGATCGTGCGCCAGCGCAAAGGTTCGATCCACCGCGTCCCAGAACTGCGTGACCGAATTCTCCAGATACTGCTCTTGTTCGGGAGTGCGATTCACCGGGGCCACCTGCTGCTCGCGGCGCAGCGCGTCGTCCAGATCCGTCCGCACACGCTGGAACTGTGCCGTCCACGCCGTCAGCGGGTAAGGCTCATCATTATCCAGCATGTCGCGCATCGCCAGCGCGAGCGAGTTCAAATCGTTCTGGATACGAAGCAACTGCAAAGAGTCTTTCCGGTTGCGGTCGACCAGGTTGTTCTGCAGTTCGCGCAAGCCGGAGATCTGCCGTGTGATGTATCCTGAGTAGGCAACCACGGCCGCGAGAGTAATGATCAGCCCCAGGAACAATTTTGGAGTCGGAGACCGATGGGGCGCAGACACATTCGAACGAAGCACGCCACGAGAATACAGCGCCGCCGGCCTAATTTACCAACCTTCACAGCCAAACCCGGTTACTGCCTTTCCGTTTGCGTCTGGTTGGCGGCGGCGGTGATCTGGTTACGGATATCCCAAAGATCCTTGTAAAACCAGCTTTCCATTCGCTGCTGCAGGACCTCTACAGGCGTTCCCATGGTGCCTACGACCCGACCTCCGATGATTCGTTCGGTGAGCTTGAGATGGTGGAAACGGAACAGCTGCATTCGTTCGTCGAAGTCGAGCAGGCGCTCGGCGACATCGTGCAGGCCGAAAAATTCTTCGTGACGGCGGTAGAGGTCGCCAGCGGCGATGCCGGCGAGGCCCAGTTGCGCGTTAAAAGCTTGGCCGAGGCGCGGACCGATGTGGAGCAACGAAAGGAATCCGGGAGAATCAAGGCCACTGCCGTGTCCCAGACCGGCGCGAATGACGTGGTAGTCGTAGGGAGTTATTGTCTCCAGGACGTGGAGCAGGCCGATGGGAGGTTCAAGCAGCGAAATGGCGCGCCGGATGAGGCGCGTGCTGTTGCCATAATCGGCGCGATCGAGCGCCTCGAGTGCGCGGCCCAGTTCGAAAGCCGCTCCCTTCAGCAGCAATTCCGAACTCTGGTGCACGACCAGGAACATCATTTCGTCTTTGTGCACCAGTTCTTCGGGCGACTTCTGCAGGGCGAGCAGCTCATCGGTGTGCAAATAGCGCTCGTAGTCGGTCGCTCCCTTGCCGGGAAGAATCGGTTTTGTGAATTCGTCGCGATGTGCCATGTAGAACCACCGTGTAAACCTACGTGCTATCAGGACCGTAAGTGTTCGGCCGGATGATGCGGTGACCACTGCGGATCTTCATCCGGAGTTACGATCTGGCCGTCGCGCATGTGAACGATGCGATCGCCATACTCGGCGGCCTCGGGATTGTGCGTAATCATAAGGACGGTCTGACCTAAATCCTTATTCGACTGGCGCAGCATGTTAAGGACTACGCTCGAGCTTTTCGAATCCAGGTTGCCGGTGGGCTCGTCGGCGAGCACGATGGCGGGGCGGTTGATGAGAGCCCGGGCGAGCGCGACTCTCTGCTGCTCGCCGCCGGAAAGCTCGTTGGGTCGATGTTCCAGACGTTGCGCGATACCAAGCATCTCGGTGATCTTCTTCAGGAGCACGGGATCGGGGGCGCCCAGCCCGGCAATGTCAGCAGCAATCTCGATATTCGAGCGCGAGCTGAGAGTAGGCAGAAGATTGAATTTCTGGAAGACGAATCCGATCTTGCTTTTGCGCAACCGGGTGCGCTCGCCATCGGAAAGCGTGGCAAAATCCACGCCATCGATGGTGACGCTTCCCGAGTCGGCGTGGGTCAGTCCGCCGAGCAGATAAAAAAGCGTGGACTTGCCGCTGCCCGAGGGGCCAACGATGGTGACGAACTCCCCCTTTTGCACGCTGAAGGAGACACCGCGCAGGGCTGGCACATCAACTTTGCCAACCCGGTAGGTTTTACGGAGTTCCCTGGCTTCGATGAAGAACGACATCCACTGAAAACGATATCACAAGCGCTGTTGAGTCATTGAGGCATTGAAGCATTGAGACATTGAGACATTGAACCGATGATTCAATGGCTCAATGGTTCAATCGGCCCAACGCTCACGCCACGCTTGCGTGCTCCACGCCCCCCGCACGGCGGAGTTCAACCGGGCGCTTAGGACCACGCTTGCGCACCAGCAACACGCGAATGCGTTCCAGCAGGTCCATGGGTTCGTACATTCCCTTGGAGAGAAAAACATCGGCAAGCGTTTCGCGCTCGTAGATTTTGGTTCGGCCTGAGATCAGCACGGCCGGAGTCTGCGGAGAAAGTGTTTTGATTTCTTCGATCAGCCGCGAGCCATCCACGCCTGGCATGATCAGGTCGGTGAGCACCAGGTCAATACCGCCGCGGCGGAAGGCTTCGAGGGCCTGTTCGCCATTGTTGCACGCGAGCACGCGGTAGCCGCGTGTTTCCAGCATGACTTTACGGATGGAAAGTGCCTGTTCGTTATCGTCCACACAAAGAATTGTTTTCTTGGGCTTCATTGGCTTAACCGGGAGACCATGGTCACAAATTTTCTTCTGATTTTATTCCTAATTTCTTTTTCTGAGAATGGGAGCGAGGTGAATGCTAAACAGAATCGTGGCTCCAGTAAAGTGGCGCGCTCGCCAATGGCACTCTGGTGCGAGGCAAGATCGTGCCATCGTCCTAGGAGCCGCGACTGGAGCGGCGTTCTGCTCCGCTAGATGGCGAGCGTCACCTCACCGCGGAGAACTTCCACACAATTTCCACCGACACGCACATTGGCAACCTGGTTATCCTGCCGATGATCGAGCTTGGTGGCCCGAACAAAGATGCTGCTGGGACGGTGCATTTCGAGCCCCTGCTCGATCAAAACCTGTTCATCGCTGGCAGCAACGCCATGCGCGACCATCCAGGCAGCGCAGCATCCGGCTGCGGAGCCAGTGGCGGGATCGTCTCCGTTATAAAAAATCATGCGGGCGTGGAGGCGGGCCTTGGGATCGACGGTCTCGCGGCAAACGAAGTAAAGGAATTTACCGCCGCTGCGCGCGAGATATTCGGCGGCGCGGTCGAGGTCGAGGCGGAGCTTTTGTACGGCCGTCAGCGAACGCAGCGCAGATATGGTAAAAGGCATGCCGGTAGAAACGGTCTGGATGGGCGCGGAGTCGTCGAACTCAGCAATGCCCAGATTCGTCAGACGCGCAATATCCTGTACGTCGTGGATTGCGCCGAACTCGGGATTCTTCTGCGTCATTTCTCCGAAGACGGGCCGCGCGGGTTCTTCAGTGAAGCGCACGGGGACGGTTCCGACATTCAGATGGAGCCGGACTTCTTCTGCTCCGGTCCGGCCGCGCAGAACGAAAGCGGTGCCTAGCGTCGGGTGTCCGGCGAAGGGCAGTTCTTCCTGCACGGTGAAGATGCGCACGCGAACTCCTCGAGTCTGTTCGGCAGCGGCGTCTTCGGGAAGAATGAAGGTAGTTTCGGAGAGATTCATTTCGCGAGCCAACGCCTGCATCTGCTCGGTGCTCAGGCTGCGGCCGTCGAGAAAAACCGCCAGCGAGTTGCCGGTGAGGGCGCGGTCGGTGAACACATCGACCTGCGCCATAGACAGCCTTTGCAGCGAAGCAGCCACACCAGAGATTCTATCCCGCACGGCACTTTGCCAGCCACGGCACGCGCGCGGCCCGATATGATGCCTGGCCAACATTGTGATATGATCACGTCCCTAGGTCACAATCAGTTTGACCACGAAAGGTCCTCCCAACCATGCCTACACTAAAAGAGATTGAAGTCGCAGAAGAAGACTTAGCATTCGCGGAACGCGCTTACCGGCAAAAGTTGGCCAACATAATTGCGTTGGCGAAGGCGGTCCTGGCGGCTAAACCGGAAGATGCGGGCGTCCAAGGCGAACGCCGCGCAGGGTAACCCCAACCTCGCCTCTGCAGAGAGAAACGTCACGCTCCGAAGAGTCTGAGCCGAGAAACCGCGGGTCCGTGTCTAATGACCGCTAGACACAGACCCTGGAGGTGGGAGTGTCCCTGGGGTTGACGAATGGGTAGACGCTCGCTATTCTATCTCTACTAAGTCGGTAGGGTTTAAACGCGCTGGGCACTCATCAATTTCAAAAAACACGAGAGGAACGACTATGTCTCTACGTATCAATTCCGAAGCTCCCAACTTCACCGCCGAAACCACGCAAGGCACGATCAACTTTCACGAATGGATCGGCAACGGCTGGGCGATTTTGTTTTCGCACCCCAAAGATTTCACGCCTGTATGCACGACCGAACTGGGCTACATGGCGGGTCTGCAGCCGGAGTTCGCCAAGCGCAACACTAAAATCATCGGGCTAAGCGTTGATCCGGTTACCAGCCACGGCAAGTGGGCGGCCGATATTGAAGCGACGCAAGGGCACAAGGTGACTTATCCGATGATCGGCGATCCGGAACTCAAAGTGGCCAAGCTCTATGACATGCTTCCCGCCGAATCTGGCGCCACCAGCGAGGGCCGTACGGCGGCCGATAATGCCACGGTGCGCACGGTGTTCCTGATCGGTCCAGACAAGAAAATCAAACTGATGTTGATCTATCCCATGAGCAGTGGCCGGAATTTCGATGAGGTGCTGCGCGCGCTCGATTCGATCCAGCTCTCGGCGAAACACAGCGTCGCTACCCCGGTGAACTGGAAGCCGGGGGATGATGTGATCATTCCCACCTCGGTTTCAGATGAGCAGGCCAAGCAAAAATATCCCGCCGGATGGAAAACGTTGAGGCCCTATTTGCGAGTGGTGGCGCAGCCGAAGTAGTTCGCGGGAAGCGCCCGTGCCGATTGCAACCGGCGTGAAGCGGTCATTGTCGGTAAAAAGCAGTATGGAAGCGCATGCGGTCCGGTGATCGTCCCGGTCTTCAAAGCCTCAGATGTCCACAGGCGTCCAATACCCTCAAGGACTTAGACGTCGGGACAGGACGGCATTCGGGAGTATCTGGGCCTCACCGGCCGCGACAATGCAACCGGAATGCAACAGCACGAGCGACTGCAGAGCGAGTGCAGAGCGAAGCGAGCACAGCGATGTTTAGAACCTTTGTTGACGATAGTGGAAGTCACCGCATGCTACCTGACGAGCAAAGCCCGCGCTACTTCGCACTAGCAGGCTATCTCATGCCCGCAGATCATTGGGGCCAGTTTTCTGATGCTTGGGCTGAGGTGCTACACAAGGAGCCCGCAATTCCATGTTTCAAGATGGCTAATGCCGAATATGGTGATGGATATTTTCAAGGCATTGATAAGCCGCTCAGAAGATTAAAGGTCAATGAACTGGCGAAAGTCGTTCATCACTTTCGACCGCAAGGATTCGGGTGCTATCTCAAATGGGACGACTACAACAATATTGTTGCAGGTCGAGTACCGGCACGAATGGACAGCGCATATGCAATCCTCTTCTATCAAATCATTCGAGGAACTCACGAATGGCAGATAGAGCGGACTAAAGCCCTTACCTGTGGGTACCACAAAGTTGACTTCATCTTCGATGAGCAAGGGGATGCTGGGTTACAAGCGGTGCAATGGTATGAACCGCTAAAAGCAAACATGGCTGAACCGTATCGCCAAATGATGAGCGGACCTCCAGAATTCAAAGATGACGAAGAAATCGTCGCTTTGCAGTCTGCTGATATGCTGGCGTGGCACGTTCGAAGAGAACAGGAATACCCAGACGAAAAGCGCCCAGTGGGGGATATCGTGATGCAGCGCTATACCTCCTTAGATATTGATGCTGACGCGCTACATGATTTTGTCGAATTGTGTAAGCACATTCCTGAATGATTTCTTTTGATTGCCCATGCTTGTGTCCTGCCTCAGCTGGAACTGGAGAAAGCGTTCCTTCGTTAAGATAACGGAGAGAACGTATGAGAAAAGAGCGCACGCACTACACGGCAGAAGAAAAAGTAGCCATCCTGAGGCGACACCTCTTAGACAAGGTCCCGGTGTCCGATCTGTGTGAAGAACTGGGGCTGCAACCCACCGTCTTCTATCGCTGGCAGAAGGAGTTCTTCGACAATGGAGCTTCCGCCTTCCAGGCGAAGGAACGTCCCGCCCGTCAGGTCGAGGAGAAGCAGAAGCGGATCGAGTTCTTGGAGAAGAAAGTCCAGACCAAGGACGAAGTCCTGGCCGAACTGATGGCCGAGCACATCGCGCTAAAAAAAAGTCTTGGGGAGCTTTGACCAAGAACTGGGTGCCGCATGATGTGCGGGATCAAGTGGTGGATTTTGTCCGACGTTGGTCGGAGAAGACCGAGATCACCGTCGGACGATTTCCGCAGTGGTTGGGCATTGGGGCCAGCAAGTTTTACGACTGGCGCCAGCGCTACGGGCGAGTGAATGAGCACAACGGGTGGATTCCCCGGGATTTCTGGCTGGAGCCATGGGAAAAGGAAGCCATCATCGGCTTCTATCTGAAGAATCCGTTGGAAGGGTATCGGCGATTGACCTTCATGATGCTGGATGCGGAGGTGGTCGCGGTGAGCCCGGCAAGCGTATGGCGAGTGTTGCAGCACGCGGGACTGTTGTCGCGATGGAAAGGCAAGCCTTCGCACAAAGGGACGGGGTTTGAGCAGCCGCCGCGGCCGCACCAACATTGGCACATCGATGTTTCCTACATCAACCTGTCGGGCACGTTCTACTACCTGTGCAGTGTGTTGGATGGATATAGCCGGTCGATTGTGCATTGGGATCTGCGGGAATCGATGAAGGAAGCGGAGATCGAAATGATTCTGGAACGAGCCAAGGAGAAGTACCCGGAGGCGAGACCCAGGATCATCTCGGACAACGGGCCGCAGTTCATCGCCCGTGACTTCAAGGAGTTCATTCGCATCTCCGGGATGACCCACGTGCGCACGTCGCCGTTTTATCCGCAGTCGAACGGGAAATTGGAACGATGGCACAAATCTCTTAAAAGCGAATGCATTCGGCCGCTCACACCGCTGACGTTGGAAGATGCGCGACGCTTGATTCAGAGCTACGTGGATCGCTACAACACGGTGCGTCTGCACAGTGCAATCGGCTATGTGACGCCGCAGGATATGCTGGCGGGACGACAGGCGGAGATTCATGCGGCGCGCGATCGTAAGTTGGAACGGGCTCGCCGGCAACGGCAACTTCGTCGGCAGCAGGCAATGCCCTCGACGTTTGCGCGGTCTGGCTCTGCAGGTACAATGACTTCGCCAGGTGAAACAGAAGCGGGCTCTGCGGGGACGCAACCATGCTGAGGGATAACTTGGTGGGGCTCATCGAGCCGATGGTCAACCGCGCGGGAGCTCATCCGCTCGGTGGTCATCCAAAACAGGGACCAACCGGGGGATGTTCCAGGTCCACCGAGTTCGCAATCGTCGCTCTGAAACGATCCTGGCGCCAAATTTTTCGCTGGAAAACGGGGCAACGGGCAGAAAACGGAAAATGGCTCAGTTTGGAAGTGACCACCGCGGCTCATGACTCTCCTGCGGTTGGCACCGCGCAGCACCAGAGTCATCGGACGATAGACCCCCAATGCCTCAAAAAATCCCCGCCCCGAAGGGGCGGAATCTTTGCACTAACGGAGAACGTTGCTTCTCCATTTCACGCTGAGCCAAGACACTTGCAGGGCCGACAGGCCAACCGGTGCAACCTAGAATGCAACGAACCCTGACGAGCGTTATATCCAGTAAAAAGCAAGCCGATGAGTCACATTCACTGTTCTTGACTGCCAAGGGCGAAATTTTGAACAGACGACACAAAACAGTTCTCGCGCTTTCGCTGGCCATTGGTGGTCTTGCGCTTTTGAGTGGCGTAAAGGTTTCGGAAGCACTGGGAATCATTCTGGTGGGTGCAAGTTTGGCTTGGTTCATCGGGTCACAGTTGGTTTTGGCCGGTACGATGTTCGTTTGGAGGCACCGAATCTGGTCTGCAATCATCGCCATTGTTGGCATTGGCGCGGTATACGGCTGGATTAGGTACGACGCCTACCGAACTGAGCAAAGAGAAGCGGCAGCAAAGGCAGCAGCGCAATCTTGGAACCGGACGGCGATTCGAGCCGAATTCGTTGAACTTGCCACCAGTGATAAGAAAGATTCAATCGGGTTCTGGTACACCCTGACGAACACAACCGACGAGGATTACAGAATTGAAAACATGAGTGGTATCACGACGGCCATTTCCATGCATGGGGAAACTGACTATCTATACTCATTCAGCGTGGGCGGACAAGTGCCATTGATTTCATTGGAAACGCCTTTGATAATACCTGCCCATCGCAAGACCCGAACCATACTATCCGTGGCTTTTCCGATGGACAAAAGCGTTCCCGATGATGCTTCGGAAGCGGCGGTGACGATGTACAAAAAAGATGTGATGACCTTTCTCCGGTCCAAATACTCGAAGATGCAAGGCTTCGTTCTGATGGACGAAGGAACACGTTGCGAGATCGACTTTCCGGCGGGCGCTTGGTCGGAAACAGCGGACAAGTGGGAGCAGTATGTAGCGAAATGAACGACGCTTACTGACCTCTCCGAGACAGCGTGCGCTGTGCACTTCGCGGGCCGGGTAAGCCCTGCGCCCGATGGTGCTAAAATCAGCGTCATCATGGCACGGGCATTTCGAAGCGAGAGATTCAAAACATCTCGATGGGAGGATGAAGTTGAGTCCTTAACGAAAGGAGGAGCAGCAATCATCCCGAACCAGTGTTGCCCCAACTGTGATGCAAGTTACACGGTTCTCGTCAAGGTTGGGGATGACCAAGACTACTGCATAGACCGGTTCAAGAATCACTTGAGTAAGGAATGACCAGAACACCGCGAGCACTACAAGATTTGCCAGAGCCGCTTGGCACTCGAGGAGGTCGTTGGTGAGGACTGACCCTGCCCCACGACGCGAATGCAAACAGCACGAGTCCATTGTATCGAGTAAAAAAACACGATCAACGCGAGCGAATCGGGCACAAATCGAGCAGTCGGCCCCAAGCAGTAAGCGGACCATGTTGGATCCCGCGAACCCCTGCGCAGTGCAACTGGATCATGCGCAACGAATCGGCCCCAAACAGTAAGCGGAGAATCGGGCCCACTGTGACGAATCGGGCTCATCGCTGAGACAGTCAAATCGGGCTCATCAATGACAGAAGGAAGCAGCCACAGCCGTCAGGAATCGCCGATCGCCATCCGGCCCACAGGCCATCCGGACCATCCGGCATGATCATTGGCTACGCCTAGGCCACTCACCTCTGCTAACATGACTTAAAGTCACAAAGCGACAAAAAGAGCACAAATCCAATGACCCATACGGTCTCTGTCACCGTAACCAATGTTACAATCCTTTGTAATCAATGCCTTACAGAGCCTGTTGCATGGAGTTTGCATAAACGAACCCTGTACTTTAACCTGTACCCCCAGCCGTACCCGCCTGCCGCTACTTTTAGCCAACCGCCGGGCCCGTACCGCCGCCGATTCGGCCGACAGGCGACAGGCCCTCAAAGCCGACGAACCCAGTTCAGGGTCTGACGAACAGCGACGCGCGTAGGGCAGACGGGGGTCGGGAGGTCAGTGACGTCAGATAAAGTCCATGCTGACTCGCCAACTCCGCCGCCCTCTTCCACAAACTCTCGGGGATGTGGCAACGGGGCGCCACGCTTCCAGTTCTTGCCGTGCTTGTTCCATTTCCAGCGGTATCGCCGATGCGTTAGCAGGTTTCATCAATCGGTCCTCCTTGCCCTCGTCGGGCAGCCCAACTGACATTAGCAGGACAGCTCAGGTCAAGTTAAGCAGCCTTGCCGCAAACTCACAGAGCGACTGGCGGCGGACTGCGTTCGTGACCTAGAGAATGAGATGATTATCGAGGAGATTTCGGGCGAGCGTAGGACTTGTTGCGGGCAGCGGCACTGCGAGAGGCGACATCAAGACTTCTCAATTAAGGGGCACACCTGCCCACAGCACACTTGAGGATGCGGGCTACATCCCGTAATGTCGATCTGCTCGCTGGTGCGTTCGTTGTACTGGATATACTCGGTGGTGTAGTACCCCCCACCCCACCCCACCTCACCATGATATGTGTTGTGTAAGAGAGAGTCTTACAGGGTGACTTTCCTGACCCATAGCCAGCCTTCTGTCGTTTGCCGAGCTTCGAAACCAGCCTCTCCCCTTGCCTGAGCTACAGCCTTCTGAGCAGCCTTCCGTTCTGTCTTCGTCGTGGTGCTCAATTTATGGTCAGTCCCAGCCAGAGCCTTCCGTAGCCGTTGGTAGCCCTCTTCTTGGGTCACCGAGTTTGGGAACCTCTGCATACACGCGACCAGAATGCTGTGCCGTGTCCGTTTTGGTTTGGGACCAATAATCACGCTACCGACCATCGTATATTTAGATTTGTTCTTTGGACTGAGCAAGCCGTAGCGGAGTGTACCCATTTTTATCTTGCTGCTGAAGACCATGGCGTGAATTTTCTTCTTATTCTCCGGGTTGGAGAGGTACTCACGACCACCAGCACAGCGTTCATTGATGTCATCGATAATCTGCTTCATGATGTACTTCTTATTGACCACGTTGCTAGCCAGTATGCAGGCTCGCCAGTAAGCGAATGAAAAGATTTCAGAGGCCGGGTACTCAAATCCAGAAGGGTCACCAACCTGCTGAAGAGCAGCCTTCTCCCCCTTCGTAAGAGCAGCGACTTCTTTTGCTCGTGCTTGCCGTTCCTTTTGTATATCCGAGTTCCATCGTGTAACTTCCTTGGCCAGCCAATCAATGAGCCAATCAGGCGCATCGATTACAGGTGCGTCGTCGATGCAAGTGTAGACTTCACCGCTAGCTCGGACAGACCCAGCACCTACTACCAGACCTCCACGACCTGTACCCTTTAAATCGAACAGCGTTGGATGGACTAAATTGCCATTCTTGTCTGGCTCCAACCTCGTGATGTCTCGAACGTTGATGTTGTCTCTCTTCCACTTTGTAATGCTGTACGCTGTGTGCCGAAAATAAAAGTGACGCTTCCACGGTGCCGTTTGCGGGCGGCTGCAGACCGTGTAGGTCGATGGGATTGTCTTCCCAGTTTCACGCTCAAGCTTCTCAACAACGCCCTGACCGTCGATGTCGAGAAACATAAAGTCGCCAATCCTATTTCTACCGATGACGGCGACGTTTCTATCTGGATGTTTTCTTGCAAGCATCCTTTGCGTCGTTTCATCAGCATACTCAGCAAGTCGAGAAACCCGATTCCACCCTTCATCCCCGGCTTTGTCATTTTCTCCATGCATGGGATAGACCGTGAAACCCTTTTTCAATAAGGGCATCGCAATCCTGAAGTAGTGGCTCTCTTCTACAGGCGTCTCTACAGGAGTATCGGCGATTAAATCCTCACTAACGGGATTGTTGTTCATCGATGCTCACCGATTCGAGAAGTTAGTGGTGTAAGAACTCCCATCCCTAATAGCATCACCACAATTCCATCGATTTCTGAGTGTGTATTCGCAATGAGCAAAACCAAAGTAACGACGTAACGACTCGGTTCCACAGTACCTCTGGACCCCTCCTGTACCAATTCGTAGTTCAGGGAGCGCTAAAACGCCCCTGTTTATGAGGGTCTGGAGTGGCTCATGCCGGAGTCCCGTGCGGGAATGACTGGAGTCCCGGTGGGCCAGTCGAGCGGTACGACGGCAGGCGGCGGGGACTTCCCGGCACCCCCACCCAGCCTCGACCTTTAAGACCCCTTTTTAGGAACCCTATTCTGGGACCCCTTTCCTGACTCCTGACCCCTGAGCATCCGCGCCCGGCGACGCCGAGGTCGTCGTTCTGGATCCGCTGTACTCGGCTCACGATCAAGATGAAAACGATACCCGATCAGCACTCGCATCAATCACGTGGCGAAACGATGACGAGGAATGCTCCGCGAGGGCCCATCGCCAAGTTACGAGGGTCATGGGGATATTTTGCCGAGCAAGAATTCCCTGCATGACGACGCGAACGGCGTCAGAGCATAGAATGAGCGACATGGCTGATGCACGTTACCCAGCAGATTTAGGGCACCACGTCAGGTCGTACCTGAACCGAAAGGGTGAAAAGCCCCCTTCAGATGAAGTCATCACTCAGCTTCTTGAAACACTTTTCTTCGCGAGTTTGCGACACGAGGAAGCTCAGCCCACCCTATGCAGGGTCGCTTTCATTGATCGAAGAAACCCCGATCCGAAGCCGCCAGAGCGCATAGTCACTGATCGTTGGAAATTCTTTAAGCTCGCCAACGACGTACCATTCACGGTGTCCAATCTCGTAAAGCTCTCGCAAGCGGTTGATCCGT
The DNA here is from genome assembly GCA_963730845.1 of uncultured Acidobacteriaceae bacterium. Lineage (GTDB taxonomy): Bacteria > Acidobacteriota > Terriglobia > Terriglobales > Acidobacteriaceae > Acidiflorens. The sequence continues at coordinate 380,949 of CAVSTM010000006.1, read as the reverse complement.
GGGGTTCGACTCTCGCTGTTGATGCTGATGTAGAAGGCGGACTGAAAATCTGGGGGCTAATTGACCAGAGCGTGCATTTCAGTGCTTTTCTTGTAAAAGAGGTTTCGTCAGGGCCGGAAATGCCGGGCATGTTCCAAGCCGTAATCGAGGGAATCGGAGAGGTCTCCGCTTACAAGAACAATGTGCTTCTCGGCACGTTGAAGCAAGATGTCCTCATAGCGCATCAGCACAGGGTTTTTGATAAGGGTCCGGTTCACAGCAAGATGCTTCCATGGATTGGAAAATATCGGGCAATGGTGAAGGAAGTCGTGGGAGAGGTTCCATACGGAGCGCGTGATCACTGGGAAGAATCGCTAAACGATCTCTGGTTCTCTGCTCTGTGTAGGCTTCTTATCGGCATTCACCGATACCGCCATGGAGGTGCAGTTCTGATCTCAGACGACCCTGCCGATCTGGCGGTTAAGTATTCGTTGGAATACCCACGGCTTAAGGATGCGCTCGTCAGGGTAGGAACTCAGGAAATACTGAAAACCTTTTACTCTGATGAGATCTTCGAAACTTACATAGACCAGCACCGTCCTGAAATGCCTGTGAATCTTCACTTAGACGAGTCATTAGCGGCGGATCAGTTCGAGGGTTCTCGGAACGAACTCAAGGGCTGTCTTCGTTTTCTGACATCACTTTCACGTGTAGACGGTCTTCTCTGGCTTGACTCGGATTTGTGTCTGCGTGGTTTCGGCGTAGAGATCACGATTCAAAACGACCCGGCTGCCGCATTTGCTGCACAGAACTCGGACGCAACGAAAAGAACAGTGCTTGTGCCAAACCATTTCGGCATGCGCCATCGCTCGATGTTGCGGTATTGTGGAGTGCACGAGAACGCTGTGGGCTTTGTTGTGTCGCAGGACGGCGATGTAAGAACCATCACGAAAGTAGATGAAGCTGTAATTTTGTGGGATAGAACCCGACTTCAGTCTGTTCGTACACCGAGAAGTTCGAAGTCGCTGCACCACCACAGAGTGCACCGCCGCAAACGGAAGCGCAAGCGGGGCCTCGCTCGCGGGCAGGCGACAGATCCCGGAGACTCCCCTGCCTAGGCCTGTTCCCGTAAGTACCGACCACCTATTTAGAATCAATGACTTACGCATGATCCCTAACCCCTGACCCTCTGAAAACGTCCCCCATGCGTCCCCAAATGTGCCCGAAATGTACCTCAGTAAGGCGAATGTTCGGCGGAGCAAGCCCAGTTCCAAGGCTTGAAACAAGTGCTCATCTCCATGCAACAATTGTGCAACGCAGTCGCCATGTCATTGATGGTAAATGAGTTATATATGCACAACGGTCTCAGAGACCGCCGTCTTGACAGGTCCGGATATTGCGGTTGTCGCAGATACAACCTGTCATTTTATCTCTTAATTAATCCACATCTGGCGATGCTCGTGATGGCCGGGTTAGGCCTAGCCGCAGGGCACGCGGACATGCCACGGCCAAGAGTAAGAATTCTACCGAGTAAAAGGAGAGCGCCAGTAAGTCACATCGTTTCAATTGGTTGTAGCGTGGAGCGAGCAAGGATCGCGGCCAATGTGTTTTTACTTGTAGAATCGAGACAGTTACTCAATGATCAACATCCATCAAGAAAATGGTCCCAAAATGGGTCCATTTTGAGCAGGTTTTGAACGCTGTCCCCATAAGTAACTGATACCAAGTGACTTCCTTCGCATGTAAGGTACGCATGGTGGACGCGTGCCGCAAACTTGAGCGGCCCTTGGGGAACATCGGCCAGAACGTCGCCCGGACAGCAGGCTGGCCGTCGGCCGTCAATCACTGGAACGCTACCACGCCACGGCCAGCCCGCCGTCAGGCGTCGTCTCCCTGTCGCCAAGCAACCAGACACGTTGGTCAAAGCCGCCTGCATCGTTAGTGTAAGGATCCTGAAAGGACCCGCCCTGCTGGCCTGCTGGTTAGGATTCTACTGAGTATACAGGTCAGGCTACCCAGCCTAAGTGAGGAGCGAAGCGACGAACACCACACACCACATCCCAATGGTCAGCAGGGTGCCCGATTCCATCAAACCCAATCCGCCAGCCCCCGCTGGCCGATCGGCTCACAGGCCAGTCGGCTCTGTGTACTCAGTAAAATACCCTGTCGTAATCTAGACGCCAGCCTCGAGTCCGGCCAGAATGGCGGAATGGCAGACACCGAAGACGAAGTCCTGACACTCAGGGAAGTCGCACGAATCCTGAAGACACGGACGAACAAGATCTATGAACTCACACGCCGTCGTGCGAAGGCAAGGACGGACCGTCCGCTCCCAGTTTTCAAGATTCACAGTAAGATGACGCGCGTCAGGAAGTCAGATTTGATCAAATGGCTGGACGGCTTGATGGAACAGCAGCGTAGAGAGAACGAATCAGAGAAGTCTTGATGTCCGTGTTGTTTCCCGCAAAGCGGCCGACCGGACGACATCTCTACGCTCACCGCATATGAGTTCGACTTCAGCCCGTCCATGTCTCCCCTCAAGAACGCTGACCAACGCTGAGATAACAGCCTCTTCCGTCACCTCACCAACGACGAACGGCGCAAGCACACAAGCAGCCCGCGGGTCATTGAGGTAATCAGCAATGAGGTTCTCCTTCGCGGTGAGCAGCCACCCGCCCGTCCCGCCGTCTGTCAGTTGATGCACACCAGCCTCCCAGCCGCGTTCACAGTCGCCTCGCTACGCCAGTTCACCGTCACACAGGGCATGCTGTCCGACGACGGCTGACAGAACGACAGCAACCGTGTCTCCGAATATGAGATGTTAAGCAACGCGCGACAGGACCGACACTCCCCCGGGTTGTTCTTCGTATCTCTGAGGCAAAAACATCTGCAGCACTGCTCGATCACGCCAGCCGCCCGCTTCCATCCGACCATGACTCCTCCATTACTTCGTATGACGAACCTGCCGAACAGTCCGAACCACTGGCCCAGCCGCGGTTCCTCGCACTACACAGTAGTTCACTTGAGCCGAATACTCGCAGCGTCTTACGTGCGCAGGCGGTACGGTCACCCGGCGAACCGGGCCAGTCGGGACGAAGGACAGCGCATAAACGATCGCCACGGCCAGCATCATTCTCCCTCCGGTTTCGTACCACCAGCGGCAGCACCAAGTGCCAGCAAACCCGCTTTCAATCCAGTGCCTGCATTCTTCTTGTAGTGAGCGAGTGTAGTCGACGCGTTCTTATGGCGAAGAAGTTCCTGTCCAGCAATGACATTCCCGCCCGTAAGGTCTATGGCACAAGTCGCTGCGCCTCTTCTGCAAGCGTATAGCGACTTCCACTGAAGACCTGCAGCCTCACAGGTCGGTCTGATGACCACCCTGACCATCTCTTTGAGGTCAGTCGGTTTTCCTCTGCTATTCTCAAACAGCCAAGTCTGCGTCCCCAATCCTGATCGTTCGCACTCTCGTTTCCACAGCAGTAGCGGCACGACTACCTGCGGCAGTAATGGCAGAGTCGCTTCGCTTTCGGGCGTCTTGCAGGTTCCGACGACACCTCTGACGACGGCGCGACGGATAGAGACTGCCCCAGTTCCGTCGGCCCTGATGTCGAAGTCTGCCCACTGCAAACCAGCGATCTCACTTGGTCGTAACGCCGCGAAGAACCCCAACGCAATGACCAACTGCGCGTCTACATGATCCACAAGCGCAGAGATGATATTCTCAGCCTCTTCCAAAGAGTACGCGCTTGTCGGTTCAGGCTGACGAACCTTGCCAAGGATCCGGCATCCTGCCATCGGATTCACAATGACCAGCCCCATGTTGACGGCATGGCTGAAGACCCCGCTCATCAGAGACCTGACATGGTTGAGCGTCGTCCGCCCTTGCGTCTTCGTCAGGCTCAACAAGAACGCACTCGCCATGTGCGTCCTGTACTCGCCCAGCGTCATCCCATTGAAGTGACCGCTGAGGTGTTGCTTCCAAATCTGCTCATACCCTGTGACGGTGCTCGCCTTCATGTTCGCTTTGACGAACGGCAGATAGGTCGCCTCGTAGAACTCTGCGATCCGTAGATCGCCCTCATGACTCGCAGTGTTCACAGTCCGCATGAAGTCTTCAGCGAGCAGGCGCACAGCCTTGCAGGACTTGCTGAAGTGTTTCTCATCCTTGTGGCAGAGCAGACGGCTCTTCTGTACACGCACAGGCTGGCCGTCTATGATCTCTGTGCTGTAGTAGCGAATGTGAAAGGCCTTTGATGCGCTCTGGAAGATGTGACCTTGCTGATGGCGTGTCTTCGACGAAGTCATATCTCGAGTCTACTATTATGCAACAGAAGTGCAACAGCACGAAAGTATTACATCGCAAACTGATGTAAACAAAGGATGGAAGCGCATGCGGTCCGGTGATCGTCCCGGTCTTCAAAACCGGCGAATCCTAGTCTCTAGGATTGATGGGTTCGACTCCCATTCGCTTCCGCCACAAGCAGTTACGGATGAACGTACCTGACTCCGCAAGGAGGACTCGCCAATCGTGCAGTTTGCAGCCGCATTCACACGTGCCCTGTTGGCCTTGGCCTGCCTCCTGTGCTTCGCCCGGCACGCCGTGGCGGCAATCAACGCCTACGGACTGGGCGCGAGCATGGTCGTACACGATGGGTTCACGCTCAACGACCTGTACAGCTGCAACGGTTCCAACAACAACCAGCCGTGGCCCTACGGTCCCTCGGACGGCGGCAGCACGACGAACTTCAGCTGGGACCAGGGTGGCTCCGCGGCCGACCAGCGCGTCGCAGCACGCGTAGGCTTCGCCTTCATGATGCTGAGCGCTGGCACACCATTGATGACGGGCGGAGACGAATATTTGCGCAGTCTCCGCTGCAACAACAATGCCTACGACGTTGACTCGGTCGCGAACTGGCTCAACTATACGTGGACCAGCGACCAACGCAACTTCAACGCCTTTGTGCAGGGAATGATCGCATTCCGCAAGGCCCACGCCGCGCTGCGCCCACTCAACTTTTACTCGAGCGCGCAATTAGCTTGGTGGACGCCAGCCGGTACGGCTGCGGACGCAACCTACTTCAACAACGGCAGCAACCACGCCATCGCCTATCAGTTCAACGGCGGCGCGCTAGGCGACAGCTATTCGTCCATCTACGTCGCCTACAACGGTTGGAGCGGCAATGTGAACTTCACCCTGCCGTCGCCTGGCAATGGCACGAGTTGGTACCGTGTCACTGATACCTGCCGCTGGGCGGAAGGTCCGAATCAGGTACGCACTCCCGGGGCAGAGGTCTCTATTGGCGGACAAGGCGCTGTGTATGGCTTATGCGGTCGTGGGCTGCTGTTGTTGATCGCAAAGTAAAATACGGAAACCCAGCTCCTCACGATCGCCCTTGACAGTGCCTTCACTCTTATCGAGGGGTGGCCGACAAAACGAATCCGGCCGGTTTCAAAATGCTCGGGCCGACGAAACGGCGGTACAATGGTTGTCGTCTGTTGTCGTCTTGACTCCAAGAAGGAAATTCCGGCTGACATGTTTCGGCGGCTGAGCATCGCGCTTCTGGCAGTTGCAGTATCCGTACCGCTCTCCAACGCGCAGAGGCGCGGGGCGATGGGGATGCCGGTTTCCGGGGCGCATGTCGGCTTTACAGGTGGCATCGCGCGTGGGATTGGTCCGCATTATGGACGGCGGGCATTTACCCGAGGAATTCTTCTGGGGTCGCCTTGGCCGTATTCGGACTACGATCCCGGTGAGCCGTACGTGGTGGACGGCGCTCCGCCCCAGTTTGTGATAGTGCAGCCGGCTTCGGCTGACGATTCTCCGCGAAGAGCCAAGCCTGCGCCCTTGCTGATCGAGTGGAGGGGCGATCGTTATGTGCGATTCGGCGGCGTCGAGCAAGCAGACGCACCCGGAGCTTCGGTGGATCCTGATTATGCGGAGCCCACGGTCACGCAAGCGCCATCGAAAGCGCCCGCGAGGCCACTAACGGCCGCGACGCGGGAGGAACCGAGCGCATCTCCCCGAGAACTCCCGCCCGCAGTGCTCGTCTATCGCGACGGGCATCGCGAAGAGGTCGCCGACTATGCTATCGCGGACGGCGTGATCTATGTCCGCGGCAACGACTGGCAAAACGGCCACTGGACCAAGCGCATCCCACTCTCCGCGCTCGATCCGCCTGCCACCCTGCAAGCCAACCAGCAGCGTGGCGTAAAATTCCTGCTGCCATCTGCGCCCAATATGGTGATCGCCAGTTTCTAGCTGCGCGGTGACTGTCCCTGCTTCTCTTACAGCCTACGGTTGTAATTTGAGAGTTGAGAGGCACCGTGTCAAGCCATTTAAAGATGTAACCCTGGGTTCAACCGTCGAGACATTGGAAATGTAACCGAAGACCCGCCGTCGCCGCGGCTGTGGGAAAGTGGGAATCGCGCGTTCTTTGCGCGATTTCCAAGCTCGGTGGAAAAGTCGGTTTTTGGACTTTTCCACCGAGCGGCTTTTCCACAGCCGTTTCGCCGGCCGCGTGGTGTTTTTTCTTGCGCCTGCTCACCGCGATTCTCCGTGGTCACTTTCGGACTGAGCCGCCGATTCGCCAGGTCGTAAATGCGCTGCAGTTTCTGATCAATCAACTTCCCCAGTTGAAACGGGTCCAAACTCTGGCGCAGCTTTTTGAGTTCCGCCACCCGCTCCGGCTGGGCCTGCGCGCCCGCCAGCACCCGCTCCAAGGGCGTCTGCGCTGCGTCATACACGCGCCGCACCTTCGATCCCACGCGAACTTTTTTCACCAGCTTCACCGAGGGCAGATACAGGTTCATCCACAAACGCAGCTCGTGACGATAGAGATCGTTGATCGCCTCCACCACCGCCGTCGAGTCGTAGCGCTCCCAACCCAGCAGCTTGCGCACGTGCGTCCAGTTCTTCTGCTCCACGTGTGCATTGTCATCCTTCTTGTAGGGCCGTCCGCGCGTGAGCTGGATCTGCTTCTGCTCACACCACCGCTTCAGATGCCAGTTGATAAACTCCGATCCGTTGTCCGAATCCACCCCCAGAAGACGGAAGGGCAACACCCCTTCGATCTCATCCAGGGCTTGCTGCACCGCCACTTGACTCTTCCCCAGCAGGGCGCGCGACTCCGTCCAGCCGCTATGGATGTCGGTCAGGTTCAGAGTATGGGCAAACTCTCCCTCTCCTGAGTTGCCACAATGCGCCACCAAGTCGATCTCGCTGAACCCGGGCGAAGTCACGTCCCAACTATCGGTCTTTACCGGAATGTGATGCTTCAACAGCGAGCCCGGCTTGGTGCGTCCGTAGACACGCCGTTTCCGCTCGCTCTTCTGGGTCCGCAAGCGCCGGTCCATTTGCCGCGCACTGATGCCCAGAAGCTGCTTCTCCATCGCCGGGGTCATTCGGTAGCGTTTGCGAATCCAGGGCATCCAGTTCGGCAGCAAGGCCTTCAGTCGCACCGACCAGGGATATCCCGCAGCTTCCCAAATCGCCGCCAGCACCGAGAGCACCTGCGGGCCATAGCGCGGTCGGCGTTCCCGCCGCCGTCGCTCCGCTTGCTTTCCGGGAGGAGCTCCATTCAGAAGACGTATCGCGTATTTCCGGTGGTAACCGGTGTTCAGGCAAAATTCGTTCAGCATCATTTGCTTCGCTTCCCGCCCCGCCTTGTGATAGCGCTCATACACTGCCCGGAAATATTCCCACTTCGCCTTGTGTCCCAATCCAACCCCTCCTCAAATTCTCTGTTGAGTCGGGTTACATCCTACGTGTCTCGACGGCCTCCCCTCGGGTTACATTTAGCATGGCTCGATACGGGCACTCGACTTCCTGTGAGCACCAGAGTATGCTGCGTTCGCCAGAATTAGACGGCGAGGCGGATTGCCACGATGCCGGTCCAAACATCACAGAGTCAGCCCAGCAAAGGCGAGACAGACGAGCCCCTAACGAGAAATCAAATACGCGGCTTCTGGGCGTCCTGGGGAGGTTGGACGCTCGACGGCATGGATTCCGTTGTCTATGCGTTGGTATTGGTGCCGTCGATGCGAGAACTGTTGCCCAACTCCGGAATAGCGGCGACCAAAGGAAACATCGGCTATTACGGCGGCTTATTGTTCGCTCTCTTCCTAATCGGCTGGGGCCTCGCTTTTCTTTGGGGGCCGATCGGAGATAAGTTCGGCCGTGTACGTACGCTGATGCTGACCATTCTCTGGTATTCCACGTTCACTTTGCTGAGCGCCTTCGCGGTCAATGTGTGGCAGCTCGCCATTCTGCGTCTGCTGGCGGGCATCGGCATTGGCGGCGAGTGGGCCATGGGCGGCACCTTTGTTGCAGAAGAGTGGCCCGAGCATCGGCGCGTCGCCGGCGCGGGATTCATGCACACCGGATACTACTTTGGGTTCTTGTTGGCGGCATTGGCCAATTACAGCATCGGAAGCCACCTCGGCTGGCGCTACATGTTTGCGTTTGGAGGACTGCCTGCCCTCTTGCTGGCGTGGATCCGCTACGGAGTAACCGAGCCGTCGCGCTGGGTGCAGAAAGAAGAAGTTGTTCAGACCTGGGCGTGGTGGCGTCCGCTAGCGACGCTGTTCAATCCTACCTGGCGCCGCCGCACCATTTTGAACTCCTTGTTCATGCTGGTCTCGATCTGCGGCCTGTGGGCGGGCACGGTCTACGTTCCCGCAGCAGTTACAGCCCTGGCTGAAGCCAGCGGCCGCGTTGGGCCTAAGGCGGCGCAGATGGCCTCGTATGCAACCATGCTAGTTGCCGTTGCAACCATTCTCGGTTGTCTTGCCATGCCCGCTCTTGCCGAGCGATTTGGACGCCGCGGAGCGCTGGCCTTTTACTTCACTCTGATGATGGTGTTTATCATCGTCACCTTCGGCAAGGTCTACTATCTGGGTGGAAACGCGCTGCCGTGGTTCTTTGTTTGCCTGTTCTTCCTCGGACTGGGCGGCGCCAATTTCTCTGTTTACACGCTGTGGCTGCCGGAACAATATCCCACCGAATGCCGCGCCAGCGCTTTTGCCTTTTCCACTTCGTTTGCCCGCTTCGCAGGAGCTGGAATCACCTTTCTGGTTGGAGCCGGCGTGCGCCACTTCGGATCGATCGGAACGCCGGTGGCCCTCACCGGTATCGCCTTCGCTATCGGCCTGCTGCTGACTCCGTTAGGCGCGGAGACTCGCGGGCGTCCGCTGCCGTCATAGGGTTGGATAGAGCCAGATCATCCATCACTGCGTCGGTGGGGGCTCTGGTTCGGCGGAGCCGTCGGCGCGCGCATCGGAGGCTCCGTAGTTTACCTTGGCCTTCGAGTCGTGCATGACGGCCTGCCCGCGACCCATGGCGGTGGTGTATTCACGCCGCACGTCGAGTTGATGCCCCATCGTGGAAAGCTTTTGCCGCACTTCGGGCGTCACTCGCGACTCGATCACGATCTTGCATCCACGCTCGGGACTGACCGTGAAACGCGCGTTCTCGATCGCCTCCTGGATATTCATCCCGTAGTCGACCACGTTGGAAACGAATTGCGCGTGGGCCAGCGGCTGGTTCGCTCCTCCCATGATCCCGAAACCTATATGCTGGTCTCCATGTTGCATGAAAGCCGGAATGATGGTGTGGAAGGGCCGCTTGCGCGGGGCAAGCGCATTCGGAGATGCGGGATTAAGCGAGAACAGCGCGCCGCGATCTTGCAGCACAAATCCCATGCCGCGCACCACCAGGCCGGACCCAAACGCTTCATAATTGCTCTGAATCAACGAGACGATGTTGCCCTCGCGATCCACAACCGAAAGATAAGTCGTGTCACTGGTGGGAGGGGCGCCAGCGGCAACCTCGCAGTTGGCTTTGCCGGGATTGATCAACTGGGCACGCTGCCGCGCATACTCCTTTGACAGCATCCCCTTCACCGGAACCTTCGCAAAACGTGGGTCGGCGTTGAAACGTCCCAGATCGGCGTAAGCCAGCTTCATGGCTTCGATCTTCTTATGCAGTTCCGCGACGCTGAGCGGTCCGTCGGGCGACGCGGGAGAAGTCTCCATAATGTTCAGCATCTCCGGTGCCGCCATTCCTTGTCCATTCGGAGGAAGCTCGTAGACGGTCCAGTCGCGATAGGTGGTCGAAATCGGCTCGACCCATTCCGGCGAAAACTCGGCCAGGTCATCCGCCGACATTGTTCCGCCCTGGCTTTGCGACGTGCTCAAAATCGCGCGCGCAATCTCACCCTTATAAAAGTCAGCCGCGCCATTCTGCGCGACCAGCCGCAGGGCTTTCGCGAGATCGCGATTCTGGAACACTTGCCCCACCGTCGGAGGCTTGCCATTGGGCAGATAGATTCCTCGGCCTTCGGGATCCTGTGCGATCCAATCGGCTGAGTTGTTCCAGTACGACGCAATGACTTCAGGAACCGGATAGCCATCCTCGGCATAGAAAATCGCAGACTGGAATAGATCCTTCCACGTCAGCCGTCCAAAGCGTTCGTGCAACGCCTGCCAGCCCGCCACCGCACCCGGGACCGTGACCGAGTCAATGCCTGCCACCGGCATGGAGGTCGCGCCCTTCGCCCGCAAGTGCTCGATGGTCAATCCTCGCGGTGCCCATCCGCTGGCGTTGAGACCGTACAGCTTGCCGGTTTTTGCGTCCCAGTAAATCGCGAACAGATCGCCGCCCATGCCGTTCATCATGGGCTCCGTCACGCCGAGGACAGCATTCGCGGCAATCGCAGCATCCACCGCAGACCCTCCCCGCGCCAGAATCTGCGAACCAGCAACCGAAGCTTGCACGTGGCTGGTGGCCACAATGCCATAGCGTGTGACAACCATCGAGCGTGCGGACGAGCGGTCTTGTGCGGACATGGAAGACGCAACCAGAACAAGGGCGAGTGTAGTTCGAATCGGGATGTTCATGCTACCCCTGCGCGCGCACGCATTCTCCTGTTCCCGCGATGCTCCGCAAATTTACGGCTGCGCACTGACCTCGAGCAGCAGATGATCATTGAACGCCGTCCCCAACTTCGCTACGCCATTGGGCGCCGCATCCACCGCGCCCAGGTCTTTTCCCTCGCCGTACTCACTCACCCGATACTTCCCGGGCTTCAATCCGCGCAGTTCGATTTCGCCTTTCCAGTTGGCCGGGGTGAAGAATGCGTAATACATTTTGCCGTCTTTCGCTATGGCGTAGCCTTCGGGAGTGTCGTAGCCGGTCACGTAAAGATCTCTGAACTCACCCTTCGAAAGCATTTTCTCGTTATATACACCGATCCACTTCTTCCAGTGCTCCTCTTTCGCCGCGGTCAGATTGACGTCCTTGAATTTGGGGCCGGGATCGGGCCAGACGAACTTCGTCCCCACTACGCCTCCGGCCCCAATCGTGGAAGCGAAATCGTCGCCGTGTTCTCGATAATCATTGCCCACCTTGGTCATGGCAGAAAGTTCGACATGATCGCCGTAGACCGCCGACTCGGGCCCGAGCAATGCCTTATACATCTTGATCCGCCGCCGCACCTGCACCGCTCCCACCGGGTCGGCCGTAACCGCCTGGTCGATGAACGGCAGCCAGGCCAGCGATGGCGGCGTTCCGCACGGACAGGCCTGCGTCACGCTCTCCGGCTTCAGCGCGCGCGTCGTCTGGAAAATTTCCTTGTACACGTCCCCCATCGCATTCACCGAATCCTGCGGCGACTTGTGATGGTGCGCCGGGTTGTAACACTCCGGAACGCTGTAGATATTGTCGAGCTTGCTGCCGTCGAATCCCCAGTCGCGAATGAATTTTTCCGTCAGCTGCTTGTGATACGCCTGCACTTCCGGCACCGCCGGACAGAGCACCGCCAACCCGCGAGTCATGTGCGCATGCTGGCCGTTCTTGTCCAGGATCAGCCATTCCGGATGCTCCTGCGCGATTTTCGCAACCGAGTATTTGTGCGACTCGTATCTTCCCTCACCGTCCTCGACCGCGAGCGGCAGCCACCACAACTGCGCCAGCATCCCTTCTTTGTGGAAGTCGTCGGTCATCTTCTTGATGGAATCCCCGGGAAAAGTATCGGCGCGCGGATTCCAGTCGCCATAAACATCGAACCAGCGATCGTCGAGCGTCACCCACTTGATGCCCATCTCCTTCAGCTTCGGAACCGTACCCAGCATCTGCGTCGGCGTCACATCGGCCTCATATCCCCAGCCACACCAGCTCACGTTGTAGGCTTCGCTCGACGGCTTCGGAAGTTCCCATCCTTCTTTCTGCAGCACGCTTGACCAAATCCGCAGCGGCTCATAGTAGTCGCCTGCAAACACCGAGACGAAACTGCGTGGAGTTGAGTAGGTTTCTCCCGGCTTCAGCGTGATGTTGGCGGCGTACTCCACCTCGGCATCCACGCGTCCGTCGCTGGCAACTTTGGCCCGGATCGCCGCCGGAATCGGAAGCGTTTCCACGTGCCCGACCGCCTCGCCCACCTGGCTCGTCCAGAAAGCGACCACCGGAATCCCTCCGCCATAGCCGCCTTTGACCATACCTCCCATGACGTTTGGTTGGGAAAAAGCCGGCGTCAGCTTCACCACATCATCTTTTCCCCAGTCATAGCTCGAGCCATGAAACGACCACATTTGCCAGGGCTGCGCCATAGCGTCCGCCAGCCGCGCATTCAACCGGCGCCGCTGATTCACGCTTTTTTCGATGACAACTTCGCCCGCGCCCGTGTTCTTGTATTCCACCGTGCTTAGCAGAATGTTCGGAAACTTGTCATAGACTTCGAGCGCCAGCACGCGCTGCAACTCCGTCCCCGATGGCCCCAGCGGACGCGCCGGAATCTCCACCCGCTTCCCGGCTCCCATCTTTCCAATCGCTTCGTGCACCTGGGCTTGCTGGAAGTCGAGCGTGAAATGCACATCCTTGCCCCCCAACCTCACGAAATCGCTGTCGGCAGGTGCGCCGACGTTGGGCTCGTCGAGCGAAAGTTTCTTCCCGTCCTTCAACAGAAATGCCTGCACGTAACCATCGGGCCTCACCTGGAACTCGGCTGCGCTTGTAGTCAGCACCACCGGCCCGCCGTCCTTCACCTCTAGGTTGATCGTGGAAGGCTGTGTGGGCTCCGGCTTGGTGACCCCGGTCTTCACCGGCAACTGCAAAGGCGATTTCGGCAACTTCGAGCAAGCCATCAGCAGAAGTATGAAACCGAGAGCGATGCCAAACGTGATAGCGATCCGGGCAATTCCGTGTCTGCGGGCGACCATGAATAACCTCTCTTCTCTTTGGCGCTCTACCTGATGTTCTACCATCTGCAACTCCGCCAGCAAAAGCACCCGTGTCTCCGGCAGTTCCGCCAGAATATCGTGGTTGACAAAAGCTATGAAACGAAAGTAAAAGTAATCGTTCGTAATGTTACACCGGAAGATCGTAGTTCCGGTACCCGAACTTTCGCATGGCCCAGTAAGGCTGCTTGCGAACATTCGGGTTTAGCGTCCAGGAGCCTCGCCATGCCCATCCATTTGCCTCGCCTGCAAGTTCTCTCAGCCCTGTTTCTTCTTATAACCCTTACCGTTGCCACGCCGCTATGGGCGCAAAAGGATGCCGGAGCCATCGTGGGCTTGGTGCGCGATGAGAGCGGTGCTGTAGTAACGGGCGCCAAAGTCACCGTGACCGATGTCGATCGTGGCACCCAGTTGACCCTCGCCACCAATGATCAGGGAGAGTACGTCGCCAGCCCGCTCCGCATCGGAAGTTACACGGTCACCGTCGAGAAGCCGGGATTCAAAAAGGCCGTTGCCGGCCCGGTGCAAGTAAACATCCAGGATCGCGTCGGTGTGGATGTGAAGCTTGAGGCCGGCATGGCGACGGAAGTCGTCACGGTCACCAGCGAACGAGCGCAGCTCGAAACCGAGAGCTCCGAACTTGGTCAGGTGGTGGACGCCAAGCGCATGAACGCGCTTCCCCTGAACGGACGCAACTACGCGCAACTCGCTCTGCTTGGCACCGGTGTTGCTAACGCCGAGCCCGGATCGCGCGTGGAAACCACTTACGGCTTCAGCGCCAACGGCGCGCGCTCCCTGCAAAATAATTTCCTGCTCGATGGCATCGACAACAATGCGAATCTGGGCGACGTCCTCAACGGCGCGGCGTATGTGGTGCAGCCCGCGGTGGACGCCATCGCCGAGTTCAAAGTCCAGACCAATGCCTACAGCGCTGAATTCGGCCGCGGCAACGGCGCCATCATGAATGCCGTTATCAAATCTGGCAGCAACAAGATCCACGGTGACCTGTGGGAGTTTCTGCGCAACGAGAAACTTGACGCCATCAACGCCTTCGACACCAGCCAGCAGCCTTACAAGCAAAATCAGTTCGGCTTTACGCTGGGCGGACCCATCGTCAAGAACAAAATGTTCATTTTCGGGGACTACGAAGGCTTGCGCATTAGCAAGGGACTGCCTCAACTGTCGGCGGTTCCCACGCAAGCCGAGGTTGGCGGAGACTTCTCCGCGTTTCTTTCCAACACACCAGCCATGGCCGTCGATATGAACGGCAATCCTACCGGTCAGGTCGCGCTCGACTGCAACGGCAATCCAACGTATCAGGGCGAAGTTTTCAACTCGCGTTTGGCAGGATACAACCCGAACAATCCTAACGGGTACTGTGGCGTCCCGATCGGGACGACCTTGGCCGGGCTGCCAACCAACATCTTCACTGGCAATGGCGGCACTAATACTGCCATTGATCCGCTCGGCAGTGAGCTGGCGGGGCTGTTTCCTGTCTCCAACACCACCGAGGGGGGCGGCAACAACTTTCTTAGCGATCCCAAAGGCACAGAAACGGAGAACAAATTCGACATTCGCTACGACTACACCATCAGCGGCAAGGATAATTTCTTCGCGCGCTTCAGTTACGGCAATGACAGTACTTTTCTGCCCTCCCCTTTCAACAACTACCTCGACGGCGGCAGCTTTCAGGATGGCTCCAGCCAAAACGTAGCCGAGGGACTGGCGGCCAGCGAGATCCACGCTTTCAGCAACACCCTGATCAACGAACTTCGCTTCGGCTTCAATCACCTCACTTCCCACCGCTACAATCTGAACTCCAACATCGACGTCGCGCAGCTGCTCAATCCACCCTTCCCCGGAGTTCCGTACACACCGGGCCAGAACGTCGGTGGCCTGCCTTCGATCAGCTTCAGCGATGGCACGACAAGCATTGGCAGTTCCGGATATCAACCCGCCCTCGAACACCAGCACAGCTACGTTTTTAACGAAAATCTGAACTGGGTTCGCGGACGCCATGCCTGGAAGTTCGGCACCGAACTTCGCTTCGAACAGTTCACGATATTAGAGCCGGCTGCGGCTCGTGGCGGCATGTCCTTCGGCAGCGACTTCACCGACAACCCCGCGTCGCCCGGATCCGGCGGCGAGGCGATCGCCACTTTCCTGCTCGGCATTCCTGACGGAGGATCGATCACCAGCCTGAACAACATCGTCTATAACCGCCAGATTTACGCGGTCTATGGTCTCGACGACTTCAAGGTAACTCCACGGCTGACCCTGAATCTTGGCCTGCGCTACGAACTCTTCACCACCATCAAAGAGGCGAACAACCTGGCGGCCACGTTCGATTTCAACTCGCTCTCGCTGATTGTTCCCAGCGGGACCAACGCGTCATTCGCGCCCGGATCCGTTTTGGCCTCCGAGCTTACGATTCAAAGCAACGGTACGCCCGGACTCATAAGCCCCGACACCAATAATTTCGCGCCCCGCATTGGACTGGCTTACCAATTGTCCGACAAACTCGTCCTCCGTAGCGGCTACGGCGTCTTCTATGGCGGGCAGGAAAACGGGCCATTCTCCAACCCGAGCCCCGGTTTCAATCCTCCATTTGCCGCCTCGCAGGTGTTCGCTACGCCCTGTAGCGCGGCAGTCGCAAATACGAACCCGAATTTCCCCGTAAATCCCACTGTGCCCGTCGATTGCTCGATCTCACCCGCGAACTCCCCCGGATTGCCATTGAATATCCTGTCGCAGGGCTTTCCCGCTGCCTCGTTGAGCAACCCAAATGCGCCGAGCCTATACTCCATCGACCCGCACCTGATCACCCCCTATACACAACAGTGGCACCTGGGTCTGCAGTATCAATTGCCCGCCGACACGGTTCTCGAAGTTTCCTACGCCGGCTCACGCGGATTGAAGCTTTACGCTTTCTACAACGGCAATCAGGCTGTTCCCAGCGCGGTTTCGACGGATCCCACCGCGCCGCGCCGCCCCGCCCACCAGGTAACCCCCGGAGCCACGGGCGATGTTTGTTCGCTGGACGCATTCTACAACGACCCAGCGATCTACAACTGCAATATCGGGCTCGATACCGGCATCGCCACCTTCCGCTCGAATACGCAATCGAACTACAACTCGCTGCAGGTTCGCCTGGAGAAGCGCTACACTCACGGACTCCAGTACGAAGCGGCTTACACATTCGCGCACGCCCTCGACAACGCTTCCAGCGCCAGCCTGGGATCGGTGAACAACGGAGACTTCCAGGACCAGCGCTATCCCAACGCTAACTACGGCAACGCCGACTTTGACGTGCGTCACCGTTTTGTTTTCAGCTATGTCTACGACTTGCCCTTCGGTCGCGGCAAAATGTTTGCCGCAAATGCCTCCGGCTTTGTAAACCAAGTTGTTGGCAACTGGCAAATGTCCGGCGTCTTTTCAGCCACCACCGGCAATTACTACACTGCCACTGACGTGGTTTCGGTTTCCAATTCCGATTGCGGTGGGTTCGTCGGCTACTATTGCTCACGCCCCGCTATAGTTGGCAATCCCAACGGCAGGCCGTGCGTCGCGGGAACGCTATTCAACACCTGTGCCTTTTCAGACGACCTTATCACTCCCGGAATTATCCCCCAGGGAACATTCGGCAGCCCCTCACGCAACATCATCACGGGCCCCGGATACACCGAGTGGGACACCTCTCTGGTTAAGCAGTTTCCGATTACCGAGACAAAGCATTTCGAATTCCGCGCGGAATTTTTCAACGTGCTGAACCATGTGAATTATCTGTTTGGACAGTTTGGCGCGATCAGTGCCGAACCAACGCCACTGGAACTTAACGTGAATAGTCCTTCGAGCGGCTTCGGCTTCCCCCTGGCGTCGCGGCCGCCCCGACAGATCCAGTTCGCGTTGAAGTTTTATTTCTGAAGGAGGATTCGACGAGCTGGAACGAGAGGGTACTTTTGTCTTCGATTCAGATCTGTGAGTTTCGACTGATTACGTTCTCTTTCGAGCGATTGATTGGAACTCGTTGGCCGTTCGCCAGGGGTACGGACCAATCCGAAGGCAGGCCCAACATGACTAAGGGGATCGTAACGACAGTTGTGCTCCTGGCCTTCCTCGCTGGATCAGAGGGTGGTGCGCAGCAAACCGGCATCGGTTACAAACCCGCCGCCGATGCCGACAGCAAGAAGACCATCCTGCTCAAGGACTTTCAACCCCAACCCGCGCTCCATGCCGCAGTGCGCGAAATCAGGCGCGCGAAATTTCCCGTGATCGATGTGCATACCCACACCAACGATGCCGCCGGCATCGGAGACCGCGTCGATCCTGGAGAAATGGTCGCGCGCATGGATCGCCTCAACATCAAGACCATCGTCATCCTCACCGGCATGTGGGGCGACAAACTGCAGACCATCATCGATACCATGGTCAAACCTTATCCTGGACGGTTTGTGGTGTTCACGCAGCTTGACTGGTCCAAGATCAACGATCCGAATTTCAGTCAGCTTATGGTCCGCCAGATCGACGATTCCGTTGCCCGCGGAGCGCGCGGACTCAAGCTTCTGAAAGAACTCGGCCTCGGCGTACGCGATTCGACTGGCAAGCTGATAACCATCGACGATCCGCGCCTCGACCCGGCATGGGAAGAATGTGGACGGCTGGGCATCCCCGTGTTTATTCACGTAGCTGATCCGGAAGCGTTCTTCCATCCCATCGATGCCCACAACGAGCGCTACGAGGAACTCATCGAGCATCCAGACTGGAGCTTCTACGGCGCGCAGTTTCCCTCCCTGCAAGAGTTGGTCGCCCAGCGCGATCGAATGTTCGCCAAGCATCCGCACACGACGTTCGTCGCTCTCCATTTTGGCAGCTGGCCAGAGAACCTGGATTTCGTCGAACAAACGCTGCAGAAATTTCCCAACGTCATGATTGAAACCGGGGCACGCGAAGGCGAACTAGGACGCCAGCCGCGACGGACAAGGGAAATCTTCATGAAGTATTCCGACCGCATCATGTTCGGCACCGATGAAGGCGCGGGAGAAGCGATGTACCGGAACTATTTCCGCTGGCTCGAGACCGAAGACGAATACTTCCCTTACGCGCAATATCCGCAGCAAGGCCGCTGGATGATCTACGGCCTGGGCCTGCCCGATGACGTGCTCGAAAAGGTCTATCACCGCAACGCGGACGCGCTGTTTGCGCGGTTCCATAGTTCAAATGGAAGTTCCAGTGGAAGTTCAAATAGCCCTTGACAATTCCCGCAACCATCAACGAAAGTTACTATTCGAAACAAATCGAAACATCATGCCTTCGAACGGTCTGCTCAACGAAGAACGTCGCCGTGAAATCCTTGGAGTCCTGCACCGGGACGGACGTGTACTCGTCAAGGATCTCGCCCGACATTTTCGCATTTCGCAGATCACCATCCGCAAAGATCTGGAGTTTCTAGATGGCCGGGGGGTCATCCAGCGTACCCATGGCGGCGCGCTGCCCGTGCAAGGCGGCGCCCTGCTCGATCCGTCGCTGCGCGAGAAAGAGAAGCTCCATCGCAAAGAAAAGACCCAGATTGCTCAAGCGGCGGTGCGCCTGGTGGAAGAAGGACAGTCCGTGCTGCTCGATTCCGGAACCACCACGACGGCCATTGCGCGCGCCCTGAAAGACATGGCGCGACTCACCGTGATCACCAACGCCATCAACATCGCGGCCGAACTGGCGGGCACGCACATTGAAGTGATCCTGACCGGAGGCATGCTGCGCAAGAACTCATTTTCTCTGGTCGGTCCGCTGGCCGAGCAGACGTTGCGCCAGCTCAGCGCCGACATCCTGTTCCTGGGCGTCGATGGCTTCGACACCAAGACCGGCCTTTTCACTCCGAATTTATTGGAGTCCCAAGTGAACCGGGCCATGGTCGATATTGCCCGCCGGACGATAGCGGTGTGCGACTCGAGTAAGTTCGGCCGTCGCAGCCTGTGCAACATCATGCCGATTACGGCAGTCCACGAGGTGATTACCGACAAGCAAATCCCGAAGTCGGATTTGCACGCGCTGAAAGATGCAGGAGTAAAAGTGACACTGGTGTAAGTGAAGTTGAGGACACAATGAAATCGGCAGAAATCGAAGAACAAGGCCAGCACACGCTAAGCGAGATTTTTTCTCAGCCCCAGTGCTGGAGCGAGTGTCTTGCCCAGTTGGCAGTCAGCGCGGAATTGCGTGCGGCCATTCAACTCGCGCAGCGAGGCGCGGAGCGGCGGGGACCGGAGTGGATCTTTGTGGGCTGCGGAACAAGTTACTATCTTGCGCAGGCCGCCGCATCGAGCTTCAACTATCTCAAGCTTCCGGCACGGGCCGTCCCTGCTTCTGAGTTGCTGCTGTATCCCACACTAACGCTGCACGCCGGAGGGGATTATGTTCCGGTTGTGATTTCGCGCTCCGGGCTCACGTCAGAGGCAGTCCGCGCCGCGCAGATGTTGGAGAAAGATCACAATCTTCGCACCATCGCCATCACCTGCGCCGAGGGGCAGCCACTGGAGGCGGCTTGCAGCGTTACCTTGAAACTTCTCGAGGCCGACGAGCGGAGCACGGTTATGACGCGATCGTTCACGTCGATGCTGCTCGGACTGCAATACCTCGCGGCGATTTTCTCCGGCGATAATACGTTCCGCCGCGCCCTCGTCGAACTCGCGCAACAGGTCGAGCCACTCCTGAAAGACATTCCACAGCGGTTGCGGTTGTTTACCGAGTCTCGCAGTTTCTCCGACTTCGTCTTCCTGGCGCAGGGCCCCCTGTTCAGCATTGCTTCGGAGTGCATGTTGAAGGTGACCGAGTCCTCGTGCTCTTATGCTCAGGTATTTCATTCTCTGGAGTTCCGCCATGGTCCGAAATCGATCGCAGGTCCGGAAACGCTGATCACGTTCCTTATGTCGAAAACTTCCTACGATGCGGAAGTGGAGTTACTCGAAGAGATGAACGCTCTCGGCGCGGTCACCATGGTGATTGCGAATCGTGTCGAAAGCCGGGCGCAGCGTGCCGCCAACTTCGCCATCGAACTTGGGCTCCAGTCGCCCGAGTACGTGCAGCCAGCGGCGTTTGTGATTTGGGGTCAACTCTATGGTGTTTACTACGGACTTAAGAAGGGACTTAATCCCGACTCGCCCAAGAACCTGACGCGTGTGGTCGAACTCGCGGACGGCCGCTAGAACCCAGCAGTTAGCAACCAGCAAGGAACGCCAAAAGGCCACTCTATGTCCAAGCTCGATATCGCGATCGCCGGGGAAATCAATCTTGACCTGATCCTTTACGGTCTGCCCGAGCAAATGCCCTCGGAACACGAACTGCTGGCCAGCGACTTTGCCATCACTTTAGGCGGTTCCTCGGCCATCCTGGCGCATAATCTCGCCGCTCTTGGCAGCCGCGTGGGGTTCGTCACCAAGTTTGGCGACGACGCTTTCGGCGCCCTCGCCGCGGAACGCCTGCGCGAACGTGATGTCGACCTGACGGGCGTCGCGCATGGAGCGAAGTCGGGCGTAACGGTCCTGCTGCCCCACGGACCCGAGCGCCACATCCTCACGTATCTGGGCACAATATCCGAACTGCGCATTGAGGATCTCGACCTCGATTATCTGGCATCTGCTCGCCACTTTCATCTATCGTCGCTGTTCTTGCAGCGTGAGCTGTTGCCGCACGTGCCCGAACTTTTTCGGCGGATGAAGTCCGCTGGCCTGACCACCTCGCTCGACACTAACGACGATCCCGACGACCGGTGGGAAGGCGTCCTCGAAGAAATCCTGCCTCACGTGGACATCCTGCTGCCGAATGAACGTGAAGCGATGAAGATGTCCCGGGCCGACAACTTGGAAACCGCACTTTCGCGGCTGGCACAAAGGGTGGGAACCATCGTGATCAAAATGGGCGCCAGCGGAGCCGTTGCTATTCGGGACGGGCACCGAGTCAGCGTGTCCGCCGTACCGATAACGGTCATCGATACGATCGGCGCAGGCGACAGCTTCGACGCAGGGTTCCTCCACCAGTTTCTGCGCGGAGCAGATCTCACGACGTGCCTGGCCTATGGAAACTTGTGCGGTGCGCTCTCCACCACCGCTTGTGGCGGCACGGAAGCATTCCGCAACGCAGTCCGGGTGCAAGAATTTCTCCGCCGCCACAACGCCGGGAATCAGGCGCAATAGACTTGGGCCCGGTATCCGTGTACGCAGGCTGGAGCACCTACTGCCACTTATCACCCTCGCCAAAGCGTGGCAAAAAAAGGCAGTGGGACGCGCGGTTTGCGCGTCTCACTGCTGGGAAGAGTGTTGCTATGTTGCCGTGCTGCGTTGCTACGCTGGGAAAGAATCCAGCGCAGTGTTACCTCCCATGTCTCCCGCCGCCACCGCCGTGCGACGATCCGCCGCCGTGCGATCCACCACCATGCGACGATCCGCCGCCGTGGCTGCTCGGCGCTGAATGTCCGCCACCGTAACTCGGGGCTGAGCGCCCGCCGCCGTAACTCGGGGCTGAACGTCCTCCGTAAGCACCTCCGCCGTACGATCGCTGGGTGACGATGGGCTGTCTCATGTTGAGTGGCGGGCGGGCGTATCCGGGGGAGGCTCGGCCCGCTGAACCATACCCACCTGAGCCGTAAGCGCTTGAACCGTAACCGCGGGACGATCCGCGATCCTCCGTGCGACCGGACGACTGACCCGGCCTGCTTGAGTCTGAAGAAGAAGATGAGCGCGGAGGCATCGGTGTAAATCTCTGCCAGCCACCGCTGCTGCCACTCGCGCGAGCAGTCGTTGAGCCACCCGAGCTGCCGGGCCTCGGCGCCGATCCCGCGTTCAAACTACCTCGCGATTCCAAACTTCTTTCCGAACTTTGGCTGGCGCGCTGTGATCCGCTGTTCAAATTGCTGTTCGAATTAACATTCGAAGCGGCGGTTCCGGACCTCGCACCTCCACCCTCGCGGCCGGTTTCAGCGGACCTAGCATTCGACGCAGCTCCAGCCGTGCCTCGGGCCGAGAAGAAGTGCTGATTCTGTGACACGTTCCGAGTCGTCGAAGCAGCCGCCGGACGTCCACTAGCCGAGAAGCTCTCGCGGCTCGGAGTCACCGGCAATCTGCCGGTCGAGAAATGCGCATTCTGGAACTGCGCGTGAGTCATCGGCTGAGCGCTCATGTGGCCGCTGCCGAACTCTCTGCCCGAGACGGTCGTCCCGCCGCGGAAGTTCGAGTCATGCATCGCCAGGTTCACGTTCGAGAATCGTGTGCCGCCGTGCAGCGCCGCGTAACCGCCGCGATTGTAAGCGCCATAACCAACAGCGCCGTAGCGTCCGCCGTAGGGGCCATACCAAGGATGGAAACGGTCACACGGTCCGAGGGGAAGCCAGCCGACCGAGCCCCAACCGAATCCGAATCCAATCCCGAATCCAGAGCCGAATCCGAAGAACGAAACATAAGCCGGCGCCCAAATCGGACGGTAGAACGGATATCCATAGGCTGGACCCGGCCACCATCCCCAACCTCCGCCCACATACATCCACCGACCATAATGATACGGAGCCCAGCCCCAGGGATCATACGAAACCCAGGTCCATCCCCAATAAGGCTCATAAACCCAGCGCCCGGCGCGATACGGAGCCCAGCCTGCCGGTTCATTTGGCCGCCACACTGGACCGTAGTCCGGAACCTCGGACCAAGTGCCATTCGCATCGAGATCTTCGGTTCCGACGTAATAGTCGTTCGTCTGCCGCCGCGATATCGAGTTGCGGATCATGTTGTCGCGATCGGTATTCCACTGATCCCAGTCATCGCGAGCCGGCGCTTCGCCAATCTTGTACTGCGCCTGATCGCCAACGCCCTGAATAGTAATGAACTGGCCCTGTCCCACTCGCGTGCCGCCTTGCGGAGTAGTAACTTCGACTTCGCCTCTGCGAACCAGCACTTCGGTGTGATCGTCGGCGGTCACAAGAATTCGAAAGCTCGATTCGCGTCGCTCGGTGCGAATGGCAACGTTTGGCGTATCGATTTCGGCATCCGCATCGCTGTTCTTGTAGACGGAGTAGTTCGCCATTCCGTGCCCAAGTTGAATCTGAATCTGCGAGCGCGTGAGCTGCGTAATATTGGCCTGCGTATGCTCAGCCAGGCGCAGCATGTTGGCATAGTCGAGCTCAAGTTCGGTGCGCGCTTTGTCGCCGGTCGAAACGCGGTCACCCGCGAGGACGGGGGCATTGAGCACAGCCGCGGACCAGTCTTTGGAATCGCCGCGCTGCGTGGAAACGTCACCGTGAATCAGACTGATGCGCGCCACGCCGCGGGTCTCAGCCGGAGCCGGCGCACTGGAAGTCGGGTCGCCCGGACCGGAGTCGGAGTCCATCGGACCCTGATCCGTCGCGCCCGAGTCCATGGAACCCTGGTTGCCGGGACCCTGCATTTGGATGCTCGGCGACGGTTTCGAATCTTGATCCGGCACCTGGTCGTCCGAATTCTGCGCGACAACAGCGCCGGGAATCGCGATCGTCAATCCTAATATTGCCGCTATTAATTTGAATTTCACACAAACCTCCACTGCTCTAGACACAAACTATGGCTTAACCAATGCAGGCAGAATGCCAATGTCGAACGATGGGCAGCAAATTCTTTAACTGCCTTGCTCACAGCAAGTTAGGAGAGACATAACAGGGGGGACCGTCGACAATAAGCGGAGCTCCGGTGGCCCGGTTCCACCAGGGTGGTGCTTTTCGGCCAGGGTACCACTTACGTGGTCACAACATGACTTCGCGACATTTCGCGTCACTGGATGTCAGGCGTACATCAGGTCTCGCTCAACGGCGAATTGGCGGCAAGTGCACCGAACGGCTTCCAGATCGTTTAACGCAAGGAACTGGAAGCCATAGCGAAACGCGCTTCTTGGCGAACCGCCACATAGGTCGTCACTCGACCAAATGGCAGCGTAAAGTCCAACTCCACGACCTCGCCAAGGGGAACTTCTGTTCTCATTATGGCTGAGATTCCAGATTCGCTGATATCCACGGTACGGCCCTTCAGCACGCCGCACGTCCGGGACTGGACACTGATATCGACCCCAAGTTTGAATAGGGGGTGGCGACGGGCATCGATTTCTGTGGCGCGAAGGGGGTGGGTCGCGGGCTCATTCTCAGCTTCCACTTTTGATTCTCCCGACCCCATCCGCCAAATACACCGCCAGCGTATGATCGCGTCTGACCCGTATCTGTATCTGTATTTTCCATCGGCAAACGGGCGGCACTGCATTAGCAGCCCGGGGTGTAAGTCCGGATGCGTAAGCAAAAGAGTTTGAAGGATCCACAGGTAGGATTCGTAGAATGCGCGTATGGCGATGGGGACGCGCAAGCAGCGGGAAAAGCAAGAAGACATTTGGATTGCTCATACGGAGCTGCCTTCGGCGCCGAGACATCCGTTCTATCAGCGGCTCAATGAACTGCTGGAGGCGGAGAAGTTCGATGAGTTTGTGGAGGGACGGTGTGCGAAGTTCTATGCGGCTAAGTATGGCCGGCCGTCGCTGACCCCGGGGATCTACTTCCGGTCGCTGCTGCTGGGTTACTTTGAGGGCATCGACAGTGAACGCGGGATTGCCTGGCAATTGGCGGATTCGCTGGGGTTGCGGCGCTTTGTGGGGATTGGGTTGGATGAGGACACGCCGGATCACACGACGATTTCGCGCACCCGCCGTTTGATCGATTTGGAAACCCATCGTGAAGTGTTCGGCTGGGTGCTGGGGGTGCTGGCCGATCGTGGGTTGGTGAAGGGGAAGCGGATCGCGATCGATGCGACTACGTTGGAGGCGAATGCGGCGATGCGCTCGATTGTGCGCCGCGACACGGGAGAAAGCTATGAGGAGTTTCTGTGTGGTCTGGCGAAGGCGTCGGGCATAGAGACACCGAGCCGGGAAGACTTGGCACGGTTGGACCGCAAGCGGAAGAAGCGGATGTCAAATAAGGAGTGGGAGAGCCCGGCGGATGGGGATGCGCGGATTGCGAAGATGAAGGACGGGCGGACGCACTTGGCGCACAAGGCGGAGCACGCGGTCGATCTGGATACGGGTGCGGTGGTGGCGGTAACCCTGCAAGCGGCCGACCTGGGCGACACCGCGACGCTGGACGAGACGCTGAGCGAGGCGGGGATGGCGGTGGCGGAGTTAGTGAGCCGCGAGGTGGAGCAGCGGCCCGGAGAGCCCCCCAAGGTCAACGTGGAGGGAATCGAAGAGCTGGTAGCGGACAAGGGTTACCACAGCGGCGCGGTCTTGGAGCGAGTGAAGAGTTACGAAGTGCGTACTTACATTCCGGAAAAGAAACAAGCGGGGCAGCGCCACTGGCAGGGCAAAACCGAGGAGCAACAGGCGGTATACCAGAATCGGCGACGGGTGCGCGGCGGCTACGGCAAGAGTTTACTGCGGCGGCGCGGGGAACTGGTGGAGCGCAGCTTTGCGCACTGCTACGAGACGGGCGGCATGAGGCGCACGCATCTACGCGAACACGAGAATATTCTGAAGCGGCAACTGGTCCATGTGGGGGCGTTCAACTTGAGCCTGATCCTGCGGCAAGTGCTGGGTGCGGGCACGCCGCGGCAGTGGAAAGACCTCGGAGGGACACCTTTTTTGCTGTTTATTTACTACTTACTCGTCGGGAACATCGAAATCGGCTCTCAGGAAGCCGAATCTCAATATCTTGTACGAAATCGATCACAGAATCACGAAGCTCGACTCGCAGCTCGGCGCGGCTGGTCGTGCCGAAAATTAGCTACTTGCGCCCCGGGCTGTTAGGGGTGGCACAGTCCGTCGAACATCGCTCGGAGATTGCCGATCACTCCGCTTCGTTTTCATCCTCGATGCCGATCTTCGACAGGCGATACCGCAGTGCGTTGCGCGAGAGGCCAAGCAGACGCGCGGCCTGCGACTTATTGCCGCCAGCGCGTTTCAGAGCTTCGCGGATCATTTCGTCCTCCCATTGGTCGAGCGTCATGCCATCAGGGAGGAAGCGATCGCGATCCGAGGCCGCACCCGACGAAGAAAAGACGCGATTGCGCGGCGAGTCGAGTTGTATGTCGCTGGCTTCCAACTGGCCGCGCAAAGCGAGCGCGCAGGCGCGTTCGATGACGTTCTGCAGTTCACGCACGTTGCCCGGCCAATAATGACTGACGAGAAGCTGCATGGCGGCGGGTGAAATGCCGGTGATTTTTTCCTCTTTCCCGGAATCTTTGGCAAAGCGCGCAAGGAAGAGGTTGGCTAATCCCGGGATGTCTTCTTTGTGTTCGCGCAGCGGCGGAATATCGATCGGAACCACGTTGAGCCGATAGTATAGGTCCTCGCGAAACGTCCCATCTTCGAGCGCGGCGCGCAGATCGCGGTTGGTGGCGGCGAGAAGCCGGACGTCGACTTTGATGGTGCGCGTGCCACCCAGGCGCTCGAACTCGCGCTCCTGCAGCACGCGGAGAAGTTTGACCTGGATGGCGGGCGGCACGTCTCCGATTTCATCGAGGAAGAGCGTGCCTTTGTCGGCCAGTTCGAATTTTCCCGGCTTACTGGTGGCGGCTCCAGTGAAAGCTCCCTTTTCGTAGCCGAAGAGTTCGCTCTCCAACAGATTTTCGGGGATGGCGGTGCTGTTGATCTTGATGAACGGACCCGAAGCGCGGCGCGATTTTTCGTGGATGGCACGGGCGATGAGGTCTTTGCCAACACCGCTTTCGCCGCCAAGCAGAACGGTGGAGTTCGTGGGCGCTACGCGTTCGACTGTAGCGAGCACCTCCTGCATTTTGGGACTAAGGGCGATGATGTTGGGATGGCTGTACTTCTGTCCTAGCGCTTCGCGAAGCGAACGATTCTCCTCGCGCAGGCGGGAGTTATCGAGCTCCTTATGTACCACCATCCGCATTTCAGCGAGCGAGAACGGCTTTAGCACGTAGTCGCTGGCGCCAGCTTTCATCGCCTCAACCGCGGTTTCAACCGATCCGAACGCGGTCATAACCACGATGGGCAACGCGGAATTCTGCTGCTTGGCCGTCTGCAGAAATTCGAGCCCGCTCATGCCGGGAAGTTTAAGGTCGGTGAGGACGAGGTGAACGGGTTCGGAGGCGAGCAACTTCAATCCAGTTTCGGCGTCGCCCGCGGAGACTGTTTTGAAACCGTCATCGCCGAGGTTCAGTTCGAGTAGTCGGCGCATCTTGGCTTCGTCTTCGATGATGAGGATGGTTGACATTTGGTTAGCTCGTGTGGGAGCGGGCGTTTTCACCCGTCCAAGCCGAACGTAGCTCGGCCGGTGCGTGCGGCTCGACCGTTTCGTCGAGCGGAAAGAAAATCGTAAACACGGCGCCGCCCTCCGGCGCGTTCTCGACATGGATCGACCCTTTATGACCGTCTACGATCTTCGAAACGATGGAGAGCCCCAGTCCCACGCCTGTTTTCTTCGTGGTCACAAACGGATTGAAAATTTCTTCGCGCAGTTCGTCGGGAACGCCGGGGCCGGTGTCGGCCAGGCGGAGTTCCACTCCTTCGCGACCATTCTGTCTAGTTGGTCGAACTTCGACTCGCAATGTGCCGCCGTGGTCTCTGTCCTGATCCAGCATGGCCTCGTACGCATTCTGCACCAGATTAAGGAAGGCTTGCTCGCATAGACTTTCGTCGAGCGGAACGAACGGCAGTCCGCTCGCATAGTGGCGCTCGACGCGGACAACATTCCCCGTAGCTTGGGTACCCGATTGTTTGGCCGCAAAGCGCTCGGCAACAATCTGCAGTACGCGATCGAGAAGGGCGACGAGGTCCGCGGGATGCGGTTGGGCATGAAGAGGACGAGCAAAATCGAGAAACTCGGTGACCAGAGCGCCGAGCCGGTTAACCTCGGTCGAAATGTAGCCGGCCAATTCACGGGCAAGTTCGTCGGAGGCCTGCAATTTCTGGGTCAGCATTTCGGCCGAGCCCTTGATGACTCCGAGAGGGTTGCGAATCTCATGCGCCAATCCGGCCGATAGCTGGCCGAGCGCGGCCAGTCGTTCCGAGCGGCGCGCCTCGGCCTGAGCCTGCTCGAGGCGGCGATTGGTTTCGGCGAGGCGTTCAGCAAGTTCGCGGTACAACTGAGTTTGATGCTTGCTCTGCTGCGCAAAGCGATTCACGACCATGGCCGCGAGAAAGAAAAACAAGATGCGCAGCGCAAGCAGGCCAAAAGCCTCAGGAGTAAGGTCGTATTCCTGCATCGCCGGATAGAGATACGAGCAGTAGAAGGCGGATGCAATCAGGGTCCAGAGCAGCGTAAGCAACGGGCCACAGTAGACCGCGGCGGTGACGACCGGAAGATAATAAATAGGATAGTAATCGCTGTTGATTCCGACCTCGTTGCCGGTGTGGTCGATAAGCAGGGTCGCCAGCACAATCTTGAGGAGGATGACGTAGAAGACTCCTCGTTTAGGAAAGTTGGAGATCAACCTTGTCTCGAGCAGTTGCACAATGCCGATGGCGAGGATAATCAACTGCTTGTGCCATTCGAATAGCGGAGGGATCACGGCCAGTATGGCGAGAAAGAGGAGCCAGATGGTAAGCCAGGCTGCGTCGAGGCGGTTAAACCGCCGGGACGCGGGATCGAGAATGGGAGGCGCAGGTGCCACGCAGCTTCCATCCAACCGCAGAAAGCCCTTCCGCGTCAATTGGAGGGCGGCTTCCTCGAAGCCGGGGGGCGAGGCTGAAGCGCACATAAGGATTTCCAATCACCAACATAAATAGTTTTGATTTCCGCAAAGCGCGGCTCAGCGACTATTGTTATGATGCGGTTGTTGGAGCGTGTCAAGAGATGGATCTGGCGGGAGGCGAAAAGACGCGCATGAAGGTCATCGGCATGACGGCAGGACGGACGATGGTGTCTGGGAACGGACAACAATGACCAAGGTCGAAGCGATTATTCAGGTCTCAAAGCTGGATGCCGTAAAAGACGCTTTGCACGAGGTTGGCGTCGAGGGCATGACCGTTTTCGAAGCCAGAGGGCATGGCCGGCAAAAAGGACACACCGAGTTTTATCGAGGACGCGAGTACACCGTGGACTTGATCCCGAAGGTGAAGCTCGAGATCGTGGTGGCCGATGAAATGGTCGAAAAAGTCGTGCAGGCAATCACCACCGCGGCACGTACGGGCACAATCGGAGACGGCAAGATTTTTCTCTCGCGGGTTGACGAAGCGATTCGGATTCGCAACGACGAACGTGGCGATAGCGTGCTGTAAGCGCACGAATTTCGAAACGGCGGAGATCGACAGCGAGAGATTGACAACAAAAGATCGACATCCCCCTGGACTGCTCACTTTTGGGCAGAGCGGAATGAAGGTTGGAGCGGAGGCTAAGGGCCTCGGGGAGAGTGTCATCGAATGACCACCGGGGCCATCGTCCGCAGCGAGTTGTGGGATCTGTACGGGCGGGAATCCGCCGCGATCGAGCAGGAATTTTCAGTCACCGGTGATGGGCGCATGGCGCTGGTCAGGCGCACGGCGCTGGTTGATTCGATTGTTCAGCGGCTTTGGAACGAAATCATCGTCAGCTCTCACCCAATTTCTCACTCCGCTTCTACTAACTCTGGTTCCCGCCATGCCGATCCAGGCAGCCCGAAAGACTTCGCGCTCGTGGCCACTGGCGGATTCGGGCGCGGCTGGCTTTTCCCCCACTCCGACATTGACCTGCTGTTTCTGCACGCCGGGAGTGATTCCGAGAGTGAATTCAAAGATCCCATCCGGCGCTTTTCGCAGGAGTTGTGGGACCTGCGGCTGAAGCTGAGTCCAGCCTCGCGAAATCTGGCGGAGTGCGAACGGCTGGATCCAAACAATGTTGAGTTTGCCATCTCGCTGCTCGACTGCCGTTACCTGGCGGGCGATCGCGAGCTTTTTACACGGCTGCGCGAAAAAGTTGTTCCTCGCATGGTCGGGCGGGAGTGCCAGAACCTGATCCAGAACCTGGCCGAAATTACGCGGGCGCGGCATCATAAATTTGGCAATACCGTTTTTCACCTCGAACCGAACGTCAAGGATGGGCCCGGCGGTTTGCGCGACTACAACGTCGCCAACTGGCTGGCACTGATTTCCGCGATGGAAAAGCTGAAGGTGTGGCCGGACGAGAAAACGCTGCTGCCGGTTTCTTCGCGGAGGGCATTCGACACGGCGCTCGATTTCCAAATGTCCGTGCGTTGCTTTCTGCACTTCCGGCACGGGCGCCATGACAACACGCTATTTTGGGAGGCGCAGGACGAAGCGGCGGCGAGAAAGATCGGTGCCAGCGACGCGGATATTGCGAGCGCAGCGGATTGGATGCGCATCTATTTTGGCCACGTCCGCAGCGTGCACCGCGTCTGCAACCAGTTGCTGGAGGAAATCCCGGCGGCCTGGTCGTCGCTGTACCGGCAATTCCAGGGCTGGCGATCGCGGGTCGCGAGCGACAATTTTTCCGTGGTGGATGGACTGATATTTCTGAAGCAAACGCAGCAAGCTGACGGCCTGCGAGATCCGGAAATGCTGTTGCGACTTTTTCATTTCATGGCCGAACACGGCCTGAAGTTGAGCACGACCACCGAATACAAAGTCGAGCAGGCTCTGCCGGCACTGGCGGCAACGCCTCCTCGAGGCGCCGAGTTGTGGCTTTATTTGCAGGAAACGCTGGTACAGCCGCATGCCGCCGACGCCCTGCGCGCCATGAACGCGCTCCGCCTCCTGGCGCTTCTATTGCCCGAGTTAAAGGGGATTGAGGCGCTGGTGGTAAGGGATTTTTACCATCGCTACACAGTGGATGAGCACTCGTTTCTGGCGATCGAAAATCTGCATCGCCTGAAAGAATCGAAATCGGAATGGGACCAGCGCTTTGCGGAATTGCAGGGCGAACTCGAGCAACCGGAACTGCTTTTCCTGGCCTTGCTCCTGCATGATTCCGGCAAGGCCACGCCGGGGGAGAACCACGTTGAGGTCAGCTTGCAACTCACCGACAGTTGCACGGAGCGGCTGGATCTTGATCTCGTGGATCGCGAGACGGTGCGATATCTGGTGGCGAGCCATCTGGAAATGTCGGCAGCAATGCGGCGCGATGTATTCGATCCCGCGAATGTGAAGTCATTCGCGGAAAAAGTTGGAGTGCCCGAACGGCTGAAGATGCTTTGCCTGATGACATACGCCGACATCAAAGCCGTGAACCCGGAGGCCATGACACCGTGGAAGGCCGACAACTTATGGCAACTCTATATAGCGTGCGCGAATTACTTGAGCCGGAGCGCCGACGAGCGCGTGCACACGGGCAACAAAAACGACGGCTCCGGCCTTGCGCCGTCAAGTCTTGCTTCGGCAAACCTGGCGCACCTGCGGTCGCTGGCGCCGGTGGCGGGAAAGAAGATCAACGTTTTTCTCGAAGGCTTGCCGCAGCGGTATCTGCGAATCCATGGCGCGACCGATGTTCTGGCACACGCGGAAATGGCCGCCCGGCTGGGGCAGGACGGCGTCCAATTAAGTTTGAAGCAAGTTCGTCACTGGTATGAGCTGACGCTGATTACCACCGACCGGCCCTTCCTGTTCGCGTCGGTGTCCGGGGCGCTGGCCGCGTGGGGAATGAACATCGTGAAGGCGAACGCGTTCTCCAATGCCGCGTGTATGGTGGTGGATACTTTCTATTTCACGGATCGCTTTCGCACCCTGGAGATGAATCTGCAAGAGTGGGAGCGTTTGAAAAAAAGCATCGCGGCCGTGGTCAAAGGAGAAGCCGACGTGGTGCGCATGCTGCGCGACCGCCTGAAATCGGAGAAAGCAAATAATACGAAGGTGAAGATCGCCACACAGATTGAATTCGACGATGGCTGCTCCGCCCACAGCACGATGGTGCAGGTGTTGACCCAGGATCGTCCGGGACTGCTTTACCGTATGTGCTCGCTGGTTTCGAAGCATGAGTGCAACATCGAAATTGCCTTGATCGAAACCGAGGGGCAGATGGCGATTGATGTCCTGTATCTGACCTCAGGCGGAGCCAAGTTGAGTGCGGACCGGCAGGCGGCGCTGGGGCAGGCATTGCGCGAGGAACTCGCGGCGAAATAATGCTTCCGCGATCGTTCATGCGACACAAATAAACCATCGGGCTATGATTAAACCGGGGCTTATTGATCTCTGCATAAAGAATGCAATAGACTAGCGCAAAAAAGAGGGCAGTCCGGAGGGCAGTCCGGATTGCAGTATGCAGCCGCGCAGTTTCCGAGTTGAGATACGAATAGCGTTGATCGAGCCGATGACGTCCTCAACCAACTCCTCCACATCATTGGGACAACTATTGGCGAGCGCTCGTTTCGCCAGAGACCAAACCCCTTCATCGGGGTTGAGCTCCGGAGCATAGGAGGGAAAGTGCTCGATATGCAAGCGACTGTGTTGTCGCAGCAGTTGTAGGAGAGGTGCTCCCTTGTGGGTGGAAGAATTGTCCAGAACCACGATCACCTGGCCCCGCAAGTGGCGCAACAACTCGCGCAGAAACATGCAAACTTCTTCTTGCCCGATATTGTCGAAATAAAGTTGATAGTACAGGCCCAGGCATTGGCGGCGGGGGCTTACGGAGATTCCGGAAATGACCGAGACCTTGTCGCGTCGGCGCTGGCGATGATAGTGAATTGGGGTACAGCCTTGCGGGGACCAGGTCTTGGCCACATAAGGAATCAAAAGGAAGCCCGATTCGTCAGCAAAAACTAGGTGGGCACCCAGCCGCGTAGCGTTTTTTTTATCCGCGGCCAATCTTTCTGTTGCCAGCGCTCGATGGCGTTCTCATCCCGCTCCAGGGCGCGTCGTTCTGGTTTCTGCGGGCTCCAGTTCAGACTGTGCAGCAAACGTCCGACGTGATCGCGGTGATACTGGATTCCGAACTGGTTCCGGATCAATTCCGCAATCCGGGCGGTGGTCCAAAGATTAGTCCGGTAGCCGTGCATCATCGGTCCCTGCAGAAGAAGGCTGACCAGACGCCGTCGTTGTGTCCGGTCCAACTTCAGCGGTCGTCCTGGGGAGAAACGCACTCGCAATGCCTTGGCTCCGCCTCGCCGTCGGGCATCGCGCCAACGCATCACCGAACTGGGATTGCAGCCGATGCGCCGTCCCACCTCGTTAAGAGACTCACCAGAATCCAGCAACGCCAGGGCACGCTTGCGCCGATCCTCGAGTAGGTCAGCACTCCCCTTCAGTCTGGGCATAGGTGTTCTGCTCCTGAACACCCATTATTGTATTGCATTATTTATGCAGAGATCAATAGGGCTGTGCCCTCCCGTCGACAGACCGGATCGTCTCGGCGAGCCGGGCAAGACATTTGATTCTGGTGTAGCAACCCGGCAACGGGAATCAGCCCCGATTATAGTTGCGATCAGCTAGCTTAATTCTTGTGATCGGCAACCTCGGTATCCGCGTAATACCCGTCTCGGGTCTGTACGGTCAGGTCTGGCTTCTTCGCCGCCAAGGTGAGGTGATGATAACCGGCGGCCGTGCTGCCTTTGTCGGGTGTATAACCCATGCTGTACTGGGTTCGCAGTTCCTCGACGATGCTGTCGTAGATCTCGCCGACGGTTTGCTTCTTGGAAACTTCAAAGAAACGCCCACCGGTTTCCTTGGAAACGCGTTCCAGAGTTTTCTTGCCACCTGTGCGCGAGCTATCGGAAGGACTTTGCCCACCGCGACCACCTCGACCGCCGCCTCCGCCGCCGCCGCCGCCCGGCCACCCACCTCCGCCGCCGGGCCAACCTCCACCACCGCCGCCCGGGTAACCGCCGCCGCCCCGACCCATTCCGCCGGGCTGCCTTGGGCCTTGGTCACGCTGAGAATCCGCGAAATAAATAGAATAGATCACCGTGTCGGCGCGTTGGGCGGACTCGATTGCGCTCTCCAAATAGGTCTTGCTGCCGTGGTCGACGCCATCCGAGAGAATGATGAGAGCCTTCCGGCCCTGCTGCTTTTTCATTAATTCGTTCGACGCCAGGAACACGGCGTCGTAAAGCTGGGTGCCGCCACCATGATGCGAGCCCGAGTCTGAGCCGGATGGAGAGTTCGAGGGATCGTTGGGATCGTTCGAGCGCTCGCGGTCGGATGGCGACTTGAGCAAATCGAGCGCCGCCTGCAGCTTTTCGTGCGATGAAGTCAAGTCCTGCAGCAGTTCCACTTCACGGTCAAAGTGAATCAGGAAAGCTTTGTCCTTGGGCTGCACCAGCATCTGATCGAGAAAGCTGCGACTCGCGTTTCGCTCCGCGTCGAGGACGTTGTATTGACTGCGACTGGTGTCGACGAGCAGGCCCAGGGTGAGCGGGAGGTTCGTTTCCTGCGAAAAATAGCGGATAGTTTGCGGGTGTCCGTCTTCCTGCAGCGTGAAATCGTCCTTGGTGAGGTCTTTGACGATTTTGCCGTGTTTGTCGCGGACGGTAACGGGCAGTGTTACTACTTTGACGTCGACGGCCACGGTGGCAGCGGGTTCCTGAGCCCAGATCGAGGGGCCGGCTCCGGGAAGAGTGATCAGCACAAAGAGCAGCGCACAGGCAGTTGGCTTCCACCAGAATGAACTACTCGTCATGGCGTCTTTTCGGGGCTGAGGATTATCGGGCCGGGACTCGTTCAACGCAACGTCCTCCGTCTTATCATGATCCCTTTGTCGTTTATTTCAGAAGAACCTGCTCATTTTAGACGAACTCTAATAGCGCTGAATCTAGACAGGAAAATAGAATACACCGCGAGGATCGCACCCGCCCAACTGGGGAAGGCCAACGTCAAACGGTATAGAAAACCTGCCGCGCCCGGCTGGGCCTGATCTTCGCGACTGAATTTGTCAGCCGACATGCGCATCCATGCAAGCATCGTCTTCTTGGTGACTGAGTTGCTGTCCTGCGGGAATCGATCCGCGCTTGAGACAGACGTCAACACGAGTCGAATACTTTATGAGTGGATGCGCCGCGATGGAGTTGCAGTTGCCAAGCATCCGTAAACACAACGTCAATCCCGGGTAAAAGTTCGTAAAGGCTATAGATCGCGCATTTGGCGATGCTAAAGTTAGATCATGCGATTTTTCCGGGAGAGACCCGCGCGAGTATGCCTTCTGGAGTGCCTTCCAACGACGCGCCTTTTTGCGAGCTGCCTGCTAACGCTGGCCACTCTAGTGCTGGCGCAGACGAACTATGTTTTGGCGCAAGACAAACCCCAAGACAAGCCAGCGAGCGGTTCCGGCAGCGCGCAAGTCGCCAAGGCCGTGGGAGTCATCAAGAGCATTGAGGCGGATTCGATCACGATCGCGTCGGAATCCGGTGGCGAGCGCGACATCTCTGCGAAGCTGACGGGTTCGACCAAAATCCTGCGAGTACCGCCGGGAGAAAAGGATCTGAAAAACGCGACCGCCCTCCGGGCACAAGACTTGCAGCCCGGAGATCGCGTTCTGATTCGCGGGCAAGCATCGACGGATGGGGACGGACACACGAGCATCATCATGGCGCTGGCGGTGATTGTGATGAAGCAGGGCGATGTGGCTGCCAAGCAACAGCACGACCGCGACGACTGGCAGAAACGAGGAGTGGGCGGGTTGGTCACTAAAGTGGACGTTGCGACCGGGACCATCACGATTTCATCTGGCGGGGTGGGCGTGAATCGGAGTATCGCCGTCCACATTACCAAGGATACGATCCTACGCCGCTACGCTCCGGACTCGGTGAAGTTCGATGATGCAAAGCCGGCGGGCATTGATCAAATCGAGGTAGGAGACCAGCTGCGCGCGCGCGGAACCCGCAACCCGGATGGCAGCGAAGTGAGCGCGGAGGAAGTTGTCAGCGGAGCATTCCGGAATATAGCGGGAACCATCAAGGCTATTGATGTAGCAAGCAACACGATGACGGTGCAGGATGCTATCGGCAAGAACACCGTGGTGGTAAAAGTTTCACCCGACTCGCAAATGAAGAAGCTGCCGCCAGAGATGGCGCAACGCATCGCGATGCGATTAAAAGCTGCGGCGGGCGGCGGAGATCAACCGGGCACAAACGGCCAAGGCACGACGGGGCAGGGTGCTGCGCCGGGTACCGGCGGGGCGCGGCCATCGACATCGGCAGAATCGCAAGCGGGGCGCGGGCCCGGCGGCGGGCAAGGGGGGAACGGTCCTCCCGATTTGCAGCGCATGTTGAGCCGCTTGCCCAACAGCACGCTGGCCGACTTGCAAAAGGGCGATGCCGTGATGATCGTCTCGACCGAGGGCGGAGATTCGGGCGTGGTAACCGCGATCACGCTGCTGGCGGGAGTGGAAGCCATCCTGACGGCGGCGCCAAATCGAAGCGCATCCTCGCTGCTTTCGCCGTGGTCGCTGGGCGCTGCCGGCGGAGAGGGCGAAGCCGCGCCGCAGTGAACAAATCTCAATCCATGTTTCTGAACCGACGTTCTGCGCCGATGTTCCGAATCGATGTGATCTGCCTGGAAAGAAAAGGTGCGTGTTGAGGTATTTATCAGTTTTCATTCTGGCGATTCTGATTCCGGCGACGCTGATCGGGATGGCCGCGCCTGCATTGTCACAGTCGCAGGCACAGTCACCCTCCGAATCCTCCACTCCGTCACCCGCAACGACGGGAACCTTGCGTGGGCAAGTGACGGATCCTTCGGGAGCGGTGGTTGCGAACACCACGGTCGCGATCGTGGTAAACGGGAAGCAAGCGTATTCCGCCACAACCGGCAAGACCGGCGGTTACGAAATCAGAAATCTGGCGCCGGGCAAGTACACGGTCACGGCGAACGCCCAGGGATTCGCGATTTTTGTGCAGAACGACGTAAACGTACCCGCAGGCCAAGTCGCGCAATTCAACATCGCGCTCGACATCAGTGTGAAGCAGGAGAAGGTCAACGTGGAGGGCGAGGGACCGACGCTCGACACGAATCCTGCGAATAATGCCAGTGCGATCGTGCTTAGTGGCAAAGATCTGGAAGCGCTTCCCGACGATCCCGACGAATTGCAGTCTGACCTAGAAGCGCTGGCAGGACCTTCCGCTGGACCCAATGGCGGGCAGCTTTACATCGATGGATTTACCGCCGGACAGCTTCCGCCGAAGTCATCGATTCGCGAGATTCGCATCAACCAGAATCCGTTCTCCGCCGAATACGACAAGCTCGGTTATGGACGAATCGAAATCTTCACTAAGCCGGGCACGGACAAGTTTCATGGGCAGGTGCAGGTTGTGGGAAACAGCTCGGGATTAAACACGCGCAACCCCTTCCTCGGCGACGCTCCGCAGGCGCCGTACGACTCCGTAATCTATATGGGAAGCGTCGGCGGCCCGATCAATAAGAAGGCGTCATTCTTCCTCGACGTGCAGCGCCGCAACATCGACGAGATTGCGGTCGTAGACGCGCCGGCGTTAGACCTGAACGAGAGCGTCCCCAACCCGCGTACCCGCACCAATATTGCTCCACGTATCGACTACCAAGTCGACACCAATAACACGCTCACCGCCCGCTACCAATATTACCGTGATACATGGGAGAACAACGGTGTCGGCGGGTTAACGCTGCCAGACGCTGGCTACGACACCACGTCCACCGAAGACACCGTGCAGATCACCGACACCCAAGTCCTCAGCACGAAGGCAATCAATGAGACCCGCTTTCAATACCTACGCGACAACAGCAATCAGAATCCAGTGAGTGCGGCGGTGGGCATCAATGTGCAGGGAGCGTACACGACCGGCGGCGCCGCTTCGGGAACCGAGATCGATCACCAGGATCGTTACGAACTGCAGAATTACACCTCGATATCGCAAGGCAATCACTTTGTGAAATTCGGAGGGCGACTGCGGGCGGTTCACGAGGTCAGCACGTCCGGCGCCGGATTCAATGGCACCTACACATTTTTGTGCCCGAATTCCGCTGATTGCGGCCTGAGCCAGCTCGCCAACCCGATTCAGTATTCGATCGATGCAACCCACAGTGGCGCCGTGCCCACCGTGCCGGTCACCGTCGTGGATGCCGGACTGTACGTACAGGATGACTGGAAGGTGCGTCCTAACCTCACGGTGAGTGGCGGACTGCGCTTTGAAACACAGAACGACATTCATGATCATGCGGACTGGGCGCCTCGACTCAGTTTTGCGTGGGGGGTTGGCGGGGGAGGCAAGAGCGCCCCGAAAACCGTGCTGCGCGGGGGTTTTGGGATTTTTTACAATCGCATCACCCAGGATATGGTGCTCAATACGGACCGTTTGAACGGCGTGACGCAGCAACAGTACCTGGTGAGCTCCGCGCCCGGCAGTCCGGTGCCTTACCCGACTCCTCCGCCGGTAGACACGTTGTCACCGACTACACAGACAATCTACCAGATCAATCCGACGCTGCACGCGCCCTACATTATACAGAGCGCATTTAGCATGGAGCGACAGGTGACAAAGATCGCCAACGCTACGCTTACGTATCTGAATTCACGCGGCGTCCACCAGTTGCTCTCACTGAACGTCAACGCCCCGCTACCGGGCACACCGAACAATTCTCCATCGTCGAACGTTCCAGACCCGGCGGCGGGCCAAATCTACCAATATGTCTCGGGTGGAGCTTTCTGGCAGAACCAGTTGATCGCGAACTTCAACATCCGGGCTGGAGCGAAGGTCTCTCTCTTCGGCTACTACTCGCTGAACTACGCCAACAGCGATCCGATCGGAAGCGTAAGCTCAGGATCGTTTTCAACCAATTTTCCGTCGAATCAGTACGACTTAAAAGTGGACTACGGACGAGCTTCCTTCGCCATCCGGAATCGCGTATTTATGGGCGGCACAATAGGACTGCCGCATGGGTTTCGCCTGAGTCCCTTTATGATTTTTAATTCCGGCACACCCTACAACGTCACCGTAGGCCAGGACTTGAGCAACGACTCCCTGCTCAATGACCGCCCCGCATTCGCCAGCAATGTTTCGGGCATCTGCCTTTCACCGACCCAGGCCTGCCATTACGTGGTTCCGCCTGGCCCTAACACCTACACTCCGATTCCCATCAACTCCCTGACTGGCCCGAACCTCTTCACGCTTAACCTGCGACTGGCAAAAACCTTCGGCTTCGGACCGGAAGTTGGCGGAAGAGGCGGAGCACAGGCTAGCGGCGGTCCTGGTGGCGGTGGCGGTGGTGGTCCGCGGGGTGGTGGCGGAGGAGGCGGTGGGGGTGGTTTTGGACGCGGCCCAGGGGGCGGCGGAGGGTTCGGTGGCGGACCGGCAACCAACCGGCGCTACAACCTGACGTTCAGTGTAAATGCGCGGAACGTTCTGAATAAGGTAAACCCGGCGCCACCTATCGGGGTCCTGAGTTCACCCAACTTTGGACAGTCCATTGCTTTGGCGGGCGGCCCATTCTCGAGCGCGGCGGCAAATCGAAAAATTGAACTGCAGGCGACGTTCAGTTTCTAGCGGGTCTGCGCTAAGTGGAATAGTCGGCGTTGATCCGCACATACTCGGCGGTCAAATCGGTAGTGAGGAATCGCACCGCGTGCTGGCCGCGACCAAGTTGCACGCGAATGTCGCACACCGGCTGCGCAAGCGTGCGGTGAGCTTGCCGCTCGTTGAACGCGCAACCGATTCCGTTGCGGCATACTCTCTGCTCACCAATAAAAATCTGGACCCGCGATGGATCGATGGGCGCGCCGCACCTTCCCGCCGCCGCGAGAATGCGTCCCCAGTTCGGATCGGCCCCAGCCCACGCGGTTTTGACCAGCACGGAATGAGCGATCGTCCGCGCCACCAGTAACGCCTCTTCCCTGCTCCGCGCCTGCTCAACACGCAGGCGGATCACGTGCTGAACGCCTTCCCCGTCACTGACAATCTGCTCGGCGAGGGACTGACACACCGCGGTCAGAGCCGCGGAGAACTTCTTCCGTATGCGAACATCTCTCGCCCTGGCGCCGCTGGCGCCACTGGCGAGCAGCAATACCGTATCGTTGGTCGAAGTGTCACCGTCGATGGACATGCAATTCAAAGACTGGTCGCAGGCCTCGCGCAGAAGAGGCTGCAGCTCACGCGGACTCGCACCCACATCCGTCAACAAATACACCAGCATGGTTGCAAGCTGTGGATGGATCATGCCGGCACCCTTCGCAATACCCAACACGGTGACTTCTTTCGCGCCTTCGGTCGAGCCTTCTGCCGACGAAACGCGGAAACGCGCGGACGCTATCTTCGGCCGGGTGTCGGTGGTCATGATGGCGCGGGCGAAAGCGAGGACGCCACGCTGGCTGGGCGATCGCGTTGCCATAAGGTCCGGTAACTTCGCGAGTATTTTCGCCGCCGGCAATCGAACTCCGATGATGCCGGTCGAGGAAGGAAAGACTTCGGCAGCGGACACGCCGAACAGCTTTCCGGCTCCGCGACAAACTCGTTCGCAGGCTTGAATGCCGGCACGTCCAGTAGCACAGTTGGCGTTTCCGGAATTCACGACAATGGCTCGAACCCGGCCGACGGTCGACAGCAACGCTGCTCGGCCAACTTCCACGGGAGCGGCGACGACCCGGTTCTTCGTGAACAACGCCGCAGCCGTCGCGCCACCGGCGGCTCCGACCAGCGCGAGGTCCGGCCGGCCACTGACTTTAATGCCCGCAGCAACCGCCGCGAAAGAAAACCCCAACGGCAAACGGATTTTCTCCGGAGAACGGCGCAACGCGGTCATGCCTGAATCTTCAACCAGTTCTTGGGCGGCGGCAAGATGGCAAACGTGGGCAGATCTCCACGGATCATCGCTACTTCGTCGCATTGATAAAGCCTGGGGCACTTGTAGCAGTCTTTGTGGATCTTGTCGGGAAGATCCTGGTGGGCCGCGATCGTGAATCCCATGCGCGAGAAAAACTCTGGAATGCGCGTAAACAGGCACACGCAGCTGACTTTGTGCTTCTCCGCCTGCGCCAGAAGCGCCTTGACCAGGCGTCTTCCGCCACCGCCGCTTTGGCTTGCGGGATCGACCGTAATCGAGCGAATCTCGGCCAGGTGCACGCCATAAAGGTGGAGAGCACCGCAGCCGATGATGCGTCCGTCATGCTCGAGGACAACAAAGTCGCGGACGTTCTCGCAGATCTCCGCTAGCGTGCGCGGCAGCAGAGTGCCGTCACCGGAGTATGCCGAGATGAGGGCGTGGATCTGCTCGGCATCGGGAAGGACCGCTTCACGCGTGCGCATGGAGATCCTTGCGCCGCGGTGAACCGGTTCTTTCTTCTTTTTTGTGCTCGTTTTTTTGGGTGGAATCCGCATGCTTGTGCAACGCCCGGTCTAGGGCCTTGATCACCTGATCCACGTGCTTTTGTAGAATCAGGTAAGGCGGCAGAAAGCGCAACACGGTCTCGTGCGTGCGATTGATGATGATCCCTTCCTGCAGCAGTTGTTTGGCCACCGCCTTCGCCAGATCGGGCGAGTCCAGTTCCACGGCCTGCATCAAGCCTGCGCCGCGGACGTCCTGAATCGACTTGTGCTTCTTGTCGAGCGCTTCAAGCGCCGAGCGAAAATATGTGCCGAGCGCGCGCACTTGCTTCAGCAATTTCTTCTCCGCGCGCAGGAATTCGATGGCGACGGCACAGGCCAACGGTCCTCCACCGAAAGTCGTCCCATGCATTCCCGGATGCATGCAACTGGCAACCCGTTCGGTGGTGAGGATGGCGCCGAGCGGCAAGCCGCAGGCCAGCGGCTTAGCGACCGTGACCACGTCAGGCACCACACCATAGTGTTGGTAGGCAAAGTGGTGTCCGGTGCGGCCAAGGCCGCACTGAATCTCGTCGAGCACAAGCAACGCACCGCTGCGCTTGGTCAGACGCGAGGCAAGTTCGAGGAACTCGCGATTGACCGGACAAACTCCGCCTTCTCCCTGAATCGTCTCGATGCATACCGCACAGACGCTGGCATCAAATTTTCGTTGTAGGTCGTCCAGGTCATTAAACTTGACGAAAGTCACGCCGGGCATGAGAGGAACAAATGGAGCGCGATACTTCGGTTGACCCGTGGTGGCGAGCGCACCAAAGGTGCGGCCATGGAAAGAATTGTCCATGGCGAGAATACGCGTCTTTGGATTTGAATTTGGCTTGTGGCCGTTCTTACTGTTCGTTTGCGCAAACGCGCGAGCGAGCTTGAGCGCTCCTTCCCAGGCCTCGGTACCGCTGTTGCAAAAGAAAGCGCGGTCAAGCCCCGAGATTTGTGTCAACTGCTGCGCGAGTTCCGCCTGATACTCGTGGAAGAACAGATTGGAAATATGAATTAAGCGGCCAGCCTGGCGCTTGATCGTCACCTGGATGGCAGGGTGATTGTGGCCGAGCGCATTAACTCCGATTCCGCTGAGGAAATCCAGATAGCGCTTCCCTTCTGAATCCCAGAGATACACGCCGCGCCCGCGAACAAAAAGAATGGGCTGGCGCTCGTAGGTGGGAAGCAAAAGCTTCGCTTCCATACGGGAGACCGAAGCGAGGCTCATGCTCTCAGCACCTCTGTGCCGCATTCCAGCTTAGTGAAATAAAACAGTGGCAGCATTTCGACCTGTGCTGCCGGCAGGATGCGGACGCGCCCCACACCGGACTTTAGAGCCTGCGTACAGGCTTCGAGCTTCGGCATCATTCCACCGCTGATCACCGACTCGTCGATGAGGCCGGCAACTTGCTTAGTATCCAACCGCGGCATCACCGAGCCATCGGCTTGTTTTACACCGGCTACGTCGGTGAGAAAAATCAGCGCGTCGGCCTCGCAAGCGATGGCGCAAGCGGCGGCCATCTGGTCCGCATTGACGTTGTAATACTGGCCGTCACCTCCGAGCGCAACCGAGGAGAGTACGGGAATGCCGCCTTCGGCCCAAATAGCTCTGAGCCAGCGTGGTTCGGAAAAACAGATTTCGCCGACAAATCCCAAATCGTGTTCCGCGTCCTGTTTCTTGCGCGCGCGAAAGACGCCGCCGTCTCCGCCACAAAGACCGATGGCCGGTTGCCCGGCGGCAGCGATCGCCGCCACCAGGCTCTTGTTCACAATGCCGGCAAGCACCATCAGCGCAACATCCCGCGTCTCGGCGTCAGTAACCCGCAGTCCATGTACGAAATCACTCGTCTTTCCGAGGAGTTTCAGGGTCCTCGTCAGTGCGCTCCCGCCGCCATGCACGACGGCGACCTGGTGTCCGTCCTGGGAGAGTTGCACCACCGCCTTCGCGCATTTCTGAAGAGTCGGCTTATCCTCCAGCGCAGCACCGCCGATCTTGACGACAATTTTCATTGCAGGCCCTCCGCTTCGTCCCAACCGCACATGAGGTTCATGTTCTGCACGGCTTGACCGGCTGCGCCTTTCAGCAGGTTGTCCAGACAAGAAACCAGGACAAGCCGGCGTCCATCGCGCGCGAGACAGAAACCGAGGTCACAATAGTTGGTGTGCACGGAGAATTGAATTTCCGGCAAACTCGATGCCGGGAAAATGCGCACCCACCGCTTACCTTTGTAGTAATCGTGGAAACAAGTTTGAATCTCGCCCGCTGTCATTTCACGTTTCAGGTAGACATAAATCGTAGAGAGAATCCCGCGTGGGATCGGCAAGAGATGAGGAGTGAAGATCAACTCGGCGGAATTGAGTGCCAATTGCTCGAGGATCTCGCCGGTGTGACGGTGCCCGAAGACCGAGTAGGCGGAAAAATTGTCGGCCACCGACACGAAGTGGGTACGCGCCGTCGGCTCTTTGCCGGCGCCGGATACGCCCGACTTCGAATCGGAGATGATGCCCCGATCCGAATCTACAATCCCCGCCGAGAGCAAGGGCGCCAGCGCAAGAATGATGGAAGTCGCATAGCAGCCTGGATTCGCCACCAGAGCCGCCGACGGTATCTGGTCCGCATT
This sequence comes from uncultured Acidobacteriaceae bacterium, assembly GCA_963730845.1. Lineage (GTDB taxonomy): Bacteria > Acidobacteriota > Terriglobia > Terriglobales > Acidobacteriaceae > Acidiflorens. The sequence continues at coordinate 336,932 of CAVSTM010000006.1, read as the reverse complement.
CGGCTTCAACTCCGGCAGACCGTACACGGCGCGATCCGTGAGTTCGGCCGCGGTCTTCGCGTTGGCATCTTTGAAACCATAAACAGCGCGATGCTGTTCCTCTTTCAGCCGCCAAGCGCCGCTCAGATCGACGATCCGCAATCCGCGCGCAATTGCCTCGGGAACAAGTTCGCGAGAGACGGCGTGGGGCGTAGCCAGGAACAGGAGTTTCACTCCATGTTGCTCCAGCGTGGACCATGAAAAGGAGGAACAGGGAAACGGCTGGACCGGCGAATGGCCGTTGCCAGAAACGCGCGGCAATCCGGCAGCCGACTCGTCGGTTTCGGCGCTGCGCCGCAAAAGCAGCGGCACGCCGGTTCGCGGATGGCGGCCGAGCAGACGAGTGAGTTCCAAGCCGGAATAGCCGGTCGCACCGAGAACCGCAGTTTTAAGTTTGGCCGCCATCAGATTTTCTTGAGTCTACCGAATCCCTCCGTTTCCCTGTTTTTCCTCGTTGAGGCATATTTATCCATTATTATGCATAAATATTCATTTATGATAAATGTTCTACCCGAACTGTCAAGTCGAAACCTTGGTTCGAGACTCTTCGCTCTATGATCGTTGAAATCACGATCGTCGAAATCAGGATCGCTGAAATCAGGGCCGCTGAGATTAAGGAGGCGTCAAAATGGGGGTAAGCGTTCTGAAAGCTTTTTTGATGACTGCAAGAAGAAATTTCTATTGGACTCAGCGGATCAACGGCATTTAGTGTGGGGGACTATTTGCAGCACGCGAGTGGAGGCTTGCGAAGATACTTCATGCCGTATTTCACGCCGCCTTTCCCCACACCGCATTATTCCGCAAGAACTATTTGCCACATAGAAACAGGAGCAATTCCATGACGAAGCAAACGGAGAGGCGCCTCGCGCGCCGGTCATTATCGGTCACCGTTCTGGTCATCCTTCTCGCCACCGGATTTCTCGCAGCGCTGGCGATGCCCTGCCTTGCGGACAACGCCCCGAAGCCAGATCCATCGGGCATAGCAACCGGGGATAAAACCGGCGCCGTAGACGCTGCCGGCAATGCCTTTGTCGTATCCGAGCCCACCGACAAGGCGTCGCCGGACTACGCCGCGAACAAGAAGGCATTCGACGACTATCAGGCGCAGGCGGCGAAAGAGCCGCTCGCGGTAAAGCTCGCCGACAGTGTCGGGCACGTCCGCGTGGCCACCAACTTTGCCTGGACGCTGAATACCGGCTATCTCGTCCTTTTCATGCAGGCAGGTTTCGCGCTGCTGACCTGCGGGCTGGTACGAAAGAAGAACGTCGCCCACTTGATGATGCTGAACTTTGCCGCCTACGTCTTCGCCTTTCTGGCCTACTACGCGGTCGGATATGCATTCCAGTTTGGCGCGGTGGCCATCAACGCCGCGCCCACCAACCTGGGCGGCATCCCCACGCTCAACAAGTTTCTGATTGGGAGCGGGCAGTGGGGATTCGTCGGTGGCAAGGGCTTTTTTCTTACCGGCCCGGCCTATGACAGTGCCAGCAACTGTCTAACGCTGTTCGAAGTTGTGTTCATGGAGACGGCTGGCTACATCATCGTCGGCGCCATCTGTGAGCGCATCACCTTCTGGGCCTTCCTGCTCTGTGAACTCTTCATCGGCGCGATTCTTTATCCCATCTCCGGGTGCTGGGTGTGGGGCGGCGGTTGGATGTCGCAAATCGGAACTACGTTGAATCTTGGCCACGGTTACGTCGACTTTGCCGGGTCGACGGTGGTCCATGGGGTGGGCGGGTTCTGCGCCATGGCTCTGGCGATCATTCTCGGTCCGCGACTCGGGAAATATGGGCCCGGGGGTAGGATTCGCGTCTTTCCCGCACACAACATCGTATATGTCGTGACGGGGACCTTCATTCTGCTCTTCGGCTGGATGGGCTTTAATCCCGGCTCGACTCTCGGCGCCACCGACCTTCGCATTTCAGTCATCGCGGTGAACACCAATCTGGCCGCGGTTTCAGGATCGGCGGTCGCGATGGTCTTGTGGTACTTCCTGTTCGGGAAGCCCGATATCACGATGGCGTGCAATGGCATGCTGGCCGGGTTGGTGGCCATTACCGCTCCCTGCGCTTTTGTGTCGCCCACTTCGGCCGTCGTCATTGGCCTGCTGGCGGGCCTGCTGGTGTGTGGAGGCGTTCTGTTCAATGATCGCGTCCTCAGAGTCGATGACCCCTGCGGCGCGATTTCGGTCCACGGCTACTGCGGCTGGCTGGGCGCTGTCAGTGTGGGCATCTTCGCCGACGGCGCCTATGGCTCCGGATGGAACGGCGTCGGCGCAACGGCGTATCTGGGACACGCGGGCCAGGGCGTGACGGGATTGCTCCACGGGGATACGCGGCAGTTCTGGTGCCAGCTCATGGGAGCGACCTTGATTGCCGCCTGGGCGTTTGGCGCGACGTACGTCGTCTTCTGGTCGGTCAACAAAGTGAAGAGCATGCGAGTGTCACTCGCAGTGGAAGAAGAGGGTCTCGACGTACCCGAGTTTGGAATGCCGGGTTATCCCGAAGACGCAGTGCTCCCTGCCTCATACTGAAGTGCAGCTCTTTGGCTTCTAGCTCTTGGCTACAGTCCCAGTCGGAGGTCGCTCGAGGTGCCGCCGGCTGCTGGAACGTAGCACTTGAGCGTGTAATCCATCACCATGCGATCGGCATTGAAGCGCCAGCCCAGGGTGCGGATGGTGCGCTTCATGCGCTGGATCCAGCCGCGCGGAAGGCCGTCACGATCGCGCTGATAGTAGAGGGGAATCACTTCTTCGCGAAGAACTCGCAGCAGGTCGTCCCCGTCGCGAGTGTCGTGAACATTCATGTCGGAGTGCGTTCTGCCGCTGCCGATGGCGAAGCCGTTCAGGCCGTCGTAAGCTTCCGCCCACCAGCCGTCGAGAACCGAGAGATTCAATCCGCCGTTCAAAACAACTTTCTGGCCGCTGGTTCCGGAGGCTTCCAACGGACGCCGCGGATTGTTAAGCCAGACATCGACCCCCTGCGTCAGATGACGGCCGACGTTGATGTCGTAGTCTTCGACGAAAACGAATTTGTCGGAAAACTGCGGGTCGCGCATCAACTGCGCAATCTGCTGCAAGACGCGCTTGCCGGGTTCGTCGAGCGGATGCGCCTTCCCGGCAAACACGAATTGCACCGGGCGTTTCGGGTCATTGACCATGCTGGCGATTCTCTCGATGTCGGCCAAAATCAGATTGGCGCGCTTGTAGGTAGCAAAGCGCCGCGCAAAACCGATGGTAAGCGCATCGGGACTGAACAATCGCTCCAGTTGCTGCAGTACGTCGCGCGCTTCCCCGCGGTGCGCGGCCTGCTTGACGGCGCGACGGCGCACAAATTCAATCATTCTTGACTTCAGATTGAAATGCGTCTCCCAGAGTTCGCCGTCGTCGACGTTGTCGATGCCCTCCCAGATTTTGGCCTCGCTGCCGCGCAGATGCCATCCCGTACCGAGATGGCGATCATAGAGACGAAACATCTGCGGAGCCAACCAGGTGGGGGCATGCACTCCATTGGTGATGTGCCCGATGGGAACCGCGTCTTCCACTTTGCCCGGGAAGAGTCCGGTCCACATGGCGCGGGAGACTTCACCATGGAGCGAGGAAACTGCATTGGCGCGCCGCGAAAGTTTCAGGCCGAGCACGGTCATGCAGAAACGTTCGTCGCTCTCGGGATTCTCCCGCCCCAGTGCCATGAAACTTTTCCTGGAAAGACCGAGCGCCTCGCGGAGAGGTCCGAGGTGTTCTTCGACCAGATCGGCATCGAAGCGATCATGGCCGGCGGGCACGGGGGTGTGGGTGGTGAAAACCATTTCACGAGCAACCCGCGGCACCGCCTTCTCGAAGCCAATGCCCTCTTCTTCCATGCGCTGGCGAATCGCTTCGAGCACCGCAAATCCGCTGTGCCCTTCGTTGAGGTGAAGGACCCCGGGGGTGATGCCGAGCGCCTTCAGAGCGCGCAGACCGCCCACGCCCAGAAGCAGTTCCTGATGCACGCGAACGCGGCCGTCACCTCCGTAGAGGCGTGAGGTCATCTCGCGGTCTTCAGGCGTATTGCCTTCCACATCTGAGTCGAGAAGAAATAAATCACAACGGCCTACCTTGACGCGCCATACTTTTGCGTGGATCGCACCGTGGCGGGTCTCGACCTGCACCAGGACCGGTCTGCCGTCTTTCCCGATGGCCGTTTCCATAGGGAGTTGGTTGACATCGGTCTCGAGGTACTCCTCGTGCTGCCAGCCGTCGCGATCAAGGCGCTGCCGGAAGTATCCCTGGCCATAAAACAGGCCCACGCCGACCAGCGGGATCCCGAGGTCGGAGGCGCTCTTGATGTGATCGCCGGCCAGAACTCCAAGTCCACCGGAATAGACTGGGAGAGATTCGTGCACGCCAAATTCGGCGGAGAAGTAAGCCACGGGGCGGGGCCGCAGCACCCCGGCGTGGCGCGCACCCCACGTGTGCTCCGCATCCTGGTACTCGCGTAGACGACGATAGGCGTAGTTGATCCGGCTGTGCAGGACGAGTTCGGCGGCACGCTTTTCGAGTTTATCGAGAGGATACTCGTTCAGCAGCGAGACGGGACTGTGATTGAGCTGACTCCAGCGCTGAGGATCGATATCGCGGAACAAACTAGCGGAATCTTGATCCCAACTCCACCATAAGTTGCGGGCCAATGCCCAGAGCCGCTCCTGAACCGGCGCAATGAAACGGTCAAGCGTGCGGGCTTCGCTGACGACGGGAGCAACCCGCTTCGCGGCTTCCGTGAGCAGACGAATCTCATCTTCCGGAAAGACCCGCGCTTCCACGGTTTGAACCACCAGAACGCCTTGCAGCACCCCGCGATCAATAAGAGGTACGCCGAGGAACGATTGGTAGGCATCCTCGCCGGCTTCGCTAAAGTATTTGAAGCGAGGATGATTCTTGACCTGTTCCACGGCCACCGGGCGGACCTGTTCCGCGACCAGGCCGACGAGTCCTTCATTGACCGCCATGCGAAGCTTGCCGATAGATTCATGGCGCAGCCCGAGCGTCGCGGCCAGAACGAGATTGGCGCGGTCGGGCTCCAGCAAGTAGGCGGAGCAGACATCGGTGCCAAACCGTCGAGCTATCAGGGCGACAACGTTCATCAGGGTCTCGGCCGGTTTGCCGGGCTCCGCTGCCAGGTTCGCGATTTCCTCCCACGTCAGCACATAGCTGGCATCGAGAGAACAGGCAGGGTGTTCCTGATCCTGAACTAGCTCATTCGGTCGGTCCAAATCTTGTCTCCATTTGCCTGAATTCGTTAGGCCCTGCAACCGGTCCCCCAGTCCCCAACCGGGCAACGCAAAGACGGGTAGAAAATAACATTCCCCTGATCCATTCTATCGGGTGAAGTCAGAAGAGCTCCACATGGGCTGCGGAATTGTTGGTTACCACAGTGTGCATCGGATGGCCCAATTGCTGCTTTGCGTTTCGCCATTCCCGATATGTGCCCCAAGCCACGACTTTAATATCCGGTTCGCGCCAGGTCCAATTCGAATTGTTGATAGCGTGCATCAGCGGGTGATGACGGCTTCGAAAGAAATGCGCGCTGCTTCCACCCAACTCGACACCCTGTGGAACACAGCGCGCATCTGGTTATGCACACGAGACAACCGCGCTAGCCTAGCCCTGCGGCGGATGCAACACGCGGAATGTGCTGCCCCCGTTCGACCACACCAGCACGAGTGCATCCTGACCGTTCGGCACATTGGACAGCACCCGTGCCACCTCGGCCGCAGATTTCACCGGGTGCCGGTCTACTTCCATGATGACGTCCCCGCGCTGCAAGCCCGCGTTATCGGCCGGGCTGCCGGGTTTGACGTCTTCAACGACGGCGCCGTGAACTGACGGTTGCGCTTGCACTTCGTCTCGGACATCCGGAGTCAGGTCAGCGAGGCTCAGCCCCCAGCGCCCTTTCCCGTGCTCATTGCCAGCGGTCTCGGTGCCCTTGTCGCCGCCCAGGGCCTCGAGCTTTACTGCAATATTCATCGGTTTGCCGTCGCGAACCACTTGCAGATGGATCGTTTCACCGGGCCGCTTTTGTCCCACTGTCATTTGCAGCTGTCCGGCATCGGCTACGGACGTTCCGTCGAGTTCTGTGACTACGTCTCCAGTTTGCAAGCCCGCCTTCGCTCCGGGCGTGTCCGGCTGAACTTCGCTGATCAGGGCCCCCGCCGCTTTGTCCATATGGAAGAACTTTGCGTTATCGGGAGTAACGTCAGCGATTTGAATTCCGATGAACGGGTGCGTCACTTTGCCGTCCCGAATCAACGTCTCCACTGTCGGTTGAACAATCTGAGCCGGAATGGCAAATCCCATCCCTGAAAAAGATCCCGAGTTTGAAATCAGGAAGGTATTGATTCCGATAAGTTCGCCGCGCGCGTTAACCAGCGCCCCACCGGAGTTCCCGGGATTGATGGCAGCATCGGTCTGGATGAACTCACCCGGCTTGTGGCGATCGCTCGCGTCAGGATTCGGACGGTTCAACGCGCTGATGATCCCGCGCGTAACCGTGAAGCGGTATCCGTAAGGGTTCCCGAATGCAAGCACCGTCTGTCCGGGATGCAAGCTGCTCGAGTTGCCGAACGGCACGCTTGGCAAGTTCGTTCGGTTTACCTTGATGACCGCGAGGTCGGTGAGCGGATCAGCGCCCACCAGCTTCGCCGGCAGCACTTCCTGGTTGCTCATGGTGACGCGAATATCGACGGCTCCGTCGATCACGTGATTGTTGGTGACGATATATCCGTCGGGAGAGATGATCACGCCGCTGCCCAGGCCGTGTTCCATTCGGTTCTGAGGCTGCGACGGCGTGTTGAACTGCCGGCCGAAAGGATTGCCCGGGCCGAAAAATTGCTGCATGTCGGGCATGCCTTCCCCGCCGCCCTGCTGCTGCGGGTTAGGCTTCGATGCCACCGTAACGTTCACGACCGCCGGTGTAACTCGTGCTGCCAGAGTTTCCATGGCGCGGTCGAGCGTGAGCAATGCTCCGACGCTGTTATCATCAAGCGCTGCCGCGGCTGGAGCTGGAGCCGTCGCTGCGGTTGCTGACTTCGTAAAGTTGAATGTCGCCACTGACCCAACTGCCGCTACGGCAACCAGTGCCACCAGCAGACGCCTTGTCGCCACTGCCTTACAACGTTCCATCCACTTCTTCATTTTCTTTTCTCCTTGTACAACTAAACATTTAGTTACTGCGGGCAAAAAAAATTTGCCGCTAAATCGAATTGGCCACAGGCGCTCTCGCCAACCGCTCGCGGACTTGAGTCACTAACGTCACTCGCCAAACCTGGACGCTCACCACTGACGAGTCGGAAGTCACGTACTGCGTGGCCTCAATAAAGACCAGCGTTCGAAATTGCGGCACGATTTCCTGATCCGCCCGTGCGTTTGCCCCAACTACTTGCGCACGAAGCGGCGCCGCGTTCGATCGAACCGCAACCACGCGCGCCGGGGAAAGCTGCTGTTCGCCACCATCGTCCGAATTGACGGACGCATGAACAGTTTTGGCAGTCGTCATGTCGGCCGTCACCCGTGGCGACGACGACTCACCCGTTCGGAACGCAGCGGGAATTATCGCCGTCGTTGTTACGGGCAACGAAGACTGGCTGATGCCGGCCGAGTATGCATGATCGGAATCAACAGGTGTGCCGGGGTCAAACGCGACAAACTGGGGCGCGAGCGGCAGCGCCATCAGGCAGATCATGGAGAAGGTTCCGACCATGCCCAGAGCCGGTTTCCAGACGCGCGTGGCCACGGGTCGGTTCTTGTCGAGAATCTGCGCGAGCCGCAGCGAAGCCTCGCGGGCCCGATGGACAGCGGCCTGGGCCATCGACCATCGTTTGTCGGCCAAGCGGTGCGCCAGACTTTTTTCCAGCAGCGAGACCAGACAACTCGCATACCCACGCGGGTTGGCCGTTTCAGCCAGCACGGCGTCGTCACAAGCCATCTCGCGTTCCACCGCGAGCCGGTTCTCAATCCACCACACCGCTGGATGAAAGAAGAACAGAGCGCGCACCATCTTCTGAATCAGATTTGTCCAGTCATCCCAGCGCCGCAGGTGTGCGAATTCGTGCAGCAGGATGACGTTGAGATCTTCCGGTGGCAGTTCGCGCAGCGCCCAGGCTGGCAGAACAATTGTCCGTCTCCAGAAACCAATGGCGGCGGGCACGCGCACGCCCTCTGACGTCGCAATCGTTATTGGCCCGGACGCGATTGACCTGGACGCGACAATTGCATCCACCGTTCTTCGCACCGCCGGATCAAGATCCGCCGCCACGATTGCAGTGCAACCCCGGCGCAGCTGTCGAAGGAGCCAAATCCCAGTCGCCAAACGAACCACCGCCACGCTAGCCCCCAGAGCCCAGGCAAGGAAGACGAAGAGCGCCCAATGGCTGGGTATGGTGATCACAGGCCTCAGACATCCCCAAGAATTCCCCCAAGCCGACGACATCCCGGCCGCCACAAGTCCCCGCCCTGCGCCGAAACCGCCCAGCACGGGAAGCGCGGCGACGGTCAGCAATGCCAGGAACCACACTGCAAATCGGGTTCCCGCATTTTGCCTCCGCAAAATACGCAGCAATGCCCAGGCAAAGATCGCAATCAGGAATCCTTCGGGAAGCGCGTTCAGAATGCGTTCGACCGAGATCTGCGCCACTGTCTGCAGGGAAAACGTTTGCAGGGAAAACCAGCTCATTCTGCGTCACTCCGACTCGCGTCCTTCTGAATCAGCATCTCCCGCAGGTGATCGATCTCCTCCGGCCCGATGCCCTGGTCCTCCAGGAGATTCAAGACGAGCTGTTCGTGAGAATCTTTGAAAAACCGACTCACGAGATGCCGGATCTCCGAGCGCGTCGCCTCTTTTTTCTCGACCAGCGGCGTATAGACGTGTGCCCGTCCATCCTTTAGATGCTTGAGGTAGCCCTTCCTTTCCAGAACACGGATCGTAGTCAAAACAGAGTTGTAGGCCAGAACGGGCCTTTCAGTAATAGAATCAAGTACTTGCTGGACCGTGCCCGATCCCTTCACCCAGAGTACGTTCATGATCCGCAGTTCGGCTTCGGTTAATGTTCCCGATTGTCTCGGCGGCACCGGATGCCCCTCCTTGGCCTTAGACGCTTCCCGCGGTGAAAAGTAACTAATTCTTTAGTTGCAGACAAAGCGCCGCGGGTTGCTCATCCTGCCGACTGAGACTTGCTGACTGGACCCAAATGGTCCAAGTTGTGCATGTTGGATCAAGCTTTACACCTGGCGAAGGTGCGCATCGACGCCTCGCCCAATAACCGCACGCTCGCCCGATCTGCCATAATCTTTCAATGTGCGGACGCCATCGACTGGTTCTTACGAGCGATTGGATTGGGGAACGACTTTGCTTGAGGGACACATGAAGATGACTGCCAAGGCCGACAGTGAACGCTTCCAGAGCGGCGCGAACCAGTACGCCGCCTACCTTGAGACGCCCGAGGGCCGATTGCGCTCCGACTTGGTCTTTGCCAACCTGCAGGATCTTCTTCCCCTGCAGGCCAAACCTTCGTTGTGTGCACTTGATCTCGGGTGCGGCACGGGAGCGACCGCGGTTCGCCTGGCGCGTCTTGGCATGCACGTTACGCTGCTGGATTCGTCTCCGGCGATGCTGGACATAGCGAAACGCACGGCACAGGAAGCAGGAGTTGCCGACAAAGTCGCGCTGCAACATGGAGACGCTACGCAGTTGGCGAACTTGTTTCACGCTGCATCGTTCGATGTAATTCTGTGCCACAACGTACTGGAATATCTCGACGACCCGATGGCGGTGTTGTGCGGCGCGGCTCGCGCCTTGCGGGATTCACGAGCGATACTGTCAGTCCTGGTGCGGAACCGGGCCGGCGAAGTATTCAAGGCCGCTATCCAAGCAGGCGATCTGGCGGCTGCGGAAAATAACCTCACCGCTGAGTGGGGACAAGAGTCTTTGTATGGAGGCCGCATACGACTATTTAGGTCAGATAGCCTGCAAGCCATGCTGAAAGCGGCGTCGCTGGCAGTGATTGCCGAGCGGGGTGTACGCGTCCTTGCGGATTACTTGCCGTCGCGGATTTCTCGCAGCGCCGAGTACGAGCGGATTCTTGAGCTGGAGCGCAAACTGAGCAGCCGGCCAGAGTACGCCGCAGTCGCGCGCTACACACAATGCTTCGCATGTTTGTCTTGATGGTCGATGGAGAATAATCCAGTGAATGACGTCGCCCGCAAGTCTTCATCGATCCCATCCGGCGCGAGGGCGCCCGATGCCACGATTTCGCTTGGACTCGGGCTCACCAACGAGTGTAACCTCTCCTGCTCCTTCTGCTACCGGGATCCAACCCGCACGGATCGCCTCTCTTTGGATCAGGTGAAGTCCGTCATGGAGCGGCTACCCGTGCGCTCCGTGAATCTCGGCACTGGCGAGAACGGCATGCATCCGGAGTTTAGAGCAATTCTTGCGTACCTGCGCAAAAAACCCATCAAGCTTACGATCACTTCCAACGGCCATAGTGTTGCTGTCCTGGAAGACAATGAGTTGCGCGCCTTTCACGATGTTGAATTTTCTCTCGATTACCCGACGCGAGCGGAACAGGATGCACAGCGCGGAAACGGCAATTGGGAGCTGATCCACCGGCAGGCAGGACGTTGCGTAATGCTCGGCGTGCCTGTAACCATCGTCGCGGTCATGATGAAGGCGAACTACTTGCGTCTGGCGGAGGTCGCGCGGGCAGCCAAACAATTTGACGCTCCCCTGCGCGTGAACGTGTACCAGGCGGTGCGATCCGACATCTATGCGTTGTCCTATGCGGAGTATTGGGAGGGGTTCCGGCGTCTTTTTGCGGAAACGGACGTGATCGCTATTGGCGAGCCGCTGGTTCGAGCGATGGCTGGCCTCCCGCCGCTCCGAGGAGGATGTGGAGTAAGCACCGTCAGGGTTACGCCGCGAGCCACCACGCAGCCCTGTGTTTATTGGCCAGGATCGGGGGAGCCGCTGTCGGATCTGATCTCGATGGGGCTCAACATTCTGGACTCCGCGCCCTTCGATCAAGCCCGCACGCTTCCCCATGCGTGCGAGCCTTGCGAGTTCCGGGACTCATGCCATGGTGGCTGTGCCGGACGCCGGCGCCTCCAGGGCGCGCTGCTGGAGCCTGATTACTACTGTCCAATCGTTCGCGGGGAACGATCGACCATCGAGATTCGCATGGCCGCCGCCCGCGATCTGCCCAAGCTGAGCAGTTCCTGCACTACTGTAGTGATTGCCAGGGGTGATTGACTCGTGAAGCTTAGCTTGAATTTGTTTTGAAAGGGCGCGGCTTTAAGCCGCTGGGAGTGCGCATTTTTCAAACTGCACCACTACTCGATGCCTCGCTTGACGGCGCCCGCAGCCATGGGCTATAACGATCTTCCCCAGCTGTCTGGACGCGCATGCTCATCCGCTGCAATCGCGGCTTTACTTGACGGTAGATTCCTCGACGTCGCTCGGTCGTTGCGCTAATCTCTTTTCCAACGCTACTCACATTCATCATCGGTGCACCCTCTCTGCACCAAGAAGGAAGGCCATGCATTCTCAGCAGATTCGAATCAGGCCCATCTTTTTGAGCTTCGTGGCCGCCAGCGTTGTTGTAGGAATCTCCGTCCGCGCGTTTGGTGGCGAAGTCTCGAAAGCGGCGCAACCGAAGCAGGCGTCGTTCCAGGTAAGAAATGAATTCAAAGTGCAAGTACCGAAGGGGGCCAAGACGGTGCGCATGTGGTTCAGTGTTCCACAGGAAGACACCGTGTCTGTGATTCGTGAATTCAGTGTCGCTGCCGATTTTCCGGTCCACTATTACCGGGACGATTGGGGAAATCGCGTAGGCTATGCGGAAGTCAACGCGCCCGCCGAAGGCCCGATCACGATCCGCGAAGCGTTTGGACTGACACGCACCGAGACTCGCAACGACATCGATCCCACCAGGACGCGTCCGCTGACGGATCAGGAACGGGCCGCGCTCTTCGCCTATCTGCAACCCTCGAGCCACGTCATCATCACCGACCAGATTAAGTCCCTTTCCGCTTCGATCGTCGGAGGCGAAACCAACCCTATTCTCGCCGCTCGAAAGATTTACAACTGGACGCTCGTAAACGTGGATTACTGGGTCAAGGACCCGGACCACCTGAAGGCCTCCCCGGTGGGCAGCACGGAATATTGCCTGAGGACAAAAACCGGAAACTGCACGGATTTTCATTCGCTTTTTGCATCGCTGTCGATGGCGGCCGGTATTCCCACCCGCATGGTCTACGGTTCGCTTCTAAAGCCCACCTTGAATGGCATCCAAATCGACGGAAGCTATCACTGCTGGATCCAGTTCTTCGCGCCCAACTACGGCTGGCTCCCGCTCGATGTTTCGCTCGCGAATATCTACGGCAAGGAGTTCCCGGTCACAGATAAGAATAAAAAACTCGTCGAACTGACGACGGCGACCGGTTACAAGGGTCTCGATCGAAGCAAAGTGGATTATTACTTCGGGAACCTCGATGAGAGACGCGTAACGTGGTCGATGGGGCGCGACCTGATCCTGCAGCCTCCGCAGAGTGATGGGCCGGTGAATTCGCTCGTGAAAATCTACGTCGAGGTGGACGGCAAACAATCCGCGGATTGGACGCGCGAATTCACCTACACGGAGGTCACGAAATAGTCGTTAGTCGTTGCTGGTCGTTGGTCGTTCGTCGTTGGCTAACGACCATCGACCAACGACGAATTCGAAACGAGAATTCTTTTTAGAGGAGATCACCCATGGAACTTTGGAAACCTGATCCCACTTTTTACCCTTCACCGAAAATGGCGATGAAGGCGCCCCCGGAAAAGCTGGCATTTGTGGCCATGCTCAACGCGGAGAATAATGGACGTCCCGACGCCCTCGGTGTCGTCGATGTGGACCCGGCATCCACGACTTACGGCGGGCTTGTGGGCCGCGTGGACATGCCCAACTCTGGCGACGAATTGCACCACTTCGGTTGGAATGCTTGCAGTGCTTGCCTCTGCCCATACATGCCGCATCCGCATACCGAGCGGCGCTACTTGATCGTGCCGGGCATCAAGTCCTCGCGAATCCATATCATTGATACGAAACCAGACCCGCGAAAGCCGAAGATTATCAAGGTGATTGAGCCCAACGTCCTCGCGGAACGGGCGGGCTACAGCCGACCGCACACGGTGCATTGCGGTCCTGAGGGAATTTTCTGCAGCGCGCTTGGCTCAGCTACGGGAGAGGGACCGGGCGGAATTTTCGTGATGGATCCGGACAGCTTTGAGATTTTGGGGAAATGGGAAATCGACCGAGGGCCGCAATTTCTTGCCTACGACTTCTGGTGGCACTTGGGCTTTGACACCATGATTACCAGCGAGTGGGGAACGCCGAACATGGTGGAAAAAGGCGTGAATCCAGAAATCCTTTTGAAGAGCGGCTACGGCCACTCGCTGCATGTGTGGGATTTGCGCAAGCGTCGTCACCTTCAAACATTGGATTTGGGCGCCGAGTACCAAATGGCTCTGGAGCTTCGCCCCGCACACGATCCGAGCCGCGCGTACGGATTTCTTGGCGTGGTGGTATCGCTGAAAGATTTGTCCGCTTCCATTTGGGTTTGGCATCGCGACAATGGCAAATGGGGCGTGACGAAAGTGATCGATATTCCCGCCGAGCCCGCCGATCCCGAAACCCTGCCGCCGCTGCTCAAGGGATTCAAGGCCGTGCCGCCATTGATCACGGACATCAATCTTTCGCTCGACGACCGCTTCCTTTATATCTCCTGCTGGGGAACCGGCGAATTTCTGCAATACGACGTGTCCGACCCTTTTCATCCCAAAAAGACTGGTTCCGTGCATCTGGGTGGTATCGTGCGCCGCGCTGGACATCCGAAGAATCGCAGCACGCCCTTGAACGGCGGCCCGCAAATGGTGGAGGTGAGTCGCGATGGACGTCGAGTTTATTTCACGAACTCGCTATACGCACCGTGGGACGCGCAGTTCTATCCGGACGGAATTCAAAGCTGGATGGTAAAGCTTGACGCCAAGCCCGAGGCCGGGTTGGAGATCGACCCAAAATTCTTCCTTGAATTCGGGAATCTCCGCGGCCATCAGATCCGTCTAGAGGGTGGCGACGCATCGTCAGACTCTTACTGCTACTCATGAACCATTTTCCGCTCTGGCCCTGGGCCGCGTTGTTGCTTCTCGGGGCTTACCATGGCGTCAATCCAGGAATGGGCTGGCTTTTTGCTGTTGCTCTTGGAATGCAGAAGAAGAGTGCCTCCGCAGTATGGCAATCCCTGGTGCCGATTGCGGCCGGACATTTCGTTGCGATCGGACTCGTAGTGGCCGCGGCCGCGATTGCCGGCGCAGTGCTGCCCTTGCGGTACGTCAAGATCGCCGCCGCTTGCGCTCTTCTTGCCTTTGGACTTCACCGGTTAATACGGAAAAGCCATCCACGTTGGGGCGGAATGCAAATCGGTTTTCGCGATTTGTCCATTTGGTCCTTTCTGGTGGCCTCCGCTCACGGTGCCGGCTTCATGCTGCTGCCCATCTTGCTGAAAATGTCAGCGCTCCACGCGGCGGCTGACCTCGGCGATCCTGCTCACCATCTCCACGCGCTCGGTTTTGCCGGACCATGGCTTGCCAGACCGTGGATCGCGCCAATCGCCTTGCTTGTTCATACGCTCGGATATCTTCTCGTCACCGGGCTGATCGCCTTCGTGGTCTATGCGAAGCTGGGGGTCGACGTTCTGCGAAAAACCTGGGTGAATCTGGACCTGATCTGGGCCGTGGCGCTCATCGCCACCGCTGGCTTCACATTGCTGATTCCCACGTAGAGCACTTGCCCGAACGCACGGGTCCGTTCTTTATTGCGCGTTCATCCAGGTGTCGGACCCAGTCAGCTTAACTGACAGATCAGAAATGAAGATCCCTAGGTTTCGATTCGATGTATCAGTGTGAGTAACGGGTGACGACAAAGTCGCGAGCTTTGACAGGCACGTGGCAGGGAAAGCAGGTTTTGAGCAGTCGCCTCGTCGGCAGGTTTGCCGTCTTTGAATTGAGCAAACCCCCAGCCGCCCGTCGCGGCGTATTTTCTTGAGTCCTTGACCATAAACTGAACGTTCGTGGCGGACCCGGCCACGAAAGATTGGGAATGGCCAAAGACTTTGTTGTTTTCCTCGGACGGAACGTAACTCCAAGCCAGCCGGGCAATGATTGTGCCGTCCGGGAAGGGAAGTTTCCCTGCCCGGTAGGCCTCGATCGCTATGTCATTGCCCAGGATGGCACGCAAATCGTTGAGGTTGCCTTCTTCGTGAGCCACAGAGATCAGCTTCCAGTCGCGGTATCCGGGCGGAATTTTGACGTCCGAAGATCGGGGCAGCGTCTCCATCGGCATGTCCAGATGCGGGGGCCGAGTTGGCGACGACCCCGGCCAATGCTGCAACTGCAACCAGCAAGTAAGCGGTCTTTCTCATAATCGTGTCCTCCTTTCAACATGCTTATTGAATCTGATACGGTAGCTGCATTGCCGGAGAGGTTGACTCGTGAAGAACGACATCAATTTCCGAAATCAGCCAACCCGCTATCGTGTATTTCGTGCCGCCTTATTTCGCGTCCATCCATGTGTCTGACCCCGTCACTTTGACTGACAGGTCAGAAATGAAGATGTGCAGCGGCTTGCCGTCGGCGGTCCCGCGGTGCTCGGTCGAGATCAGCAGAGGACCTGCCTTTTTGTAGCCTGCCCAGGTTGCGCTGACGAGGCTCGGCTTCTTGGTCCCGCCGTGGTGGAAGACAAGGTACTCGACGCGGTTGTCTTTGCCGACGTAGAGTTCCCAGGTGTCGCCGGGCGTGTAGCCGCCGACCTCCGGGGCATACTTCACTGAGACCAGCTCGGCCGAGCCGCTGCCCACGGGCAGTTTATGCATACCTTCGTCGGTCACGGTGGCGCTGGTGTCCCAGTAAGCATGGAGCGGGAACAGAAGCCAATAGTTATCGTTGGTGAAAGCCCGGATCGATTTCATTTTTCACGTTGTCGGGCTGGCTGCTGAGCTCGGAGCGCATGTAGGTAACCTTGACCGGCTTGCCGTCTTTATCCTTCCCCTCGTAGGAGACCTTGCCGGTCTTGGGCTCCCACTCCCACGCGCGAGAAGCTTTGAAGAGCCCGGTAATTTCCCCGTTCCAGGTGTAGCGGATCGCATCAATTTGCCCGAACGAATCGAGACCATAGGTTTTGGCGACCTGCTCGAGAATTGGCGGGCGCGTCTGCGCCCAGGAGGTTGATGCAAGGACCAGCACTCCGCAAAGCCAGAAGACCGATCATCGTTGAACGGCTCGCATTTCTCATGGAGTTCGCTCCTCGGTGAATTGAACGGACGTTGACTTGGATGACCGGCAAAGGCTTCCGGATACAGTCGTCGTTCGCACCGCTACCGAAAGCACGCTAACGTTTCAAGATGCGTAACGGGTGAAGACATAGTCATGATCTTTCGCGGGCTTGTGGCAGGGGAAGCAGGTCTCGTGCAGCGCCTTGTCGCCCGGCTTTCCGTCCTTAAAGTCAGCGAACCCCCAGCCGCCCGTCGCGGCGTACTTCTTTGAGTCCTTGACCATGAACTGAACATTCACGGGGGACCCGACAACGAAAGACTGAGCTCCGGGGAATGGACCGGCCAGGACCATGTTGTTGTCTTCCGACGGGACACGAGTCCAATGAATCGCGGCAATGATCGCGCCGTCCGGGAACGGGACCTTCCCTTCCTTAAAAGCCTTGATCGCTATATCGTTGCCGAATTGAGCGCGCAACTGGTCGGCCTTGCCGGGTACCAGGAGTTGGTCCACGGCGATCAACTTCCAGTCGCGGTATCCGGCGGGGATTTTGACCCCGTAGATCGGGGTGGAGTCTCCATCGGACTGTCCCGATGTGGGGGCCGAGTTGACGACAACACCGGCCAGGGTTGCAACCGCAAGCAGCAAGCAAGCAAACCGTCTCATAATGGTTCCTCCTTATGGTTCCTCCTTCAAAATCGAATTGGTTGCCTATCCAGGCTCAACGCAGCTAGTCGGTTGAGCACCGTGGCGCGGCCGGTCGAGTGATTCGGCGCAACAGGATGATTGCAGCGGCCATCGCCACGCATCCGTATTCCAGCAGCATAATCCAGCCCGGAACCAGCCACGGACGTCCGAGCGTGCGCAAATGCCAAACGTAGTAAGTTGGGATGATGCTGACCGTCCAGACGATGATCGGCACCGTCGAGGCCGACCGCAGGAACGGCAACAGCCAGAGCAGATACCACGGATATACGACCGGTGCACATAGAAGCGATGCTGCCATCGGCCACGCAAATGCGTCCGGCAGACAATTCCGAAGCCTTTCGTCTCAGCCAGATTGCGGTAAGAAAGCCGACGAGCACTGCCAGGCCAGCCACGAACTGCGGAGCCGCCACTCGCTCGAGCGTTGCAAACACCGGATCGTTAAAGCGGAAACTCTGCACGAAAGTGCCGAGCGAGCCGATCGGAATCCGCCCGTGGTTGAGAAATGGCACGTATAGGAGTCCGACCACGACTGCCGCCAGCGCGCCGTCGCGCACACGAACACGCTTCCAGTAGAGTGGCAGCAGTACAATCGGGAGAAATTTCACCGCAACCGCCAGCCCGAATGCCAGGGCTGCGACCGCACGCCAGCGCCGTCCCAGCGCGGCGAAAGACACCAACAGCAGCAGCACGCCGACAATATCGATGTGACCGCTGCCCGCCACTTCCGTCGCCAGCAGTGGGTTCCAGGCATAAGCCAGAACCCAGTGCGCTCCTTGCCCACTACGACGCAAGATATCGAGCAAAACGAGAACGATCGCCAAATCGCAAACTACAAATGCCACTTTCAGCGCAAAGATAGACTCATGAATCGCGGTTACGCGCGCGGAAGAAAAGCTCAGCGCCCGCTGGATATGGGCTCGGTAAATCCGGATTGTTCAGCGTGCGGGTCTCGGGTGTGTGCAACCCGCCAGGGCCGGGTCGCTGGGAACAACAATATAAGGGTTATAGCCGAGCCGCTGCACGCGGCCATCCCAAAGGTATCGATGAATGTCATCATCTGCACCGGGCGGCGTCAGCAGAAATGGAAGATGCCACAGAGCAGCCAACACGAGCCCGACGACGATGACGCGGCGCGGAAATCTTGGTGTGGAGAAGAACTCACGAATGGCGAAGAGGTATGCGATGCCAGCAACCGCCAGCGGAATGATGAAGGACGGCGCACCCATGCTGCTGAACTTGCGTGAGCAGATCGTCAGCGCCACAAGCAAGATGGCGCCGAACCCATAGAGCCTGCGGGATGGCGTGAGCTTCACAGATCTCCCGTGCCCGTCCGCAACTGTGCCACCGCCCGTCCCCACTGTTTCAGCCAGGCCGCCGTTCGTGGCGCTCTCGCCGGAGCGAGCCGCAGTTCCGCGGCAAGCCGAGTTAAGTCGTCCTCCACGTCGATGTCGTAGAAGGGATCCGTGAAGCCAACGGAAAGCTGCAGTCCGCGAGCCCGCGCCAGCAGCGCCTCCAGCGCGCTCTTCGTGCCCATGCCGTCGCCATCGAAAAGCGCTGGATGGGCAGCCTTGGCCCCGACGAGATAGTAGCCGCCATCATGTGTCGGTCCAACCACCACGTCGTGCCGCGGTGAGCGCCTCGAACGCGCTCCCAAGAACCGAAGCCGGCAGATGCGGGCTGTCGCTGTTGAAGGCAACGACGCGTTGCCGGCCAGGCGCTGCGAAGTGTGCAAACACCGAGGTCAGGCCTGCCGCAAGACCCTCCCCTTTCTGCGCCACGACGCCCACCACGCCTCGCGTCAACCGCGTTAGTTCTTCGACATCCGCAGCAGGGCACATAATGGCAACCTCCACAGTGCCCAACGAAGTCCCCAACGAGCGCGCCAGCGCCATCGTGTCGTCCAAAAGGCAGCGATAGAGCTCGGTGACCGCTTCCACTGGAAGGCTCTGAGCTAAACGCGTCTTGACCTTGCCCGGCCTCGGTGCTTTTGCCATGACCACCAGCGTGCGGCCCCTCTCGGGCGAATGTGCTGTATTTTCGCTGGAGGATTCCATAGGAGATCGCTGTGCCAAGACTCACGCGGGCCGCGGCATTCCGGCCCTTCGATGCCGAAAATAATAGCGCACGATCAGCGAGAGGATGAACCACGCCGCTCCCACAGTGCCCTTCAGCGTACCGCTGATCTTCGATTTCCCGATGCGCGGATAATAGCTCACCGGCACCTCAACGATGCGGAATCCTCCGAGCGTACCTTTCAGAATCATTTCGACCGCCCAGCCGTAGGTCGTCTCTTGGAGCGCAAGCCGGCGAAGGACATCTGCGCGCCCGGCGCGGAACGGTCCAAGGTCGCTTAATCTTCAGACCGTACAAAAGCCTGATCAGGCTGGCGGCGAGACGATTACCAAACGCCTGATGCCAAGGCAACGCCCCACGAACGCTCTGCTTCCCCAGGCGCGAACCCAGCGTAATATCGGCACGGCCGTCGATGATCGGAGCCAGACAGAAGCGGCAGCTCAGCTGGTCGATCGCTGTAGTCGCCGTCGAGGAACACGACCACATCAGGGGTGCTCGCATTCGCGAGCCCGGTCAAACAGGCGCGACCGTATCCGCGGCGAGGTTCGTGGAGGACGCGGGCTCCCATCTTCGAGGCGATCTCGGGAGTCCCGTCGGTTGAATTGCTATCGACAACCAAGACCTCAGTGACAATATCGGCCGCAGATCGAAGATCAGCTAAGACGAGGCCGATGGACTGCGCTTCGTTGTGCGTAGGAATGACGACCGACACTCGCACTTGATCCTTGTCAAGTCAGCAAGTCAACTCACCACCAAGGGGAGGACGGCCAGCGCCGCGCCAGCAAGGCGTCGACGCCCCACGCTCGACCGGCCCGCCCCACCGCGAGCCCAAGCGATGCGATCACCGGAACCAGCAGCTCCCAAATCCACGCCGTGCCCCACTCCGACATCCAAAGGCTGCCGAGGTACAGAAACGCTACAAAGGCGACCGGGCGCGTCAGCAGACCGACGATGAGCAGGATCCCGAGAGAGATCTCGGTCATCGCCTGCATAGGAGCCGCCATCGCGGCGTGACTCGCCGCCAAACCCATAACCGCCTTCCACGCGGCCGGCGAGTGACTCGACTTTATGTAATAGTTGATCAGGCCTGCGTAGCCCGCCGGAGTGTAGAGACCCTTTCCCAGATTTTCGAAGAAGACCCACACAAACATTGCGCCGATCGTGAGACGAACGATTGCCAGCCCGTTTGCCGCGGGCAGTTGGTTGGCCACATTTTGCGTTGGGCTTGCGTTCGTCATCAGCGCGTCTCCGGAACAGAGATCACACATCTTAAGCCGTTCTTCCCCGACTTGCCAGTGGATGCATTTCCAAAGGTGATTGCATTCTCCTCAATAGAGCTCTGAATCCAATCGGGCGAGAATTGGCGTTGCTCTTTTTTGCATACGCGGGCTAAACAAGTCAGCCCAGGCCCCTACCAACAGCCAGCGTGTGCACCACCATCCACGTGGAGCACCTCTCCGGTTACTTGACCTGCCCGTGCCAGGTAGAGAACAGCGTCGACAACGTCTTTTACCGCCGCGATTTTTCCCATTGGCTGCCTTGTCTTCAGAGAGTCCTTGGGACCATCCTTGTGCAGTGGTGTGTCCACGACGCCGGGGGCCACGGCGTTGAAGCGGATACCTTCTTTTGCATACTCGATGGCGAGACTCCGGGTCACTGTATTCAGGCCCCCCTTCGTAATCATCGAAACCGAGGCATTTACGCCGGCGATCGGCTGATCGGCAAGCGCCGCAGTAATGCTCACAACGTTCCCCGATTTCTGTTTCAGCATCTGTTTCACAGTGAGCTGAGTCATGTAAAGGAATCCCAGCAGGTTGGTCGAGACCAGGGCATTGAAGTCCTCGATAGTAAAGTCCGTGAAAGGCTTGGTGCGGAAGATTCCGGCGTTATTCACCAGAACATCGATGGTTCCGAAGTGCTCGATCGCTGCTTCGACAGTCTTGGCAGCGGTCTCCTGCTTGCCGATATCGCCATCGACGAGAACCAGGCTGGGTGAGGCAGACATTGGACGATTGACTGGCAGTTCAAGAGACGTTGCGACGACGTTATAACCCTCCTTCAGGAAGGCCTCGACCAAACCCGCACCAATACCCCCCGATGCTCCCGTGACGATTGCTGTTTTCTTGTCTGACATCGATACCGCTCCTAATCCTGTTCGCCGAGAGTTTGGACGTACGTTTTGCCGTACGGATAGAAGAGCTCCTTGCGGCCTTGCTGCCACGCCGCTTTGAGTTCGGGCGTGGTGATGTCCCAGTCCGGCCGGCATTTCTTGGTAACGGCACGCAGGTCCTGGCGGAGATCTTCCAGAGTGGGCCGGCCGAAGAACCAGTAGCCGTTGTAGATCTTGTAAATGACAAGACCGGGCTCGAGGACAATCACGTGCGGGATCATGGGATTGTGGACGGGATCGGTGTATTCGGCGATGTCGAGATCCTTTTGGACGACACGCCCCGCGTCGGAGAGGAAAGGCCAGTGGGCGCCGACTCCGCTGCGATATTCATTCGTCTGAGTGATGTTGTCGGTGCTAATTGTGACCAGCCGGCAATAGGCAACCTCGAGCTCACGATGGAGTTCGACCAGCCCTTCAGCCTGCCGGCGGTCCTTGGGGCAGAAGCCTCCGCGGCTGAGGACGAGAACCATTGGATGTTGTCCTTGCAGTTCGGAGAGCTTCCGGCGTGTTGCGGTGTGGTCGGAAAGCTCATAGTCGGGGAAGGTCGCTCCCGGAACAATGTCAGATCGCATATGAAATCCTCAACCGTTGGATGCGCATGGCCGGGTTACGTTTCAAAGACTAGGTAGTACCACGTTGACAATCGTCACATAGTGCTGAACGACTACAAAACCGAGAGCTGCTTCCGTCAACAGGAGCCCATTCGATCGTTTCGTTTCACCAGAATCCATCCTTGGCATAAGATCGGCTCAAAGCAGGTCTGCCAACGTGCCCAGCCAGGAACCCGCAGCGTGAAGAACCTACAACAACCTCTCTGTTCGCGTGAGAGAACTAGAGGCCCAAGTCACTCAATCCTGGGTGGCCTTCGGGACGTCGCCCGAGCGGCCATTGGTATTTGCGATGAGCTTCCAAAATGGGAAGGTCGTTGATTGACGCATACCTCGACGCCATGAGCCCGTCGTCATTGAACTCCCAGTTCTCATTTCCATAGGAGCGATGCCAGTGACCCGAGTCATCG
Organism: uncultured Acidobacteriaceae bacterium; assembly: GCA_963730845.1. GTDB lineage: Bacteria > Acidobacteriota > Terriglobia > Terriglobales > Acidobacteriaceae > Acidiflorens. The sequence goes on along the minus strand of CAVSTM010000006.1, from coordinate 314,587 downwards.
TGCCACTCGTAAGCGAAGCGTACGGCAATGCGGTTTCCAGTGAACGCCCACATTTCCTTGATGAGCCTGTAGTCGAGTTCCCTGGCCCACTTGCGAGATAGGAAAGCAATGATTTCGCTTCGCCCGTTGATGAACTCCGAGCGGTTCCTCCATCGTGAATCGATCGTGTAGGCAAGAGCTACTTTTGCGGGGTCGCGAGTGTTCCAGCCATCTTCGGCGAGGCGCACCTTCTGAATCGCGCTCTCGCGTGTGAACGGAGGCAAAGGGGGACGGGTTGCGATCGTTGCTGCCGCCATGATTTCTTCTCCCTGGTCCGCTTCGGCTCAATCGTTGAATGAAACAATTCCATCGGTCAATCTGGGGCCCGCCGCGGTCGTCGCGGGCTCATCCAACGCGCCGCGCCAGCAACTCTCCCCGTGAAGAACCGACAAAGTCTCGGACCAATGCGGCGATCTCATCGGCAGCCGTGTCCAAAGCGAAATGACCGGCGTCGAGAACGTGAACCTGAGCGTTCGGAACATCCTTGCGGTAACGCTCCGGTTCGCCGAGGTCGAAGGAGAGGTCATACTTGCCCCAGATCACCAGCAGGCGCGGCTGCTTCTCGCGCATCCATGTCTGCCATTTCGGGTAGGCATCGACATTGGTTCGATAGTCGTAAAACAGGTCGCTCTGAATGTCCGCCTGCCCTGGCGCACTCAGAAACGCGAACTCGTCGGTCCACAGGTCAGGGTCGTAGCGTTCCACGTTGGGATCGTTTCCGATATGGCGGGTACGCGTCGTCGCCAGCGAGAGGAGATTGGTGCGAAGCGTGCTTTCGTTCGGAGCGCGATCGGCCCAAAAGGCCCGCCGTGCCTTCCAATTCGCTCCCAGGCCATCGTTGTGCGCCACAGCGTCCTGAACGATGAGAGCCTCGATCCGGACGGGATGGGCCAGGGCCATGCGGAAACCGACGGGGCCGCCGTAATCCTGCATGTAAAGCGTGCAGCGCGAGAGCCCGAGCGCTTCGGTGAAATGATTCATGACCTCGGCATAATGGTCGAATGTATACGCGAATTCTTTCGGGTCCGGCCAGTCACTATGTCCGAAGCCCGGGTAATCGGGCGCGACCAAGTGATGGCGATCGGAAAGCCGGGCGAAGAGCGGCTCGAACATTCGCGACGAAGAGGGCAGTCCGTGGAGCATGAGAATCGTTGGGGCATCCTTCGGTCCCGCTTCCCGATAAAAAATTGCGCGCCCGTCAACCTTAACCGTGCGATAAAAGACCGGTTGTGACATGGGTGTCTTCATCCTCATCTTGACCTTCGAGATGACCGCTGGCAAACCCGATTGAGACGAGTAGCGCCGAGTTCATCGCGATTGTTTTAATGTTCATGACTCAACTCAGAAATCCTCAGTGCGACGCAACACCACCTTGGCAGGCTCAGGCCGCCTTGGTAATCGGGTTCTTCTGGAAAAGTCGAGCCACCAGAGCGGAATCGAGATATGCCCTGACCTCAACGATCTTGTCGCCGCTGAACCGGCAAACCCAACAGTACCGGTTGTCGAACCTGAGGCCATTTTTCGCGGTAGCAAGGGAACGCAATTCAACGACCGCCCAGTCCCCGCTGACCAACGCATGCTCCATGTGAAGTTGCGCACCTTGCGGCAACACCTTCGCAAGCTTTTCGAAAGTGTGGGCCAGAAACTCCGCCTTGCTGTGGTAATGACCCGCTAGTGGATGGGTACCCTCGACGATCCAGTCGACGTCGTCTGCAACGTGGGCAAAGAACACGTCTTCATTACCAGTTTCGAGGTTCTTGAAAATATCATGAACCTGCGTAAGGGCTAATGACATTTAGATCTCCTTTCTTAGAACGAGGGACTCTTCGTCAATTTCACATCGTCAGAACGACGCGAAACTGTGCCTTGCCGCTCAGCATGCGCGCATAAGCCTCGGCTGCTTTTTCGAGCGGATAGGTTTCAATCATCGGCCGCACGCCGGTCAGTTCGGCAAAGCGTAGTGTGTCCTCGGAATCGGCTGGTGTTCCCGCGGCCCAGCCCTGAATCGTTCGACTTCCATTAATGAGCTGTACCGGCGCGACCTCAATGGGATCGAATGTTGCACCGATCACGATAAGCTTACCGTTCGGCCCGAGACCGTCGATCAGTTCGGACATCGCCTTCGAATTTGGGGCTGTCGCCAGAATTACCCGTGCCCCACCCAGCTTTTGCAAGCTCTCGGCTGCGTTCGTCGATGCGCTGTCGATGTAGACGCTCGCTCCGAGCTTCTTTGCGAGCGCCGCGTTTTCGGACCCGCGTCCGATGGCCACGACCTCATAACCAAACTTGTTCGCGAATTGAATTCCGAGGTGACCTAGCCCACCAATACCCAGCACCGCAACAAGATCGCCGGGCAACGCACCACTGTGCCGCAGCGCGTTGTAGGTGGTAATGCCGGCGCAGAGCAGGGGCCCCGCGTCGACATCACTTAAGGCTTCCGGTATCGGCACCAAGGCCTCCACGGGAGCGACCATGAATTGCTGGTAGCCGCCGTCATAGCTGATGCCGCAAATTTTCAGATTCCGGCAATTGCGGAAATCTCCCCGCCGGCACTCCCGGCAGGTGTTGTCCTGGCCACCGTGCCAGCCGACACCCACGCGCTGCCCCTTCTTCCAAGCGGGAACACCCGCACCGACTTCATCGACGAGGCCGGCTACTTCGTGTCCGGGAACGCGGGGATGCTGAATTCCGGGCCACAAACCGTCTTTCGTGAGCACGTCACTGTGACAGACACCACAGGCCTGCACCTTGATACGCACGTGTCCTGGACCCGGCTCAGGAATTCCACGCTCGACGATCTCGAAATCTGCGCCGGGCTTGGGGACTTGCACCACCTTCATCTGCGCCATCTTCATTGGTACAACCGTCGCTCTGCTCGTTGCCATAACTCCTCCTATGAATTTCCCACCATGGCGTTGTAACCTCGCGGGTTTCGACGCCCTATTCGAGTTCCATTCCTAAAGGCGCACTGCCTTCAGATCCGCTGACTTCGGGGCAGTTCGTGAAAATGACTCTCTTGCCGTTACAACCGTATGGCACTGGCAGCGGCTGCGTATACTGGGTTCGGTGATTTTCACAGATGCTCTTACCCTTCTGCAAGGCGCCGTATCGAGCCATGCTAAATGTAACCCGAGGGGAGGCCGTCGAGACACGTAGGATGTAACCCGACTCAACAGAGAATTTGAGGAGGGGTTGGATTGGGACACAAGGCGAAGTGGGAATATTTCCGGGCAGTGTATGAGCGCTATCACAAGGCGGGGCGGGAAGCGAAGCAAATGATGCTGAACGAATTTTGCCTGAACACCGGTTACCACCGGAAATACGCGATACGTCTTCTGAATGGAGCTCCTCCCGGAAAGCAAGCGGAGCGACGGCGGCGGGAACGCCGACCGCGCTATGGCCCGCAGGTGCTCTCGGTGCTGGCGGCGATTTGGGAAGCTGCGGGATATCCCTGGTCGGTGCGACTGAAGGCCTTGCTGCCGAACTGGATGCCCTGGATTCGCAAACGCTACCGAATGACCCCGGCGATGGAGAAGCAGCTTCTGGGCATCAGTGCGCGGCAAATGGACCGGCGCTTGCGGACCCAGAAGAGCGAGCGGAAACGGCGTGTCTACGGACGCACCAAGCCGGGCTCGCTGTTGAAGCATCACATTCCGGTAAAGACCGATAGTTGGGACGTGACTTCGCCCGGGTTCAGCGAGATCGACTTGGTGGCGCATTGTGGCAACTCAGGAGAGGGAGAGTTTGCCCATACTCTGAACCTGACCGACATCCATAGCGGCTGGACGGAGTCGCGCGCCCTGCTGGGGAAGAGTCAAGTGGCGGTGCAGCAAGCCCTGGATGAGATCGAAGGGGTGTTGCCCTTCCGTCTTCTGGGGGTGGATTCGGACAACGGATCGGAGTTTATCAACTGGCATCTGAAGCGGTGGTGTGAGCAGAAGCAGATCCAGCTCACGCGCGGACGGCCCTACAAGAAGGATGACAATGCACACGTGGAGCAGAAGAACTGGACGCACGTGCGCAAGCTGCTGGGTTGGGAGCGCTACGACTCGACGGCGGTGGTGGAGGCGATCAACGATCTCTATCGTCACGAGCTGCGTTTGTGGATGAACCTGTATCTGCCCTCGGTGAAGCTGGTGAAAAAAGTTCGCGTGGGATCGAAGGTGCGGCGCGTGTATGACGCAGCGCAGACGCCCTTGGAGCGGGTGCTGGCGGGCGCGCAGGCCCAGCCGGAGCGGGTGGCGGAACTCAAAAAGCTGCGCCAGAGTTTGGACCCGTTTCAACTGGGGAAGTTGATTGATCAGAAACTGCAGCGCATTTACGACCTGGCGAATCGGCGGCTCAGTCCGAAAGTGACCACGGAGAATCGCGGTGAGCAGGCGCAAGAAAAAACACCACGCGGCCGGCGAAACGGCTGTGGAAAAGCCGCTCCGTGGAAAAGTCCAAAAACCGACTTTTCCACCGAGCTTGGAAATCGCGCAAAGAACGCGCGATTCCCACTTTCCCACAGCCGCGGCGACGGCGGGTCTTCGGTTACATTTCCAATGTCTCGACGGTTGAACCCAGGGTTACATCTTTAAATGGCTTGACACGGGCGCGTCTTTGTCCGCGCCGGGCGTTGCTCTGCGTGGGTCCGGCATCAGGAACCTTTCGACCCCCTCGAAAATGACTCCCAGTCAACAAAGGCGGCCTCAAATATGTCGAATATTGGTCTCAATCGTGTCCACCACCTCGTCGATTCGACCGGAGAGGACTAGTCTTCCCATGGTCAGTCCGAACCCCACAACCATTTCGGGCTCGATATGGGAGGGCAACGAAACCGCGTTTGGATCGGTCACCACATCAACGAGCGCGGGACCAGAATGCTGAAGCGCTTTCTTCAGTCCCGAGGACACATCGGCTGGGTTTTCGATTCTTACACCCATCATGCCGATCGCCTCGGCAAGCTTGGCAAAGTTCGGATTCTTTAAGTCCGTCTGATAGTCGGGTAGTCCCGCGACTTCCATCTCGAGCTTCACCATTCCCAGAACGCTGTTGTTGAACAGGACGATCTTGATCGGGAGGTCGTACTGCGTCAGCGTCAGCAAGTCACCCATGAGCATGGCAAGACCGCCATCTCCCGCCATGGCGATCACCTGTCTTCCCGGATAGCAAAGCTGCGCGCCGATGGCTTGCGGTAGTGCGTTTGCCATTGACCCGTGGTTGAAGGAACCGATCAGCCGCCGGTCCTTGGTCGCTTGAATGTAACGGGAAGACCAGACGTTACACATGCCGGTGTCGGCGGTAAAAATCGCATCGTCTGCCGCAATTTCACTGAGCGCCGCCGCGACCGGCTCAGGGTGCATGGGTGTCCGTTTTCCAATGTGATTTACGTAAACATTCAGCCGCCGAAGTGCCTCCTTGTGCTTGGCCAGCATCCCGTCTAAAAACGAGCGGTCTGACTTGGCTTCTACCATCGGCAGCAGCGCGCGGATGGTCTCGCCCACATCGCCCCACAATCCGAGATCCAGTTTGCTGCGCCTGCCTAAATTCTCGACCCTGATGTCAACCTGGGCAATCTTGGGCTTGGTCGGCAAGAATTTTTCATAGGGAAAATCAGTGCCCAACAGCAGCAGCAGATCGCATTCGTGCATCGCCTCGTAGGCTGCGCCGAATCCAAGCAATCCGCTCATTCCCACGTCGAATGGATTGTTGTACTCGACGAACGGTTTTCCCCGGTACGAATGGCCCACGGGAGATTTCAACTTATCAGCGAGAGCGACCACCTCATCATGGGCGTCGGCACAACCAATTCCGCAGAACAAAGCCACTTTCTTGACCGAATTAATCAAGTCCGAGAGCTGCGCCAATTCCTTTTCACAGGGACGAGTCACCCGCCTGCGGCCTGCCAGGGAACGAGAGGAGCCATCCGCCGCTATCTCCATCCCAGCCACGTCACCGGGCAACACGATGACGCTCACTCCGCCTTTTCCAACTGCATTCTGCACCGCGATATGAAAAACACGCTCAAACTGCTTCGGATTCGAGATCAGCTCGCAATAGTGGCTGCATTCTTTGAAAAGAATTTCCGGATGAGTTTCCTGGAAATATCCAGTGCCGATCTCACTGGAAGGAATATGCGATGCGATCGCAATTACCGGAGCATTGCTGCGATGCGCATCGAAAAGCCCATTAATCAGGTGGAGGTTGCCCGGGCCACAGCTGCCCCCGCAGGCCGCGAGCTTCCCACTCAATTGAGCCTCGGCGCCGGCCGCGAACGCGGCCGTTTCTTCGTGGCGCACGTGAATCCATTTAACTTTGCCACTTAGGCGCAAAGCATCCGTCACCGGATTCAAGCTATCGCCCACGACGCCGTAGATTCTTTCGACACCCGCCTCAACAAGTCTGCTAATTAACTCATCCGCCACTCGATGTGCCATCGCTTATGTCCTCCTCTGAGATCTCGTCCTACCCGTCACCTCGCGAATCAGGCGCAGATAGTTCTCGCCCAGGATCTTCTCCAAGTCGCGCTTCCTATATCCGCGTTTCAGCAACACCGCGATCAGCGCCGGCATCTTTGAAACATCGTCCAGCCCGTTGGGTGGCCCTGAGATCCCGTCGAAATCACCGGAAGGGGATGGTGGTTACCACCAGCCTAGGACCTGTAAGGGTTGCGCGAATGTCGACCATATAACGGGGCAACGATGGATAATCTCTTGCAACGGTCCCTGGGCAGATTTCTGGGAGTCGTATACACGCAGTCTTCCCTCCCGGTAGAGGATGAACTCCTCACTCTCACGGAGCGGTTCGAGCGGATATTCTGAAAGCGCTAGGATGATGGTCCTCCGCGTCGCCAGTACACTTCATTAGGATTGGAGTTGACAGCCGCAACCTGCCCGATTGATTAATGACGCCCCAGAGTTTGAAGAGATTCTAGAATGACAATCCGATGAAAATCAACACGGTGATGGTAGGCCTCGTTTACGATTTTTGAATGAAGCGCATTGCGGCAAGGACCGTAAAGTGATTGGCGTCTCCGTTCCGTCTCCCGATCATTCCGCTTCGGGATTCCGCGGTGTCACTTTGCCGGAGTTGTTGGAGGGTAAATTCTTATCCAATGATTGCGAACTTGGGGCCTCGCCTTCTTGCCGTTCCAGTCAAAAACAATCAGATTCGTCTCCTGCTTCGGCATGTGACAATCCACGCAATTGCTCGCGACCTCGTGGCCCACCTTAGGGAACGTAACCGTTCCAGGTTTGTGGCAACTCAAACAACGCTGTGAGTATGTCGACGGATCGTGCTGAACGGTGTGCACGTCGTGGCAAGTCTGACATGTCATTGCCGAGGATTGGTAGCAGCGGCTTTTTTCCAGCAGTTCGACTTGGCTGCCGTGCACGTCAAGCTCCACGTTTGCAGCGGGCTGCGGCAGTTCAAGGTATTTGTCGAGCGGCTCACCTGGAATATAGGAAAACGTCGGGGCCAGCGCCACCCCGAGACCCGCATGGCACCACGCGCAGAGGTCCATCTGTCGGTCGCGAGAAAATCTTGCTGGATTGAGTATGGCTGAATCGATCGCTGAGCCCGAAGGCGGTAAGAGTTTCGAACCTTCCCGCCGCACGTGCTCGCGTCCCGCCCCATGGCATTTTTCACACGTAATGCCGACGATCGAACCGGCTTTGCCGTATCGATTGGGCGCGGGTGGAATCACCTCGAAATAAGTTGCATGACACTCGAGACAACGCGGTACGATAATGCGATCGAAATTCGCGACGCCATCCCGGTACCCCGGGCTGTTTACCCACCCAAGCTCTGTCCAGTAGGAAATGGGGAGTTGAAAGAGTCGATCTTCTTTCCAGAACAAGTACGTTTGTCCCTTCCCTCCGGACCCTATTACCAGACCAAACCGCTCGGTACGCTCTGTAGTGTAGACGGGAGCTATCCCCTCCACTGCGGTCTGGAAAAAACCGTCTTCCTTTTCATCCATGCGGAACAGTAGCTGCGGATTGGAGGTTTTTAGCGTGTTAGCTTCGGGCGCGAATTTTCCAAGGATAGAACTCTTATCGGGCAGCCTGGATGTGAGGTAATGAGCTGTTTGGTGAAAGGTATCAGTCTTTTCTCGGTGGCACGAGCCGCATACCTCGTCCCCGACAAAGCGATCGCGCAAAGCGGGGAAAGCGACTGGTGCTGCGGGGACGCCTAGCGGCGACTGAATCTTAGTTTGAACAAAGACATTCGGCCCCGCCAGCAACCCCGAAATCAAGACGATTATGGAGGCAACCCTCATGCTCGTTCCTCACAATCCGGCAAAATTTCGCCGTCACTTCCACTTACCCTGACCCTCCACGACCGTGATGTAACGATCGATGGGAAGGTCGGTGAAGCGTTCGACCAGGTTGCTGGGTTGCGGCCATTTGACTTCGAGCCAGTCAAGCTTCGTATGTTTGCCAATCCCTAACACCATCCGCGGATCGTGCGATGACAGATAGCTCCCGCCGCCCACTTTCATCCGGCTGCGCTTCAGATCGCCGGCTTGGTAGGTGACGCGTGCGCCAATCGCGTCGATGTTCGCTTTCTTGCCGATGAGATTGATTCCCAGCCAATGATTCAGATTGCCAACATTGTTATGTAAGAGAACCGGTGGCTCGTCGTTGCAAGAAATGAGCGCGTCGACACCTCCATCGTTGTCGAAGTCGCCCAGGGCCAAACCGCGAGCCGAAATGAGATGGTTAAAGGCGGGACCGCTCTCCTGAGTCACGTTTTTCAGGCCGTTCCCGCTGTTATGAAACAGCAGGATCCGCTCGCGATAGCCCACACTGTCATAGATTTTTTCGACCAGGTCATCGGGATGCCCATTGGCAATAATAAGATCAAGGTTCCCGTCGTTATCGTAGTCGAGGAATTTCAGCCCCCAACCGCTCATAAGTTTGGTGGCGTTCGCGATCCCAGAAGGGGCGGCGACGTCGTCAAATGTTTCGTCGTGCCGGTTTTGATAGAAGCCATCGAGCTCGTTGTTCAGGTTGGTCACAAACAGGTCCATCCACCCGTCTTGGTTGAAATCGGCGGAATCGACGCCCATACCGGACCGCGCTTTTCCGCCCTCACCGAAGGCCACTCCCGAGGTAAAGCCGATTTCCTCAAAGCGCCTCCCGGCGCGGTTCATAAAAAGAAAGTTGGCCACCGTGTCGTTCGACACAAACAGATCCATCCACCCGTCATTATTGACGTCCGTCGCCACCACGCCCCACGATTTGCCAGGATTATCGGAAATCCCCATCCTTTGGCTCACATCGGTAAAGGTACCGTCTCCATTGTTATGAAAGAGCCAGCTTGCCATTGGCGTATAGATCCTCGGATAGCAATACTCATTCAGCCCTTTGAGGGCGGGAATGTTCGGCGCCCCGCAATTATGATGCTTCGACTTGTCGAAGTCGACAAAGCGGCAGACAAAAAGATCAAGCCGTCCGTCGTTGTCATAGTCGAACCATACCGCGCTCGATGCCCATCCCGGAGCCGCTACGCCCGCGTGTTCGGTCACATCTGTGAAGGTGCCGTCGCCGTTGTTGCGATACAGAATGCTCCGACCGTATTGAGTTACATACAGATCTGGGAAACCGTCGTCGTTGTAGTCGCCGACCGCGACCCCCATGCCGTAGCCGCCGCCGACAACTCCAGCCTTCTCGGTGACGTCGGTAAAAGTGCCGTCGCGGTTGTTCCGGTAGAGCGCGTTGCGCAGAGGCTTTGCGGGCGTGAAAATGTCACATTTCCCGCTGTTGACAAGATAGAGGTCCATCCATCCATCGTTGTCGTAATCCAGGAACGCGCAACCGGCTCCGGTGGACTGGGGTAAGTACTTTTCAGGAGAGAGACCCGCGGTATGGGTCCATGTGATGCCACTGGCTGAGGATGAGACTTCAGAAAACGGATGGGAATTAGAAGGAGAGTCAGAGGCGGCCGCAATCCGCGCCAGAGCCGGGAAGGCAAGCGTTCCCGCCAGAAATCTCAGGAACTCTCTCCTGCCAACAAACGCCGCGGTGAAACCCATCGTTACTTCGGCTCCGCTGGCTGCGCATCGGTAGAAGTTTGCTTTTCCTGAGCGATGGCGGCCTTCCGCTTGACTGCTTCCAGTGCCTCCGAGCTTTGCCGCTGCAGCGCGGCCTCGCGGTTGGAGTCTTCCCGGCGTCCTGCTCCGGCATACGCGACCGCGAGTTGGTAATGCCCGGTCGGACTGTCGGGCGCCATCTTTTCGTACGTCTCCAGCGGCGGAATGGCATCGGTGAACTGCTTGGCCGAATTCAACGCTGTCCCGAGGCCGAGGTATGCCTCCATGAAGCTGACGTCTAACTTTGTGGCCCGTGTAAAACGACGGATCGCCGTCGCACTATCGTTCGCGTTTGCCGCCAACTGCCCCAGCACAAACTCCGCGGTCGCGTTCTGGGGATCGATCTCCAGCTCCTCCTCAAAACTCTTTCGCGCTTGTTCTAGCTCCGCCGGTGAAGCGTGCGGCTTCGAGAGTAGCGCACGGCCCAGCCGCGCGTGGATGCCGGGAAGCATTGGGTTGATATCCAGAATTCTGCGGTATTCGGCCGCCGCCTCATCCCATCTGCCCTGGATTTCCAGCGCCTCTGCGTTCAGGGCGTGAACCTGAAACGAGAACGGAGCCTCGCGGGCGAGGTCTTGCGAAGCTCGCATCGAAAGGTCAGAGTAGGCATGCGTCGCCGCGTAAAGCACTTCGGGATCACGAGGAAACTCGCGGCTGAGCACCTCCAGAAAATCGAGCGAGTCATAGGGACTACCATGCGTCATCGCGCAGTGTACGCCGTCCAGACCGATCCTCTTCTTGAGGTCGCGATCTGCCGTCTGCCGGATGGTCTGCTTGAGGACCGGGAGCGCTTCCGCGCAGTGTCCATTCTCCGCCAAACTTGCGGCTCGCTCCGCTTCTCCGCTCGGGGCAGGCGTCGAACTCTTCCTTGTAGCTTGACCCGTAGCTTGACCCGCGGAAAGCGTCGCCCAACAGAGCAGGCTAAAGAAAATTACGCAGGAAAGACCAGCTCGCCGGGAGGATTCACACATTTGCCCATTATATTCCGAAATCATATTTCGAAATCAGCGCTGTCCGAATCTGGCAGCGCTTGCCGCCGCAGTCTGCAACAGAAACGGCAGGCGCTCCATCGAGCGCCTGCCATCCGACCGACTGCCATCCCTGAGCGAAGGCAGTTCGGGGTTAGAAGGAGAACTTCAGAGCGAGTTGCAGTTCCCTCGCTCCTTGCGAGCCGGTGATGCGGCCGAAGGTCGCGTTGGTGGTTTGCGGTCCGGTGGGACCAACCGTCCAGGTGCCCGGATCAAACGATCCGTTGGCAGGTCCACCGGAGAAATCCCAGACCGGATGGTTAAAAGCATTCAGCGCTTCGAATCGGAATTCCAGCTTCTTGCTTTCCGTGATATTAAAGCCCTTGTGAAGACTCAGATCCACGTTGGCGTAGCCCGGACCACGGATGTTGCCGACACCGCAGGTTCCAAACGTGTTCGGCGCCGCCGGCTGCGCGGCACCTGTCTGAGCGCTTTCAATGTACTGAATGTACCCGGCCGCCCCACCCTGCGCGTACACAGTTTGGTTTGGAACCTTCACAGGGCCGTTGCAGTCCGGCAGATTCGCCAGCGTTTGGGGCCCGATGCCGTTGGTGTTGTCTGAGTTACCGCCCACGCCCCATCCTCCAAAGTTATTCAGAGTCAGGGCATTTCCGCTGTGTAGGGTGACAATTCCGCCAATCTCCCAGTTCCCCACCACGGCATTCAGTGCCGGGCTCATGTCGTGACCAAACTGCTTGCCGCGGCCAAATGGCAGCCCATACGTAACGTAGCTGGTGAGGATATGGGTTTGATCGTAGTAGCATGGTCCCCAATCCAATCGCGGGTTGTAGATATTCTCCCAGCCCGGCTGCCCGCTCGAACTGGTCGCGCCGGTGCTGGCCCAGCCCTCGCCAAAGTAACCCGGAGAATTGCTCAGACACTTCGAATAGCTATAGGAAACCTGAGCTTCAAGGCCATTGCTCATGCGCTTTTGCAGTACGACCTGGAGCGCATTGTAGGACTGGTCAGAATTCGACATGTTGGTTCCGGCGAGGGTTTCCTTGCCGCAGGGTGGATTGGTAGTGATGGTGGGAGGGGTGGTTGAGCAACCAGCAGGATTGAACTGCGGGTTATCCGCCAGATACAGCGATCCGGGAGTGGCGCCACCGAGGAATGGCCCGGGTTCCCGGGTCACGATTGGGTCCCCGCGTCCCGCAACCTTTCCTGCCGCGTCCAACGGAATGGATTGTGAAACGTCCTCAAAGTTGAGCAAGTGCGAACCCCGCTGGCCGACATAACCAATCTGGAAGGTTAGTGACTTGGTCAGCTGCTGCTGCACCGTCAAATTCCACTGATTAACCACGGCCGGCCTGAAGTTCTGGTCAAAGATTCGGATGCGGTTGCCGGCATAGCAGGCTAGATTGATGACACCGCCGCACGCGGCCGCTGTGGTAGACCCGAAACCGTTCGCCAGCGTTCCAATGCCGCCGGGTGCTTGTTGCTGGAGGAAGCCGAACGGCAGGTTCTGAGTTAGTTCTTCGTTGCTGCCCCCGCCTTCCATGAAGGAAGAAATGCCGAACCCGGCGCGAATTACCGTCTTGCCGCCCAACACGGCCGGCACCCAGGAAAGCCCGATCCGCGGCTCCCAATCGCCGATCCCAAGGTAATTATTGTAGAGGGCCCGGTTGCCAAACTTCGCGGTCCCGTTTACGCCCGTCGGGGTGTAAATCGTTCCGCTGTAAAGCCCAAAGTTGACTATCTGGTTGGCCGTTTCGTAGAGCGGAGTATGGTCTTCGAAGCGCAACCCGAGGTTTGCGGTGAATGTCGGAGTCACGCGCCAGTCATCCTGTACAAACAGACCGAAGACATTGCCACGAAGATTCGCGGGAGAATTAAGCTGGCTGCCGGTATCCCTCTGCGAAGCGGCTCCCCCCGCAACGTTGCCCAACCAGAAATCGGCAAGCCCGGAGCCCGTCGCGGTACCGAAGCCGAAGTAACCGAGTGCGCCATTATTTCCCGGATAGATGTAATCCTGGCGCTCGCGAATGTACTGAAAGCCGGTCGTGATCTGGTGCTTGCCATGCGTGTAGATCACGTTGTCCTCGACCTGGCCTTGGGTGGAGTGGAATACTTGGATCAGATTTTGAAGTCCCAAGTTCGCCAAACCAGTGTTGTTACCGACGATATTCAGTTGCACGAGTCCCGACGCCTGAGCGTTGCCGCCGGCAATGCCCAGACTGTCACTTATGTTCCCCAGTGAAGAAGTCGGAGTCAGGGTCTGATTGAATCGAACCGCATTAAAGCCGAACCGAGCTTCGTTCAGCAAATTCGGGCTGATCGCGTGAGTCCAGTTAGCAACCGCGTTCCGGACGGGCTCGTCACTGCCCTCCACCGCGCCGTTGTTGCAGAAAACGCAGCCCGTGAATGTTGGCTGGGTGAGATCCATCTGCGACCAGCGTCCGAAGACATGGTCTTTCTGTGAAACGTTGTAATCGATTTTCAGGTCGCCCTGGTTGTTGTTCAAATTATTCCCACTATTATAGAAAAGGTTGTTTCCTTTGAGATTATTGATCGCAGGCAAAGGGTAGTATTGGGTGTCCTTGAACAGGTTCTGCGCCACGGGGTCGATAGCGTATCCAGCCGCAACCAGATTGTTATTTGGAATCGGCGTACCCTTGGGTGCGCCGTGTGGGCAGACACCTGGACAAACAAGCTGCGTCACGACGCCCGTCGGCGGCGTTCCCCCAGCGCAAATCCCGGAGCCATTGAACGTCCCACCCCAATCGGTGCAAAGCTGCCCAAAATCTCCGCCGCGCGCTGCCGAGGTCAGGACCTGCGCTCCGGTTGGACCCGAGTTCACCAGCCGCTGGCCCTGATAATCGGCGAAGAAAAACAACTTGTTCTTGACGATCGGACCTCCGAAGGTGCCGCCGAATTGGTTGTAACGGAGCTCAGGTTTGATGGCTACACCCTGTGCGTTATATCCGAGCTGGTTATTGTTTACGCCCTGAGTCCATCCGGCGGAAGCGAGGTTGGCGTCGAGGTAGTCGTTGCGGAAGAACTCATAAAGACCACCGTGAAAACTGTTTGTACCCGACTTCGTGCTGACGCTCACCACTCCGCCCTGATAATTGCCGAACTCGGCGGAGGCGTTCTGCGTAATCAGGTTGAATTCCTGAATGGCATCAACGTTGGGTGTGTAGCCGACTTCGTTGTTCTTGTCTTCACTGTTGATAACGCCGTCGATCAGGTACTCGTTCGCCTGCTCACGGTTGCCATTGATGAAGGGACGGCCGGAGTTGAGCATATCTTGCGGCGTTCGCATTTGATCGGGGTCGACGTTGGTGACTCCAGGGGCGAGCAGCGTGAGCTGCAGGTAATTGCGCGCAGCCAGCGGCATGCTCTCCGCGGTGCTGGAGTCGATCACAGTGCTGACGTCAACGCTTTGTGTTTGTAAAACCGGCGCCGCCGCTGACACTTCCACCGTCTCGCTGACCTTGCCGACCTTCAATTGCACGTTAATGCGAGCGGTTTGATTCAGGACCAGTGTGAACACCGGCTGCGCCGCGGTTTGGAATCCCGCCTTGGCGATCTTGACGGTGTAATTGCCCACGGGCAGGCGCAGAAGGTTATAGGCGCCCGCCGCGTTGGTTTGCGCCGTCCACACCGTTCCGCGGTCGACGTCTGTAGCCGTGGCTGTAGCCCCTTCGATGGCCGACCCACTGGAATCGGTAACGGTGCCGACAATTGCCGCGGTTACTTCCTGGCCCCACGCCGGCACCAGCGCGCCGAGCAGTCCGACCAGCAGCAAAATTCCAATCATCAACGCCAATGACTTTCGCATCACAGCCCTCCGGGAGACGCTTTGGTGAAAACAGAATTCAATAAATAAATACTGCATAAATACTAGGACTAATGCTATATAGTACTTTCGCAAGCGTCGTCAAGAAAAAAATAAAGAAAGCTTAAATTTTCGATTCTTCCATTTTTGGTATTTATCTATAGCACTTCGCTGTGACCGTTTCTCGCGCAAGCCGGGCCGGTCAGCCGCCCTGTGGAAAACCGGGGGCCTTTAGCCTCCGCCGGGAATGGAATGTTGCACCATCAGATGCTGCAATATCGGTATAACCCAGAGTCGCTCTTTACAAGTTTCGCGCAGAAGGTTAAGGTGTGAGTCTTGGTCGTGCACGGTCTTGAAATCAGCTGTTTTCAAAAGCTCTATAGCATAGAGGAGAGAAGAGGCACTGGAAAAGCCTACTGGCACACCCGCTTTTCAAATTTTCTTGCTCTATAGCACATCTTAAGAAAATGAACAAATGTCTTAGTTTTCGGTTCAAATAAGCGCGCGCGAAGCAAACATCAGCGTTTCTGATTCTGATCCGAATGATTGGGGAGTTCATGCCAAACAGCCGGCCAAATGGAATGCCTGCGTACCAGAAAATCCAAGCCACGATCGTCAAGCGCATTGACAGCGGGCAGTTGAAACCCGGGGATGCAGTCGATTCCGAACGGGAGCTGGCAAAGATTCACCAGGTGAGCCTGATGACGGCGCGACACGCGCTAACTGCGCTCGAACGGGAGGGTCTGGTGCATCGCAGACGGGGCGCCGGAACTTTTGTAGCTCCCCCCAAGATCCACTTCAACAAGCTGACGAGTTTCACCGAGCAGATGGCCAGTCGAAGCTTGACTGCTTGTTCAAAACTTCTGTCGTTCAGCGTGGTCGACAATGAGCAGGAAGTCGCGGCCCGTCTCGCCTTATCGACCGGGAGTCGCCTGCTCAGGCTGGAACGACTCCGCCTGGCCGCGGACGAGCCGTTCGCGGTTGAAACCTGCTATCTGCCAGCCGAGCACTTCGCCGGTCTCACCCGCAACTCGGTGGCGCGTGGGTCGCTGTTTTCTATCTTGGAGAGCAGCTATGGGATCCAAATCGCTTATGCCGACGAGGAAATGGATGCAACCGCCGCCGCCCCTGCGACCGCGAATCTTCTGAAAGTTGCGCGCGATGCCCCGTTGCTTAGGATCCGCCAGGTCATTTATTCGACAAAAGGGAAAGCCACACTTTATGTGGTCGGCCTGTATAGATCGGATCGGCACACCCTGTTAGTTCGAAGATTTCGTTAAAGGTCAAATTGGATAAGTTCTAGGATTTGCTGATCGACCGAAATGGACCCAAGTTGTGCAAATCCCGAAAACGAGAAGTTATCTAATTCAACGAAACGTATCGGATTTATTGGTCGGGGAGAGAGGATTTGAACCTCCGACCCCCTGGTCCCGAATTCAGGGTGCCGGAATCAAGTTCATTGCTACTCAATCGTTTAGGTGGTGCTTCAACCGTCCGATTCTTGCTCAATCATGCCATTCTGGGATGAATGTAAGTCCTCGAATGGCAGTCCACACGGGCCGCCACTACCGGTCAAGTCTGTTCAACGGTACTGTTTGCAAATTCACTGGCACTGGCGGTCAGCTTTGGCGTTGTAGCGAACTCCCAGGAACTGTGGACCCTAATCTGACCCAGAATCTCAAGCGCGTTTTGGATTACTTCCCGATTGCCCGGTACTCGCCAGGAGTGACCGTTGGATGAACATAAACTCGCTGCAACAAAAGAATCCATGCGGTGTCGGATAACGGATCAGACGGTACGTGGAAGTTGATGCCCCGATGTCGCAGGTCCGCTATGAAAATCTCCATTGTCCGATCAAGAGTTAGACTTTCGGGCCTCGACTCTCCGTTCCGAACTTCGGCCTTCCAGAGAACAGAAAACCGAATCGCATGGCGTGGGTAAGTGGCACGGACTTCTCCGTTCTCAAGAATGGTCCAGTTGCCGTCGCCATCCGGCTGGATCTTTGCTAGGGCCGTCATCTGGGGCAATTCCACCTTGCCACCTCCAATGGGACCGATGCGGTGGTAGATCCGATCGGTGTCTGCGCAGAGAGCAACATTGCCGAACGGCGGCTGTTCGCTCGACATGGGACCATCGATCCCCACTGGCCAGTAATCGAAGTTGCCACCGACACCGTCATAAAACCATGAGAGCGTGCTGGCTCGGACTACGCGCCACGCTTCGAACAGCCCGGAACTGCCCATCACTCGGAGAAACGGCAACGGATAATCTACGCGCGTTGCCCCGTAAAAGGATGGGTTATCCACGTGCGTTGTGCCAGCGGGCATAGGACCATTAATGTTGACGGCAACGAATTCAGGATAGACGAGCGTGGTGCCGAAGGCGGTTCTTGCGGCCTCGAGAAACTTCCTGTTGTGCAGAATCAGGTCCGCGCCCTCGACAAGCGACTCCCCGGCTAAGGCCCAGTCTCCCCGAAACCACGGATCAACGGACTGCTTGGTCTCTTCATGCGTTTCATCTTTAAGCCCCTCTGGAGCGTAGCTTGCGAGCGCCCGATAGGGAGCATACCGTTCAAACATGGCGCGGATTTGCTCGCGGTCGTCAAATGCTGGCTCGATGCGAATAGGCTTAATGAATGTCATGTTCCCTCCGGATGCTGCTTCAGACACCTGTTTCGAAAGCTGCGTCGGTCGCTGCAGATGGTTGTTCCGGAGCTAGCTGAACTCGCTTGGGCAATGCCAATGCCAGGGTCGCTGAGACAAGGAAGAAAACTCCTGCACAGATCAAGCCGTAGTACGAATCGCCAGTTCTTTGCCGAATAAGTCCGACCGTGTAAGGCCCAGCGAAACCCCCTAAGTTGGCCACCGATGTCACAAGGGCAATTCCTGCAGCGGCCGAGAAGCCGCTAAGGAACTCGCCAGGGACCGAAAAGAAAACAGGCAAAGAGCTGTATGACCCGATGGCCACGGCGGAAAAAAGAACAACAGAGAGGAACGGTGAGCGAGGCGCGCCGAGTAACAGCAAAGCGACGCCAGCTAATGCGACCGACGTTGCAATGTGGTATCGCCTCTCCAGCGTGCGATCGGAGTGGCGAGACACGAGGATCATTGCGATCAGGCCGACAAGACTGGGAATCATCACAACCAGCCCAACGACTGTATTGGATCGCCCGCTTAAGACGGCCTTCATGATCTGCGGCAGCCAGAAGCTGAAGGTGTAACCCCCAAAGCCGCTAGCAAAACCAATACAAGCCAGATGCCACACTCTTCGATTAATTACAGTTCGCATGACCGACAGGGATTGCGCTTTTGTCTTCTGCCGCTCTTCCAGTTCCAGCTGGTCAGTGATCCATGCCTTTTCCTCACCGCTGAGAAACGTCGCCTCGTCAGGCCCGTTCGGCAACAGCAGCTTCGCCAGATATGTGCAAGTTACGGCTGGCAGTCCCTCCAGAATGAGCAGCCACCGCCAACTGCTCAGACCGAACCAATGCGCATGATCCAGAATGATGCCTGAAATCGGCGCACCTAGTACGCTGGCCAGTGGAATGCCCACCAGGATTAAGGCAATTGCCTGTGCCTTTTCGCGCTGCCGAAACCAATAGCCGAGATACAGAACGATACCGGGAAAATATCCCGCTTCCGCAAGCCCAAGGGCAAAGCGTGCGACATATAACTGATTAGCGGATTGTACAAAGCCGGTCAGAATCGCCACTGCGCCCCACGTGATCAGGATGCGTGCAATCCAAACACGTGCTCCGATTTTGTGCAGGATGAGGTTGCTCGGAATCTCAAACAGAAAGTAGCCCCAGAAGAAAATTCCGGCTGCAAACCCGAACTGCTGGCTGGTGATGGCGAGCTCGTGATTCATCGTCAGCGCCGCAAACCCAAGATTGATTCTGTCGATGAAGGCGACGACGAAGAGTGCACACAGGAACGGCAGCAGTCTGATTCTGAGTTTCCGGATCGTCGCCGTTTCGATTGCGTTTGAGCGAATGAGAGGGTTGTTCTCCATGCTCACCTTCCCATGAGGTAGCCCAGCCGTGGCGGGCGCAAGTATTTGATGTCGTGTTGCAGCATCACTTCCCGATCAGTGTCTCGCTTCTGCCCACTCGCACATTGTATGTCTGTGCGATTCTCACCAGCTTCGTCTGCAACAGCCTGTGGTGTGTCGGTTGCCTCCCAAGCAGCTGGAGGCGCACCGGATGTCATTGCAAGAGCGTGCAGCAGAGTGCGCAGGTCAATGCCCAGCATGATCCTTTCCTCCTCCTCGTTCCATGTCCGAGGCGGCGGTTTTACAGCTTCTTGGCCCCTTGGCTATTCCCCATTTCTCGCTGTTACAACGGCTAGATTAATTGCGACTGCGGACATGACAATGGTTTGCATATGACCAAAACCTTGACAGCCAAATGACTGAAAGCAAGAATGTTCGAAACGGCCTGTCATGAGCGTTCGTTTCGGAGCATTCGAAGTCGATCTAGAGGGCCGCCGCCTATTGAAAAGGGGCGCGCCGATCCCCCTCCGTGAGCAATCGTTTCAGGTGCTCACGGCTCTCATGGAACGCCCCGGCGAGATCGTGACTCGCGAAGAGTTGCGCCGCCGACTATGGCCGTCAGACACGTTTGTCGATTTCGAGGTAGCACTGAATTCCGCAGTCAGCCGGTTGCGCGACGCGCTAGGCGACTCGGCCAATTCACCCAGCTTCATCGAAACGATTCCTAAGCGCGGCTACCGCTTTGTCATCCCCATTTCCAGGCGTCCTGCTGTGGCCGTGATGCCCTTCCTGAACCAAACCGGAGACGCCAAGGATGAATATTTCAGTGATGGGTTGACGGACGAATTGATCCGAGTGCTCTCGCGGGTCGAATGCTTGCGCGTTACGGCGCCCAGCGTAGTGTTTCGTTTCAAAGGGCAGCCCCGCGATGCCAGACAAGTTGGCCGGGAACTGGGAGTCGAAGCCGTACTGGAAGGATCAGTTTGGAGATCCGCAGACCGCATTCGCATCACCATCAACTTGGTTGGTGTGAAGGATGGATTCAACCTGTGGGCACACCGTTTCGACAGCAATCTGAAAGACTTGTTCGGCATCCAGGACGAGGTTTGCACTGCGGTGGCTGAAGCTCTCCACGTGCATCTGGCGGCTCGCATTCAAGAAAGTCGTCCGCGCAATGTCCATGCATACATGCAGTACCTGAAGGGTGGCTACCTTCTTAAGAAGCGGCGACCCAGCGATGTGCAACGAGCTTTTGAGTACTTTCGGGAAGCGATCCAGCTTGAGCCCGGTTATGCAGAGCCTTATTACGGTGCGGCGATGTTTTATATCATCAGTGCGATATTTGGAGCGATGCCTCCCCGAACCGCGCTTTCCGAGGCAGAAGACTTGGTCTCGAAGGGGCTGGCTCTGGACGAGAATTCGGTACGTCTCCACAGCACATTGGGAATGCTACGGATGTTCCAATGGCGTTGGAATGAGGCGGAACAAGCGCACTGGCGAGCGATCAGCTTGGAACCGACGAACGCGCATCCGCATATGGTGTGCGCCGTCCTTTATAGTTTCTGCCGCAGCCATAACGAAGCCGTGTTGCATGCGGCCAAGTCAGTCGAACTCGATCCGCTGGACTTGATGACTAATTACCGTCTCCTGCAGGCCAATTATTATGCACGCCGTTACGACGAGGCGGTCCGAACTGGCCGCATCGCCGTCGAGCTGACGCCAGACTCGCCCTACACCTGTTTTTATCTGGCTTTATCTTTGGCGGCGCTCGGCTTCAAAGACGAAGCTTGGAGCATGGCGAATATGGCTGAGAAACTCAATGATGGACTGCCACTGGGCGAGGGCTACTTTGGGTATCTTGCGGGAACGCTGGGACACACAGACGAAGCTCGTTTTGTGATCGGAAATTTGCAAGCCCGTCGCGAAAAGGGTTACATCCCTGCCTTGCCGGTTGCGTGGACCTATCTCGGCCTGGGTGAAACGGCTGCGGCCCTCGATTGGTTAGAGAGAGCACTGACTGAGCGCGAACCGTACTTGGGATCTTTAAATGTCTTCCCCGGCTACGATTCAATACGCGATCACCCAAGATTCAGGCGATTGACACACGAACTGAACCTTCCCACCTAGCGGAGAAAGACCATTCCTGTGTTATCGGCTAACCTTACCTTGGGATTACTTCCCGCTTGCCCGTCACTCGGGAGGAATTTATGTCGCTACCCCGAACGCTCCAAGCGACGAACCGCCTGCTCACCGAGGCTCCACTCCGGCTGCCTTGATGATACGCTCTGCCCTTTCGCTCTCTTTCAGAGCGAAGCGCGCGAACTCAGGCTGTGCCATGCTCATCCGATCGGCCCCATGCTCTTCTAGCCAAGCGCGCAGTTCGGGCGCCGCCAAGACCCGCGCGATGTCCTTTGCTAACTTGTCCACCACTTCGGCAGGAGTGCCAGCGGGCACCCACACTCCATACCAAGTCGGATAATCGAAGCCGGGGACGCCGGCCTCCGCGATGGTTGGTACCTCAGGTAGTAAGTGAGAGCGACTCTTGGTGGTGACACCAAGAGCGCGTAGTTTGCCCGCACGGATATCAGCCAGGGCGAGCTGGATGGGCGCCTTCATGTAGGTAGCACCCCCTGCGACCGTTTTGGCGATGACGTCAGCGATCCCCTCGCCAGCTTTAGCGGGCGCGTGTACCGCTTTAATGCCCGCTTCGAGATTAAATTTTTCTACCCCTAAGTGCGTGCCAGTGCCCACACCAGTGGAGGCAAGTTTTAGCTCGTTCGGCTTCGCCTTTGCCGTGGCAATCAATTCGCCCACGGTGGCGATGCGGGACGATTTGCCTGCAACCAGCACGTAGGGCTGGCTCGTGAGTGGAGCGACCGGAATGAAGTTCCTTCAGGGGGTCATAGGGCAGGTTCTTCAAAAGTGCGACCCCTGCGCCGGGATGATTCTCGACTGTAACGGGTCGGCCCCAAAGCTCCGATAGCTTTGGGCTGACGGCGCGGGCTATCAAGTCAGGACCACCGCCAGCCCCGAATGGTTCGATCATGCGCACAGGCTTCGAGGGGTAATCCGGTAATCCTGCGAAACTTGCAGTATCACTGATAACGAAAAAACAAATCCCAGAGCGATTCGAGTCGACATGCTTCACCCCTACAGGAATCGTGACCCCGCGACTGTCTCACTGATGAATTCCGGTATGCGCTTGCTGAGGTCCTTCCGCATATTTGCTTGGGAGGCTAAGTGTAAAATGCTCCGTCCGGATGCGACAGATGTATCTTTCGCCCATCATCAGTGAGGAACGAACACGAGACTCCGGACGGATTGTCGGCTAACCTTACCTTGGGATTATTTCCCACTTGCCCGTCATCCGCCCACAAAAGTGCATTCATGGCCGGAAAGCGCGCAATCACGTCCCACAAGCGGATTATTGATCCTTCTAGCCGAGCATCGGCATTTTTGAAGTTCAATCCCTGGTGCTCCCGTGCGCATGGACTACTTCTTACGGCTCGGGTCGTCCTCAGGATTGACATAGTTGAACTGTAAGGGGGCCATTCCATGGACTTGCACGACCACTTCTCCGCTTGCCATTGCATAGTGATGCATATCGGGATCGAGATAAGCGAAACTACCAGCCGGAAAATCTCCCATCTTGGTTTCGTCAAACCGATCTCCCATGCCGACTTTGAAGGTCCCGCTGATGACAGTGACGTTTTCCCGGTTGGGGTGCCAATGTGGCGCGATCCGATATCCGTCAGGCATCTTCACGCGTACCGTGTAGTCTCCCGTGGTAGCGCCTGGATTGCCCTCAAGGACTGCAAGTTGCGCACCCGCGGGCATAAACGCCGGGGCTGGACCGTACGGAACCGCGTCGGGTGTGAATGCGTGTTTCGCGGAACCGGATTGAGCCCCGCTCGTGAAAACTAAGGTTACCCCACACAACAGGGCGACCAGAGTGATCATTAGGTACGCGTTCTGTCTCATAGACTGTGCCTCCGTGGTTAATTTCGATTCGCCCTGCATATTCCTCCAAAAGCGTCGTCGCTGCAATCGGGATCAGATAACGGTTCCATATCTTTCCTCTATCGTCGTAAACTTCTCAATCTAAGCGAATAATTCGTGCTGGAAACCTGTATGCCGAGCCCAAAACCGAAAGTCGGTGAATTTGAGTTGGACCTCGGGCGCTACGAGCTTCGCCGCCGTGGACGGCCGGTGAAGCTGGAAAAGAAGCCCATGGAGCTGTTGATCTTTCTCGCGTTGCGACGAGGGCAACTCGTGTCGCGCCAGGATATCGTGACTAAACTTTGGCGTTCTGATCTTTTTGTCGATACTGAGGCCAACATCAACAACGTGATCCGCAAGGTTAGAACAGCGTTACGGGATAGCTCTGACAACCCGCGATTCTTGCAGACGGTAGTTGGCAAAGGATACCGCTTCATCGGTCCTTTACGCGTGATTGAGTCCGGTCTCGCCCATTCCGGCTTCGAACAAAGGCGTATTCCTGGAGGAGAGGAACGCCCAACTCTTGCCGTATTGCCGCTTTGTCTGCTTGGAAATATTTCAGATGACCAGGGTGTGTGCCTCGGCTTTGCGGACGCACTTGTCTCGCGGCTCGGCAATCTCAAGGATGTAGACGTCCTGCCAATCTCGTCCATGCTCAACATGCCCGCAGAAATGAGCGCTTCGGATGTGGGATCACGCTTCGGTATTCGCTTTGTGGTCCACGGCGCCATTCGAGAATCGAAGGGACAATGGCGTCTCGCCCTGCAGATGTTCGATACGCATTTGCAGGGCGCAGGCTTCACATGGAAGCGCGACCTCGATGTGAGCCGCCTGTCCGAACTTGAGGACGAAATTGCCAATCAAATCGCGAGCGCATTGAACAGGCCTTTGCGCCCGCAGACTGAGCAACCCCAGCGATATAGCAGGGACCAGTTGGCGTACGCAGACTTCATGCGCGGCTACCGCCTTAGCTCCTCGGGCGATCCTGCTTTGCTGGACGAAGCCGTGCATCTGCTGACCAATGCAGTAACGCGAGATCCAGGTTTTTCTCTTGCCCATGCGACACTTTCGCTTACCTGTGCGAATCGCTACTTCGAGTTCGAACCCGCGACCAAATGGTTGGACAAAGCCGAATTTCATTGTGGCCGCGCGCTTGAACTGAATCGGGACTTGCCCGATGCACACGTTGCTAAGGCGTTTCTCCTTTGGAGTCCCTCAAAGAACTTCCAGCACCTCGATGCAATCGCCGAACTGCGCAAGGCGATTAGCCTGCAGAAGAACCTGCCTCATGCTTATAACCGCTTGGGCACAATCTTGGCGCATATTGGACTACTCGATCGCGCTCGTGAAATGTATGAAAGAGGGCGTCCGTTCCAGCCAAAGAAGGCTGTCAGCCACAGCATTGTCCAGGTTTACATCTGGAGTGGCGAGATCGTCTTGGCACAAGAAGAGATCCAAGCGTGGCGGGCCGAGAACCCAACCAACAAGTACGCTATCTACTTTGCTCCGCAAGCAGCAATGATGACCGGCGATTGGCAGGAGGCGAAAGCGCTGCTCGACGAGGCGATCCATCTCTTGCCCGAAGAGCCGCTGACCATCAGTCTAATGGGCCTGTATTGGGCGCTGACGGGGAACTCGGAACAGGCGCTTGAGTGCGTGGCTCGCGCCTGCAGCACCGCAAAGACCTTCGGACATGCTCACCATACCTATTATCAAATCGCCGGCATATTCTCTTTGTTGGGGCGGCGTGCTGCGGCGTTTGAGTGGCTGGAACGAAGCGTCAGTAGCGGATTTGCCTGCTGGCCGTTCTTTCTCAAAGACGCTTGTCTCCAAGGCCTTCGAGGTCTTCCGGAATTTGAGACTTTGGTGAGCTCTTTGCAAGCCAAGTATCCTGCCGATGTTGGTTTGTTGTAGCTTCTGCGCCCTTGCGTCATTAGTTTGTGGATCCTTCTCCTCGGAGATATGCCGCCTCCTGCACGATGTTTTCTGCGGTGAGACTTTGCCGCAGTGCTTCGCGAGCAGCTTGAACAAACGGTGCGTTCGGAGAGGTCCTGACCAAACGAACGAGGAGCCAATGCCCGTGCATAGAAGAATGCCAGTCGTAGCAACCATAAAAGGCAGGCGTCAATTTCCGTGGTGGGGGCCGCATCTGCATCGCTATTCAACGTGTGGTTGATGTGATTTGGGTACTCTTTGTGCACGCAAGCAAGGGCAAGACTCGCAAACCGCTGAGCCGCTCTGGTATCGAACTCCCCTGTGTCTTGGGCGGCAGCACTCATCGTGTAGAGCAAAAACATGGCGCAGAAGGTCAATTTCATCGGCTTCTACTTTAGTCGAAGACGGAGGGCAGAGGCGAAGACGAGATTCAGGAACATAGGCATGGTCACTCTAACCGTTGGCATGTTCCTATGCCGGGAGCGGCTCAGTTGACACTGCTCTGGTGTTCATGCGTACGAACGGTTCGAGCAGTGATTTGAAGCGAGGATTTAGTCGCAGTCCTTCGCTTTCTTTCTCGAACAGCCTGCGCGGGTCTGTTGCTACCTTGAGCGCGTAGCGCAGGTACGACAGCCGCATGAGCCACAGCGCGTGGGTGATGTCCTGCTCGCTGCGGACGCGGAACGTGATCCAACCGGAATTCGGAACCCAGTGATGTTGTTCCGCTAGTCCTTCCGCCAGCAGCAGATCGTGGACTGGTCGCGTGAAGGGTATGTCAACTATTCCGTTCGTATGAACATGTCCGACCTCTGCATCCCCAAATAGGAATTCTCGCCCACCGAAGCGATGAGGATGGACTGAAATTAGCGACCAAGTGGAGACAACGTCTTCGAGCGCCTTTGCGTACTTCATCAACCTTCTCCGATTGCTGTTCCCTTCGATGTCCGAACGCGTCCTCTCGATTCAGCTACCCGATCTGCCATAATCTCCTCATGTGCGGGCGTCACCGATTATCGAGGCGAAAGTAGCTTATCGAAGAGTATTTCGACAGCGGCCCTTGGGAAGAGGATTGGAGTCCTCGGTTCAATATCGCCCCGGCTCAGGCTATTCCAGTGATTCGTCAGAACCCGAAGGAACCCGTTCGTAAACTAGCACTGATGAAGTGGGGTCTTATTCCATATTGGGCAAAAGACCCGTCCATCGCAACGAGCACGATCAACGCGAAGTCAGAGACAGCCGCCACGAAGCCCGCCTACCGCGATCCTCTGAAACTCCGTAGGTGCATGATCCCTGCTGATGGCTTCTACGAGTGGGCGAAAACGGCAAACGGTAAGCAATCGTACTGCTTTGAAGTGAACCATGGAGGGTTGTTGCGTTTGCCGGACTCTGGGGTGGAAGGACTCGACCGGGAATTGGATAAGAACCTGCTCCATTCTGACAACAACTCCCAATGCGGTGACCTCAACTGTCCACGACAGGATGCCCGTGATCCTCGAACCTGATTCTTACGACTTATGGCTTGATCCGGGAATGCAGAACGTCACGGCAGTTTCTGAACTCTTGAAACCCTACGATGATTGGCTGATGCGGTGCTATCCGGTGAGCACGCGGATCAATCAAGTGGCAAACGACGGGGAAGAATGCGCGCGCTGTGTCGAGATTGCCGACACCCAGAATCAGCTTTTTACCTAAACGGGGCCTTCTGCCAGAACCAAACACGGAACACAGGTTTAATCTACTTTCTTTTTCAGACGCCACACGATAGTGAGTGGGTCGCGACCTTTGCCGGGGCTGATGAGTCCGCGCCGTTCCATCGCCTTGATTGTATTTCGATTGGCAGAGAGAGGGCGTATTTCTTCATTATCTTTCAACTGCCGCAGAACTGGGTTGCCACCGAGCGAATCAGTTTCAAGCTGGTATCCGTCTTGGATGTGTGAAAGTAGGTCTTGTTCAGTCTCTGTGAGTTTCGGTAGGAGATTAGTGCCTTTCTTCTTCGCCATTGTGGACTTTTACCTCTTCCGTGAGCCGCGCAATGTAATGCCCTCGTTCCCGACAGTACAGGCGCGTGCAAATTCAGGTGTCGTATCTCTCTATGCTGCCTTTTCCACTGGCAGCCCGGCTTCCATCCACCCCTGCTTGCCTTCGGGATAGTGCGCCACGTTGGTGTAGCCCATCGCCGCCAATTCACGGGCGGCGTATTCGCTGGCGTGTCAATGCGTGCTCGTGCAGTAGGTGATGATCTCGGCGTCCTTGTTGGGCAACAACTGCGGAGCGAGTTCCTTAATACGTTCAGGTGGTATGTTCAACGCGCCGGGGAGATGGGCTTCTCGGTAGCGTTCAGGCGCCAGGGTCTCGACTACCGTGATTCCTTTCTTCTTGTCGAGTTTCGACTTCAGGTCTTTGGTCGAAATTGTGCTGTCCATTTTGATCTCCTCAATGCTCAATCTTAATCATGCAGGTCGCGAAAGCGTGGCTCGATAGTCAGCAGCGAATTTCTCAATGCCTTTGCGCGTAAGCTCGTGTTGAATATCAAACGTTTCCCACCCTTGCTCCAAGTCAAGCTCCTCGTAAGGAATCGGTTTACCGGGAGTCTTGTATTGGAACTGGTCGTCGGGCGTTGGGAAATTCTTGCTCGCCCACTGTTCCAAGATTTTCGCGGGCACGGTTGCAAGGTCGGCTTGGAGGACGAAACAGTAGAGCAGGTGTTCGAGACTGCGGATGCTGGCAGCTAAGACAAGAACGTGACCATCACCCTTCGAGAACATCCGCCTGATGTTCTTCACAACATCCATTCCGTTCTGACCGATGTCATCCAAACGTCCTACAAAAGGCGAGACGGACGCTGGCTCCTTTGTGCCTTTCGTTGCTGCGTAGACTGCGGCTGCCTGTTGCTGCGAAAAGCAAAGCGTGATATTGACCCTCATGCCCTGCTTCACCGAATTCTGTGCCGCTCGAAGCCCCTCAGCCGTGCATGGATATTTGATGTACGCATTGGGAATCCACGAGAACATTTCCTGCCCTTGGCTGAACATCTCTTGCGCCGTCGTCTTCTCATCCGAGAAAACTTCGATAGACACCCCAGCATCGCCGACCGATGGGGAGATTGTTTGAACGATTTTCTTGTATTCATCCATTTCCTCCCGGTTGGAGAGTTTGTGGCCTGACGCGATTAGCTCTTTGATGTGAGGGTTCTTGGCAATCAACGAAGGGTTGGTGGTCTGTCCATCGACAAATCCCAGCAGTTCCTTAACCTGTCGGGTCTCCTGCGGGTCGCCGCCATCCACAAGTATTTTTGTCTTGGGTCGAGTCATTGAAATCCTCCTTCTGTTCACCGGGAACACACAGGTGTATGTTCGATGCTAAAGCGAGTCAGCCGGATGTCGAAATCGACTTAATCATTTGGCTGAACCTACGGATCAGGATGACCGCTATGCCGAAAACATTCAAGATCGGTGAGCACGTGCGATGGAATTCCGAGGCTGGTAGGGTTAGTGGAATCATCATCAAGAAGATCACTTCCGACATGAAATTCAAAGGGTACGTGCATCACGCCTCGCGTGGAGCGCCACAATATCTCATCAAGAGTGACAAAACTGAACACGTAGCAATTCACAAAGGCGCTGCTCTCCGGCTGATCCCAACACGAGCAAGAATATCCAGCAGTACCAAGGGAACCACAAGGAAGAGGAAACGATGACCAATGACGAGCGCATGCGGCGAGAGTCAAGCCTGATCGCTACTATCAGGAAGACGCTCCCGGAGTTCGCGAAAGCGTGCGCGGATGAGAC
The DNA here is from genome assembly GCA_963730845.1 of uncultured Acidobacteriaceae bacterium. GTDB lineage: Bacteria > Acidobacteriota > Terriglobia > Terriglobales > Acidobacteriaceae > Acidiflorens. The sequence continues at coordinate 285,949 of CAVSTM010000006.1, read as the reverse complement.
GGAACTGGTGTTGCTCCACCAAGATGCTTTCGCCGCCGGCTATCAAGAGGATGAATACCTATTCCTCGGAATGGCGATCAAGTACGCTGGTCTGCGTGGGAAAGAAGTGCGTGTGATTGGGAGGAATCGAAGCACCCTGGGCGAAGGAGAGAAAATCCAGTGACGGAGGTTGTGGGAACGGGAACACGAAAAATGCGAAAAGAATTCAGGTCGAAGCTCCTCGGAATGTGGAATTGCTTTTCTAAATTGGGTACAGACATGAGCGCATCATAGCTCGGAAATAGCCGATTCCCGAGCTGAAGCAGGTGATTGGCACCTCTACGAAGACTTTATGGAACCCTCATGCCTGCCTCACGCGACAAGGTAGAGTTTCAACACCCAGGGCCGTCATTTGAAGATGAGTTTACATGCCTCCTATCCCGAGCCGCAGCATCGAGTTCTGTCGCGAGCTGAGATTTTATGCCGCGCGTCGCATTCTCGAGTTCAGCTCTAGCTCGCGCGACATGGCCTAGGATTGCGTGCAGCCGCCTTGGTCCCAATACCAGGAGTCCGAGCATAAGCATGAACAAGATTTCTATGCCGAAACTCACAATTTACCCCTTGGTCAGAGCGTGGTCGTTGGCAACGGTGGCTGTTGTGTCGGCCGGCTTTTCATCCTCCGCCTTCATGGCTGATTTAAAGCCGCGGATACCCTCCCCGATTCCTTTGCCCAGCTCGGGAAGCTTCTTGGGTCCGAACACGAGCAGGGCAATTCCGAAAATCACCAGCAGATGCATCGGTTGAAACAATCCTTCAAACATGAGAGCTCCTTCGATTCAGATGAAAAGAAATGTGGCTGGCAAATCGTTTAAAAATGCGGACGCCGTTCCATGAAACCGTCCAGCGTCCGCCAGGAGAGAAATCACCACAAAAGCTGACAGTTAGGGCTCAGGTTACGAGCGCACCGCAGCATCGGCCGCGACAGCCATAGTGTTTAACAGGTTGAGGAACTCCTGACTTTGGCCGATGAAGAGACCATCGGCGGTGAAGCTCTTGATCGTTGCCACTGCGCCCCCGAATTTGTCAGTCAGCGGACGAATCATTGAGACGTGGGGGAGGTTGCCCTTGAATTCGAAAGGGACGGGGAAGATCAGGCTGGGCTGAGTCTTCTTCTTCAGTGGTTTGAAAAAATTGGGGAATGACAGCCCGGATATGGTGTCCGTAAATGGCGCCACCGGTGCTTGCACTCCGTTGCCTGAAAAATCCACCCATTCCAGAAAGTGAGCGATCTCGTCTCCGCCAATGCCCAGGGTGATCTCGAGCACTTCCGGATCCGTCACTTTCTGACTCATGGCTGCGTAAAGACTTGATCCTCCTTGCTCGATGTAGCCGAAGTGAAAGCCGGCAACATTCGCAATCGCCTGAACGTGGTCGTTGCCGGGAAAGTTGTGGTTGGGAGCGCCGTTGAAATCGTTGTTGTTTCGCGGAATGGCATAAACATTTTGAAGAGTAAGCGCCTGAGGAAAGGTGGCGCCGACGTCCGGATTGGCCGTACTGCGGTAGCGAACGTACCAACTGGTGTCGACGTTGAGCTGCATCAGGTTCGTGAGCCGCAACTTACCTGAGGATCCCGTAGCTGTACTTCCCGGCAAGGTTTCGAACTGGGTGAAGTCGACCGGCTCGGCTCCTCGGGACACGAGATACGCATTGAGGAAGGCGGCGTGGCTGACTTCATCCAGCGTGTTACTGCTGATATATTGCGGGCCATCGCCATCGAGGTTCGATAAGGCTATCTGATAGTTGTTCAATGGCTGCTTCGGGTCCACCTCAATGGGTGGATTGTTGCCGATACCCCCAATTCCGCGTACTGCGTCCACAAATCCGCCTCGATCAGTTCTGCCGCCGCCAGAAATTGGAGGATGGCGACATCGCCTGGATTGAGAGGACCGCCTCCGCCTGTTTGTGCGCGGGCCAAAGTTCCATTTGCGAACAATCCGACGCCCACTACTGCTGCGCCTCCTGCCAGAAGCCCGCCTTTCATAAAAGAACGGCGGTCAACTGAACCACTGATGGGTGGGAGAAGTTTTTCGTTTTCCATGTCTATGTTCCAATTCCTTTTGCTTGTGATTTTGTTTCAGCTACTGTGCGTTAGACGCAGCGACCAACGACGAGATGCGGACGGGATGTCATTTGATTGTCAATGCTCTGTAAACTCGCGGTGACAACATCGCTGCGATGCTTACAACGGAGAGTGAGTTGATAACCGGCAAAACAACTTTTATCTCCTATTCCTTCTTGCTTACGATTTTGTTCCAGCAGCATGTAAAACTCCGCCAGTCGAACAATATTTCCCAATTCCAAGAAATATTTTCCTTAACAAACATAATCTCTGGACCGAGTTACCGGCGGAATGGCGTCACATACCATGTGCAGTACGTTCCCACGCCACTGAGCACAACAATCGTCCAAAGCACCAATTCCGCGCGCATCCACCACTTCCAATGTTTGAATCGCAGCCACTGTGGAAGAACGTTCGTACCGGCCGCGATGACGATATAGAGTCCGAGAAGCTCAGCGGCCGTCCCTAGAGCCGCGTGTATTGTCGCTACCTCGTAGTACCACTTATGAAGAGACTTAGACATCGCCGGCTTCACCTGTTGCTGGAACGACGGCCACATCACCAGTCCGATCATCAACAAGTTCAAGAGAAGCACCGTCGTCTGGCAAATACCGTGAGCTCTATAGCGTTTGTGTCTCGCGAGAAGAGCCCCAGCGAGCAAGGCCAGTCCCATGAGGAGCTGCACGACGAGGTTGACATCTGCCGCGAAGGTTGCGCCGGTCCCAAGAAAGCCCTTTGCCGGAAATGAGGACAACACCGCCAATCACCCGCCCCGCTACAAATTCACGATTCTCAATATCCAGCAAACTCTTCTGTCCGAATATCGTCTTCATCTACACCCACCTCAGTGAGCGTTCGGCGCACCGCCGCGACCATCGTTGGTGGCCCAGCTATGTAATAGATGGGACCTCGCAAGATGCCCACGTGCGCGAAAAGCATTGTTAGGCCGATATGCCCAGTCTTCCCCTTCCAGCCGTTGTTGTTGGCCGCGCGCGTGAGGGTCGGAACAAAGCGGAATCTTGGATTGTCGCGCTCTAACTTCCAGAGAGTATCGATGAACGCGGCATCCTCCAGGCAACGGTTTGCGTAGAAGAGGACAAGGGAATGGCGAAGCTTCTCCTCTGCAGCGTAAGAGAGCATGCTGAGGAATGGCGCGATCCCGATCCCGCCGGCGAGGAAGACGGCTGGCCGGGCTGTGTTGTTATGGAGGCTAAAAGAGCCCATTGGCCCTTCAATCCTCGCCGGGCTGCCAATCGGCAGGGTGGATATGGCCTTCTTGAAAACTGTATTTCGCATGCGGGTCGTGACCACGAGCGTTTCGTCGGACGGGGAGCTTGCGATGGAGAACGCGTGAGTCAGTCGATCTGGCGGCCCAAACTGGGGTTGGGAACCGATTAGAGTCAGGTCAATATACTGTCCGGCTTTGAATACAAAATCGCTCGGCCTTTCAAACTGAAAGGCCATGGTGCCTTCGGCAACTTCTGTTCGACCTAATAGCGTGCTTTGGTAGTTAATCATTGCGACATCCTTATAGTTTGTTATCCCTGTTGACCCTAGTCCCGAAGCGAATCAAGTCCTGATTTCCGGACGCCAAGGTATGGGCCTTCGCCGCGCATGTCGCATCACTGGGGGAAGGCTCGACACGCACGGCCCCAGCATTTTCTTCGGTTTCCGCGTCGATTCCGCGAGGGCTGGCGTCTAGCGCCGGAACGCGATGCCAGGCTCGGAAGTCTATGGGCCCGAGCATTTGGCTCCGATCAACCGAAGTTATCTTTCCCTCGAGATTGATAACAAGCGGGAGCTCCTTTTATTCCACAAATCTCAGAAATTGGTTTGGAGCGGCCTTAAGCCCGATCCGGAAAGATGCTCCAGAGGTTTCCTTCAGAGGCTCGGACATTTGTCGCAGCCTGAGAAAGTCTGAGGTCTCGCTGGTGCAGCTTACATGCTCTTGAAAACAAAATTGATCTCCTTCGTTTGGTTCACACCAATCGTGATCGTCTGGGTTGATGTGCCTAGTGTCTCGTGCCAGACCTTGATGGTGTATGTTCCGGGCGGCAGATTGGGCAGATCAAAGCCGCCATCTTGCTTTGTCAAAGCAAAATAGGGATTTTTGAGAACAGCAATATATCCCCGCATCCAGGGATGGATGTTGCACTTAACCGGGATCGCGATTTCTTCCCGCGCAAACGCTCCTTCCACTGTGGCACCCGGAAGCTCAGCTTTGTTCCACTCCCGGTTGTTGGCCGGCGTAGGATGAATGTTGTGTGAAGTTGGGTCGTTGTTCACAACTTCGAAGGCCTGGTTTGCCTGCACCACCAGGACATGCGGCTGATACAGGCAGCCCTTTTGAGAAATGACAAGCGGTTCCTTGGGTGGATCGAAGGTTCGATCGCCCACCCCATCAGCGACAAAGACGAGTGCGTTTTGCAACCCGCCTCCGGAACCAGTGACGACCTCCGCGGTGAGAACGGGTCCAGTATGCTGCTTGGCGCAGCTTGGGTCAGCGGCCATGCTGATTAGCTTGGCCTTAGGAGGGGTGCCCTCGAATTTGACCACGCCTTTTATGGCGGCTGCTCCGGCGCTGGCCGCAGCCGGCGCCGGTGCTCCCGCCTTCACCACTTGCCGGCTGGAAATACAAATCATTAACATCAGAGCGATTACAAGAAGAAAGTTCTTCGGTTTCATAGTGCACCTCGTAAAAGGCAATGCGTCAAAAGTCTTCTCGTGAGCGAAGGCTCGCGCCGGGGCTTACTCTGCACGGCGTTCGTGCGCGGTCGGCGCCGCTCGGCTGGCAAGAAACTCGCCATATCCCCGTTGATAGCCGGTAGTGAAAGACGTCCGATCCTCCAAGGTTGCCCACCGGCCAATCGCAACGTGGGGCTCAGCGCCGCGCTCGGCTGCAAGTCTCCCCAGATACAATCCATCCTGAAATGCTCCGTCGGTGATCTGAGCAACGTTCTCGTTTGGACTGGAAAAGTGATTAAGGTGAGCGGTGCGCAGCATGGATGCGGTTCCCATGCCGAGCGCGACCAGGGATGCCAACAAAGAAAATCTCTTCATTATTGTTTCCTCTCGATCTTTCTCTCTGAACTAAGTAAGACTGACGAAGTCTTCAACGTCGTATGGGATGAGCTTATGTCCGCCGAACAGTCACGTTGTCACCGACGGGTCAAATCGTCGTCATTTCTTTGTCAGAGCCACGTACTACCACTTATGAAGGACCCCGGCAAAAACGCACGGAGTGCGCCCTTGCCGGGCTTTCTTGTTTTAGTTGATGGTGATGGTTACAGGCGCGGTATGACTTATTGCGCCGGATGTGCCCGTCACCATCAAGGTGACCTGAGATAGCGAGGTGTTTGGGTTTTTGAACTGCTACCGCATCCGACGGCGAACAGTGAGACGAGAAGCAGCAACCCCAGTACGCTCATGCGACAGAATGCTCTTGCGTGTAAGGTGTTTCCGTTTGCGAGTCGTGAGAACGGTTCCGAACAGCCCCAGACCAGGCAGCAGGGCCGCCATGCCGAGCACGCCGTAGCCGGTAACCGGCGGTGGGGCCGAAGCGGCAGAGATGGTCAAGGTGGAGGATGACGTGCTCGACCCGGGAGAGATCGTCGTGGAACTGAAAGCACAGGTCAGACCAGCGGGCGCCGTACAGGAAAGCGTAATCTGACTGTTGAATCCTCCTACCGCGCTGGCGCTGACCGTGAGATTAGCCGATCCGCCCGGCGCGACGGTTGCACTTTGGGCCGAGAGACTCAGAGAAAAATTTGGGTTGCCGACCGCGGCCGCGGGGACAAGGCTGGCGAACACGCTGGTTGTGCTGCCTCCAGCCGGGAAATTGGGTTGGTTGCTGCCTCCAGCCGTGAGATAAAGAGTGCCTGGATCACCAGAGGGACCGCCTCCGCCAAACACCATATCCCACAAGCCGGGATTCACCAGCACATTGTTCGAAGAGTCGGTGAGCTGGCCGAGAAACTTTCCGGTTGTGTCGAACGCGTTGATGGTGCCATCGCCAAAATTTCCCACCAGGATCGCGTTCGGGAACGTTCCGAAGGTAGCCGGAGTCGCCACCACGCCCCAAGGCGCGTTGAGTTTGCCGCCGGCAGCGACGAAGGTGCTCACGAAATTGCCGTTCATGTCGAAGATATCCACCTGCCCCAGACCGGCGCCGGGCTGGGCATCGTGCTTGGCAGCATCCTGCATGGCATAGGCGACGTAGATCTGGTTACCGATGACGTGAATGCCGTGGGGAGCGAAACCCGCGGGAAGTTTTGGATCGGTGAACGAACCGCTCAACGAAGTGAGGTTGAAGTTGCGATCGAAGACGTCGACTTTGCCGCTATTGAAGTTCGCCGCCAAAAGAAAGGTGCTGTTGAGCAAGGCGAGACCCTTGTAAACCGCGCCGCTGGCGGAGTTATCGAAGGCCACTATTGCGTGTTGCTGGCGCCGGTCCAGTTGGCGATGAGGCCATCTTCGGTGTCAAAAATGAACTGATCCGCCGCCGAAGTAGGTGCCGTTGCCGTTTGACACGTTTCCCGTAGGGCAGCCCGGGCTGCAATTACCGTTTGGATTGTTTGTGGCCCCGGGTATGGTCACCACCAGCGCAGTATCTTTGTTGCCCTGTGCGTCATAGAGCGTGGAGGTACCGCTGTTATTGTTGGCGATCCAGAAATCTTGCCCGGGAAGAATGGAGATTCCCCAGGGGTTCAACAGTTGAGGGTCTGTAGTAGTGGCTACGCCGGCAGTATTGGAGACCAGGTTGGTCTGGGAATAGCCGGCCTGCTGGGCGAGCAGCCCCGAAGGAATTGCTAACGTCATGAGCAGTCCGAATAACAAGAGTGTTCTTTTCACGTTGTCCTCCATAACCTTATTTTGTGATTTGTACGACTTTGAGCACGGCTGCCGCTTCCGCCGCTAAGCCGCCGGGTGGGAAGGGAATTCAGGCACGGATATGATTCACTCCTTGGCCCTGAACTCCCTGCCACAACCGTGTTGACAACCGATGTCTGGCCCGATTTAGTTAGTTGCCAGAGGAAGATACTGTGCCATCAATCTTCACCTGGGCTAGCCTCGTCATCGCTCGTGGAATCGCGATGGTAAAGACGGCCGCCGGGGTCTCAACCTTGCTGAGAAAGTACTTATCCCCTACATGCTCGAAGCTGAGCTCTGCCTGCCTGGCAGAAGGCTCATCGACTGCAATCGGGAGCACAATCGTGCCTTCGTCAGAGCTGTGGATAACTAACCCTGAGCGTACAGTTGAGACACGACTTATGGTGTATCTGCCCGCGGGCATGCGTCTTGACTCCAGCGACGAACTCGAACGGAACTGTTACCGTAACCGTACTGGTGTCTTGGGCGTGGGCAGTTACGCCAACACCAAGCAGAGTCAGAGTTAGGACAACGGCAAAATACGACTTCTTCATGATTTCTCCTTATTGAAACGTTTTTAATTGTTTCATTATTGATAACTGCGCTCGAGAGGTGTCTCCTGAACCTCGGTTATCAAATGCTTTTTACAACGTATGGGTTAGACGCAGCGATCAACGGCGAGATGCGGACGGGATGTCACTTGATTGTCAAATCTTTGTCGGGAGGATCTTACAAACTTGCGGCAGCAACATCACTGAGAGTGTGGTCCGTGGTCGCAGTTATAGGAGATGATGCGATGACTTGGCAGGACAAATCGGGCATTCCCGAGATATCGAGTGACCCAAACACTCGGCAAAAAGTCCGAGAATCTGTCCTGTCCGTCTATTTATAGGGACGAACTGTGTTCGTGCAGATTCCGGTTGCTTACCGAAGTACTTGGTCAGGTGTTCGCGAAGCTGCAGCCGAACTCGCCATAGCCGTGCCTTAACCGCAGCTTGACTCAAGTTCAAAACTTCCGCCGTCTGATCTATTGAAAGGCCTTCAATATCTCGCAGCACGAAGACCGTCCGCAAGGCCGGCCGCAGCTCTTTTAAAGCCCTGATTAGGATTTCTCGTAATTCAGATGCCCAGTAGAGTTGTTCAGGATTGGGAGCCCAATCAGCGACCTCCATTGGACGCATGTCGCCATCTGCCTGGAAATCGTCGTCCAGGGACAGCTCTTTTGTTGAGCGCTGTTTTCGCAGCTTCATCAGCGACTGGTTCACGGCGATGCTAATCAGCCACGTCGAGAATTGGGACTCCTCTCGGAATTGGCCTAAGTTCTGGAACGCCTTCAAAAAGGCCTCCTGAACCGCGTCTTGTGCATCTTCCGTGTTATGCGTGACGCTTTGAGCGATTCGGAGGAGTTTGCGATCGTATCTCTTTACGAGGTGCTCGAAAGCAGCCACATCCCCATTCTTGCTGGCATGGACAAGTTCCAGGTCGTCGCTTGCCCCTCCCCTCGCTGCGAATTGTGCCGAGTCTGCAGTCATATTGTGCTCTTCTCCGTAATCCTCGTGAATCGCAAAACCATAATGAATCTCACCAATTTGTCATCACGATGGCGCCGGCTTCGAGCATCTGAGAATCGTTATAATGTCTCCGAGTCTCATTGCACGACGACCTTGCCGGTCATCTTCGGGTGGATCGTGCAATAGTAGGAATACGTTCCCGGCTTGCTAAAGGTGTAGGAGAACTTTTCCTCCGTATCCATCACCTTGGACTTGAACACACCCTCTGTGCTCACCGCCGTATGGGGAATGTCATCACTATTTGTCCAGGTAACTGTCGTTCCAACGGGTACCGTGATCGTCTGCGGCCCAAAAACAAAATTATCGATTTTCACCGCCGCGTTTGCTGCGGAGGGCTGGTCATTTGCCGTGACGCTCCGTGATCCCGCCAACAACAGCAGCATCGCAATCACTACCGGCGTCGCCAAACTCGCAAACCACACATTTTTCCTCGTCATTGTTTTGTTTCCTCTCTAAATTTGATTTTCTTGCTTGATCTTCATTTGTCTTGGATCGGATCTTTGGGGTTTAGCCAAGGAGCGAGTCAACTGCGCCCAGGCCACCGTCATTCCCTGAAGCCGAAGATCCCTGATCCGCGAGCGGTGAATCGACGATTGCCAGGCTGCGACCGCTGACCACATAGTTCACGTCCGTGATACCCAACACCTTCTGTAACTGATCGGCTGGCACCTTCATGGGTCCGGCTGAGGAAGCTGTTCCGGGCGCAGGTTGAGGGAAAGCAGTTGACATCGCGGTGTGGAACGAGACCTTACCTTCGACTTTCTGCATGATCTGGTGAATATGGCCGTTGAGCACGGTCACCGAGCCGAAACGCTTGACGTAAGACAAAGCTTGTTCGCTGTCGTCGGTGCCCCAGCCCCAGTCGGGATAGATGGTCCACAGTGGAATATGCGCAAAGAGCACAATCGGAGTGCTCGCAGCGCGGCCCTTAAGATCGTCCTCAAACCACTCCAACTGTTCGTGACCGAGCGATCCCATGCCTCCCGCTTTCAAGTTGGCGACATTTACGAGACCGACGAAATGGACACCCTTGTGATCAAAGCTGTACCACCCAGTGCCCTTTGTACCTTTTCCATAGCGCTCGAGATATTGCTCGCCGTTGTCACTCAGCATGTCATGCTCACCCGGCACAAAGTAGATCTGTTTGGCAGACGCTCCTTTTAGTGCCTGGTCGAGCGTATCGAACTCACTCGGTTTCGAGAGTTGACTCAGATCACCAGTGTGAATGATGAAATCCGGTGGGTGGGGCATCGCGTTGATCTTGTTGATCGCGGTCTGCAGAGTAGCGGTGACGTCCGGGTTGGCCGGTTTGTTGAAGCCGATGTGACTGTCGCTGATCTGTACAAAGCTGAAGTCCCCGCCTTTGCCGGCATCTTTGCCGTAGCCTTTGGCAAAGGCCCGAGAAACCGGAATGCCGCCGCTCATGGTCCAGACCAGGCCTGTACCTGCCCATGCCATGCACTTCAGGAAGCCGCGTCGGTCGACTCCGTCGTTGTTGAGGTCTTGCAACTTCTGGTCAATAACATCTTGCTTCTTGTTTGGCATGTGCCCTCCGTGGTTTGTAGCGTTCTGAAGTGATAACTTGCGCGAGTCATTTTTATTCCCGGCAAAATCGAAGGGGACTTGTACCGCGCCAGCATTGCAGAGGACAGCCTCTGTCTCCTTGAGTGCAGCTCGGATGCCCTCAGCATTGATAACTGACAAGTGCGGTGCTCGTGAGCCGTACTGGAGAAGGTGCTCTCGCGAGGTTTGCCGGTTGTCAGCAAGAAGTAACGTAGTTGTAATTGTTCGCTGATGATCCTAATTGCAGCCCCAAGTTGGATTTCATCGGGGCATCTAGCCGGGTCCGTTTACGCCACTTAGGAAGCCGCCCAAGTGCCCTGTCAGCGCTACGATCGCGACGCCCAGAAATTCAACCGCCAGCCGGTAGCCCGGCAATGCCGCCGCCCGCCGTCGCGCGCGGAAATGCACCCACCAGACCAGCCAGATCATCCCACTCGATACGCATCCCAAGGTCAGGTGCATCAGGAGAATCCCTTTTAGTTTTTGCCCGTCGAGCGCCCACTGCCACGCCGCAAGCCCGGACGCCACCACCGGTACCGTCGAAATCGCGGCTAGCAGCAAATTGAAATATGCTGCGGCAGCCAGCGTCTGCTCCTTCCTCCACTGCGCCAGATAGTCGAACACCACCGCCGTGATGAACAGCGCGATTGGAAAATGGATCAGCACGACATGTTCCGCGTGCTTGGCCAAGAGTGCCGTCTTAAGGTCAAAAGGATTTACCATCACCCTACCCCGTCTAAGATTGAATGAATTGCGGGCTGCGACGCACCTGGCTTGACGAAGCCAACCCTGCCGCAACCCGCGAAACTGTTATTGCCCTGCCCCTCGCGAAGGAGTCGCGTGTGCCTGTGCCTCCTCGGGCCTGCTGTCATCCACGCGCAAGAGCATCGCGCTGCCCTTGCCGACTTTCACAGCTTTGCCGTTGGAGGTCAAAGTGACTTCACCAAGAGGCTCGGTGCGTCCGGAATGGAGGATTGTCAAGTCGCTAAATCCGTATGCGCCGTGAGCGTTCACGGAGAAGAGCCAAAACGCTTGCGGATGCGCATTTTCATCGATCGTGCCACGGTATGGGGTGCCCGATTCTTGGCCCACATTGGCCAGCACGCCTTGGCTGGTATATTTCCCCACGACCTCCGATCCCACCATTACTGGCCCACCGTTACCGTAAGAGATCTGGTCGCCTCCGATTTGAATTTGTTCGTCGGGATAATCGAGCGAGGTTGGCAGAGTGGTGGCAGCAAGTACTGCGGACCCTGACGCCACCGCCCGCAGGTTGGTGGTAACAGGGATGGTCTGCTTGCCAAGTCGCACTTGGTCGAATTGAAATGAGATCTTCGATTCGTCGGACCCCTTTCCAGGAGTTATGGCGTCGACCACATGCCCTGTCACCCTGGAGCCGGCGTGCAGGGTTTTTCCCATGCCCAACGGCACGTCCTGCATGATCGTGGCCGTGATCGCGTCTCCGCTTCCGCTCTTGTCCGAGCGCAAGGTGGAATTCAAGCTGACCGGAATAATGGTGCCCGCCGGAATCGATTCTGCAGATCGTGTGTTCTGCCCTTGCGAGGGTTGATAATCCTGTTTTAGATCTTGCCCTGTCCCGGCATGCAGGTACATCGGCAGCATGCACAACGCCAACCCAAGTATTTTCAGATTGTTTCTCATTTTGTTCTCCCTAAAGGAATTGCTAAAGAGCGTGTGGTTCTTCCGCACCAGCATTCCCTCGGTGACTCCAGTTCGCTCTCTGACTCGTTGTGCAGAACCGACAAGAACCGGTTTTATTCCACGCGAATTTATGTGGGCGTCAAGACCACAGTCGTTTCTCACGCGCTGACAACGCAGGCGATGCCGGAATCGCTCACAGGCACCGCGACATTGTAGTGAAGGGGATGAGGGGATGCTGGGGATGCAGGGGCAGTTAGTGGCAGATCCTATCCTCGGCATATAGCGAGAGTGCTGAAGCCAGGACAGCTACTAGCAAACAAACGCTTCGTTTCATTTTGCCTCCTAGACGGGAACTGCATCGGCCGGGGTGTGAGACCCCGGAGAATTCTCTCCGGCACTCGACTTCGCTCTCTACCTCGGACTCGCTGTGTACAACCGGCGACACACGGTTTTATTCCAAGGAATTTTTGTGGACTACGGGAATAAAATGCTTCCTCGCTCCGGTGTTTCCTAGGGATGGTAGTGCGTCGGGAGTGCTCGCGAGCGACTGACGAACTGCCTTTCGGGCTCTGGCCAGGCGTGACATAACAGTTCCTATCGGGATCGACAATATTTCCGCGATCTCCTGGTACGACATTTCTTCGACTTCACAAAGAAGGAGAGCCTCCCGGTAATGCACCGGTAGGGCGTCGATGGCGCGCTGCACCAGTTGGCAACTAGAACGATTGATTAGTATCGTTTCGGGAGTCTCGTTCTCAACTGCCAGTTCAGGGCCGTCCTCCTCCGAGTCCATCGCGACGCTCATACGTCGATCGAGTTTTGTGCACGAACTTAGAAACGTGTTCCTCAGAATTTGAAATATCCATGCCCGGAAATTAGTGCTGGGCTGAAACAATGCGAAACTGCGTAAAGCCTTTAGATAAGCCTCCTGCACAAGATCCTCGGCATCGTTCGAATTGTGCGTCAACCAGCGCGCGAAATTGTAGAGGGAATCGAACAAGGGCATGGCCAACTCTTCAAAACCTGCCAACGGTTGATAGTCGCGTGACGATGAAGTCCCAAATCGGATCATCCCTCGTGAGCCAATTCCGATACTCCTCATTTGCCTCCTCCTGAATCAGCTCGAAACCCCGGTTGCTGCCCAATCTGACGCGCTAGTCGTCCAGCGTCAATTGACTGCGGATTTTTTCCACATATCCAACTCATCGCCTGTTAAACAATTGTTGGCTAATGAGTTAGCTCCCCATATATCCAGAGCTGGGAAGTTTCTGTGACCGAAGTGCTAGACTTCTGTGCGAACCCAAATGCACATGGAATCCCTTCAGCCCAACTCCGTCGTGCGATTCGGAACCTTTGAGGTTTCTCTCCAGTCCGGCGAAGTGCGAAAAGCGGGTTTGAGAATCAGAGTGCAGCAGCAACCGATGAAACTGCTGGAGATATTGCTGGAGCATCCGGGGGAAGTTGTCACCCGGGAGGAATTGCGCAGCCGAGTCTGGCCCAGCGAAAGTTTCGGTGATTTCGATCAGGCGCTCAATATCGCCATCGGGAAGCTGCGGAGTGCCTTGGGAGACGCGGCTGAGAGCCCGCGATTCATCGAGACTCTTCCGAAACGTGGCTATCGCTTTATTGCGGACGTGTCGGTTGTCAATACAGACGCCCGCCCAAAAAGGCAAGGACCTGTGGCTGGAGATCTGCCGGCTACAGACCCTGGGCATAAGATCCAAGGCATCGGGTTGGCGGTTGCGCCCCAGCGCCGGCTGTGGCCGACGCGCTGGATCATCGTCGCCCTGGCGCTCGTCCTGAGTTTGGCGATTCTCTCCGTTTGGCTATTTCGTTCGCGGGCCCCTGCTCCCACGGGCATCCGATCGATAGCGGTGCTTCCGCTGGAGAACCTTTCTGGCGACGCTTCCCAGAATTACTTCGCTGACGGCATGACGGATGAGTTGATCACTGACTTGGCGCAGATCAGCGCTTTACGCGTAATCTCACGCACCTCCGTAATGGTATACAAAGGAGCGCGCAAGCCTCTGCCGCAGATCGCTCGCGAGCTGAACGTGGATGCCGTCGTAGAAGGCACCGTGCTCCACTCCGGCGACCAGGTCCGTATCACGGCGCAGTTGATCGAGGCCTCTACCGACAAGCACTTATGGTCCCAGAGCTATGAGGGTGAGTTGCGGGATACTCTGGCTCTCCAAAACAGGGTGGCTAGCGCCATTGCAGATCAAATTCGGATCAACTTGACTCCGCAGGAACAAGCTGCCCTCAAAAACGTAAAGGTTGTAAACCCGGAAGCTTACGAGTCTTATCTTAAAGGGCGCTACTTTTGGAACAAACGAACGGCGGATGGTTTGAAGGTCGCCCTGGCTTATTTCAAGCAGGCAATCGAAGAGGATCCAAAATACGCCCAAGCTTATTCTGGCTTAGCCGATACTTATGCCTTGTTGGGAGACTGGCAGTACGCGGTGATGACTCCCAAGGAAGCGTTCCCCAAGGCGAAGGCGGCGGCGATCAAAGCTCTGGAATTGGACAGCTCGCTCGGCGAAGCCCACAACTCACTTGCATTCGTCCTGGATGGCTTCGACTGGGATTTTGACTCTGCCGGGAAGGAATTTCAGCGGGCCATTGAACTAAGTCCAGGCTATGCCACCGCTCACCATTGGTATGCCTGGCACTTGAGTCTGTTGGGTCGGTTTGACGATGCGATTGCGGAAATGAGAAAAGCGGAAAATCTTGATCCGCTATCTCTTATCATTAACGCCGACTTGGCAGAACTCCTTGGCCTTGCGCACTCTTATGACGAATCCATACGACAGAGCCGCAAGACGATCGAAATGGATTCTAATTTCGCTCTCGCCCATAATCAGCTCGCTCAGGCGTACCTCCAAAAACACATGTACGATGAAGCGGTCGCAGAAATGCAAAAAGCGGTCCGGCTTTCTGCGGATAGCCCGACATGCATAGCCAATCTTGCTCGCGCCTACGTCGCGTCCGGCAAGCGGAGCGAAGCGGCAAAGCTGCTGGGCGATCTGAAGAAGCGCTCGACCCCTGGTTATTCGAGTGCTTCGGAGATTGCCATGATCTATGCATCTCTCGGAGATGCGGATCAAGCCATGAATTGGCTCGAAAAAGGCTACCAAGAGCGATTTAACCCAGGCGTCCTGCTGCGGCCAGGCTTCGATCCTCTCCGCTCCGACTCGCGCTTCCAAAACCTTGTGCACCGCGTCGGCTTACCCGGGTGACCGTGAACCGACTCCAAACTTGTGAGATGTAATTTTCCAATTTCATATCCGCACATTACTCGGCAATCAGAGCGATTGGTACCGAGAAACGCCCTAGTGGCCCACGAATGGTGTAGTTCCCGGTTGATGGGACAACCGGAAGTTATCCAGAAGCGGGCTTGCGGCAAGTCCGTACAAGCCCGGCTTGACAGTAGTCGTTGTCACGACTATCATTAGAACAATAGATGAAGAAGGCGGATCAATCCCATCGCAAACGACGACCGGACTGCGCCGAGGAGGGAGTATTCCTTGATCTGATGCGCACTACCGACATGCTGTCACGGAGACTGGTCATGGTTCTCAAGGCTGAGGACCTCTCGGCCAATCAGTACAATGTGCTGCGTATCCTGCGGGGTTCGCCGGATGGCCTTCCGTGCGGCGAGATTGCCAGCCGCATGATTACCCGCGATCCCGACATTACGCGGCTCCTCGACCGCCTGGAAAAGCGCGGTCTGATCTCCCGCTGCCGCGAAACCAAGGACAGGCGGATGGTGATGACCCGGATCACTCGGGACGGACTCAAACTTCTGGCTCGTCTCGATGGACCCATCGAGGAAGCCCATCGCAAGCAACTGGGGCACCTAGGGCGAGAACGACTTCAGGCCCTGACCGAACTTCTGCGCGCCGCCCGCAGCGCGATGGCTTGATTTTTTGGGTTACATATCTGTTGCAACGATTATCGTTGTGAGGCATCTAATCAAAACTGGAGAGGGGAAATACAATGAGCACACTAGCTATTCCGCAAACTTCCACCACAACCTGGAACATCGACCCGGTTCACTCGGTTGCCGAGTTCAAGGTGAAGCACATGATGATTTCAAACGTAAAAGGCCAATTCCCGAAGGTCACGGGATCACTGACGCTCGACGAATCTGACCCGACGGAGTCCCGCGTAGAGGCGTCGATTGAAGCGGCGTCGATCGAAACACGCGACGCGCAGCGCGATGCACATTTGAAGAGTGCCGATTTCTTCGACGTTGAGAAGTACCCCACTCTGTTTTTCAAGTCCACGCGCGTTAAAGCTGCCCGCGAGGGTGAACTGACGGTCGAGGGCGACCTGACCATTCACGGGGTTACCCGCAAGGTCGTCTTTACTGTCGAGGGGCCAACTTCGCCGGCGAAGGATCCGTGGGGCAACACTCGCGTTGCTGTTTCGGCGACCACCAAAATCAACCGTAAGGACTTTGGCTTGACCTGGAATGCGGCACTTGAAACCGGCGGCATTCTGGTTGGCGACGAGGTAACCATCACCCTGGACGTCCAGTTCGTAAAAGCCTAACGATTTTGCTGCGCGGTAGGAATTGCCGCGCGGCGCAGAACAAGGAAGGTTAGTTATGTCACTCCGGCCAGTAAAACAGATCATTCAACCGAAGCCGACCATTGAAGGCGCGGGCGTCAAGTTGCAACGCGCCTTCGGATTCGGTAAGACAAAGGATTTCGATCCATTCTTGCTCCTGGACGATTTCCGCAACGACAACCCAGACGACTACCGAGCAGGATTCCCGTGGCATCCCCACCGTGGGATTGAGACGATCACCTATGTGCTCTCTGGTTCCGTGGAACACGGAGACAGCCTCGGAAACAAGGGCAAAATGACCGCCGGCGACGTCCAATGGATGACGGCCGGCAGCGGTATCCTGCACCAGGAAATGCCCAAAGGCGACGCCCATGGACGCATGCACGGCTTCCAGTTGTGGGCGAACCTGCCCGCATCGCTCAAGATGACCGACCCGCGCTATCAGGACATTCCGTCGAGCGCGATCCCCGAGGTCACCGACAACGACAGCACTTGCGTACGAGTCATCTGCGGTGAGTTCTGGGGCAAGAGGGGACCGGTGGAAGGTGCGGCCGCTGATCCGAATTATCTCGATATCTCGGTTCCACCGGGACAGCGGAAGCGGCTCAAAGTCGAAACGACGCGTAACGCGTTTGCCTACGTCTTTGCTGGTTCCGGGACGTTCCGGGATGCCTCGGATCCTCGTGCGGTGCTGACCGAACAAGCCGCAGATCCGAACGCGCCAGCCAGGTACGAAGTCCGTAACCATTCGCTGGTGCTGTTTGACCGTGGCGATGAGATCAGCGTACAGGCCGGCAACGACGGCATCCGTTTCCTGCTGGTTTCCGGTAAGCCGATCGAAGAGCCGGTGGCATGGTACGGGCCGATCGTAATGAACACACAAGAACAGCTGCGCCAGGCAATGGCCGAACTGCAAACCGGCAAGTTCATCAAGCATCGTTGAAGCGGCGCCAGAGGACAGCTCCGTGCAGATCATCTGCGCGGAGCGTATCTTTGGCTCTTTTGTTGAGCCGGACAACGCCACAGAATGGCGCGACCAGGATCTCGAAATCATGACCTATTGGACCGAGATGGCCCCAGATTGACTCTCGGAAAGTCTCCGAGAGATTGAAATACGCAGTACATCCGGAAGACGCGAACCCGAGATGTCTACAGGGGCGCGGTAACACTCATGCATTTGCTCGTCGACAAAACTAGCCTCGCTTCTTAGCTGCCCTGACTCTTGCCCAGCGAGCTCTCTGCGCGGCCGCTATGCTCCTGCGTCCTGCAGCCGACATTGTCCGCTTCCTCCGACCAGGCTTATTTCCCTGCAGATAGACTTTCCCGAATACTGTGAGGGCAGCTGTTACGCGGTGTAGTTCATCCTCAAGTCGCGTGCGTTCCTTCTGAAGTTGACTGACAACGGACTGCATCAGCGTCTTTGTCTTTGGCATCCTGCGATTTTATCACCCAAATTTGGGCGCCCAAAGTGGTTCCCACGGAAGCTTTATTCGTTCTCGATAACGACCGAGCTAGGGCGATCGCGGAGCGAGGACGACCAACCACTGACATACGGAACTGAGCGCATGACACTGCAGGAATTCAGATGTGAAGTCTGTGGATTCGTGACCACGAATCCCATCCACTGGTTCGTGATTCGATGTGGAGATTCCGAGCTTGCCGTGCATCGGTAGAATTCTGAAGCCGCAAATGCGACCGGAGCCCGGCATTACTGCGGTGAAGCTCACGCCGAGGTATACATCAGTCGCTGGTTTGACTCAGTGTGCGCGCCGCCGAAACCAAGTTTTAAGTAGATGACTCGCCAGTGAGGTGGAATTGCAGAGCGAACGGCGTTCACCTGGACTTCAGGCTTCCACGACTGCGGTTGACTTCACCTCAATCATCGTAGCAACGCCAGCCACTCGTCGATACGATTCAATCCTGTCCGCATGCTCATAGGTATCAGTTACAACGATCACCTCGTCGGCGGCCGTATCTTCCACCAACTTCTCCAGCCCTGCCTTCACCGTCGCATCCGATCCCACAATTGCCGCGCGCAGCTTACTCTCCACGGCCGCACGCTCATGGTCCCGCCAGAGCGGCTTCATAGAATCGACTGGGGGCAACAGTTCGACTGGCTGGTTTCGAATGAGCCGCAGAAACCGCTGCTGCGGCGTCGTGAACAACCGTCGGGCTGCCGCATCCGTCTCCGCCGCAATCACCTGCACCGCTACCATGAAGTATGGCTTCCGCAGTACTTCGCTTGGCCGGAATTCTTCGCGGTATAGCTGTGCCGCTGCGTATAAGTGCTCAGGAGCAAAGTGTGCCGCGAATGCGAAGGGGAGCCCCTGCATTCCCGCCAGTTGCGCGCTGAAGCCGCTCGACCCGAGCAACGTGATTGGCACGTTGCTCCCCTGTCCTGGAATCGCTTTCACCACCTGCCCTGGCCGCTCCGCGCCCAGGTAGGTCTGCAATTCGGCGAGGAGCGCCGGAAAATCGTCGCCACTCTGCTGCAAATCTCTTCGCAGCGCCCGCATCGTTTGAAAGTCGCCGCCCGGAGCCCGTCCCAGCCCTAAATCGATTCGACCTGGGTACAGCGCCTCCAGCGTCCCGAACTGTTCCGCCACCACCAGCGGTGCGTGGTTTGGCAGCATTACTCCACCACTGCCCACTCGAATCGTCCTGGTCGCTGCCGCCACATGCCCAATCAACATGGGCGTGGCTGAGCAAGCCAGTCCAGGAATCGAGTGATGTTCCGCCAGCCAATAGCGCTTGTATCCCCACTGCTCCACGTGCTGCGCCAGGTTCACCGATCGGGCAATGGCGCCGCCTGCGGACTCATTGGCTCGCATGCCCACAAGATCAAGTACTGAAAGAGCTAACTCGTTACCCATGATTGCTTAGATGAATCAGCCAGGAAAGCGATGCGACCCTGACATGAATGGCTCAACCTGCGGGATGTTGTCGCCATACAGAACGGGAGGTTGCGAATCGATTTTGGACTCGCTTGCTAGAAATAATCCGCCAGACTTAGGATATTGGCTCGCGGCCCAACCTGCCGCAAAGAATCGAGGCTCAGGGGCTCCCTTGAGAATTTGGCAGAAGAGACGCTGACCCCGTCGCGTGATCGTTTTAGCGCGGGTGTTACCGATACCGTTGAAGTGGTGCAGCCGCAAGAGGCAGTCGCGAGTGCGCACGAACATATATATCGAGTCTCAACCACTATAATTATTCGAAAATTTCGCTGGCTAGCGCTCCGGGCATCGCTGAGAAGGGCGTCAAGGAATTTTTCAGAGGAAAGTGAACATGGCGGAAGAAAACTTACCCCGTTCAGGACCTGAGACAGGCAACGAATCCTCGGTCGATCCTTCGCCCTTGATGGACAGGGCGCCGGTGCGCCGCCCTGCCAAGAGCCGCAGAAAAGTCTTGATTCTGGTCGTCGTAGTGGTAGTGGTTATCGGCGGCGTGTTCTTGTGGCGCTACTTGAGCAGCTATGAATCCACCGACGACGCCCAGGTTGATGTTCACCTATATCCCGTCAGCGCGCGTGTTTCCGGGTATGTGGTGCGGGTCAACGTAGACGACAACCAATGGGTGGAGAAAGGCACGGTGCTGGTGGAGATCGACCCGAAGGACTACGAGGTTGCGGTCGCGCAGGCGCAAGCTAATCTCGCCAATACCGAAGCAACGGCTCAATCGCTGAATATCACGGTTCCAATTACTTCGGTGAATACTTCGAGCCAACTGAAGTTCGCTTCGTCCGGCATCGAAGACGCCAACGCCGGAGTCATTGCGGCCGAAAGGCAGGTGACCGCCGCCCATGCGCAACTGGAAGAGGCCGAGGCCAACGATGTGCGAGTGCAAGACGATCTCCACCGCTACAAGTTACTGGTCGACAAACAGGAAGTATCGCAGCAAATCTACGATCAAGCGCTGGCCTCCGCCAAGTCCAGCACCGCCGCCGTAGAGGCAGCCCGCGCCTCTGAGTCTGCCGCACAGCAATTCGTCCAACAGGCCCGGAGCCACTTGGCGCAAGCTAACGCCAACCACCAATATGCGAAGACCGGGCCGCAGCAGGTGTCTTCCACTCAGGCTCGCGTGCGGGCTGCGATCGCGGATGTGGAGGAAAAGCGGGCGCTACTCGAGCAAGCCCAACTGAATCTCGGATACACGAAAATTGTTGCTCCGGTTAGCGGTGAAGTGAATAAGACGGTGGTGGTTGGGATGAACGTTCAAGACGGGCAGCAGCTCCTCTCCGTCGTGCCGCTTGATGAAGTGTGGGTCACCGCCAATTTTAAGGAGACCCAGCTTAAGCACATGCAGGTTGGCCAACGAGCAGAGCTCCATATTGATTCGAGCGGCCGGACTTACAAAGGCCATGTGGACAGTATTGCCGGAGCAACGGGGCCGCTATTCAGTTTGCTTCCGCCGGAAAACGCCACCGGAAACTACGTGAAAATTGTCCAGAGGATTCCGGTAAAGATCGTTCTGGAGCCCGGTGAAAGCAAGGATCGTCGGCTTCGACCGGGCATGAACGTGGTGCCGGACGTATACCTCAAATGAGTTCTGCTGCCCTCACGCTCGACCAGAACGTTTGGCGGCCCAAGTACAATCCATGGCTAATTGCTGTGGTTGTGGCTTTGGCAGCCTTTATGGAGGTCCTCGACACCAGCATCGCCAACGTGGCGCTGCCGTACATGGCCGGGAATCTGGGCGCGAGCAACGACCAAAGTACCTGGGTGTTGACCTCGTATCTGGTCTCGAATGCCATCATCCTGCCAATCAGCGGCTGGCTCGCGGGCGCCTTGGGGCGGAAACGCTTTTTCATGGCGTGTTTGAGTGTCTTTACGGTGAGTTCGTTGCTCTGTGGTATCGCGCCGAGTCTCGGGTTCCTTCTTCTCTTCCGGGTGCTCCAAGGCGCGGGCGGCGGCGGCCTGCAGCCGATGGCGCAGGCTATTTTGGCGGATACGTTTCCACCGCAGCAGCGAGGCTTGGCATTTGCCTTGTACGGAATTACGGCCATCATGGCGCCTACGATCGGGCCCACCCTGGGCGGCTGGATCACCTTCAACTATTCCTGGCGGTGGATTTTTTTTATCAACCTCCCGGTCGGCTTGGCCACGTGGTTTCTGGTGCGACGCTTTGTCGAAGATCCTCCCTATCTAGCCAAACTCAAGGCGGCTGGCGTGAAGTTGGACTACATCGGCATTGCTCTGCTGACTCTGGGGATCGGGGCGTTGCAGGTATTGCTCGACAAGGGCCAGGAGGATGATTGGTTCGGGTCGCGATTCATCACGACTCTAGTCGTCGTCGCGACGGTATGCCTGATCTCGCTGGTGATTTGGGAGTGGTATCAAAAGGCGCCAATCATCGACGTCCGCATGTTCAAGAGCTTTAACTTCGCGAGTTCCAGCCTGATGATGTTCACCTTGGGAATCCTGTTGTTCAGCAGCCTGGTCCTGATGCCGCAGTTCCTCCAGACCCTCGTGGGGTACACGTCGGAACTGGCGGGGCTTGCGCTTTCGGCGGGAGGCCTTGTTTTGTTGCTTGAGATGCCCATCATGGGCCAGCTGACAACAAAGATCCAGGCGCGCTACCTGATTGCCTTCGGCTGGCTGGCACTATCCATCGCCATGTTCTATTCCACGAAGCGAATTGACTTGCAGATTAGTTTCAGCGCCGCCACGTGGCTGCGCATCGCCCAGGTGATTGGTTTGGGGTTCCTGTTCGTGCCGATTACGCTGGTGGCTTACGTCGGAATTTCGCCGGAGAAGAACAACGCCGTCGCCGGAATCGTGAATTTCATGCGGAATATGGGAAGCAGCGTGGGCACATCCTTAGTCACGACATTGATTGCGCGGCGCTCGCAATTCCATCAGGGAAGGCTGGTGCAGAACGCCAGGGTCGACAACCCCAATTTTGTGAATGCGGCTAACGGTCTGGCTCGGCAGTTCGCTATCTCCGGCGTGGGCAAGCACGAAGCTCTCATGCAGGCCTATGCCAGGATTTATCAATCCCTGCAAGCACAGGCTGCAAGCCTGGCATACATTGATACGTTTATGGTTCTTTGCGTGGGAGCGGCGATCATGTTCTGCCTGGCTTTTGTTTTGAAGAAGAATGATCCGGGTGGTGGCGGGGTAAGGATAGCGGAGTAATAATGAATCTGAGCAGTGCGGACGATCGCGAGCATCAGAGACGCAGTCATGCTGGAAATTAAACTCATCCTTTGTCCGGTTGATTTCTCCGAGTTCTCGATCAGGGCATATCACTATGCACTATCGCTGGCCGAACACTATCGAGCCCAATTGGTCGTGCAGCATATCGTAGAGCTGTCGCGATATCCCTACGCCGACTATGTTGCCTCTAGTGGAGACTACGCGGAGTTCTGCCGGGCACTCAGCGAGGGTGGCAAGGAACGATTGCGGGAATTCGTGAAGAAGCACACCCACGATGAAATCCAGCCGGAGCTAGTGGTGCACGAGGGAACGGCCCCGGACTGTATTCTGTCGTTGGCGCAGGCGAGGAAGGCGGACCTGATCGTCATGGGAACGCACGGCCGGCGGGGGTATGATCGGCTGGTGCTTGGGTCGGTGACCAATCGAGTGATGCGCAAGACTCCCTGCCCGGTACTGGCAATTTGCAAGCTGCCCCACGAATCCATGGCCGCGGGTGAAGAGCGGCATCACGTCCACCACTTGAACCGAATTCTCTTTTGTACAGATTTCTCCGAAAATTCCGAGCTGGCTTTGCACTATGCGACCTCTGCGACAACGGAGTACGATGCCGAGCTCACACTGTTGCATGTGCTGGAGGACGCCCCAAGTCCGGCCAGGACGGAAGAAGCCATAGCGGCAGTCTCGAAGCAACTCGATAAACTGATTCCATGGGAGGGGCGTAAGGCCCTCAAGATTAAGACGGCGGTGCGCATCGGAAAACCATACCAGCAAATCATTCAACTCGTCCTGGATGCGCAAATCGACACGGTGGTTATGGGAGTACGAGGCCGTGGCGCACTGGATCTGGCGGTGTTTGGTTCGACCACCTATCGAGTAATGCAGTTGGGAACCTGTCCCGTTCTCGCCGTCCACGTTTGAACTGTTAGGCCTGGAGTATTGTGACGCAGATGATCAAAATCATCACCATTGAACGCGAGTACGGAAGCGGCGGCGGCGAAATCGCCCAACTGCTTGCCAAGCAGCTGGGCTGGAAGCTTTGGGATCAGTTGCTGACGGAGGAGATCGCCCGGCTTGCCGACTGTCCTAAATCAGTCGTCGAAGGCCGAGAGGAACGAACGGATCCCCTGTACTACCGGCTCTTCAAATCGTTCTTGCGCGGGAGTTATGAAGGAAGTATCAATGCGCACAAGCTCAAACTGGTCGACAGCGAATGTATTTTGAAGTTCACGGAACAGGTCGTTCAGCACGCCGCGAAAACCGGGAACTCTGTCATCGTCGGCAGGGGGTCCCAGCAGTTTCTCAGGAATCGGCAAGACACGTTGCGTGTGTTTCTTTACGCTCCGAGAGAAGATAAAGTGCGGCGCCTGTTAGCTCGAGGCAAGGGCGAGAAGGAGGCGGAAGACCTCGTGGATACCGTTGATCGTGAACGCATCGATTTCATCCAAAAGTATTTCCACGTCGAATGGCCTGACCGCCCGATTTACCATGCCATGATCAATACTGCGATCGGCGAGGAGGCGGTCATTCACATGGTTCTGGATCTTATGAAAATCCTTAAAGCAAGTGTCACCGCCAGAGGTAGCTAACCCCGACCTCAGTTGCTCTCATTAATGGGTGATTTGGAAGTTGCGGTTTAGTTGCGCAGCACCAGGGACCCTTCGCGTTGCCAAATGTGATCGCTTTTATCAATCCGCAAGCGTTCAGACGTCTATACGCTCCGGGGGCCCTTGGCGATACTGCTCAGGAATAATCCCCTTGGATCGTGGACGCGGGCGCTTACGAATGGGACGGTGGCGGACGACCTCGTATGGTTCAGTCCGAAGCCCGGCGATGGCGTCTTCGTACCGGCTGGGACGGTTCACGCCCTGGGCGGCGACGTCGTAGCATTCGAAATTCAGCAGAACAGCGATGTGACGTTTAGCCTGTACGACTGGGACCATGTCGATGCGAAGACTGGCCAGCAGCGGCCACTTCAAATCGATCAAGCGCTTGCACGCGTTGATTTTGCGGAGTTAGTTGACCAAGCGGGTACGATTGCGCATGGATGGTGGAGGGTCGGAATCGCTACGCCAACAAGTTGCCAATACTGAGGTCACGAATAGCCGACGCATTCTATGCAATGTATAACGAATTCTGCTCACCTCGGAGATCACAATCAACCTGATTACCGTGTACGTTTTATTCATCGTGTTCATGGCCACCCTGATTCGATCAGCATTGGGCTTTGGCGAGGCGCTAATCGCTGTTCCGTTGCTGGCCTTCTGCATTCCGCTGGCCGTCGCCGCTCCACTTGCGGTGCTTGTGTCAATTACCGTCGCTGGCATAGTCGGAGTGCAGGACTGGAAAAGCATCCACCTGGGTAGCACAGGTTGGCTCGTGCACTCCAGCCTTTTTGGTATCCCTCTGGGTCTTCTCCTTCTGACGAGTCGTCATCAACGGGTAGTGCAGGCTACTCTAGCTGTGATTATCATGACGTTCTCCGCCTACTCCTTTAATAGGCCGCACACCGCTGGAACTACGACGCCAGAGTCGATTATGGCTTCTAGCCTGTGGATTCTGCGCCGGCGTGCTTGGCGGAGCCTATGGAATGAATGGTCCGCCGCTCGTTGTTTACGGAGCCATGCGAAGGTGGTCGGCGCAGAACTTCCGGGCGACCCTTCAAGGATATTTTCTACCCGCCAAGCGTTATTGGTATGGGCGGTTATTGGTTGGCCGGACTCTGGACTTCTGCCGTAACGCACTATTATCTGCTCTCATTGCCGGTCACACTGCTAGGCGTGTTCCTTGGCAGAGTGATCAATCGTCGCCTTCGCGGGGAGGTTTTTTAAGTACCTTTGCATTAGACTGGCAGGAATCGGCGGGCTCTTGTTGGTGCAAGCAATAACGGGCCGACTCTGAATGCACGTCGCCCGTTAAAGCTATTCGCTCGCCGCCCGGCCCCACGGGTCAAATTTATGTGCGGAATAGGTCTGGAAGGCAGAGGGACACTTTTTGCCGACGCTGTACACTACCTCATCCCGGGTGTTAACCCAAACCACAGCAATAGAATTACTTCGTACCTGACGGCTGGTACTTCTTGAAGCCAGCGCGCTCCATGCCTCGCTTCGCCTCTGGGTTTTTCATGAAGGTGTCCCAAACAAAACCAGTACGGGCATTTTCTGCCATGAGCATGGTGATTCCCGTGTCTATCCCAATTACGTCGTTGTCATACCAATTGTTGAGAGGATTGAACGCATTTACAAATCCGTACGGGCTCCATGCTTGTCCATAATGATCCTTGATGTTATTAAGCACACGCATCACGGGTTGCGGCAGAAAGGGCAGGGATCCTGCCGAAGCGCTCGGGACGACGGTTCCATCAATCGGCCCCATCATTGGCGGGCCTCCCCAAATCACGTAGCCCTTGTGCGAATCGGAAGCGGAAATACCCCATAGATCGTCGCTGTAATCGGGGAACTGCTTGGCTAACTCTAAACAGAAAAGGCGGTGGGCATCGGTCGCCGCAATCGAGTTCTGGAAGTAATCGGCATATGCGTCGCGTTTGCCCCGGAAATCGAACCAAGCCTGGGAGTATTGATGAACAAACAAAGGAGTGAATGAACCGATATAACGAATGCCGTCATATTCGAACTTGGTGCGCTTCCAAGCGTTCCAGGCTGCCACGGGCAACGGATGAGTAAACGATCCCAATCCCAGGAGGTAGATCATCATCATCTCGCTGTAGTAATCCCATCGATATGGGAGAAAACCGAATTCGGGAGTCCATCCATGCGGCAATAACGAAGTGTCCTCTGAGAGCCAACTCCAATCGACTCGGTTAAAGATCTCATAAGCCAGAAGGGTGATTTCAGATTGTTCCTCGAAGCATTGTCGGCAAGCCAGAATTCCGCACAGGAGGATGGACGTGTCGACGGACGAAACTTCAGAATCCCACACTCTCTCTCCGGTGTTGATATCAGCGAAATGGTAGAAGAATCCCCGATGAGTCGGCATTGTCTTCCATAGGAATCGCAGGGTGACAAAAACCCGCTCCCGCGCATCGGAAAACGAAATAAACCCACGTTTTTGTGCGATACAAAGAGCAGTAAGCCCAAAGCCCGTGGCCGCAATACTGGCGACCGCGGTGTTGGAATTTCCTCGCACGCTGCACCGATCCCTTACCAACCCGGTTTGTGGGCTTGCTTGTTCCCAAAAGAATCGGAAATTTCGCTTCTCCAGTTCGTCTAGAAACTGGTCATCAGCGGACGAAAGCGATGTTGGCGCCGGGAAAGGCTGTAGAGCGGTGTGAGATTCCTCCGCTGCCAGGAGCGAAAATACCCTCGATTGGTCAGACATCCCACATATGCCCATGCCCGCCATTTGCAACAGGAGGTCCCGTCGTGAAAGGCGGTTAGTAACAATGCTGTTCGTTTCTTCTTGATGCATCAGTTTAAGTTTAGATGCTTCGACATCGAGTTGAGATTGCGAGGTTCGGTTGGAGCAACCTGCCAGCGAGCGATACACGATACCCAGCAAACCCGCAACCTGGAAAGTGCGTCCCGTAATGTTAACCTAAATGGTGCAATGAGTAGCCGAAGGACGACCGCAATCTGGACCATTCTAGTTTTCGGGATTTTGGGAGCGATCTTGACCCTCGTCCTTTGGTACTCTCGGCGACCGGTCGTGTTGAGGGGCGCCGTTTTACAAGAGGACCTCGACCCAAATAAGCAACTGCCACTTGCGGACGTCCAAATCACCGCGACCAACAGGTTGGGCAGCGTCAATTCCAAGTCTAATCCGTCAGGCTTTTTCCGTTTGACACTACCCAAAGGACTCCGGCGACGTCAGCCAGTCCTTCTCCAATTCCAGCGCAGCGGTTATCAGCCGCTTGATCTGGATGACTTTATAGGCGACAAACTTTATATCGCCCGCATGGTTCCAGTCCACCAGGACACAAACGCTGAATCCGGGTCCGTGGTCTCCAATGTTCGGATAAGGTACTCAGTAAAGACGACAACCGAGGCGAATATAGGAAATGCAGTGAAGACGTTCCAGGCCGCCAACGTGGGGAATAAACTTTGTGACCAGTCTCCGTGCTCGCCGGGCGGCGGCAAGTGGAAAGCAGCGATTGGTTCTCTGTCTCTGGACGCCGGAGAGGGGAATGAATTCCGCGACCAAAGAGTTTCTTGCATTGCAGGACCGTGCCCCTTCACAAGGATCGAACTCGCGGAGCTTTCGCAGGACCACCGCTACTTCAACGTGTCGGTTCGTAACTGGTCGGACACAACCACTTTTTTGCTGGAAGCTGAAGTCTTCCATCGCATGACTAGCGATATGGTGCGTGAATCCTATCCAGTAATTTTCGGACGCGCCTTGAACTTCAGCCTGCCGGCGGAAGCGGAGGGCCCGAGCATCGAAGTGGAAATCGATAGCGAAGCCATTGTTTTCCCTCTCGGACCAGATCTCTTCTTACGATGGGCAGATTGTCACAGCGACGTCAACAGGGACCAATCCAGAACCTATCGCTGCGAACTTAAACCCGGATACAGATTCCGGTGAGGCGGTTGGAGCACTCACTTCCTTCACATCGTTCTTACTTCACTTCGATGACCGCCAGACCATCGGGAGCGAGATCAAGAGTCAATTCGCCGTCATTCAACTCGCGTGTGAAAACAAAGCGCTTAGGTGGTATGACGTGGACTTCCTGGCTTACCGTGACGATTCGCAAGAGCAAGACTGAGGCGGGGCAGCGCGTGATTCCACTCAACGAAGACGCCTTAAGCGCGATGCGGAGCTATATCGTCGTGCTTCTGCGATAGGGGGTGCGCACCCGGATCACTATGTCTTCCCCGCTTGTGAGAATGGGCGCTTCGATCCCACAACTCCACAGAAGAGCTGGCGTTCCGCATGGCGGAGTTTGCGGAAGGCTGCAGGGATCGCCGCGTTGCGCTTCCACGACCTCAGGCATCATGCGGTCACCGAGTTGGCTGAGTCCCAGGCCAGTGACGCGACCATTATGGCTATCGCTGGTCACGTCTCCCGGCAGATGCTTGAGCACTATTCCCACGTTCGTCTTGATCTCGAGCGGAAGGCATTGGACGGGCTTGCGACTCGCAGGGGCAATTCGGAGGGCAAACCAATCGGTTACGACACAATGCCGCCCTCAGCCGAAAGCAACCACGACGGAAGTTACGGAAAAGATTGGTCGGGGAGAGAGGATTTGAACCTCCGACCCCCTGGTCCCGAAGTAAGGAGTTTAGTTTGCAACTGATTGGTCTGGTTGCGCTTACGAATCAGTGATGGAGACGCAAATGCGCCCTTGCGCCCTACAGTACGACGACAATGTCGAGATGGCGAAAAAAAACAAGGACAAAAATGAAGAAAGAAGTGAAAGGAGGAGGACAAATTAAACAAGGGGTTTGATGTGCTGACGGATCCAGTCGAGGATTTGCGCAAAGCGGAATTCGTGCCGGTCCATTGATCCGTCGATGATCGCGTATCCGTCCAGGCCTTCGACCTCAACGTAAAAGCCATTGCGTCGCAGGAAGACATCGGTGGCAGTGAAAGCGATGCGCTTATTGCCGTCGAGAAAGCCGTGGTTGTTGCCGAGCGACTCCATCAGAGCAGCCGCTTCTTCTTGGGTGGAGTTGTAATAGCCGGTTTGCGGACGAAAAACGGCGGCCTCAACAGCGCCCTTGTCGCGGACACCATGGAGACCGCCGAACATCTCGATCAATCGATGCTGCATCCGGTAGACTTCCGCTACCGTAAGATATTCCGCCATTTACTTGGCGAGACGCTGCAACAGGTCACGATTGCGAGCAACCGACTGCTCGAAGGCATCCATCACCTCGGGGCGGACCAGGTGTTGGGACGGAACCACGTTGTGCAGGTAGAATTCGAGCGCCTGTTCGAGAACATACCGCTTCGTTTGCCCATTCTGCTCGGCAACCGCAACGAACTCATCGTAGAGCTTGGCGTCGATCTCGGGAGTGAACTTCTTGGTCATCTGGGCTGGCATGGTTTCCTACCTCCCTGTTCGACTCCTATCTTACCTCCTAGCCATGATATGTCAAGATAAATCTTTATTTATCCATACTATTGTAAATAAGCAACTTAACATAAATTGGAGACCGCTTCTACCAGGAGCTTGAGCCTTGCAGCCAATAAAGAACAACTCCGCCGAGCCTAACTGGCCAAGGGCTTCGCCCTTGATATCCCTCCGGCCGCACGACGCAGTTGGTGCGCCAGCCCAAACTTCTCCCGTTCGGGAAACGAATCGCTGCAGCGATAAACCGCTAAGACAACATGTGCCTTTTGCGAGACTCTAGAGGTCACGGAAACTGTGCGCTGGAGGGCGATCGGAGGACATACCCAAGAGGCGTTCACGGCGCTAAGCTTCAGGTGTCTCACCACACTGGAGGTTCGCCATGAACGCCTTTTTCGAGCATCATCAGAATAACATCAAGTTCCGCTACCGCTGCTTCGACCGCCTTCTTTTGAATGGCTGCATTCAGTCGTTCCTGGACGGTGCCCGAGCCCAGGGCTTTTTCTGGGTTTATCGGAAGATCTATCCGGTGAGCCGCAACGTTTTGCGGGAGGTGGCAAACCAGTATCACAACTGGGCCGAGCACAGCGCTCAGGAATGGGGCGTAGAAATCGTGGACGACCCAAAGGGTCGGCGCGATGACTTCGTAAACCCCTACTTTGAAAAGGCACAACCCGACCAAGTGGTGGTGATCATCAAGGCGCGCGAACCCGCCGGCATTATGACCGCCATCGCCAAAACCCCCGTCGATCTTCTACGCCGGACCGGCTACGCGAGGGGAGAATTGTGCAAACATCTTGTGGCTAAACACTGAGAACGTGATTGCGCTCCTTTGACGTCGGCCGACATCGCCTATACGAGCGAAGCTTCCATCGTCACGGGTTTGGCGACAATACTTAAAGATCACGTCTCGGTAACGGTGAACAGGGCGGCAAGTGACCTAGCAAGGCTCTCGAGCGCGGCTTCGTTTGGCAGTGTAACAGTGAGTCGCGGGCGGCCCTGCTCGTCGCGCTCCAGACACTCGGCGAGACGAGCTTTGAACTCGCTTGCCTTTTCCTCTGCACCGTTCGTTGGCTGACGCTGCGGGATCATTTCGCCGAGGAATGCGAATGCGGCAGCGACGAGTTGGCCTCCAGCCTCTGCCACACGCGAGCGGCGAGCGAGCCGATCTGCCTCTTGCTGCTGCCGCTGCTTTTCCGTCTCATCTACCGCGGCGTGTGCCCTTGCGCCGAGCAGCACCTCGAGGCGCTGCTTCAGCTCTTCGATGCCCGATGCGAGTGCGACCTCCCGCACATTAGATTCCATATCCAGCGCGGCGAGAGCTAGGTTATGTTTGGCCGAGAGCGTCGCCAGCAGCTTCTCCTCGATCGTCCCTTCCGTCACGAGCAAATAGACCTGCACCGGGTTCTTCTGCCCCATCCGGTGCGCGCGGGCGATGCGCTGCTCGAGAACGGCCGGATTCCACGGCAGATCGACATTAATGACGGTATTCGCCGCCTGGAGGTTGAGCCCCGTCGAGCCCGCGTTGGTGGTGAGGAACACGCGACAGGTCGGATCCCGCTGAAACCGGTGCACCAGCTGCTCCCGCTTCTTCTGCGGGACGGATCCGTCCAACCTTACGGAATCGAGCTTGAGTCGCGTGATCTGCCGCTCGATCAAAGTGAGCATCGTTGTCCATTCGGAGAAGAGCACGATCTTGCGATCGTCCTCCGCGGCCAGCTCTTCCAACAGCTCCTGCAGCCGCTCCAGCTTGCTCGAAAAGCCCGGAGCATGCTTGTCCACGAGAAAGGTGCTGTCCGCATTCATCCGTGCGAGCAGCAATGCTTTCTGCAGACGCAACAGGTCCATCTCCGAGATATACGACTTACGGACGATGGTGCTCACAATCTGCATCTGCGCGAGTTCGATGCCCGCCTGCTCATCCGTTGGCGCAATCCGCACAATTTCCGTCGTGCGCGGGGGCAAATCCTTCATCACCGCGCTACGCGTCCGGCGCAGCAGTACCGGCTTGAGTCTTTCGCGCAGCAGATTGAGATCCTTGTAACCCAGGATCTTGCCGCTCTCGTCGGTGACGCGGTGACGGTTGAAGAATCGAAATGCAGGCCCGAGACGTCGGTCGTCGATGAACTCGACGACGGAGAAAAGATCGTCGAGCCGATTCTCCAGCGGCGTGCCAGAGAGCACGAGCGCGAACGGCGAACGCAGGCTCTTGATGGTCTGAGCCGTCTTCGCTTCCCAGTTCTTGATGCGCTGGCCCTCATCCAGAACAATCAGATCCCACCTCACGCGTTCGATCGCGATAATGTCACGCAATACCTGCTCGTAGTTGCAGATGGTGAAAAAGCATTCGTTCCCGTACTGACTGCTCCGCCCCGCAGCGCTCCCTAACACGATCTGGCAATCGCGCCCTGAGAAGCGGAGAACCTCGCTGCGCCATTGGGCTTTCACGGACGCGGGGCAAACGACCAGGACTTTGCGGATGTCTGCTTCGCGCGCCAGCAGCTCCGCCATACCGATACCCTGAAGGGTCTTCCCGAGTCCCATGTCATCAGCCAGGATCGCGCGCCCAGCGTTTGCTGCGAAAGCGATACCGTCCAGCTGATAGGGAAGGATCTCCACCTTCAGCAGCGTCGTGCGCAGTGGATGAGATTTCGGATTGCGCCGGATCTCGCCGACCTTTGCCGCGATGCGCTGCAGCAGCAGACGGGTCTGGATGTACTCCTCCGCGTCGGGATAGACCGTCACGGCGACGTCGTGTGCTTCGAGTTGACGAATGCGTTTTAGCAGATCCGGGAGATCGGTGATCGGCCTATCGCGGATCGGGCGCACGATGCCGCTGGTCACGTCATCGAGGTGGGGCGGCAACAAGATACGCAATTCCAGCTCCTCCCCATATGACAGATGCACACTGATGTCCCGGCGCCGATACGGTCGATTGCGCCGCGAGTCTGAGAATCGTCTTCGGACTTTTTCCAGCGCATGAAGGATATGCTTGCAGGTGCCGAGCGTGTTCTTACGGAAATCCGGGCACGAGCAGTACGACTGTCCCGGCTGCCACCCTCGCAGAGCGACCCGGTACGACTTGCCAGAGGCCGCATTGGTCAATGTGTAGTCGGTCCAGATCTCCTGACTGTCGAGAGACGTGAGCCGCATTTTCTCGGTCCGGGCGCGCTCTGCCCGCTCCGCGAGCGCTTGCGCTACCAGCGCCTCCTCGCTCACGCTTTCAGCTGGGGCTCGCGCGGGTGGCGCTCCGGCCAGTCCCAGCGCGAGCTTTTCTTCCAGAATCAGAGAGAAGGCCGCCCCGGCGTGCTCACACGGCACCTCGCACGCGTCGCAGCGCCATTCGAGACGATGACGGGCGGCCGGACTCAAAGTCAGCGTGACCGCCGCGCCGGCCAGAGTCAGCCGAAACATGTCCCGATCGAATTTGACCTGAGTGGTGAGGTCAATGTCGAATTTGCCGCCTGTGGCGATGAGGCGGTTACCCTCGGGGCCCAGCAGCTTCGCCGCTCTGGTGAAAGTGAGTCGCGAAAGTGTGTCGAACAGCGTCAGCTCGGCGCTCGGTTTCGTCAACATGAGAGATAGGGAGTCATAGGGTGATTATTCCATTGGAGGTGCGAAATCCACCTCACAGCCGACGGCTTGCACTTCCGAGGTCCGGCTCGGATCCACTATCTTTGCTTCCGACTCGCCCGCGAAGAACGTCGTGATCCGGATGTTGCTCAGGGGGGTCTTGACGACGACATGGTTGGGGCCGAACTTCACTACTCCCATCACCCGTTCGAGGGAATACGACTGCTGGGCGGCGTGCCAAAGATCCCTGGCGAAGCCTGGTGATTGAATGTCCAATCCGGCCTGCGTGGCCAGCTCGTCGCCCACCCAAGTCCCGTCGCGCAGGCCTCCGGTCTCGCAGCGCTTGAGGCGGTCATGAATCGTGTTGAAAGACAGGATGGAGTCCGACAGCATGTCTGCCTGGACGCGCAGGTACTTTCGCCATATTTCCCCGTTAGCGGGCGAGAGTTCTTCGGGCCGGAATCGCAAGCAACGGAAACGAGTGGCCTGTCCGATGCCCCGATAAAGCGAGACCTCTCCGGCCGGGACGCTCGGCTGATCCTCCAGGGAGGCCCACTGGTAACTACCATGTTGAATGAGCAGGGAACCGGGTGTGTCGCGATAGTGGCGGACATGATGATAGGCCGCCATCGGCGTCCTCAACTCGTTGTCTGAAAAGAATCCGAACTGGCAGTATCTTTGCAGTGCCGATCCATCTCCTCTACGGGCATTTGCCCAGAAGTCGAAAAGGAAGCGTGCGCTGACCTTGAGGGGACTGCCGAAGTAGCGATGCTCGCGCAAATTGACCAGCGGATTGAAGATTCCCGGGAGGATCCAGGTGTACTGGAAGAAGTAGTCCCTCGCCGGCGGCTTGGTGGGGCTGTAGGCCAGGGGTCCTTCTGCGGACAGCCACGGGACGAGGTATTCCGAATCGATGACGGTGGAGGTAGAAAAGCGAGACCGTGCAGCCATAAGGAGCTTCATCCTACACCGAGCAGCATTTGAATGGCACCTCGCGTTTCTGTGCTCAGACCGGAAAATTCATCCTCCGTGAGCAACCCCTGCGAGCGAATCTGGGCCAGCATCGTTAGTGCATGAGAGCGCCGCGGATTGTCGAAGAGACGCGCCATCTCCCGATCACGTTGTTGGAGAATCCTGAAGATTTGGAGGTAGCGCGCATGGTGAGTCGTCGCGCCATCGTGCGAGACGCGGTCGATCTCGCCAAGGACACGCTCGCAGAAGCGTTCGAGCGCGAGCGGATGCACGCGCCGCAGCAGTTTCCAATCAGGTTCCTTAATCTCCCGCATAGGGTTTCCCTGCACTGGGGCAGTGCAAGTGTAACGCGGGAAGCTGCGGCTTGTGGAGGTCCCCGCGACGTCGGTGTTGAAACTCTTTGATAATGTCCCCTCGCGGACTCATTAGAAATGGCCCCTTAAACTGAGGCCCCAGCCAAGGAGGTCTTGTTGAAGAGGACGGCGACGAGCACTCGTTACCTGGAGCGAGTGGAGGTGATGGGACGAGTTGCCCAAGAGGGACTGAAGTTGGTGGATGCAGCAGCCATGCTGCGTTGAGTTATCGCAAGGCGAAGCGTATGTGGCGACGTTATCAGCAGGTGGGCAGGCAGGGAATGAAGCACGCCCATGCGGGTCGGCCCTCAAACCCCAAATCGGGGTAAGCCGAGGAAACTACGGCGTCGAGTGCTGAACTTAATCAAGAAAACTCAAGAAAAAATATTCCGGTTCGGAGGAAGAGCGATTCGGCCCGACCTTAGCCGCCGAGCACTTGGCTGATGAAGATGGGATTGTGGTCGATCACGAGACGTTGCGCCGCTGGATGTTGGCGGAGCACCCCTGGAGTCGGCGGAAAGGGAAGAAGCACTGCCAAACGAAGGGAGCGCAAGGAGCAGTTTGGCGAGCTAGTGCAGCTGAATGGGCTGAAGTCGAAATGACGCTGAACGATGCTCTTGCTAGGAATTGGTCATGTGGTTATACTCTGGGTATGAAGACGGCGATTTCCATTCCTAATGATCTGTTTGATGGAGCGGAACGTCTTGCTCGACGTACGCGCAGGTCGCGGAGCCGGCTCTTCACTGATGCCTTACGCGAATATCTGGCCCGCCACGCGCCGGACAAAGTCACCGAGTCCATGGACAAAGCAATAATGGAAGTCGGCGAGGGAAAGGACGAGTTTGTTTCCTCCGTAGCTCGCCGTAGGCTAGAGCGAACCGAGTGGTGATCTCTCAGGGTGAGATTTGGTGGGCGGACCTGCCAGCACCCACTGGCTCCGGGCCTGGGTTTCGGCGACCCGTGGTTGTCGTTCAAAGCGATGCCCTTAATCAGAGCAGCATCTCTACGGCCATTTGCGTTCCACTGACCAGCAATTTGAAGTGGGCGCTAGCACCGGGCAATGTGAGCTTGTCCGCGCGGGTTACTGGATTGCCAAAAGATTCCGTCGCGAACGTTTCGCAAATCATTTCCTTAGACAAGTCCCTTCTGAGTGAACGCGTCAGCAAGCTGCCACGTCATAAGTTGGAATTGCTCTTTTCGGGAATCGAGCTAGTCCTTGGCCAATAGGCCTCGTAGCCGACCCAGCTAAGTGCGACTTGCTTCCGGCATTCCGGGCAATCGCCTCGACAATGTCGGGCGCCTGGCACAACAGTTGGGATCCGGGATGTACGCCGTCTTCTCGTGTCTTCAACCGTCTCATTCTTGCTCTCATGCCACTTTGGAGCCTTTGTAAACCCGCGGATGATCAGTGCGAAATCAGCGTCCGAAAGAATGTAAATTCTTTTGTGTAAACCCTGTGCTGGTTCGCAGGTATTTCACCGTCGGTTCGTGAAGGTGCCTCCATTAAGTCGCTGAAAGTAAAGCCGCGTGAAAATGAAATGGACCCCCTGGTGCGTTACCAGGGGTTCGCATTTTTGGATGTTGACTCGATTGTAAATTGCTGAATGAGCGACCCGACACATGGGTGACAGATCGTACCGGACACATAGGTTACACTTTTTCCCTTTTTAAGGGAGGAAGTGATGCCGTGGAAGGAGTGTTCGGTTATGGATGAGAGAATGCAGTTTGTGGCTCGCCGGCTAGCCGGCGAGGCGATGGCTGAACTTTGTCGGGAGTTTGGTATCTCCCGCAAGACCGGCTACAAAATCTTCGATCGCTACCAGGAATGCGGGGTGCAGGGACTGACCGATAGAAGCCGGCGTCCCTATCGCTACGCGAATCAGCTTCCCTTCCAGGTGGAAAACTATATTCTGAACGTGAAGCGTGAGCACGCCAGCTGGGGTGCCCGCAAGATTCGCGAGCGCCTCCTCCGCAGATTCTCCGACATCCCCATCCCAGCCAAAAGCACCATCCATGCCGTGCTCGATCGTCATGGACTGGTCGAGCGCCGCGGTCGCCTCCGTCGTCGCGCGCAGGGAACTTCTTTATCGTTAGGCCAGCGTCCCAATGAGCTCTGGTGCACCGATTACAAGGGCGAGTTCTTGCTGGGAAATGATCGCTACTGCTACCCGCTGACCGTCACCGATCATGCCAGCCGATATCTGCTGACCTGCGAGTGAGCGACCCGACACATAGGTGACAGATCGTACCGGACACATAGGTTACACTTTTTCCCTTTTTAAAGGGGGGAAGTGATGCCGTGGAAGGAGTGTTCGGTTATGGATGAGAGAATGCAGTTTGTGGCTCGCCGGCTAGCCGGCGAGGCGATGGCTGAACTTTGCCGGGAGTTTGGTATCTCCCGCAAGACCGGCTACAAAATCTTCGATCGCTACCAGGAATGCGGGGTGCAGGGACTAACCGATAGAAGTCGGCGTCCCTATCGCTATGCCAACCAACTTCCCTTCCAGGTGGAAAACTATATTTTGAACGTGAAACGTGAGCACACCAGCTGGGGTGCTCGCAAGATTCGCGAGCGTCTGCTCCGCAGATTTTCCGGCATCCCCATCCCCGCCAAAAGCACCATCCACGCCGTGCTCGATCGTCATGGACTGGTCGAGCGCCGCGGTCGCCTCCGTCGTCGCGCCCAGGGAACTCCTTTATCATTAGGCCAGCGTCCCAATGAGCTCTGGTGTACCGATTACAAAGGCGAGTTCTTGCTGGGAAATCATCAATACTGCTACCCCCTGACCGTCACCGATCATGCCAGCCGATATCTGCTGACCTGCGAGGCGCTCTCTTCCACCAA
The DNA here is from genome assembly GCA_963730845.1 of uncultured Acidobacteriaceae bacterium. Taxonomy (GTDB): domain Bacteria; phylum Acidobacteriota; class Terriglobia; order Terriglobales; family Acidobacteriaceae; genus Acidiflorens. Next base: position 248,686 of record CAVSTM010000006.1, on the reverse strand, counting down.
AGAAAACTACGCTTTTACTATCTTTGAGCGCCTTTTTAAAGAGCGGGGTCTGCCCGCACAAATCCGCAGCGATAACGGCGTGCCCTTCGCTTCCGCGCACGCCTTATTTAATTTGAGCAAACTCGCCGTCTGGTGGCTGCGCCTGGGCATTGGCATCGAACGCATCAAGCCTGGCCATCCGCAACAAAACGGCCGCCACGAACGCATGCATCTCACCCTGAAGAAAGAGGCTACCAAGCCGGCCAGTGCGAACTTCCTGCAGCAGCAGGCCAGGTTCGACAAATTCATCGAGGTCTTCAATAACGAGCGTCCTCACGAAGCCCTCGGCATGAAGTGTCCCGCCGAAATCTATCAGCCCTCCACCCGCCTCTATCAGGGATTGCCCGACATCGACTATCCCCTCCACGACAAAACCATCGTGGTTACCCGTTGCGGCAGAATCTGTCTGGGCACCAAGAAAATCAACTTCAGTCAGGTCTTTGCCGGCCAAGCGGTCGGCATCAAAGAAGTTCACGACGATATCTGGCTGGTCAGTTTTATGGATTATGACTTAGGATATTTCGATCTGGAGACCCGTGTGCTGGAACCGCTGGAAAATCCCTTCGGCCCTAAAGTGTTACCTATGTGGCCGGTACATTCTGTTACCCATGTCTCCGGGCCGGACCGAAAAGAAATGGTCGGGGAGAGAGGATTTGAACCTCCGACCCCCTGGTCCCGAAGTAAGGAGTTTAGGCTGTAACTGATTGGTCTGGTTACGCTTACGAATCAGTGATGTCAGCTCAAATGCGCCCTTGCGCCCACGTATGCAAATTAGCTATTGGAGTGAGGGCCGATAGTCGATGAACTTCGGCCAGCGCATGCCCTCCAGGTTCCGTGATCAGACTCTGTGTTCTAACCTCGTTGTGTTCTAACCTCGTTGTGCCCCATGGTTTGCCCAAAATCCGCCTGAGAGACAGACGCACTGATACGAATGGGCGAAATCTACAAGCAGCGGATTCCCTTTGTAACTGGCAAAACTGGCAGTCAACAACTGGAATGGGCTGAGTTCGAGCAAAGATCAACTCCTTGGCCAGAATTCGGCCTGTGATGGTTCTTTTACTGGAAAAGGATTTTTACCAGACTGACAAGCACTTGTTCCGGCGAAAACTTCGTCAGCACCAAAGGCAAGAGAGGCAGAACGGTGGTGGCGGCGAGGAACGTGACATCCTCAAGTGCGAAGGGAACGAGTCGCATCCCGCGGACGGCCGAGCAGCTAGTGCCGAGATCAGCCAGTCCCTGGATATCATCCGCGAGCAGTTCGCCGGTGCCCGGCGCGCTACTTGGAGTCCACTTCGCCTCAAACCCGAACACGTATCGGGCCGCCAGCAAACCATAATAGGCCCTACCAGCACGCTTGGCCCGATCCAGTTGCGGAGTAAACATGACCAGCGGGCCGAGGATGAAAAGAACGAAGAACACGGCGAATCCAGCTGCCTGCATCCTGAAGGACATGAGATTTTGTCCTTGATACAGGACCCGACTGGCGATTACTCCCGCAAGCATTGAACCTTGAGCAAAAAGGATGGGCGCAAAGGCATCTGAATTCGTGCCGAGAAAGCCGATCCCGCCGGCTCGATCCGGATGCGCGGCAGAGAGGTGCAGGTTTAGTTTGGAAAATTTCCACAGAAGCCAGAACCAGAGCACGAGGCGCATGTACCAGCGCAGCAGAATGAACTGAAAAATAGGAATGCTGACAAATGCGTACCAGTAGCCCGCCTTAGTGAGATGCAACTGCATCGCGTCTGGCAAGGCATACCACGTGGCTGAGCCCAAAGCCACTTCGCTGCGCCAAATCCAGACCCCGATCGTATATGCCAGGATCAGCAACCCCATTTCCACGGCAACCGAGTCGCGAACGCGTCGCGCTGATTTGACTGCAGCGTCGAATTTCGGCCTGTCTTCCGCGACAACGATATTTCTCTCCACAAACCGTCGCACTACCGAACCAAGGCGAATGTGCACCACGAGTTCGGCGCCAAGAAGAACCGGCAATGCAATTAGGAACCGAACGTGAGCCTCGATATCGCGCAGGAAGGAGATCTTGATGTTCCCGCCAAGTGCGCCTCGATCACAGACAAGAGCAGGAGCGGCAACCACGTGAATATCGTAATGGCCAGCGTCCTCCGGCGAAGAAGTTCCAAAGCACCCCCGGAGAGATGCATGCGCCGGAATAGTTGAAAAAGAGGACCACCTAAGACCAGCGAAAAATCAAGTGGTCCTGGCATCGACGTTGTTTTGATCTCTGAATCCGGTTGAAGTGTCACTTTATTCCCTCCCTAAGTTGATGAACCCTACCATTGGCTTTTGCATGGAAAAGGCTTTGACGCGGGAATCCGATGTCTCCTGGACAACACTGTGACCACGTTAACAGGGGTGAATCCGAAGAGGCGCTGACCAATACTCCGAGCAGTGGCTCTTGCAAAACCCACCCGGTGGCACGACTCTATTCCGACAATCCGGTCACCATTCTAAGGCTGATTCTTGTGACGGCGTCGCGGAGAGCCCGATTGGTCGCGCCACTGTGAGTGAACTGACGGAGAGGATGGGGTTCTCTCCATCCAGATCAGGCTGCGGTCGGGGAAGCACCAGTCGGTGGCTAGCCTGAAGATGGTCTTTCAGCTCGAAAAACCGAACCTGCAGCCAAGAGTCTTTCTCGATCGTCCGGGCAAGAAGAGCCCGCCCAAGAGAAAGCTTGGGCGGGCTTAAAGGAAGGACTTGCGATTTCGTCTATTGCCGTGCCATGGCGATGTGGATGGCTTCCTCCGGAGAGACGAGGTGATCGAGGCTAACAGCGTCCTCGGCAATTGCTAGTTGGACGCCCTTGATGCGACCCGAAAACTCGTTCCCCCGCGATCCGTAGTCCGGCGACACCGGAGATCCCGTATCGACGCCAACGTCGCAACCATCATCGGCGGAGAAGATCATGGCTGCCGTGGCGCCCACTTTGCCTTCGCCGACTTTCTTGCCATCCACATACAACGACGCGGTGCCACCTTTGCCAAGACCACCACCCGCGTAGGCAAACTCCATACGCACCTGGTGGTCACCGGGCGTTAGCGGCCCGCTTGATTCGGCATAAAACTGCTGGATGCCGAGCAGGTTGTAACAGTATTTCAGCTTGCCGCCTTTGGCGTAGAGACTCCAGCCACCGATGTTGCCGCCCTGAGCGACGATCACACCCTCGGCCCCGGTTGTGGGTACAACGATCGCTGCTGTCACCGCGTGGGACTTGTTCTTCAGATTGAGCACCGAGTTTTCCGACAGACGGCCCATACTGCCAAACAGGATCTGCGATTTACCCTTGATCAGCTGCGGACGGCCCGCTGTATCCGAGTTGATCCGTGCACCGAGGTTGTCATCGAGGGGTAACACGTTGTAGCGTGTCGCTTCGATCAGCCAGAGTCTCTGGAGGTCGTGCAGTTTTTCGGGCATCTGCTTGGCCAAATTGTTTGCCTGGCTCCAGTCTTTCGAGGTATCGTAGAGTTCCCAAACGTCATCGTCGAACGCGGGGGTTTTCTCGCCGATGAGCAGCCACGGAGTCTTGTGCCGCGTCACCGCGGTCCAGCCATTGTGATAGATGCCGCGATTGCCGAACATTTCGAAGTACTGCGTTTCATGGCGCTCGGCCGCCTTGGCGTCGTTGAACGCGTAAGCCATGCTGACGCCCTCGATCGGATGTTGCTGGATGCCGTTCACAAAAAGCGGTTGTGGCAGTCCCGCCACTTCGAGGACGGTCGGTGCAACGTCGATGCAGTGAGCAAACTGGCTGCGGATTTCGCCCTTCCCTTTTATTCCCTTGGGCCAATGCACGATCGTCCCGTTGCGCGTTCCGCCCCAATGCGAGGCTACCTGCTTGGTCCACTGATACGGCGTATTCAGGGCATGCGCCCAGCCCACGGCAAAGTGGTTGTAGGATTCCGGCCCTCCCAGCTTGTCGAGGTGAGCCATCAGGAATTCCGGTGTCTCTAGCGCTGAGGCGCCGTTGAAATTGATCATCTCGTTATAGGTGCCATTCAGTGTGCCCTCGGCCGACGCGCCATTGTCACCGATGATGTAGTAGATCAGCGTGTCGTCGAGAATGCCCAGCTTCTTTATAGAATCAACCAAGCGGCCGACATGATGATCGGTGTATTCCATGAACCCAGCGTAAACTTCCATCTGCCGGATGAGCACAGGTTTCAGGGCAGCAGGCATGTCATCCCATGACGGGATTTCCTTGTGCCGCTTTGTGAGTTGGCAATCGGGCGGAATGACCCCTAACTTTTTCTGGCGAGCGAAGGTCTCTTCGCGCAGCTTATCCCAGCCCTGGTCGAACTTGCCTTTGTATTTATCCGCCCATTCCTTCGGAACGTGGTGCGGGGCGTGAGTCGCGCCCGGCGCGAAGTAGACGAAGAACGGCTTATCCGGCATCAGCGCTTTCTCTTGCCCGATCCAGTCGATGGCCTTGTCCGTCATGTCTTCGACCAAGTGGTAGCCCTCTTCCGGCGTCTTCTTCACCTCGACTGGCGAGGTGCCCTCATACAGCGATGGATACCATTGGTGTGCCTCGCCGCCAATAAACCCGTAGAAATATTCGAATCCTCCTCCTCCAGTGGGCCACGCATCGAACGGCCCGGCCGGACTGGTCTGCCAGACCGGCACTTCATGGCACTTGCCGAACTGCGCCGTCGCGTATCCGTTGAGCTTCAGGGTCCGGGCGAGGGGCGAACAGTTGTTCGGCAGAATTGAGCTGTAGCCAGGAGACCCGGTAGCGATTTCGGTGATCCCGCCCATGGCCACCGTATGATGGTTGCGTCCGGTGAGCAGGGCCTGTCGCGTCGGCGAGCACAGCGCTGTGGTGTGAAAGCGATTGAACTTCAGGCCACCGGATGCCAAGAGTTCCGCATTCGGCGTGTTACATGGGCCTCCGAAGGCGCTGGAGGAACCGAAGCCCGCGTCGTCAATCAGCACGATCAGGACGTTCGGCGCTCCCTTGGGTGGACGCAACTCGGTGATCGCCGGGTACTTGTTTTCCGGATCTTTGGCATCGTACAAGATCAGGCCTGAGCGCGGTGGATCTGGGATAGGGAGAACTGCTCGCTGAATATTGTCTTGGTCATTCATAGGTAGGGTTCCTTCCCTTTCGAAATCTGGAATATTTACTTGGACGCTGAAGAACCTCTGGAACTTGCGCAGATGTTGTTGAACGTAGTATTCCCGCCTCGGCCGGACAACTGTCAGAACTTACAGCGTTGCTCGCCTCTTTTGGGTGGCACGAGGTCCTCCCATGAGACGACAAGCGAACTCTCAGTTGCGTTTCTTGAGTGCTTGGAAAGACCGCCAGTCACGATATGCCAACGACTGATCGCAGACTACTGCACGGTTGTTATCGCCGAGGCTTAGGCGCGTGTTCCTCGCAGACAACAGAGGCCAGGCGAAGGTCCGCGAAGCAGCCGAGTACTTGGGTGGCAATATTAGGACAGCCCTCGTGGTCGCAGAGGTATTCAGTGAGCAGTTCTTCGCGTCCGTCCGCAGTCGTGAGACCCGTCTTAATGGTTACCTGAGGAATGGAGGATCCCCCAACTGAATGCTTCTATTATCTGCCGGTTCGGGGGCTCTGGCGCAAGTAACTTTTGTACTGACGGGGTACGAGCTATCCAGACTCCGGATGTTTTGTTCCAGCATCCAGCCGGGCCTCTGGCTGCGGCTGACTGTTAGTTCTTCCAGTAGACCAATGTGCCAGTGGGGACCATGCTTTGCTGCGTGTTTGAGGTAACCGTTTCGCGGTCATGGCCGTGTGTCCCCACTATGGGTTTTTGGTCGAGGTATACGACGAAAAGCTGGACCACCCGGAATCGCGATGGGATGGCAGTCACCTTATTTCGCCAACATCGCCGTTCAATTTGAGCGGAGGCAGGGGGGGGGCGTGCGCCGTCGACCTTAGTGAACCATGGATGATTGCCTGAACAGGAGGCGTGGACCATGAAGAATCTGTCAAATTTTTCCCGGCGTGGGTTTGATTTCGCCGCCGCGGGATTGAATTTGGCTAGTGCTAAGAAGTTGCTTGCCCTGTCTCAACACGAAGTGGCGGGTAACCCCCGGTCAATCACGCTGACGAAGCGTTGCAACAGCTTCTCGACAACAATGGGCGTTTCTTGAAGGGACAATCCGCGAGGCCGCGGCGCAGTCCCGAAGATTTTCGCGGATTCGAAGAAGCCCACTATCCCAAGGCCGTTATCGTGGGTTGTGCGGATTGCCGGGTTGCGCCGGAGACTTTGTTTGATGTAGGTGTCGGCGACATCTTTGTCGTGCGTGTAGCCGGCAATGTGGTAAACGGCGCGGGCGTGACGGTCAAGGGCAGCATTGAGTACGCGGTCGCTGAACTGAATGTGCCCCTTATCGTCGTTCTGGGTCATACCGGCTGCGGTGCGGTCAAGTCTGCCATGAAGCACATTGATGCCAAGGATTCGCTACCGGGAGCGATCAATGGCCTGGTGAAACTTATCAAGCCCGCTGTCGTTCAGAGTAACGGAACACCAGGCGACGCACTGGAAAACGCCATTCGGAAGAACGTCGAGATCGGCGTCGAGCGTCTTAAGGAACTTCAGCCGATCCTGGCACCGCGCGTCAAAGACGGCCAGATCAAGGTGGTGGGCGCTATATTCGACCTCCACACGGGGATAGTGACGTTCTTGTCGCGCGGAAATACTGAAATCGTTGCCTCACCCAATATCAGATTCAACTAGATCGATCCTGTTTCTTTGTATCAAGCCGTAAGCATTCGTTCACTCGAACGGGACATTTCACTCGAAGACGCTTAAGTGGCGACTGAAGTGTTACTGGATCGCCACGCTAACAGGAGCTGTCAAAAGTAAGTGTAAGAGCAAACACATGGTTGACACATTGAATCCGCAGCCGGCGTGACTTCGCGACTTGATCAGCAAATTGGTCCAGTGCGGATTACTGCCGGTTGGCCCGTCGCTCGGGAACAATTTGGAAGGCTCGGACGATTTCCGTGCGGACTGTTAGTTTTGACAGGTCACCCGGTGCCATAAGGTTTGGTAGATTCCGCTCGAATATCTGATGTGTGACAGACCTGAGTAGGGTGTATTTTCATACTCCTGATTGATTCACTTGTCGTCTTGATTTCCCAAGCAGGAAAGTCGCGTAGGGTAGGGAGGGCCAATATCCATGAACCAAGCCCCTAAACTTCCGCAGCAGGGTTCCGTTTTCGTTGCAAACGATCACAAAGTCAACGCGCAGAATGGCTTTTGCTCCGAGACCGCGAGGCGACGTTTCATGCAGCTGGCCGCCGGAGGCGCCTTCGTGGGCTGGATAGGAACGGCAGCGTCGCAGTTAAGTTTTCCCGAACCAGTCTTGGCGCAAAGTACGCTCACTCCGGATTCTGCGACGGCGGAACTGATGGCGGGTAATGAGCGCTTTATGACCAGGCGCATCACCTCTGACGCTCAGGATCTCGCGATCTTGAAGCAAAACAACGCCGAAAAGCAGGAGCCCTTCGCTGCGGTGCTTTCCTGTGCCGATTCCCGCGTGCCCGTGGAGTTGCTTTTTGATCAGACCATCGGCCACATCTTTGTAACCCGTGTCGCGGGCAATGTCGCCACCTCGGAGATTATCGCGAGTCTGGAGTACGGGGCGGCGGTTTTGGGCACGAAGGTCATCCTGGTCATGGGACACGCCAATTGCGGAGCGGTCAAGGCTACGATCCAAGGCAAAGAGGTTCCCGGGCAGATCAGTGCGCTGTATCCGCATATTCAGCCGGCGGTCGATCAGGCCGGGGACAATTTGGAAGCTGCCACTAAGGCGAATGCCAAGATTCAAGCCGCCCTGCTAGCCGAATCGTCCACGGTGATCAAGGGGTTGGTAAAAGAAGGCAAGCTGAAGGTTGTGGCAGCGTACTACGACATCGTGTCTGGTAGCGTGATATTGTTGAACTAGTCGGCGCTCGCACGATTCGGGGCCACTGCTTGTAAGAGCGACGGCTACGGTGGCGTTTGGTTTTTCACCACGAACCAGAAATTCTATTCAGTTCCCGCACCCCAGCTCCAAACACAGAACCCGATCGGTTCCCTCGCAGGTCATCTGAGTTACGATGCGAAGAAATTCCGTGGGAAGGCGACCCCACTCTGGTTCTCGCTCGATGGCAACTTCTGGTACGCGGGCACAACGACTCTAGGCGGCATATCTAACCCTGCAACGAGACAGACGAGTTCCCGCATCGGATTCACCGCAGCCCTTCCGTTAAGCCAGCATAATTCGATCAAAACGAACTTTGGCACCGGAGGCTATGTTAGCTATGGCGGTGAGTACCAAAATCTGTGTCATGGCAGTATTCCTGGTTGGGCAGGCCGAACTAGTCCGGCTAACTTGAGCCGTGGTTCCATTAGTCTCAAACTGACGATCGGTCTATCTGTACTCCTCGAAATCCTGACCAGCCCTGATGTTTGGATACTTGCGGTTCTCTTCGAGTGCCCCGATGCGCTGGATCGCCGGGGCAGTCATCAGTCAGGACTCGCTTGCCTTCTTAACTTACTGCGTCCCGCAGGAAGAAAAACACGATCGCTAGGATCAGGTAGACCGACAGAAGCAGCGCGCCTTCCAGCCAGTTGGATTCGCCATCGGACGTGATGTGACCGCTGATCAGCACGGCGAGAAAAATCGCCAGCACCTCGGCGGGCGTGAACACTAGGTCCATCGGCCGCGGTCCGATGAAGTGGCTCACAGTGACGAGGACGGGCGCGACGAAGAGGGCGATCTGCAAGCTGCTACCGATGGCGATACCGATCGAAAGCTCCATCCGGTTCTTGATCGCCATCATCACGGCCGTGCTGTGTTCCGCGGCATTGCCGACCACCGCGACGACAATCACGCCGATAAAGACTCGAGTCAGCCCTAACGTCGATGCCGCTTCCTCCACAGAGCCAACCAGTATCTCGCTCACCCACGCGATTAGCGCTGTTGCACCGAGCAGGATCAGGATTGACTTCTTCACTCTCCATGCTGCCGTGCCAGCTTCGGCCGAGATACCCGCGAATAGCTGCTTGTGTGTGCGGAGCGAGAAAACCAAGTGCGCCGCATACGCCGGCACCAGCACCAGCGAGATCGCGAGACTCAGGTCATTCTCCTTGCTCTGCCCGCTGGGTCCCGCCAGATAGTGGAACACCGCCGGCATGATCATGCCAATCGTCGCCAGCGTGAGCAGAGTCACCTGTGCCCGTGCCGCGATGACGTTGAAGCGCTGGCGCTCGTGCTTGATACCTCCGGCGAGAATCGCGCCCCCGAGCACCAGCAGCAAGTTTCCGATCAGCGAGCCGGTTAGCGAAGCTTTCACCAGCGGATAAAGGCCCTTTTGGAGAGCCGCGACGGCAATACTCAACTCCGCCGCGTTCCCGAACGTCGCATTCAGGAGGCCGCCGATCCCTTCGTTCGTGTTATGGGGTCAGTTCCTCCGTAGCACGTCCTAGCAAGCCCGCGAGCGGAACGATCGCGAGAGAAGCTGCCAAGAAGATCAGCATGTGTGATGAAGGCGACAAGAAGCTCAGCAGGATGGCGGCGGGAACGAAGATCAGCAGTAACTTGAGCATAGCTGCGGATGATGATGAATGGTTCGTTTCAGAACCTCTGAGACCGGCCTGGCGCCGCTCGGGTCAAGCTACGGATTGACTTTCAGGTATACCATTGATTTTTTGGTTCCAGCACCAAACTCGACTGGTTCGGCTTTCCCAACCAGGAATCGCACGTGGTAATGGGAAGAAGTGTCTCGACAACAACGGTTGACCCACGCGGCGAACCTGCCTTCCTGCCTGATGGGGATGGAAGCTGGTGTGGGCTCACTCTTTCTGGGGCGAGCGTTGCGCGAACAGGGGGCAGGAGGCCTGGTTTCATCAATTATTTCCACAAAAAACGGCGGAGCCCGTAATTTTTGCCAGTTAGCGGATCGCCACAGTGCTTATAGACTGCGCCCGGGGCCGCGAGTGTGCCTGATCAACGGCTCTGCGGGTAGGCGACGAGTCGTAAGCAAGCAATTTTAGGGGAGGTTGACCATGAGTTCCCGCGCGGCCAGCGTGATCGCGTTCGCGTGCGTGTTCGGAAGCGCCATTTGCGGCATCCTCCTCGGCAGCGCTCTGCCTCAAGATCATCTAAGCGCCGACTCAAAAGATGTCGTGAGGATGGGTATGGGGCTAGTCTCCACCATGGCTGCACTTGTTCTGGGCCTGCTGGTCTCTTCCGCAAAAGGTTTCTATGACGCACAGAATACCGAACTGACGCAAATGTCCGCCAAGGTCATCCTTCTGGACCGCCTCCTAGCCCATTATGGGCTGGAAACGACCGAAGTCCGCGATCAGCTGCGCGACTACGTTGCGGACAGTATTGATACAGTGTGGCCGCGGGAGCACACACAATCAGCCAGACTGATAGCACCGACCACGGGCCCGGAGGTACTCATCGGAAAAATACAGGCACTGCCTCCGAAAGACGACAGACAGCGCTCGCTAAAGGCTCAAGCGTTGAGTACAGCGATTGGTCTTATCCAAACCCGCTGGTTGATGTACGAACAAGGAGCCGACTCGGTTTCCGGACCCATGCTCGCGATCCTGGTTTTCTGGCTTGCGGCAATCTTCACCAGCTTTGGCCTCTTCGCACCCCGCAACGCAACCGTTATCACTGCCCTGTTCGTTGCCGGGTTGTCAGTTTCTGGCGCGATCTTTTTGATCTTTGAGATGTATACGCCTTTCGGCGGACTCATAAAAATCTCGAGTGCGCCGCTACGCGCCACCCTTGGCCAGCTTGGCCAGTAGGTGTACGGTATCGCAAGCCTCCAGTTGCTTCGAAAGTTCTTCTGGGAATTCGTGCCCGATACTACGGAATACAGCGACGAGAATCGTGCGCATGGCGACGACGGTGTTGAACAGCGCGGTGGGACCAATGTCAGCGTCGCGAACCGTATCCGGGTTTAAGGGTCTTAAACCTTGAAAATTTTGTTCGGTGTTTGACTGCCTTAATGGCGTGGCCCAACTTCCATCCTTGCAGATGGAAAGAGCGGTCGCCAATCAGGTGGCAGCTCCGGCTGAAACGAAAGCACTCACCTTGCACTGAGCGCAACAAAATCGCACACCAAAAAGAGTGCGGACGGATGGGTGGCGCTTCATCATAGTCAATCGTGAGCCGTTACGCCTTTCGCGGATACTGCCATTAATGCCAGTTCCAAACCGTGGCCGATTGGCGAGGATCGATCCCCAGTTGCTGTGTCCGGAGCGGCATCGCAGCGCGAAAGGACAAGCAGATCTTCCTTCAATGATGAACCCACGTCGAGCGGGACAGATCTATTGCAAACGAGTACCGCGAATCGCGAGCTGGCATCGTCCCTGACCAAGGCGACAACGGCCTATCTGTTGCCGAACTTCCAGCCGATTCCGGAACTCGTTCCATAGTCGCTGCCTGAGAAGTGCGGTGGCGGCTGGTTGTCCCAATTCCCGTAGAACGAGACGTTCCAAGTCAGGTGGCGAAAGAGCTTAACGTAATAGGTCGTGTTCGTGTTGAAAAAGACACGCCCCGGTTGCGTCAGCGCTGGAAATACCGTGGCAGTAACATCCAGGTTGGTTTTGTCGAATTTGAAGAGCTTCAATTCGGCGGCCACGACCGCGGCCGCGATGTTTGGACTGGCCTGCGAAGTTGTGGATTGCGAATATGTTGTGTTCTGCCAGGCGAGGCCGGCGAGCAGCGAAATCTTGGCGTGATTGGTGTTCTTTAAATAACGTCCGATGCCTCCGCTGAGGTTCGTCTGAAGTCGGATATCCTGTGTCGAACTCTGCAGGAAGGTGCTGGTGCCGGAGTAGTACCAGTTGTTCCAGCGCAACAAACGAAGAGCATCGATGGCTAAGGAATTTCGGGTCGACGGGCTATCCCGGCTACTGGAGGCCAATGAGGAGCTTATGTTCGCTCCCGCGGACCAGCGTTCTCGCGGGTATTCAACGGATGAACTCAGGTTGTACTGGGTCGTTTGGTTGCCTTTGGAATACATGATCCCTGAGTTGATTGCGCCATTGAGGCGCTGCCAGAACCTGTCGGCGGTCTGATCGACCTCAACGATCTGTGATTGCTCGACCGTCTCTGCCCGCTCGGTACTCTCCGAGATCTGAATGCTCATCGGCCGCCCAGCAGGGCTCTCCGCCGTGTGCAGCGTTCCGCTATAGACATCCCCGTCCTCGGTCTTCACGACAAACAATTGTTTGCTCTCCAGGTGATGCACCTTGGACCATTGAATCGAGCTTGTGCCGTCCATGTAATCGAAGCTCACGAAGAGCACACCGGAATCGAGACCTTTGATCTCACCGGTAAAGCGATCGCCATTGTTCATGACAATCACGTCAGACTTGTCACGCGCGAACAGAGTGCCCGTAAACAGAAAGGTAAAACAAAGAATACTGGCTCGGATATTCATAGCGAGTTTCCGATCATTGGAAGAGACCCCTAGTCCTATGAAGATAGGAATGCTCACTCGACTGGTCAGTCATGGGGCAATAACACGCATCCAAGATGCATTCACCAATTCACCGACTCAAGAACTCGAAAACCTAACGAGCAAGAATCCAGTCGCAGGCGGTTTGGCGGAATCGTGTTCAATGACTTTCCGCTGGCGTCAACGAACTTCGTCGCCGGTATACGGGTTGCCTCCAGGGGAACGCTCGATGATTCCCGAACCACACGTCAGCGGGCGCGCCGAGCGACATGGGGGGATTTCAACAAACAACGGGCCCTCCGTCCGGTCGGGTGTCGAGGAGGGAGATGTTGTCAGCGTTGACGGTGAAAAAAATCCGCTCCCGACGGCGCGCACTTCGCGGTCGGTTTTTCTCCTCCAAGAGAATGCGCGATGTGGGACAAGCCAACAACTGGCAAAACTTCCAGTCCAATTCATGCCATCACAGAGGGGAAATCGCAATCTTGGGTCGTGAATGCGCGCAATTTCAGGCTCGGACATCCATACTTTATGGTAGTGGACGCATTCGGTGGGTACACTGCGTAAACGATCGGGAACGGGTTGCTTGTCGGAAACGCTGTCGATCCAGGCAGCCACCACGTGGTTTCTGACAGCGCACTGATCAGTTCGGCGCTGCTTTTGGCTCCTAGCACTTCCATCATGCGGTACTTATGATAAGCCACCGTCCTGGCCTTCATGTTCAGAATCCCGCCAACTTCCTGCTGGTGTCGAGCACATTCGAGAATTGGCCGCTCTCTGCACGTGAACGCCCGGCCGGGTGATCGAAGCCCCTTTGTCCGGATGAGTCAACCGCCGAGGAATGGTTCCTCAGGCGCAAGGACCTCTCGGGTATCCTTCATGATCCATCTGTGGTGCGAAAGACTGATCGCAACAAATGACGACACCTCTTTCTGGCGACGCAATGGGTCCGTTAGATAAGATTTCGCCGAGACATGTATTCGAGACAACGATTCAGATTCCTCTCCGGCGGGACTACGCGAGGATTAGTCTGCAGGGCTGGGCGCGCAATCTCAGCGAGAGTGGTCTGGGGGCATTCGTTGCCGAAGCTCTGATACTGGGCGAGTCTATGACGCTCGAAATCCCGCTATCGGACTGCGACAAACAGGTGATCCCGGCAAAGGTCGTTCGTGCACTGGGAACAGAGTACGGGTTCCAGTTCACGGCACTGAGCGCTGAGCAACGCCAGCAGATTCGGGCGACGCTGAAAGAACGCCCCGCGATTCCCAATTATGGCGCGAGGCAATGATCTGGGTCGCAGCCGTTCCCCGGTGGTTGACTCATCCGGAAGAGGGGCTACTGTTATGACTCTCCATGCAGGGTACATACTTTGGCTCCGCGATCATCCGGTGTACTGAACTTCGCCTTTCCCGTGAGGTAAATACGATGCGTGTTTCCTTCATCATCGCCTCTGCCGCGATACTCTGCCTTTGCGCTCAAGCCCAGAATTCTACGGCGGCAGAATATGACGATCAGGACGCCTACGCCATTTACAGCCGTTTCCTTTCCGGCGAGCAATCTTATGGTTTCGCCAAAGGCACAATCGCCATCCAGCAGGAGACCACCGCTCCTGTAAAGCTAGATGATTATTGCTTGACGCCAGAGGCAGCCCGTGAATTCAAAGATGCAATCGAGGACTACAAGCGCCATACAGAGCCAATGCTTTTGCAGCGGAGGTTCGAGATTGACAAGCCTTGCGAACTTGTCAGTACAGAGACCATCGGAACTCTCATCAAGAATTACAACTGGGACGACTTTTACAAGCGGTACCCGGATTCAGGCGGGATCATCAGGGTGACTGCTGTAGGTTTCAATCGGCAAAGAACTTTGGCGATAGTTTTCACAGGAAGTACGTGCAACAACTTGTGCGGGCGTGGCTCCCTCGTTCTCCTTAAGAAAATCGATGGGAAATGGAAGCCTGTGCCCGGAGTTCAATGCTCCGTCGCTTCGTAAACTAGATTCGCAAGAGCGATCTGAAGAAGCAGGAGCTAGCCTGCGGTGTTTTGAAACAACAAGCCCCCGCAAAAGCTCATCAGGGATGATGCGAGAGCCATGTCGGTGCCTACGAACCAGCCCAAGAACGCCAGCATCACCGCCACGGTCACCAGAAGAGCAAATCCGCAGAACAAAACAATCACCTTCCGTAATTTTGTTACAGTGAAGGCGCTGATCAGCATGATGATCGCGATCACGATCCAGTCCCATCCGACCAAGAGAAAAACGGTGCGCAACGCCCTTTGCAAAGGAGCGCCCAGATTCGAAGCGCTCACCTCAGTCGAAACTTTCTGGTAGGCAGCTATGCAATGAAGCAGCGCAGCGGCGATCAAAACCATAGCACCCAGAGCAACGAGAATCCGTGCCGCGTTGTTGCGCCCATTCATCGAAGAACCTCCGCACTCGGAATTTGGAAGCACGACAACTCGCTCGTTGTCTCCCAGTCTCAGTCGGTTCGAACACCAAGGTTACATCAAAGGAAATCACCTTGCCGCTCATCGAGGGTGTTGCGAAGTGGATTCCAGCGGGTATTCGTCGGTTAGCCTCAGAAGGTATACCCGAGTGACCATCGCGTTCGCGGATTTCTCGGGCATTAGATTCACTCACCTGCAGCTGCAACCGATGAGCCCTTTTTGACCACCGGGGGAACAGGGGGCTCAGGAACGCTTGAAATGGCGAGACTTGGGTTCCCAACCATATATACGCCATCGTAGGCTCGTAGGCTGCACTCTTGGCGAAGTCCGCTGGGAGTCAGCGTCCCGAGCCAGGATTCGTTTCTTGGTATGCGCCCAATAGCGCCCACTGAGAGCTCCGATAAGTGCTTTAGAATTTGGCGGGGAGAGAGAATTTGAACCTTGACCCCCTGGTTCTTGCGTTAGGGGTTCATTTCAATTCCTAAGTCATTGATTGTGAACAGCAGCTGGCCGGTAAAATAGGACTTGGAACCGTCGAACTACACGTCTGACGCGTATCTCACAAACACCGCAATTGATTGAATGCAAAATATTTGGTCGGGGAGAGAGGATTTGAACCTCCGACCCCCTGGTCCCGAACCAGGTGCTCTACCAGGCTGAGCCACTCCCCGACTGACGACTGGAGGACGGCCACCACAGGAACGATGCGGCGACTCGAACTCAGACAGTATAGCATTCTGCGGTCGGGTGATTTGTGGGCACGCCGAGGCTGCTACAATCTTTTTGATTGCCGTCTTCTTATCACTATTAAAACGTTTCTATGCTGGCTTTCACTACTGGAAGGCTTTTAAATAATGGTGCCGTCGAGCATCCTCTCGTGCTCGTCGAGCACGGACGCATCCTCGAAATTTCCCCACGGAACAGCCGGCACATTCCCGTCGGAGTTTCTATTTCCGATCTCGGTGATCAGCTGATGGCGCCGGGTTACATTGACCTTCACATTCACGGCAGCGCCGGATTTGACGTCATGGACGATATCCCCGACGCGCTGCCTGCAATCGAGCAACTGCTCGCAAGGCACGGGGTCACAAGTTATTTTCCAACCACCGTCACCGCTTCGATGGACAAGACCTTGCGTGCACTCGAGCGACTGGCGGCAGCGATCGAAGCGCGTGAACGCGATCGCGAACACGCGCACGAACGGCACCCCGCGGTTGGAAAGCGCCGGGCCCTCCCGCTCGGAATTCATCTTGAGGGGCCATTCATCAGCCATGCGCGTCGAGGAGTTCATCCGCCCGAGAATTTACTGGCTCCGACGCTGGCCTTGTTCGAGCGGTTCTGGCAGGCTGCCCAAGGCCGCATTCGCATGATGACCATCGCTCCCGAACTGGAGGGCGCTCCCGAGGTCATTGCCGAAGCCGCGCGGCGCGGCGTTTGTGTAAGCCTGGGACATTCCGACGCCGATTTCGCAGCGACCGAACGCGGAATCGCGGCGGGAGCGCGCCACGCGACGCACACCTTCAATGCCATGCGTCCGCTGGACCATCGTAGTCCGGGTATTTTGGGCGCGGTGCTCACGGATCGTCGCTTGACGGCGGACATCGTCGCCGACGGCGTTCATCTCGATCCGGCAATCGTGAAGCTCTTTGCTAACGCCAAAGGCCCCACGCAAACGGTGCTCATCACAGATGCTATCTCGGCGACCGGCATGCCGGATGGCCGGTATCGCCTTGGTTCGTTCGATGTGGATGTTCGAGATGGCAAGTGCATGGCGGACGGCAGGCTGGCGGGAAGCGTTTTGACCATGGACCGCGCCGTACGCAATCTGGCACGTTTCGCAGAATGGGATCTCGCCCAGGCCGTGGTTGCCGCCAGCCAAAATCCGGCGCGGGTGGCGCGAATCGCCAATAAGGGCGTTCTCACAGTGGGAGCCGACGCAGACTTCGTGGTCCTGAACGCGGAAGGCGAAGTGTTGCGGACCTTTATTGGCGGTGTGGAGTGCCCGAGGTAACGGTCCGCGGCCCCATGGCGCAAATACGATTCGTATCAGGCCACGCCTTCAGGCGTGCCGCAAACGCATGCGCATCAACACGCCTTCAGGCGCTGGACTTCGGCACTCGATGTTTAGCACAATGACGAGTGACGATCGACAACAATTACTGTCAAGGAGAGTAATGCCTCAGACGCGCAAATTTCCGCATCATCTGATTCGAGAGATTTTTGAGCAGCCCGACGCTTTGCGGCGAACCATTGAACCGCGCGTCTCGCTGGCCGAGGGACGGGTTCGTTTGGATGAAATCCGTATCTCACGCGAGGAACTGCGCGCCGTCCGGCGGATCAACATCGTGGCTTCCGGGACCAGTCGCCATGCGGGGATGACCGGCCAGTTCATGATGCAGGAACTTGCCGGCGTGCCGGTCGATGTGGACTACGCGAGCGAGTTCGAATACCGCGACCCCGTGATTGGCCGGGGCGAACTCAGCATCTTTATTACTCAGTCGGGAGAAACCGCCGACACGACCGCATCGCAGCGCGAAGCCCGGCAGAAAGGATCGCGCACCATCGCGATTTCAAATGTCGAAGGCTCGACCATCGCGCGCGAAGCTGACGGTTTCATCTACACCCACGCCGGTCCGGAGATCAGCATCGCCTCCACCAAAGCATTCACCGCGCAAATGGCGTGTTTATTTCTGTTCGCGCTCTACCTCGGCGAAATCAAGGAGAAAGTTTCGAAGTCTCTCGCTCAGCACTACATCGGCGAACTTCTCGCCCTGCCCGAAAAGACGGAAACGATCCTGGCGGCGTCCGATCAAATCGAGCAACTGGGTGAGCGTTACTATCGCGTGGACGATTTCATGTTCCTCGGCCGCGCCATCCATTATCCGATCGCCATGGATGGAGCTCTCAAGCTGAAAGAAGTTTCCTACATTCACGCCGAAGGCTATCCCACCGGAGAAGCCAAGCATGGCCCGAACGCGCTGATCGATTTTCGCTTGCCGCTGGTCATGATCGCGACTTGCGACCGCAGCGATGCGGGTTCGGTGGCGCGCTACAAACAAAACGTCAACAACATGGAAGGATTTAAGAAACAAGGTGCGACGTTGATCGCGCTGGCGACCGAGGGAGACGCAACCGTAACGCAACTGGCGGACCACACCGTCTTTATTCCCGTGGCGCCGGAACTGCTCTCGCCGATTCTGGAGATCGTTCCCCTGCAGTTATTCGCCTATCATGTCGCCGCCAAGCGCGGGCTCGATGTGGATCGTCCGCGGAATCTCGTGAAGGCCGTAACCCTCGAATAAGATGGTGGAGAGAAGGGCGCCTCGCCCATCCAAGCCGAGCTGCCCGCAATCTCCAGCCATCCCCCCAGCAAAATTCTTCCCGATTGCTTATGATGGGAAATTGCATTCTTATTCGTGAGGGCAGTGTGGCTGAGACGCAACCGACAAACGGTATCGAAGTATTGGAAACACGGGAGTGGCTGGACTCGCTCGACTATGTTCTCTCGCACGGCGGACCGAACCGTGCCGGGCGCCTCTTGCAACAACTGGCGCTGCATGCTCGGCGCGAGGCTGGCATCAACCTGCCGTTCTCGGCCACCACTCCCTACCAGAATACGATTCCTTCCCGCCAGCAACCGCCGTTCCCCGGCAGCCAGGAAATGGAGCGCCGCATCAAGAGCCTGGTCCGCTGGAACGCCATGGCCATGGTCGTCCGCGCCAACAAGATTCAGGAAGGCATCGGCGGACACATCTCCACGTTCGCGTCGGCGGCCACGCTCTACGAAGTCGCGTTCAATCATTTTTTTCACGCAGCCACAGAATCCGGCGACCGCGATGTGGTTTATTTCCAGGGACACGCCGCGCCCGGAATGTACGCGCGCGCCTACCTCGAAGGCCGTATCCCCAAAGAGAAATTGGAGAACTTCCGGCGCGAATTGAAACCGGGCGGTGGACTTTCCTCGTATCCGCATCCCTGGCTGATGCCCGACTTCTGGGAATTCCCGACCGTATCCATGGGATTGGGTCCGATTCAGGCGATCTACCACGCGCGCTTCATCAAGTATCTCGAGAATCGCGGCTTGAAAACCTCGACTGGCGGCAAAGTCTGGGCCTTCCTGGGCGATGGCGAAATGGACGAACCCGAGTCGCTAGGCTCGATCACGCTGGCTTCGCGCGAGCGCCTCGACAACCTGATTTTCGTCGTCAACTGCAATCTGCAGCGCCTCGACGGACCCGTGCGCGGCAACGGCAAGATCATCCAGGAGCTGGAAGCGATTTTCCGCGGCGCGGGATGGAACGTCATCAAGGTCATCTGGGGCGGCGATTGGGATCCGCTCATTCAGGCCGATCGTGATGGCCTGCTCGTCAGGCGCATGGGCGAGATTACCGACGGACAGTACCAGAAATATTTCGTCGAGAGCGGCGCGTACTTCCGGCAAAATTTCTTCGGCACCGATCCCCGACTGCTGAAGATGGTCGAACATCTTTCGGACGAGCAACTCGCCCGCATGCGCCTCGGCGGCCACGATCCGATCAAAGTACACGCCGCGTACAAGGCTGCGGTCGAGCACACCGGGTCTCCCACCATCATTCTCGCCAAGACCATCAAGGGCTACGGACTCGGCGAAGCGGGCGAAGGCAAGAACATCACGCACCAGCAAAAAAAGCTGAACGACGATGAGTTGCAAATCTTTCGCTCGCGCTTCGGCATTCCGGTTCCAGACGGCGAGCTGCACAACGCTCCCTTCTATCGCCCCGCCGACGACAGCCCCGAGGTCAAGTACATGCAGGAGCGCCGCAAACAACTGGGCGGCTACATGCCGATGCGCAAAGTGCGCGCCACGCCGCTGAAGCCAGTTTCCGAAGCGCTCTTCGAAGAGTTCTACAAAGGCACCGAAGGCCGCGAGGCGTCGACCACCATGGTCTTCGTGCGCATGCTCTCGAAGTTGCTGCGCGATCCCGAGGTTGGGAAGTTCATCGTGCCCGTTGTTCCCGATGAAGCCCGCACCTTCGGCATGGAGGCACTCTTCCGCCAGGTCGGAATCTATTCGAGCGTCGGCCAGCTCTATGAGCCCGTTGATATGGATACGCTCCTTTATTACAAGGAAGCGAAGAACGGGCAGATTCTGGAAGAAGGCATCACAGAGGCGGGATCGATGTGCTCGTTCATCGCCGCCGGTACCGCCTATGCCAACCACGGCATCAACACGATCCCCTTCTTTATTTATTACTCCATGTTCGGATTGCAGCGCATCGGCGACCTGATCTGGGCCGCGGCCGACATGCGCTGCCGTGGTTTTCTCATCGGAGGCACGGCGGGAAGAACGACGCTGGCAGGCGAGGGCCTGCAGCATCAGGATGGACACAGTCACGTCCTCGCTCTAGCGGTGCCGAACCTGCTGGCTTATGATCCAGCCTTCGCCTACGAGATCGCCGTCATCATTCAGGACGGCATCAAGCGCATGTATGTCGACGGCGAATCCATCTTCTACTACTTGACCGTCGGCAACGAGCCGCTGCCCATGCCTGAGATGCCCAGCCAGCCGGGCGTCCGCGAGGGCATCCTCAAGGGCCTGTATGGCTACCGGACTTCCGAAAAGAAAACCGCGAAGCTGCGCGCGCAGTTGCTGGGCAGCGGCGCCATCATGTTTGAGGTGCTCAAGGCGCAGGCGATTCTTGAGAAGGACTATGGCGTCGCGGCGGACGTCTGGAGCGTCACCAGCTACAAAGAACTCTATAAGGAAGCCAACGACTGCGCCCGCTGGAACATGCTGCACCCTACACAGAAAGCAAAGGTGCCGTACGTCACCCAGACACTAAAGGGTGCGCCCGGCCCATTCATCGCTGCATCGGACTACATGAAAGTTCTGCCGGAAAGTATCGCCCAGTGGGTTCCAGGCAAGCTAGTGTCGCTCGGTACGGACGGCTTCGGACGCAGCGAGAATCGTGTATCGCTGCGAGACTTTTTCGAAGTCGACGCAAAGCACATAGTGCTAGCCACGCTGCATGCCTTGGCCAACGAAAAGTCCGTTGACAAGGATAAAGATAAGGATAAGGACAAGAAGGACGGCGGCGACGGCGTTAGCGCGAAACTGCTGGACAAAGCCATCCGCGATCTAGGCATCGATCCGGAAAAGCGCAACCCAGCCACCAGCTAGCGCCAGCCGCGAAGCGGCGGGACAAGAAAGCCCGGCACGTAAGTGCCGGGTAAGCGGAAGTGAATAATCGAGTCCCGCAAGGGACGGCACCCGGGCAAGGCGCGCGCTCCGGAGGGACGACCGAGTTCTCACGCACAGAAGACATAGAGGGACAACGAAAGAATGCCGACGGAATTTAAACTGCCCGAGCTGGGCGAGAATATCGAGAGCGGCGACCTCGTCCGCTTGATGATCAAGCCCGGCGCCAGCATCGCCGAAGGCGAGCCGGTGATGGAACTCGAAACCGACAAGGCAGTGGTGGAAGTGCCTTCCTCGGTGACCGGCACGATCGGCGAAATCCGAGTAAAAGAAGGCGACAAGCTCCGCGTAGGGCAGGTCATCTTCACCGTCGAAAACGGAACCGGGACTGCAACGGCCCCTGCCTCGAAACCAGCCGCGCAATCCGGCGCAGTTCCCCCGGCGCCAATTCCGGCGGCCCCAGCGCAGCCCGCCCCGGCGCCTGCACCTCAGCCAGACCGGCGAGCCAAACCCGCCGCCGCTACGGCCAGCGAATTCAAACTGCCGGAACTGGGAGAGAATATCGACTCCGGCGATCTGGTTCGATTGATGATCTCGCCGGGCGCGAGCGTTTCCGAAGGCCAGCCGGTCATAGAGCTCGAAACCGATAAAGCCGTAGTCGAAGTTCCTTCTTCGGTTACCGGCGTCGTGCGCGAGGTCAAAGTCAAAGAGGGTCAGAAGGTCAAGGTCGGTGAAGTCATCTTCACGCTGGAGGGTGGTGCAGTCGCCGAGATGCGACCTGCCCACAGGCACGAACCAGTAGAGCACATCTCCGGACAGCAAGCGGCGCGTCTAGCGTTCCAGTTGGCGATGCGCGCCGAGGGCAAAACCGAAGAACAGGCGTTGCCGCCCGATCAGCCGCCAGCCCCGGTTCCGGCGTTCAGCATGCCCGTGCAACTGGGCAAGGTTGCCGGCACGGAGCACCGCGACCCGGCGCCGGCGGCGCCGCACGTGCGTCGTCTGGCGCGCGAAATCGGAGTTGATATTCACAGCGTGCAAGGCAGCGGCCCCGGCGGGCGCATCAGCGAAGACGACGTGAAGCTGTGCGCCAAGAGCGCTCTGCTGGCAGCGGCAGCAGCGGCGCAAACTCCACGCGGAACCTTCGCCGAACCCGAACTGCCCGACTTCGCGAAGTGGGGCAAAACGGAACGCGTTTCGATGCGCGGGGTACGGCGCAAGACCGCCGAACATCTTCGTGGGGCATGGAACACGATTCCGCATGTCACCCAGCAGGATCGCGCCGACATCACCGAACTCGAGCAGTTACGCGCCAAATTCGCCCCGCGAGCCGAAGAAGCCGGCGGCAAGATGACCGTGACTGCGATCGCGCTGAAAGTCTGCGCGTCGGCCCTGAAAGTCTTCCCCCAGTTCAACGCCTCGATCGACATGGCGAAGGAAGAAATCGTCTACAAGCAGTACATCAGCATCGGCGTTGCGGTAGACACCGATCGCGGACTCTTAGTCCCGGTCCTTCGCGACGTAGACAAGAAAAATATCGTCGAGTTGGCGGCGGAGATGACGCAGCTGTCGAAAAAAGCGCGCGACCGCAAGTTAACTCCCGAGGAAATGGAAGGCGGCACCTTCACCATCACGAATCTCGGCGGAATCGGCGGCACCGGATTTTCTCCCATCGTGAATCATCCCGAGGTGGCGATCCTCGGCCTGTCGCGTTCGCGCATGGAGCCGGAGTGGGTGAACAGCAAATTCGAGCCGCGCTTGATTCTGCCGCTCTCACTCTCGTACGATCACCGGTTGATCGATGGTGCCGACGCCGCGCGTTTCCTGCGTTGGATCGCGGAAGCCTTCGAGCAGCCGTTCCTGCTTTCGGTTCAGGGATAGCAGCTCGTGGCGAGAGTCGGCCAAATTGGGACCGTTCGGCGCTATACATGAAATTGTCCTCCTGAGCGGAGCGAAGGACCTGCTTTCTGCCGGTGCCACGAAACAGTAGGTCCTTCTCTTCGCTCAGGATGACAAGAGTGGTTACTATCATCAAGGATAAGAAGAAAAATGGCGAACACCTCGAATCTCCTTGTAGCGGTAATTGGTGGCGGTCCTGGCGGATACGCCGCCGCATTTCTCGCCGCCGACCTGGGCATGAAAGTTACGCTGATCGACCCGGAAGTGAATCCCGGTGGCGTCTGCCTATATCGCGGCTGCATCCCGTCTAAAGCCCTGCTGCACGTGGCCAAACTGCTCGAAGAAGCCGAGCAGGCCAAGAATTGGGGCATCGAATTCGGCGAGCCCAAAGTTGACCTCAACAGGCTCCGCGATTGGAAAGAGAGTGTAGTCAAAAAGCTCACCGGAGGCCTGGGACAGTTATCCAAACAGCGCGCGGTGCAGTTCGTGCAAGGCAAAGCGGCATTCGTGAATTCCAGCACGCTGAAAGTGACAAAGACCGCAGCCGGCGGCGAAGAGAACCTGACCTTCGACCGCATCATCATCGCCACCGGATCGCGTCCGACCGTCGTGCCCAGCCTCAAACTCGACAGCCCGCGCCTAATGGATTCGACCAGCGCTCTCGACCTCCCCGACATTCCAAAAACGTTGCTAGT
The DNA here is from genome assembly GCA_963730845.1 of uncultured Acidobacteriaceae bacterium. Lineage (GTDB taxonomy): Bacteria > Acidobacteriota > Terriglobia > Terriglobales > Acidobacteriaceae > Acidiflorens. The sequence continues at coordinate 224,974 of CAVSTM010000006.1, read as the reverse complement.
GATCGGCGGCGGCTACATAGGATTAGAACTGGGATCGGTCTACGCCACGCTAGGCACCAAAGTGACCTGCGTAGAAATGATGCCCGGTCTGCTGCCCGGAGCCGATCGCGACCTAGTGCTGCCGCTGCACAAGCGTCTGGAAAAACTCTTCGCCGCGATCCTGCTCAACACCACCGTCAAATCGCTAAAGGACGAGAAGACGGGCATCCGCGTAACCCTCGAAGGCGCAACCGTAAAAGAAAAAGAACGGGTCTTCGACCGCGTGCTGATGTCGGTAGGACGCCGGGCGAACTCCGAGATCCCCGGCCTCGACCAGACCAAAGTCAAAGTCAACCAGAAGGGATTCATCGAAATCAACGAGCAGCGCCAGACCGCCGACCCGACGATCTACGCCATAGGTGACGTAGCCGGCGAACCGATGCTGGCCCACAAAGCAATGCACGAGGGCCGCACCGCCGTGGAAGCCATCGCCGGCCACAAAGTCGCTTTCGAACCGAACGCGATTCCTGCGGTCGTGTTCACCGATCCAGAAATTGCGTGGGCCGGACTGACCGAAACGCAGGCCAAAGAACAAGGCCGCGAAATCACCGTCGCCAAGTTTCCCTGGGCCGCTTCCGGGCGCGCTATCACACTCGACCGCCCCGAAGGTCTCACCAAGTTGCTCATCGATCCGAAGACGGAACGCATACTCGGTGTCGGCATCGTGGGCGCGGGCGCCGGCGAACTGATCGCCGAAGGCGTGCTGGCCATCGAAATGTGCGCGCTGGCGGCCGATGTCGGCATGACCATCCATCCGCACCCAACGCTATCGGAGACCATGATGGAATCGGCGGAAGTCTTCTACGGACAGGCCACCGACATCTATCGCCCGAAAAGGTAGTAGCGGCGATGAATAACACAGTGGAGAGACGGGCGCCTCGCCCGTCCGCGGTGAATCTCATCACTTATGTTGGAACCTCGATGAAAAAATTGACGCTGTTGGTTCTTGTTGTTTTCCTTTCGTTCCAAAGCTTGGTGGCCCAGTCAGTGACCAGCCTGCTGCCGGGTGCGGCGCAGACCCAGGGATCAACTCCCGCGCCCGCCGATCAACTGGGACGCGGGACGCCGTCGGGAACCGTCCTTGGATTCCTACAAGCGGCGCAATCCGGAGATTACAAGACCGCCGCCGACTACCTGCAGATTAGCGCCGTCCGTCGACAGTCACAGGGACCGGACCTGGCCGAGAAGATGAAGGTGCTGATGGACCGCGCCTTCGTCGGCAGCCTGCGGCGGCTCAGCACCAGTTCCGAAGGCAATATCGAGTACGGCACCACGGATCAGCAAACCATTGGCACCTTTTCTTACGGCGATTCGGACATTCCCGTCGTTCTAGTCCGGGTCGTGGACCCAAACTTCGGAAAAATCTGGCTTTTCTCTTCCGACACACTGACCAAAATCCCTGAGCTATATGACAGCGTCGAAGCTCATCAGGTCGAAAGCAAACTTCCGCGAAGTCTGGTGCGAAACGTTTTTCTCGGGATGCCCCTCTGGCAATGGCTGGCGCTCTTGGCCGCGATTCCCGTGGCCATCGCGATTGGCTGGGCGATAGTCTTGCTGTTGGCGATTCCGCGCCGCCTTTTGCTCAAGTTCAGACATCGCCCCAACCTGCATTCCTACGGCCGCATGTCCGAGCCGCTGCTGCTTTCATTCAGCGCGTTGGCTCACCGCGTCATTGCCGGCTACCTCGGTCTGCCGTTGCTTCCGCGTCTTTATTACTCCCGAACCATTCAGGTTCTCATCAGCATCGGCTTCTTCTGGTTTTTGCTCCGTGTGACCGCCCTCACCATGCAGCGCCTGCGCATCCGCGCCATCAGCGCGGGCCGCATCGGCACGGGAACCCTGATGGTGCTGGGCGAAAGCTTGCTCACAGCGCTAGTGGTGATAGCCGCGATCGTGACCACGCTCGGCATCATGGGTTTCAACCTGACCACCATGCTCGCCGGGCTCGGCATCGGCGGCATCGCCATCGCCTTCGCCGCCCAGAAGACACTCGAGAATCTTTTCGGCGGTGTTTCCGTCCTGGCCGACGAAGTCATCCGCGTCGGCGACTACTGCCGCTTCGGCGACCGCACCGGAACCGTGGAAGACATCAGCCTGCGTTCCACTCGCGTCCGCACCGACGCGCGCACCGAGCTTTCCATTCCCAACGGCGCCCTCGCCACCATAAACATCGAGAACTTCACCCGGCGCGACAAAATTCAGTTCAATCCTGTGCTCGCGATCAGATGTGAGACCACGGCAGACCAGTTGCGCTATCTGCTGGCCGAGATCCGTCGTATGTTGTACGAACACCCGAAAGTCGAAAGCGCCACCGCAAGCATCCGCTTCGCCAATTTCGACAGCAGCGCCCTGCGCCTTGAGATCTCCAGCTACGTCCTCACTCGCGACTCCAACGAATTTACAGCCATCCGCGAAGACCTTTTGCTGCGCATCATGGATATCGTCGAGAATTCTGGCAGCGGTTTCGCCTTCCCTTCGCAGACCTTATACTTCTCGCGCGATTCCGGCCTGGACAAGGAGAAAGCCGCCGCCGCGGAACAACAGGTCCAGCAATGGCGGGACCAACACAAGCTGCCTTTCCCCGATTTCGCGCCCGTCGACAAGTCCGCCTTTCGCGGTTCGATTGTTTACCCTTCGCCCGAGTCGGCGACCGGAGGAAGCCAGGGGATTCCGTGAAACTATTGGGAGCGACCCGCTTACCCCGGTAACTTGCGGCTTTCGACGGCGGTTCCTAGCATGAGAGAGCCATGCCCCATGCTTTGCTCTTGTCGCCCGATGACCAGGCAGTCAGCTCAATCACTGGCGTTTTAGAAGAAATGTCAGTGACTTGCGAGCGCCCCCTGGACGGGGCATCCGCCGCCCAAAAACTCAATTCGCAAAGCTTCGACCTGGTATTGGTTGACTGCGAGAACCTGCCGGCAGCCAAACTGATCTTTGACGTTTGCCGTCGCGGGAAAAACGGCAACAACCCTGTCCCCATCGCCATCGTCGATGGCCGCGCCGGCCTACCCACTGCTTTTCGCCTGGGCGCGGAATTGATTTTGACCAAGCCGGTCGCGAAAGACCAGGCTCGCACTACCATCCGCACCGCGGTCAGCCGGGTGCGAAAGGATGTCCCGGCAAGCGAGAGCGTTGCCGCGCCGCCGGTCGCTACTACACCCGAACCACGCGCCCACGCCGCTGCTGCCGCCGCTTCCTCGCAACTGACGAATTTTGCAGAGCCCGTTCCCAGCTTCGTTCCAACCGCTGCTCCCAGCTTCGTTCCAACCGCTGCTCCTGCATCGCTCTCGGCGCCGGCCGTCAAGGCCAAGATACATTCCGCTTTGGATTTGGATAAAGATGAAATCGACGCCGCACCCGTTGCTCCAAACGTGGCGCCTTCGAAACCTAAGCCCCCGCTAACACCGTCCGACGATCCCGTGCTTAGGGAACTGGAAGAATCGGAACTGGAAGCTTCGAACTTGAAAGTTTCCGACCAAAAAGAATCAGACTCGAAAGCTTCGGACCTGCGCAAAGCCGCGCCGAATCGACGGGCACCGGAATCTGCCGCCCCGGTCTTTTCGTCCTACCAGCAAAAGCAGAAACCACGCGGTTCGCTGGTGCGGTTGCTCATACTCGCGCTCGCCGCTGCCGGCTTCTATGCTGCGTGGATATATGAACCTGGATTCCGGGAAATCGCCCAACCGCAGATTGATCGTGTGCTGGCCCTCGCAGGAATGGCGCAGGCGCATCCACAACAGAGCCCGGTGCCGGTTCCGGTAACAAATCCAGCGAAGCCCCCGGCCCCGCTGGCTCCGGCCACAACCGCGGCCCCTGCGCCGGAATCGTCGACCGACCCGAATCAGACACCCTCAGCGGTCCCCGATGCCGCAACAAGTTCAGCCGCTGCGACCGCTCCTGTCGCGCCGCCAACGGTTCCGGTCGCAACCGTTGCGCCGCCAACTTCCAAGGCCACAATCACAGCTGCACCCGTGGCGATCAAGGTTGAGGCTAGTAAGCCCAGCGACAGCAAGAAAGATACCGCCCCGGCGGCTTCGTCTTCGTCCAACGCCGAACTTCCCGGGGAGAGCAGCGCGATCATTCTCTCTTCCAAGGGTGCGGAAAAGCGGCTGGCTCGCAGCGTTCCGCCGAAATATCCCGCCGAAGCACGCTCCGTGGGAGCGGATGGAACGGTCGTCCTCAAGGCGGTCGTTGATGAAAACGGCAAGGTTGAGGGTCTGCGACTAGTCGAGGGAGACGCCATCCTGGCAACCGCCGCTATCCAGGCCGTGAAGCAGTGGCGCTATCGGCCTTACCTCCGCAATGGAAAGGCTCAGCCTTTCCAGACCGTCGTAATCGTCGACTTCCAGCGACCCTAGCAAGAATGTCGTTGGTCGTCAGTCGTTAGTCGATTGCCAATCGAAGCCGCGAACGACCACCGACCACCGATCATCGACCTCCGTTCAATTACCCCCGTAACTTGCTGGTTACCCACCATATTACCTACGATGGCCTCATCATGGGTTACCAAGCTTTACTCTTCTGTCCCGATGAAAAACTGGCTCGCGTCGTAAGTCAGGTGTTCAGCGAACTGGACTTCGCCATCGAGCCGGTTCATGAACCTTTTGCTGCGGTCAAGAAGTTGATGACGCAGCGTTACGACGCCATCGTCGTGGACTGCGAGAACGAGCAGAACGCTTCGCTGCTCTTCAAGAGCGCGCGAAATTCCAGTTCCAATCAGAGCTCGCTGGCCATCGCCGTGGTCGAAGGACAGGCGGGCGTGGCCAAGTCCTACCGCATCGGCGCCAACCTTGTGCTGACCAAACCGATCAACGTCGAGCAAGCAAAGGGGACTCTTCGAGTCGCCCGTGGGCTGTTGCGGAAGAACTCTGATGCTGCTGGGGGCAGTACCACCAGCGCGGCAGCGTCAGCAACATCCGCGAAAACAGCTCCGACATCCGCCGGCAGTTCGTCCCAACCGTCCAGTCGAAGCGCTGCAGCGATTGCTCCGCCGTCAATCTCTTCCGAGTTTGAAGTTGAAGATCGGTTGTCGCCCGCGATTCCAGCCATAGCAGCGTCAGAACAGGTTGAAAGCGAACCGGCACTTGTTCCCGCGCATGCAGCGCAGACTGAGCCCACGATCGCGGTTGAACAGCCGGAGGAATCGTGGCAGCCCGTTGCCCTGGATGAAATCAAGCTGGGTGAAATCAAAACCGAGGCAGCCCACAATGATGTAGCGGAAAAAATTGCTCCCGTGTCCGTTCCAACCCAGGTGACCCGCTCCGCTTTCACCTCTGCCCCGCGATCGGCCGCAGCACCGGCGCCGGCAAAGAAAGGAACGGTTCCGGCAGCAAAAGAAAACAAGACCGTTGCATCGGAGTTTTCCACGTCATCACACAGCACCGCGTCATCTTCGATTTCAATGTCCGGTTATGTCGGGAATGCCCCATCGTTTGCCGCATTCGGCGAAGAAGATTCCGGCGGATCGGGTATCAAGAAAAAAGTCCTGATCGCGGCTGTGGTTATCCTGGCTCTGGCCGCACTCGGCTACGTTGGTTTTGGGAAGTTTGGCAAGTCCAGCACAGCTCCAGCTCCGCAAGCCGTAAGCTCGCCACAGAGCGCCGCACGGCCGACGTCTGCTGTGGCGCCCATCGCCGCCCCAGTGGGAGGGCCTTCGGCGAGCCAACCCGACCTGGCGAGTTCTGCAACCCCAGCCCCAGCTCCTAAAACGACCGCGGCGATACCGCTCGACAAACCGTCGGCCGGCACCGGTAATGCTCCGATGATGCGGATCGCGATTGATCCTGAGCCGGGAACGAAGAAACCCGGTTCGGCACCCATAGTCGTGAAGTCGAACGCTGCGGGAACCAAAGCGAAGGCCCAATCCGAAGACTCCGCTCCTCAGCTCCCCAGCCCGCTCGCCGATGCATCCGCAAACGACAGCAACTTGAGCAGCCTGATTTCGGAATCGCCAAGTCTTCCCAAGCCCTCACTGGCAACAATAAGAGTTTCCCAGGGTGTATCCCAGGGACTCGTCATCAAGAGGGTGCAACCTAAGTATCCGCCAGCCGCACTCGCGGTTCATGCCCAGGGCGCAGTAGACATCGAAGCCACCATCGATAAAGAGGGCAACGTCACCAACGTGAAAGTGCTCAAGGGAGACGCCATCCTCGCGCACGCCGCCGTAGAAGCTGTCCGCCAGTGGAGGTACAAGCCCTACTACCTCGATGGCCAGCCGGTCGAAATCGAGACGCAAATCACCGTCAACTTCAAAGCAAACTAGAAAAAGCAGCTCTCAGCTATCCAGCCCTCGGCAAAATCAAACGCCAGCAGTGACAGTCATGTCTGGTTGTCTGGATGAATCCCGCTCAGCCCGAGTGTAGTAGCTGAGAGCTGACAGCTGAGAGCTAGTTCAGTTGCTCATCCAACGGCCGGTGCCGCGGACGCCCCGGATGCGCACTGATGCTGCGGAATTTGTGGTAAAGTCCGTGCAAGTCTTCGCTCAACAGCCGCACCACCTGCATGCAGAAATCGCCATGCTTGCGCAGAAACTCCAGGAAGTCCTCGCGCGGAATGAAAGCCGCCGTCGTTTGCTCGGACGCTTCAGCGGTAATCCGATACTTTTCCCCAGTCATGCTCTCGCTCAGCCCAAGCATGGTTCCCGGCCCGACGACCTCCAAAAGCTGTTTTTGTCTCTGACTTGCTGGCAGCAGCACGCGAACCTCGCCGCTCTCCACCACGTAAACGCCAGTGACCGCGGAACCCTGCTGAAACAGCGTGGCGCCTTTGGGGAACGACTGAACCGATTCGATCTTGCGAAGAGCCTGCAACAGATCGGGACTTACCCTGCCCGGCATGGGCTGCGAAGACACTAACTCACTCCCTCTTGCTCTAGCCTGTCCTACGCACATCCGGAACCGCAAACTGTAGTTTTTCGACGGCTCTAAGTGACAGGCGACCGGGAGCCGCAGGCTTCAGATTACACCCACTCGGGGCCGGATGGCGGAATCTTTCCTGTTAATGGCTCCGCTTGATCAATTATATCGATCAGCTATGCAGTAGCTTGCAGTCGGGCTTTTTAGGGGAAAGAGCGCGGACGGAATGCCCGCACCCCGTCAGAGGTCAGCCACCCCTGCTCATTCCCGCCCAAGAATTTCGTCGAGTGCGACCTTACCGCCTCTGTCGACAGTGACGACTTTGTGTACCGGCTTGAACCCGGTCAGCGTGATATCCACGATGTAATTCCCCGGTCCCAGCATGACGTCGACGGGCGACAACTTCTCAAGCAGCCGTTGGTTGATTGCGATCTGCGCGCCTTTCGGCTGGGTGTGAATGCTGATGGTACCCATGCCTGCCGTGCTGTCTCCGCCGCGTCCAAACATCTTGTTGAACTTGCCGACTGTCCGCATTTCCTCAGCATTCCCCAGCGCTCGAAGCGCGGGCGAGTACTGGAAATTCTGCCCGGGACCGAGATCGGCAGTGACCGTCTCTTCGAGGTATCCCTGCTTGCGCAACAGAATCGTATGGTTTCCTTTTTCCACGGCGAACTGCACCGGGGTCACTCGTCCGGTAGACTTGCCGTCCATGATTACCTCGGCGCCAGGCGGCGTGCTGTTCACCGCCACCAGCGCATTGATCGGAGACAAATGAAGTACCAGGGATGATTTACTGCCGGCAGCAACTTCGACCGACCGTATGTCCGACGAATAGCCGGACTTGCTTACCGATATGACGTGCTTACCCGGACTCAAGTTCGCCACCGTAAACGGTGTAATCCACGACGGATCGCTTTTCCCGTCGACTTGAAACTGCGCACCCTGCGGGGTGGAGTCGATCAGCGCCTGGCCTGGGATAATGACCGGCATCGGGGCGGGAGCGGGCCTCCGTCGATTGTTCGCGCTGCGCCTTTCGACTTGGCGTACCGTCAGGCTCGGTTGGGCTTCCACAATGGGCGCAACCGGAGGAGCTGGCTTCTCGACTGCCGGCGCCACCGGAGCCTGTTCGTCTGTCTCGGCTGCGCTTGATTCTGCGGCTTTCGTAGGCTGAGGCGCAGCCGTCGAACCATCGTCTTCCGACCGGACATGAAAGAAGACCACGATTGCAATCACGAGGATCAGTCCAACCGCGCCCAGGATGGAATAGAGCATCAGCCGAGGCGGAACCGTGGCAATTTCCTTGATTGCCTTCTCCGCGACTTGCCGCGGCTGGATTCTTGGTTTCTCTTCTTGTTTCCGCGGATTAAGCTGCACCACCGGCCGAGGTGCCTCAACCGGCTCGGGAACTGGTGGCGTGAAAACTGGTTCCTTGAGCGGAGGCATCTCTGCCAGGTCAGAAAAGCTCGTGCCAGCTGAGCTCGGCGCTGGCGCAGACATCATCGGATCAACGGCGACGCGAGGCGAATGTTGCTCGGTTTCTGGTTCCGCCACCGCTGCCGATAGAACCGGGCTGACTGCAGCCTCGGCTTCGGGAGCGCTTATTTGAAAATCGCTCATGAGTAGCGAGGCCGTGTCCGAATCCGAGTTAGTGTTGGATTGCGAACCTAGTCCCGAATCGGAGTTCGCATTGGAGAAGCGGCTGGCGCCACCTCCGCTCACGGCGCCCGCAGCAGCCGCAGTGGCTCGCGTTGCAGCTGCGGGCGGCTTGGCTGGCGAAAACGATGGCGAAAATGACGGTGTGTCGATTCTGGGTGGAACCGGCCTTGTAGGAACAGCCGCAGCAGGTTTGGGCGAAACCGGTGGAGCGGAAGCCTCCGGTGTAGCCGCGCTTGACGGTGCCGACGCAAACTTGCTGGCCGCCGCCGCACGAGCCGCGGGATTCACCGCAACCTTTGGCGGCTGGGTCGTCCGCTTTGCATCAGGGGCGGCCTTCTTGCTGTTCTCCTTGCACTTCTCCAGGTCATCCAGCAATTCCCGCGCGCTCTGATAACGTTCCGCCGGATCTTTAGCCAGCGCTTTCATTATCAGCGCACTTACCGCCGGGTGGATCTTGGGATTCACCGCCGACGGGTTGGCCGGCGTGTCATTCTCAATCCGGCTGGCCAGCGTAACCGGATCTGCAGCGTCGAAAGCCAGCCGTCCAACCACCATCTCGTAGAGGATCGCACCCAAGGTAAACAGGTTCGAACGCAAGTCAATGGCTTCTCCCCGAATCTGCTCGGGAGAACAGTAGGGCAGCAGCCGGCCCAAACCTTTTTCGGAATCAGCTTCGATCAGGCTCATGTTGGAGATGCCATAGCCGAGGATTTTGACCATCCCGTCCCACTGCACCATGATCTTTGCTGGCTCCAGCGAACGGTGGGCCACGCCCTTCGAGGCAGCTTGCTCCAGACCGGCACAAACCTGGCGTGTAATATCGAGCAGATCCCAGATTGAGAAGCCTTCTTTGCGCGCCAGCATGGTGGCGATGCTGTTGCCCTGGATGTACTCCATCGCCGCGCAGAATTGGCCGTCGATCTCGCCTGCGCCATAGAGCAAAACAATATTCTGGCCGACGAGATCACGCGTGCTCTCGCCTTCTTTGATCAGCGCCTCCACAAACGCGTCCGCACGCTCGCCGAGCGGCTCAAGACCCTGCGTCTTGAGTGCCACGACTTGATTGGTTTCCGAGTCCATCGCCTTATAAATCATGGCGGTCTCTGACTTGGAAAGCTCACTCTGAATTTCGAAACGGCCAAACATCGTCGCCATTGAAATCGCCCTCGCGGTGATAAGCCGCACAACGCCCTGAATATGGGATGACTAAGAACAGGGGGAGAATCGCTATTAGAATAACGCCATCAACTGCACAATTCAGAGTTACGGAAGTAACGGAAAATGGCCTCTTCAGCAGAGTTAGTTCACTTCTATGCCCCCGCCAAAGCACAGCAAAAGAAAGAGATCCTCACCAAGTTTGGGGTTATCAGTGACTAAGTACGGATCCTCTCGCGTATAATGGCGCGTTCTTTAGACGCGCGGCTTCTTCCGCGTCCCGGCGTTCAAGCCGTCGTTTCGAGATGCCCATGTCCAGCACCCCGTCCAGTCCGCAAACACCCGTCAGCGCCCCAGAAGAAGCAAAGGCAGGTTTGCTGGGGCTCGTAGTTAGTGAAATTGTCGGTTCTCAGCAGCTAGCTGTGCGCTACCGAAGCATCACAACTTGGCCGTTTTCGATCTTAAAGGCCATAGAGTCGGTGCGTTGGGTTGCGCCCGATTCGCTCACCGCGATGACATTGCCACGTGCCTCGATTGTGCGCTTCTGCACATCGTAGGTGACCTTATCCGCCTGCAGCGAGAAGAGGTTGTACGCCACGAGGACAGGAGTCTGGTACTCGCGGGTTTTCTCGCCGGTGTAAGATTAGGTGCCGTCAAGTGGTGTGCGACTTCCATAGCGAATGGAAAGTTGTAGTGGCAACGCGTTCTGGAACGTGACCTTGACTCCGGGGATTACGCCTTCGAGTGGGTCTGTGATGGTTCCCCGGACTTGGAGGGTCTGAGGCTGAATTGCGCGCGTCGCAGACTGCCCGAACAGAGTGTTGCAGAAAAGTAGGACTGCTATCGGAACTGAAATCGCAAACTGCATCGCCCCATCCATCGGAGAACAGGCTCTTAGAGTTTAATCCTACCGCAGACGTGGTCAATTGTTGTCGTAACAATCCCTAGCTATCGCACAAGTCTCGCGACGGACTCCGCTGTACGCGGTCATCGTCCACGATCGATCGTGACAATGAGGAGCGCGGCGGTCGGGAATTCATGAAAAGAGGCCCCCCCGGTTGTCGATATCGCAACCGCTGCTTTATCCTCAGTTGTAGCGTAATTGGGGCTGGCTCTACTTTCCGGGTAATTCTCTGATCAAAACAAGTGGGCCTTCCGGAGTCGCATGACCTTAACCCGCTTCGTGACTAAAAGCGCGTTTCGCAACAAGCGCCGCAGCCTTCTGACCGTGTTAAGCATCACGTTCTCGCTGCTGCTGCTGACTCTGATGATGAGCATCTGGCACAGCTTCTACCTTGACAAGGGCAGCACGCAGTCGGCCCTGCGGCTGATTACCCGCCATCGCGTTTCGTTGACCGAGAGTATGCCCGTGTATTACCGGGAAAAAATGCGCGCCGTGCCCGGAGTCGTGGCGGTAGCTCCCACGCAGTGGTTTGGCGGCTTGTACAAAGACGACAAACCCGAGAATTTCTTCGCCCAGTTTGGCACCGATCCGGCGGAAATCTTTAAGGTGCAGACTGACTTCAAGATTCCGGACGATCAACTAGCCGCCTGGCAGCGCGATCAAGCCGGCTGCGTGGTCGACAGTGAACTGGCGAAGAAGTATGGCTGGAAAATCGGCGATCGCATCGTGATTAAGGGAACCATCTTCCCGGTGGACCTAGAACTCACGATTCGTGGAATCTTCATTGCGCCCCAGCCCACCATCACCGTCTACTTCAATTATAAGTATGTCGAGGAGGCAGTTCCCTTCGCCAAGGGCCACGCTGGCACTTTTAACATTCTCGCTGACTCTCCCGAGGACGTTCCCAAGATCGCCGCCGCCATCGATGCCATGTTCCACAACTCTCCCGAGCCCACCAAAACGGAAACCGAGAAGGCGTTCCAGCTCGGCTTCATCAACAGTCTCGGCAACGTCAAGGCGTTCATCTTGAGCATCTGTTTCGCAGTAGTGTTCGCGACTTTGCTCGTCTCTGCCAACACCATGGCCATGTCCATCCGCGAGCGCACCCGCGAAGTGGCCGTGCTGAAGACGCTGGGCTTTACCCGGCAATCGATTCTCGGTCTTTATGTGAGTGAATCCATCACCGTCGCTTTGGTCGGTGGCATCCTGGGCTGCCTGCTAGCCATCGGATTGGTGTCGGCGATGGCAAAAGCCCCCGGAATGGGTTTCTTCTTCCTCGGGATGAAGGTAACCATCCCCACCTTTCTGCTCTCCATCTTCGTCGCGGCCATGGTGGGATTTCTAAGCGCGATCCTTCCTGCCTACCGTGCGGCAAAATTAGATATCGTGGAGGGCTTGCGTCACATTGGCTAGCGACTAACGACCAACGACCAACGACAAGACACTATGGCGATTCCGATCAGCTATAACATCCGCAATCTGAAGCTGCGCAAGGGCCTCACCATCATGACCGCTCTGGGCATTGCGCTCACCGTAACCACCGCCGTTTTCCTGATGGCGCTGCTGGCGGGTCTGAAGAAGGCCTTCATGGCCAGCGGCGATCCGATTAACGTGCTCGTCATGCGCAAGGGCTCCACCGCCGAACTTTCGGGAGGCTTCGACGCCGATCTGTTCCCGACGTTAAGAACGCTGCCCGGCATTGCCAAAGACGCCCAAGGGGATCCAATCGCCTCTGCCGAATGGGTGGTGGTGGTCGTGCTGCCCCGCAAAGATGGCACCGGCGAAGTCAATGTTTCCGTTCGCGGCCTGATGCCGGAGGGCCTCACTCTGCGTCCCAACGCCAAACTGGTCGAAGGCCGCTGGTTTACGCCCGGACAGCGTGAGATCGTCGTCGGCAAGTCGATCCACGACCGTTTCAACGGAGCCAACGTGGGCGACACAATGGATTTTGCCAAGGGACAGTGGAAAGTCGTTGGCGTGTTCGACTCCGGTGGCACCGCATACGATTCGGAACTCTGGGGCGACGTCAACCAGATCGCCGCCGATTTCGACCGCCAGGGCGGCTATGCTTCTGCCTATCTGCGAGCAACGGACCCGATCGCGGCGGACGCGCTGAAACACCGCGTCAGCGACGATCAGCGGCTGAAGCTCGAGGGCACGCTCGAAACCGATTACTACGAGAAGCAAACCAGTTCCGGCGGACCGATCAAATTTATCGGCACGTTTGTGGCCATCATCATGGCGATCGGTTCCAGCTTCGCCGCTATGAATACGATGTATGCGGCGGTCGCATACCGCTCGCGCGAGATCGCCACTCTTCGCATCATAGGATTTTCCCGGCCCAGCATTCTCACCTCGTTCGTGATCGAAGCGTTGCTGCTTTCGCTGCTGGGAGCGATTGTCGGGATTGTTTTGATACTGCCCTTCAACGGCATGACCACGGGAATCGGCAACCAGCTAACCTTCAGTGAGACGGTGTTCAGCCTGCATCTGACGTGGGCAGTCGCGGTGGCGGCGGTGCTGTTTGCGATGATCATGGGCTTGCTGGGAGGCTTCGCGCCCGCCTGGCATGCGGCGCGGCAGGATATTCTAACCTCGCTGCGGGCCTGATTCGCACGTTGTTCCTACATAGTTCGTACAATTGTTAGCGACTTAGATTTTGCGTCAACATAAGAATCTGGAGCATCCTTCAACAATGCCAACAGATCTCGGCCCAAGCGATACGAAGCACGAAGATCTGCGAAGTCTGCGCATCGATCATTCGCTGCGCGGCGGAGGCGGAGAACCGCCTGCGTGGTCGCGCCGCTTCATTCTGGGCGGAATCGCCGTGGTCGTCCTCCTGGGAATCGTTGCCCTGGCGTACCGCGCACTCGCCTCCAACACGCCCGAAGTGGAAGTCGCGCGCGCAATCGCGGAAGGCAGTGACGTAGCCGGCAGTACCGTGCTTTCCGCGAGCGGATACATTGTCGCCCATCACAAGATCAGCGTGAATTCAAAAGTCACCGGCCGCGTAGCGTGGATTGGCGTGGAAAAAGGCGACAAGGTAAAAGAAGGACAAGTTCTGGTCCGCCTTGAGGACGAGGAATTCCGCGCCCAGTATGAACAAGCTCGCGGCGCGGTCGAGAGCGCCAAAGCACGCCTGCTTGAAAATGAGAACGGCTCGCGCCCGGAGGAGATCCAGCAGGCAGAACACAATCTGCAGGAGGCGCGAGCAACAGCTCTGAATGACAAGATCAATCTGGATCGCACCCGGGACCTGGTTGCGCAGGGAGTAATGTCAAAACAGAATTTGGACGACGCGATCGGCAAGTGCGACGCTTCGCAGCAAAGAATGAATTCGCTGGAACGGGCGTTCAAGCTGATGCAGCTTGGTCCGCGCTCTGAAGAAATTCTCCGTGCCCGCGGTGACCTTTTGCAGGCGCAAGGCCAGATGGCGTACGCCAAGTCTCAACTCGATGCCACGGTGATTCGCGCACCCGTCACCGGCACGATTCTCGAACGCACGGCGGAGAAGGGTGAACTGGTCACGGCGCAATTCGCCAGCGGAGCCGAAGGCGGCCCGCGAGGGTCAGTGGTAGCCCTGGCGGATCTGAACGACATTCAGGTAGAACTCGATATCGCGCAGGACGACTTCGCCAAACTCTCTCCCAAGCAGGAAGGCATTGTCACCCTCGACGCGTTCAAGGATCGCTCCTACAAAGGCGAGATTGCCGAAATGTCGCCGGAAGCAAATCGCCAGAAAGCAACCGTCCAGGTCAAGGTGCAGATTCTGCAACCCGATTCCTACCTGCGCCCGGAAATGAATGCCACCGTGCAGTTCAAGGCGAAGGCCAACAATAAGGACGATAAAAACGCGGCCGTGAAGCAAACTTATGTCTTCGTGCCCACCGCCGCTTTGCGCGACAAAGATGGCACGAAATTTGTGCTCCTCGCCTTCAACGGCAAGGCTCTCCGCCGCAATGTTCACGTTCAGGGCCAGCGTGCGGGAGGCTATTTGGTGGACTCCCTCGTCGGCGGCGAAAGCGTAATCACAGCAGCGCCCGCGGATTTGCAGGACGGGCAAAAGATTCGTATCAAGGGGAATTCATGAGTGTAACCACGCAAACACCGAAGCAAACAGCAGTAGGCAGCAAGGTCGTCCAGGCCCGTGGCGTCAGTAAGATTTTCAAGCGCGACGCTTTCCAGGTCACTGCGCTCGACAAGGTTTCAATAGACATCGCCGGCGGCGAGTTTCTGGCGCTGATGGGGCCCTCAGGATCGGGAAAGACGACCCTGCTGAACATGATCGCAGCCATCGACCGCCCCACATCCGGCGACCTTCTGGTAATGGGCGAAAATATTTTTCGTCTGAACGACTCGCAGTCCGCCAAGTGGCGCAATACTCACGTCGGATATGTCTTCCAGACTTTCAATCTGATCCCGGTGCTGACCGCGTTCGAGAATGTCGAGTTGCCGCTGATGCTGACCCGGATGACGCCGCAACAACGCCGCGATCACGTGATGACCGCGCTAAAACTCGTCGGACTCGAGGACCGCGTCAATCACTTGCCCAAGCAGCTATCGGGTGGACAGGAGCAGCGGGTCGCCATCGCTCGCGCCATCGTCAGCGATCCTACGCTGATTCTCGCCGACGAACCGACCGGCGACCTCGACAGTAATTCGGCAACGGAAATTCTGGAAATCCTGAAACGGCTGAACGAAAGCTTCAATAAAACCATTGTGATGGTGACGCACGATCCGCACGCGGCCGGGTATGCCCACGTAACCCGCCATCTGGAAAAAGGACGGCTCTTGCCCGCGTAGAATTGCGTCGTAGAGACGGGGCAAGCCCCGTCTCCGACTGCTGAAAAACTCGGGCTTTGATTTCGTTTAGTGTTTGTTTTGTTCGAGTCCGTTTTGTTCGAGTTTGTTTTGAAGGGGCGCGGCTTAAGCCGCGCCGTTAGTGTCGCAAAATCGATGGCGGCTTTAGCCGCTGAGGGGCCGCAATCTCAGGCCGTTCTCCGGGATGGCACCGCGTCCGCCGCAGGCTCGCCGTCGCTGACCCATTCCCATACCCGCCGGCCGCGATCGTTGCTCAGGCTGCGCGCCTCGCCATAATCCACCAGACGATTCAAAACCGTTGTGACCGAAGCCAACGGGTCCTTGTGCCGCGCCAGGATTGCCGGAGCATATCGTTCCAGTTCCAGGCAAACCTCGCGGGCTCCAAGCGGTCGCCGAACTTCCATCAGGACCCTCCGGCAGGCCTTGGTGAAGCCGGGCTGGCGGCCATTGGCCTTGCGGTCGATCAATTCCAGCAAGTCGTCGCCCAGCACCTGCTCGCCGAAAAGATTCGCCAATCCGGCAATGGTCTGCTTCACCGTGCCAATGCGCTTCATGATCTCGGCCCGCTGCCGCAGCAACTGAAGGAGTTCTTCGTGCGCAGCCTGCACCACCTGGTGCGCCGAAATGTTATTGGCCTGGGTGTCGATCGCGCGTAAGCCATCACCGTTATTCTTTCCAACTTCCATAAACAACTCCTCCCGCAAACAGGCAACGCCGCGGATCACTCGACTCTTGCCTTCTAATACGGGGAGTGAGCCTCCAAAGTTCCGTCATGAGTTGGACTCGTTCGGTAAAGAAAGGTTATCGGTGAAAGCGGTTAGGTCGTGTAGCGCGGCCGTCCTCGCCCGCGCCCTCGGCAACATCCGACAGAGACCTGGAAACAAGGACTCAAGATTCGCATCAGGGTATCGCTAGATTTGTATCCGCTTTAGTGATGCCGAATGTCATTCGGGGTCAGACGCCCCTTTAGGGGCTGGCTATCTGCTGCTACCCCATCACCGTAGTGTGCTCCGGCTGGATCTTGTACATTACGCGCACCTCTCCCGGCTTAGCGTACGGATACTTGTCGACTCCCAGATACTTCTTCGCCATCTTGTCGATGTGCTGGTCGGCCCCATCTTCGGTAATTTCAACCACAGTGCCGCGAATCTCCAGATACCGATAAGGATTGTCGGGATCGACAACGGCGAGCGCAACCCGTGGATCGCGGCGCACGTTGCGATCCTTCTGGCGTCCGCGCGCCGAGTTGAAGATGACGTGTTGCCCGTCGAAATCACACCACACCGGAGTAACCTGTGGCCGTCCGTCGGGCATAAGGGTCCCAAGATTGGCGAAAGCACGTTTATGGAAAAGGTCGACGTATTTTTCAGGAATCACTTTGGACATCGCTGGCTCTCCTTGGTTGATTCGAGTTGCTTGATCCGAGGATGACTAATCTTTGCCGCCCCGATTATAGATGCCCGAAGCGAGCTTTGGGTTCTGGCTCTTGAGCGGGTAGAATCATTGGCTTCACGGAGCTACTGAGCTACTGGGCTAGCGCCAGCCGGCCCCGGGCAAGCAAACTAGTTATCTCGGAGGGGCAGACGTTATGCGGACGACATCAACCTCGGTGGCAAAATCGACGCGAGCGCTGGGTTTGTGCTTCGCCCTCTTGCTCTCGCTCGCGACCCCGCTTCTGGCGCAGACCTCAATCGCGCCGACGCTCGTGCAACCGCCGACCGTCGTCTTCATGACCGATTTCGGCGTGCTCGACGATTCGGTAGCCCTCTGCAAGGGCGTCATGTACGGCATCACACCCAACCTCCGCATTGTCGACCTCACGCATCAGGTGACACCTTTTTCGATTCGAGACGGCGCCCTTTACCTGTTCGGAGCGTCGCCCTATTTTGCGTCGGGAACGGTGTTCGTGGTGGTCATCGATCCCGGTGTCGGCAGTTCGCGCAAGGCGGTGGTAGTGAAAACGAAGCGCGGACAATTCTTCGTCCTGCCCGACAACGGCCTGATGACGTTGGTAGAGGAGCGCGACGGCATCGAAAGCGTTCGCGAGATCACCAACCCTGATTGGATGGTCGGCGCGAAGATTTCCTCCACCTTCCATGGCCGGGATATTTTTTCCCCCGTTGGCGCGCACATCGCGCGCGGCGACGACTGGACCCAGGTCGGCCCCGTAGTCAAGCAGTTAGTCCCGCTCGATCTGAAGGCCGCCAAGGTTGACGACAAAGGCCTGACCGGAGAAGTGATCGCGTTGGATGGTCCGTTCGGCAATCTGGTTACAAACATCAGCGACGAAGATTTCCAGAAGCTCGGCTATCAGCACGGGGATAAGGTGAGAGCAACCATCGCGGGACGCGAAATTGAGATGCAGTTCGTTCGGACGTTCAGCGATGTGCCACTCAAACAGCCCTTGCTCTTCATCGATTCGCGCGAACGCGCCAGCTTTGCGGTAAACCAGGGAAGCTTCGCGACAGTGTATGGCATAGATCCGCCGCAACCGATATTCATCCCCCGAAAACGCCACTGAGCCTAGCGGCGATTTTCATCTGGTGACGCCCCCCCTTTGGCTCGTCCGGTTTGCATAGGTACAGCCGCCCTCGGCTGTCCACGCCGGGCACAGCCCGGCGCCGCAGACAATCCCTACCCCGTCTTCTTCAATTCCCCTGCAATCCGAGGCAGCGCCGCCCGCAAAAGTGCGATGAACTGCCCCATCACTCGTCGTCCCACTTCGAGCACTTCTTCATGTACCAACGCCTGATCGAGAACTCCGGCCGCCATATTCGTCACACACGAGATTGCCAGAATGTTCATCCCCATATGCCGCGCGGCGATTGCCTCCGGCACCGTCGACATGCCCACCAGATCGGCGCCGATTGCACGCAGGTAGCGAATCTCCGCCGGCGTTTCATAACTCGGGCCGGCGAGCGCCGCATAGACGCCCTCGCGCGGCGGAATAAAAAGCTTCTTCGCTTCCTCCAGCGCGATCTCCCGATAGCGCTTGGTGTAGGTATAAGTCATGTCGGGAAAGCGTGGGCCAAAGCGGTCGTCGTTCGCGCCCGTCAGCGGATTCTGCCCCTGAAGATTGATGTGATCGCGGAGGACCACCAGCGCGCCCTGCCCGTACTCGACGTTAATGCCCCCGGCCGCGTTGGTAAGAATCAAAGCGCGCACACCAACTCGCCCCAGTACACGCGCCGGAAAAGCGACCTCAGCCGCTGAATAGCCCTCATACAGATGCACCCGCCCCTGCATCACCGCAACCGGAACCTCACCGGACTTCCCAATCACGAGTTGTCCGACATGCCCAACCGCCGTCGAACGCGGAAACGTCGGAATGTCGCCATAAGGAATCCGGACAGCGTCGCTGAGATCGTCAGCAAAAGATCCAAGGCCAGAACCAAGAACAAGCGCGATCTGCGGGCGCAGCGAAGTCTGCGAAAGAACAAAAGCTGCCGCCGATTCAGCGCGAGTAAACAGGTCTGGGTTCATAAGTAAGCACGTAGAGACAGCCGCCCCCGGGCTGTCCAGCCGGGCAAAGCGAGGCGTCGTTCTAGAACTTGTTCTCGAACTCAACAAAAGCCCGCTCCAGTTGCCACTGCACGCGGGCGCGCTCACTCGCATCAACCAATTTCTGACATTTCAGGGAGACCCGATCACCGGACGCCCTTTCATCCGCACAAGCCGCGGCCCGCCGCAGCTCGCGTCCATCGCTCCACAGACTATCACCAGGAATAAAGCTGTGTTCCAGGCTCTCCCGTGCCATCCGCTTCAAATTCGCATACGACAAGCCATAGGTCTCGACCGCCCGCAGATATTCATGTGTCATGTCGCTCCGGGAAACGCCTTCGTCGTCGGTAGCCAGCGCCACCGGCACGCCGTATTTCATATAAACGGGGAGAGGATGGTGATCGCCACTCACGCCAAGAATCACATCGTTCGAAGTCAGGCAAATCTCGACCAACACATTTTTCTTAGCCATCTCACGCAGCAGCCCAATCGGATCGTCTTCGCTCATCACCGCCACGCCATGCCCAATTCGCTCCGCGCCGCCGCGTACAATCGATTCCCGAATGTGAAACCGCAATCCCTCGGGAGGAACCAGCCCCATCGACAGTTCGCCGGCATGCAATGACACATGCGTCGCCGGATAGAACTTGTGCAAGGCCCCGATGATCCGCATGTGCAGATCAAAGTCGCGCATCGGCACGTAATAGTCCTCCGGCATCACCAGGTTGAAGCCGACGAAGCGTCGATCGGTCTTGGTCAACTCAAACCCAAGCAATATCTGCGCGAAAACCTGCTCGCGCGGCAACCCACGCAGTACCTGGTAGAGATAGCGCAAGGTAACCTCGCATCCCGGAGCCTCCCGCTTCGTTCCGCAGTGCAACACTTCTTTTTCGCGAGCCTCATCCGCATCAAGTGCGCTGCGAACCGACGCCACCACCTCCGCCATTCCCCCGCTAAGCAGCTTGTCGCGGAACTTGTCGAAGTCATCGTCCCATCCTGTCTTCGTGCCCAGAATGGCCGCCTGCGCACCATCCGCCGTATGCATCACCTCGACATATTGCAAAGAATCTTCCGCCGCCCGCGACGCCACTTCGGCGAGTGCTTCGCCGACGTGCTTCTCCACCGCCGGACCAAACTTCTGGAAGGTAGCGAAGAAGTGGTCGTGCCCCGATTCCTCTGCTTGATGCCAGTTGCGCATCGACCATGCGTCCACCAGTTGCCCGTAGAGAATGTAATCCTGATAAGCACAACGCACCGACGGCTTGTTCGTGTAGGGCTCGCACGAGTCGCAAGCTGCGCGAATCAGCTTTGAAGTGCTTCGGTCCACGCAGAGCGCGCTCTCCGACGCCCAGTCGATCATGCTCTCCGCATACAGCGCGCCACTCAGGTGGACGTGCAGGTCGCCGCCCTTAGGCATCTGCTGCAAAAACGCCAGCAGCAACCCCGGCTGATGCCGCACCGATTCCATA
This sequence comes from uncultured Acidobacteriaceae bacterium, assembly GCA_963730845.1. GTDB lineage: Bacteria > Acidobacteriota > Terriglobia > Terriglobales > Acidobacteriaceae > Acidiflorens. The sequence goes on along the minus strand of CAVSTM010000006.1, from coordinate 204,575 downwards.
TACTTCGCGGCCTTCGCTTCAGCGCTTTGCGCCGGGTTCACCTGCCCTGGCTTGATTTGCGCTTGGCTGACTTGCGCCAGCGGGATTCGTGCCGCATAAAGAATCGTCAGAAAACAAACCACTGCCGCTAGACGCCGCCTTCGCATCACAGAGAGCCCTCCAACCACCCATCCTATTCACGGTGGAATTGTAGAGAAACCGATTGTAGGACGTAAGTATCCTCGTGAGAACTGGAAGCGTGGGTGCAACAAAGCGCGTATTCATGCGGGTAAAACGCCGATTTGCACAATCACAGTCTGATGTGATCTCCGCACGAAAGAACAGAGGAAACCGCAGAAAACCGCATGGATGCTGGCGAGTGCAGAGTCCGGCGCCGTCGATTGCACCACTTCCGTGTCACCCGGCTGTGCATGAGCTGCATGCGACTGATGAATAAGCAGTTACAGACGCATGAATTTCGTTGACGCAAAAAACAGATATGTTAAAACCATAATCGTTCTTTGACACGTTCTGAAGTTTTCCCGGTTGGTGCGGCGTCCGGGGCTCAAGCGAAGTCACTCAGACAACCGCGAGGTGAGTTTGGGAGGGCAAGCAAGGGTCTATAGCTAAGCGCTGGTTGAGGAGAACAGGAGCCTCTGTTAAAGGCAGGATAGAGTCCCGAGGCGTTGGACTGGTTTGTCCGGTTGGCGGTGAGCCCGGAGCCCGAGCAAGATCGGCTTACAATGAACCCGCAAGGGAGTTGTAGGAATAAGGTCAGCAAGGGTCTAAACGCGAGCTACTGGCCGAGAGGAATGAGTCCAACATCACCTCGGGGCTCTCTATTTGTGTGCGATCGCTTAGCGACAGCCGCCTCGGCTGTCTAAGCGGAGCAAAGCTCGGCAGCCACCAAGCCGCTGGGGCTCTCAGTTATCACCTAACCGCTCTCAGCTTCTTCCCGAACCATCGCCAAGGGCAATCTTGGTCAAGCCGCTTCAACTGATGGCTGAAACCTGAAACCTGAAAGCTGACAGCTCCCTACAGCGGAATATTCCCATGCTTCTTAACCGGGTTCTTATCCCGCTTAGTCTCCAGCATCTCCAGCGCCTGGATCAGCTTCTTGCGCGTCTCCCGCGGCTGTATGACGGCATCCACGAATCCGCGATCAGCGGCGACGTAAGGGTTAGCCAGGCGGTCGCGAAATTCCTCAATCTTCTGTTGCCGAACCGCCTCGCGATTTTCAGCGCCATCCAGATCGCGTTTGTAGACGACATCCACCGCGCCCTCCGGCCCCATCACCGCAATCTCGGCGCTAGGCCACGCGTAATTCACATCAGTGCGAATATGTTTTGAAGCCATGACGCAATAAGCTCCGCCATAAGCCTTGCGAGTAATGACAGTCACTTTAGGCACGGTAGCTTCGGCAAACGCAAACAGTAACTTGGCGCCATGCCGGATAATCCCGCCATACTCCTGCTGCGTGCCCGGCAAAAATCCAGGAACGTCTTCAAACGTCACCAGCGGAATATTGAAGCAGTCGCAGAAGCGCACAAAGCGCGCGCCCTTCACCGACGCATTGATATCGAGCGTGCCCGCCAGCATCGCTGGCTGATTGGCCACGATCCCAACCGGCTTCCCGTTGAGCCGCGCAAATCCCACGACGATGTTTTTGGCATAGTGCTCGTGAATTTCAAAAAAGTATCCGTCGTCGACGACCGTATGAATCACGTCCTTCATGTCATACGGCATATTCGATTGATCGGGAATCAGCGTATCGAGTTTTTCATCCACCCGATCGATCGGATCCGTGCAAGCCTTGCGCGGAGGATCCTCCAAATTGTTCGATGGAATAAAACTTAGCAGCTCGCGGACCATGGACAAACATTCGGCGTCGTCGCGACACATGAAGTGCGCGACTCCAGAAGTTTCATTATGCGTGTGCGCGCCGCCCAGCTGATCCTTGCTGACCTCTTCATGCGTAACCGTCTTGATCACGTCAGGCCCAGTGATAAACATATAAGAAGTCTGATCAACCATCAGAATGAAATCAGTGATAGCAGGCGAATACACAGCGCCACCCGCGCAAGGCCCCATGATGGCCGAGATCTGCGGCACCACTCCGCTATAAAGCGTGTTGCGCAAGAAAATGTCAGCGTAGCCGGCCAGCGACATCACGCCTTCTTGAATCCGCGCACCGCCCGAATCATTCAGTCCGATAACAGGCGCTCCCATCTTGGCCGCCAGATCCATGATCTTGACGATCTTGCCAGCATTGGCCTCGGAAAGCGACCCGCCGAACACGGTAAAATCCTGAGCAAAAACAAACACCAACCGTCCTTCCACGCGACCGTAGCCGGTGATGAAGCCGTCCCCGTAATACTTCTGCTCAGCCATGCCAAAGTCGTGGCAGCGGTGCGTAACCAGCTTGTCGGTTTCCTCGAACGTGCCCTCGTCGAGCAGGAATTCCACGCGCTCGCGGGCCGACATCTTGCCCTCCTTGTGCTGGCGCTCGCGTCGCTGCGCGCCTCCGCCTTCCTTGGCCATCTGGTCGCGTTTTTTCAGTTCGGCAATCTTCTCTTCGAGTTTCATAGGGAGATATTATAGGCGCGCACCGAAACATTTAAAGTGTGACGCCTGCCACAAGGCTGTGTGATGAGGTGCCCGATCTACGCCCGCAAGGCCGCGGAGTCGAACAGATTCAGAAATTCGATTTTCTTCTCCGGCGGCAGAAACGATGCCTCAAACGAATTGCGCGCCAATTCTCGCAGATGTTCGTCGGTGAATCCGAACGTCTCCTGCACCAGCGCGTATTCCTCAACCAGCGATGTACGAAACATCGCGGGATCGTCGCTGTTGAGAGTCAACATCAGTCCCTGGTCGAAGTAGCGCCGCACCGGATGTTGCGCCAATTCGGCGCAGCAGCCCGTCCGCAGATTGCTGGTCACGCAGATTTCAATCGGAACCTGGCTCTCGGCCAGCTGTTCAATCAATTCCGGATCCTGCCCAGCAGTAAGACCGTGGCCGATTCGTTCCGCTCTGAGGTTCAGCGCACCCCAAATGGATTCCGGACTGGCGCTTTCCCCCGCGTGCGCCGTCAGATGAAGACCGTTCTCGGCAGCGCGCAAGTAAACTCCGGCAAACCACTCTGGAGGCCCCGCGCGCTCATCGCCGCCAATGCCGAAAGCAACTACGTTGCGCTCGCGAAACTGGATGGCCAGATCGAGCACGCGCTGCGCCTTCTCGGCACCGAACTGCCGGATCGCATCGAAGATCCACACGAGCGAAATGCCGAAGTCTTTCTCTCCGCGCTGGCGGCCACGTTCCAGGCCCTCGAAAATCGCGGGGAAATCTTGCTTCCGCCACAGGCAGACACCCGTTGAAACGATCACTTCCGCATGAAGAACGTTTTGCAATTTCAGCCGCTCCATCAGCCGGTAAGTAATCAACTCATAGTCTTCCGGGGCACGCAAATGTCCCGTCACATCCTTAAAAGCCGCGAGGAATCCAGTGAAATCTTTGCAGTTGTAGAGTTGCTCGACCTCGGCGAGCGACGCCCCTTCCATTCCGTGACGCTGACGAAGTTCGAGCAGCGTGGGAGGCTCGATCGATCCTTCAAGATGAAGATGGAGTTCGGCCTTGGGCAGAGAACGAATGAAGCTATTCGGCAGCCGTTCGGGTGTGGTCATAAGTCAGATTGTAGATTCTCGGTTGCGGGCTGGCGAGGAGGAACAGCTAGGCAGTTTTCATCTATTAAACCGAAGGTGGGACAGCCCCGGGGTGGGCTATGGTTTTGACGCCTCCAACCAGCTACGAGCTTGTGCTTCTATCTGTTCGTACTCAGGCACGCTCTTCGGCACCGTGACTCCACCGAGCAGACGTGTCCCCACCAACCCCTTTCAGAAATCACTACCATCGGCCTTCGGAAAAAATTGCCAGTCCCTTCGCGGACATAGCAAATGCGATCTTTTGACACGGTGCGCTTGACCGCACCCTCCCTCACCAGTCGGATTTCGGCAGCATCCACCTCTATTACGGTTGCAGTCCATTCTTTTCCTGATTGCCAAAAAGTGAGTGCCGCGTAAACCACTCCGCCTGCGGCCATAGCGATTGGGTCGAACGAATGTCGCAAGAATATCCGGTCAAGCAAAGCAAAAAGAACCAGAAAGAGCACAGTGTTCGCCAGAGCACTAAGAACCCTGGCACGAAGGTCCGACGGAGGGATAGCGAAACTCCTCACTTGCCACTCCTAACACACCATTATAACTTCCGAAACCGGCTACGCCCTCTTGCAGAACTCACTATGATGCCGACTGTAGAAAATGTAAATCACCAGCCCCAGCGCCAGCCAGATCACAAAGCGCAGCCACGTAATCAGTGTCAGTCCCAACATCAGGCCGCCGCAAAAAATCACCGAGATCAGCGGAAACCACGGCACGAACGGCACGCGGAATGCCCGTTTGCGATCAGGCTGATTGCGTCGAAGCAAAATGACCCCCAGCGAAACCAGCACAAAGGCAAACAGCGTCCCAATGTTGGCGAGGTCGGCGGCATCCCCAATATCCACGAGCCCAGCGGGAATTCCCACAGCAAAACAGGCAATCCATGTGGACCAGTACGGCGTCTTATACTTCGGGTGCACGGCAGAGAACAACTTCGGCAACAAGCCGTCGCGAGACATGGCGTACCAGATGCGCGCCTGCCCGTACTGAAACACGAGCAGCGAAGAGATCATCCCCGTCAGTGCTCCAATCACGATCACCGACCGGAAGAGCGGGTGCACGCCCAGATACTTCATTGCGTAGGCGACGGGCGCTTCGGCGGCTTCTCCGGAAACAAAAGTTGTGTACTTCATCATGCCGAGCAGCACCAATGCGACGCCGACGTACAACAAAGTGCAGACAACCAGCGACATGATGATGCCGAAGGGCAAATCTTTTTGCGGATTGCGCGATTCCTCCGCTGCGGTTGAAACCGAATCGAATCCAATGTAGGTAAAGAAAACGATCGCGCCTCCGGTGACGATGCCGGCAAAGCCAGAAGGCGCGAAGGGCGTCCAGTTTGCAGGCTTCACCAGCATTCCGCCAACCACCAGAAACGTGAGGATCGCGCCAATCTTAATCGCGACCATGATGTTGTTCGTCTCCGCCGATTCTTTCACTCCGCGCACCAGAAGCAGCGTAAGAATGAACACGATCAGAAAGCCCGGTAGATTGAAGTAAGCTCCCGTCCATTGTCCCGAGGCCCAGACCGGACTCGCCCATTTGTCCGGCAACATAACTCCGAATGCCGCGAACTGCGCCTTTGTATAACCGGCGAAGCCCACCGCCACCGCGACGTTGCTGACCACATATTCAAGAATCAGGTCCCAGCCAATGATCCAGGCGAAGATCTCGCCCAGCGTCGCGTACGAGTAGGTGTAGGCGCTGCCGGCAATGGGGATCATCGACGCCAACTCGGCGTAGCACAATCCAGCAAAACTGCAGGCGATCGCCACCAGGAAGAATGAAATCGCAATGGAAGGCCCAGCCGGCGGACGGCCATGCATCAGCGCCCCGGCCGTGCTCCCGGTGCGCAGGAAGTTCACAATCAGGTCGAGCGCCTGCGCATGCAGGATGGAAGGCGCCTGGAAATATTCTCCAGCCGCTGCCGTTCCCGTAAGGATGAAAATTCCCGAACCGATGATGGCGCCGATGCCGAGCGCCGTCAGCGACCACGGCCCCAGCGTTTTACTGAGCCGGTGCTCTGGGTTTTCCGAATCCGAGATCAGTTTGTCGATGGACTTGCAACAGAATGCCTGTCTGTCGGAAGTACGGATAACGCCAGCTGTCGGCTCAGTAGTTGATTGCGACAAGAGTTCGTTGTCTCCTCACAACGGAGTCGGACATGGGCATTGACCCATGCCCGGCATTGCCACAGCTCAGGCTAGCGGCTTACCGCTTCGCCTGACCGCGCGCCAGCTTCTTCACTTTGCGCTTTTTCGATCCGCGCGCGTAATCGCGGGGCTTCTTCGGCTTTTCCGCTTTCATCTTCTTGCGGGAGGCGCGCTTGGATTTCTTGCGTTCTTCTTTGGTTAGCTTCGTTGTGTTTGCCATGATTGCTGTCAATTTCCTCTAGTCTTCAAGTTTTTTCTATTCTGTTTTTCTATTCTTTCTTCTGTTTTTTTCTTCTGAAGATCATTGATGCCACTATACCCATCGCTTGCAGCGTTTAGAACGGTGGGAAGCGATCCAACGATCCCCCGCAGTCAATGTCGTCGCTCCAATACGCCGCCCCGTCTTCCCTGGTCCGAATGATGCGGGCGTCCACCCTTTTCACAAACTCGATATACGGCCACATCCCGCTCTTCGGATCACGGTTCTGCATCGCACTCGTCTGCAAATGGAACCAGACCTTGCAAATCGTGCCCGTTATGCGGATTGGCATCGCTTTGCGGGTCTTGCGCGTAGTTGTCGACCCCGCTCAGGCTTTCTCCAGCTGGGCATACCTCTCCACCAGCTTCTTCAAACCGAAGCGAGGGAATTGTACCGTAATCTTGGCGTCTTCCCCATCCCCTTCGCGCTGATAGACCGTCCCTTCCCCATATTTCGGATGCTTGACCTTCTGCCCCGGACGGAATCCGCGTCCGCCTTTAGGCTCATCCAGCGCCATTTTCGGAACGTTGAACTTCTTGCCGCGCGAAGCAAAAAATTCGGCAATGTTGTCGATGGAGTTGTAGCTCCCGACCGGAGTCGCCGTCTTAGGCTTGACTCGCGCCGGGTTCCACGTGGCGCTCTGGTCTTCGTCTTCGTAAGAGTAGTGCTCCGACTCGGCCCGTGGTTCGTGTGGAACGGACACTCTTGTCCGCGAAAAGCTGGCAGCGGAAGATGCCGATGACGAGGAGCCACGCCGCCGCGATCCACCCATTTCTTCCACCAACTGCGCCGGAATTTCATCCAGAAACCGCGACGGCACACTAGCCTCGGGCATGTCAGTTCCGTAGCGCCGCCGGTACACGGCCCGCGATAAAATCAGCGTATCCATGGCGCGCGTCATGCCGACATAGCACAACCGCCGTTCTTCCTCAATCGCATCCGGCTCAAGCATGGTGCGCGAATGCGGAAACAGTCCTTCCTCCATTCCCGCCAGAACCACCAGCGGAAACTCCAGCCCCTTGGCCGCGTGCAGCGTCATCAGCGTAATCTGCGCGTGTTCGTCATACTGGTCGGCATCGCTAACCAGGGCGGCGTGATCGAGAAACTCGTCGAGCGTCTCTCCCCGATCGCGCGAGTCCATGGCCGCGCTCACTAGTTCGCGCAGGTTCTCGATGCGCGAGTAAGCTTCCGGCGTGTCTTCCTGTTCCAGTTGTTTGATGTATCCCGTGCGGTCAATCAGAAATTTGAGAATCTCAGCAGTATTCGCCGCCGCGCCCGGAGCACGGAAACCCTCTACCGTTTCATCTACCGCCTCATCAGCCAAGTCGTCGATGGAACCACGCGCGTCCTCGCCGGTCACCTCGTCCTCCGCAGAATCGCCAGCCGTAAAATCAAAGCTGAAGTTGCCAGGATCGAAATCAGTATCGCTCTCCTGATCCTGCGTAGGGACAGCCGCTCTCGGCTGTCCAGCCGAGCGAAGCTCGGCGGCGTTCTCGTCGGACGCCACAGCCGTTTCCTCCACCCGCTCCACAAACGTCCCCGCCAGCATCGCTCGCCCGTCGTCAACTAGCTCGCGGAAGCTCTTCAACGCCGCCAAAGCCCGAGCCGGCAGCAACTGCCGCGTAATCGCCTCGCCAACCGCACCCCACATCGACAATCCCGTTTCAAGCGCAAGCCGCTCGATCATCTCAATGGTCGTCTTACCAATCCCGCGCACCGGCGTATTGATCACGCGCAGCAACGAAACCGAATCATCCGGATTCTGGATAATCTTCAAATACGAGATCAGATCCTTGATCTCCGCCCGTTCGTAAAAAGAGAAGCCGCCCACAACGTGATACTTCAACTGATAGCGGCGCATGGCCTCTTCGAACAATCGCGACTGCGAATTCGTCCGGTAAAGCACGGCCGCACGCGCGGTTTCGCCGTTTTCACCCGCTTGCCACACATATCGGTTGATCGTATCCGCCGCAAACAACGCCTCGTTTTCGCCATCCGGAGCCTCGTAATATCCGATCTTCGCCCCACCCTGCCGTGACGTCCACAAATTCTTGCCCTTGCGCCGAACGTTGTTCCCGACCAGCGCCGACGCCGCCTCCAGAATGTTCTGCGTCGAGCGATAGTTCTCTTCCAGCCGCACAATCTTCGCTTCCGGAAAGTCAGCCTCAAACTCCAGAATGTTGCGAATGTCCGCTCCGCGCCACGAGTAGATCGACTGATCTTCGTCGCCCACCGCGCAAACGTTGTGCCTGTCGCCCGCCAGCAACCGCATCAATTCGTACTGCGGACGGTTCGTGTCCTGGTATTCATCGACCAATAGATACTGGAATCGCTGATTGTAGTATTCGCGCACCGCCGCCACTGACTTGAGCAGTCGCATGGCTTCAAGCAATAGATCGTCGAAGTCCATCGCATTCGCTTTCAGAAGCTCCTTGCGATATTCCTCGAAAATGTGAGCAATCTTTTCCGTCTTCGGATCCGCCGATTGCAGATAGATTTCCTGCGGATCAAGCATGTGGTTCTTGGCCCAGGAAATCCGCGAAAGCACGTTGCGCGGCGTGAGTTGCTTGTCGTCCAGCCCCAGCCGCCGCATAATGCCCTTGACCACCTGCTGTTGATCGCTCTCGTCGTAGATTACAAACTTTTTCGTGAGCCCGATCGGCGGCTGGCCCGGCACGGTGGAAGGAATCCGCGAAGCCTCAATATCCCGCCGCAGCACGCGCACGCAAAACGAATGGAAGGTAGAAATCACCGGTTTGCCAACGCTGATCCCGCCGATGAGCTTTTCGACGCGCTCGGCCATCTCCGAGGAAGCCTTGTTGGTAAAAGTCACGGCTAGGATCGATTCCGGCGTCACGCCCATCTTTTCGATCAGGTAGGCAATACGAAATGTGATGACACGAGTCTTCCCGCTGCCGGCACCGGCCAGAATGAGCACCGGCCCCTCGGTAGTCTCGACCGCTTCGCGTTGTTGCGGGTTTAACTCGTCCAGAAACGACAAAAGAGAATGGCTCCGGTATTTGAATTCTACATTGCTTCAATGGAGAGACGGGCGCCCCGCCCGTCCACCCCAGATTCATCACAAACCACACGCCTGCCACGATCACAGCGTTCTCTGGCGAGTCCTGCTATGACAGCTCTATGAAGCGCCGCTATAACTACCGTCGCAAACTTCCTCACATCCAACCCGACAACAAGATTTTCTTCATAACGTTCAGCACTTCCAGACGCTGGATACTTTCGAATCTTGCGCGCGACCTCGCCATGGAGACCTGTCTTCGCGGAGACCGGGCACCGCTTTGAACTACATGCTCTCGTGGTCATGTCAGACCACATTCATCTCGCCTTGACGCCAAGGTGGGACAAGCGCGGGACTTTCGACATTCCGGAGATTATGCAAGAAATCAAGAGCGTCTCGGCGCACCGGATTGTTAAAGAGACGGGGCGCGTTGGATGTGTTTGGCAGGAGGAGTCGTTTGACAGAGCTCTGCGACGAGAGGAGGACTTGGACGCGAAGATTCAATACATGCTGAACAATTCTGTGCGTGCGGGGCCGGTTCGCACTCCAGCCGAGTACCGCCGGATCTGGATTGAGAGTACGGAGTCGGGCCGCACGGGCGGGCCGCCCGTGCCTCCATCGCGATGGGCTGTATAATCAAGGATTGCGCTCATGAAGAAGAACCCACCAGCAGCCACGGCCAATGAAATCGCAGCCGACGCCCCCGCTCCCCGCAGAATCCGTTCCACCACCGTCCTCTGCGTCCGTCGCGACAACCAAGTCGTCATGGCCGGCGATGGACAGGTCACGCTCGGCGAATCCGTCATCAAGCACGGGGCAAAGAAGATTCGCCGTCTCTACCAGGACAAAATTCTAGCCGGATTTGCCGGCTCAACCGCCGACGCTTTTACCCTCTTCAGTCGCTTCGAAGCCAAGCTCGAGCAGTATCATGGCAATCTTGGTCGCTCCGCTGTCGAACTCGCGAAAGACTGGCGCACCGACAAGTTTCTGCGCCATCTCGAAGCCCTATTGCTGGTTTCCGACAAAGAAGCAACGTTCCTGCTGAGTGGCCAGGGAGATGTGATCGAGCCAGATACCGGAATCGCAGCGATCGGCTCCGGCGGTCCGTTTGCTCAGGCAGCAGCCCAGGCTCTGGCCGATCACACCACGCTCTCTTCGCGAGAAATCGCCGAAGAAGCAATGAAGATTGCCAGTCGAATGTGCATCTATACCAATGACAAAGTAACGATCGAGGAATTGTGAGGAAAGGTTTCAGGTGCTAGGTCTCAGGTCTCAGGAAAACCAAACCTGAGACCTGAAACCTAAGACCTGACACCTGATTTTTTATGGCCATTTATCTACCCGGAACCGCCGAAGAAGAACAAGTCACCCTCGACGAACTGACGCCGCGCGAAATCGTCACTGAACTCGACAAGTACGTTGTCGGACAAAAGGACGCGAAGCGCGCCGTCGCCATCGCCCTGCGCAACCGCATGCGCCGCCAGAAGCTCGGGCCCGAAATGGCCGAAGAGGTCATCCCCAAGAACATCATCATGATCGGTCCCACGGGCGTGGGCAAAACCGAAATCGCCCGCCGCCTCGCCAAGCTCGCCAATTCGCCATTCCTCAAGGTCGAAGCTTCCAAATTCACCGAAGTCGGCTACGTCGGCCGCGATGTCGAATCCATGATCCGCGACCTGGTCGAGATCGCCATCGAAATGGTCCGCGAAGAGAAGCTGGAAGACGTCGCCGACAAAGCGGAACTGAACGCCGAAGAACGCCTGCTCGATATTCTTCTGCCCCCGACCTCGCCGCGCCCGTCGGACTCCAACCCCACCGCCAGTTCGACCGGTGGCGTGGTCATCGACGCCAGCACCAGCCTGACCGAGTCCTCCAGCCGCACGCGAGAGAAACTGCGTCAGCAGTTGCGTGAAGGCAAACTCGACGACCGAACCGTCGAAATCGAAACTCGCGAGCGCAATTTTCCTTCGTTCGAAATCATTTCCAACCAGGGCGTAGAGGAGATGGACGTCAATCTCAAGGACATGTTGCCCAACATCTTCGGCCAGCGCACCAAGAAGCGGAAGATGAAGGTCAACGAGGCCTTCGAATACCTGATCCAGGAAGAAGAGCAGCGCCTGATCGACATGGAGCAGGTCACGCGCGTCGCCATCGACCGCGTCGAAAACTCCGGCATCATCTTTCTTGACGAAATCGACAAGATCGCCGGCCGTGAAAGCGGCCATGGCCCTGACGTTTCGCGCGAAGGCGTGCAGCGCGACATTCTCCCCATCGTCGAAGGCACCACGGTCAACACCCGTTACGGCATGGTCCGCACCGATCACATCCTGTTCATAGCCGCGGGCGCGTTCCACGTTTCGAAGCCAAGCGACCTGATTCCCGAACTGCAAGGCCGCTTTCCCATCCGCGTGGAACTGCAGTCGCTCACCATGGCAGACTTTGTCCGCATCCTCACCGAACCGAAATCTTCGCTGACCCGGCAATACATCGCGCTGCTGGAAACCGAAGGCGTCAAGCTCGAGTTCACGCCCGACGCGCTCGAAGAAGTAGCGCACTTCGCCTTCCGCGTAAATGAAGGCACGGAAAACATCGGCGCCCGCCGTCTGCACACCATCATGGAACGAGTGCTCGACGAAATCAGCTTCGAGGCGCCCGAAAAAAAGGGTCAGGAATTCAAGGTAGACGCAGCCTATGTGCAAAAGATGCTAAGCGAGATCGTGAAAGATCAGGACCTGTCGCGCTACATACTGTAAGGATCAAGATTGTAGGTGCGCGGTAAGTGCGGAAGCGACCAAAGGTGTGAGGGCGGGCGACTCGCCCGCCCGGCTTCCGTCCCGATCCCAACCACTTGCTCCAAGACTAGAATCCAAGGAATTCGGAATCACCTTCTATCGCTGACATTCCAGTTCGCCACGATTGCATCCTTGATCGTTTCTGCGAACCCCGCTAAGGCACAAGACACTCCTAGCAGCATCAGCCGGGCAGGGTGACGCTATGTTAACCAAGTTGTCCCTGCCAACATATCCACCTTTGGCGCGCCAGGCCCGCATAGCCGGCGACGTAAAAATACGAGTCCAAATTCGCCGTGATGGAAAGCTTGCCTCGGCAGATGTCGTAAGCGGACATCCAATGTCGAAGCCAGCCGCGCTGGCCAGCGCTCAAAATTCCACGTTCGAATGCCGCGATGCACCGAAGAGCTAACCTCCTACTCCCTGACCTACACATTTGGTTTCAACAACGACTCAAACTGTAGTCTCAGGCGTTCGCGCTCGGCCGAGTGCCTTTACTTGTGGAGCGGCGGAGATTGGCGGAGGGTCTGCAACGACATGCCCAGCCCGTCCGTTACACAGTCCCAAGGCCACATTACGATTCTCACCGGCTCCACGTGTGTTGAAACTCAGTCCAGCAATTTCGCTTCCTTGAACCATCCTTTCTAACTCTTGGCGACCTCCTAATTGCGGGTAATTGCGGGAGTAAACCAAAAGTGTGGGCGCGAGCGACTCGCTCGCGCCTTCTCTGCCTCTGATACTCTTTCTAGTTCCCCATGAAAGCGCCTCTTGGAAAGTTCATCGCGCCGACCGCGCTCTGCCTGCTGCTGACCGGTTGCGCCCAGCTCGGACCACCATTGCCGCCGTCGCTCGAACTCCCCAAGCCGCCTACCGATCTGGGCGCCAGCCGCAAAGGCAATCACGTCACGCTGAGCTGGAGCCAACCCACGCTCACCACCGACCGCCAGAGTGTACGCTATATCGGTCCGACCCTCGTCTGCCGCAGCCTCGACCCTGAAATAACCGCATGCGGAAGTCCCGCCACCATGCTGCCAGCACCACCTGCCGCTTCGCAGAAGCGAGGATCTAGGCGCCCCGCAGCGCAGAACTCAAGTTCCCCGCGCGCGGCTCCGCTGATGTACACCGACACACTGCCCGTGGCTATGCAGCAGCAGGACCCGGCCGCCGAAGTCACGTATGCCGTCGAGGTTCTGAACCGCAGCGCCCGCGGTGAAGGATTATCGAATCGCGTGCAGGTGCCCGCCGTCGTAACCCTGTCTCCGCCGGGCGACCTCTCCGCCGAACTCACCGGCGATGGTGTCGTGCTCACTTGGACAAGCGCAGGCGAATCGTCGAATGTCCCCGCCCTTCAACATCGTTATCGAATGTACCGGCGAGACGAAGGCTCTGGCAAAGATGCGATTGCCGGCGAAATCCCCGTAGGCGAACCAGGTCCAGCACATTTCACAGACTCCGGCTTCGAATGGGAAAAGACCTACCTCTACCGGATTACGGCCGTAGACATCATCAAACGGTCCGACAGCGAGGTGCAGGTCGAGGGAGAAGATACTCCGCCGGTGCGGGTCATCGCCCATGACGTCTTCCCGCCCTCCGTGCCCGCTGGGTTGCAGGCGGCGTACTCGGGCGAGGGACAAAAACCATTTATCGACCTCGTCTGGGCGCCGGTCACGAACGCCGATCTCGCCGGATACAACATCTATCGCAGCGAAATACAAACGAATGGCGCTGCCGGCCAGAAGATGGTCAAGCTGAATTCCGAGCTGGTGAAATCGCCGTCGTATCGCGATAGCGCCGTCGCCTCCGGCAAAACCTATACCTACTCCGTCTCTGCCGTAGATGTGCGCGGAAACGAAAGTCAACGCTCCGAGACTACCAGCGAGCCGGTGCCTTAGGTTGGCATCTGCTGGAGAGTTCGCGGAAAAGTTCTTCACCACAGAGAGCACAGAGAGGCACAGGGGAAAGCTCTTGATCTCCCCTGTGTTCCTCTGTGCTCTCTGTCGTGAAGATTTTCGCCGCATGCTCCGGATTTTTCTTCGCGATCCTTCCACCCTTTGTGTTTAGATATTGTTCTGATGAAATATTGCCGCTTCCATCTCAACGGTTCCTCCCACTATGGACTGGTCGAGTCTGTCGCGGGCAGTGACGAAAACGAAATCACTCGCCTGCTCCTCCAGCCGCCACACCATAGCGACGGCGACGTCGAGGGCCTTCCCAGCCGCCGCATGGATCGCATCCCGCTCGCAGAGGCAACTCTGCTGCCTCCAGTGCAGCCTTCGAAGATCGTTTGCGTCGGCCGCAATTATCGCGAGCACGCTGCCGAACTCGGCAATGACGTTCCGCTGGAGCCGCTGCTCTTTTTCAAGCCGCCCTCTTCCCTGTTGCCGCCCGGCGGAACGATTCTTCGGCCAAAGGTTTCCGAGCGTACCGACTACGAGGGCGAACTGGGAGTCGTGATCGCACGCCGATGTCACCGGCTCGCCGATAGCGAAGACGTGCGCCCTTACATCCTCGGCTACACCTGCGTCAACGATTTCACTGCCCGCGATCTGCAGAAAAAAGAGCCGCAGTGGGTCCGTGGCAAAGGCTTCGATACTTTCTGCCCGGTCGGCCCCGTGGTCGCCGACGGACTCGATCCCTGGACCGGCATCCAGGTCGAAACCCGGGTGAATGGCGAAGTGCGGCAGTCGGGCAACACAAAAGATTTCATTTTCCCGCTCGACGTCGTCATCCGTTACATCACGCAGATCATGACGCTCGAACCGGGCGACCTGATCGCCACCGGCACGCCTCAAGGCATTGCCCCCGTAGTCGCCGGCGATGCCCTCGAAGTTTCGATCGCAGGCATCGGCCAGTTGCGTAATCCCGTAGCCGACGAAACCTAAGCGAGTTGCCTTGGCTTGTGTGGGGACGGGCGCCCTCGCCCGTCCGGCGTTGAGTAGGGACAGCCGCCACCGGCTGTCCAAGCCGAGCGCAGCTCGGCAGCGGCGATAGCCACAGCAACTCTGGCATCGCCATCAGGAGGAGCGCCGATGGAAGACTCCCAGCGTGGTTTCGAACTCTTGCAAGCAAGCGATGCGAACGGCCTGCGGCACCTCCTGGAACAAGATCCAGCCGCTTCTGAAACCCGCGACGCGACCGGCGTGAGCCTGCTCATGCGCTCCATTTATCACGGTCGCCGCGACTTGGCGGAACTGATCGCGAGCAAGAAGAAGGCGCTCGATATTTTCGAAGCAGCGTCACTCGGCCGTCTCGACCGCCTGCAGCAGTGCCTTCGCGATGCTTCCGTCATCAACTCCGGCGCGATTGACTCGCGTTCAATTGACTCGCGTTCAAAAGATGGTTTCACTGCCCTCCACTTCGCCTGTTTTTTCGGCCAGCCTCAAGCCGCCCGTCTGCTCATCGAAAACGGAGCCGCGGTCGACGCCGTGGCCGCGAATCCGACGCAGGTCATGCCGCTGCACTCCGCAGCCTCCGCCCGCAACCTCGAAGCCGCCAGACTGCTCCTCGAACACGGAGCCCCCGTCAACGCTCCTCAGCATGCAGGATGGGTTCCAATTCATGCCGCCGCTCAAAACGGAGATCGGCCCATGGCGGAACTGCTCCTCAAGCACAACGCCGATCCCAAGCTAGCCAACGACGAAGGCAAGACCCCAGCCATCGTAGCCCGAGAAAAAGGCCACGGGGAGATAGCGGCCCTGCTGGAAAAGTACGCGTAGCAAGTGTGGTCACGGGCCTCCGGCCCGTCCGGTCTGCGTAGGGACAGCCGCCCGGCTGTCCAAGCCGAACGCAGTTCGGCGAACGACCCAATCTCCCGCCCGCTAACCTAATGATTCTAATAGACACCGGGAGTATGCCCCATCTCAGCACTGATCAGAACACGCCTTCGAGGATCTGTGCCTCGCTCACGTTACCCCCGACGTAGTTCCAGCAATCTTGCTCCCCGAACTATGCATCAAACCGTCTATAATGAACCAACAGTTCTCGGGGCAGCCCGATTAGCCGATTCAAAGCAAGAAGAAGAGCGAAGATCAAATATGTCTACGAAGTTGAAAGTCACTGTTATTGCCAGTTCGCTGGCTATTCTGCTGTTCACCGTGGTTGGCGGTTTTGTCAATGTTCGCGCCTCGTCGAATGAGGGCGCGTATCGCCAGTTGTCGGTATACAGCGAAGTGCTGTCTCGCATCCGCAGCGAATACGTTGAAGAGCCCAATATTGCCGGAGTCACCGAAGGCGCCCTGCACGGTCTGCTGGAGTCGCTCGACGCCAACTCTAGCTACCTGTCGCCCGAAGAATACAAGCGGTACAAGACCATGAAGAGCGACGGTAGGGCGGATATCGGCGCCACCGTCTCCAAGCGTTTCGGATACGCTGCCGTGGTCGCGGTGATTCCCGGAGGCCCGGCGGAAAAGGCCGGCATCGAGAACTCCGACATCATCGAGTCGATCGAGGGCAAGAGCACGCACGACATGTCGCTGGCTGAGATTCACGGCGTGTTGTCTGGCGAGGTCGGCTCTACGATCACCGTGGCAGTGGTGCGGCCGCGGCGAGCCGAACCGCAGAAAATTGTGATCACGCGCGACATGGTTACGATCCCGCCCGTTGGCGAGAAAATGCTGACGGACAATGTCGGCTACATCCAGGTAGACGCGTTCCCCGAAGGCAAATCGCAGGAGATCGCCGGCAAAATTCGCGATCTGCAAAAACAGGGAGCCAAGAAGCTCGTGCTCGATCTGCGCAATTCCGCCGGTGGCGCGGAATCTGAAGGCGTTGCCACTGCCAATCTTTTCCTTGACCATGGCACCATCACGTATCTGCAGGGGCAGAAGTATCCGCGCCAGGCATTCAACGCCGATCCCGCCAAGGACATCACCAAGCTTCCCGTGGCGGTGCTGGTGAATCGTGGCACGGCGGGCCCGGCTGAAATTGTGGCCGCCGCGATCCTCGAGAACGCCCGTGGCGACGTGGTCGGAGATAAGACCTTCGGCGACGGATCGGTGCAAGAGCTGATCGAAATGCAGGACAATGCCGCCCTGATTCTTTCGGTCGCGAAGTACTACTCGCCGAGCGGAAAAGCAATTCAGGACGCGGCCGTCACTCCGAACGTCCTGGTCGCTGACACTACGGAAGACGACGGTGGATTGCCCGACGAAGATCAGCCGGCCGCTCCCGACGACAAGAAAGAAGTGAAGCCGAAAAACCAGACAGACGACCAACTGAACAAAGCGTTGGAAGTGTTGAAGAACCGGGAAGCGAAGGGCTAAGGTTAAGAGTTTCAGGGTCTTTACAAATCGCTCGCTTCGGCGGGCGATTTCTTTTTTGTTGCTTTCGGACTTATACGCAAGACCCGATCTTCCAAGTATCTTGAAATCTGGCCTTTGGTTTAACATTGAGACTCTGAAACCTGCGCCTCAACCTTGCGCTCTCCGATGAAAATTATTTTCCAACATCTTCCGACGATAGAAATTGGCGGACGGAAGTTGGTCGGACGCGTCCTGTTCGGATTGCTCGTCCTGCTCTCCGCCGTAGTGGGTGCGGCCGCCGGGCTGCTGCTGGTCTACTCGACCGACTTGCCTCAGGTTGAAGAACTCGAACGTTACCGTCCCAGCTCCGTCACCGAACTCTATGACACACAAGGACGAGTCATCGGAACCTTCGCGCTTCAGCGCCGCGTCATCGCCGCCTATGACGATTATCCCGAAGTGCTCCGCAACGCACTGATCTCGATCGAAGACAAAGATTTCTACGAGCACTCGGGCATCAACCTCTGGCGCATCGTAGGCGCGGCCTATCGCGATATCGAATCCGGCGGGAAAGTGCAGGGAGCGTCCACGCTCACCATGCAACTCGCGCGCAATCTCTTTCTCTCTCCCGACCGCTCGTTTTATCGCAAGGTGCAGGAGGCGCTGCTCGCCATCCAGATCGAGCGCCGCTTCACTAAGCCGCAAATCTTCACGCTCTACGCCAACCAGATATTCCTGGGCCACGGCGCCTACGGTTATGAAGCTGCCTCGGAATACTATTTCGGCAAACCCGTCAAGAAACTGAAACTGGAAGAAGCCGCGCTGCTCGCGGGACTTCCCAAGGCGCCGCAATATTACTCGCCGATCAACCATCCGGACCGCGCCGTTAAGCGGCGCAACCTCGTGCTCAACGCCATGCTTGAAGACGGTAAGATCACCGCGGCCCAAGCGGGAGAGGCAAAAAATAAGCCAATCGTTCTCGACTTGCAGAAAGATCCGAACTCGCTGGCTCCGCACTATGTGGAAGAGATCCGGCGCTACCTCGAAGCAAAATACGGCAGCGACCAGGTGCACCAAGGCGGGCTGCGCGTTTACACATCGCTCGACATGGATTTGCAGAAATCCGCGCGGCAGGCACTGCTCGACGGCCTCGCCGCCTACGAACGCCGCCATGGTTGGCACGGCAAACTCGTCAACGTAATGGCACTGGGGCAAAAGCTCGACAAATACGAGGACCCGGATTGGGATGAAGATCCCCAAGTTGATGGATACATGCACGCCCTGGTGACACAAGTCTCACCCGGTGCCGCCGAACTTCGCTTCGGACAGCGCAAGGCAACGCTCTCACCCGCCGATATCGCCTGGACGAAGCTGAAGAAACTTCCCGACATTCTCCACCCCGGCGACATCGTCTACATCAAAGTGCTCTCGCTGGATGTCGGCGGAAAATCGCGTGTCAGTCTGGAGCAGGATTCAGGCGCCGAAGGGGCGCTCGTCGCCATCGACAATGCGACCGGAGAAATCAAGGCGATGGTCGGTGGCCGCGATTTCAACCTCTCCAAGTTCAACCGCGCCACGCAGGCACTGCGTCAAGTCGGGTCGTCTTTCAAACCGTATGTCTATACCGCGGTCATCGACCAGGGCGGAAACCCCGACGACACCGTTCTGGATGCGCCGGTAACCTTTCAAACTGCCTCCGGCCCCTATTCGCCCCACGACTACGACGACAAATTTGAGGGCACTATCACGCT
The DNA here is from genome assembly GCA_963730845.1 of uncultured Acidobacteriaceae bacterium. GTDB lineage: Bacteria > Acidobacteriota > Terriglobia > Terriglobales > Acidobacteriaceae > Acidiflorens. The sequence continues at coordinate 185,669 of CAVSTM010000006.1, read as the reverse complement.
TCGGCGTGCGCTCGCGCAGTCCAGAAACATTCCCGCACTCAAGCTTGCCGATCGCATCGGCATCAAGACCGTGATCGAATACGCGCACCGCTTCGGCATTACCGCCAACATTCCCGCCTATCTGCCGGTAGCGTTGGGTTCGGCGGAAATCACGCCGCTCGAGCAGACCTCAGCCTTCAGCGTTTTTCCCAACGACGGCGTGCACGTCGCTCCACGCTACATCAGCAAAGTAACCGACTACGAAGGCCGCATTCTGGAAGAGGACTTTTCCGACATCAAAGACGCTATCAGTTCACGCACCGCGCGCACCATGACATCCATGCTGCGCGAAGTCGTGCTCCACGGCACAGCGGCCGCCGCCGCCAAGATGCCTTATCCGCTGGCCGGCAAGACGGGGACGACCAACGATTTCACTGACGCCTGGTTCATTGGCTTTTCTCCATCGCTCACCTGCGGCGTCTGGATCGGCTACGACGAAAAGAAGACCCTTGGCGAGAAAGAGACGGGAGGCCACGCCGCCCTCCCCATCTGGATGCAGTTCATGACCGTCGCACTCGCGGGCAAAGATCCCGGCGAATTCCAGCCGGTGCCGGCTGCGGGGAACACGGCCGTCGCGCGGAAACTTGACACGCCGAGAGTTGATACTCCAGACGTCGCGCCCGGCGACGGAGAATTGCATTAGCAGCGATCTGTTCGAATTTCCCGTAGAGACGCGGCTTGCCGGGTCTCCTGCGGCAGAGTGAGACGGGGCAAGCCCCGTCTCTACAGATGTGATCGAACTAGCCTTCGCATCAATCTGCCCGTGCGCACGATCCGATAAAGAGGAAACAGCGCTTCCGGCAATCGCACCGCCGCAATCTCTCCAGCACCCGGCGTCCACACCAGTCGCCACAAATATCGCCAGCGGTCGCGGCGCCGCTCGCGCAGTTTCAGGATCAGCCGGAAGTATTCCGTGGATTCGAAATCATTGGCCACACCACGACCCAGACGTTCGGCGAATTCGCCGCCCAGAGCCTCTATCTCGCCATCGGCCGCAATCATGTCCTCCGCGGGTTTGGGAAGCTCCACCTGAAGCACATTCTTCGCCAGCCAGAAACTCACGCCGAGAATGCGACTGATACCCAGCGCGCGAAGCCACCAGCGCATAGTTGATGGTCTGGCTTTGCAACGTCCCTGCAATATCCGAAAGCCAGATCAGCCGCTCCCAAAGATGCTTGGCGGCGTGCAGGCACAGCACCTACAGCGAATCCTCGGCTGACAGGCCAGGCACTTCGCACTCGCACACAACCCTGCGGCCGGCGCGGGCTATCAGATCGTCCACGGACAGATCGACGCAATAGAAGTGCGGCAACAACGCCCACTGCATTTCGACCAGGTTCTTTCCCGCCGCGCCGTCGAACGAGCGCTCGTAGCCTGTCCGCAGCCATAATCGCTCGACGGCCGGCGTAAGCTCCGTAGCGGGCCGATATCCGATTTCGGCAAGAGCCTGCTTCGCTCGCTCGAAGTCCACGGGAGAAATCAAAAAGTCGAGGTCCGAAAAGCTTCGCAACCCCAGCTCGCGGTGAAGCGATTGCGCCAGAACCGGCCCCTTATACGGGACCGCTCTCAACTGCCTGCTTTCGAAGTTTGCCATGATGCGAGCGAGTTCGGCAGCGAACCACAAACAACGCCGCAGATTTACGTCGTAAGCAGATCGCAGCGAGTCCTTGATCTCCGGCGGGATCTCCGAAGGAAAGCCCCCAAGTTCAGTCGGGTTGCGTGCCGCGAGCGGAAGAACTTGGCGCTCAGACAAACGAAGGAATTCGTTCCAGTCGAGCGTTGAGAGATTCCAATTCGCGACGCGTTCGATCCGCTGCGGAGTCAACTCCGATCCAGTCAGCGCGCGCAGGAGCCCAAATTCGTCTTCTCTCTGCAGCGAGGCGCTCGACACTGGAGATGAAGGCAGGAGTTTGGTCATGCAAGCGAATCCCGGGGAGAGAACAGCCGCTGCAAACCCAAAATCAATCGGGATGCGAATCGCCTCTATAATACAGAGTCTTCGGCGCGCGAACCGTGGGTCGCGCTTTGCCGTCCGTCGTTCGTCGTTCGAACTTTCATGGACCGAGTCGTCTTCCAATCCGTTCGCAAGATATTTCGTCATCGTCCGGCCCTGTTCAATTGGCTGGGAAGCGAGCGCGGAGGCGAAACTGTTGCCTTGAAGGACGTTTCTTTCTCAGCAGCCAGCGCGGAGGTCTTAGCGCTGCTCGGCCCCAACGGCAGCGGAAAGACCACGGCCCTGAAGCTGATCTCGACCATGCTCCTGCCCGATGCTGGCTCGGTACAGGTGGGCGGCTTCGATGCGCGGCGCGACGCCGGTCGAGTCCGGCGGCAAGTCGGCATCGCTGTTGCCGCGGAGCGCTCCTTCTTCCCTCGTCTCTCGGCTCGTGAAAACCTCGATTTCTTTGCCGCCCTCGACGAAGTTTCGCGCAGCGAGCGCGCGCAAAGAATCAAAGACGTTCTCAGCGATACTGGCCTCGAGGAGCAAGCGGACACGCTGGTCATGAAGTTCTCCAGCGGAATGTACCAGCGACTGGGGATCGCGCGCGCGCTAGTCAAGCGACCAAGCGTGCTTCTGCTCGACGAGCCGACGCGCAGCCTCGACGCCGCCAACACGGCGCACTTCTGGGCCACGATCCGTGCCCTGGCGCAACAGGGGTCAACGGTTCTTCTCGCTACCCATAACTTCGCGGAAGCGGCCGCCGTCGCCGATCGACTGCTCCTACTGCATCGCGGCGAGTTGCTCGCGGATCGCCCGGTCGGCGACGAAGAAAGCGCTGAGGCACTGCGCACTTTCTACTTCCGTATGACCGGCGAGATCGATGAGGCTATGGGCGCAATTCACAGGGCGGGACGAGCGTTATGATTTTGGCGACAATGATTTTGGCGACGCAATTCCGACGAAGATGGTTTCGACGACAATGACTTCGACGTCAAGCCTCGACAAGCTTTCCGCCATCCTGCGGCGTGACCTGCTCACGGCCGTGCGCCACCGCAGCGGTTTCGTCGTCACGCTGGCCGGAGTATTCACCGAACTCGCAGCCTTTTATTTTCTGTCCCGCGCCATCGGTCCCGGCTTTCGACCGGGTGGCATCGAGTACTTTCCCTTCCTTCTGGTGGGCACCGGCGTCTACACTTTTTTTGTGATGAGTGCGCAAGCCTTCCTGAGCGCGGTCCAGGAAGCTCAACAGACAGGAACGCTGGAAGTACTCATGACCACATCCACCGCCCCGGCCGAGCTCGTCATCCTCAGCTCCATCTCTGCCTTTGCCCGAAACCTGGTCAACCTGCTGGTCTATCTTTTCGCGGGCGTCGCCGTTTTCCGCGCATCGATTCACGCCAACTTTTTCTCCTGCGTGGCCGTATTGATTTTCTCCCTGTCGATCGCCTTGGCGCTGGGAATCGCCGCCGCCACTCTTCAAGTTGCGTTCCAGAAGGGCTCGGCGCTGCTCTGGCTGCTCAGTTCCGGACTCTGGTTTCTGAGCGGTACTATGTTCCCGATCCGAAGCCTGCCCCGCCCCCTCGAGCTTCTCGCTCGCGCGGTTCCTCTCACTTACGCCATCGATGGAATGCGCCGGGCGCTGCTGGAAGGGCAGTCCGTGACTGCGATCGCTCCGACGCTGGCCGTCCTGGCAGGGTTCGGCATGGTTCTGCTGCCGCTCGCACTCGCCGGGCTGTCGCTGAGTTTGCGGCGAGCGCGGCAGGATGGAACTCTCTCATTTTATTGAGGATACTGATTAGCTTTCTTCGGCCTGCGGCCAACTCATATTGGCACCGGGGAAAGCCCTGTAGTACACTGCGTTTACCTTTATCGAAGAATCTGGGGATAAGCCGACTTTCTGAGTTTGATTCATTGGCTTGACTAACATTCACTGGCTTGACTAACTATGACCGATAATCGAGCCCCTGGCGAGAAACAGCAGCAGATCGGCAACGCGGGTAAAGACAAGAAGCCATACCAGAGGCCAGCGTTCCGCCACGAACGGGTTTTTGAAACGCAGGCTCTGTCTTGAGCCAAGGTCGGCGCCACCCAGCAACTATGTCAGGTCCAGCAAAAAAGTTCCTGACACTCGAACACACTTCGAGTGCGCCGCGATCGAGTTGGAGCGCGGAACGCTCAGCCATGGCCACAGAATCTTTGCGTCGCAGCGGTCGTTTGCGTCTGCAAGTTCACGGAGAAAGCATGCTGCCGGTCCTTTGGCCAGGCGATGTCGTCGAGATCGCAAGCTGCTCTCCCGAAGACGTCCGGCCCGGCGAGATCGTGCTCGCCTTGCGTGACAGCCGCTTCGTCCTGCATCGCTTCGTCGCCCCCTGGCAACCGGGCAGCTTCCTGCTGTGCGGCGACTCCATGCCTGGATCTGACCCTCCATTCCCTCTCGAAGCATTGCTTGGCCGGCTGGTGCCCAATGCTGATGCTAACGAAGTGTTTGGTACGACGTGGTTTGGTGTGAAGTGTTCCCGCGGGCTGGGGTTGCTGCTCTGCCATTGCAGCTTGGCGCGCCGTCTTGCTCTGAAACTTCACCGCCGCTGGAAGGCGTCCGCTGGCGAATTTCGACACCGTGAACTCGCCGCGGGCATTCGTTCGGCGGAGCCGGAAGCCTTATGACGATGACGGCCACGGCACAAAAAGTCACGTGTGTCGAGATCGGAGGAATCCCGATTGCCTTGTCCACCTGCGATGATGCCTTTCTCGCTCTCTTACGCCAGCGCTATGACGGCTTCCTAAGTACTTCGCCTCCTGAGTTTGAGCTTGGGTTCGATCTCACCCGCACCGGACCGGCTTCCGATGATGACGTTCGGGTCCGCCGCGAAGGCGGCGAGTGGCTTGTGGAGCGCGGAGACTTCCACGCCCGTTTGAACCCGCGCACAGGACGAGGCAGCGTGCGCCAAAATGCCAACCCGTATTCCCTCGATTCGGTCATGCGCATCCTGCACAGCCTGATTGTTGCCGAGCGCGGCGGATTCCTCCTACACGCCGCCAGTGCTATTTGCGATGGCCGGGCTTATCTGTTCTCGGGCGTTTCCGGCGCAGGCAAAACCACGATGACGCGGCTGGCGCCGGCGGACGTCACCCTGCTTACCGACGAAATTTCCTACCTGCGCCCGAGCGCCGATGCTTACGCGGCATTCGGCACTCCTTTCGCTGGAGAACTAGCCAAAGCCGGTGAAAACTGCACCGCCTCAATCGCCGCTCTGTTTTTCCTGGAGAAGGGTCCAGAGAACCGCGTGGATGAGTTGTCACCGGCGGAGGCCATTCGCCGCCTCATGCGCAATATTCTGTTCTTCGCTGAAGACCCGGGCCTGGTCGAAAAACTTCTCGCCACGGCTTGCGATTTCGTCGCCAGGGTTCCCATTCGCCGCCTGACGTTCTATCCTGATGCCAGGGTGTGGGAATTAGTTCGTAATTTCGAACGTAATTTCGACCGCAACTTCGAGCGCAACTTCCACGGGGTGCCCGAACGTGCCTGAGAATTGCGTATACATTGCGCGCAGTTCTGCTATTGCCGCGCGCGCGCTGGCCGGCGAAATGATGGTCATGAATTCCGCCGATTCGACCTTTTTCACGCTCAATGAGGTCGCAACCGCTATCTTTCAGGCTGCCGACGGCCGCACTCCTCTGCAAGAAATTGTCCGCGACCGCATTTGCGACCAGTTTGATGTCGATCCCGAACAGGCCCTGGCTGACGCCGAGCAGTTTGTCGCCGAGCTTTCCGGCCACGGAGTTCTTCTGGTTTCCAATCAACCCCTGGCCGCGGAGGCCCCCTGATGAGCCTGATGAGTGAGGTGGGCCAGAAGGCGTTCAACCTCGGCGTACCCCTCGCCGTACACATGGATGTCACGTATCGCTGCAACGAGCGCTGCGTGCACTGCTATCTCGATCACGACGACCACGGCGAGATGACAACCGCTGAAATTAAGGACGTGCTCAACCAACTGGCCGAGGCTGGCGTTTTCTTTCTCACCTTCAGCGGCGGCGAGGTCTTCATGCGCCGTGACTTCTTTGAGATTGTCGAACACGCTCGCCGTCTAATGTTCAACGTCAAGATCAAGACCAACGCGGTCATGATCCACGAGGAGGAAGCGCGGAGAATCCGCGAGCTGGACATAGACACCATTCAGATCAGCGTCTACTCGCATCGTCCCGAAGTGCACGATGCCATCACCAAGCTGCCCCACTCATTGGAGCGCACCGTCCGATCCATTCGCTTCTTACGCGCACAAGGGCTGCGAGTCACCATCGCCAATGTACTGATGACCGTGAATTCTTCCGATCATATGGGCTTGCAAAAGCTCGCTGCCGAACTTGGGGCGCAGTACACGCTCGATCCCACCATCACGCCTATGATGGACGGCGACACCTCGGTTCTCTCGCTGCGCATCCCGGGAGAAGATCTCCCCGATGTCTTCCACAATCCTGCGCTGGTCGCCAACCAGGAAGAGTTCTGTGCTCCTCCGAAGCCACCCTCGGAGGAAGATCTTGAGGGTTACTCGTGCAGCGCGGGCCATTCTTTCTGTTACATTTCGCCCTACGGCGAGGTCTTTCCATGCGTTCAGTTTCCGCTTCCTACGGGAAGTGTTCGGCAGCAGAAATTTTTAGATATCTGGAATCTGTCCCCACAACTGAAAGAGGTTCGCTCCATCCAGGCGAAAGACCTTACCGTCTGCTCCTCTTGCTCGCACGTCACCAGTTGCACGCGTTGTCCGGGCTTGGCTTATTTGGAAGGAAGTATGCGGGGCCCATCCACCGCAGATTGCGAGAAGTCGTTTTACCGGACGGGCGTGCCGACGGCAAACATGCTGCGGCAGGGACTGTCGAAACCGCGCAGCACGTCGGGCTTGAGCGCTCCGCTGATTCAGATTCGGCCAGTTTCCGTTCCCGCATGATGAAAGGTTCGGTGGAGCGACGGGCGCCTCTCCCGTCCAGACGCGCGTTAACGCCCGACCGACAGCAAGCGTGGAATGGCTGTTATAGTTTGGTCCCGGCGGCGGCAGTCTGGCTGCGTTTTAGGTCAACCACCGCTTCCGCGCTGGCCAACTGCTCCAGGATGCGCTGCAAGGCGGCACGGACCTCGTGCGTCGCTTCATTGAACTTCAGCGCCGCTCCAATCCCCATGTCCATGCGCACCACCTCGCTCAAAATGGCGACGTTCGTATGTTCGTGCGAGAAAGTGAGCTTCAATTCTGATCCGGGCAACAGCAGGCCGCTGGTTTCAACGTAGCAACCGCCCAGGCTCAGGTTGGTCACGATGCCCAGCATTGCGAGTTTCTGAGTGTTTCCAGAAATTTCCGTGGTCAGCCGGCCCCGCACCCGCGGATACAGACGCCGGTTCTTCTGTGTCGCCTGGCTCTGCTTCTGCAGATACATGCGCTTGTCGGCTTCCGACAGGATCTTTTCCGCGTCCGTCCCGTCTTCCGGATACACCGCGTTGCCCACGCTTAACGACAGAATATCCTCGTTGCAGACGTCTTTCCCCGCTTTTTGCGCCAGGTCGCGCATTTGTTCCGCCTTGCGCGCCGCAGCTTCTGCCGTAATTCCAGGAGCGATGACTACGAATTCGTCGCCGCCCATGCGTGCTACATAATCGTACTCACGGCTGGTTTCCTTGAGCGAGTGCGCAAACAGCCGCAGTACCCGGTTCCCTTCCAGGTGTCCAAAGCGGTCGTTGATCTGCTTGAAGTGGTCCAGGTCGGCAACCATCACCGTCAGCGTTTTGTTGTCGCGTTTGCAGCGCGCCAGTTCCCGGTCGAGTTGCAAGAATAGCGAGCGCGCATTGGGAAGTCCGGTGAGGTAATCGGTAACCGCCGAACTTTCCGCCTGCTCGTACTTCATCGCATTTTCGATGGCCAGCGCCATCTTCGAACTTACCGCCAGCAAAATGCGCATGTGGTCGGAGGTGAAGAAATCCTTTTCCGCGTGGTACAAGGCGACCACGCCGACCACACCCTGCAAGCCCTCGAGCGGCACCGCCAGCGCCGAATTCAGCGTGCTGTACTTCGACGTATCGTTCAGATACCCCGGCTCAACCGATGGATTGCCGTTCAGAATCGGCTTGAGGTTTTGCGCGACCCATCCCGACAGTCCTTGTCCCATCGGAATGCGCAGCGACGCGAACAGCCGGAAGTTATCGCCATTCACATATTCCGGCACCAGTTCATCCCCGTGCCGCACGTAGATCGCAATCGCATCGTAGGGCATCGACCGCCGCAGCTTCACCGCAAACACCGACAGCGTTTCGTCCAGACTGAGCGATGCCCCCAGATCCTGGCTGAGTTCGAAAAGCGTCTGCGCTTCCTGACGCGCCGCTGCAATCGAACCCAGGAAACTGCGCTCCGGCGTTTGCCGCCGTCCTTGCGCCGCGAACCCGGCCGCGGGCTGAATCGTCGGCTCCCCCTTCGCGTCTTCGTCTCGATCCTTAATTTCCGTCGACAACTTGTGTTTGCCCATGCTGTCGGTGCGTTGGTGCACCAGTTGCTCCAACTCCACGTATTTCCGTTGCAGCACGTTCACCACTTGCGGATCAAAGGCCTTCCCCGATTGATCCGCCAGCCGCGCCATTGCTTCCTGCAGCGGCAGCGCCCGCCGATATTGCCGATCCGAGGCCAGCGCGTCCAGAAAATCCACCGCCGCCAGAATGCGCGCGCCTATCGGAATTTGCGTCCCCTTTAACCCCAGCGGATAGCCCGTCCCGTCGTACTTTTCGTGGTGCGCCCGTACGATGGGTACGACCGGGTACGGGAAGCGCACCCGCTCCAGAATCTCCGCGCCCACCAGCGGATGAATCTTCATTTTCTCGAATTCTTCCGGCGTCAGGCGCCCCGGTTTCGAGACGATATGCTCGGGAACCGCCAGCTTGCCGATGTCATGCAACAAGGCTGCGGCCTGCAGCGCATCCATTCCCTCCCGGTCAATCTTGAGTTCTTTCGCCACCTCAACCGCGTACACGCGAACTCTCTGCAAGTGATCGTGCGTCGTCTGATCCTTGGCCTCGATGGCGAGCGCCAGCGCCTCGATAGTGCGCATATGCAAGTCGGCCATCTCTTCCACATGCCGCTTCTCATCTTCCAGTTTGCCGAGGTAAAGGCGATAGGAACGATAGATCAGGTACACCACCGGAAGCGTCAACAACGATGTCTGCCAGTCGGTAAAGCCGTGTAGCCAGCTCATCATGCCGGCTACGCCCGCACCCACCAGGTAGTAGGGGAAGCTCCAGAAGTAGCACTCGGACCAGATCTTCCGGAGCGACCTTCGCTCCGTCAACGAAATGACGGCCGCCACCGGAAGTGTATTGGCCACGAAGTAAACCGACGCCGCCAGAAACAGCAGGGTAGCCGGATTCTTTACGAGGCGATGCAAGAAGGAGACGCGATACGCCACGAAGGTCACCGCGATGGCCAGTGCTGTCGAGCAGACGTTGAAGGCGACTTGAATCGGAATCGGACGGTCCCGGTCGAAGCACTGCACCACCACCGCCGCGCAGCCCAGAGCCATGGCCTCCGACAAGCTCAGCTCCAGCACACCCAGCAGCAGAAATAGAAAGTTGACCGACATCGTCCCGGTGATGCCGGGCAGGTTCACTTTGAGCCGCGAAGCGGCTAATGCAATTACTAGATAACAGAAAAATTTGAGCGGATTCTGGCTCCGGCCGTGCAGCACCGAATAGGTCAGGACGGTCATCCCACAGAGCACGACCACGGCAATAAAAAGGCGTGGCGCGGCGCTCATGTCCCTCCAGGATTGAGGGCGAGTTTTCATTTCGGACGCACTCCTGCCCGGGAAGCCGGGCTTGCCATTCCCAGGCGCCAGATACACCTGAATACTCATTGATAACAGGCGCCGGACGGGCAGGAAAGCATTCGAATATTTAGGGTGAAACTTCCGTAACCAGGATTGGTGACCTCGGCCGCTGCTTGGCCCCGGCAAAGCCGGACACGAGTCTCTTAAGTCATAGAAAATAAATATAATACCAATGAAAAAGAACCTTGAACTTGTCGCTTCGCCGCATCGTATAAGCGGAAGGGTCCGCAGGTTTGACTTGCTAGAACCCTCGGCCTAACATAAATAACTCTCTCCCAGGAGTGTTCCTCGGAATGATCGGCCCAACGAAGATCGGCCAGACCCCGATCGGCCAGACCGTCTCCCACTATCGCGTCATCTCGCAGTTGGGCGGCGGAGGGATGGGCGTGGTCTATGAAGCCGAGGATATCAACCTGGGCCGCCACGTCGCGCTCAAGTTCCTGCCTCCCGAGACAGAAAAAGATCCTGTGGCGCTCGACCGTTTTCAGCGCGAGGCGCGGGCCGCCTCCGCTCTGAACCACCCAAGTATCTGCACGATCTATGAGGTCGGCGAGGACGCCGGACGCCACTTCATCGCCATGGAGTTGCTGGAAGGCGAGACGCTCAAGAGCCGTATCCACCGCCAGCCCCCCAACCAACCGATGGACCTTGAGCAATTGCTCGATCTGGGCACGCAGATCGCCGACGCTCTCGACGCCGCCCACGCCAAGGGGATCATCCATCGCGACATCAAACCCGCGAACATTTTCGTGACCAGTCGCAACCAAGCCAAGATTCTCGATTTCGGATTGGCCAAGCGCACCTTCAGTCCTTCCCTCCATTCCGCCGCCACCATCGGTTCCGCCGCCACCGTGGACGAACCGTTCCTCACCAGCCCTGGATCGACCGTCGGTACCGTCGCCTATATGTCTCCGGAGCAAGCGCGCGGCAAGGATCTCGACCCCCGTTCTGACCTGTTCAGCTTTGGCGCCGTGCTCTATGAGATGGCCACGGGCGCGGTGCCTTTCCGCGGTGACACGTCCGCCGTCATTTTCGACGCAATCCTGAACCGTCCCCCGGCCCCATCCCTTCGCCTCAATCCTGACTTGCCTCCGCATTTCGACGAAATCCTGAATAAGCTGCTCGAAAAGGACCGCGACCTGCGCTACCAAAGCGCCGCCGACGTGCGCTCCGACTTGAAGCGCCTGAAACGCGACTCCGAATCGGGCACGATCTCGGCTGCAACTTCTTCCGGCTCTTCCATCCGCCGCCCCGCGGTGCCAGATAGAAGCCGAAAGCTGCCCTTGTGGCTGATCCCGGCTCTGATCGTCGCGCTGGTCGCCGCCGGCGTTGGCTTAGTGTTTCTCAAACGCGGCCATGCGCTCACCGAGAAGGATTCGATCCTGATCACCGATTTCGTAAACACAACCGCCGACCCCGTCTTCGACGGCGCGCTCAAGAAGGCGCTGGCCGTCGATCTCGGGCAGTCTCCATATCTGAACGTCTTCCCCGAACAGAAAATCCGTCAGACACTGCAGTTCATGGGCCGCAGCCCCGACGACCGGATCACCACCGACGTCGGCCGCGAAATCTGCCTGCGCGATGGCATCAAGGCCATGCTGAACGGCAGCATTGATAATGTCGGAGGCCAGTATGTCATCAGTCTGGATGCAACAAATATAGCGTCCGGCGATTCTCTAGGACGCCAGCAGGCTCAAGCCGACCGAAAAGAAGAAGTGCTGAATGCGCTGCACAGCGCCGCCACCAAATTGCGCGGACAACTCGGCGAGTCGTTGTCCATGGTGCAGAAATACGACATGCCTCTCTCGATGGCGACCACTTCATCGCTCGAAGCATTGAAGGCGCTCAGCTTGGGCGACGCCAAACACAACATTGGTGACGAACTGGCTGCGGTTCCAAACTATCAGCACGCCATCGAGATCGATCCTAATTTCGCCATGGCCTATGCCCGGCTGGGCTCGGCTTACAGCAACCTTGGACAGACCGAGTTGTCCGAGCAAAACCGTCAGAAAGGTTTCGAGCTTCGCGACCGCGCCAGCGAGCGTGAGAAGCTCTACATCACCGCCCACTATTACGCCGACAGCGGACAGCTCGACAAAGGCATTACCGCGTACGAACTCTATCGCCAAACCTATCCACGGGATTCCGTCCCCTTCAACAATCTGGCAGCCATCTATAACCAACTCGGACAATTCGACAACGCTTTGGAGAACGCGAAGCGCTCCGTAGAGATCGATCCCGACATGGCGAGCGGCTATGAGAATTCGGCCGTGGCTTATGCCGGACTGAACCGGACCGAGGAGGCACGCGCCATGCTCAACGCCGCCCTCCAGCACAAGGCATCGGCTGCGGGCTTCCATCTGCAGCTGGCTGTATTGGATTGGTGTGAAGGCAAAGATACCGACATGGAGAAGGAACTGCAAAATGCCTCCGCCACCCCCGACGGTGAGGCGAGCGTTCTCGGAATCCGCGCGGGTATCGCCAGCACTCGCGGTCAAGTGCGCCAAGCGCGGGATTTTGCGCGCCAGAACGGAGATGCTTTGGATCGCCTGCACCTGAAGGGTCGAGCCGATGCGGAAGCCCAGCTCGCCGTCTTCGAGGCGGTGGTGGGCGATCGCGCCGAAGCCAACAGCAACGCCATCGAGGCGCTTCGTTTATCTCGAACGGTTTCTGTGATGGGGAATGCGGCCACGACGTTCGCCATTATGGGCCAGGATCAGAAAGCGATCGCATTGGCCGACGAAATCCAGCGCTCCCATCCGAACGATAGCATGGCAGTGAACGTGACCGTCCCCGTGATTCGTGCGATTGTAGCCCTGCGGCCCGCGAATTCCGCCAACGGAGACCCGGCGAAGGCCATAGACTTCCTTAACACCGCGGCCCTTTATGCCCGCGCCAACGCCGGCGTTTTCTACGCACGAGGCCTGGCCTATGAGCAAGCTGGACGTTACCCTGAAGCGCAGCAAGATTTCCAGAAGGTTCTGGACTTCAAATCCCACCAGCACCCCGACATAGTATTCGCAGCCACTCAACTGGAGTCGGGTCGGCTGTTTACAAAGCAGGGCGACACTCCCAAGGCTCGCATCGCCTATCAAAACTTTCTCGCCGCCTGGAAAGATGCCGACCCCGACGTCCCACTCCTCCACGAAGCCCAAGCCGAATACGCGAGATTGCAGTAGAACCAGGCTGGAACCAACAAAAGCACTATCACCGGCACCGGCATTCTCCGACAATTATTGCAATTGCAGTTGCCACAGCCCGTTTGTTCGCAGCGCCACCTGCGTCTTAATCTGAACTTCACTGATGTGCTCGCTTCAGAGTGAGCCCAAGCGAAGTCAGACTCAGGGAGAAGTACCTATGTCGGGACAAGTGATTTTGTATTTTGACGACCAAGCGGATGCATTGCGCTTTGCCCTCGCTGCAGGTTCGGTGATGGCTGGAGACGGAACACGCGCCACCGACGACTTGCTGCAGGAAACGGCACGAGTCACGCGCATCCGGCTGGATGCCGCCAATAAAGGAAAAATCAAGCAACCCAATCCACCCGAACGCGTCGCTTAAACCGGGCATTGCACCCGGGCTTCATGCGCAGACCAAAATCGTAGCCAGTGAAATCCCCGGCGCGACGCGGCCCCGGGCCCGCATTAGAATATCTGCTATGCCCATCGCTGAACAGATTTCATCTTCATCCACGGCACTCGACCTTGCCTGGGTTCGCTCGCAGTTCCCGGCGCTCGCGCAAAATATCAACGGACATTCTGCGGTTTTTCTGGACTGTCCGGGCGGTACGCAGGTGCCGCAGCGGGTGATCGACGCCATCGCCGACTACCTGTCGCGCAACAACGCCAACTCAGGTGGCGCTTACCGCACCAGCCGCGACACCGACCGCATGATCGCGGAAGCGCGCTCGGCGATGGGCGATTTTCTGAATTGCGATGCCGATGAAATCGTTTTCGGACCGAACATGACGACGCTGACTTACTCCATGAGCCGCGCCCTCGGACGTGAACTCGGCCCCGGCGACGAGATCGTGCTCACGCTGCTCGACCACGACGCAAACTTCTCGCCATGGAAGGCGCTGGAAGAAAAAGGCGTGGTCATCCGCGCGGTGAAATTCAACGAAGAAGATTGCACGCTCGACATGCAAGACCTGGCGGACAAGATTGGAAGTCGCACGCGGCTCGTAGCCGTTGGCTATGCATCGAATGCCGTAGGCACGATCAACAACGTGGCTGAAGTGGTGCGGCTGGCGCGGCAAGCGGGAGCGCTGAGCTACATCGATGCCGTTCACTCCGCTCCGCACGGACCGATTGACGTACGCGCCCTCGATTGCGATTTTCTGGTCTGCTCGACCTATAAATTTTTCGGTCCGCACATGGGCGTGCTCTATGGCAAGCGCGAGCATCTGAAGACGCTGCATCCGTATAAAGTCCGGCCGAACACCGACAACATCCCCAATTGTTGGGAATGGGGAACGCTGAACCACGAATGCATCGCAGGAATCAAAGCCTGCGTGGATTACTGGGAAGGGTTGGGACGACGGGTAGAGACGGGGCTTGCCCCGTCTGAGACGCGGCAAGCCGCGTCTCTACAGCAAGGTCGTGCGAAGCCAGCGGCTACAACCCGGCGCGCCGCGATTCTCGCCGCGCACGGAGCGATCCATTTGCACGAGCGCAAGATGATGGAAAAGATGATCGCCGGGCTGCTCGCGATTCCTGGATTGAAGCTCTACGGCATCAGCGACCCGCGGCGTTTCGAAGGGAGGTGCGCGACGTTCGGGGTCCGCATCGAAGGCCACACGCCGCTCGATCTGGCAACGAAGCTCGGCGAGCGCGGCTTCTTCACCTGGGACGGAAACTACTATGCCCTGAACCTGACCGAGCAATTGGATGTCGAGCGTCTGGGAGGATTTCTCCGCATAGGACTCGTGCACTACAACACGATGGAGGAAGTGGAGCGGCTGCTGGCGGCGCTGCGGGAGATCGTGGCACATCTCACATAGGGACGGCCGCCCCCGGCTGTCCAGTCGGGCGAAGCCCGACCGCGGGTACTATGGTCGAAGTTCTTCCACTCGATCTCCACGTCCCACCAGCGCAACCTTTGCCAGACCGATGAATAGTCCGTGTTCGACGATGCCGGGAACATTGCTCAAGGCAAGCGCCAACGCCGCCGCATCTGTGATCTTGCCAAAGCTGCAATCGAGAATCGGATTTCCATTGTCGGTCAAGTAAGTGCTGCCGTCAGGCTTCGTGCGCAATTTGGGTACCGCGCCAAGCGCCACAATCTTCTTCTCGACCACGGTTCGCGCAAACGCAATTATCTCGACCGGCAAAGGAAATTTGCCCAGCACGGGGACAATCTTTCCGGAGTCCGCTACCACGACCATCTTCTCGGACGCTGACGCGACCACCTTCTCGCGCAGCAGCGCCCCGCCGCCGCCCTTAATAAGGTTGAGATTGGGACCGATCTCATCGGCGCCATCGAGGGTGATATCGATCTCAGGATGTTCGTCGAACGTAGTCAGCGGAATGCCGACTGCGCGCGCCAGGTCGGCGGTCTGCACGGAGGTTGGGATTCCGACGATTTTCAGTCCCGCCTTCACCCGCTCGCCAAGAGCGACGACCGCGAAATACGCGGTTGAGCCAGTGCCTAAACCAACCACGTCGCCGTCACGCACCAACTTCGACGCCGCGCGGCCTGCCGCTTCTTTTTCCTCTTCATTCGCCATGGGTCAAGACACTCCACCTGTTCGAAAGTCATGTCAGACGATCACTTGTTAAATATCGCGATGTACGCGAGATAGCCCGCCAGTACCAATCCAAAAAGGCCGAGCAAGAAGGACACGAGGTCGATCACGAATCCGGCAGGCTCGAAGGTGTTTGCATCAAGTTGCACCTTGGTCGTACGGTAGCGCCTGAGACCGGCAAGAATCAGAAGCACTCCGCCGACCGTCGAAATAATGCCCAGCCAGGTTGTGAGGCCGGGGGTGGCGGAGTTGTATCCCTGCACCCGCATGAATTCGCGCAGGGCGATCGAAAAGCGCCCGATGGCAAATCCGAACACGATGGTCGCGACCCCGGTTCGCACCCATGCCAGAAAGGTGCGTTCGTTGGCCAGGTGATCGCGTGCGCGATTGGGGTTAGGATTATCGGGCATGCCTGAATAGCGAAGTCCAGCCCGCTATTATTCCACAGCCTTCTGAATCAGCGCAGCGATTCCCGCGATATTCTTCATCAGCTCCGCGGGAAATCCGTGCCGCTGCTGCAGGTATTCCGGCGAATTGTAGGAGAGCCACACCTGGCCCTGCTCGTCTTGCCACGCCAACGCTTTCAGCGGAAGGTCGATAGCCAGCCTCGGCGCGGCGACCATCAAAGGCGTACCACCTTTCGGACTGCCGAAGATCAGCAACTGCGTCGGACGCATTTTGAGGCCGGCCTTCTCGGCTTCACAGCTGTGGTCGATAAGAGCAAACACGGTCACGGACTTTTCTTTGAGAATCGCCTGAAACCGAGCCAAGGTTTCAGGCACGGAGTAGCGGCTAGACACGTCAACGATTCCACTGGCCACCGGGGGTTGCCTCCAATTGAGATTTTGTCATCATAAACCTTGTCATCCTGAGCGAAGCGAAGGACCTATGTATTTTGCTCGCACTGCCGGAATGCATAGGTCCTTCGCTTCGCTTAGGATGACAACTCAGATTTGTGGCCGCGAATCTGACGTGACACTAATTCAAAAGCATCTTCCCCAAAATCTCCTTGAGCAACTTGGCGGCAACCGTAGCCGTGATTTGCGCATTGTCTTGCGCGGAATTGAATTCCACAATGTCGGAGCCGGCAATTTTGCCGCTGATGGCATGCAAGTGCGCGATCGCTTCCCTCACCGACATTCCTCCCGGCTCACGATGCGAAATGCCGGGGGCAAACGCGGGATCGAGTGCGTCCATGTCGAAAGAGATGTAGATGGGGCCATCCACTTTCATGCGGTCGAGCGCCGGCAAGTAGCGCATCTCGATGACCTCAACCCCGAATTTCTGCGCTTGCTCCCGCTGATGCCCAGTCATAGTCCGAATGCCGACCTGGATTAACCGCTTGGCTGCACCCTCTTCCATGATGCGCGCAAATGGGCAGGCATGCGATAGCCGGTTGCCCTCGAGTTCGTCGTAGAGGTCGGGATGGGCATCGAAGTGGAGGATAGTCAGGCCGGGAACATGCTTGCCGAATGCGCGGACGATCGGCAGCGTAATCGAGTGGTCCCCGCCCAGGCAGACCGGCCGCAGGCCCTGGTCAAGCAATTCGCCGACTTTGGTTTCAATCGCAGGAAAAGGCTCCCGAAAGTTGAACGTCAAATCGCCGGCATCGCAGTACGCATCCTTGGCGCTCAGGTCGACGCCAGTTTCCGTCCAGGGATTCGCGGAATCGGAGTGGAAAGCCACGCGGATGATCGGCGGCGCTCCGGCCGCCCCACGTAACCATGAGGAGTTGGCATCGAACGGGACGCCGAGAATGACCGGAGTTCCGGGCTTGGCCGCGTGGGGACTAAGTGTCATGGAAATATCCCTCCGCTCTTACAATAATTGCGGCGGGCCTACCTTGCAGTGACCGGCAGCACAGCAGCCTGTCCGCAACATTCACCGGGCGTGGACAACCGTAACCCATTTCTCCCGCTGAATCGACCACACCGGGCAGATCATCCGTTATTCTATAGAAGACCTTATATGCCTACTTCAACTCGCAATGCCAGCAGGAGCGGAGCTCCCGCCATCACTCAAAATTACGAACGCGAACGGGTGTTTGGGCTGTTCCGGCAGTTTGGGTACCTCGAGGCCGAACTGAACCCCCTCGGCCTGCTGCCTCCGCAACCCCATCCCGATTTGCAGATCGATAACGAGTGGGCACGGGACGCGCGGCGCATTTATTGCGGCAGCGTAGGCGTCGAGTTCATGCACATCGCCGACCCCGAACGGCGACGCTGGATTCAGGAACGGATCGAGGCCACGCCTGCTGCGGTCGACCGCGAACGCGCGCTCGACATGCTGATCCGCGCCGACCTATTCGAGCAGACGCTGCAGCAGCGCTATCTCGGCAACAAACGTTTCTCCCTCGAAGGCAACACTTCTTTGTTGCCGGCGGTGGATGAGGTTCTGGACGTAGCCGGCGAGCGCGGCACCGTGGAACTGGTGATGGGCATGAGTCATCGGGGCCGCCTGAATGTCATCATTCACGTGGCAAATCGCCCCGCCGAGCAGGTATTTGCGGAATTTGAAGACGTGGATCCGCGCAGCGTATTGGGGTCAGGCGACGTGAAATACCACATGGGCGCGACCGGCGAATATGTTACGAAGAGCGGCGACAAGATTCATATCCACCTGGTGTCGAATCCCAGCCACCTCGAAGCGGTCAATCCTGTAACCGTGGGACGCACCCGCGCCAAGCAGGACCGCGCTGGCGAAGGTGGCATGGCAAAGTATCTACCCCTGCTGGTGCACGGCGACGCCGCGTTCGCGGGCCAAGGCATCACCGCAGAGACGCTGAACTATGCTGACCTCGGCGGCTACACCGTGGGCGGAACGATCCACGTAATCGTCAACAACCTGATCGGCTTCACCACCAACGCCCGCGAAGAGCATTCCTCGCGCTTCTCAGCACAACTGGCGCGCCGGCAAGCGATTCCCATCTTTCACGTGAACGGCGAAGACGTCGATGCGGTCGTGCGGATCGCGCGCATCGCAGCCGAGTACCGCTACCAATTCGGCACCGACGTGGTCGTCGATCTGATCGGCTATCGGCGACATGGGCACAGCGAGGTGGATGATCCCACCGTGACGCAACCGCTGATGTATAAGGCCATCAAACAGCATCCGCTCTTGTATCAGATCTACGCTAAGCAAATCGGCATTGATGATGACAATGTTGCCACGCGCGTGGGGATGATCAAGGGTGAGTACGAAGCCGCACAAAAGGACGCGACCCAAGTCACCAAAAAGCCGCTGATGCGCGATCTTCCAAACTACTGGAAAGACTACTTCGGAGGCCGGTACAAACCGGAATACGAACAGCCCACAGGCGTCTCGCAAGAAGAGTTGGCGGAACTCACCGAGCGTTTGACCACTTATCCGGAGGGTTTCCACATCCATCCCAAGGTGAGGAAGTTGCTGGAACAGCGGCAGGAAATGGGGACGGGCAAGAAACCGGTCGACTACGGCATGGCGGAGGCGCTGGCTTTTGCGAGTCTGGTGAAACAGGGGATTCCGGTGCGCCTCAGCGGTCAGGACTCCCGGCGAGCAACCTTCAATCAGCGGCACTCGGTGCTGCTGGATGTTGAGGATGAGACAGAATATGTTCCCCTGCGCCACATTGCGCAAGGACAAGCCGCGTGCGACATCTACAACTCGCCGCTCTCGGAAGCCGGCGTAATGGGATTTGAATACGGCTACAGCCGCGACTATCCCGAGGCGCTGGTTTTGTGGGAAGCGCAGTTTGGCGATTTTGCCAACGTTGCACAGGCGGTGATCGATCAGTTTGTGTGCGCTGGCGAAGACAAGTGGCTACTGCTCTCGGGCCTGGTGCTATTGCTGCCCCACGGCTACGAAGGCCAGGGCCCTGAGCATTCGAGCGCGCGCATCGAGCGCTTCCTGCAATTGGCGGCGCGCGACAATATCCAGATTTGTCAGCCCTCGAATGCCGGCCAATATTTCCACCTGCTGCGGCGGCAGGCGCTGCGCAAGTGGAGAAAACCGCTGGTGGTGTTCACGCCCAAGAGCATGCTGCGCCATCCCGATGCCCTGTCTCCGCTGGAAGACCTGACGCATCAGAAGTTTCTGCCCGTCATCCCCGACACAGAAGCCCAGGATGCCAAACGGATCCTGCTCTGCACCGGCAAGATCGGCCACGAACTGCGCACCGAGCGCCAGAAGCGTAAGGATCTCAGTACCGCCATCGTCTTCCTCGAGCAGATGTATCCGTTCCCGGAGGCGGAATTGACCGCAGAAATCGAGCGTCATAGTACGGCGCGAGACATTGTCTGGGTGCAGGAAGAGCCGGCCAACATGGGTGCACTGTCCTACATGCTGCCGCGCCTGAGGTACGTAGCAAATGACCGGCCAGTGCATTCCGTGAAACGTTCCGCGAGTTCGAGTCCAGCTACCGGTTCGGCAAAGGCGCACGAGGTCGAGCAGAAGACGCTCTTGTCACTGGCGTTCACCTCCCATGAATAGGCTGGCAAGAACAAAATAATAGCCTGGGACCGATTCTCGATCCCGGGCTATTTTCAATTCCAATGACGGGCAGGCGGGGCAGACCCCGTCGCTACCGCAACGAACAGACTGGTCTATGGCCAGCGCTTCGCCGCGTCTTCCCAGCCCGCGATGCGTGGGGCGGCTGCACCCTGGGCAGCAACCACCGGCGGAATCCGCACTGGCTGCGGGGGCGCGCTGGCAGCTAAACTCGGCTTGGGCGCTTCAGCCAACGACTCTTTTTCTTCCGAAAGTAGCGGGGCGGCGACGCGCAAGGCTTCAACTTCCTTCTCCAGCCTGGTCAGTTCAAGTTCCTTCTGCCGTAAGACTTCATACACATTTTTCATGCTTGGCACCTGTGTGTTTGAACAAGCGATTAAGCGCAGATTATGGGTTCCACCGCCAACTTGTCAAGGAGAACAGGCACCTCCGGGTGCAAAGATGGTTATCGAAACACCACGACGGCGACCAGGATGCCCACGATGAGGACGAGGATCGCCAACAGGTTGACGTGGTTCGCCAGCCACGATTCCGATACCGGCGCAGCGTTTGCGAGAAAGGCCGGTACGAACTCATCCTGTAACGGCACCTCGGAGGCGGACGAGGCATCCTGTTCCGGCTCGTGCTGCATCATCTCGCGTTGTTCTTTCTCTGGCTGCTCTCTTTCTCGTTGCTCGTTCTCACGCTGCTCTTTCTCGCGCTGCTTTTCCTCGAGCTTTTTCTTCTCCCTATCCTTTCGCTCACAATCGAGGCAGAGCGTTCTCCCCTCGGAAACGGGGAATCCGCAGGAAGCGCATTTCTGCACCCGGAGCATGGCCTCAGGAACCGGAGCGAGCGCTGGCACAGCCTCTGTTGCCGGCACCGACGACGCCGGCGACGAAGTTAAAGTTACGCTCGACTCGCCGGCTACCGCGGCCCCGGCGACCTCTGGGGTCGAGGGAACGCTCACGGGAGTGTCCACCCGGGGAGGGTCCACCCGGGAAATGTCCAGCGGAACCGCGGAAGCCAGCGGCGCGCCGCTGGCCACGGGAGATTCGACGGCCTTGTCCGGTTCGAGCCTTGGCGTTGGCACTGGCGCGGAGTTCCGCCGCTGCTCCGCCAGATCGAGGGCCGTCAAGGTAAGGTCGGCCATGCGTTCGAGTGCAATCAGATCGCGCTCTTCGAAAGCGTAAGGGTGATCGGAAAATAGCTCAAACAGCCCGCGAACCTCCCCGTTACGCCGCAGCAATGGCAAAACGACGATGGACGCAATGCCCAGCGCTCGGCAAGCTTCCAAATTCACCCGCGGATCGGTTTCCGCGTTGTCGCAGCGCAGTAACTGCCGGCGCGAAATGCTCTCGCCCGTCAGTCCGGAACGAACCTGCAAGCGCGCCCCGATCGCCGGCGCGGAAGAACCAGAGCTGGCCCGGCAAACCATCTCCTCGCCCTGGGGTAGAGCAAGGGCAGTTCCGGTCGCGCCGGTGATGTACTGCGCGCGCTCCACCAATAACTGGAGCGCGGTGTCCAATTCCGTTTCTTCAAGCAATGGGCTTCCATCGGACCGATCGCCGGCAGATCCAACCCTGCCCATGCCGGAAGACCGATCCGTCCCCCCTTCCTCCGCCTTCGCGGACGGGAAAAGATCTTCGGGTTGGGCGGATTGCTGCATGGCGAAAGGACTGAACCGAGTCTCGCCTCGGAGACTCTGGCTGTCAAGAGTGGGCGGGGATTCGAAGGTTGCTAGTGGAGAGAGCCGGGCGCCCCGCCCAGAGGGACGGGCGTCACTACGCCTTATCGTCTTTGTGCCGCAGCCACTCGATAAACATCTGTTCCTTGGGCTTGTCATAGGCCATGAGCAGATGCCGGATGCTGCGTCCGCTAACAAAGTGGCACACTTCTTCCGCCAGGTTCTTGGCATGATCGCCGGCCCGTTCCAGAGACTGCGTCATGAAGATAACCTGCAGGCTGGAGTGGTGCGTGACGTTCTCCGGATTCTCGATATGCCGCAGGAAAATAATATTGCGCAGCCGGTCCATCTCCGCGTCGGCGCGGAGCACATCAACGGCTTTCTTGACATCGCGCTGCGAAAAAGATAGCCCGACATCGGCCAGCATTTTCTCCAGAATCGTAGCCATCTGCGTCAGGTCGCGCGTATCCTGCGAGTCGAGACGGCCTCCAGCAGCTTGCGCGCTGGTGGCAAAACTTAAAAGCAGATCGCCGATGCGCTCCAATCCGATCATCACTTTCATGCAAGCCAGCAGTTGCCGGGTTTCGGCCTCCGGAACGCGGGTGATGGTCGTGGTCACGCCGTTGTCCACCTCCAAATCAATGGCATCGAGTTCTTTTTCGCACTGCCGGATGGCGTTCAGCCGCGACATCGATCCGGTGGCAATTCCCTCGGCCGCGATAGCCGCAGCCTGGCGCGCAAGTTCGCAGGCTTCCACCGTGCGCTGCACCAGGTCCGAGTGCGAAGGCTCAGGCGGAGGAGTATTCAAGGCTGTGCTCATAAGCAAAACTGCCGCGCTTCGTTGGATGCCGTATTCGCGCTGCGAGACGCAAGCGGCATCAATCAAGAGTGTGACATACCCCCCAGCAAAAGCATAATTCCCTGCGTTAAGAGGCAGGTTACAGCCCGGTGAATTTCCTGTCGCCAAATCAACAAGTCAGATAACGTCAGTCTCCGAGTTGCAGACCAACCACCCAGTGACGAGCTCATTCTGGCATTGTGAGTGCTATGGGGAGCAGACATAGCAAGGGAAGAGCAGCGCGGCGAATACTGATCTGTTTTTTGATACTACTGTTCTTCCCCGTGGGGTTCCTAATCACATTTCTAGGTTTCCAATTTAGTCTCTGGACGCCGGGCACAGATATCGCCATGCGGCTGGTTTCCGATGAAACTGCGTCGGTCGCTCATGAACGGCTAGCTGTCTCCGTTTTTGTGAACGCGACTTGCTTCTATGGAATAATTCTTGCGTTAAATGCTTCTGCGGCGAGGTTCCGGCGAACAGCGCGATAAATGGCGAAAACAAGGCTTTAACACTCGCTACCGAGGAGGGGGTAGTCTGGATTCTGGTCGTGTCAGGGCGCCCACCTCGCGTCTACATAGAATCCGGCTCGGAAGCAGTCAAGGTAAACAAAAAGCTCGAGCCGTGGTTAAGCTCACTCTCGGCGCGAATCGTTCCCCCATGTGCCAGAACGATATGCTTGGCGATGGCGAGCCCCAGACCCGTTCCCCCGGATTCTCGCGAGCGAGCTTTGTCGACGCGATAAAATCGCTCGAAAAGACGGGGCAAATGCTCCGAGGAAATGCCGGGGCCGAAGTCCCGGACATACAATTCGATGCCGAATTCCGCGCCGCGCTCCGCTGCCCGGGCTCCGAGAATAATTTCCTTTCCCGACGCCGCGTACTTCAGCGCATTCTCGATCAGGTTTGAAAAAATCTGGTGGATCGCTTCGCGATCCGCATTTACCTGGCCGGCGGGAACCAAGTTCTCAACCACCAGCTCGACTCCATACGACCGCGCCACTTCCCGGAAGCTTTCCAGCGCATCCTGCAGCAGTTCCTCGACGCTCACTCGCTGCACGTCGAACCGGTGCTCGCCCGATTCGACCCGAGCCAGAGTGAGCAGGTCTTCCGTAAGGCGCGACATGCGGGCCGCATTCTTGCGGATGATTTCCAAGAACTCGCGTATATGAGTGTCTTCGAGAGGACTATCGAGCAGCGTCTCCGTGTATCCCTGAATCGAAGTCAGCGGAGTGCGCAGCTCATGGGAAACGTTGGCGATGAAATCGCGGCGGCTCTTTTCCATGCGCTCCGTCTCCGTAAGGTCGCGGAGCACGGCGACCGCGCCGCCACCGGGCATGGGCGCCGCGGTAACATCGAAGGTGCGTCCGGAAGCGATGGTGTTCGAGCGCGCCGAAGTAACCACCTGATCGCGCGCCGCTTCTTGAATCGCAGCCAGAAAGTCCGGGTCGCGAACGCTATCGATCAACGGCGCATTCAGCCGGGGAGCACGAAGCAGCAACCGGTTCATGCCGCGATTGGCCCACTGTATGCGCCCGTCGACATCGACTGCAATCACGGCGTCCTGCATGCTGTTGAGAAGAGTCTCCAGTTCGCGCTGGCTGGTTTGAACGCGGGCGTAGCTTTCTTCCACGCGCCGCGTGGTCTTATCGAGTGCCGATGCCACTTGCCCGATCTCGTCTGTCGCAGTGGAGGCGATTCTGGCCGTCAAATCGCCGCTCGCTACGCGCTCGGCGAACTCCACGATCCGCTGAAGACGCCGTCCCACATATTGCGAAGCAACCGCCGCCACCACCATCGCGAAAAAAAAAGCGCTGAGCGATCCCCAGAACAGAGCCTTGCCCAGCGGACGATCCGTAATTTCGATCTCGGGCAAGGGATATGCCAGACGCACCGCTCCTCCAGAAACCGGCGCCGCCACATACACGAAAGGCACATTAACCGCTTGACTCTTGCGTTCATCCACGCCGATTTGGCCGGCTAGGGCGGAAGCGAACTCCGGGCGATGCGCGTGATTCTCCATGGTGCTGGGATCGGCTTCCGAATCGGCCAGCACCTTGCCCGTGGGATCAATGACAGTGGCGCGAGCTTCCGCCGCCTGCCCTTCCTGGGCAGTGACGTCGGCCAGCGAGTGCTCCCGGTTCGTCTCCACGCGATGCGCAAACATCAGGGTTTTCTGTTTGAGATTGCGCTCGATCTGCTCGCGCAGCGTGCGCTCCCAGACCTCGCGCACGGTCAGTTGCAGCGTGATCGCGGTTGCCCCAATCACTAGCAGGAAGACAAACATCAACTTGACGAAGATGCGACTTCTCAACGTGCGACCTCAAAGCGGTAGCCCGCACCTCGCACCGTCTTCAAGTGACGCGGGTTCTCGGGATCCGGCTCAATTTTTTCACGGATGCGTCGCACATAAACATCCACCGACCGCGGCGTGACGTACGCTGTATCCCGCCACACCGAGTCGAGCAACTGGTCGCGCGTGAAAACGCGTCCCGCGTGCCGCATGAAGTGGTCGAGCAGGCGGAATTCTGTCGCCGTGGTCGGCACCTGTTTCCCCCGAACCGTCAGCGTCATGGCGCCCGGGTCAATATGAATTTCGTCAATCTTGGTTGGCAGAGGCGGCAGCGGCCGCTCAAAACGACGCAAGACCGCTTTGACCCGGGCCACCAGTTCGCGCGGGCTGAAAGGCTTCGGAATGTAATCGTCGGCGCCCAACTCCAACCCCAGGACGCGATCCGCTTCGCTACTCTTGGCGGTCAGGAAAATCACCGGCACCGGTGCCAGCGAAATGGATTGCCGTATCTGGCGGCAAAGTTCCAGACCGTCCTTTCCCGGCACCATGATGTCCAGCAGAAACAGCGCCGGACGCTGGCGTTCAGCGTCGACAACGACCAGATTGCCCGTCGAGTACAGCCGCACGTTGAAGCTGGCCCCTTCCAGATGATGGCGAACCAGGCGGGAAATATCCGGATCGTCTTCCACTACATAGATCGTCGGTTTCACGCGACCATTGTAGCTGGGAAATGTTTCAATTCAATACCAGGGGCAAAACGCGGTAGCGCCACGAACACGGAGAGCACCACGAATGCGTGGGGCACCGTTGAAGAGCGGCCCTTCAGGGCCGCGTTAGTCCGCTTATGAATGCGCCTTTAGGCGCTGGCCGGGCATCTCCGCCATCGTCCGCTAAAGCAGCGACATTCCCGCCTCGGCGGAAAAATCCATCGCCGCAAACTCCCGGCGCAGAAATTTCGGAAACGCCGCGGCGGCGATCATAGCCGCATTGTCGGTCGAAAGCGCGCGCGCCGGAAAGAAAACAGGAAGCCCCTGCATCCCCGCCTCCCGCTCAAACGTCGCCCGCAGTTCTCGGTTAGCGGCCACACCGCCGCTTACGAAGAGAGTTCGCACCTCATACTCGCGCGCCGCGGCCAGCGTCTTCATGACCAGATCGCTGACCATGGAACGCTGAAAAGAAGCCACCAGGTTAAGGATTTTCCGGTCCGAGAGCCGGAGATCGTCTTCCAGCTTCGGCTTGTCGATGTCCGCAAGCGCCCGGCGCCGCACCCCAATCTCAGGTTTCAGCTTCTCGGTCTCGACGTAACGCAATACCGCCGTCTTGATTCCGCTGTACGAGAAATCAAAGCGCGGCCCATCCTCTTCTCGTGCCACTCCTTCATGATGATCGCCCCGCTTATGATCGCCCTGCTTACGATCGCGCCGGTCCGGATGCTTGATCTGCGAAGTCTGAAATTTCACCGCCAGCGGATCGCCATGCGGTGCCAGCCGATCGATGATCGGTCCCCCCGGATACCCCAGTCCCAGAAGCTTCGCGACTTTATCAAACGCTTCTCCGGCGGCATCGTCGCGAGTATGGCCGATGTTCCGGTAGGTCCAGAGATTCTCCCGCACCTGCGCCAGATAAAGATGTGTGTGCCCGCCCGAGACCACCAGCGCCAGCACCGGAAAGTGAAGTTCGCCATTTTCGCCGAGCCTCTGCTCAAGCAACACGGCATGGATGTGACCCTCAAGATGGTTGACGGCGATCAGCGGCTTATCCAGCGCAAAGGCCAGCGCCTTGGCAAAGCTGATGCCGACCAGCAGAGCGCCCGCCAGTCCCGGCCCTTGCGTGACCGCGATAGCATCGACGGACCGATAAGTCTGTCCCGCGTCGGCCAGCGCCTGCCGCACCACCGGAACCATGGCCCGCAAATGCTCGCGCGACGCGAGTTCCGGAACCACCCCGCCATAAGGCTGGTGCGTAGCAATCTGCGAAGCCACCACGTTCGACAACATCTCCTGCCCCGAGCGCACCACCGCCGCACCCGTCTCATCACAGGAGCTTTCGATGCCGAGGATGTGTGCGTCAGGCATAATGAGGCGAAATTGTCATCACGGGCAAAGTCCTTAACCACCGGGAGCGCAGAGGTCAAAAGGAAACACAGAGAATTTTTTCTCCAACCGACTAACAACAAATCCGGAATGGCTTTCCTCTGTGTTCCCTGTGGTAAAGATTTCTGTCTGCGCAGTCGTGCACATTGCGCAACTGCTAGTCTAACTGACGGAGGTCACACCCTTGTCGGACGCTAAGAGGCACGCCGCCGAAATCGTTCGCACCCTCCACAAACGCGGACACCAGGCCTATTTCGCCGGAGGCTGCGTCCGCGATCTTCTTCTCAAACGCGAACCTGCCGACTACGACGTGGCCACCGACGCGACTCCCCAGCAGGTAATGCAAATCTTCCCCGAGACTTACGCCGTAGGCGAGCAGTTCGGAGTAGTGCTGGTGCCAGAATCCGATGGAGCGACGGGCGCCGCTTCGACAAGCTCAGGGCAGGCTCTCGCCCGTCAAGACGAGCGCAGCGCCGCCACCGTCGAAGTAGCCACTTTCCGCTCCGACGTGGGCTACTCCGACGGCCGTCATCCAGACGAGGTTCGTTTCACCAAAGACCCCCGAGAAGACGTGCAGCGCCGCGACTTCACCATTAACGGCATGCTGCTCGATCCGGCCACGAACGAGATTCTAGATTTTGTCGGCGGCCGCGAAGATCTAAAAGCCGGAATCATCCGGGCTATCGGCGAGCCCGAACGTCGTTTCGCGGAAGACAAACTCCGTATGCTCCGAGCGGTGCGTTTCGCAGCGCGTTTCGATTACCAGATCGACCCCGCAACCATGGCGGCGATCCAAAAGTTAGCGCCGCAAATTCACCAGGTCTCATGCGAACGCGTGCGCGAAGAGCTGACCAAGATGCTAACCGAAGGCCGAGCCCGCCGAGCTTTTGAACTCCTGGATGCGACCCTCCTCTTGCCTGAAGTCCTGCCCGAAATCGCCGCCATGAAGGGAGTGGAGCAGTCGCCCGAATACCATCCCGAAGGCGATGTGTTTGTACACACGCTGCTGCTGCTGGACAAACTACCACCAGGCGCCTCAAAGACGCTCGCTTGGGGAGCGCTGCTGCACGATGTGGGCAAGCCAGCAACCTTCCGCAGAGCGCCCGACCGCATCCGCTTCGATGGCCACGTGGAAGTAGGAGTGAAGATAGCCGCCGAAATCTGCCGTCGTCTGCGTTTCTCGAACGACGAGACCGATCAGATTCTGGCGCTGGTCGACAATCACATGCGGTTTGGAGACGTGTACCGCATGAAGCAATCTACGCTGAAAAAGTTTCTTCGTCTGCCCGCCTTCGACGAGCATCTGGAATTGCATCGCCTCGACTGTCTCTCCAGCCACGGCCAACTCGACGCGTATGACTACTCGTGCGAGCAGTTGCAGTCGATCCCGCCCGAGGCGATTCGCCCCACTCCGCTGATTACTGGCCGCGACCTGATTGAGGCGGGTTATGAGCCCGGTCCACGCTTCAAAGAAATGCTGGCAGCGGTCGAAGACGCGCAACTCGAAGGCCGACTTGCGTCTCACGAGGCAGCGATGGAGTATGTGCGGCGAGAATTTCCACTTTAGTGTGGAGGGGACACTCTTGTCCTGCTGCCTTTGACTTTGCATTATCTAGTACGATTCGGCAGGTCAAGGCAATCAAGCCCCAGTGATTCTCGGCCCACCGAGAAAAGAACAACACCAAGGTCAAAGGCAGTGGACAGGAGTGTCCGCTCCACATGGGCTTTCCTCCGACCAAAGCCATCGGTTGTGTACCGCGGGCGCCCTCGCCCGCTATTAACTCTATTCCTCGTTCTGGTCCCGATCCTGCGAAGTTGTCTGTGCCGCATCGGCTGCGCCTGGGACAGGTTTTTGCAGATCGATCGGCGGCTGTCCCGCTTTTTTCAGCTCTTCGTTCAACGCTGGAATATCTTTCGACTTGAGTTGGGCCCATGCTGACAACTGTTCTTCGAGGGCCTTGTCCAGTTCTGCGAACATCGCTATCTGCTGGGTCGTCGGAGCGGCGTCGGCGGTATCGAGAGCGCTGACGACGGTGCCGAAGCCGCTATTCAGACGAGACAGGCTGCGGCCTTCGGGAGCGCTCAGATAGCGTGAGCCGTATCCGGCTTCTTCGCCCTCGATGGACGCGGCTTTTGCTTCCACCTCAGCCGCAGCTTTTGCGATTGTTCCGTGACCCGAGAGCAATTTCAACTGTGCTCGCAGGCTGCGCACCTGTTGCAGGGCTTCGTAATCCTGGTGAAGAGCGCCGCCAATTTTCCGGTCGAGCTCGAAATGGAGGCGCAGATCTTCGGGCGAGGTTTTCACTCGCGGATCCATGAGGATTTCGAGTGTCTGCGTGTTGCCCGATACGCGCACTTCGCCGCCCTCGATCCCCCCTCCAGGACTTGATCGGACTGTCAGCCTCACTGTGTATTTGCCGGGCAACACGGCCGCGCCGAGGGGATAGCGCGGTGTGTCGTGGTAGATCGCCGAAATCGGATAGTCGCGCGAAAGCACGTCAGGCGCGGGATAGGTCAGGTCCCAGAGGAAACGATGCACGCCCGGTCCGGCCGCTAAAGTTCGCGACGGACGCACCCAGTACATGGGAACATTCAGTTCTTTGGGGTTGACCGGCTCGGGCTTGTCGTTGCTGGAAAAATGGCGCACAACTTTTCCCGCGGCATCGACAATTTCCAGACTGACGACAGTTGACATGGAGGAGCTTTTCGTCAGACCTGGGCTCAGCCAATAGTCGATCATTGCGCCATCGGGAGGATTCTGTCCGGCAGGTTCTTCGGGCGGCAGCGGCGTGTCGGTGTTGTTGTTGCGGCGGACGCGATAAGTCAGTTGGGGCGCGAATAGATGCGCGGGTGCGTTGGCGAGCTCCGCGTTGAACTGGCGCAGCGGAGTGATGTTATCCAAGATCCAAAACGACCGGCCGTGAGTTCCGACGACGACATCGTCGTGATGAATGACCAGATCACGAATCGAAGTCGGCGGAAGATTCAGCTTCAGCGACTGCCAATGATCGCCATCGTCCCACGACACATACACGGTGCGTTCGGTGCCGGCGAAGAGCAATCCTTTGCGTTCTGGATCTTCGCGCACCGTGTTGACGGGCTCGTTATCGGGCAGGCCGCTTACGATCTTCTGCCACGACTTTCCGCCATCGTGCGTGCGATAGATATAAGGATGCAGGTCGTCGAGGCGGATCCGGTTCACCGCAGCGTAGGCCGTTGAGGTATCGAAATGTGATGCGTCCATCTGCGCGAGTTTGCTCCACGGAGTCAGTTCGGGAGGCGTTACGTTTTGCCAGTTCTTGCCGCCATCGCGGGTCACGTGAATCAGCCCATCGTCGGTTCCGGCCCAAATCAGGATGGCATCTTTCGGCGACGGAGCAATGGAATAGATCACGCCGCGATGCTTGCCCTTCGCCGGATCGGCCGCGACAAACGGGCCCAGAGTCGCGGGAACGCCGGGATCTTCACGCGTGAGATCGGGGCTGATGATCTGCCAGCTGTTGCCACCGTCGCGCGTGGCAAACAGCACGTTCGATCCGAGATAAAGCACATGCGGATCGGCAAAGGAGAAAATCAGCGGTGCGGTGCGATTGAAGCGATATTGTCCGGTGCGGAGAACGACCGGCGAAACATCGCGCGTTTGTCCGGTGTTGCGGTCAAACACCGTAACCTTGCCACCGTAAATCAGATTGGGATGCAGTGGATCGGGCGCTACGTAGCCGTATTCTTCTACGCCGACGGTCGTCCAGTCGCGAAACGTGATCTGCCCGAAGTCGCTGCGGCTGGCGGTGCCGACCGAACCGCTTTCCTGCTGTCCGCCATAGACCCAGTAGGGAAACTCGTTGTCGGTGATGACGTGATAGAACTGCGCGGTGGGCTGGTTGTACCAGGAACTCCAGGTCTGACCGCCATTGACGCTGATGGCCGCACCCTGATCGAGAGCGATGGCGATAATCTCGGGGACTTCGGGATTGATCCAGATGGTGTGGTAGTCGTCGCCTCCAGGCGCGCCCTTGATGGCGGTGAAGTTCTTGCCAGCATCGGTGGACCGGTAAGTCGAAGTGTTGGCGACGTAGATGACATCCTTCTTTCGCGGATCTACGCGCACGCAGCCGAAGTCGTCGCCTCGTCCATAGATGCGTTCCTCATCATTGACCTGCTGCCAGCTTTCGCCGGCGTCGTCGGAGCGGTAGATGCCGCTGCCCTTCTTGGCGTTGACCCAGGCATACATGCGGTCGGGATCGCTCGGGGAAACGGCCGGTCCAATGCGACCGATACCTTCGGCTTCACCGGGCAATCCTCGGGTGAGTTGCCGCCAGTTGTTTCCGCCGTCGCTTGATTTGTAAAGTCCGCTACCCGATCCGGTATAGCCGCCGCCTGTGGTCCATGGCGGTCGACGCGAGGCCCACATGCTGGCGAAGATTACCTGCGAGTTGCGGGGATCGAAGACGAGGTCCATGCCTCCGATGTTTTCGTCCTTGTAGAGAACTTTCTGGAAGGTCTGACCGCCGTCGAGTGAACGCAAGATGCCGCGCTCGGCGTTGGGGCCGTAAGGATGTCCCTGGGCCGCGACAAAGAGGCGATTGGGGTCCTTGGGATCGACGATGATGGATGCTATTTGTTGCGCGTCGCGCAGTCCGAGATGCTGCCAGGTGCGGCCGGCGTCAGTCGATTTGTAGATACCGTCGCCTACGGAAAGATCGGGGCGGCGCAGGCCTTCACCACTGCCGACGTAAATCGTGTTCGGATTTGACGGCGCCACGGCCAGCGCTCCGATGGAACCTGTCGGCTGGGCGTCGTTTGGTTGATCATTATTAGGTTGACCATCGAAGATGGGATTCCAGGTGTGGCCGAAGTCCGTCGTCTTCCAGACTCCGCCGTTGTTTGGCGCCATGTAAAAGACATTCGGCTGTTCCGGAACACCGGAAATCGCCACCGTGCGGCCGCCGCGAAATGGGCCAATCATGCGCCAGCGAAGTTCCTGGTACATTGCCGGGTCATACGGCTGGGCGGAAAGGACGAAGGGGAAAAGCAAAATGCAGAGGGAGGCGAGCAGAATCCAGAAGAAGCGCTTGTTCACGGTTGGTCCTCGAAGAAAGGTAAGGATAAACCACGGTGGCGGGGAACGGATAGGGGCGCTGGTACGATGAATTCATGTTCGGGTGCCGACTTGGCCGTCAATCAGGAGTAACGAACACACCAATATCTTGGTGCTGGAATCAGGAGCTTTTGCAGAATATCTTTTACCTGGTCCGACTGATTGCGGCCGCCACTTCCGGGGGAAATTTCCTTCGGGGCCGATTATCGGATTCGCGGAACCGCGGTCGTGTTGGGGTCCTCGGCACATACGCGTAGATATTCTCTCTTGGTAACGCGCTTGTTGTTCACCCAGTATCGGGGATAACCGCGGCTCAAACGGCCTTGGATGTTCCAGCGTCGTTCTATGCCGTGTTGCAAATTCTCCCAGAAATGGTGCTCAGCGTGAACGCTCTTCTGATCTTCGTCCCACCATTCAAAACCGGGCCACTTCCCCTCTTTCACGTACCTAGCCTCAGAGAGAGAGACCCGTCCGTTGTCCCAGGTCGCTTTGCAGCGCCATTGATCAAGGCCGGTACCGTGCCTCATCGTGTAGAAGCCAATCGGTTCTCCGTCAAATGACCATTGCTTCGATTCCGTAGGCGAGACCGTTGCGGTAAGGCTCAGCGAAAGTCACAACGCCATCGGCAATGTCGTAGAGCGTTCCGTGAGTGACGCCATTCTTCATAGGGCGCTCAAGTTCGAGTTGGTCGTTTTCGTCGAACTGTCGCTCCCCGACAACTTCCCCATTCAGGATGTACTCCGTTTTATATCTTTGTCGCCCTGATAAGTGTGTAGCGACGACGCGCTCCTCGGCATTTTGAGGGATTGAAGAACGATAGTGCCTCATAGCATCAGATTGTAGCTTCCCAAACTAGTTTCTTTGGGTGATCGTCGGGGCTGCGGGGCCGAGCTGCCATGCGGATGCGCATGTTACGAAGAAACTCTCGACTAACGGGGGTTGTCGATCGCTTGAAGCCGATCGGCCCGATTGAAAAACCGGCTTCTATACCGAATTCCGGATGTGTAGTCGGCAATGTGGAAACTGACCCACCGTCCGCTATCGGCATTGGTACATCGATGCAAGGTTCGCTTCTACCTGATGACGGGAGCGGAAGTAACCGGCGCGCCCGCAAGATAGCGTCGCAGTGCGTCCTGCCATTCCGGCATGTGGATGTTGTACGCGTGCAGGCTGTCGGGCGATAGAACGGAGTAGGCGGGTCGTCGCGCCGGACGCGGGAATTCGGCTGTGGTTACGGGTTTGACTTTCGTCGACATCCCTGATTCCCGCACGATTTCGGTGGCGAAGTCGTACCAGGTGCAGTTGCCGGAATTGGTGACGTGGACGATTCCGCGGGCATCCGCACGGCAGAGTTCGACGAGAGCGGACGCTAGATCTCGGGTGAAGGTCGGGCTGCCGCGCTGGTCGTTTACCACGGAAATCTCGGGACGGGTGGAGGCCAGCTTCAGAATGGTTGCGGGAAAACACTTGCCTCCGTGGCCAAAGAGCCACGATGTGCGAGCGATGCAGACTTCGGGAAGAATCTCGAGCAGCCGCTCCTCGGCGCGGGCTTTACTCTCGCCATAAACGCTGGTGGGATTTCTGGCGTCGGTGATTTCGTATGGCGATCGTTTGCTGCCATCGAAGACGTAGTCCGTGCTCAGGAACAGCAAACGCGATCCGGCTTCGCTGGCGGCGTCGGCCACATTGACGGCGCCCTCGCAATTCACCGCGAAGGCGAGGTCGCGGTTTGACTCGCAGCCATCGACGTCGGTGTAGGCGGCGGACAGGATAATCCAGTCGGGACGGGAATCGCGAATGACTTCGCGGACGCGGGCTCGGTCTCGGAGGTCGGCGTCTTTGGACGACAGCGCGGTCAACTGGTCGTCATCACGGGTTGGGTCATTACCGCTCAACCCGTTTCCGCCTAACTCGTGAACCAGTTCCTGGCCGAGCAGTCCGGATGCTCCGAATAACGTGACGCGCATAGCGGCATTGTAATGCCGGAGCCGTCAGGGGCTAAACAGAGTGCTGAAAAACTCGGCTTCGGTGCCGCAGCCCCTAAAGGGGCATCTGAATTCAGAGAACTTACGGCATCGCTAAAGCGATGCCCTGATACGAAACTTGTGTTTCTCAGCAAACGGTAAAGGCCGCACCCTTATGGTTTTTAGCGGCA
Organism: uncultured Acidobacteriaceae bacterium; assembly: GCA_963730845.1. Classification (GTDB taxonomy): domain Bacteria; phylum Acidobacteriota; class Terriglobia; order Terriglobales; family Acidobacteriaceae; genus Acidiflorens. Next base: position 151,464 of record CAVSTM010000006.1, on the reverse strand, counting down.
TCCTTCGGCTGAGCTCAGGGCAGGCTCTGAAGCCGTGCCCTTCCCGTTCGTGCTCGAACATTGTTCCGGGGTGATTCAAGACGGGGCAAGCCCCGTCTCTACACGAGTTTTTCCACGCTGCGAGTTTTTCCTCACAACGAGTTTTTCCACACGCTGTGAGGGGTGGCCTTCCCACTGGAATTTATCGGATGGCGATTTTTGTCTACTCGATCGCAGTCGAATGTGGTGTGCTCAATCGCCGCCGCAGGGCGTGCAGGATGAGCGACCCGCTGATGCCGAAGCAGATCACGGCGGCGAAGGCCACCAGGTCGAGCATGCGGCGCGTCATGCGGAGGGAATCCGCGAACAACGTGAGCATGGCACAGAGAATGCCGAGGACGTTAAGCCAGAGGGGAGAATGAATGCTGGGAAGATCGCGGCGAAACCAAACCTGGAGCAGCAGGGCTGCCAGTCCGATCGCGGCCACCACGACCAAGGCAATCGGACTATAAAAGGCATTCGGCCCGGTATAGATCACGACCAGCGCGAGCGCCAGCAGGAGCAGGCCGGAAGCGATCACGGTCCATCGGCGCGCAACTTTCGACGTGGACGTGGAACCGGAATTGGACTGGGACTCGGATCCGGAACTCGTCACCCAGCGATCTCCTCACCTTTGCCCATTGCAACATTGTACGTCGGCCTTTCCATCCGCGCTCAGGCGTTGTTGCTCGGCATCCATTCCGCGGGGCGATGCTCGCCGTGCGCCATGGCGTAGAGGATTGAAACAGCCTATTACAACGTACTGGGCTGGATGCCGAGTGATCGGATCCAAATCCGCACTTCTGCGGCCCGGTAGTACCGCTCGAACCCCGTCGGCGTGGCTCCAGCCAAACCGTGCCGGCCTGATGGGGACACCCGCCACCGAACGACGTGGACACGACTTCGCGTCCAACTGTGATTACGATTAGAATCGGAACGCAGCGTCTTTGGACGCCGCGAGCCTTTCCATGGAAGATCTCATCCTCGTCACAGGTGGCGCCGGCTTCATTGGCTCGAATTTCGTTCTCCGATGGATTGCTTCTGAACGCGCGCGCATTCTGAATCTCGACAAGCTGACCTACGCTGGCAATCTCAACAACCTGCGTACCGTCGAAGCCGACCCGCGCTATCGCTTCGAGCAGGGAGACATCGTTGATCGCGATTCGTTGCGCGACTTGCTACGGCGCGAACAGCCGCGCGCCGTCGTTCACTTCGCCGCCGAAAGCCACGTCGACCGCTCTATCCACGCCCCCGATGATTTCGTGCGCACCAACGTCAACGGCACATTCAACCTGCTTGAAGAAACACGCGCCTACTGGTCGGAGCTTGCGGAACCCGATCGCGCATCGTTCCGTTTCCTGCACGTTTCCACTGATGAAGTCTACGGATCGCTCGGTCCCAACGACCCGGCCTTCAGTGAGACCACTTCCTACGCTCCCAACAGCCCGTACTCCGCGTCCAAGGCGGCTTCCGATCATCTTGTCCGCGCCTGTCACCATACTTATGGCCTTCCCGTCTTGACCACCAACTGTTCCAACAACTACGGACCGCACCAGTTTCCCGAAAAACTGATCCCGCTTATGATCCTGAATGCCTGCGGCGGCAAGCCTCTCCCGGTGTATGGTGACGGCGAAAACGTTCGCGACTGGCTCTACGTCGAGGATCATTGTCGCGCCATTCGTACCGTGCTCTCCCACGGCCGCGTCGGAGAAACTTACAACATCGGTGGGCGCAGTGAAAAAAAGAACCTGGAAATTATCGGAGCTATTTGCCAACTGCTCGACGAAATGCGCCCGAACGACCCTGCCATTCCCCACAGCAAGCTGGTCACGTTCGTCAAAGATCGCCCCGGCCACGACCGCCGCTACGCGATGGACACGCGTAAAATCGAACGCGAACTGAACTGGCAACCGGTGGAGACGTTTGAGACTGGCGTCCGTAAAACCGTTTGCTGGTATCTTGAACACGAAGACTGGGTCCGCGATGTCACCAGCGGCAGCTATCGTCAATGGATGGCGAAAAATTACGCCACCGAACGTTGACGGTTTATGGCGATACTCCAGAACCCGAAGCCAGGGCCTAAAGGCGCTTCCTAACGTCGCACTTACGGTATGCCTGAAGGCATACCCTGATACAAATCGCATTTGAACCATCGTCTGCTGAGACTGACTCGACATGACCAAAACCGCGCAACCGAGTTACAAAGGCATCATTCTGGCGGGCGGATCGGGCACGCGCCTTTATCCCGTTACCCAGGTACTTCCGAAGAGCCTGCTGCCGGTGTACGACAAGCCGATGGTGTATTACCCGCTCTCAACGCTAATGCTGGCCGGTATCCGCGAAATTTTGCTGATCTCGACGCCCGAGGATCTGCACCGCTTTCAGCACTTACTCGGGGATGGATCCCGTTACGGCGTACAGTTCCAGTACGTGGCGCAACCGAAGCCTGAAGGAATCGCCCAGGCATTTCTAATCGGCAGGGAGTTTATCGGCTCCAGCGGTTGCGCGCTCGTGCTCGGCGACAACATTTTCTACGGACACGACCTCGTCAAAGAATTACGCGCAGCTACGCTCCAGCCCAAAGGCGCACGCGTTTTCGCGTATCCCGTCAACGACCCCGAGCGCTACGGGGTGGTCGAGTTCGATCCGCAAGGGAAGGCGCTCAGCATTGAAGAGAAACCGAAGCAGCCGAAATCGCGTTACGCCGTCACCGGACTTTATTTTTACGATCGGCAGGTGGTCGAAATTGCCGCGAGTCTTAAGCCTTCGAAACGCGGCGAACTGGAAATCACCGACGTCAACCGCGTGTATCTCGAGCGCAATCAACTCAACGTCTGTGTGATGGGCCGAGGCACGGCCTGGCTCGACACGGGCACGCACGAAGCCTTGATGGAGGCTTCTTTATTTATTCAGACCCTCCAAAAGCGCCAAGGCCTCATGGTCGCCTGCCCCGAGGAAATCGCCTACCGCTCAGGCTACATTACCGCCGCGCGACTGGAAGCGCTGGCGCAGCCGATGCGCAGCAATGGATACGGCGCCTACCTGCTGCAATTGCTACGGGAACGCGTCTTCTGATTGATGAAGACTCTTTTTGATGAAGATCGTCTTGATGAAAATCGTCCGATGAAAAAAATCACCGCCAGACTGCCTGGACTTCTAGTGCTCGAACCGCGTGTGTTCGGCGACGACCGCGGATTCTTTCTGGAAAGCTATAACCAGCGCACGTTTGCCGAGCTCGGCATTCCAGAGCCATTCGTACAGGACAATCATTCTTATTCCGAGAAGAATGTCATCCGCGGGTTGCACTACCAGATTCAGCAGCCCCAGGGAAAGCTGGTGCGCGTCATCACCGGCGAGATTCTTGACGTTGCGCTCGATCTGCGCCGCTCTTCTCCCACCTTCGGGAAGTGGGAATCCTTCAGACTTTCCGGCGAGAACAAACACATTCTATGGATTCCGCGCGGATTTGCTCACGGCTTCCGAGTGGTTTCCCAGACCGCCCACGTCATGTACAAGACCACGGACTTCTATGCGCCCGAGCACGAACGCACAGTGACGTGGAATGATCCGGCGTTGAACATCACTTGGCAACTTGACCGCGAACCGTCCCTTTCCGCGGCTGGGCTCGCGATTGTCTCTGCAAAAGACCAGCATGGCGTGCCTTTCGAACAGGCTGAAAAATTCGAGTAGCGCAGCCTCAACGCAGCCGGAACTCGACCGCAATCGTGGTGTCAACCTCAACCGCCTCGCCGCTGGACAGGTAGGGTTCAAATTTCCAGGACTGCACGGCCTCGGTCGCCGACTGCACGAGCAGACCGGGCCCGGACAGAGGGCGCAAGCGCTTCACGCTGCCATCCGGCGCAATCACGGCATCGAGCACGACCATCCCTTCGGTCCCCGCCATCCGCGCGGCCTCCGGATAAACCGGTTCCAGTTTCGTCACAATCCGCTTCTCCATGGTCTCAGGAGAGACTCGCAACCCCGACTCCGCAACCGACGCGTGCGCTTCCAGATCGTTCCAGGACCTCTGCCACTGCCACCACCCCAGACCCGCCAGCGACAGCACACACGCGATCAGCACATAAGATCCGCGTTGCCCGACGCGAATCCTGCGCCTTGGCGCACCCAGTTGCGCGGCGACCACGGGGACTTCCGTCTTTGCTGTTCGTTGTTCCTGTTCTTGTTCTTGTTCCTCTTTTTTGAAATCTTTCTTGAAGTCTTTGAAATCCAACGGCTGTGCAGTGGAGCGATACGCCCAATAGCGGATCATCTCCCGCTGCTCCACCGACAGGCCTACAAACTCAAGCCCACAATGGAGACGCGTCTGATAACGAACCAGCGCACTCGCCCGAACTGGCACGCCGACGTGCGGCAGTCGCAGTTCGACCGCTACTTCTTGGCCCGCGGCCAGTTCTCCGGCCACAACCGCGCCCACACCGGCTTGGCTGAGATCGGTGCAGCGTCCAGGTAAATTTTCGGGGACACCGAATCGCAACGCGATCAAGTCCATGGGCACGTTGATCGGATGCCGGGTAAAAACGCGCCGTGGCGTTTCGTCCGACACGGGCGATGGAACAGCACTCATCAGACTGCCTCCGCAGGATCGCAAAAACTCAGATCGCAAATCCGGCCATGCGGCTGGACTCAACCGGCTGGAAAAACGACGAATGTGGCGCTAACGAGGATCGTTGCAACGAGTATAACGGAAACGCCGGGTCAGACACGCTGAAATGGTTTTTTTTCGGCGTCGGGTGCCAATTCCGGAAGTGTCCGCTACTCCATGTCCCGCCAGTTTGGTCCTACACCGATTTCCACCAGCAGCGGAACCGCGAGCGAATGCGCCTTCTCCATGTGCTCCCGCACCAGCGGTTTCATTGCCTCCACTTCGCTCTCCGGCACTTCGAAGACAAGTTCATCATGCACCTGCAAAGTCATCCGCGACTTCAACCCGCGCTTTCGAATTTCCTCATCAATACGGATCATCGCCAGCTTGATCAGGTCGGCGGCTGTTCCCTGGAGCGGAGTGTTCACCGCCGTGCGCTCGGCGAACCCACGCTGGGTGGCGTTCTTGCTGTTGATGTCGGGGATGGGCCGAATGCGCCCGAAAAGCGTCTTCACTTTTTGATCGCGCCGCGTCTGCTCGAGCGTGGCATCGATGAAGGCCCGCACTCCCGCATATTTTTCAAAATAAGCATCAATGAATCTTCGGGCCTCACCCGGATCAATGCCTAATTGCTGCGACAGCCCAAACGCCGATAGACCGTAGACAATTCCGAAGTTCACCACCTTCGCCTGCCGCCGGTGGTCCGGCGTAACCATCAACGGCGGCACGCCAAACACCTGCGACGCGGTCAGCGTGTGAATATCATCTCCGCGCCGAAACGCCTCGACCAGCAGCTTGTCTTTCGAGTAGTGCGCCAGCAGCCGCAGTTCGATCTGCGAATAATCCGCAGCCAGCAACACGTGCCCGGGCTCGGCAATGAACGCCGCACGAATCTCACGTCCCAGCTCGGTGCGAATCGGAATATTCTGCAGGTTTGGATTCGTCGACGACAGTCTCCCGGTCGCTGTTCCAGTCTGCCCAAACGTCGTATGCACCCGGCCGCTCTGGCTGCGAATGAGCGCGGGCAACGCATCCACATATGTGGACTTTAACTTCGTCAGTTGCCGGTACTCCAACACCAACCTTGGAACTTCGTGATCCGCGGCCAGGCCTTCCAGCACATCCACCGCCGTCGAAATCTTTTTCCCTTTCCCGTATTTCGACGGCATAGGGAGGGCGAGTTTGTTGAACAGAACATCGCCCAACTGCTTCGGCGAATTGATGTTGAACTCCATGCCGCAACGCTCATAAATATCCCGCGCCTTGGCTTCGGCCTCGCGCTGTAACTTCACCGACATCTGACCCAGCACCGCCGGATCAATCTTCACTCCCGCGCCTTCCATGCGCGCCAACACCGGCACCAGCGGCGCGTCGATATCCTCGTAGACGGAAGTCAATCCCTGCTCGTCGACTTCTTTTCGAAGCGCGCTCGCCAGCCTGCCCGTTACATCCGCCGCTTCCGCCAGGTTGCCGCTCAGCTTCAAATTGAACCTCCGCAGCGCAACTTCGGGCAACGAATGCGACGAATAGGTCGGGTCGAGCAGGTAGGAATACAGCATAGGGTCCTGCTGCACTCCGGCCAGCGCAATTGTCTCGCCGAAAAAATGCTCGGAGAAATGGTGGAGCGCTGCCTTGAGATCGTGAACCGTTTTCGGCACCGTAGCATCTTCGAGCACACTTTTCACTCGTTGGGCAAGCGCCTTGTTTTCCAGCACGACCATCGCCCCGGCCCCCGGCGCATTCGAAACTGCTATGCGCTTGATACCTCCGGCACCCTGATCTTCGGCATCCGCCGGCTGCAAGGCCAGAAACCCCGACTGTGCCGGCTCAGGCTCTTCTTCCTCTTCGACACTCTCTGTGTGCTCGGTCGGAATCGCCAGAGCGAGCGGCGCGCTCTCGCCCAAGGCTCTCAAGTACTCCTCGAATTCAGGCTCCGACTTGATTTCGCGATAGTCGCCCTCTTTCACTTCAACTACGGGCAGCAGTTCCTTTAACAAAGAAGTGAATTCGAGCTCGGCAAACAGCGCGCGAAGAGATTCAACATCCGGTTCGCCCACTTTCATCCCGGCAACGTCCAGCTCGACCGCCACGTCACAATCAATCGTCACCAGCTGCTTGCTGTACAGAATGTTGTCGCGATTGTTCTGCAGCGATTCCCGATACGTTTTCTTTTCCACCTCAGATGCGTGTTCCAGGGCCTGTTCCACGCTTCCAAAGCGCTGAATAAGTTCTACCGAACCCTTGTCGCCGATCCCCGGCGCTCCCGGAATGTTGTCCACTGAGTCGCCGCGCAGCGCCATCACATCCACCACTTTCGACGGTGGCACCCCGAGAATCTCCTCAACCTTCGCCGCATCGCAAATCAGGTTGTCCTTGGGCGGATTCAGCACCTGCACGTTGTCGTTCACCAACTGCAGCATGTCTTTGTCGCTCGACACGACGAAGACCGGATACGATTCCGCCGCCGCTTTCCGTGCCAGAGTTCCGATCACGTCGTCGGCTTCGTAGCCTTCGAGCTGCAAAATCGGGATGCGATACCCCTCCAGCGCCCGCCGAATGTATGGAATCTGCTGCGCTAGGTCTAGAGGCATCTCGGCGCGATTCGCCTTGTAGCCGCCATATTCCGCTTCTTTGAACGTCTGCGTCTTGATATCGAACTTGCGGATCGTGGTGATCGCTTCCGCCTGCTGATTGCGGATCGTCGGCGCACCCACATCGAACACCGCCGCCAGATACTCGGGCGAAAAATCGTCCCGCAATTTCCGCAGCATGTTGACGAAAACATAGGTCGCCGCGGTCGGAACTCCCGTCTTGGTAGACATCGGACGCTGCCGCGTCATCGCGTGATACGCGCGAAAAATGAACGACATCGTATCAATCAGGAAAATCCGGCCTTTGCCCTTACCATGGGCGGAAGGGGGTAGCGGCCGAGGCGCGGCAATCACTTGCGGCGGCGATTTCTTTTTGGCAGGCAATGAGCCAAGTTTAGCAGCTAACGAATTCTTCACCACAGGGGACACAGAGGAGCACAGGGGAAAGCCCCCGTGGCGAAAACCGTTTGGTGCGAAACGACCGGGAACCGTCACTGTAAGATTCCTGTAATCGCGTATGATATGAAGTTTTCGGTACTCGCAACGCTGAGTGCTGAATGCTGAGTGCCGAATGCTGCCCTTCAAGCTCGTCTACAGCGACGACTATTACCTGCCCATCGGCTCCCATGTCTTTCCCGCCGAAAAATACAAGTGCATTCACGACCGGCTGCTCGCGTCCGGAGTTGCCGCGCCTTCCGATTTTGTCACGCCATCGTCCGGCCACCGACGAGGACGTGCTGCTCGTGCACACTCCGCAGTACGTCCACAAATTGAAGACGGGCACTCTCACCGCGCTGGAAGAGTTAGAGCTCGAAGTCCCGTACTCACCGGAGTTGGTGAGCGCCTTCTGGCTCGCCGCGGGCGGTTCGGTGCTGGCCGCCGATCATGCCCTTAACGACGGCGTGGCCATCAGCATCGGCGGAGGATTCCATCACGCGTTCCCTGGTCACGGCGAAGGCTTCTGCATGATCCACGACGTGGCCGTCGCCATCCGCTGCATGCAGCGTGACGACAAGATTCGCACCGCCATGACCTTCGACTGCGACGTCCATCAAGGCAATGGCACCGCCGTGATTTTCTCCGGCACGCATGCGCCCGGAGGTCCGCTGCCCTCGGCGTGGGGGTCGGTTCTGAATCCTAGTCACCCGGGCAGGAGGCGCAGCGCCCACGCCGAGGACGTGTTCACTATTTCGCTGCATCAGCAAAACAACTACCCGTCGTTTAAGCCCCCTTCGTCGCTCGATATGAATTTGCCTGACGGGATTGGCGACGACGAATATCTGGCGTGCGTCGGTGACGCGCTCGGTTTGGGATTGGGCAAGCTCAAGCCGGACCTCCTCTGTTACCTCGCCGGAGCCGACCCTTATTGCGAAGATCAGCTCGGCGGATTGTCGTTGACGATTGAAGGATTGAAGGAGCGAGATGCTATCGTGTTCCGAATCGCCAGGGCTCAGGGCATCCCGGTGATGGTCACGCTCGCCGGCGGCTACGCCATGAAGCTCGAGGACACGATCTCGATTCACAGCAACACCGTGGTCGCCGCGAAAGAAGTGTATGGCGGGAACGGTTGACGGAGTATCGCAACAATGTGCAGAAGTTATACTCGACGCCATGGACGTCACTCCTTCTCAGCTTGCGCATCGTGAGTTCTATAACCTTCTGATCAGCGCCCTGGTGCCACGGCCGATTGCTTGGGTCTCAAGCGTCAGCGCTTCCGGACAACCTAACCTGGCGCCCTTTTCGTTTTTCAATGCGGTATGCGCCAAACCTCCGCTGCTGGCGTTTGCGCCGGGGATGCGCTCGCCGAAGAAATCGGGGACAGCAGCGGGAGGACCCACCGGAGAACCTAAAGACACGCTGCGGAATATTCGCGAGACCGGAGAATTCGTGATCAACATGGTCACTTACGAACTGGCCGAGGCCATGAACCTGACCAGCGGCGATTATGACGCATCTATCAACGAATTCGAAGTAGCGAAACTTGGCTCGGCGCCTTCGAAAGTCGTGCGGCCGCGGCGGGTGGCGGAGTCTCCCGTCAGCTTTGAATGCAAGCTGCATCAGATTCTCGACTTCAATCCCGCTCCCGAGGGCGGCAGTCTGGTGATTGGCGAAATCGTCTCGATTCACGTCGATGAGCGGCATCTGAAAGAAGGCCGCCTGGACCGGAACTCGCTCGATCTGATCGGGCGCATGGGCGGCATGCAGTACACGCGCACCACCGAGCGCTTTGAAATGGTGAGGCCGAAGGTGGAGTGAAGGCGATCGATGGCGTGCTAAGGCGTTGATCTGCGGCGGCGCAGCAAATTGCATAGGTCCTTCGCTTCGCTCAGGATGACACCGAGGATTTTGCGAACGGCGAGCCCGAATGACCGACGACTGACGGCCAACGACTTCCACCCCGTCGCGACTGCTAAAATAGCTGCTTACGCTATGTTCGAGAATCTCCAGGAAAAACTCCAGCGCGCCTTTAAGTCTCTTCGCGGACAAGCCGTCCTCACGGAAGAGAACATTTCCGAGGCGCTGAAACAGATTCGTCTGGCGCTGCTTGAGGCTGACGTCAACTTCAAAGTTGTCAAAGAACTCATCGACCGCATTCAGGCTAAGGCTGTCGGGCAGGAAGTGCTGACTGCGCTTTCGCCGGGCGAGCAGGTTATCAAGATCGTCCGCGACGAACTGGTCACGACTCTCGGCAAAGATACGGCTAAGTTAAAGTTCGCCTCGCAACCGCCGACCGTCGTGCTCATGGCCGGGTTGCAAGGCTCCGGCAAAACCACTACCTCGGGCAAGCTTGCCAACTGGCTTAAGAATGGCGGACACCGTCCGCTGCTGGTCTCGGTTGACGTTTATCGTCCGGCCGCGCGCGAGCAACTGAAAGTGGTCGCGGCTGCGATCAAGGCCAACCTTTACGAAGGCGAGGTCGGTGAGGCGAATACGGCAACTGTCGAGCGGCTTGCCAAAGAAGCGCGGCGCGAGGCGATCAACTCCGGCTGCGACGTGCTTATTGTCGATACTGCTGGACGTCTCCACATCGACGACCAGCTCATGGAGGAGATGCAGTCGCTCAAGCGGCTGCTCAATCCGCAGGAGATTCTGTTTGTCGCCGATTCGATGACTGGACAGGACGCCGTCAACTCGGCGGATGAATTCCATAAGAAGCTCACGCTTACCGGCGTCGTCCTTACTAAGATGGATGGCGACGCTCGCGGCGGCGCGGCGCTTTCCATTCGCCAGGTCACTGGGCAGCCTATCAAGTTCATTGGCATCGGCGAAAAATACGATGCGCTTGAGCCTTTTCATCCCGACCGCATAGTGTCGCGCATTCTTGGCATGGGCGACATTCTCTCGCTCATCGAAAAAGCCGAATCGCAGATCGACAAGAAGAAGGCCAACGAACTTGCCTCCAAGATGCTTGCGGGTGACGGCTTTTCGCTGGAGGATTTTCGCGACCAGTTGCGGCAGGTTCGCAAGATGGGATCGCTGCAAAGTCTCATGGGCATGCTGCCCAATATCGGCGCGTTTTCCGGCATGCAGAAAGCCGCTGACAAGGTGGACGAAAAACAGATCAACCGGGTCGAGGCCATCATCAATTCGATGACCGGATACGAACGCAACCATCACGAAGCCATCAACGGCAGCCGCCGCAAACGCATCGCGCGCGGCTCCGGAACGACGCGTGCAGGAAGTCAACAATCTGCTTCGCCAATACGCGCAGATGAAAAAAATGTTCAAGCAGATGGGCAAGCCGAGTTTCGCGCGGCGAATGGCGGGGATGAAGTTTCCGGGAATGTAGAGAGGCATTCAGCACTTAGCAAATTAGCACTTAGCATTTAGCCACACCGTACGAGGGTTGAGGTTTGGCTAGGTGCTAATTGCTGAGTGCTAGATGCGATGAAGTGGCGTTCTCTCCAGTAATCCGGCTCCTACAGCGACGTGCGGCCGCTTCGCGAAATTTTCTGCTGAGCGCAAGGATGCTATCGCCAAGTACGTTCCTGCTGACGTTCAGGCTGTCCATGCCCGCGCTGTCGCTGGACTCAAAGCTCAGGGACTCGCCGCCGGTGCGCTCAAGGTCGGCGACAAGGCGCCTTTGTTTGAACTTCCGGACCACAACGGCAAACTTGTTTCCTCCGCCAATCTTCTGGCTCAGGGGCGCCTTGTTTCTTTCATTCGCGGACGCTGGTGTCCGTTCTGCGTTGGGCAGATGGAGGCGATGTCTTACGTCGCCGCCGAGATCGAGGCTGCTGGAGCTTCGCTGGTTGCTGTCTCTCCGCAAACGGAGAAGCAGGCCTTCTTCATGCACGACCAGCACAAGCTTGCTTTCCCGCTGCTGGTGGACGCTCACAATCAGCTTGCTCGCCAGTTCGGACTGGTGTACCGCGTCCCGGAAGAAGAACAGGGGCTTTACCGCAGCACCTTCGTCAACCTGCCCTTTGCCAACGGCGACGACAGTTGGGAGCTACCTATTCCCGCGACCTTTGTTGTCGACCGCGACGGCAGCATCCTGTTCTGCCTCGCGCTAACGAGGACTACACCGATCGGCCTGAGCCGCTGGAGATGCTGTCGGTCGTCGAGTCTCGCGGCTGAGTACGCCTGGGATCTGTGATGAAAAAACTACTCAGACTCAGTTAGCGCCGCCTAATGAAATTCCAAGATTGACACGACCGTGAAATCCCACCCTTGCGCACAGAACAGAACGCGCAAGGATAGGGCGCCCGGCTATCGTGCCAGCACTGCAGGGGTCCTTCGGCTCCGCCGGGTCATGCGCTTCGCACATGATCAGGCTCCGCTCAGGATGACAGAGTGAGGAAGGGTGTGCGCGGAACTTCTCGTCGAGGCGCGGGTTATCATGGGGGTATCTATGTTTCAGCGCGTCTTCGTGACCCTTGCCGTTTTTCTCGTGAGTTCCCTCGCAATCGCTGCGCCCTCGGGGCCGCTGGTGGTCGACGGCAACAGCCGCATTGTGGTCATGGAATACGAGGCTTGGTTCGGGCCGCATGCCGTAACCTTTCAAGGCTTCTCGGCCATGCCGCTGCTGCAGTCGGCAGACATGCAAGCGGTGGGAGGCGGCTATGACAGCGCCGATCCGGCCGTCATCAAGCAACACGTCGCCTGGCTGGAATACATGGGAGTTGATGCGGTCATCAGCGACCTGACTAACAACGTGAGCTGTATTTTCAACAGCGAGTGGTTCGTCGAGAAATACGTCCCGAACTGCACCCCGTCCTTCCGTGATTACAACCAGACCATCCGAAACAATACCGGCAATCTTTATCCAGCTTGGTGGGCGCTCGGAACCCGGCTCAAGCTCATTCCTCTGCTCGGCGGGATTGACGGCAATGTCTTGATGGAGGATCAAGACGGGAAAACGGCGTTCGAAAAAGAAGTGGACTACTTCGGCGCGCGCCTGCAGCGCTATCCCGATCTCGGCGTGATCTACGAAGGCAAGCCGCTGATGCTTATTTTTCTGGGCGCGGCGCAGGATCCAAACCCTGCCGACCATCCTCTGTGGTATCGGATCGAGCGGTTTTTGCAAAGCCATCCCGAGATTGGCGAGAAATATACTTTCAAACTGATGGCCGGATACCTCGACAGCCAGCCCGATCTGTGGGCAAAGCAGGGCACACCCGACGGGCCGGTGGAGATTAATCCTGCATATGGGTTCTGGAGTTGGGTCGATCGGCTCAACCCGTCTTGCAGGGAAGCGCTGTGCCCCTACTTTCCTTCGTATAACCTGACCCCTTCGGACGGCCAGGCCGGATCCAGAGTGGAGAATTTCACGGCTTCCATCGCCACCGCAGGGCAGGACGGATGGGGCTGCCCGAATGCGGAGGCTTTGCCTTATTGTCCCGATGACGCGCTTCGTTTTGGACCCGGCGGCGGCTACGTCACCTTCGAATCGTTCATTACCTATGCGAAGAAACTCGATCCAATCTTTCTGCTGATTCACCAGTTCAATGAGTTTGGCCCGCCCGACGAGGGATTCGACGCCAACACCCACGACGATATCGAGCCTGCGAATCTGTGGGGTAAAGGCGCTCTGAACGTGGTGAGGAAAGAGCTTGAAGCCTACCGGCAGGCGACACACTGAACCTCTGAAGAGTTGAGTCCCGCGGCAAAAACCTCATCACGGAATGGACCGGGGAATCCCACCCTTGCGCACAGAATGCGCAAGAATAGGGCACCTGGCCGGAGGTATAATCCGCTGGGAACGCGTATGCCGATTGAGGGTCACATTCTGCAAAACGGCATGGGGCGGGTCTGAGTGTGCCGTGGCGTCCTCAGCGGAAAGGACCTCATCGCGAATAATGAGCGTATCCTCGGTTCGAGGAGCTACGCGGGTGTGCGCTCGCTGCTCATCGACGAGACCGAGGCCACCCTGGAGATCTCAGCGGCGGAAATCCGGACGATCCGGAAGCAGGACGATCGCCTTGCGGCTGTCTTGCCCGAGCTAGTCACGGCCGTCGTCGTTCCTTCTGACTTTGGCTTCGGCATGGCGCGCATGTGGGAGATACTGACGGAGCGTCCGGGATGGTCGACGCGCGTCTTCCGTTCCAGACCCGAAGCGGAGGCTTGGCTGCGCGGCGCAAGTTCGCACTGGAATTGCCCGAGAATTTGGGTTCGCTTTAGTAGTGGTCGTCGCTGCGGTGGATCCCACCCTTGCGCACACAACGCGCAAAGGATGGGCTACCCACCAGCGACGAGATTGCCGCCTTACTTCGGTGGTGGTGGCGCGTAAAGAGCGGCGGCGGAGTTACGCTATTGCCCTGCCCATCGACGAAGGTCCAGAGTTGGTTGTTCCAATCAGGACTCGTGGTCTTCTGGGTGTAGGCGTCGAGGTTCGTACCGGGCTTGGTGCTATTCCCCTCAACGTCGATGACGAGCGGCGTATTATCCAGGTAGCACTGAATGAAGTAATAGCCCGGCACCGACGATGGCACGAACGACCAGAGCTGGTTTGGCGCGTTCGTGTCGAGAGGTGGAGGGCCATCTTTCGTAAGCGTGTAGGCGTCGAGCGGCGTGCCGGGCTTGGTATTCGCCCCCTGAATGTCGATGACGAGGTTAGTCGCGGGGTTCTGCAGAAGGTAAGATCCTTCGAAGGACGACGTTACGAACTGCCAGAGCTGGTTATTCCAGTTGGGACCCGCCGTCTTCTTCGTGAAGGCATCGAGCAGGGTACCGGGCTTGGAGCTGGCCCCCTGAATGTCGATGACGAGGTTGTCTAGCTTGCTTTGGATGAAAATGGTGAAGACATGATGGATCCTTTCTGGTCAGCCTCTCGCTGAAGGGAGCGCATCTGCTTCTAGGTAGATAGTGATCGCGAATGCTCGGACGTTACAATGCCTGCGAATTGCGATCCCAGGCTTCTTCCCAGGCCTCGAAACACGCCGCTCCGTCCGAGATGACGAGGGGTGGGAAGGGTGAAGGAGCGGGCCGAGCCGCGGTCGGCATGGACGGGGCGCAGCCCCGCCCCCACCCCGGCAAGAGCAAGTGCAACTTCTTCACTTCCGCGGCATCTAAACCTTGACAATGGTTCGCTCAGGTTATAGCATGGCCCAGAGCGTAATCGTCATTGCACTGATTATAAAGCACTTATCTATTTGGAGGTAAGGTTATGGGCAAGATTATTGGAATTGACCTGGGTACTACCAACTCCTGCGTAGCGGTTATGGAGGGCGGAGAGCCTAAGGTTATCGCTAACGAAGAAGGTGGGCGGACTACGCCTTCGGTGGTTGGATTCACCAAGACCGGCGAACGACTGGTGGGGCAGGTCGCTAAGCGGCAGGCTATTACCAATCCTGAGAATACAGTTTACTCGATCAAGCGCTTCATGGGACGGCGCTTTGACGAGGTGAGCGAAGAATTGAAGATGGTCCCTTACAAGGTTGAGCGGGACGGCGACAACGTGGTGATTGTGGCGCAGGGGAAGAAATACACCCCGCCCGAGATCTCCGCGATGATTTTGCAGAAGCTGAAGAAGGCGGCGGAAGACTATCTTGGAGAGAAAGTGACCGAGGCGGTTATCACTGTGCCAGCCTATTTCAACGATGCGCAGCGGCAGGCTACGAAAGACGCGGGCAAGATTGCCGGGTTGGACGTGAAGCGAATCATCAACGAGCCGACCGCGGCGGCGCTCGCCTATGGGCTCGACAAGGGCAAGGACGAGACCATCGCCGTGTACGATTTCGGCGGCGGCACGTTCGATATTTCGATCCTCGAAGTCGGTGAAGGCGTGGTCGAGGTTAAGGCCACCAACGGCGACACGCACCTTGGTGGCGACAACATCGATCAGCGGCTGGTGGATTGGCTGATTGACGAATTCAAGAAAAACGAAGGCCTCGACCTGCGCGGCAAGGGGAACGAGATGGCTTTGCAGCGTCTGCGCGACGCGGCGGAGCGGGCGAAGATTGAGCTTTCGACCACTATGGAAACCGAGATCAATCTTCCGTTCATCACGGCCGATGCTTCCGGGCCGAAGCACCTGGTCATTAAGCTGACGCGTGCCAAGCTGGAATCGATGGTCGAGGATATTTTGCAGCGGTCGGTGGGGCCGTCGAGGCAGTGTTTGAAAGATGCGGGCGTCGACGCCAGCAAGATTAACGAAGTGGTGCTGGTTGGCGGACAGACTCGCATGCCTCGTATCCAGGCGATCGTAAAAGAATTGTTTGGACGCGAGGGGCACAAGGGCGTCAATCCGGATGAAGTGGTTGCGATTGGCGCGGCGATTCAAGGCGGCGTGCTTGGGGGCGAGGTGAAAGACCTGCTGCTCCTGGACGTGACTCCCTTGACGTTGTCGATTGAAACGCTTGGTGGTGTGGCTACGGCGATGATTCCGCGGAATACTACGATTCCGACGAAGAAGACGGAGACGTTCTCTACGGCGGCCGATAGTCAGACTTCGGTTGAAGTGCATGTGCTGCAGGGGGAACGTCCCTTGGCGGCGCAGAACCGGACTTTGGGCAAGTTTCATCTGACTGGATTGCCACCGGCACCTCGGGGCGTTCCGCAGATCGAGGTGACGTTTGATATTGACGCTAACGGGATCCTGAACGTGACCGCGAAAGATATGGCCACTAGCAAGGATCAGAAGATCACGATTACTTCGTCTTCGGGATTGTCGAAGGAAGAGGTCGAGCGGATGGCTAAGGAAGCCGACGCGCACTCGTCCGAAGACAAAGCGCGGCGCGAAGAGATCGAGGCCAAGAATCAGCTCGACTCTATGGTCTACAACATCGAGAAGATGCTGAAGGAGCATGGCGACAAGATCTCGGGCTCCGAGCGCGGGGACGTCGAGAATGCTTTGGCGGACGCTAAGAAGGCCATCGAGGGCGGCGACAAAGCGGCGATGGACTCGGCGCGCGACAAGCTGACTGCGGCTTCGCACAAGCTGGCGGAGCAGATGTATAAGGCTACGCAGGCGGCGCCTGGCACGGCGGGGGCTGGACCGAGTGACGGGCACGCGGCGCCGGGCACGAACGGCGCAGACTCGAAGAAGGACGAAGGCGTGATCGACGCTGAGTATGTGGATGTTGAAGACAAGAAGTAAGCCGCCCAAATCTTCACCACAGGGAGCACAGAGGAACATGGGGGACGGCGTGGCACTTACGTGGGGCGCGAAATGCGCCCCCCTTTTGCATCACACTTAGAGGATGGTCGTTCGGGCCGCGGAAAGAGGAAAGCGAATTGAGATTCGAAGTCAATGGGCAGATGTTTTTTGTGAACTTCGTCCCGGAAGAGGGGCGCTGGTTTTGCTACGCGCCTACCGCGACGGGAATGCAAAAGATTCCGGTGTCGATCGATGCCTCGCCATTTGAGGCGTTCAATGTGGCGGTGGATGAGCAGGCGAAAGAGATTGTGAATTAAGCTGTGGAGGTAGAGGTCCTTCGACTCCGCACGGCCCTCGGCTTTGCCGAGGGCCGTGCCACGCTCAGGACGACTAAGCGTAAGATGACGGAGAGCAACAAACGGAGAAGGACAAGCTGAAAGCTGACCCTGACAGCTAGAAAATGGCCACCCAAACCAAAGACTATTACGGCGTACTCGGAGTAAAGAAGTCCGCCTCCACAGACGACATTCGCAAGGCGTTTCGCAAGCTTGCGCGCAAGCATCATCCTGACGTCAATCCTGGCGACAAAGGCGCGGAAGAGAAATTCAAGACTCTTTCCGAGGCTAACGACGTTCTCAGCGATCCCAAGAAGCGGAAGATTTACGATCAACTGGGGTTCTACTCCGACAACATCGATCCAGCTACGGCGGAGGCTTATGCTCGGGGCGGCGGACAGCCTGGGGCCGGGCCCGGCGACTTTGGCGGAGGATTCCCGGGTGGAGGCCGTCAGCCGGGTGGACCGAGCAATGTTGATTTCGGTGGCTTTGACTTTTCCGACCTGTTTGAAGGCGCTCGCAGCGGCGGCCGGAAAAATTCAGGCGGTTCGAGCGGCGGGTTCCGCGATATCTTCTCCGGCATTTTCACTGGGGGCGGGCGCGGTGAGGCGGTTGACGAGGGACCGGAGCCGGGCAGCGATCTTGAATACCAAGTCAACGTGCCGTTTTGGACGGCGATTCGCGGCGGAGTGATGAAGTTGAATATCTCCCGGCGCGATGTTTGCGGAAACTGCCACGGCAATGGCTTCATCGAAGCTCCGGGAGTATGTCCGCAATGTCACGGCAAGGGCACGATCGAACAGACGGGCGGGCGGATGAAGTTCAACGTCACTTGCCCGCGCTGCCATGGGACTGGGAAGAATATTTCGACTTGCCCGGTGTGTCACGGCGAAGGCAGCGTCGAGCGTACCGATCCGCTGGAGATCCGCATCAAGGCTGGAACGCGCGATGGGCAACGCATTCGCATCGCGGGCAAGGGCAATGCGGGGCTGCGCGGGGGCGGGGTCGGCGATCTCTATGTGATTATCCGCATCGACCCGCATCCGCTGTTTCAGCGCGAAGGGGACGACATCTCCATCACCGTGCCGGTTACGGCGGTGGAAGCGGCTTTGGGATCGAAGATCGAAGTGCCTACCATTGATGGGCGGAGCATGCTTAAGATTCCTCCGGGGACGCAGTCTGGGCAGAAACTCCGACTGCGCGAAAAAGGAGTGCCTTCGGCTACCAAGGACGGCGTACGGGGAGATGAAATTGTCGAGGTGAAGATCACCGTCCCTATGCCTCGCGACGAAAAAACTAAAGAACTGCTGCGGGAGTTGGCCAAACTGAATCCGGAGGATCCGCGAGAAGAACTCTGGAGCAAGGTCTGATGCCCGGCGCAGGAAGACCCGGAGACCCCCTCTGGGCGGCGATCGGTTTTGCGATTGGCGTTATTCCTGGAATCTAGTTTCATCAAATCGGGCTTGGGACGGCGCTCGGATCGCCTTGGCGGTTGCCTTCGGGCTGATCCGGGAGGACATCCGTAATAACAACAGACTTCCTGCCGATCCATTGTGGTTCGTGACCGGGTTCGATCGGCATTCTCGGAGGACTATCTCTGCCATCTCGGACTCGGGTGGAAACTTGGCATCGGCCTCGGAGTAGCGCTCGGGGCTAGCCTCGGGGCGGTCATAGGAACGGCTCGAGCCGACATCGGCAGAAGTCGAGAGGACTGAGTTAGTCTCCCGCGTTAGTCTCCCCGCCCCCATTACCTCCGTACCCGCCCTCATTGACAAAAATTTTCAATTTATCGCAAAAAAAATCTTGCATCTGTGGAAAATTCCCGTAATCTCACACATGCGAACTAACTTCGCCGACAATGCCCGGGAATCGCTGCCCACCCTGGGAGCCGCGCAACGATAGTCAAGGGAGACGCGGTGGTGAGAGTGAGTCGCCTGAGGAGGAAGCCATAGAAATTGGCAACAGCTACCGCACCAGCCAACATCTCGCAGCCTAGCTTAATTCCTGCCGCCCCCCGGAAGAAGTCTATCCGCCTCACGCTTTGGCCCCTGGTCGCCGCGACCTTCTTTATGGTGTCGGGCGGAACCTATGGCACCGAAGACATCGTGCATGGCGCCGGCTATGGCAAAGCAATTCTCATCCTGCTGCTGACCCCGCTTCTCTGGAGCCTGCCGACCGCGTTCATGATCGGGGAGCTCTCGAGCGCGCTGCCCTTTGAAGGCGGCTACTACGCCTGGGTGCGCCGCGCCATGGGGAATTTCTGGGGCTTTCAGGAAGCCTGGCTGTCGCTGGTGGCGTCCATTTTCGATATGGCGATTTATCCCACGCTCTTTGTTGCCTACCTCACACGCATGTTTCCATGGTTCCAGGAAAACCATCGCGGCGTGGCTGTGGCGCTGGGCGTGGTGATTGTCTGCGCAATCCTTAATATCATGGGCGTGAAGGTCGTCTCGACGACTTCGTTGTGGTTGTTCTTCGCCCTTTCAGCGCCCTTCGCAGCCATTTTTGTGCTGGCGCCGTTCAAGATTCACGCGCTCGCGAATGCGGTGACCAAGCCGACTACTTCGCATGTTGATATTCTCGGCGGGCTGCTCATCTGCATGTGGAACTACATGGGATGGGACAACGCCTCGACCATCGCCACCGAGGTGGAGCGTCCGCAGCGAACCTATCCTCGCGCCATGCTGGTGGCGGTGGTTATCGTCTGCGTTACTTACGTTCTTCCCTTTGCCGCCATGTGGATCACCGGCCTTCCGGCCAGTGCCTGGGAAACTGGCGCTTGGGCCGACATCGCCCAGTTGATGGGTGGTCCGGTGCTTCGGATTGCTCTGGTGGCGGGCGGCATGATGAGCGGCTTCGGCATGTTCAATGCGCTGGTCATGAGCTACTCACGGCTGCCGCTGGCCATGGCTCAGGATGGCATGCTGCCGAAAGTTTTTGGCAAGCTGCATCCCAAGTCGCGCGCGCCGTGGGTCGCGATTCTGGCGCTGGCGGTCGGCTGGGGCTTCGCGTTGAATCTTGGCTTTGAACGGCTGGTTACACTCGACATCATGATTTACGGCGGGAGCCTGGCGCTCGAATTTGTAGCGCTGATCTGTCTGCGCATTCGCGAACCGGAATTGAAGCGTCCCTTCCGCGTGCCGGGAGGGATGTTTGGAGCGATTGCGGTTGGCATTCCTCCAGTTTTGCTGCTGGGATTTGCCATCATCCGCAGCGAACATGAAGTTGTGCTCGGCATGAGTTCGCTCTGGTTTGGACTGCTTGTGATGGGGGCTGGCGTCGTCGCCTACTTGATTAACCATGCGCTTAAGCCGGCGGGATGGGCGGCGGCTTCGCCGAAGCCTGAACTGGCAGTGTAGTTTTTCTGAGGATCAACCTTGACTGCAGAGACGGGGTTAGCCCTGTCTCTTTTCTTTTGCAGCTCCTGGCGCTGCTCGCAAGAATCTTCACACAGGGCGCACAGAGGACCACAGGGGAAGACGTGCGTCCTCCCTGTTTTGCGGCTAGTATTGGTACGGACGTGAGATTCCTTAGCGTGGCATGACTAAACGTAAATCCAAGGGCGCGTACATGATCTCGGCGGTGGCCGAGATGTATGAGATTCATCCGCAGACTTTGCGGCTCTACGAACGCGAAGGGCTGCTCAAGCCTAGCCGCACCGAGGGCAATACCCGGCTTTATACGGATGAAGATTTGCAGCGGCTTGAGTTCATCCTGTCGCTGGCACGCGATCTGGGCGTCAACATCAGCGGCATCGCCATTATTCTGCAAATGCGCGAGCGCATGGAAGAAATGCAACGCCAGATCCAGGAGTTCGTGCAGTATATCCAACACGAGGTACTGGCGCGGGCCTCAGCCGCAGCCGATCCGTCCAAGGGGGCGATTGTGCCGCTACGGCGGGCGATTGTCCCAACTGTAGAGGCATCCCGACGCAAGGATTCAAAGTAGCTCGGTTTGCACTCTGCTTCTCCATGCTCTCTGCGGTTTCGAACTCCAAAGAAACCTTTCACCACAAGAGGTCACGGAGGAACACAGGGAACTCCACAGGGAAAACTGCCGCCGAATTTACTGAACTTTCATCTTCACGCAACGAACGGCCTCTTATCCGGGGTTAGCGTGTAGGCATGAAACCCGAAAATCCGGCCGAAATGCCGGACGCCGCGATTGCGTGCGCGTCATCGGCAACCGACCGGAGAAACCAGAAGAGGCTCGACAAGAAGCTCAAACTCGGTCTGGAAGCTGGCCTTCCCGGCAGTGCCGTGCTTGCACTGTCAGGGTCGGATCATCTTCCATAGCGAGGCTCAGGCGCTCTCGACCATTGTGGCCGAAGTGCTGCCCTCGGCGCGCCGGATGGCGGTGGATTTGGCAGACGTCGAATCCGCGGACAGCGGAGGTTTGGGCGAACTGGTCATGACGCACCTGTGGGCGGAAGCGGCCGGCTAAGAGCTGAAGTTTGCCTGCCCCAAGAAATCGGTTCGACACCTCTTCGAAATTACCAACCTTGTATCGGTGCTCGATGTGTACGCCAGCGTTCCGGAGGCAATGGCGGCGATGGTTCAGGAAGAAATACGTTCGGCGTAGGCGCCTGTGGTGAAACTCCGAACTCATCAAAACCGGCGCCTGAATGCGCATTCATAACCCGGCACTTCCGGTATGCCTAAAGGCATACCCTGATACAAATCGTACTTGCACACGCGGGGTGAAAACGACGCTATTTTTCTCGCTCGAAGCGATAACGACCGCCTCTGTCTTTTGCTAACTGCTCCGCCACTTTCAAAAACGCTCTTCCCGCGTGCGACAGCGCGGATTCCTGCCGATACACCAGCCGCAGCTTGCGCTGAAAATGCAGATCGCGCACCGGAACGCGCACCAGGTCACCGCGGCCGAGCTCGTTTTCCACGCTGATCTCGGGTACCAGCGCCACTCCATTCCCCGCGCACACGAAACGTGTGATGGCTTGCAGCGTAGGCAGTTCCACGTCCATGTGTAACGGAGTCTTGTGGCGGCGGAAACTTTCGATCACTTTATCGCGATAAGGAGACGCGACGATGTGGGCCACGAACGACTCCGCGCCCAGCTGGCGCACGCTGACTTCTCCCGCCGAGGCCAACGGATGACCGGGAGGAACGACCAGTACCAACTCGTCCATATATACAACCGCCGAGCGCAACTGGGGCTCCTGCGGATCGTAAGAAAGTACGCCGAGTTCCACGTTGTGCTTGAGCACGTCGTCGGGAATGTGACTGCCCAGTGAGCGCCGCACCGTGATCTTGATCATGGGATGCCGACGGCGAAACTCGGCCAGTACCGGCAACAGGTAGAGCGCGGTAAATTCGTTGGCGGCGATGGCCAGCTTGCCTTTCTGTAATTCGCGCATCTCGACCAGCGCCGCCTCTGCGTCCTGGCGCAGGTTGAGCAGTTTCTCGGCGTATTCCTGGAGTACACGCCCGGCATCGGTGAGTACGCCTTCGCGCGACGAACGGTCGAACAGCGGCTCGCCGATCTCGAGTTCGAGTTTGCGGATGGTCTGGCTTACCGCCGACTGGGTGCGGAAGAGCTTTTCGGCGGCGCGGGAAAAGCGTCGTTCGCGGGCTACGGTTAGGAAGACTTCGAGTTGGGACAGGTCCATGGGGGATCGGGTCTCAGGTGTTAGGTCTCTTGCCTCCACGTGCTTGGGGGCGCGACGCTCGAGACGCTTGATAATGTTTGCCTTGGCGTCGTGAAAGAACCTTTACCACAGAGGTCACAGAGGTAACCGAGACGCATCTTTTTAAAGTCGCTGACAGCATAAGAAGCCCTAATACTATCACTCTTGCTACTGCTACTGTAAAGATAATAAACTTTTCTTTTGCCTTGGTCCGCCGATAGAGTAGATAAGCAAGCTTCCAGGAGGTACGCAATCCATGGATCGGCCGCGTATTACCATCTTCGACACCACGCTTCGTGACGGCGAGCAGTCGCCGGGCTGCAGCATGAATGTGCAGGAGAAGTTGCGCTTGGCCCAGCAACTCGACCGCCTCGGCGTGGACGTGATCGAAGCGGGGTTCCCCATCGCCTCCGATGGCGACTTCGAAGCCGTACAAAGAATCGCCGCCTCGGTGCGGCGTCCCATCATCGCGGGCTTGGCTCGTGCTTGTATCGGCGATGTGGACCGCGCCTGGCAGGCGTTGCAGGGAGCCGCGCACCCGCGCATCCATGTTTTTCTGGCAACTTCTGACATTCATCTGCAATATAAGCTTCGCATCACACGCGAGCAGTGCCTGGAGCAGGCGCGGGAAGCGGTTCGGCACGCCAAGTCTCTCTGCGCCGACGTTGAATTCTCACCCGAAGATGCCACCCGTACCGATGTCGCGTATCTCTGCCAGGTGGTCGAAGCGGTCATCGCGGCTGGCGCTACCACCGTTAACATTCCCGATACGGTCGGGTACAGCATGCCTGAGGAATACGGCAACCTCATCCGCACGCTGCGCGAGAAGGTCGCCGGTATCGACAAAGTAACGATCTCGACCCACTGCCACAACGACCTCGGTCTGGCGGTTGCGAACTCACTTGCGGGAGTACAGCAGGGTGCGCGCCAGGTGGAATGCACGATCAATGGAATTGGGGAGCGCGCCGGCAATGCGTCGCTGGAAGAGATCGTCATGGCCATGCGGGTGCGTCCGGACCGCTATGCTTACGAGGCCGCAGTCGCCAGCGAACATCTTTATGCTTCCAGCCAGATGTTGGCGGAGATTACCCGCGTTCCGGTGCAGCCCAACAAGGCCATCACCGGGCGCAATGCGTTTGCGCACGAGGCCGGCATTCACCAGGATGGCATGCTCAAGAATCCACTGACCTACGAAATCATGACGCCACAGTCGGTGGGGGTACCGGACTCGCGGCTGGTGCTGGGCAAGCACTCCGGTCGCCACGCTTTGGCTCTGCGCTGCGAACAACTGGGACACCAGTTTGAGCGCCGCGAACTCGATGAGGTCTATCGCAGGTTTGTAGTTCTTGCCGACCGCATCAAGAAGGTGCAGGACAGTCATTTGCTGGAACTGATTCAAGACGTCGTGAAAGGCAAGGCCAGCAACAGCGATGCGCCTAGCGGCGAGAGGAAGAAGTTTCCTCCCGCAGCCGTCGCTTTACCTTTCCCGCGTACCGCATTCGCCGCCGCTGGAGCCAATACCAATGACCCGCATCCGGCTCAAGTATCGGGCAGCGCCGATCAAGCGCCGACGCTACCGGCTTGTCCTGCGCCTACCAACTGGTTCGGCGGCGGGGTGCCGACGACCCCTTTCGCGGATCATCACAGCGATCAAGAAGACTACCTCTGGGGTGTGTAGCCGCCAGGTCATTGACAAACCCGTAGAACACCCTACAACGGGCTACCACAGCGGCGTTTCCTCGTATAATCTTTCGGAAACGACTCGAGGACTCCATGGAACTCCGTGTCACTTCGCTCCCCGGAGACGGGATCGGTCCTGAAGTTACATCGCAGGCCATTTGTGTTCTGGAAGAGGTGGCCGATGGCTTTGGCCACGATCTCGAAGTCGACGAAAAAGAGATCGGCGGCGCTGCTCTGACAAAGTTCGGCAATCCGTTGCCGGACCCGACCATTCAGGCCTGCCTCGCCTCCCAGGCGGTGCTGCTCGGCGCGGTCGGCAGCCCAGCCTACGATCACAATCCTCGTGAACTTCGCCCCGAAGCTGGACTGTTGCGCCTCCGCCATGAACTCGGAGCGTTTGCCAATCTGCGTCCCGCTGTCTTTTATCCGGCGCTGGCTGCCTGCTCGCCGTTGCGCGAAGAAATCGTCAAGGGAACCGACATTCTCATTGTGCGCGAATTGCTCGGCGGACTCTATTTTGGGCAGCCTCGCTCGATTGAAGGTGAAGGCGCTCACGGCGCGCGCCATGCCGTCAACACTATGCGCTACAGCGAGCCGGAGATCGAACGCATCGCCCGCATCGCCTTTCAACTCGCTCGCACCCGCCGCCGGCGTGTGCTCTCCGTCGATAAGTCGAATGTTTTGGAGTGCTCACGGCTCTGGCGCGAAGTCGTCACTCGCATCGCCCGCGATTTTCCCGATATCCAACTCTCCCACATGTACGTGGACTCGGCCGCCATGTCGCTGGTGCTGAATCCCACCGCATTCGATGTGATCCTTACCGAGAACATGTTCGGCGACATCCTCTCCGATCAGGCGGGTGGAATCGTGGGGTCGCTTGGCCTGCTCGCTTCGGCCAGCATCGGAGGCGCGGTCGGTCTTTACGAACCCGTGCACGGATCGGCTCCCGACATCGCAGGTCAGAACGTCGCCAATCCATTGGGCGCCATACTCTCGGTAGCCCTGATGCTGCGCCATACGTTTCATTTACAAAAAGAAGCGGAGTGCGTGGAGACTGGCGTCACTTCAACTTTGATGGGAGGCTTTCGCACTCGCGATCTTGCCCGCCACGGCGAGCGCACTGTCTCCACGGAAGAAATGGGGGCCCAGATCGCCGAATTCGTGCGGCTGGCCGCGAGCACTAACGATCGGGCCGCGTCGTAGGCAGGGGCTTTACCACAGGGGACACAGAGGATCACAGGGGAAACCGACCTACAATTTTCCCGAAGAGGGCACCGCATCGGCCGCATACTCCCCGGTTATCGCATTCCACCGGATCCGCAAAACTTCCACAAACATTCGCAGTCCGTCGCGAAAAGGGTGGAGCCTTGTCCCTTCGCTATGGGCCCAGAGAACCGGAACCTCTTCCACCCGAAGACCGGCGCGCCGGGCCAGAAACAGAATTTCCGGATCGAAACCCCAGCGTTCAATTTTCTGCAACGGAAAGATGAGTCGCGCGGTGTCACGGCGAAAAGCTTTGAATCCGCATTGCGTGTCCGCGAAACGTAACCCCAGAACTAATCGCAGCACCAGATTGAAGATTCGTCCAAACGCCTGCCGGTACAGGGGCTGGCGCTCGGTTTGCAATTCCGCCCGCAGCCAGCGCGACCCGATCGCGATATCGGCGCCTCTCCCAATCGCGTCGAACAATTTTTGCGCCTCCGTGATGGGTGAAGAAAGGTCGGCATCGGTGAACAGGCAAATATCACCGCGCGCATGCAGCATCCCATTGCGCACACTGTAACCTTTGCCGCGGTTCCCGGGGTTCTCCAGCAGCAGAATCTGTGGATGCAACTTGCCATATTCCCGCACGATTTGCGCCGTATCGTCGCGTGAGCCGTCGTTCACCAGCAGAACTTCCAAGTCCCAGTTCTGTTCCCGCGCAAAGCGGAGAAGCTCATCGAGCGTCGGCCGGATGCGTGCGCTTTCGTTGTAGGCGGGAATGACGATGGAGAAAGTCGGGGCCATTGAGACGTTGAATCATTGAACGATTATGGCAGCGAGTCAATGGCTCAATGATTCAATCATTCAACGACTCAATGATTCATGCCACCTGGCTGCGTTTGTCGAGCATGGCGAAGAACTCCGCCACCAACTCCGAATCCCAAAGTCCGCTTTGCGCCTCGGCAAGCATGGTAACGGCGGCCTGATCGTGGCCGAGCGCGGGCTTATACGGACGCGCCGTGCGCAATGCGTCATAGATGTCCACCACCTGCAGAATGCGCGGCAGAAGCGGTATCTCGCGTGCCCGCAGTCCATCGGGATAGCCGCTGCCGTCCGAATGCTCATGATGATGACGGATGATGGGAAGGACCAGCCGCAACGACCGCAACGGGCGGCAAATCCTTTCACCGGTCAGCGGATGCTGCTTCATGATCATCCACTCCTCCGGCGTCAGATCGCTGCCTTTCTTCAGGATTTCATCCGGCACGGCGATCTTTCCCAGGTCATGCAGGTAACCGCCCCGCTGCAGGGCGACAATGCTTTCTTCCTCCAGCCCGAGAAAGCGCCCCAGGTCCACGGCATTGCGCGCCAACCGCTCGCAGTGACCTTCCGTGTAAGGATCGCGCGCCTCCACGCTCAGCCCCAGCGTGCACAAAACCGAATCTGCCGTCTCAAGTTCGTCGGTGAATTCCTTCAACTTGAGCAACGAATTCACGCGCGCGAACAGTTCTTCAGGAAAGATTGGCTTGGTCAGGAAATCGTCGGCGCCCGCTTCAATTCCCTTCAGCCGGTCTTCTTGAGCGCTCAGGCCGGTAATCATGACGATCGGAATCAGCCGCGTGCTGGAATCTTCCTTAAGTTCGCGGCACAGTTCGTAGCCGGTCTTGCCGGGCATAACCACATCGAGCAAAATCAGGTCCGGAGCCTCGCGCCGAATCTCCGCCTCCGCCTCCGCCGCATTATGTACTGCAACCGTTGGATAGCCGCGGCTGGCGAGCAGCTCTTTCAACAGCATCGCGTTGACCACATTGTCGTCAACCACCAGAATCGACTGCTTCCGGCGGCCTGCCAGAAGATCACCCATATCCGCATAAGAACTCGATTGCGAAGAAAGGGTTGTCCGGACCTGTCGCGGCGGTAGACTCATCGGTTTACCTTGCTCGATTCGCTGCGATATTGCAAGTCGGCAGCGAGAAAACATGCGCTAACCAGTTACTTCCCCGCAGCCTTGGCAGTTTCTTGCGTGATCGGCCCTGCGTTGTGCGTGGCGTCGCACTTGTGCGCGTTGAACTGCTGCTGAACCCCCGCCTGCCCCAGCTGACGAGGATCTGCCGAGAACTGCGCATTGCACAATTCGCAAATTCCCCGCGACGGGATGTTACTGACTCGCTTCAGGATCCGGAGACTGCGCTTGGCCATGATCAAGTCTCCCACACCGCTGCAAACTGCGCCACCACACGGCTCGACCCCCTCGACCCCGACCTACCCAGGAACAACGCTTCCGGCTGTCCAGCTCCACCGGAAAACTGAACATTTTCCCTGTTCAAATGTCCTTGCGGCCGTTGCGCGCTCATGCCAGCCTTCAATTCATGTTGCGGAAGCTCTTGATGATGTGCGTCCTGATCTGCATTCCAACGCTCGTCCTCGCTTTGTTTGGCTTCGAGCGAATGCGCGGCCATGCCTAAGCCGGACGTCATCACATTCGGAAGATGGATTTCTGCCAAGCGGCCAGCGCCACCGGACAGCGGCTGCTCGACTTGAAAGTACGTCCGTTGTTTGTGGACGCCCGGCTCAAGGAATACACCACCGGACTTCCGCATGAGTTGACCGACCGCCTGTTTGTGGTCCGGCGGGCGTTTCGCGTAAACGATGCAGTGCCCACCGAAAACACCGACGCGAGCCCGAACTCCCCGCGCTGGCAATGGCAGCGTGGCGGCTTGCTGCTCGTCGACCGCCTCACCGGACACGTCTCTCAGCCCAACCTGCCTGAGTTCGATCCTTCTATTCGACCGCGAGCGGGTATCGCGGCTACATCGCCTACTGCGGCGTCTCGGAGGACGGCAAGAAACTCTACGCGGTGGTCGCCCAAGTCGGACGTCGCAAACCGATCCTGAAAAAAAGAAGCAGGCGAGCCCGCGGGAGGTGACGATCATGACTCGGAGTGTCCGTCTCCGGTCTGGGAACGCACTCCTATGCGAGTGACTTTTCAGCACGGCGACGAGCAGAAGCTGGTGTTCTCAATACGAAGCCGCGTGGTCGACATGGTCAACGACACCGAAGAGCCGGAAGCATAGCCCCCGCCTGCTAGGTCAGCCATCCGAAGAACAAGGCGACCACTCCAAATGTGTCGATGAAGCCATGCGCCAGAATGCATACCCACAAGTCGCGACCAGATAGGAGATAAGCAGCTCCGAGAATCAGGCCGGCCATGCCGGAGTCCACCATTCCCGAGGGGCCTTTGTAGTAGTGCCCGATTCCGAAGAGCACGGAGACAGCCAGGACTGCGGCCCAATACGCAATTTTCGAGCGGCCGCCAACGTCCGCGGCGCGCGTGACCAGGTATCCCCGGTAGCCGATTTCTTCTCCGAATGCAGCAAAGGTCCAGACGATAAACAGCCAGCGAAGGGCTACCATCGTATGGCCTGTGATTTGATCGAAGCCGCTCGACCCGACCGCAGCCGGCCAGAAGTGGGCGGTGAGGGGATCAATCACCAATGCAGCGAGCAGGATTCGTATGGCGGCCGCGGCTAGCGCGGATAAGACAGTTCGCCGCCACGAAACGGGCCAACGCAGGCCGATCACGCCCCAACCGCCATCGCGTACCCGCAGTGAAATCAGACCGAACACAAAAAGAATGGGCACTTCGTTGGGAATGACATGATAGACGTTGTGGCCGATCACAATCGCGCTGCCGACTACAAACTCGGCAAGAGATATCCAGCGCTGCGCGGGGCTCAGTTGGCGCTCTGGCAGCCGGCTGGAATCAGTCACACTGGGCGACGACGTCTCGCTTGCGCCGATCGATTCCTTCATTTTCTTTCTTCCTTGGCAATTTCGGCCCGGATCAGCCTTGAGGGAGGACCAGCGATTTCCGATACTGCCGCATAAACCGGACCGTAATGTAAGTGGTTAACATCACGAGCCCGCAGCCCACCAGCCAGCCGATCGGTATTATCCACCAGCCGAGCAAATCCCTGCCGCCCGCCGGCGTGCTTCCGAACCCAAGTCGAAAAGACATCTCAAAGTCGCCGCCGCAGTTCGGAAAAACCCACAAACCCGCGGTTCGCGGATGGAATAGTTTCGCCACCGCTACAAGAATGAAAACCGTCCCGAAGAAATATCCGCCGATGGAGCCGATCAACACGAAAAAACCGGCAACACTCAAGCTTGCCCACCGGAACAAGCTCTTGAGGATGCGCAGTGGCGACCGGCTGACCTCCGCTTGCGCCAGCAAATCGTCGGTTATGTACTGGCTGGCCAACTCTTCTGGACTGCCCAGCCCGGCCAGTGCCGCGTCGACTGCAGCGGGCGTCAGTTCTCCGTGCAGTTCTCCGGGCGCTTCTCCGGCTGATTCTGCGGACGCTGTTCCAGAAGCGGCGGCCTTATCCATAATGTGGCTGCGCAGTTCTTCGACGATCTCGCGGGCGTCTCGGTCGTTCACGCCGTGCAACTGCTGGCGCAACCTGCTCAGGTAAGCTTCGATCCTCTGCTGCGCATCGCCTGACATATCGTCCGACATGGTCATCTACTTTCCCTTCGCGAGTGGAGCGAGCAGGCGGCGCATGCTCGACGAGAACCGCGTCCACATCCCAGCCATCTGGCGGACCCGCTGCCTTCCGGCCGACGTGAGCGCGTAGTATTTCCGCGGATGCCCGGCATCGGACTCCACCCACTCACTCTGCACCAGCCCCAGCGCCTTCAAACGGCTCAGCAGCGGATACACCGTTCCTTCCGATACGATTAGGTCGGAATCGCTCTCCAGCTGCCGCAAAATCTCCAGGCCATAGAGTTTTCCGTCCCACAACGCAGCCAGAATCGCGAGTTCAAGACATCCCTTGCGGAGCTGTACCTCCCACTTGTCTGCAGTCTCCAGGTCGCGGCCGTCGTCTCGCTTCACTCTATACTATGTAATACAAGGTATGATGCTGTCAATACTCAATGGCGGGGGTGCCGAGCCCGTCCCAAGCGCGGCTATGGTTTGAGCTTGAGCCCGCTTTTAGAGAAAGCGGCGAACTGGCAGCTGGGAACTAATCTCCCGTGGCCTCGACCGCGGGCAGTTCTTCCGCCACCGTCCGCGTCGAGATCTTCGCGCTCGTTACCAGCACTACGGACGCCACGATGATGGCGCTTCCCATCGCGATGTAGCGGTCGATGCGCTCATGCAGAACCAGCCATCCCAGAAAGACCGCGACCACGGGATTCACGTACGCGTAGGTAGAAACCTTCGAGGTCGGGACGTGCTGCAGCAGCCAGATGTAGGCGGTGTAGCCGATCCAAGAACCGAACACCACGAGATACAGAATCGCGCCTATTCCGCGGAGGGTCCACGTTACATTGGCAGGCTTCTCCACGAGCAGCGCGAAAATCAGATTGGCGATTCCGGCGAAGGTCATCTGCCACGCGATTGCGCCGAAGGGATCGCCCGCCGCGGTCTGCCACTTTTTCGAGAGCACCGAACCGAGCGCCCAACTGAACGATCCGAGCGGCAACGCCAGCGACCACCAAAGTTCGCGATGGCCCAGGGCATTCGGATGACGCAGGTCTGGCCAGATCAGCACAACTATGCCGGCGAGCCCAATCGCCAGCCCGATCTTGCCGCGCCGCGAAATGTGATGGTCGCCCAGCAACTGGCTATCCAGCACTAGAAACCAGAGCGGCGTAACTGCAACCAGCAGCGCTGCCAGGCCGGTGGGAACGATCCGCTCCGCGTAAGAGAGGGTGAGATTGCCGCCCATCAGAAGCAGAACGCCGACAGCCCCCAGATGGCTGAGCTGCCGCGCCGAAAAACGAATGCGACGTCCGGCCAGCGCGCAGTAAGCCAGCATGACCACGCCCGCGATCGAAAAGCGCGCGGCGCACATAAAGGCAGGAGGAATCTGTTCCACCGCGATGCCGATGCCCAGATAAGTCGAGCCCCAGAAGACATAGACGAGGGCGAAGGCAACAATGATCTTCCATGGACTTGCGGGCGCAACATTGCTCATGAGAATCGAAGTGAGAAAAATTCAGAATAGCAGAGTGGAACTAGACTCATAGATGCTCGAGGAAGGATAGGGCTTCACAATTTGCGGAAAGGATCTAGCCGCGATGGGCGAAACAACTTAGCCCGGCGCCGGAGTCCCCATCACTCCCGTTTTGACGGGATGGGGCGGAGCTGTTCAGCCCGGAGGTTCAGTCAGCGTGCTGGCGATCGACCGACCAGATCTGTGCGGAGCTCTTTTCAAGCGGATAGAGATGCACCATCCAGTTGAAGACGATGGGATAAAACTCTCCGCCGTTGCCGTCGCATTCTTCCTTAGTGGTGATGGATCCCTTCAGGCCAAACTTCGGATTCGGCGCTAACATTTCCTGCCTGCGGCCCTGCGGCGCGCGGCAGAAATTCACGTGCTCATGCCACTGCGCGATGCTGAGCGGAATGCGCTGGTTCAGGTCGTCTTCGGTAAAACGCTTGGGAGCGGTATACATGATGCCCACCAACCGGTAGTCCTCTCCGTTCTTCTCATAGAGCAGTGAGGTCGGATGTTCGGGATCAAAATTGAACCTTGCCGCGAAAGCGTAACGGTAGTTGGTGAAGTGGTATTGCTTCTGCGGCACTTCTGGATGGAAAATCTTGAAGCCTTGGTTAAGCGCGACATGGTAGTCCTTGTACTTTTCCATCACACCACGAGCTACCTCAACGACCTTCTGCGCCTTCTCGGCGTCGCCCGGTTGCGGAGTGCGAAGCGCGGTCATCTTCATGTGCGGGCCCATGTCCATATGATGACCTTCCATGGAATTCATGGCGTGCATGCTTGCGTCCGCGTCTTCTGCGGAATCTTGGGCTGACATTTTCGACATGTCGTGTCCCGGCATGTTCATGCCCTGCATGTCTTGTGACGAATTTTGTTGCGCGAAGCAGAACGCTCCGGTCAGGCAAAACAGAGTCAACAGAGTTTTCATAACGATTCCCCCAACCCCTAAATGTGCTAATGGTACTAACCCTGCCCCAGGTTCGTAGTTTCGCGCAACAGGGAACCCGAACGAGACATTACGCCGGTAATTCGGGAGTTCATGTGACTTTGGAGCGACGGGCGTCTCGCCCGTCCAGCAGATGGAGCGGCCGGGCGGGGGCGCCCGGCTCTCCACCGGCAAACGGCTAGGCGGCCGACCACATCCCCATCTCGGCGAGGATTTTGCTTGCGGCTTCGGCGCCGGAGCGAACGCAGTCTGGGACTCCGATGCCGTTATAGCCGTTGCCCGCGAGCGCCAGGCCTGGAAGTTTCTGACGGAGCGCTTCGATGCGCTGTAAGCGTTCAAGGTGGCCGACGGAATACTGCGCCATGGCGGACTTCCATTTGTAGACGCGCGCAAACAATGGTTCGGCATTGAGGTTGATGATCTGCCGCAGTTCACTGCGAACGATTTGGAGAATTTCTTTTTCGCTCGCCTGGAGGATCTGCTCGTCACGTGCGCCGCCAAGGAAACAGCGAACGAGGGCACGATTCTCCGGCGCGCGATGAGGAAATTTGTTGTGGACGAAAGTGGCCGCCAGCATACGGTGGCCTGCACTGCGCGGCACCAGGAATCCGAAGCCGGGTGGAAGCGAGCGGCGCACCTTTTCGTCGTAACCGAGCGTGACGGTTATCGAAGAACTATACTGAATTTCGCCCAGATCGCGGGACAAGTTCGCATCCGCACTTTGGAGAACGTCCGCAGCAACATGAGCTGGGGTCGCGATGATGGCGGCGACGAAGTGATCGGTCTGGTACCCGGCACAAACCGTCCAGCCGTCATCCTGCCGGATCACCGACTGCACGGGCGCAGACGTCTTGAGCGTGTTCGCATCCAAACGCGCGACCAGAGCATCCGTCATCTGCTGCATGCCGTCCTTGAGTGAGGTGAACAGCGGACGCGCTGGGATTTCCGTCGCCGCTCCCATCTTCTTTCGGGCTTCCTTGCGAAGTTGCAGCATGGCGCGGCCCAGACTACCGTGTTTCGATTCCATGTCAGCGAAGCGAGGCAGCACGGCGCGCACGCTCAACCCTGAAGCTTCGCCACCGTACACTCCGGAGAGCAGCGGGTCGGCAAGCAACTCAACCATCTCGGAACCGTAGTGGCGTTTTACCATCTCAGCAACGGTTTCGTCCTCGGAAGCCTTGCGCGGTGGATGAAACCATTCGGCAGCCATGCGTATCTTTGTGCTCCAGGAAAAAAGCGGCGACAAAACTGTGGGCATGATCTTGGTGGGCACCATGAACATGAGCCCATCGGGCATCACCACCAGTTTGCCTTTGGCGACGATGTAGGTCTTGCGCTCGGAGTCGTTCGAGCCTATGAGTTGGTCGCCCAACCCAATCTTGGCGCAGAGATCTGTAGCCCATGGCTTCTCGGTGAGAAACGAATCGGGTCCGGCTTCAACCAGGCAGCCGTCGACGCGGTCGGTGACGAGCACACCGCCAAGGCGCGGGCTGGACTCAAACAGCACATACTCAACGGGCGTGCCGGACTGGCGCTTTTGTTCGATCGTATACGCGGCCGAGAGGCCGGAGATTCCGCCGCCGATGATGGCAATGCGTTTCATGGTGTTTAGGACTTAGCAATTAGCAGTTAGCTCATGGCTCCTTGGTAAACCCCAGCGTCTTCACGCGGGTGTTTACCAGTTCCGCCAGGGCTGCCGTCAATGTCTTCGAGCCATTCAACGACTCGGCTCTCCACAGGCGCATGCCTTCTCTCTCTGCGAACTGTTTGAAGAAGATATCGATATCGTAAAGCACCTCGACGTGATCGCAGAGAAACCCTATGGGGTGCAGGAAAACACCGCGATGGCCCTTCGCCTTTAGATTCCTGATCGTATTCTCCACCGTGGGGCCGATCCACTGGCCACCGGACATGCCCTGACTCTGGAAAGCGAAGGTCCAGTCGCCGGCTGACAGGTTCGCTTCTTTCGCCACCAGTTCGGCGGTTTCTTTGGCTTGCCTCTCGTAGGGATCGCCTTCCGTAATCGTGCGCTCGGGGACGCTGTGCGCGGTGAAGATCACGGGCAGCTTCGCGCCGCTTTCAGCGTTGGCTTTCTCCCATCCGGCGCGCAGTTTTTCCGCGAACGCGCTGGCAAGCAGCGGCTGGTCGTGCCACTCCTCGACGAAGTCCAACTGGAAAGGAAGGTTTCCGTCGCCACCGGTGTCGCTAATGACCGCGCTGCGGTAGAGGCCGACGCTGGTTCGCGAATTCTGCGGGGCAAGACAGATAGCGATCACGCGATCGTAGTTCCGGCTGGCAATTGCGTTCACCGCGTCGGCGATGAAGGGCTTCCAGTTGCGCATACCTACGAAGACCGGCATCTGCAGCGATTTTGAAAGTTGATCGGCTTGCAGCAGAGTCCAGCAGGGAAGCGGCGAAAAACCGATCAGCGAATAGCGGTGGCGGATTTCTTCGACTACCGTTGACGGCAGGGGACGTCCGCCGGTGACGTAACTTAGAAATTCGGGAATCTGATCGGGGTTCTCGGGGCTGCCGTGGGCGAGCAGAAGGACGGCGGTTTTCCGCGACTCCGCTGCGGCAAACGAACTCCCTCGATTGGCGCAATAGCACTGGCTGTCGAGGCGCAGCGGGCAGGGCGTCATTTATTCACTCACCTCAGCGGCTAAAGCCGCAGTCAAAACAATGCAGTTATCGCAGCGCTGAAGCGCTGCGCCACCCAAAGGCAGTTGCGGCATCGCTAAAACGATGCCCTGATACGAAGCTCATTTGCGCGTCGCCTTGAACTCCGCCGAGTGCTCGCGAATGTAATCGCAGAGCGCTTTTACGTTCTCTACCGGAGTTTCGGGAAGAATGCCGTGGCCCAGGTTGAAGATGTGGCCGGGGCGTCCGGCGGCCTGGCGCAAAATGTTTTCAGCGCGCGATTTGAGTTCCTTCCAATCGGCGCAGAGCAGCACGGGATCGAGATTGCCCTGCACGGCGCCTTTGAACCCCAGGCTCTTCCATCCGGTATCTAGTGGGATGCGCCAGTCCAGCCCTACGACTTCGGCGCCGGTCTCTTGCATCGAGGGCAGCAGCGTCGAACTGTCGGTGCCGAAATAAATGACGGGGACGCTGGTCTTTTGCAGGCGTTGTACCAGGTCGGTGACATGCGCCAGAACATAGCGGCGATAATCTTCGACGCTCAGGCATCCTGCCCAGCTATCAAAGATCTGGATGGTATCGGCGCCGGCGCGCACCTGCTCGGCGGAATACTCGGCGGTCACCGCGACCAACTTTTTCATCAGTTCGTTCCAGGCGGCGGGCGCGGAGTACATCATCTTCTTGGTAAAAAGGTAATTGCGCGAGCCTCCGCCTTCGATCATGTAGCTGGCTAGGGTGAAGGGTGCGCCGCAGAAACCGATGACGGGAAGTTTGTCGCCGAAGTGCTTGCACACCAGCTTCACGGCTTCAGAAACGTAGCCGAGGTCGGCGGCACGATCGGTGCGCAGGTGGGCAACGTCTTCGGCGGTCCGCACCGGCCTTTCGATTTTCGGCCCTTCGCCGGCAGCGAAGTGAAAGGGCAATCCCATGACTTCGAGCGGGAGAAGAAGATCAGCGAAAATGATGGCCGCATCGACTTTGAGGATCTCGGCAGCTTCAATGGTGACCTGAGCCGCGACCTCCGGCTTCTTACAGATCTCGATCAGGGAATATTGCTTGCGGATGGCGCGGTACTCCGCCATGTAGCGTCCGGCCTGACGCATGAACCAGACTGGGGTGCGTTCGGAGGGCTGAGCCTTTGCGGCGCGAACAAAGAGAGAGTTGGGGGCGGACATGAACCTTCTAATTTAGCATCTTCGGCGCGCCATCCGTGGGCAATTACGGGAGATCGCTGAGCAGTACCACTGCGGATTTGGCTTCAATTGAATTAGAGCTCGCCGACGCGGAACTTCACAATCTGCGGAATTTTCGCTTGCTTTTTCGAGCTTGCTGAAGGATTCTTGTCCGCATTGTTCACCGGAAGTCTGAGGGATACCACATGCACTGGACTCAGATCTATGACCCGTTTGGTCGTTGGTGGCTTTCTACCCTGGTTGCAGCGCTGCCGATTCTTGTCCTGTTCGGGCTGCTGGCCGGCCTCAAGGTGAAACCTCACTTGTGCGCAATCGCTGGAGCGTTGACTGCGGCCGGCGTGGCGGTCGTGTTCTTTAAAATGCCGGTCACGCTCGCAGCCATGAGTTTCGGGTACGGTGTTGCTTTCGGTCTGTTGAAGATAGCCTGGATCGTCCTGGCCGCGGTTTATCTGTATGACATCTCGGTGGAGACCGGCCAATTCGAGATCATGAAGGAGTCGATCGCCGGCATCACTCCCGACCGGCGTCTGCAGGTGTTGCTGGTGGCGTTCTGCTTCGGCGCGTTTATCGAGGGCGCAGCTGGTTTTGGCGCGCCCGTGGCCATTGCCGGAGCTTTCATGATTGGGCTCGGATTTCGGCCTTTCCATGCGGCGGCGCTGAATCTGATTGCCAACACGGCCCCGGTGGCTTGGGGAGCAATCGGTACTCCAGTGCACACGCTGGCGGCGGTTTCCGGGCTCCCGGAGTCCGATCTTAACGCGATGATCGGCCGCATCCTTCCCTTTACCGCGGTCATTGTGCCGTTCTGGCTGGTGCGAACCATGGTGGGATGGAGCGAAACGTTGGAAGTGCTCCCCGCCATTTTGGTGGTCGGGCTCTCTTTCGGAATCACGCAGTTCTGCTGGTCGAACTACGTGGACAGCAACCTCGTGGATATTATGGGCGGCGTAGTGTCGATCGTGGCGACTGTGGCTTTCCTCCATTTTTGGAAACCGAAGAAAATCTTTCGGTTCGACTATGAACAAAAGGAAGCGCCGCTTTCCCCGCCGACCGCAGCAATCACAGATCAGTTCGGAGGGGAATGGGCCGCGAAAGAGTTCGACGGATATGCCAAGGCCCGCTCTTACCCGGCCGGCCAAGTGTTGAAGGCCTGGATGCCGTTCGCCATCCTGTCGCTCTTCGTCCTTCTGTGGGGTCTACCTAAGATCAAGCTGGCCATAAACCAGACCACCACACCGGCGTTCAAGGTGATTCTGCCGGATGGAAAAGTGCGGCCGGGGCCACCGGGCTGGGATGTGCCGCTGTTGCACAACGCGATCAGTCGCGCCGCTCCGGTGGTCACCAAGCCGACGCCGGAAGCAGCGCGGTATGACTTCAACTGGCTTTCCGCAACCGGCACGGGATGCTTCCTGGCCGCGATCGTGTCGGGATTGCTGCTGGGCATGAGTCCGAAACGACTGGCAAAAACTTTCTGGCACACTTTGGTGCGCATGCGACTGGCGGTGATCGCGATTTCCTTCATGCTCGGACTGGGTTACGTGACCCGCTATTCGGGGCTGGATGCGGTGCTGGGACTGGCTTTCACACGCACGGGCTGGGCCTATCCTTTCTTCGGAACTTTTCTCGGCTGGCTCGGGGTGGCGCTGACTGGAAGCGATACCTCATCGAACGCGTTGTTCGGGAGCTTGCAGCGCATCACTTCGCAGCAACTCAGGATCGATCCGGTGCTCATGTGCGCGGCCAACAGTGCAGGTGGCGTGATGGGAAAAATGGTGGACGCACAGTCCATCACGATTGCCACCGCAGCCACTGAACAAGTCGGGAACGAAGGCACGATATTCCGGTTTGTGGTGTGGCATTCGGTTGCACTGGGAGCCATCGTAGGAATCATCGTGATGTTGTATGCCTATGTGTTTGCCTATGCGGTACCGCATGGGCTGACGTTTGTGAAGTGAAGGGCGAGCGCCTAACACGAAGCGTCTCGCCCGGCGGGCTGCCACAGCTCAATCGGATTGCCCTCAGGGTCGTGCAGGTGAGCAAAGCGGCCATTCGGATAATGTTGCGGATCCACGTCGATCGCGATACCCGCAGCGCGAAGATGGGCCGTCATCGCATCGAGGTCCCGGACTCGAAAGTTGACCCTCCACACTTGCTTTTGGTCGCCGAAGTGATCGCTCGCCTCGGGGACGGGCTGAACGCGGTCAGCCCCGCCTCCTGCAGCCAAGGTAATTCCTCGTAGCCGGGCGGCGTCAGCGCGACGCCAAGGTGTTCTTGATACCACCGGCCCAGCGCCGCTGGGTCTTCAGCCGGAAGAACAGCCCGCCAATTCCAGTCACTTTTTCCATGTCTGTTGCTGCTCCGAGATCTTGTCCCGATTCAAGAGCGGGGCGGCCACAAAAATATCAC
Organism: uncultured Acidobacteriaceae bacterium; assembly: GCA_963730845.1. Lineage (GTDB taxonomy): Bacteria > Acidobacteriota > Terriglobia > Terriglobales > Acidobacteriaceae > Acidiflorens. Next base: position 112,650 of record CAVSTM010000006.1, on the reverse strand, counting down.
ATGTCTGGATACCCAGCCGTCAGCGACAGAGCCCCTCGGAACCCGACTCGCTAGCGTCTTGCGGCTATAATGTCACCCTTCTAACAAAAAGGAGTTGCATGCAACGGTTCTTCGCGATTGTGCTGATGTTTACCCTGGTGTTTCCATCTTTATTTTTCGGCGCCGACCAAGTCGGCGCGAATCAAGCCGCGCTGGTCGGATATTCGCCACGCGCCGGTCAGACCGAGCGCGAGTGGGAGGCTAAGTTTCGCGCTATCCCCGACCCTGCGAACCTGCGTGAGTATATGCGGCGGATGAGCGCGCGACCGCATCATGTGGGCTCTGCCTACGATAAGGACAACGCCGAATGGATTCTTGCCCACTTCAAGGAGTGGGGATTGGACGCGCACATCGAAAGGTTCGACGTTCTGTTTCCGACGCCCAAGGTTCGCTCGCTGGAGATGCTTGCGCCTACAAAGTTCACGGCCAAGCTGGAAGAACCTGCGCTGGCGGTGGATCCGACGTCGAATCAGAAGGCGGAACAATTGCCCACGTATAACGCCTACTCGATTGACGGCGAGGTCACCGGGCCGCTGGTGTTTGTGAACTACGGCTTGCCCGAGGACTATGAGAACCTCGACCGGCTGGGCATTTCCGTAAAGGGCGCGATTGTGATCGCGAAGTACTTGCACTCGTGGCGCGGGGTGAAGCCGAAAGTTGCGGCGGAGCACGGTGCCATCGGTTGCATCATTTACTCTGAGCCGCAGGACGACGGCTACACGCGCGACAACGTGTTTCCGGCGGGGCCGATGCGGCCCGCGGATGGAGTGCAGCGGGGCAGCGTCATGGATTTTGCCGCCAACAGCCCGGGCGATCCGCTGACGCCTGGGGTCGGCGCGACTCCAGACGCCAAGCGGCTGGCGCTGAAGGATGCCAAGAGCATTACGAAGATTCCGGTACTGCCAATTTCTTATGGCGACGCACAGCCTCTGCTGGCTGCGCTGACAGGACCGATGGCGCCGGAAGAATGGCGCGGGTCGCTGCCGATTCCATATCACCTGGGACCGGGACCGGCGCAGGTTCATTTGAAGGTCGCATTTAATTGGGATATCAAACCGGTCTACGACGTCATCGCGAAAATTCAAGGCAGCGTGGCCGCGGACGAATGGATCATTCGTGGCAACCATCATGACGGGTGGGTCAATGGGGCCGAGGATCCGATCTCGGCGCAGGTCTCTCTCCTGGAAGAGGCGCGGGCGTTGGGTTCACTGGTGAAGCAAGGGTGGAAGCCGCGACGCACGATCATCTATTGCGCATGGGATGGCGAAGAACCCATGTTGCTCGGCTCGACGGAGTGGGTGGAGACACATGCCGATGAGTTACGCGAGCATGCCGCCATCTACATCAATACGGACGGCAACGACCGCGGCGTTCTGACTATGGGCGGCTCGCACAGCCTGGAACAATTCATCAATGGAGTTGCGCGCGACATCGAAGATCCGGAAACCAAAATGTCGGTGTGGAAGCGGGCGCGGTTGAGCAAGATCGCGGAAGCGAAATCGGCGAAGGATCCCAAAGAATCGCGGAAAGAATTGCGGGAGCGCGCGGATTTGCGCATCGAAGCACTCGGTTCGGGAACGGATTTTACCGCGTTTCTCGATCACGTCGGCATCGCCACGCTGGACTTGGCATACGGTGGCGAAGACGATGGCGGCATCTATCACTCCATTTACGACGACTTCTACTGGTACACACATTTCTCCGACACGACTTTTGTGTATGGGCGGGCGTTGGCGCAAACTGTCGGAACATCGGTGATGCGTCTGGCGGATGCGGAAGTGCTGCCTTTCGACTTCGTGAACCTCGCCGATACGGCGGAGATGTATACAAAGAATCTGGAGCAGTTGCTCGCCGACAAACAGGAGGAGATTCGCGAGCGCAACCGGGAACTGGACGAAGGAATGTTCCAGGCGACGTTCGATCCGAGACGCCCTACGGTGGCGCCGGCGCGGGAAGAAGTTCCGCCACACATGAACTTTGCGCCGATGCAGAACGCGGTCGAGTCGCTCACGCGCAGCGCCAAACGGTACCAGCAGGCGTTAGCACAGAAGCAGGCGAGTTTGGGAGACGACGCGATGGCGCCAAGGCTCGGCGCTCTAAATCAAGAGCTGATTGAAAGCGAGCGCCGGCTCACTAATGCTGACGGATTGCCGCGGCGTCCGTGGTACACGCATTTGCTGTACGCTCCGGGCGTTTATACGGGCTATGGAGTGAAGACCGTGCCGGGAGTGCGTGAAGGAATCGAACAAAAGAGATATGCGGAAGCGGAGCAGGAGATCGTGCGCGTCTCGAAGGCGCTGCTGGATGAGTCGGCGTTGATCGAGTCAGCGGCTACTCAGCTGGAACAGGCGGGGCGTTAGGGGGAATTCAGGAAGCGATTAGTTGTTGTTTGAGCTTGGAAACTGCGGGAGTGATCGCGGGCATCGCCTGCGTTCGCAGGTAAGCGTCCACGCTCGCGGCCGTCTTTCGGCCTTCGGCGATCGCCCACACAACTAAAGACTGGCCACGACGCATATCACCCGCCGCGAAGACTCCGGGCACCGACGACATGTAGTTCTCGTCCGTGGCCACATTGCCACGCGAGTCCAGTTTTACGCCGAGATGATCGATCATCCCGTTGCGAACCGGCCCCATGAAGCCCATCGCGATCAGTATCAGATCGGCTTCCATCGTAAATTCGGTGCCGGGGATCGGCTCGAATTTTGGCGTGGGCCCTACGCGCACGGCGTGCAGTTGCTGAACGTCGCCGGAACTGGAGCCGGTGAGTTTTGTGGTTGCGATGCTCCAGTTGCGCACTCCGCCTTCTTCGTGCGCACCTTCGGTGCGCAGTTGCATGGGCCAGAGTGGCCATGGCGTTGACGGTGAGCGGTCGTCGGGCGGCTTCGGCATGATCTCGAACTGGTGCACGGAGAGAGGCTTCTGGCGATGGCAGGTTCCGAGGCAATCGGCTCCGGTATCGCCTCCCCCGATGATGACCACGCGCTTGCCGGTCGCCAAAATTTCTGTTTCCGGCTCGATGGTGTCGCCCAGATTGCGCCGGTTCTGCTGCGGCAGGTACTCCATGGCGAAATGGATTCCTTTGAGCTCGCGTCCGGGGACATTCAGATCGCGCGGACACTCGGCTCCGCCGGCGAGCACGATCGCGTCGAATTCTCGCTGTAGATCGTCGACCGCGACATTCTTGCCCACCTCAGCGCCGGTAACGAATTTCACGCCCTCAGCGGACATTTGTTCCAGGCGGCGGTCGATGACATGCTTCTCCATCTTGAATTCCGGGATGCCGTAGCGCAGCAAGCCACCGATGCGGTCAGCTTTTTCGTAGACAGTTACCGCATGTCCGGCGCGGCACAACTGCTGGGCCGCGGCCAATCCCGCGGGGCCTGAGCCGACGATCGCCACTTTCTTCCCGGTGCGGACCTTTGGCGGCTCGGGATGGATCCAGCCTTCGCGAAATCCTCGCTCCACGATATTTTTTTCGATCTGCTTAATCGTGACCGGAGGCTGATTGATGCCCAGCACGCAGGATGCTTCGCACGGCGCTGGACAAATCCGCCCGGTGAATTCCGGGAAGTTGTTGGTCGCGTGCAGTTGCCGTACTGCTTCTTTCCAACGTCCGTGATAGACCAGATCGTTCCAATCGGGAATCAGATTGTTGACCGGACATCCCGTCTGGCAAAAAGGCACGCCACAATCCATGCAGCGAGCACCCTGGGTGCGAAGATTCGCTTCAGGAAAATCGAGATAGATTTCGAACCAATCGTTGACGCGCTGCGTGATTGGACGGCGCGGGGCAAGCTCACGCGAGTATTCCATGAAGCCGGTGTCCTTACCCATGCTTCACCTGCTCGGACGACGCCATCGCAGCGACCGGCAGACCCGGGATGTAAGGCTGGCGTCGGCGGCTCACGCCTAGCACTCGCTTGTGCTCGTGAGGGAACACTTTGATGAACCGGGATAGCGCTTCGGACCAGTTGTCGAGAATCCACGCGGCTCGCGGGCTGCCGGTCAGTCCGAGATGGCGGGTGACGAGCTTCTTGACCACCTTTGCTTCGGCAAGCCGGGCCTTGGCGAGTTGAGCGTCATCCGTTCCGAAGGCTTCCGTTCCGAACGCCGGCATTTCGAAAACTGGCTCTAGGTCAACCGAGTCGAGATTGCAGCGCTTTTCGGTGAAGTCTCCGCGCTCGTCGAAAACATAAGCGACGCCGCCACTCATGCCAGCGGCAAAGTTTCTGCCGCAGGCTCCGAGCACCAGAACCAGGCCCTTGGTCATGTATTCGCAGCCGTGGTCGCCGACTCCCTCGACCACCGCGGTCGCTCCGGAGTTGCGAACGGCAAAGCGCTCACCCGCGACTCCATTGAAAAACGCTTCGCCGCTGGTTGCACCGTAGAGGGCAACGTTGCCAATGAGAATATTGTTTTCGGGCGCGAAACGTGACCGTCGCGGCGGAAAGGCAACCAAACGTCCTCCCGATAGACCCTTGCCGACGTAATCGTTGGCGTCGCCTTCGAGTGTGAGAGTGACTCCTTTGGCCAAGAACGCGCCCAGGCTCTGCCCTGCTGATCCATCGAGGTGAATTCGAATCGTATCGTCGGCCACGCCGGCGGACCCGTAGCGGCGGGCAATCTCCCCGCTCAGCATGGTTCCCACGGAGCGGTGAATGTTGCGCACTGGCATTTTGATCACAACCGGTGTGAGGGTTTCGAGCGCGGCCTGCGATTTAGCGAGCAGCTGATGGTCGAGTGCCTGCTCCAGGCCATGATCCTGCGCCTGCACGCGGTGGCGTGCCACGCGCGCCGGCATGGACGGATCATGGAGAATGGCGGACAAATCCAGGCCTCGGCCCTTCCAGTGATTCACGGCCGGCTGCACGTCGAGCATGTCAACGCGGCCGATCATGTCGTCCATGTGGCGGAAGCCCAGATCGGCCATGTACTGGCGCACCTGCTCTGCGAGGAAGAAAAAGAAGTTGATGACATGCTCGGGCTGGCCCTGAAACTGCTTGCGTAGCACCGGATCCTGCGTGGCGATGCCAACCGAACAAGTGTTGAGATGGCATTTGCGCATCATGACGCAGCCCATCGCAATCAGAGGCATGGTGGCGAAACCGAATTCTTCGGCGCCGAGAAGCGCCGCTATCACGACGTCGCGGCCGGACTGCAATTTACCGTCGGTCTGCACGCGGATCCGGCTCCGAAGATCGTTCAGCAATAGCACTTGCTGCGTCTCCGCTAGCCCAAGCTCCCAGGGAATCCCGGCGTGCTTGATGGAACTGAGCGGTGAAGCTCCGGTGCCTCCGCTGTCGCCGCTGATGAGGACTACATCCGCGTGTGCTTTGGCAACGCCAGCAGCCACTGTGCCGACGCCAACTTCCGCCACTAATTTCACCCCGATGCGGGCTTGCGGATTCACATTCTTCAGGTCGTAAATCAGTTGCGCGAGATCTTCGATGGAATAGATGTCGTGGTGCGGCGGCGGCGAAATCAAACCCACGCCGGGGATGGAATGTCGCAGGCGCGCGATAACCTCATCCACTTTGTGTCCGGGAAGTTGTCCGCCTTCGCCGGGCTTTGCGCCTTGTGCCATCTTGATCTGCAACTCATCGGCATTGACTAGATAGTTTGCAGTAACTCCAAAGCGCGCCGACGCAACCTGCTTTACTGCGCTTCGCCTGAGGTCTCCGTTCGCATCCGGCTTGAAGCGCTCTTCATCTTCGCCCCCTTCGCCGGTGTTGGATTTCCCTCCGATGCGATTCATGGCGATAGCCAGAGTCTCGTGCGCTTCTTTGCTGATCGAGCCGAATGACATCGCTCCCGTGTTGAAGCGTTTCACGATCTCCTTGGCGGGCTCGACTTCTTCGATCGGAACTGGCTTGGCGCTCTTCTTCAACTTCATCAGACTGCGCAGCGTCGCGAGGTTGCTGCTTTGGTTGTCGATTAGGTCGGTGTATTCCTGGAAGGTCTGGAAGCTCTCCTGTCGGACCGCTTGCTGCAGCTTGCTGATGGTCAGCGGATTCAGCAGGTGATACTCGCCGTTGACTCTCTGGTGGTAAGTTCCACCGACCGCGAGTTCGGTCTCGGACTCGGTCAGTGGGCGGAATGCGTGCTCGTGCTTCAACTGCGCTTCGCGGGCGAGCACTTCGAGGCCAATGCCCTCCAACCGCGACGCTGTGCCTGCGAAATAGGCGTCCACCAACTCTTTGTTCAGGCCGATGGCTTCGAAGACCTGCGCTCCTTGATAACTCTGTAAGGTCGAGATACCCATCTTGGAGAAGGTCTTCAGCAGACCTTTGTTCACCGATTTGATGAAGTGCTTCACGGCGAGTTCGGAAGTTACTCCGTCGGCCAGATCTCCGCCCCGCGCCAGGCTTTCAACGCTCTCCAATGCCAGATACGGATTGATGGCGCTTGCCCCATAGCCGCTGAGCAGTGCAAAGTGCATTACCTCGCGCGGTTCGCCCGATTCTGTAATCAGAGCGACCTGGGTTCGCGTCTCTTCCTGGACCAGCAGGTTATGCACTGCGGCCAGCGCCAACAGGCTGGGGATGGGAGCGTAATCTTTGTTCACGCCGCGGTCGGAAAGAATCAGCAGCGTGTAGCCGGCTTTCCCGGCGAGCGACGCGCGCTGGCACAACTCGTCGAGCGCCCGCTTCAGTCCCGCTTCTCCTTCGGCGGCTCGAAAAAGCGCGGGCAGCGTGATGGCCAGCAGATCTCCGGTGGAGACGCGGCGCAGTTTCTCCAACTCGATGTTGGTCAGCAGGGGATGAGCCAGCTTCAGCATGTGGCAGTTTTCCGGCTCTTCCGAAAGAATGTTGCGCTCGGCTCCGATGTAGCTGATGAGCGACATCACGATCTCTTCGCGAATCGGGTCAATGGGAGGATTGGTGACTTGCGCGAAGAGCTGCTTGAAGTAGTTGAACAACGACTGCGGCCGGTCGGAGAGACACGCGAGCGGAGTGTCGGTCCCCATGGATCCAACCGGCTCCTCGCCCTTCGAAGCCATCGGGCCGAGGATCATGCGCAAGTCCTCATCGCTGTAACCAAACGCGCGCTGGCGGCGAAGCAGCGTTTCCGCATCCGGGTGGTGCATGCGCGAGGGCGCGGGCAACTGATCCATCGTGATCTGATTGTCCTTGAGCCACTGCGCGTAGGGTTGTCGTGAAGCCAGCCGCTGCTTGATCTCTTTGTCGGGGACGATGCGGCCTTCGACCGTATCCACCAGGAACATCTTCCCTGGCTGCAGGCGGCCTTTCATCTTTACCTGTTCCGGTTCGATGTCGAGCACACCGGCTTCGGAAGCCATGATGACGAGATCGTCATTGGTGACCACGTAGCGCCCGGGCCGCAAGCCGTTGCGGTCGAGGATGGCGCCGATGACTCGGCCGTCAGTGAAGGCGATTGCCGCCGGGCCATCCCACGGTTCCATGAGGCACGCGTGATATTCGTAGAATGCGCGCTTCTCCGGCTCCATGTGGGAATTACCAGCCCAGGCTTCCGGAATCAGCATGGCCATGGCGTGGGGCAGGCTGCGGCCCGCCTGTAGCAGGAGTTCGACGGCGTTGTCGAGGTTTGCGGAGTCGCTGCCATCGGGCGCAATGATCGGGAAGAGCTTCTTGATGTCGTCTTCGAACAGCGGAGACTGGAGCAGTGACTGGCGCGCGTGCATCCAGTTGACATTGCCTTTGAGCGTATTGATTTCGCCGTTGTGCGCGATGTAGCGATAGGGATGCGCTCGCTGCCAACTCGGAAATGTGTTGGTGGAGAAACGCTGATGCACCAGGCACAACGCGCTGGTCACGTCGGGATCGGAAAGCTCTTTGTAGAAATTGGTGATCTGCGGGGCCAGCAGCAGACCTTTATAAACAATGGTACGGCAAGAAAGCGAGGGGATATGAAACACACTCGCGTCTTCGATGCCAGACGATGCCATCTCACTTTCGGCGCGCTTGCGCACGACGTAAAGCTTCCGCTCAAAGGCGTCTTCATCAGTGAATGAACCACACCCTGTAAAAATCTGCTGGATGTAAGGTTGCGAACCTCGCGCCACTCGGCCAATGGCGGAAGCGAAGCAGGGCGTATCGCGCCAGCCTAATACCGTCAGGCCCTCCTCGCGAATAATACGCTCCAGAATTCCTTCGCATTGCAGGCGCTCATGTTTTTCCACCGGCAAAAATGTCATGCCCACGCCATAAGCGCCGGGGAGAGGCAATTCGAAACCCAACTTGCCGCACTCGCGCACAAAGAACTGGTGTGGGATCTGGAGGAGAATGCCGGCGCCGTCACCGGTCTCGGGATCGCACCCGCAGGCGCCGCGGTGCGTCAGGTTGAGCAGCACCTTGATTCCCTGGCTTATAATTTCGTGACTTTTCTGGCCGCGGACGTTGGCCACGAATCCGATCCCGCAGGCGTCGTGCTCCTGCGCGGGGTGGTACAGACCCTGAGCGGGAGGGGGGCCAGTCGGTTTTTGGCCAGTCGGATTTTTCAGACGCGTCGTCATTATGGGCACGTTTGCAGCATCGGCATAATTGGCCGCTACCGAATCATTTGTTCTTGAGTTGGGACTTCGCCCGCCAAGGGCGACGGGGCTGTCGCACACATCGGCTCAGGAACACACAATCGCAACCTCCTAGTTACCTTCAATTGGCCCGAAAGTACAATTCAGAATTTAGATACAACGGATGCGATTTTTGGGGTTTTGCGGTTCCAGGGGCAGGTTCAGCCTAATTTCCCGCGAGACGGGCGGCGTCCGTTATAATTCCCGGCATCAAACTCAATGGATTTCGATCAGCTCATCACGTTTCTGGAAGTGGCCAAACAGGGTAGCTTTTCTCGCGCTGGAGAGAAAGTTTTCCGCTCGCAGTCAGCCGTCAGCGCCCAAATCCGCCAGTTGGAGCAGGAATATGGCGATCGACTGCTCGACCGCTCGGGCAAGACCGTAAAACTGACCCCGGCCGGACAAGTGCTCTTTGACTATGCCGAGCGGTTGAAACTGCTGCGCGAGGAATCGTTGATGGCGGTAGCGGACCATAGCCGCACGCCCCGCGGCACACTTCGTGTTGGCGCCAACGAGGCTACCTGCCTGTACGTTCTGCCGGAGGTGTTTGCGGAATACTGCCGGCGTTACCCGCCGGTTCAGATCAACATTTACCGGAACTTCAGCTACAAGATCACGGAGAAGCTGGAGAATGGCTCCATCGAAGTGGGCATTCTCACTTTGCCCATCCAGTCTCCGAGTCTCGAGATCCAACCTATCTTTCGCGACAAGCTGATGTTGATGGTGAGCCCCAAGAATCCTCTGGCCAAGCACAAATCGGCGGCGGTGCGCGATATCGTCAAACATCCCGTGCTGCTGCCTAAGACAGGCCACACCCGAAGGATCATGGACAAGCTGTTCCGTCCACACCGCGACGAACTGCAAGTTCGAATGGAACTACCGAGCATCGGCATGATCAAGAGCTTTGTGGCAGCCGATCTGGGAGTGTCCCTTATCAGCGCGTCGTTCGCGCGTGACGAAGTGGCGTCCGGGAGAGTCAAACTGATTGAATTGGAGGATGCGGAACTTTTTCGCGAATTGGGACTGGCCTACCGTCGCGACCGGACACTTTCCTGCGCCACCACTGCGTTTGTCGATATCTTGCGCCAATGGGCCGCGTCAGCGAAAACAAAGCTAGTTCCGCTTCAATAGTGATGCTCAGCTCAAAGTTGTGCCCGGCATACGGTTCCAGATAAATTCTCCCGACCCAAGCGTTAGTACAGAGAAGGGCGAGCCGACCCACCAAGCAGCGAAGAATTCATATTGAAGATTGTGTGGTTCCCCTCATTTCCGCCCCACGCGAACATGATGTAGACCATGGGCAAGCCACCGGCTCGAAGAGTAAGCCCAGTGGCAAAGCTGTGTTTCAGATGATCGAATCCGATGTCCCCTCGAGTGAGCGCTACCCTACCCTGATCCGTCATGAAGCGAAAACCAAACGGTCCCCAGATCGAATGCTCGAAGTCTTCCTGCAGCAACAGGACGTTCGGCGCGCGAAAGCGATAGTCCTGATAGCTGCTCAGTGAAGGGACACCGTCGATGTCCGCACCGCCCAAGGTCTGCTGGAAATAGAACGGCACCGCGCTGGTTCCCGACGTGATCGATTCAGAAAACAGCAGGCGCAGGTTGATCGAGCCATTTAAGTTTCGCGAATGCGAAACCGGCGCACAAGTTTCGTTGGCGGGTGCGCATTGGTCGGGGCCATTCGTGTCGGTGCTCTTGGGGGCGGTTTCTGTGTAGCCGTACAGATAGAACGTGTGGTTCAGGTCGGTCGTCCAGCGCCGAAAGGAATACTGCGAATTCGACGGCGCAAAGAACTGCTGAAAGTTTGCCAGGTAATTCAGTTGAAGGTGGTCACCGAACACCGGCTTGATGCGAAAGCCCTCGCTCAGCTGGATGAATCCGGGCTGGCTGCTCAGGCCGGGCGCGGTCGCATTCGTGTAGAGAGTTTCAATCGACGGGAAGGATTGTCCATATTCGCCTCTGAGGCTGACGAAACGCCCGTTCACTTCGCCGAGCAGCGCCAGATTCAGTTTGCTGATCGCCGGCCATTCAAAAACCGGCTTAATGACGTTGACTCCAACGATCGTCTGGGTCATGCCAAACACAGACGCTCCTGCCTGCGTGGAATCATTGCCCAGCCCAAAGAAATTTATTTTGTTCAGAGAGATCGACTGCGCGTAGAGATTAACGACCGTGTAGGGATGAACCAGATTGATGCGCGGCTTCTTGGCGGGCTTCGTTTCGGTCTTCTCCCCAGGTTGCGAAACTACCGGCGTGATGACGTGAATCTCCACAGGCGGCGTGTGGATCACCTTCATGTAACCGCCCGCTCGCCACGAGGCGTTCGACGACCCGACTGCGTCCACGTCCCAAGTCAAGCGCCAATTCTTCGTGTTCTTGTCGGCGACGAACGCTCCGCCAACCCCGAATCCGTTCTGCGGGGGCATGCTCCCCGCGGCGATGTGCAGTGGATGGTCGGTGAATAGCTCGATGGCGCATCCGGGCACGGTCTTGAAGCTGAAACCCCGGCAAGCGTCGGCAACACGTTCGCCCTCGCGGCGGAAGTCTGCCTGCAGCATGCCCTCCTGAGCCAACGCCATTGTGGATGCAAGCCACAGTAGAAGCACTACACTCCGACGCATACCGCCTCCTGCAAAAGAACGCCGACGGATCAAGTCTTCCGCGCACGCTTCCCTTTGCTCTTCTTCTTTCCCCTGCTCGCGCTGGGCGCTTTGTCTCCTGGCCCTTCGGCGGCGGCGATTGCGATCCCGCGCCCCCGCTTTGCTGCCTCAGCCTCATGCGCCTCGTGGATCGCCTCCGTGACGCGGCGGATATACTCCGCGGCTTCGCCTTCGGTCTTGATCGCATTGATGTAAATGTCAGTTCGGCGCCGGAGAGGAAGATTTCTTTCGGCGGCGTGCAAATGCTGCACCTGCGCCTTCAGCAGCGCATTCACCGGCCGATTTGGATTCATCGCGCTCTTCACATCCGGCTTTGGTACATGGATGAGAGTCATCTCGTCGCTCCGTCGGTTGTCAGTTCTTCATTCGTCATGTCTTCAGCGCAGCGCGGCGCGACGGCCGCGACAGTCCTGAACGTCAAAACTAAACGTCAAAGTCCGGGCAGTCGTCGCGCATCGCTGCGAGCGAGAGCAAGTTGCGCGTCGGATCGATCGGTGCCACGTTCGGCTCGATGAAAACGTCGGCACTCGTCTCTCGCGGAGATCGTGGCGAGTAGTCGCCTAGAAAAAACTTCGTGATCGTCGCCGGAATCGAAGCGTGGTCGAAGACGCGGCCGTCCACGACCGTCCCCTTCGGAATCCACGGCGAAATCAAAATCGCCGGCACTCGTACTCCCAGCCGATCAAACGCAAACGGCTGCCCAGTTCCGGTGTCATTCGCCGAGGCCGTAAATTGATCTGGTGTGCACGCCGGTGGCACGACATGATCGTAGATTCCTCCGTGCTCATCATAGACAACCAGCAGGGCCGTGTTCGGCCACAGCGGCGATGCCTTGATTGCGTTGTACACCGAGGCAATGAACAGCTCGCCCGCCTGGATGTTGTGGTCGGGATGCTGATCGCTGGCCACTTCTTCGCCGCTATCGCTGTCGTGATCGTTAAAGTTTGGCTCGATAAAAGAGTAATCGGGAAGATTGCTCGTGCTGCAGTCATTCAGGAATTGTGGATACGTGCCGAACAGCTCCGGCTGGTTCTCAAGCAGGTTCGTGATCTCCATGGTCGAGCTGGTAGTGTCGTAGTAATAAAGCTTCGCCGTGTGTTTGGGATTTGCGTTGATCAGCCGATCGTAAATGCTCTTGAACGGCTCGTTTACATACAGAAGATTCATGTCGACTCTGCCGAACGACGTGCCATAGTGCGCAAACGCGCGATTACAAATTGTCGGCCCTGGAATCGACGCGAACCACCGGTTGAATACCGCAAACTCCAGCGCCAATGTGGTCAGAACGGGTAACTGCTGCTCAGTGAAGTAATACATGATCTTCTGCGAATGCCCTACGTCTCGCTGCTGGTTGAAGTAACTCTTCACGAACCCCTGCATATTCGCCACGCGGGTCGGGCTTGTATCTCCGCCGAAGATCTGCAGGTCGACCGCCGGAAAATGGTGGTCAGGATCGGGGTCAAGCTGTCCCTGAAACTGCGCCAGCGGCTGCGGCTTGACCAAAGCACCGGTTGTATCGGGATTGCTAAGTTGGTCGGTGACTCCGTCGATGCGCGGATCCACTGCCGTGAGAGATCCCAGCATATGATCGAACGACCGGTTCTCCATCATAAGAACAACGATATGTCTAAGATTGTCCAGTCCTGGCGGCATAAACCTCCTCAGTACTACTGCAGTTGATCTAGGTCCACCCAATCCGTTGAATCGAGCGCGCAGGAATCACTCGGACACACCTGGAACAGTACCACGGGATGCAACTCCCACGCCGATGCCCGCCAGCAGGTTTTCTTGTCCGAGGCGGTCTGCGCGATGGCGCAGTTTTGAGAGGTAAGATTGTGTTCGTTGTCGATAATCAGCTGTCCCACAACTCTTACTTGACGGCCGGTCGCGAGTTGCAGGTTCTTCAGTGTCCAGATGTTGTTTTCGTACTGAAAGCGATCATGGGGAGTCATCTCGACGATCACGCTGCTCTGCTCCAACACGCTGGCGCCCGTGCCGGAACTCGTCGGTCTCTTTGTGGTCCGCTTTCCGGAGGCCGCCATGGTGGCTGATGTTGCGGCGGGCGCAGCTGCCGTGTCAGACCGCAACTGCTGCGCCACCGCCGGATCGAAACCGATGCCGATGTGATAATCAACATTGCCGTAGTTAGGATCACCCGGCGGACCAGTCAGGTCGCAATTACTGGTTTCAGCGCTGGTATGCCGAGAGTAGTACAAATATCCAATGATGCCGTACTGTTGCCCTTCGCCTAATTGCTTCAGTTGATCCTGAAAGTCGTCCTGATTATTCTGCTTCAGTCCCGAAGGAATGCTGGCGTCGAGTTTCTGATAGTCGGTCAGTTGGGTGAAGTATTTGACCGGCATCGACGCGGTGGTTGGATCGATCAGTTGATCCTTCCAATAGTTTAAGTAAGCGTCGTACGACTCGCCCGTGCTGCTGCATCCGGTGGGATAGCGGCTGTGGCAGTCCTGAGAATCCGTAACCTCGCCGCACTTGACTGCCGTTATACCCGTGCCGGTCGGTTCCGTAGCGACGTTCCCTGGTGCGCTCGTAGATGCAGGCACTGCATTCATAGCCAGCGCCAAAGCGAGAGGCGCGAAGGGGGCCACGTGCCGGGCGAAAGTCTTGGAAGTCGGGGAGCTACCGGAGCTGGAAGTATCGAGCGCCATTTCCTCCTCCTTATGAATTGATCATGCCCACGTCGGTGCTTGTGGGCCGCTCCGCGTCAAATCAAGATTGCGGCTATTTCGGCGGCGACTCAGGCGGCGGGGTCTGAGACGACGCGTCCTTATCGTTTGAGGTGGCCTGAATACCCTTACTCACGCCATAAGTAGTCGCGCTGATGCCCAGTATCTCCAGGACCTGATTCGGTATTTGTGTCGGAAAATCTCCCTTACTAACCACAATAAGAAACAAGCTCAATGCGATCACAAAAGTAAAAATCATCAACTGGAAGCGTGACATACTGGCGCCGGCACTGCCCTTCTCCGCGAGGAGTTGACTGATGTCAATCTTCCCGGAAGCAATTCCCGCAAGGATCAGGAATCCGAAGAGGAAGAGCATGATCAGTCCAGCGTAAGAAATCGCCAGCCTCACTTTGATGGCTCCATCACCAGGTACCCAGATCGCAATCACCAGTGCGGCGATAATGGCTAAAACTACGCTGGCAACAAATTCAGGATTCTTCATGGCATTCTCCTTTGCAAGAAACTCTTGATCCGCGGACCCAGCATGGCCTGGGCTTTGCCAGCCAGATAAACCGCCTGGCTCCCCATGAGTACATTTATCAAGCTGGCGGGTAGTTGAGGAAACTGCGTGGGGTTCTGCAAGACCTGCAGCAGGTAATACAGAGCGGCGAAGGCGGTGATTGCCAGAGACTGCGCGCGGCCGACGCTGACGTAAGTGCCGGGGTCAGAACCGTCCCCGCCATTAGCCGTTCCGATGTCGCCTTCGAGCAATTGATCGAGGCTGATGCCGCCGGTCAGCAGCTTCCAGACTACAAGGCCGAAGAAGCCGCTCAGCAAAATAAGGCCTTCCCAGCGCGCCATTGCCGACAGAGGATGCATTGCGTTGAACTCGACCCGAGCCCGACCGCACTAACTGAAAAACGAGAACAACTAGGGAAGGCGGGCAGAATAACGCCAAAGTACCGGGTTGTCAAGTTCGCGTATCGAGCCTGTCGTTAGCACATCAAATGTCCGGTGGAATTAGCAGGTGAAATGTCCGCTTTGCAGGCGGTGAGAGTAGGAGAACATGGCAAGCATGTTCTCTTACTCGAAGGCCGCGATGGAGCGGGCGATGAAGATTCAAGAGGTGCTGTTGCGAGCGATGGCGCGGAAGATTACGTGGTGGCAAGCGGCCGAGATTCTCGGTTTCAGCGACCGGCATCTGCGGCGGGTTCGCGAACGGTATGAGCAGTTTGGCTATGAAAGTATGTTCGATAAACGTCGCGGGCAGCCTTCCCCGAAGCGAGTGCCCTTCGCCACGGTGGAGAAAGTGCTGGCGCTGTATCGGGACCAGTACTTTGATTTCAATGTGCGACATTTTCACGAGAAGCTGCGCGAGCAGCATGCGATCGATCTGAGTTACACCTGGGTGAAAACGGTGTTACAAGGGGCGGGGCTGGTGGCGCGGGAGCGCAAGCGGGGAGTGCATCGCAAGCGCCGGCCGCGGCGGCCTTTACCGGGCATGCTGCTGCACATCGACGGGAGCCGGCATCAATGGTTCCAGGACGAACGCTGGTATGACCTGATCGTGATCCTGGACGATGCCACCAGCGAGATCTATTATGCGCAGCTGACAGAAGAGGAATCCACGTTGACGGTGATGGCTGGACTGAAGGAAGTGATTGAGCGCAAAGGAGTTTTTTGCGCCTTGTACAGCGATCGCGGCAGCCATTTCTGGCTCACCCCGAAGGCGGGAGGCAAGATCGATCCGCACCGGCTGACGCAAGTCGGTCGGGCCCTACGCGAGTTGGGAGTGCAGATGATTCCTGCTTATTCCCCTCAGGCCCGTGGTCGATCGGAACGGAGCTTCGGCACTTGGCAAGGGCGCTTGCCGCAGGAGCTGCGGCTACGCGGAGCCCGCACTCTGGAGACAGCCAATCAGTTTCTGCGCGAGCACTACATGGCTGAGTTCAATACTCGCTTTCAAGCACCGGCGGCGGAGCGCGGCAGTGCCTTTGTGCGCCGTTCCAGTCGAGATCTGGATCTGATTTTCGCCCTGCAGTTCGAACGTACCGTCAACCGCGACAACACGGTCAGCATCCAGAACCTGCGCCTGCAGATTGAGCCGGTGCGTTGGCGCGCTACTTTGGCGGGCTGTTCGGTCACCGTGCACCAGCATTTGGATGGAACTTTCACGATTACCCACGGCCCCCAGCGACTGGGGCACTACAGTGCGGAAGGAAAATCTCTGCCCAAGGAAAAAATCGGCGAGCGCAGGGCTATGGAAAAGACGCAAGACGGAAAAGTCCAAAAACCGACTTTCCCGTCTTGCTTGGAAATCCCGCAAAATGCGCGGGATTCCCACTTTCCCACAGCCCCGGCTGCGGGAGGAGATTAAACCGAAAACCGGACATTTCACTTGCTACGAAAACCGGACATTTTAATTTGCTACCAACAGTTCGCGTATCGAGCCTGTTGTTAGCACATCAAATGTCCGGTCGAATTAGCACGTGAAATGTCCGCTTTGCAGGCGGTGAGAGTAGGAGAACATGGCAAGCATGTTCTCTTACTCGAAGGCCGCGATGGAGCGGGCGATGAAGATTCAAGAGGTGCTGTTGCGAGCGATGGCGCGGAAGATTACGTGGTGGCAAGCGGCCGAGATTCTCGGTTTCAGCGACCGGCATCTGCGGCGGGTTCGCGAACGGTATGAGCAGTTTGGCTATGAAAGTATGTTCGATAAACGTCGCGGGCAGCCTTCCCCGAAGCGAGTGCCCTTCGCCACGGTGGAGAAAGTGCTGGCGCTGTATCGGGACCAGTACTTTGATTTCAATGTGCGACATTTTCACGAGAAGCTGCGCGAGCAGCATGCGATCGATCTGAGTTACACCTGGGTGAAAACGGTGTTACAAGGGGCGGGGCTGGTGGCGCGGGAGCGCAAGCGGGGAGTGCATCGCAAGCGGCGGCCGCGGCGGCCTTTACCGGGCATGCTGCTGCACATCGACGGGAGCCGGCATCAATGGTTCCAGGACGAACGCTGGTATGACCTGATCGTGATCCTGGACGATGCCACCAGCGAGATCTATTATGCGCAGCTGACGGAAGAGGAATCCACGTTGACGGTGATGGCTGGACTGAAGGAAGTGATTGAGCGCAAAGGAGTTTTTTGCGCCTTGTACAGCGATCGCGGCAGTCATTTCTGGCTCACCCCGAAGGCGGGAGGCAAGATCGATCGGCACCGGCTGACGCAAGTCGGTCGGGCCCTACGCGAGTTGGGAGTGCAGATGATTCCTGCTTATTCCCCTCAGGCACGTGGTCGATCGGAACGGAGCTTCGGCACTTGGCAAGGGCGCTTGCCGCAGGAGCTGCGGCTACGCGGAGCCCGCACTCTGGAGACAGCCAATCAGTTTCTGCGCGAGCACTACATGGCTGAGTTCAATACTCGCTTTCAAGTACCGGCGGCGGAGCGCGGCAGTGCCTTTGTGCGCCGTTCCAGTCGAGATCTGGATCTGATTTTCGCCCTGCAGTTCGAACGTACCGTCAACCGTGACAACACGGTCAGCATCCAGAACCTGCGCCTGCAGATTGAGCCGGTGCGTTGGCGCGCTACTTTGGCGGGCTGTTCGGTCACCGTGCACCAGCATTTGGATGGAACTTTCACGATTACCCACGGCCCCCAGCGACTGGGGCACTACAATGCGGAAGGAAAATCTCTGCCGAAGGAAAAAATCGGCGAGCGCAGGGCTATGGAAAAGACGCAAGACGGAAAAGTCCAAAAACCGACTTTCCCGTCTTGCTTGGAAATCCCGCAAAATGCGCGGGATTCCCACTTTCCCACAGCCCCGGCTGCGGGAGGAGATTAAACCGAAAACCGGACATTTCACTTGCTACGAAAACCGGACATTTTAATTTGCTGCAAACAGTTCGCTCTGAACTTCGTGTGTGAACTTCGCTCTGAACTTCGCTCTGAACTTGTTCGCTCTGAACTAGTTCGCTCTGAACCAGTTCGCTCTGAACCACCCCAGATTCGCAACACCATGACATCGGCGAGTTTGAGAGACACTTCGCTCTCAAAAGGAATCAGCTGCCTCGACGTTTATCAAAGTGCAGCCAGTCGCCGTTGGACTAACAGGAAGTAAAGGGCCAGCAGAATAAGCAGGAAGCCGTTCAGGCCGAGCACCACCGGCGCCGTAAACACGGGGACGAGCCATCCCGATAATAAATTCCCCATAGGCATGCCGCCGCGGAAGGCGAAATTGTACACGCTCATCACGCGACCGCGCATTTCGTTCGTGGTCATCAACTGCACCAGCGAATTTACCGTGGCAAAAACGGCCATCATGGATGCACCAACCAACACCAGGAAGATCTCGCTCAGCGGCAGTGACTTCGAAAGGGCGAACCCGGAAATCCCAACGCCGAGGCAAGCCAGCGCACCGAGAGCGACGCGCCCCTTCCTTTTTATATTGCCCGCGGTCGCAATGCCCAGCGAGCCGCAAATCGAACCGAGTCCCATGAGGGCGAGAAGATTGCCATAGGTTTCCGGACCGCGATGGAAAATGTCCTTCACGAACACGGGAAGGTAGGTGCGCATGGGCATGCTCAGACCGGTCATGCAGAAAGCCAGAATGATCAGCGCTTCCATCGAAGTCTGCCGGCGAGCGAACTGAATGCCCTGCTTCAGGCTGGCGAACATTGATTCCGCGGTCTTCACTGGCTGGAAGCGAGAGCGGATGATCGACAGCGACACGATGGGCGCCAGGAAAGAAAGCGCATTCAGCCCGAAGCACCACTTCTCTCCCAGTCTCGCCAAGGCTTGCCCAGCGAGAGCCGGCCCGACCATGACCGCCACGTTGAACTGGATGGAATTCAGAGCGATGGCGTTCGGCATGTCTTCCCTCTCGACCAATGTGGGAATCAGCGCCTGGTAGGCCGGAGCACCGAAGGCTTGGGCGAAACCGGAAACAAACGAAAGACAAAGGATGTGCCAGACGTGCACCAGACCCGTCGCCACCAGAATGGTGAGCAACCCGGCGCTAGCCATCTGCACATACTGGGAGCCGAGAAGAATTTTTCTTCGCTCCACGCGATCGGCCACCACGCCGCCGATCAAAGAGAACAGAAAGATGGGAAGGCCGCCGAGGAATTGATCCAAGGCCAGCAAGAACGCGGAGTGGGTGAGCCGGTAGATCAGCCAGCCTTGCGCCACGATTTGCATCCAGGTACCAATGCTGGACGTACAGGCGCCAAACCACATCAAGCGGAAATCGCGATATTGAAATGCTCTAAAGACCCGGCCAATCACCCTAGCGTCTCCATGGGCTCCGCAGAAGCGTAACATGCGGCTGCATCCGCGCTACACCACTACGACCAAAACGCCTCACCCAAGCGGGTCGCGTCACAGGTTTTGCTCTGGGGATGAACGGTGCCCGGGCTTGACATGGACTTCTCCCCTTGCATAGAGTCTGTGGGTTCAAGAACGGCGACAAGGATTAAATCATGAAACCAGTTGCGGCCTACCGCGCGCCGTATCCGGGAACGCAGCCGAATCATCTGCATCCGCCCTATGTCTCCTCGATCAAGCGTGCGCCCACAAAGCCGCAGGTTCCAATTCCGTACACTCTGTCCGAGGTCACTGGGCCATCCTTTGGACCCGAAATCGTGTCGCCAAAGGCCAGCGATTTGACGCTCGGGCACTCCGGAGAGCCGGTCGGCGAGCGCATCATTGTCAGCGGGCGCGTGCTCGACGAAAACAGTCGTCCGCTGGCAAACACCATCGTGGAAATCTGGCAGGCGAATGCGGCAGGCCGATACCGGCACGAAGTCGATCAACATAATGCGCCGCTGGATCCGAACTTCACTGGGTCTGGACAAGCCGTCACCGACGCCGAGGGGCGCTATCGTTTCGTCACGATTCGTCCGGGCGAGTATCCGTGGCGCAATCATTACAACGCCTGGCGGGCGGCGCACATTCACTTTTCTCTCTTTGGTCCGGCGTTTGCCACGCGCCTGGTAACGCAGATGTACTTTCCGGGCGATCCGTTGATGCCGTTTGATCCGATCTTCAACTGTACGGCGGATGAAAAGGCCCGCAAGCGGCTGATCTCGGTGTTCGATTGGGAAACAACCATGCCGGAACACGCGCTGGGTTACCGCTTCGATCTCATCTTGCGCGGGCGCGAGGCCACGCCGATGGAGGACTAAATGAGTTTGGTGGCGACTACGTCGCAGACGGTTGGGCCGTTTTTCAGAATTGGCTTCGAGTGGCTGTACTGTGACAACCTGGTTGGCGAAGGTGTCTCTGGCGAGCGCGTCACGATTCAAGGTCGAGTTTTCGACGGCGACGGGGTTCCGGTGCCGGATGCGATTTTGGAAATCTGGCAGGCCAATGCGCACGGGAAATATGACCATCCAGAAGACACGCAGGACAAGCCGCTGGAATCCGGATTCAAAGGATACGGTCGCGTGCCGGTGACCGCGGAGGGTATGTTTCGCTTTGCCACCATCAAGCCGGGGCTGGTGCCTGGCCCGAACGGAAAGGAACAGGCGCCGCATCTGGTCATCTCTGTGTTTATGCGCGGAGTGCTGCGGCGCTTGGTCACGCGGATCTATTTCCCCGATGAACCGCGCAATGCCGCAGACTTTATTCTCAATCTGGTGGAACCATCGCGACGTTCGACTTTGATCGCGAAGAAGACCGCTGGCGCTCCCGGTACGCTGGAATGGAATGTTGTTTTGCAGGGACCGGACGAAACGGTATTCTTCGACCTGGGCTTGTAACCCACCTCCATGGCCTTACTAGATCCACTGTCCGGCTCAGCGGCAATGGGCGAAGTCTTCTCAGACGCCGCGTGTCTCCAGCGGATGCTGGACTTCGAGGCTGCGCTTGCGCGGGCTGAGGCCGGCTGTGGCGTAATCCCTGCTGACGCAGCTCCGGCGATCGCTTCGAAGTGCAAGGCGGAGCTGATCGATGCCAGCGCACTTGCCGCTGCGACCGCAGTTTCGCTGAATCCCGCGATACCCCTGGTCAAACAACTCACAGCGCTGGTCGCGAAAGACGATGCTGAGGCAGCGCGATTCGTGCACTGGGGCGCAACCAGCCAGGACGCGAACGATACCGGTCTGGTTCTGCAGATCCGACAGGCTCTCGACATCCTTGAATCCGATCTGGCTGCTCTTTGCGGAGGTCTGACCCAACTGGCGAAGAAACACCGGTCCACGCCAATCGCCGGTCGCACACTCATGCAGCATGCTCTGCCTACGACTTTCGGTGTTAAGGTTGCCGGGTGGCTGGATGCCATGAATCGCCATCGCGAGCGCTTGGCGGAAACCAAGGCACGGGTGCTGGTTTTGCAACTTGGCGGCGCAGTTGGAACACTGGCGGCTCTACGAGAAAAGGGATTGCAGGTGGCCGAGGCGTTGGCGACAGAACTCCATCTCGGGCTTCCCGCCATGCCCTGGCATACGCAGCGCGACCGTGTCGCAGAAGTGGCAACCACGCTAGGCCTTTGCACGGGCACCTTAGGCAAGATTGCCCGCGACATTTCGCTTCACATGCAAACCGATGTCGCGGAAGTCTTCGAGCCCGCGGGCGAGGGCCGCGGCGGCTCCTCGACGATGCCGCACAAGCGCAACCCAGTCACTGCCGCAGTGGTGTTGTCGGCAGCGACGCGGGTTCCTGGCCTGGTCAGCACCATGCTGAGTGCCATGGTGCAGGAAGATGAGCGCGGCCTTGGCAGTTGGCACGCAGAATGGGAGACGCTCCCGGAAATCTTCCGTCTGACCGCCGGAGCTCTTCATCAAATGGCGATGATTGTTCCTCATCTCGAAATCGACGCGACGCGCATGAGGCGCAATCTCGAGGTGACGCAAGGTCTGATCTTTGCCGAAGGCGTCACCATGGCCATGGGAAAACACATCGGCAAATCTGCCGCGCATACCTTGGTGGAAGTCGCGAGTCGGCAAGCGCGCGAATCGGGCAAGCATCTCCGCGAAGTGCTGGCTCTCGACCGAGCCGTAACCGAGCGTCTGACTTCCTCGGAACTGGATCGCCTGTTCGCTCCGGAGAACTACCTTGGGGTCGCCGAGGAGCTTGTGGACCGAGTGATCGATGCCAGTCGCAAGAGTTGATTGTTGTCATTTTGGATCGTTGCAAATTTGGATGGACATGAATTTGATATTGTCATCCTGAGCGCAGCGAAGGACCTGCTGTCTCTCGCACTGGCAAGAAGCAGGTCCTTCGCTTCGCTCAGGATGACAAGTGGGAATTAAGAAACTCGCGGAAGCACAGGAAAGGCCGAACAATGCCGTTTGTCGAGGTTGGAGATCTGCGTACGCATTACGCGCTCACGGGTGACAAGGACGCGGTGCTCGTGTTTTCCAATTCTCTCGGCACTGATTTTTCCATGTGGAATCCGCAGATGTCGGAACTGCAGCGGCGTTTCCGCATTCTGCGCTACGACACGCGCGGCCACGGACAGTCTTCGGTAACGTCGGCTGACTACACAGTCGAGCAATGTGGTCGGGACGTCCTTGGTCTGCTCGATTCGCTAGGCCTCGACCGTGTGCATTTCTGCGGCCTCTCGATGGGCGGCATGATCGGCATGTGGCTGGGCATTCACGCGCCCAACCGCCTGCACCGTCTGGTGCTCTCGAACACTGCGGCTCGCATCGGCACAAAGGAGATTTGGAACGCGCGCATCGCAACCGTACGCCAGGATGGAATGAAGTCCGTGGCTGCCGCTGTCATCGAGCGCTGGTTTACGCCTGAGTTCCGGGCATCGTCCGCGGAAAAAGTCGCCCGCGCACAGCACATGCTCGGGAACTCGCCGCCCGAGGGCTATGCCGCTTGCTGCGCCGCCATCCGCGATATGGATCAGCGCGAATCGGTCGCCCAGATCAAAGCCCCGACGCTCGTGATCTACGGCGCGAGCGACCCGGTCACACCGGCCTCCGACGCCCAGTTCCTCACCACGCAAATCCGAGGATCTGTAGCAGTTGAACTCGCCGCTGCGCATCTCTCGAACGTCGAGCAGGCCGACGCGTTCACAGCGGCAGTGAGCAACTTCCTTTCCAAGTGAGGCAATTGTGCATTTATGAGATCAATGGCGAAATCGATGGACAACACCACATGGATGACTCCAAGCGCTATCAGCAGGGCATGAAAATTCGGCGAGCTGTCCTCGGCGATGAATACGTGGACCGATCCGTGGGCACGGCCACAGACTTCAACCGTGATTTCCAGGACTTCATCACCCGCACTGCCTGGGGAGATATCTGGACTCGCCCCGGCCTTCCACGCCATACTCGCAGCCTGCTGACACTGGCGATGATGGTCGCGTTGAACCGTGGCGATGAATTCCGCCTGCACGTGAAAGCCGCCTTCAACAACGGAGTCACGCGCGACCAGATCAAGGAGGTACTGCTGCAATCCGCCATCTATTGCGGCGTGCCGGCGGCGAACTCCGCTTTTCACATTGCAGCCGACGTTTTCAAAGAGATAGACGGCGGGAAGAAGGCAAATTCGACGCAGAAGAAGAGGAAACGGCCATGACTACGACTATGACTGAAGTACAGCTTCTCATCGGTGATCGTGACGCCGCCGCAACCAGCGCAGCGACATTTGTACGGCAAAACCCGATCTCAGGCGAAGTGGCGACGCGTGCCGCCGCCGCCGGCGCTGACGATGCAATCGCAGCCGCCGAAGCTGCCGCTGAGGCCTTCCCCGCCTGGTCCGCGCTCGGTCCTCACGAACGGCGCAAAAAACTGTTGCGTGCCGCTGACTTGCTCGAAGCCCGCACCCCCGATTTTATTTCCGTCATGATGGATGAGATCGGCGCTACTGCCGGATGGGCAGGTTTCAACGTTTACCTCGCGGCCCAAATGCTGCGCGAAGCGGCATCGATGACCACCCAAGTCTCAGGTGAGGTGATTCCTTCGGAAATCCCCGGGAGCCTCGCGTTCTCCATTCGGCAACCGGTGGGCGTTGTGCTTGGGATCGCACCCTGGAACGCTCCCGTCATTCTCGGGGTTCGTGCGATTGCGGCGCCGCTGGCTTGCGGAAATACAGTCGTGCTGAAGGCTTCGGAGATATGTCCGGCGACCCATCGCCTGATTGGAACCGTCCTCCGCGAAGCTGGGCTGGGTCACGGAGTGGTGAATGTCTTGACCCACGATGCCGCGAGCGCTTCGACCATTGTCGAAACCCTTATCGCTCACCGCGCCGTGCGTCGCGTGAACTTTACCGGCTCCACGCGTGTGGGAAAGATTCTTGCCGTGACTGCAGCGAGACATCTGAAGCCGATTCTGCTCGAACTGGGAGGCAAGGCCCCCCTCATCATTCTCGACGACGCCGACCTCGACTCTGCCGTGGATGCCGCTGCTTTCGGAGCATTCATGAATCAGGGACAGATCTGCATGTCCACAGAACGCATCATCATTGACGAAAAGGTGGCCGCCGCCTTCGCGCAGAAGTTCGTCGCCAAAGTGAAGGCTCTCCCATTTGGCGATCCGCGAAAAGGTGAGGTCGTTCTCGGCGCTGTCGTCGGCATGCCCACGGTAGACCGAGTGCGCGCGCTCGTGAAGGATGCGGTGTCTCGCGGTGCGAAAGTTCTTCTGAGCGGCGACCCGCAGGGCACGATCATGCCGGCTGTGATCGTCGACCACGTCACTCCAGAAATGCAGATTTTCCGCGAAGAATCCTTCGGACCCTCGGTTTCCATCACTCGCTTCAAGACCGTGGAAGAAGCGATTACGTTGGCAAACGATACCGAGTACGGACTCTCGGCCGCGGTCTTCGGCCGCGATATTGCTCGCGCCGTGGAAGTCGCCAAGCGCATCGACTCAGGAATGTGCCACGTGAACGGACCGACCGTGCACGACGAAGCTCAGATGCCCTTCGGAGGTGTAAAGGGCAGCGGCTACGGCCGTTTCGGAGGGAAGGCCGCGGTCAATGAATTCACCGAGCTACGCTGGATCACGATCCAGACAACTCCTCGGCATTATCCTTTCTAGGGGCAGTTCCATGCCGGTTTCAATGCGAACCCAAGTCGGGATTGTTGGCGCTGGACCGGCCGGTCTGGTGCTGTCTCACCTTTTGTATTTGCAGGGAATTGACTCCGTCGTGGTCGAGAATCGCAGTCGCCAATATTCGGAGCAACGCGTCCGCGCCGGCGTGCTGGAACAAGGAACCGTCGATCTGCTCGCAGAAATGGGCGTCGGCGAGCGGATGAAGACCGAAGGACTGGTTCACTATGGGATCGAGTTGCGCTTCGGTGGCCGCGGTCACCGCATTGATTTTCAGGATCTGACCGGCGGAAAAGGGATCACGATTTACGCGCAGCACGAAGTTCTGAAAGATCTGAACAATGCCCGCGTCGCGACCGGAGGCCAGGTTTTTTTTGAGGTTGAAAACGTTGGCGTGGATGACTTCGACGGCGCCAAGCCGAAGATCCGTTACCACAAAGATGGAAGCGCCTGCGAACTGACGTGCGATTTCATTGCCGGATGCGACGGCTTTCACGGCATCTGCCGATCCAGCATTCCGTCAGGAGTGCTCACCGAGTATGAGCGGGAGTATCCCTTCGGATGGCTTGGCATCCTGGCCGAAGCGCCTCCGTCTTCCGAAGAACTGGTCTATACCTACCATGATCACGGGTTTGCCCTGCTCAGTATGCGGTCGCCACACATCAGCCGTTTGTACCTGCAATGCAAGCCAGATGAAAACATCGATCTCTGGAGTGACGAGCAGATCTGGCGGGAACTTCACATCCGTCTGGCTTCGAACGGATGGAAACTTACCGAAGGGCGAATTCAGCAAAAAGGCGTGACGGGCGTGCGCAGTTTTGTTGTCGAACCCATGCAGTACGGCAGGCTCTTCTTAGCGGGAGATTCGGCGCACATCGTTCCGCCGACTGGAGCCAAAGGATTGAACCTCGCGGTTGCCGATGTTCGGGTACTCACGCGGGCTCTCAAGCAGTTTTACGACTCGGGGCGCCGGGACCTGCTCGACACCTATTCTGAGGTCTGCTTGCGGCGAGTCTGGAAAGTGCAACGGTTCTCGTGGTGGATGACCTCCATGCTTCATCGCTTCCCGGATGAGAATCCCTTTGACCGCCGCCGCCAACTCGCCGAACTGGACTACGTGACCAGTTCTCGAGCAGCAGCCAAGACCCTCGCGGAAAATTACGTCGGCCTTCCCGTGGAGTGAGCGATTGAGCGAATGAAGACCCGATTTCTGTTCGGCTACGCGCTCGCACGGACGCGCTCACTCACGACCGACCGCACCGCGCGGGCGATCTTGTCTTCATTCGGCAGCAGGTAGCTTTCAAGTGGCTCACTGTAAGGCACCGGCGCGTCAAGAGCGGTCACCATGACCACCGGTGCGCGCAAATACTCAAAGCCCTTCGACGCCACTGCGGCGGCGATCACCGTCGCAGCCGAAGATTGGCGCGGAGCCTGATCGACTAGCACGATCCTCCCCGTCTTTCCTACCGACTTGATGATGGTATCCTCATCGAGAGGCGAAAGCGTTCGCGGATCGATGACTTCAGCGCTGATCCCTTCGCGCGCCAGTTGCTCGGCGGCGGCCAGCGATTTCTTGACCATCCACCCTGTGGCAACAATCGTAACGTCGCTGCCGGCTCGCTTGATGTCGGCGACACCGAAGGGCACGATGTACTCGCCCTCGGGCACATCACCGGTATCGAGCGTCAGCATGTAGTGGTGGAGATAGACGACAGGGTTGTCATCTCGAATGGCCGTCGCCATGAGTCCCTTGGCGTCGGCTGGCGTAGACGGAAGCGCCACTTTCAGCCCGGGAATTCCCATCATCGTGTGATAGAGACAATTGGAGTGCTGCCCACCCCAACCGGCGGCGAATCCGTAGCCGGCTTTCAGCACCAGCGGAACTTTTACCTGGCCCCCCGACATGTATCGCAGGCGGGGAGCTTCGTTGAGCACCTGGTCCATGGCCACCAGCATGAACTCGCTCATCCAGAGCTCGACGATGGGACGCAAACCCGTGATGGCAGCGCCGACCGCGATGCCAATCTCGGCGGTTTCCGAGATGGGCGCCAGACGAACGCGGTTCTTGCCGAACATCTTCAGCATGGGATCGCGCTCGGTCATGGCCATGTTCTGACCGTAGAAAACCACGTCCGCATCGCGCTGCATTTCCTCGACAATGGCGACGGCCATCGCTTCTCCGTACATCACTTCCTTGGGCATCAGACCTCCTCGCACTTTGCCGTAAACACCGAGGGTTCGTATCCGGGCATCGCTTTCGCGATGCCTCAAGTTTTCGAAATCAATGCCCCTTTAGGAGCTGGCCGCGTCCTAGGCGTAGACATAATTCGTGGCTTCTTCGGGCAATGGGTGCGGACTGGCGAGCGCAAACTGGACCGCAGCGTCCATTTCTGCGCGCGCGCTGTCATCAAGCCGCCGGAGTTCTCCCTCCGTGAGGATGCCCTGGCTCAGCAACTGTGCGCGGAAGCGCGGAATTGGGTCTCGCTCCTTGGCCGCCCGATACTCCGCTTTGTTGCCATAAACTCCTATGGCTTCGTGCTCAGGAAACTGCGTAGGCACAGGTGGCACGGTGATGGCGTTGCCGTGCGCGCTGAGACGGTAGAACTTCGACTCAATGAGACTAGGGCCGAGTCCGGCGCGAGCCCGTTCCGCGGCCTTTGCGACTTCATCGTGGACCAGCAGCGGATCCGTGCCGTCAACGGTCGCGCCTGGAATGCTGAACGCGGCCGCCTTCTGGGAAAGTGGATCGCCAGCTTGCGCGTTGGCGTCCTCTAAGCCGACGTGCGTGTACGCCTGGTATTCGTTGTTCTCCAGGATGAACACGATAGGCAGTTTCCACAATGCCGCTAGGTTCAGAGTTTCGAAGAACGCCCCTTGTTTGCTCGCTCCGTCTCCGAAGAAGCAGTAGACGATCTGTCCGGTGTTTTTCACCTGAGCTGTCAGCGCGGCGCCCGCAGCGTGGGCAATACTTTGACCGACAATGGCGGAAGTGCCGGGGAAGTAGTGCTCGGGATCGGCAAGATGCATGGAGCCGCCAAAACCCTTGCACAGCCCGTCTTTCCGGCCATAGAGTTCAGCCATCATTTTCTTGGGTGACGTGCCAAGGACGATAGGTTGCGCATGGCAACGATAGCTGGGCATCGCCAAATCTGTGGCGTTTCGCGTGGCGAGCGCTCCCACGATCGAAGCTTCCGCGCCGTCGGCAAGATGGGTATGGCCGCGCATGGCCCCGGGATGTTCGAGAAAAGTGCGCTTGACGTGCTCCTCAAATTCACGAATCCGCGTCATCTGGATGTAGATCCAGATCAACCGGTCTTTCCCAAGGACGTTATTGTTTGGCATCGCATCACTCCTTCGCCGCAGGGACTGAGCCTCCCGGCTGGCCGATATAACATAAAGGTCCACCCACCCGAACCTGGACGCTTTCTCCGGCAATAATCCTGAGCAGCACGCCGGCAATCGGAGACTCCAGTTCGTAGATCACCTTTTCCGGTTCCAACTCCACGACCGGTTCGCCGACTTGCACAAGATCTCCCTCGCTCTTGAGCCAGCGCAATACGCTGGCTTTCGTGGTGGGAATACCGCCCGTCTTTGGAACTTTCAACGTCGTAAGAATGACAATGTCTCCACCGTGCTACTTCGCGTTCCGCTGATTCCGTCAATGGACTTCGCGATCCACGGCTGTCCAATATTGTTTGCGCATCGCTTTGCGGTCGAACTTCCCGGCTGGAGTCTTGGGAATCTCCGCCACGAATTCCGCCGACTTGGGAGACTTCACCCCGCCTAGTTTTGCCTTGCAGTGCGCGATGACCTCGGCCTCCGTGAGCAATACGCCTCGCTTAAGAACGACCAGCGCCTTAACCGCCTCTCCCCACTTGTCATCGGGCACTCCGATGACCGCACACTCCTGAACCTGCGGCAGAGCCATGACACCCGCTTCGACCTCGGCGCAGTAGACGTTAAAGCCGCCGCTGATGATCATGTCTTTCTTGCGGTCGACGATATAAACGTATCCATGATCGTCGATATATCCGACGTCGCCGGTGTGATGCCAGCCACGAGTGCGGATCTCGGCGGTGGCTTGCGGCAGGTTGTGGTAGCCAGCCGTGACGAGGGTCCCGCGGGCCACGATTTCTCCGGGCTGATGAGGAGGAAGGATGCGGCCGGCATCGTCCATGATGGCGAGACGAACCGCCGCCGTCGGCCTGCCGCAACTGCGCAGACGTTCCGGATGGTCTCCGGCTGCCGCTGCGGCGACGGTGTGCGAATCGAGAAAAGTGAGAAGCATGGGCGCTTCGGTCTGGCCATAGGACTGGCACATGCATGGACCGAAGACTTCCACGCCCTGCTTGAGTTTGTCAGGCGAAACGGGAGAACCCGCCAGCAGAAAAACGCGCAGGCTAGAGTAATCGAACTTGCTCACGTCGGGATGGGCAAGCAGCGCGTAGAACGCCGTCGGAGGAAGGAACAGGTGCGTCACGCGATACTGCTCAATCGCCTGCAACACCTGGAGTGCGTCGAATCCGGGTAAGACGACGTTAGTTCCGCCCAGAGCGAACATGGTGAAGGCGACGACGCCAGCAGCATGCGAGAGCGGAGCGGTGCCCAAGCAGACAGGATCAGCGGTGTCGCCTCTCCAATAGTGAATTGCCATCTCGGTCATCGTGCCCCACGCAAGGTTGGTGACGCGGACACCGCGCGCCGGGCCGGTTGTCCCGCCGGTGGGAACGAGGCCCATCATCTGATCGAGATTTCCGTGGGCATCGTTGTCATGGCGATCGAGCCCGTCGAGATCGTTGTCACTACTCGCATTTCCCAGTTCCATGAACTGTGCGAGTGAAGGCCGACGACCTTCGGGGCCGTCGATACAAATCAGGTGCTGCAAGGAGGTAACGCGTTTTCGGATCTCTTCGACCTGCTCTCGAAATCTGCTGTGATAGAAAAGCCAGGCCGTTTCAGAGTAGTTCAGGAATTCCACGTTGGCGTCAGCCGCATTGCGAAAGTTGATGGGAACCCAGGCAGCACCGGCGCGCAGGATACCCAACATGCAGAACAGGACCGCCGGGTGGTTGTGGGAGTAGATGGCGGCGCGCTGTTCGCGTTCGACGCCGCGGGCCCGCATTCCGCAGGCGATGCGCTCGCTGAAGGTGCGTGTTTCACCATAGGAATATCGAACGTCGCCATCGAGGATCGCGATCCGGTGCGGATAGAGATCGGCGGCCTTGTCGAAATAATCGATCGCTCGCATCGTTGCCCTTGCTGGTGGAGAGCCGGGCGAGACGCCCGTCCCCACACGAACTAAGACGACAGCTTCGCTTTGGAAAGTCCGTGCGTTTCCAAAACGCCTAGTATTTCCCGATGACCAAACGCTTGCGCCGCCGACGCGAAGCCCACCGTGCGCGGAGCGGCGTGTATCAGGTTGTGGGCCGCGAACGCCTGGATGAGTGCGGTCTGGCGATAGCAGCACGTGCCAAATACCGCACACTGCACGGAATCCGTGCTGCCCCGGCCGACGATCACGTCAATTGTGCGATGCTCGCGCGGGTTTTCCCGTGGCGGCGTACCGGCCGTCACCGCATTCGCCATCTCGCCGAGCCGTCGTTCCTGTTGAGCGGGAGGCAGTGGACGGATCTGCTCCTCGAAAAGCTTCTCCGTCGCCGCCACACCTTCCATAATCTGCCGGTCGAGCAGTCCGCCAAACGACCGTACATTGGCTATCTGAGGATGATCCTTGTACCAGACCGGATGCGGGAACCCTCCCCAAGCCAGAGCGAGTTGAGTTTGAATGCTGCCGGGCACGACGACGTCATAGCGGGTGGCGCGCGGCCAGGGCTTGTACACGTTCTGCTCAAGGTAATAAGCGTCGGTTTGAATCACGGCAAAGATTGTCTGGGTCGAGCCGAAGGTCGGGTTACCTTTGAACATGGTGAGCACTTCCAGCGTGTCAACGACACGATTGCTCTCAAGGCACATCCGAATTGCGGAATCGCTCACCGCCGACATGAACGCGGTAGCCGGAGCGGCGAGTAAACCGCGCTGGGCAAACTTGCAGCCCCATTCTTCTGCCACTGCACGCACCCAAGCCTGTTCCCCACCAATGTCTAGATAGTGGCAGCCCGCATTCAGCGCGGCTCCGATTACCCGTGGACCGTTGTAGATGAAAGGCCCGGCTGTATTGCAAACCACTCTCGCGCCGGCAAAAACCTGTGTGAGTTCTTCGACCGAGCCTTTGGTCTCGACGACCTCATAGTTGGCCGTTTCGATGCCGGGCACGTGCTTCATCACGTCTTCAAGCCGGGCGCGGCTGCGGCCGGCGGCAATGAACGGCACATTGTATTCACGAAGAAATTCCGCTATCAGACGGCCAGAAAAACCATTGGCGCCGTAGATCACCACCGGCTTTTTCTCACTCATTCTGCGGCCTCGCTGTGGCCTCGGGCGGGAATCGTCCCCAGAGATACCCGATAAGGGCGACCACTTCCAAGTCGAAGCCGGATCAGGTATTCTTTCGGGACCGAGGGGTAATTCTAGGCAAAAGTGACTTTTTTGCTAGTAGGCACGTTTCGGTAACCTAATACCTGCTGGGGACTATCTTATGGGGAGCGTCTTATGGATCACACCAATTGCCCTGTAAAGCTGACGGCTTCGATCATCGGCGGGAAATGGAAACCGTCGCTCCTGTTCCATCTCGAGGGCCGAACTCGGCGGTTCTGCGAACTGCAAAGGCTCATCCCGGGTCTGACCAAGAAGATGCTGACCCAGCACTTAAGGGAGCTGGAGCGCGACGGAATTGTTCACCGGAAGGTGTATGCCGAGGTGCCACCGCGCGTGGAGTACACGCTCACCCGCCATGGAGAAAGCCTGAAGCCGATTCTGAAGCTGATGTCGGCGTGGGGAACCAGGCATCGAGCCCGATATGGTGTGCCTGCGAGCCTCCCGCAGAAGCCTGAAATGCATGGCAAACCCGTGGAAGCAGCCATGCCGGTGCCCCGCCTCGTTGTCGCAGGCGAAGAAATCACGGACAACAAAGCATTGGCATGAGCTCTCGCCCCAGGGTTCTGCTTTCGCATTACGACGACGTCTTCCTGCTCGATGGCCTGCGCACTCCGTTCGTGGAGTACAACATGGCTCTTGGATTGGTGTCTCCCACCGATCTCGGGATCAAAGCGGCGCGAGAGGTTTTCCGGCGAAGCAACGTGCCGCCAGCCGATGTGGACATCGTCGTGGCTGGGAACATGGCCCAGGCTTCGTTCGATGCTTACGTGCTGCCGCGGCACATCGGGCTCTACTCTGGTGTCCCCATCGAGGTGCCCGCACACCTGGTGCAACGTGTGTGCGGCACCGGCGTTGAGGCCATTCTTCAGGCCGCCGATAATATTCAACTGGAGAAAGCCAACCTGGCGCTGGTCGTCGGAACCGAGTCCATGTCGCGCAACCCGATCGCCGCCTACACTCACCGCGGCGGATTCCGCATGGGCGAGGTGGAGTTCAAGGATTTCCTGTGGGAGGCGCTCCTCGATCCCTGTCCTAATGAAACCATGGGTGGAACCGCTGAGAAGTTGGCGAAACAGTATAGGATCACACGCGAAGATGTAGACCAATTTGCCGCCGAGAGCTTCGCGCGCGCAATTGCCGCACAGAAGAGTTGCTTCTTGAGCGGAGAGATTGCGCCACTGGTGAGTGAGGTCTTCGAGCTTCCCGGGTATTCACCGCGGGGAATCAGGCTGCCACGCGGTGTCGAGAAATTGGGTGAGGATACTCATATCCGGCCCTCCCCGTTGGAAGTTCTCTCCAAGCTCAAACCGGCATTTGGCGGAGTGCAGACCGGGGGGAACAGCTCTGGAATCGTGGACGGCGCGGCGGCGGCACTGGTGGCTTCGAGCACATACCTGAAGCAGCACGAGAAAGAACCATTAGCGCGCGTGGTAGCCGGGGCCGTGGTTGGCGTCCGCCCAGAGATCATGGGCATCGCGCCGGTGCCGGCAATTCAAGCTCTGCTGGACTTGGCTGGCCTGAGCCTGGAGCAAATCGACCGATTCGAAGTCAACGAGGCCTTCGGCGCGCAGGTTCTCGCCTGCCAGCGCGAGCTTGGCCTGGACCGCGATAAGCTCAACGTGAACGGAGGCGCAATCGCCATCGGCCATCCGCTCGGAGCCACTGGAGTCCGACTGGCAATCACGGTCGCGCGGGAGTTGAAGCGCTCAAACACACGCTATGGTGTTGCCTCGGCCTGCATCGGGGGCGGACAAGGCATCGCCTTGCTGGTCGAGAACACTTCGGCTGTCTAGGACAGGTTTGTTGTTTGTGTGGTGACGGGGCTACGCCGCGTCCAGCGGGGCGAAGCCCCGCTTCCACACGGTCAAGGCTCAGGCCGCAGGCGGAGTGGCGTAAATCCCGCCCAGGAACACATCGCCGATTTCGCGGGCCAGAACTTTCGCGTCGCCGTCGACGTGCGGATTGTACCAGGTGTAAATCCAGTTCATCATTCCGAACAGCGACAGGACAGCCACACGAGAGTTGAACCGCAGGCCCTTGGCAGCCTTCAGCGCATCGACCAGATCCGCGCAACAGTGGTAGTACTGTCGCTTGAGGCTGGCAATGTCCGCGCCGAGTTCTTCCTTGAGTACGTCGTCTTCGTGCGAGAGCACCTTCATCGATTTCGGATTAGCGAGAAAGTATTCGAGATGCGCGAGAATGAAAACCCGAACGCGTTGCTCGGGGTCGTTCTCCGCTCTTAAACGTTCGCGAACGAGGTCCATGGCAGAGAGAAAGAGATGTCTCTGGATGACATACAGCAGCTTTTCCTTGGACTCGAAGTAATAATAAAGACCAGCCAAGGACATCCCGCTCGCTCGGGACAGGTCGCGAATGGAAGCGCCCTCGTATCCTTTTTCGTAGAAAATTGCGGTCGCATGTTCTACGATTTTCGCTAGTTGGCGGTCGTAACGGCTGTCAGAGCTGGCAACCGTGGAGTCGGACGCGGGCGATGTTTGGTTCATACTCGCGGATCGAATGAACGTTCGTTAATATCGGCTCCATCTTACGCACTATCCTTCTTATATGGCAAGAATTAATGGCCGGGATTGAGATTCCGTTCTCATGATGTTTATCCGTAGAGACGAGGCTTGCCCCCTCTTGGCGCCGACGGAGACGGGGCAAGCCCCGTCTCTACTTTAAATTCGAGGGACGCATGCAAGGAACCATGATGCATTATCCGCTGACGCTCTCGCACAGCCTGGAGCGTGCGGGCAAGCTTTTTCCGAATGCGGAGATTGTTTCTCGACGACCCGATCACGCGCTCCACCTTTACACATATGCCGACCTGTACCGGCGAGCGCGTGGGCTGGCGGCGGCCCTGCGGAAAGCAGGTCTGGAGCGCGGCGATCGTGTGGCAACTCTGATGTGGAACCATCACGCGCATCTCGAAGCCTACTTTGGCATCCCGATTTCAGGCGGAGTGTTACACACCCTGAACCTGAGACTGTCGCCCTCAGAGATCGCCTACATCGCCAACCACGCGCAGGAC
Source organism: uncultured Acidobacteriaceae bacterium (assembly GCA_963730845.1). Lineage (GTDB taxonomy): Bacteria > Acidobacteriota > Terriglobia > Terriglobales > Acidobacteriaceae > Acidiflorens. Next base: position 78,183 of record CAVSTM010000006.1, on the reverse strand, counting down.
CGATTCCTGATCGTCGACGACATTCTGCTCCCGTTGTACGAAAAACTTCGAGACTCGGTCCAATTTGAGCGCGTCATCGTGGTGGGCTGGTCGGGCCGCGGCACCGAATCGGGGATCGCATCAGGGCTCAAAGGCCATTTCGACGACTATGAGGATTTCCTGAGCTCTGCTTCCGGCAGTTTCCGTTATCCCGATCTTGACGAGAACGAAGCCGCCTGCATGTGTTACACCTCGGGCACGACGGGAGTTCCGAAGGGCGTGGTGTACACGCACCGGTCCGTGATGCTGCATTCGTTTTTGCTCACCACCGTCGACAACTTCGGCATCTGCAACGCCGACACCGTGTTGCCGATTGTTTCCATGTTTCACGTCAACGGCTGGGGGCTGTCGTATGCCGCCACGCTGGTGGGATCGAAACAGGTTCTTCCGGGCCCGCACCTCAAGCCGGAGAGTCTGTTGGAGCTTTGCGAAAAGGAGGGTGTCACCGTTGCCGGGGGCGTGCCTACAGTCTGGCACAGTATTCTGGAGTATCTGGACCATAATCCCGGCAAGTGGAAGCTGCCGCCCATGCGCGTTCTCATTGGCGGCGCGGCGCCGTCACTCGCGCTCATCCAGAGACTGCGGCAGCAAGGATGGGACATGGTGCAAGGCTGGGGACTGACCGAGAGCAGTCCACAGGCGACCACCAGCCAAATCAAAGCGCACATGCAGGATTGGCCTGAGGAAGCAAAATGCGAAATCAAGGCGCAGGCCGGAATCCCGGTTCCGTTCGTGGAGAGAAGAGTCGTGAACGAGCAGAGCGAACGTGGAGGGTGCGAGGTTCCGTGGGACGGACAAACCATGGGCGAAGTGCAATTGCGTGGACCCTGGGTGGCCGCCAGCTACTACAACCTGCCCGAGGAGAACGACAAATGGACCGAAGACGGATGGTTCCGCACCAGCGACATCGGAACGATCAATGCCGAGGGCTATCTAAGAATCGTGGACCGGACAAAGGACCTGATTAAGTCTGGCGGCGAGTGGATCAGTTCCGTCGACCTGGAGAATGCTCTGGTCGCGCATCCGCAGATTCGTGAAGCGGCAGTGATCGCTGTCGCCCATCCGAAGTGGCAGGAGCGGCCTGTGGCCGTGATCGTGGCGCAGGACGGCGCGACATTGTCTCCGGAAGCGTTGCGCGACTTCCTGTCGCCGACGTTTGCAAAATGGCAGTTGCCGGATGCATTTGTGTTCGTAGAGGAATTGCCGCATACGTCCACGGGGAAGCTGCTCAAGGCGGAACTTAGGCGCCGCTTTCGGGATTGGAAGTGGGAAGGGTGATTCCTGTCAGGGTATGCCTTCAGGCATACCGCAAATCGCCCAGCCCCTGAAGGGGAAGTCTGATTGCGGAGAATTGTGGTATCGCTAAAGCGATACCCTGATGCGAATCCCCATTGCGCCGCGTATTTGTAGCGCTAGGTCACTGTTGTCAATGCATGGAACCAATGGCCGAGCGCACAGAGGAGACGCGGCAAGCCGCGTCTCTACGAGCAGGTGTTTGATCGCCACCGCTACTTCCCCTGCAGCGATTCCAGGTACCGATTCAGATTCGCGATGCGTTCCTGCACCAACTCCTCGTGGCCGCCACTCATCTTCCAAAACACCGGGCCCCACACCGGCATTTCCTGATCGCCGTGAGGCACCAAGGTTGCTTGCCCACGCAAAATGCTGGTCACTTTGTCCGAAGGATACTTCCCTCCATTGCGTTTTGCCAAGGTCGTCAAATCGGCGGGCGGGGATTTGAGCGCGGCTGCGGCCGGTCCATCGCCTTTCGCGTCCTTACCGTGACAGGGGGCGCAGTAGCTTACGAACATTTCTTTGCCAGATGCGGGGGAGGTTACCGGCGCCGTAACATGCTTCACTTCAGTCTTTGCTTCTTGCGCCGTGGCAACCACACCACTGGCGAAAGCCAGCATCACCAGAGAAGCGAGATATCGTATGCGCATTGATCCCTCCTGTGGTCAAACGCAGGCTGTTTGCACCGCATTTTCACGCGACCATGCCTGAAATAGAAAACTAAAATAGAAACTACAGTTCCGCTGGCCGCTCAGGATCGAACCGCCAGCGTGGGCTGCCCTCTCAGAACGAAAATTTCAACGAAAACTGCAACTGCCGCGGGTTGAACATAGTTCTTGGCTTGCCGAAGTTCGAAAGCGGAGTACTGGGAATCGTGACCGGCACAAGCCCGTCACTGAGCCAGGCTACCGGATTTCCAATTGCCTGCTGCGTGGCGCAAGACACCGCGCCCTGCTGGATGGCCAGCGTGGTCGCGTCGTTGTAGTGCTTGGGTATAGCGGGACTGGCCCCGCAGAAAGCCGGAGAGCCGTAAACGTAACTCACTTCATCCACGTTCGGATGGTTGAGCAGGTTGAAAGCGTCGACACTAAAGTTGAGCAACTTGCCCTCGCTCACCTTGAAATTCCGCGACAGGCGCAGATCCCAGGAATAGAGGGGGGCGCCGATGTAGGTGTTTCTGCCGACCGTCGTCGCGCAGTTGGAGACCGAGGCGCAAGAACCCGTGACGGGTGCACCACCGACACGATCCGTGCTGAGACCGGCAACGTCGCCAAAGGTATTTTGTCCAGCGAACAAGGTGAAGGGTCGGCCGGACTGGAGAGTGATAATGCTGCTGAGTTCGAAATCGTGGAGAAAAGTGTGCTCAGGCGCGGTCGCGGTGAAGTTCGTGACCAGATGATTACGAATATCCTGGTTGGAGTTTCCGCGTTCCGAAGCGTAGTCGAACTGATTGGGTGGCAGGTTGATAAAGGTCGTGAAATTCCCGTTGTCGATGGTGTGCGAGTAGGTGTAGTTGGCGGTCATACGGAAATTCTTGACCCGCTCGATTGCGGTCAAAGTCAGCCCGTTGTATGAGGCGTTGGCAACGTCGTTGTTGTAGTCAAGAAGGCCGCCGCTCAACGTCGGCGACGAAGTCGGCGGGGGAAGTCCGGCGGTCGGGACGCCAAACTCCAGTCCGCTGGGATTGAACGGAAGCAAAGGATTGGGGTTCGGAGCGTTGGGGTTCACTCCATTAAAGGGACCTAGATAAGCAAAAAATGGGCCCAAACCAAAGGGCCCAAGAATGGGTGTTCCGGCGCACGCAGTGAGCGAGCCGCTCGGATCGAGCAACCCTTGGGCAGTGTACGGATTGTTGGGCTTGGCCGTACCGTAAGGGCACGGGACGTTGATGTTATTTCCTCGGACCAACTTGTGCGCGCCCACGAAGAGAAATCCTGCTTCGACAGTAAGCCCCTTCCCCAACTGGCGATCAATCTGCAAGCTGGCTTGCTCAGCATAGGGAAGGCGAGCGTTGCGCTGGATGCCTCCGGAGCCCACGCCACAGGCCCCTGTCGGCGCCCCTCCGGGGCCGAGAGTGCATGTCCCGGTGAGACTCACTGTAGGGTAAGCAGTGGGGCCAGCGCCGAGAATGCTGAGCGCCTGCAGCATGGCGATGCTAAGCGTCTGATTTGCCGGATTGCCGCCGTCTGGAAGTTGCGAGCAAAGGGAAGCGGGTATACCCAGAACCGGGCAAGGAAGGGAGGGCGTGCCGGGATACCCCGGGTCTGCGGATAATTGCCAGCCACCGCTGGCCGCCTGGTTCTGGATCATCGGCACTTTCACCCCTGCCAATCCCGCCGCGGCGCAACTCGGGTCTACGTTGGCAGGATTGCAGAAGTAGCCAGGAAGCGTCTTCTGGTTTCCCGTCGTGAAGAAAAAAGTCAGGTTATTGCGATCGAAGAACATTCCGAACCCGGAACGTATGACCGTCTTGGAGTCCGGTGAATAGGCAAATCCAATTCGGGGCTGGAACCCGCGATAGTCCGAATTAATTGTGTTGCCAAGTCCGGTTTCAAAATCCCAGCGCAAGCCGTAGTTAAAGGTCAAATTGGGTCTAACTCGCCATTGATCCTGCGCGAAGAATCCCCAATAAGCATGATTCAACTTGTAGGCATAGTTCGAGTACATGTTGGTGGGGAAGGCGTTTGGCCAGCCGCTACCGAATCCCCCGGCGGTCGGCGGTGCGGGCTGATAGCCGTTCTGGAAGCCGGTTCGGGGAACCGCAACTCCCCAATAGAGGAACGCGACGCCGTCCGCTTGAATCTGCAGCGGGCAGGGATTCGACGGCTGAGAAACCGTTCCATACGTGCCGGTCGTCAATAGGCTCACCGTATCAGCAAACTGGAACATGCAATCGAGATTCGGAAAGAGCCCCCGTTCCGGCGTGAACCCTGGATAGTTGTTAGAACTCCAAAGGTAATTCCCGTCGAATCCAAACTTGGCGACGTGGTTGCCTTTGACCCAGGAGAGAGAATCGGAGTATTGTGCCCGGCTCTCGTAGATGGCGTCGTAGGTGCCGAAGTTGTGGCCCATCTCTAGGTCGTTGACGACGCTCAGGTCAGGCTCGCCGGTGGCGCCGGGGAAGTTGTAGTGGCGTCTTGCCCACTGTCCGAGTACGGTATTGACCAGGTTCGATCTCAGCACCGAACTCACCGTGCCAACCAGCGATTGGTCGCGGATGAAAAGATTGCGCGCCCCGCTTGGAGTACCGAGACCGCCGCCATCTTCCGTGTTTCCGATCAGTTCGCCCAAGTCGCGCGCATCCTCAATGCTGTAGCGCAACGCAAAGCGATTATTGTTGTTGACCTGGTGATCGAGTTTCGCAAAGCCATAGTCGTTGTTGACCGTCTTTAGAACCCCCTGCAAGTAGGAGAAGGGCGAGCCCGTGCAATCCGCGGGCTTAAGATCGCAGCCCTCCGGTGAAAGACCCAGGTAGCCCTTGGCTTGATCGATCGCATCGATGTTGTTGTACAGATCCGGAGCGTAGGTAGGAGATGCGCCGCGACGTCTCCCTTCGTAATTCAAGAAGTAGAACGTCTTGTCCTTTATGATCGGACCGGCTAGGGCACCTCCAAACTGGTTCTCTCGCAGTGCGTCGGGTAGCGGCGCCGGCTGCAGCAGGGAGCGTGCGTCGGTGGCGCTGTTTTGCAGGTAGTCGTATGCCGAACCGTGAATCTGGTTCGTGCCTGACTTGGTCACGATGTTGACGATGCCGCCGAGCGCGCGGCCGTATTCCGCTCCAAAGCTGTTGTTCACCACGCGGAATTCCTGTACGGAATCCTGTGGCGGCGTGGCGCGCTGCACACCGGTAATCGAGTTGACGAAATCGGCGCCGTCCACCGTGATCTCATTGCTGAACGAGCGCATGCCGCCAAAGGAGATTTGCGTGACCTCGAACTCGGTGAAGGTTGTTCCCAGCGCGGTTCGGCTAGTCGCAACGCTGGGCGCAAGCAGCGCGAAGTCCGTGAAAAGCCGGCCGCTGATGGGCAAATCCGTGATCTGCTTTGTGTCGATGACCTGGCTCACCTCGGAGCGCGTCGTCTCCACGGTCGGCGCCTCGCTGCTAACGACAACCTCTTCCTTGACCGTAGCCACCTTCAGAGTCACGTTGATGTTGGCGGCTTGACCGACCGTCAACTCCACGCCTGTCCGCGTGTATTTGCCGAAGCCAGGAGCGCTCACTGCCAGTTCGTAGCGCCCGGGCGGCAGGTTGGGCAGCGCGTAAAACCCGTCGTCGCTCGAGACAGCGGTGAATGTATGGTTGGTGTCTAACGAGCGGACCATGACCGCGGCCTTGGCGATGGTACGCCCCGCCTCATCCGTCACGGTGCCATTCAGCAGTGCATAGCTAATGGTGGCCTGAGCCGTTGCATATTGAGCCAACCCCAAGGCTAGGAACAGGCCACACAAGCAGACAGATAACCTACGTGATTCCATAGACCTCCTGTCATTCGAGCGTACGTACGTTCGATGCAAAGACGAAAGCAGCAGCCCTTTATCCACAGAGTTTTCGTTTTAGCTACACGCCTGAATGCCTATCCCAACCACGCCCGTGGCTCGAGAGCCCATCGATTGCCTTAAGCTCTACGCGCCAGTGGAACCGACTTGCCCCACACTTCCTGCGCTGTTTCGGCCACCAGGCTCAGCTTCGCTTCCTGGTCTGCAACCGTCACGGCGTTGCCTTCAATGGTGGAGGCGAACCCGCACTGCGGGCTTAGGGCCAGGCGCTCCAGCGCAACAAAAGCAGAAGCAGCTTCAATCCGCTTCTTGAGTTCGTCCTTGCTTTCTAAGGTTGGCTTCTTGGAACTCACCAGACCGAGCACAACAGTGCGGTCTGCTGGCACTTGGCGCAACGGTTCGAAACCGCCGGAGCGCTCGTCGTCGTATTCCAGCAAGAATCTCCCGAACTTTGTATTGCGAAACACTTTTGTGATCGGGCCGTAATCGCCGGCGGCGTAAAACTTGCTCTGGTTGTTTCCGCGGCAGAGATGCAGGCCAAAAGTGATGCCGGGATGTTCCCCGATCACAGCATTGTCCATTTCGATGGACAAGTCGAGCAGTCGGTCAGGATCGTTGCCGCGCTGCCGATACCCTTCGCGCAAGTCCGGATCCAATAGAGCGGTGTATTGCGGCGAGTCGATCTGGATGTAGGTGCAGCCGAGGCGAATTAACTCTTCCACTTCATCGCGCAGTATGTCGACCAAGTCTGCGAGATAGGCGTCGACGGTCGCATAGGCCCCGGCGGATTTCTTGCTGTCATAATAAGCCGCTGCCTGTTGCGCGCTGATCATCGTGGTTTTGGCCGGCTGTTTGGTGCGCGCGCGCACGTAGGTAAATTCTTCGGCGCAGAGCGGCCGTTTGCGACGCAGCTTGGAAACCACCACTGGACGCGGCAGCACTAACTCCTCGCCCTTTTCGTCCCGGAAAGGAATTGCCCAGCCGCCGTATTTGTCGAAGCCTTCAACGGCATCAATCAAGTGTCCGTAGAAAGCGTAGCGGCGCACTTCGCCGTCGGTGATCACTTCCACGCCAGCGCGAGTCTGCAGGTCGATACATTCATCGACGGCTCGGTCTTCGACTTGTTTGAATGCGGCGTCCGACAGCTTGCCCGCTGCGAATCCGTCGCGAGCTTCCTTGAGATACGCGGGACGCAAGAGACTTCCAACTACATCGCTGCGGTACACGGCTACCTCCACGAACGGCGCATCATCGAGGGCGACGAAGCGGGCAACACTCTATCGAAGTCCGAGCCGGACCACAAGTGGAAACTGTTGTGCTTTGGGAATGGTATGTTGCGAGATAGCTGGTTACTTTTCCGTGCCCTTCTTTGGTTACTTGGAAGTGCCTTTTACAAACGGACATGACTGTGATCAGACGAATGATACGAAACGTGTCTCCGCTGGGCGGGCGGGGTTCTCGTCTCTCGCGCTGGTTTCGAAGCCTCGCCGTTCAGGGTCTACCCTTCGCTTCGCTCATGCTTTGGTTCGCGCGGAAGATGACGTAATCGCGAATGTCAGCCGCATCTTGTTGCGATACTTCCTTGGCAAACGGCACCATGCCCAGCGATTGATATTCGCCGTCGCGAACAATCTTGAACCAGCGCTCGTTCGCAAGCGTCGCCGAGTAGCGAAGATCCGGCAGCACTCCGCCGCTGACCGCAACGTCGCCGTGGCATCCTGAGCAAAAGCGCTGGTAGACTGCTTCTCCATGATGAATGGTCGCCGCGCTCGCGGTCGAAGGAGGCGGATGTAAAACCGGTTCTTCGAGCGGCGGCAGCGGCGGGAGACTTACCTTACCATCCAGTTTGAACGCCAGCATGCGGCTGAGGTTGCGCACCCGTCCTGACTTGAACGCAACTTGGCCTGCGACCAGCGGAAAAACTCCGCCCCAGCCGGCGAGCACCGCGACATACTGCTCACCATTCACGGTGTAGGTCACGGGGCCTGCCATCACGCCGGTTTGCGCAGCAAACGACCAAACCTTCTCGCCCGTATCGGCGCGATACGCTTCAAAGCGTCCGGCGGCTGTGCCTTCGAAAACCAGATTCCCAGCCGTGGCCAGCGTCCCGCCGTTCCACGGTCCCGGACGCTCCACCGCCCATGCCTGTTTCTGCTGCACCGGATCCCACGCGACCAACTTCCCTTTGACGCTGTCCAATATGGATTGCTTGATCTTTGGATCTTGAGGCATTCCTGCGGCGACCATATCAATGCCGAAATTCAACGCTGAGCTCTTGAACTCGAAATTCTCCTCCGACTTGTAATTAAATCCGACTTCATTGACGGGGATGTAGGTCAGCCCCGTCAGCGGACTGTAGGACATCGGCTGCCAACTGTGCGCGCCCAACGGCCCGGGAACAATCGGAGATGAGTCCACCTGCGGATAGCGCGCCGTGGCGCTTTCAATCGGACGTCCGGTTTTCATGTCGACGCCCGTGGCCCAGTTAATAAAGGTAAAGGGCTTGGCTGAAATCAGGGCGCCGTTCTCCCGGTCGATGATATAAAAGATGCCGTTCTTCGGAGCGTGCAGCAGCACTTTTCGTCGCTTACCGTCGATGGGAATGTCGGCCAGAATCATCTGTTCCGCTGAATCGTAGTCCCAGTCGTCGGCCGCATTTTCCTGATAATGCCAAACGTATTCGCCGGTGTCCGGCTTGAGGGCAACCACGGAGCAAGTAAAAAGATTCTCGCCGCCCTTCGGACTCCGATACTTCTCGTTCCACGGCCCGCCGTTGCCGACGCCGATGTATAGGAGATCAAGTTCGGGATCGTAGACTATGGCATCCCAAACCGTGCCGCCGCCACCGATCTTCCACCATTCGCCAGTCCATGTTTTGGCGGCCTGCGCGAGAATCGGTTGCTCGAACGGCTTTGCGGGATCGCCGGGCACGGTATAAAAGCGCCACGCCAACTGGCCCGTCTGCGCGTTGTAAGCCGACACGTAGCCGCGCACGCCAAACTCCGCGCCTCCGTTGCCGATAATTACTTTGCCCTTCACGATGCGCGGCGCGCCCGTGATCGTGTAGCGCCATTGCGGATCGATGGTGAGTTGCTGCCAAACCGGCTGGCCAGTTGCGCTATCAAGCGCGATCAGCCTGCCATCGAGAGTGCCGATGTAGATTTTTCCTTGCCAAACGGCGACGCCGCGATTCACCACATCGCAACATGCGTTCGCCCCCCACTGCCGCGGAACTTTTGGATCATAGGACCACAGGCGAGCGCCCGTTGCGGCGTTCAGCGCAAACACTTTGCTCCATGCGGTGGAAAAGTACATCACGCCATCGACGACGATGGGAGTAGCTTCCTGCCCGCGGTGGGTATCGAGATCGAAGTACCACGTCAAACCGAGCCGGGTAGCAGTGTGGTCGTTGATCTGCCTCAGCGGACTAAAGCGCTGCTCGCTATACGTCCGTCCGTAGGTCAGCCAGTTTCCCGGCTGACTCTCCGCCTTCACGATGTTTGCGTCGCTTACACTTCCTGACGCCGCTCCCTGAAACTTCGCGTCTCCCGCATTGCAGACGTTGTACCCATGGAAAACCAGAACACCGAGAACGACGGCAACGACTCTGACGTTAGGTTCGCGCATACCTCCCCTTGCTCCGACACGCTATGCGTCTCATTCCTTTCGTGGCTTGCGCTTCTTCGTGGCCGACAGTCTCCGGATCACGTCCCGGGGCAAAGGCACGCTCTTCAATCGGTGAGCCACAGTAGGATGGGCGGCTGCCCACACGTGCGTCTCCCAGCCCTCCATGGCTAACACACCATCACGCAGGAATTTGTGGCTGATCACGAAGCTGCTTTTCTTCCATTCGGTGACGCAGGATTCCGCCACCAGTTCATCGCCATACGTGGAGGGAATGATAAATCGCGCCCACGCCTCCACCAGCGGAATACCGACGACACCATAAGATTTGAACAGTTCCCCCAGCGGAAGACCCGCCGCACGAAACAGCGCCGATGTGCAGTGATCGAACCAGCGGAAATAGTTGGCGTAGAAGACGATTTCGGCCGGATCACAATCTCCGAACTCGACCCGGATTCGAATGCGGTTTACAAACATAATCAGACCTGCCCCCAGCAAGAAAAACGCGCACTAATAACTATCTCAGTATCTTGTGTTTCGCTTACAACGGTTGCCCCCGAGACACGTCCTCAACTTCATAAGCGATCTTTGAGGTCAATAATCTTTGAGCTCAATAATAAGGATACTGATCTCCAGCGGCCCCAGGTTCTCCACGGTGTGCGGCGGCAAAGGTTGCATCCATTGGGCGCAGGGGATTTTCGGCGCTTCTCCCGCTTGACGGCTATCGAACAGGATCTCGCCCTTCTCATCCCGCCGGATGAAATGACTCCAACTCTGCAGGTAAGCGACTCCACCCCATCGATGAGTGTGCAGCGGGACCACATCTCCCGCCGCAATGTGGGTATGAAGAACGCGCACCCGCTGGTCCTGCAGCAACAGCTGGTGGTGAGCCGGCGCAGCTACCAGCGCATCGAGCGAGTCCGGCCACGGCCACTGGTTCGAGTTTTGGCTCATCACCAGCTTCCTGGGACCGGAGACTTAACCCTCCTCCGCATTTTGAGCATTCTATTGAAACTGAGCCATCGTGGTCTGAAACGCGCGCGCCGTCAACTCTTCGAGCGGCCGTGTCCGAAGTTCAGCAGACAGAACTTCAATCCCCCAAGGCCCGGTGTAGCCCGCCTTCTGCAAGCCCTGAACGAAGTTCCGGACATCAAACTCTCCCTCGCCGCAGAACCGACGGTGGTTGATCGTGTCCTCGTGCAGACTCCAAGGCGAATGGACAGTTCCATCATTCAACTCCACGCCGACCACGCAATCCATAGGCACGCGGCATACTTCTTCATAAGGAATGCCGAGCTTCACCAGGTGCCACAGGTCGAATACGATTCCCCCATTGGATGCGCCCGCACCCTCCACCATCGCCAAAGATTCTTCCAGTGTTCGGATCATGGCGAAAGGCATGAGTTCGAAGCCGATTCTTGTGCCGTGCTGCGCAGCTTCTCCACAGAGACCGGCAAACGCGTCGATGAGACGTGGCAGGGCGGATTGCTCCTGGGAGAAATCGCCAACCTTGACATGACGCGCGCTCAGCAGTTCGGCGGCATGGAACAGCTTTTCTTTTCTAATGTTCGACAACTCCTTTCGTTCCCCCTCCAGGAACCAGTCCGTCAGGAATTCCAACTCCACGTGTTGGATGCCGTTGTCTTCGAGGATCTGTTTGACTTCCGTGAGGCGGTACTTTTCGAGAACATGTTCGAGATCGGCATGCCAGATGCCGAAGCCCTTGAACCCAGCTTTGGCAGCCGATTCTACACGATCTCTAAAATCGAACGGGCTGTACTCCCTGTCGGTGTGGGGAAGGCCTGCCGAGATCGTCCAATAGGAAGCCAGCAAGTCGACGCCTGGTGTCATCCCGATTCTCCGCAAGTACTGAATTCGATTTGCATGGAAACTTGATGTCCTGCAAAGCAAGGCTGGATAAAAACGTTGTAGCAATTGAGCCAAAAGCTTCGAGCACAAGGAGTGGCCAACTCCAGTGTCTCCCGAATTCAATCGCAGCCCACCCGATTGTAGGCACACCCAGGGTGATTGCAAGTAGGAACCCCAGCGTAACCTGGTCTCCGGGGAGAGACCATGATGACGATGCTTCTCGGCCAGGAAATGGATCGGACCCTGGCCAGCAAAGGCGCGGACCGCCCCTACACCGGAGCTTCTGATAACGGGAGCCACACTTGAAAGCGCGTGTCGCCAGGTTTTGAGGTGACCTGAATATTGCCGCGGTGCTTCTTCACAATACGCTGGACGGTGTCGAGACCGAGCCCAGTTCCTTCTCCCACTCCCTTCGTTGTAAAAAATGGTTCAAAGATGTGGGACTTGATGTCTGGCAACATTCCCGGACCGTTATCTGCAATCTCGACTACCGCGCAACCATTGTCGCGATAGGTCCGCACCCGCAGTTCGCCATTTCCACCCATCGCGTCGATAGCATTGTCGATAATGTTGGTCCATACCTGGTTCAATTCGCTCCCGAACGAATTCACCAACAGGGAATCCGCTTGATAATCGCGCTGCACGGTTACGCCGCGCTTTAGCTTGTGATTCAGGATGATCAACGTGGTTTCAAGGCTCTTCGCAATATCGACGTTTTGCACCGGCGCCTGGTCCATGTAGGTGTAGTCCTTGATGGCTTTGACCAGGTCCGAGATGCGCGAGGTGCTGCTCTCGATTGCGTTCAGCAGGTCCGCAACCTCCACCGAAGAGGCGATCCGGACCAGCGCGGCTCGGGCAGCGTCCGAATCGAGGCTGTCGAACAACGGTTCCAGCACCTCTGGCTGCACGTTCCTTTGCGCCAGGCCCGCCGACAGCTGCCACAAGTCGTTCTGGCCGTGACTGCGTAACAGAGAATCAATTCGGTCTTCGAGGTCGCTGACGGTAAGCGCGTCGGGTGGAGGACCGTCCAATTGAGTGAGGGAAGCTTCTAACTTCTCGATTTCTGATTTTTGTGTTGGGGTGAGATCGCGCTTGCCTAGATCATGACTCGCGTCCTTGATCTTTTTCAGAATGTCACGCAACTGGCTTGCGGCGCGCCTCGCAGCCGACGCGGGGTTGTTGAGTTCATGCGCCAGTCCCGCGGAGAGCTTTCCCAAACCCGCCAACCGGTCGCGCTGTTGTTCCATGCGTGTCGCTTCGCGAACGCGGTCGGACATCAGACCCACGAGGCGTTTGGTCAACTCAGGCATCCGCTGCACAAGTTCGGGAAACAGGGTGGCGGGAAATCGTAAGAGGCGGCTGTCCGTAATCGCGCGCCCGCTCACACTAAACTGCTTCATCCTGGAAAACGGAAGCAGTCCGGTGACAGTGCCCGGGCTCATGGGGATCACAATTGTTTCGCCGCCCAACTCTCCTCGGGCCTCGATTTGCCCGTTGATCACCACAAACATTGCGTCCGCGGGATCACCTTGGCGCGAGTAAGTGTCACCGGCTTTGAAGTGGAGCTCCTGTGACTGGCTGAGGAACCAGGCGATCTGGTCGTCGGGTAAATCCGCGAATGCTGGGAACCGAAGTAATTCCGATTTTTCTACCATTTTAGACTTTGCTCAAATACTGATGAATGAACTGCACAGCAACGGATCCTTCGCCGACACCCGAAGCTACCCGCTTCACCGAACCGTGGCGCACATCGCCGACGGCAAAGATGCCTGGAATATTGGTTTCAAGAAGAAAGGGGTCGCGATCGAGTTCCCACCCTTTGGGCCGCTGGCCACCGTGCATCAGATCGGGGCCGGTCAGAAGAAACCCACGATCGTCGCGCTCGACGATGCCCCCGAGCCAATCAGTCCGCGGCTGCGCTCCTATAAAAATGAACATCGCACTCGCCGGGACGCGATCGACCTTATTGGTGTCGGAACACAGTATCGATATCTCTTCGAGATGAGTGTCGCCATGGGCTTCGGCCACGCTGGCGTGCGCCCACAACTGAATGTTGGGCGTTGCTTTGATTTGGTCGATCAGGTACTGGGACATGGTGCTCGCCAGAGAACTCCCACGCAGCAGGATGACTACGCGATCGGCATATTTGGCGAAATTCATGGCGGCCTGGCCCGCGGAATTCGCACCGCCCACCACGTAGACAATCTCTCCTTTGCAGGAGAGAGCTTCCGTCGCGCCCCCACCGTAGTAAACACCAGCTCCCTGCAGCCGATCGATCCCGGGCGCTTCCAGCCGACGCCACTGCACTCCGGTCGAAACCATCAGAGCGTGGCAGGAGATTTCATTGCCGTCGGCCAACTTCAGGATCCGGTAGGGACCTTCAATTCGCACGCCGGTGACTTCCTGGGGTGAGAGGATTTCCACGCCGAAACGCTGCGCCTGCACCACCGCTCGGCGCGCCAAGTCAGCGCCACTGAGGCCGGTCGGAAATCCGAGATAGTTTTCTATACGCGAACTCATGCCTGCCTGGCCACCCGGCGCTTCGCGCTCGATCATCACCGTGTGCAGCCCTTCCGACGCCCCATAGACCGCCGCAGCCAGACCAGCCGGGCCTCCGCCTATGATCGCCAAATCGTAAAAGTCGGTCTGCGCGCGCGTCCGCAGGCCAACTTTTTGCGCCACTTGCGCCGGCACACCCTCCAGGAGCTTTGTTCCGTCCGGAAAAAGCACGATCGGAATTTGGCTCGCTTCCGGACCCAAAGCTTCCAGGAGGCGTTTGGTTTCCGGGTCATTGGCCGAGGCCTCAACGTCAATCCACTGATACGGCACGTGGTTTCGCGCGAGAAAGTCCCGCAGTTCATAGGAGCGCGGCGACCAGCGAGTGCCCAAGACTCGAATTCCTTCGAACGCCGGTCGATACGAGGCTTGCCAATCATCGAGCAAATCGTCCAGTTGCGGGTAGAGGTGCTCGGCGGGCGGGTCCCACGGCTTCATGAAAAAATAATCGATGTTGACTTGATTGATGGCGCTGATGGCAGCGCTGGTGTCCGCATAGGCGGTAAGCAGTGCCCGCTTCGCATCGGGGAAGATCTGTCTTGCCTCCTGTAAAAAACCAATTCCGTCCATGTGTGGCATCCGCTGGTCCACCAACATAAGAGCCACGCCGTCGTTGCGCAGCTTCAATTGCTTCAGTAATTCCAGCGCTCCCTCCGGGGAATCGCTGCCGATCACGCGGTATTCAGCGCCGTAATGCGTGCGCAAATCGCGTTCGATCGCGCGCAAAACATCGGTGTCGTCGTCAACACTCAACAGAATCGGTTTCGCCATATCGATGATCGCTCTCAGCTTCGATAATGCTGGGAATTGTTCCAAACGCCCGACCGGGCGCGAATGACTTCATAAGATACCCGGCGTTGTAGTCACTCAACCTTTCAGGCTACAAGTTCACCGGGCTCGATCTCGTCCACGTAACACCACATCCAACGTTCTCCGGGCTCGATCGAGCGCATTAGCGGGTGCTGGGTTTTGTGAAAATGTTTGGTCGCATGCTTGTTCTTGGACGAGTCGCAGCAGGCGGCGTGTCCACAAATCAGGCACATACGCAGGTGGACCCACGTGTCGCCAATTTTCGCGCAGTCCTCACAAACATGTTTGTTGGTTGTTCTTATTTTGATCTGATCGAGGTGGGTACATTCTTCCGCCATCGGTTCCTCCTGGACGCGCTGTTGAGCTATCTATTCTGCAATGAACAAACTCTCGGCGAAGGGCCACTCTTCATCAATCCACTGCGCCTCACAGTGGAAACGCGCGGCGCGGGCCATCTGGAAAATCTCGTTCTTCGAATATTTATGGCTGCTTTCCGTCCAGATGGTCTCGCCTTCCTGAAACTCGACGTCGAGTTCCGCGGCGGCGATACGCACCGTCTGCCGCCGCTTGGACTGCAGATGCATCTCCACGCTGCGTGCTTCGTGATTGATCGTCGCCACATGGCAGAATTGTCCGAGGTTAAAGTCGGCGCCAAGCTCGCGATTGATGCGGGCTAGCAGGTTGAGATTAAACGCCGCTGTGACTCCAAGTTCATCATCGTAGGCCGCAAGCAGTTGCGGTCCGGGCTTTTCCAAGTCCGTTCCCAGCAGAAGTGCGTCGCCGGGCTTCAGAATTTGTCGAATCTCTGTCAGGAACTTCGCGCCCGCGGGGCGATCGAAGTTCCCGATGGTGCTCCCGAGGAACAAGACCACTAGTTGCTGGCCGAACCTTCTGTACGACGTTGCCACCTGCAGCAATCCATCGAGATAGTCCCGCTCAAAACCAACGATGCTGATGGAATCCACGTCACTGAGTTCCCGCTCGCACATCGCCAGCGCCGAACGCGATATTTCGACCGGATAGTAGACCGTGCGTTGCCTTCGCCCCAGCGCTTTCAGCAGCCAGCGGGTCTTCTTAGCGCTGCCGCTGCCCAATTCAGCAACGGCGACCGGCGCAGCCAAGCGATCCGTGTCCAGTCGATCGATGATCTCACTGGCGTGCCGCTGCAGCAGTCGCTCGTCCGCCCGGGTTAGCCCATACTCCGGTAGATGGCTGATCACTTCAAAGAGGGCCGAGCCCACCTCGTCGTAAAGGTATTTGGAAGGGAGTTCCTTCTGTCCTGGCCGCGCCAATCCAGCCCGAACGTCAGCGGCAAATTCGTAAGTCAGGTCACCAGTAATTGCGTGGACAAGCATTCCCCAATCCCTCCGGTCGTGGCTTACACATCACTCTCGCACATCAGTGCTCTACACAGCGGAATCCCGCATACACATATTGGTAGTGGGCCTGGAACCAGTTGCGGAACGAGGGACGAAGCATGCATGCTGCCGTACGCGCCGAGCCCCCTTTCATGACGAAATGTTTGCCGTCGAAAAAATCAGCGGAGTAGCCCCGGTAGAACGGGAAGGGCTTAAAACCGAGAAACGGTGCAAACACGGTAGACGTCCATTCCCATCCATTTCCTAACATGTCGTCGACGCCGAAGGAGCTCCGAGCCTCGGGAAATCCGTTCACCGGAGTGGGATCCCAGCGGCGAAAGTCAAAATTGCCAGGCGCCGTATTGCCAAGCGTCGTATTGCCCAACCCCGTTTTACTGGAACGGACGTTGAGTACTTCACTTCTCCCCGAGAAAATCCTCTCGCTTTCGTCAGAGGTGCCGTATGCGGCTCGATGCCACTCCGCTTCCGTGGGCAGCGACTTCCCGACCCACCGCGTGTATGCGCTCGCTTCCGCATGACTCACGTAAACCGGCCAGTCGAGCGGAAGTGGCACTTCGTCAAACATCGTGCGGTAGAGCCAGCTCTTGCCCGCCTTTTTCCAGAACACCGGATGAGATATCCCCTGGGCGGTTTTCCAATCCCAATCTTCGTCACTCCAGAAGCCGCGAGTCTCATAGCCACCGGCGGCCATGAAGTCCAAGTACAGCCGGTTGGTCACTTTGTACTGATCGATGGCAAATGCAGGGACGTCCACCGCGTGGGCTTCGTGCTCATTGTCCCAACCGAAGTTTTCCGAACTACGGAGAAGACCGAGCATTGCCACACCTGCGGGGATCGCAACCATCCGATGTACCACAGGCCGCGGTACCAGACGACGAGTGTCAAGATGACGAGTGCCGAGGTTCTCCGGACGTTCTGCCCGCACCTTCTTGCCGAGTGCCAACTGATGCAGCATGTAGGCCAGGGTCTCGACATGCATCAGTCGATGCTCAACCGCCACATTGAGTAGCGTGTCCCCCGGAAAGCGGTCGCGGGACCCGGAGTGTCGTGCACCCCATGCGCTTTCCAGTTTCTCGTCCAGAGCAGTTCGGATCCCGCTCACATAGTCGCGCACAGCATCCAACGATGGCCAATCGGATGGATGATCGCTGGGCAGTCCGCTTCCGACTGGATCGATGCCGAAGGCAAACAACCGGTCAAATTCAGAATGAAAACTCTTCAGGCCGAAGATGTTTTCCTGGAGCAGATTCCAGTCGAAGGCCTCGAGGTGTCCGACGTAGAAGATGATGCGATGACGTTCCGGAATCGGCCGCTCATAGAAAGCATCCTCGCGCAGCAGACTAAAGACTTCGTCGCTTCGCCGACGCGCGTCGCCGAGGCGCTCCATCAGTCCATAACGGACGAGTTCATAGCGGACTGCGATGCCATTTCGGGTGGCAAGCACCTGGGCCTCCTGGTTGGCCGTAGCGACTGGAAAGACTAGCCGTGACCTGCGCAGCTGTCGTGATTGCTCAGTTCTGCCGCAATACGCAACTCCAGCACCGGTCGCCTTGAGCAGTTTAGTCTAACCCGAGCACCCCAATGCCCGGGCGACAGAAGATCGACACCAAGTGGGCAATTGCGCGGCCAGTGCTGTCGAAGCACCCGTCCACGCACCCAATTCCCAAAGTGCCTTAGATGACGAGCTGTCCAAATTGGTCGCAACGAGGCACGATCTGTTTTAACCGGTTGTTTCGGGAGCTTAAGAGTCGGCTTACCCTGTCGACGCGGAAGCCAAAGTTCGCCCCAAGACGAGAAACGGGCAGGGGTTAGAATGGAGCCGACGATCAGACTTGAACTGATGACCGGCCGATTACGAAACAGCTCAGCCCCGCGTAAGTTACTGAAAGATTTGGGTTGTATCAGCACGTTGTGGGGGATAGAAAATCGTTTTGGGAGAAAAATGTGCAACACATTGTGCAACGGTCGGTTGGACTACATCGCCCGACAACCTGGTCAGTTGTTGATTCCCGCAGCAAATTCATTTGCTAACAAAACAACATTATAGATTCCCGATGAGAGCTCAAATCGAAGTGGGATTCTTGAAGGGCTGGTCCGGGGGGTGCATATTCCGTCCCGTGGTGTTCTCACCCCCCATCGCTTTGACGGGGTTGTACGCACTGAGGGGAAAATGCTAGTTGCATTCGTTCGCAGGCATAGAGCGTCATGGGTAGTGGCTACGGCTCCCAGGTGGATATCGCAAGTGCCGTCGACCCACGAGCGCAAGAGGACCGAGTTCAATTGGGGAGATACGCGACTCGTCTTGCCGTCCGGGTCACCGTCACTTTGGGAGAGTATCCTGACGTCACAACAGGTGCCGTCATTTCGGGGAAGGCAGCGAGGGCTACGTCGAGGCGAGTGATCTATTTTGCGATCTGCCGCTCGCTTTGATATCAGGCAGCCTTGGCTTCGCTTCTTGACTCCGTGGCCTTTTCCATGCGCTTTGAAAGTAGCGCCTTGGCTTTATTCAGCTCTGCTCGCCGCTCGCGACTCAGGCCATGTCCCGCCCGGTTGATGAAGTAAGTCAGCATGCGCATGCCCGATCCGATGCCCTTCGGAGAGACTTTCTTTGAGGCGAGTGTCCGCGCGATCGTGGCTGCGCTCTTGGTAAACAAGCCACGAGGAGGGTGCGTCGAATCCGTCGTGACTTTCGCCACCCATCGTTTTTTCTTCTTGGTCGGCATACGAGAGGTGTCCTAGCAGCCCGGGGCGCAAGTAGCTAATTTTCGGCACGACCAGCCGCGCCGAGCTGCGAGTCGAGCTTCGTGATTCTGTGATCGATTTCGTACAAGATATTGAGATTCGGCTTCCTGAGAGCCGATTTCGATGTTCCCGACGAGTAAGTAGTAAATAAACAGCAAAAAAGGTGTCCCTCCGAGGTCTTTCCACTGCCGCGGCGTGCCCGCACCCAGCACTTGCCGCAGGATCAGGCTCAAGTTGAACGCCCCCACATGGACCAGTTGCCGCTTCAGAATATTCTCGTGTTCGCGTAGATGCGTGCGCCTCATGCCGCCCGTCTCGTAGCAGTGCGCAAAGCTGCGCTCCACCAGTTCCCCGCGCCGCCGCAGTAAACTCTTGCCGTAGCCGCCGCGCACCCGTCGCCGATTCTGGTATACCGCCTGTTGCTCCTCGGTTTTGCCCTGCCAGTGGCGCTGCCCCGCTTGTTTCTTTTCCGGAATGTAAGTACGCACTTCGTAACTCTTCACTCGCTCCAAGACCGCGCCGCTGTGGTAACCCTTGTCCGCTACCAGCTCTTCGATTCCCTCCACGTTGACCTTGGGGGGCTCTCCGGGCCGCTGCTCCACCTCGCGGCTCACTAACTCCGCCACCGCCATCCCCGCCTCGCTCAGCGTCTCGTCCAGCGTCGCGGTGTCGCCCAGGTCGGCCGCTTGCAGGGTTACCGCCACCACCGCACCCGTATCCAGATCGACCGCGTGCTCCGCCTTGTGCGCCAAGTGCGTCCGCCCGTCCTTCATCTTCGCAATCCGCGCATCCCCATCCGCCGGGCTCTCCCACTCCTTATTTGACATCCGCTTCTTCCGCTTGCGGTCCAACCGTGCCAAGTCTTCCCGGCTCGGTGTCTCTATGCCCGACGCCTTCGCCAGACCACACAGAAACTCCTCATAGCTTTCTCCCGTGTCGCGGCGCACAATCGAGCGCATCGCCGCATTCGCCTCCAACGTAGTCGCATCGATCGCGATCCGCTTCCCCTTCACCAACCCACGATCGGCCAGCACCCCCAGCACCCAGCCGAACACTTCACGATGGGTTTCCAAATCGATCAAACGGCGGGTGCGCGAAATCGTCGTGTGATCCGGCGTGTCCTCATCCAACCCAATCCCCACAAAGCGCCGCAACCCCAGCGAATCCGCCAATTGCCAGGCAATCCCGCGTTCACTGTCGATGCCCTCAAAGTAACCCAGCAGCAGCGACCGGAAGTAGATCCCCGGGGTCAGCGACGGCCGGCCATACTTAGCCGCATAGAACTTCGCACACCGTCCCTCCACAAACTCATCGAACTTCTCCGCCTCCAGCAGTTCATTGAGCCGCTGATAGAACGGATGTCTCGGCGCCGAAGGCAGCTCCGTATGAGCAATCCAAATGTCTTCTTGCTTTTCCCGCTGCTTGCGCGTCCCCATCGCCATACGCGCATTCTACGAATCCTACCTGTGGATCCTTCAAACTCTTTTGCTTACGCATCCGGACTTACACCCCGGGCTGCTAGTGGTGTTTGAAGTATTGCACTGCCTTTTCGTGCGCCTCAGCTGCGTTTCTCGTGGTAAACGTGCCGAGGTTCTTGCGCTTGCCAGTTTTGCCGTCTTTCTTGCGCGAGTACAAACGATATTCGCCAGTTTTCAGTTTCCGAATCATAAGAAAATCCTTCCCGTGCGTATTTTCTCAACGCGACTTTGGTCCCTCTTTCTCGTCCGTCTTCTTGTCTGGCTGGCCTTGTGACGCGCCGCCGAGCCGCGCTTCTTCGCCGCCGCGACCATGCCGGGCTGGAGAGCGATGCGAAGCTGCGCTTTGACCTTCCTTCTTTAAGGCCTGGATGACTGCGCGGGACCGCGTAGCCGACGGCCGGCTCGCGGAGTGGCTCTGTCCCTTGCGGTTTTCACGTTGCGCTTGCTTGATGGTTTGTGGCGATGCCTTCCCTTTCTTTGGTATTTGCAGCTTAACGCCCGCGCGTCGGGCTTTCGAGAGTCCAATTGCAATCGCCTGTTTGGTGGAAGCCGCACCGTGCTTGCCTTCTCGTACGTGATGCATCTCTTCCCGCACGAATTCTCCAGCTTGGGTGCTTGCCGACTTTCCCTCGCGGGCATCTTCCTGAGCGCGCTCGATCGTCTCTTTTTCCGGCATATTTGAACCTCACAGCCTCAGATTAGTGCGCCCCGTGGTTCAGATGTATCGGCGATTTTCTGTAGCCGGGTTGGCCTGGTGCTGTAGGTGGACGCGATCGCGCAGGATTCTTCGGCGAAACGTAGAGAGGAATTGGGAAATCATATTCGCCACAGGGAGCCAACGACCAAGAAAACCGCCTACGAATCATAACGTGAATCTGCTCACAATCCTGCACGACGCGCCGGCAAAATCGAGTGCCAAAGTGGTCTAATCTGATCAGACATCCGCGCGCGAGACACGCCGTGAGGCTCAGCAATTGCGTTCTCAAGTGCGGCTTCCAATAAAACACGATCGTGGTCTGGGCACGATCGCCAGGTGACAGAGCGAATCAGTTCTGACTGACACTTTCTTCGTCTGCTCAAAACTGCTCAGTTTGTCGATTCGTGGAACGTCGTAAAGGCGGGGCGCGACCCGTGGATTTGGCGTGCAGAGGTGGGGAGCTAGTCGCAGCATCCTAGATAATAGCGGCCGAGCATCTTCGCAGTGGGTGGTGGCAAACCTTTTGCTATTGAAGGCTTAGGTTCATCTCGCCACGTTTATTGAAGTGGATTCGCAGCACCTTTCCTTTTCCGCTGGCAAACTCGCCCGCCACCGTGCCGGACTGGTCATATGAGTCCACGCTGGATACCACCCGTACCCGGACGCGATGCTTCCCGGGAGCCAACTGCATCGCATGGGACTCATGGCCCTGGATGCCATGAAATACGATCAGGCGCTTCTTGTCGGATCCTTCCAGCAGGTGAGTATAAATCGAGTGATCGTCCACCCAAACCGACAGGTGGGCCGCCGTGAAGTTGTGCTCTACCTCGATGTCCAACATTGCTGGAGAAACCGTTTGGCCCGCACGGGGTCCTTTCACAGATTCCCCTATAGGCGTCGGTGCCGTGGCCACGGCAGTGACCGAGCTCGCGGCTGGCGCGGTCGGCGGCGGCGTGGCCGTTTTAACCGGGTAAACCTCCCCGGCGCGAAGCCATGGCCTGGCGATTCTGGGTCGCAACCCTAGAGGACGAAATGAGATGATCCCAAGTCCAATCAGGAGCAGACTGACCAAGAGCAAACCGGCGAAAGACTTTTTCCGGATTGCCTTCAGTTGGTTCTCGGCTACACCGTGCCGCAGGAATAATAAAAATCGCGCGCTTAACGGGAGACTGGATGCAATTCCCGGTTGAACCAGGGAGGCTCTGGCTCTTTCCCTCGCCGCTTGGCCTGAGCTTCCGCCCGTGGGCGATCCTGGCCGCTTTGACTTGCTCCACGGTTCTCGTCCTTCCCGCAGTTCCTGGATATCCAGTACCATCTCCATCCCGCGTTGATAACGCTCGGCGGGATCTTTCGCTATCGCCCGAGCAATGATGTAATCGAGTCCCGGCGGCAACTCAGTATCGAGTAGAGTCGCCGGCATCGGTTCGTGATTGACCACCTTGAACGAGACGGTGACGGCGCTGTTGCCTTGGAACGGTCTGTAGCCGGTCAGAACCGTGTACAGTACCACCCCCAGGGAAAACAAGTCCGACCGCCCATCCACCTCTTCGCCATTCAATTGTTCGGGCGACATATAAGCGGGTGTGCCCAGCGCACGTCCCGCCAGAGTTTGGTTGGCGAAGTTCAGTTTAGCGACTCCGAAGTCGGCAATCTTGGGATGGCCCTCTTCGGTCAGCAAGATATTCGCGGGTTTCAGATCGCGGTGAACCACGCCTTGACCGTGGGCGCAATCCAAGGCTTCCGCCAATTCGAGCGCTAGCTGCAGTGCCGCCTGCAGCGGCAACTTATGGTCGTCCCGCGACAGCAGCTTGTCGAGGGCCTGTCCCCCAACAAATTCCATTACGATGTAAGGAGCGCGCGTCTCTGGTTCCTCGCCGACATCGAAAATGGTTACGATTCCAGGATGCGAGACGCGGCCCGCAGCTTCCGCTTCCCGAAAGAAACGCTCGCGATACTCGCTTTCCTCTTCGGGCGATTGGCCGACTAACGAAATGGTCTTTACCGCGACGACGCGATTGATCTTGGGATCGCGCGCTTTGTAGACAACACCCATGGCTCCCCGTCCCAGTTCGGTCAGGATCTCGTACCGCCCAAAACCCTCGCTCCTGCGATCATCCATAGGTGAGTTTCAGATCGTCAACCCGACGACCGCTTCCGTCTTGTCCTCCGATGCGGTGGTGACAAGCACGCCGATTACGTTCTCGTTCAGCACATCCAGGATTTTCTTCGCTTGCTCGCCGGTGATTCCGTTCAGCAGTTCGAGTCCAACCTGAACGCCCCGGAGTGCGGAAATGGTGTCATGGTGGGTATGAACTTCGAGTACGATCGGCCCTGGTTGACGGCCAAACCTAAAACCAACTCCCGCTCTCTCAACTTTAGTTGTCGCCATGTCTGACACCTTCCCTAAGTCATAACCTTCAGCGCACAATTCTCCCTGCCCCCGGGAGAAAAAGGACCTGCGCCGTCAGTCTGTATTGTCTGCTTAGGGGCTAAGTCGTTCCAAGTTACCGACGTGTTCGGCGCGAGGGCCGCGCGGACGGAAGCCTACGCCTGGTGGGCGCGCACCCACCAGCCAGCGCACCAGTTCGACGGGACTGCAAGTCAGCGAACAGAACGTAGAACAGTCGAACCCCGGCGATCCGGGCTCATTGACCTCGGAACGGGGATTTTTAGTGTAAACGCCTGTGGCTGTTGAAAAAGGATCCAAAGCAGTAATTTCAGTGAATTTCAGCGTCTACGGCGAACGAACATTCAATAACTTACGAACGAATTTTGCCGTTGAAATTCCGTGAAAAGAGTTTTTCAACACCCACGCCTGGTTTCAACAGTCTGCCTCCAAAATCGAATTTCGCGCTTAAAAAACGTCGCCAGATTCTTAGGCCCAAAAAAACAGCGGACGCCCGCGAAGGAGCGTCCCCTGTCGGTTTGCCCGGTCGTCGAACGATTACTACGGAAGGACGCTCGTTCCCTCAGCACGAACAGCACTCAGGGCCGAAGGACTGAGACCCAAGTCTTTGAGGATGGTGGGCGCCACCTGGACAGTGCCAACCTGGGCGCGGACCGTCCGGGAGTCGAAGGACGGATTCGACAGCAGCAGAACGACATTCGTGTCGTCATGGGCGAATCCCGCCGTGCTCAGCCAGTTTCGCCGTGCTGCCGGAGTAAGTAACGCCGACGTTCGGGGTCACGATGATGTCCGGCGTGCGCGGGTCTATGGTTGGGTCGTTGTAGTTAAGCGCAAGCGAAGGGCCGTAGTAGATCTGCCCGAGCTCGATTCCGGCGGCGGTGGCATTCGCTTCCAGGATTGCGACAGCGGCTAAAGTATCCGAGGAGTTCGTCAGCCAGACCAGCGAGACATCATCTTCCGTCGGTCCAATGCCGGTCGGGTTGTTGGTGGATTCCGAGTACGGGATATAGCCCGCATTCGAGAGCAGGGTGACGGGCGAAGTGCCGTTGATGAGCTGAGAGACGTAGCGGCTGGGATCGATCGGCGACTGGCCGTGCTTGGCAGTGATCACGATCAGGGTCGAATCGTAGAGGCCCTGTGCCTTCAGTTCGCTGACGAATGCCCCGATCGAGGCGTCGACGAACTGGAATTCGCTCAGCAGCGCCGCTCCGGGCGTGCCAGCGGCATCCAGATATCCGCCCGTCGCTGCCGTTGCTCTTCTCAATGAGCTTCTGGCCCACGCTCAGCGCCTGGAAGTTCATGCCGAAGATGGTGGGAACCTGGGTCTGCGTGGTGCCGAGGTGGTTCTTCCCGTCGATCTCGTTGAGGATCGCGTTGACTTTCAACGTGTCGTAGCACTGAATGTTCTGGAAGCTGTTGGTCCAGGCGGTCAGGTCCGAGCCTGGATCCGGGATTGGGTTGCAGGACATGCCTGTGGGCGTTGTAACGCCCGGGAAGGGCAATCACGTTGGAGTTGATTTCAGGCGCGTAGAAGTCGTCGAGCGCAATGGGGCCAAGACCAGCAGCGACCGAGGAGTACGCGGGGTGCTTGTCGGACCAAGCCGCGTATCCGCCGGCCTGGTGAATGACGCTGAAGATGCTGTTGGCGCGGACGAAATTCCACGGCCAAACGGGATTGCAGCCATTATTCGGATCGCGGACCAGTCTCTTGGAGTCGATCGAGTCGATGCCGCCGTCGGTCAGCGAAGCGCCCGGCGCGCCGCCGTTCAACTTGGTCTGGTCGATGTCGATGCCTTCTTCGTACTCGGTTGTGGTGCCCGTCGGCGTCCGCGAAGGGGGTGCAGGGGCCGGCTGCGAGGCCATTGCCGGTGGTTTTCGCCGGAGCGTCATAATTTCGCGAATAAGCGACGTCGTAGTAGACGCCGGTATAGGGCCGGGCTTCCGCCGGTGACGATCGCGGTCAGGCCGGGGAAGGAATCCGACGTTTTTGAGGTGCTGGCGGCGACGTAGTTGACGCCAGTTTTGCCGAGAGCAGCAAGCGCCGGGCAATATGGGGCGCCGTTATTGACCGTGCTAATGCCGTTGGAGCAGTTCAAGAAATCGACAGCGTGCATACCATCGACGCTGATCAGCAAAACGCGTTTGATGCGGCCTTGTAGAAACCCATTGTCTTGGGCGATTGCAGTACCCATCGAACAGGCAGCTGCGAGGGAAAGCAAAGCAAGTGTCTTTTTCATAGTCACACTCCGCCACCCAAAATATCAAAACGGCGTCGCCATAATGTTACGGACAGTTTAATTTCGTGGATGTCAGGGTGGGGGTTTGCGGGCTAGTCTCCAAAGACTGTGTCGGCTTTAAGGTTTGTCAGTTGGCGTAACAGTGCGCCGTGAAAGGCGCTGGACTTCAGCGGGTGCAAGTCCCGGCCGGCAACTGGACTATCTGATCACCCGAGATGAGATCGACGGCGCTGTCAACATTGCGTCACCAAATCCGTTACAGAGCCGGGAATTCATGAAGGCTCTGCGACACGCGTGGGGCACACGAATCGGGCTGCCTGCCGCAAGCTGGATGCTGGAAATAGGCACGATCTTTCTGCGCTCCGAAACCGAACTGGTGCTCAAGAGCCGCCGCGTTATTCCCGGTCGTCTTGTCGAAGCTGGTTTCCAATTTCAATTCCCTGAGTGGGCCGCCGCCGCACAAAATCTGGTTGGCCGCGGCGTGCGACCGACCACTTGAAGTCCGAATACCGAAGACTTCCTCCTGGCTTCCGGCATCGCCGAGGAGGAAGGTATCGCCATGGCTCCGGATGGTAAGTCATTCATCACTTCGGTCGGCACTCAAAACAGCATGGTCTGGATCCATGACCAAAGTGGTGAGCACCCGACTTCCTCGGAAGAAGAGGCAGGAAGGGTCGTGGTATCAGTGGCGCGCCAAACACAAAGACGGAGAACCGCGTCTTTTTCATCGGACGGAAAAAAGGTTTATTACTTGTTGCCTATCGGCCAGACAAATAGGGCCGAACTGTGGGTCAGAGAACTCGCCACGGGGAAGATGGAGCGAGTCCTGCTCAGTTATCCCATGGATGATTTCGACGTTTCTCGGGACGGAAAACAGAGTGTGTTTTCGGTAAGCCTGCGCAACCCCGGCACAAGAGCGAGCAGTAATTCAGGATTCAAGGACGATCAGCGCTAACTCCGGGTGTACTTCGAAAGAAGGAAATCCATGTCATCTCCGACGCCATAGCCGAAGTCATGGCTGATGGTGCGCACACGATCTAACCTGGAGACCAGGTCATCCCGGCGGTCGGGCGATAGTACGTTGGCGAACTTGAGGGCCTGCTCGAACATGCGCACCAGGGCATCGAAGTATCCCTCATCGTCGCTGCAAATGTCGTCGCAGAACCCTGCGGCTTGCTCGCAGTAGAAAACCATCAACTCGGCCACTCCCTCGGGATCGCCAACTGCCTTTTTGTAATCAGAGATGGCCTGCTTGGCTTGGGAGACAGATGTGTCCTGCTTCCGGAGCACGTCAGGCCAAAGCCACCGATCAATGATTTTCTTATACGGTTCCAGCACGTCTCCGCCCAAACCAAAGCGGGAATGGAGAAACACCTGATTGTCCTTGTGCGCACTGTAGAGACTCCGGATCAAGTCGAGCAGCGCTGCACGGTCAAAATCCGCGAGTTTGGCTTTGACATCGGTCCAGGTGGGGTGCGATTTTGATTGACGTTTGGTGTTTCCGGCCATGAGTGATTCATCCTAACTCTGCGCGGAATCGGAGAGGGAGACGATCCGCACTCTGCGCGGAATCGGAGAGGGAGACGATCCGCTCCAGCGTCTCGCGATAGTTCCACGGCATCCACTTCGCGGGCTTGGTCGCCAGTTCCTGAGCGTGGCGCTGCAAGTCGGTCAGGTAGTCGAAGGAGTTGGCGCCGCACAACAGGGCGGCTTGGTACCGAGACAGCCGGCAAACTCGGCGTCATGCCGGAGGGTCGCGAGGAGACTGGCGACGAGGCTACACAAGGTAAACCTTCGGCAGGCATCCAGTGGACTGAAGCTTCGAGGCGATCAAGCAAGACACTACGGAAGGCGGTCAAGAAACCGACCCGTACAGATCCGCCCGCGTAGCGTAAATCGGCCTCTCGAAAGAACACAATGGAATCACGGGGCATATCCGGCACGGCGAATCCGCCGGGTACAGGATGACGAAGTGGAATGTGGATGATCTGCCGCACATGGTTCGACGCGGCACCACGGCA
The DNA here is from genome assembly GCA_963730845.1 of uncultured Acidobacteriaceae bacterium. Classification (GTDB taxonomy): domain Bacteria; phylum Acidobacteriota; class Terriglobia; order Terriglobales; family Acidobacteriaceae; genus Acidiflorens. The sequence continues at coordinate 50,534 of CAVSTM010000006.1, read as the reverse complement.
ATCCTGGAGAAACAGGCTTGAACCTCTGCGTTTGCATTGCCGTGCTTGTTCCGGTGTTTTTTGCGGCTGGCGTGACCTCTTCGAGCCTCGAGATGACTCCGCCCATCAGCGGACTCGCCCTCGCGGATACGTTTGAAGAAGTTCACAACGGACATCGGCATGAGGCGATCGACATTATGGGAACCGAGAGGAACACCTGTGCATGCGGTGGTATCTGGAACCATTCGCAAACTGTTCCTCAGCAAACGGGGCGGCAACACCACGCCGCAAAATTATCAGGCCGGGATCTGACGGTCTGGTCAACCCTGCTCACATCAGGCAGGACAATGGCAGAGATCATCGATCCAGCAGGTGTCTATCCAATGCCACGGCTTGTGCTTCGTCCAGCGCAGGCTTCATGATTCTGAGCATCGGCACATCTGAAAGGTTTCAGGGGTCACTTTGCCTTCCGACAAACCTCAACGTCGGCTGGCATGTGCTGTGGCAGTCCTTTAATTTGCCGTAATCCTGATTATCACACTGGAGCACACAATTACTTGAGATTGGCACTGATCCATGTGGCAAGGTTGTTTGAAAGCCGTGCCTGGTCAGGGAAGATCAGAAATGAAGCGTGCACGGCTTCTTCAGTGACCGGATCGACGCTTGATGGATGTCCGGCGTCATTGCGCGTTGCTCGGAACTGCTGCGCAAACGCCAGCCAGTAGGATTCAAATTCCTCGCGCAAGTCTCTTGGGAAAGAACCCTTCTTCGCATCGAGAATATCGTAGAGCGCATCCAGTATGGTCTTCACTCTGCAGTCGGACAGACCTTTCGGCTTCGAAAGCTTCGCCTGTGCCAGCCTCTGCATAACCAGATCACGCAGGTCCAGAATTATGCTCTCTGCAGCGCCGCCAATCATGACCGCCGCCGCTTTGTAGAATCCGGCAACAAAGCAGTCTAATCCCTCGCCCAGATACGAACTGGTAATCGGATTCAATTTCGCGACGGCAGCCAAGTGCCGCAGGTAGCCGGCGGGATTGCCGGGGTCGCGACTCAACCTTTCCAAAGCCCGCCGCCCGCGATCCGTAAAGTGAAAGAATGGAGGATTGGGATTACTAAGGTTGAACCCCCACGCGAAGTACCCTGTTCTCATCAGGTCGTGCCATTGAGTCAGTACGGCCTGTTCGAGATCGGGGTCCGAGCGGCCTCCTAGCAGTTGCGCCACTCTGTCCAGCACTGTCGGTTGCTGGAGTGTTGGTCCAGTGTCATCTCGTGGCTGCTGGTCATGCGCCGCGCGCAGAATCAATTCGCGGAGATCAGCTTGTGTCGGCTGAGCGAGTGCCGCGCTGTCGGATTTCTTCGTAGATTTTCTCTTCAACATTGACTTATTTTGCCATAAACTCATCCTAAATAGACGGTCACTATTGCTCATCAACCGAAGTCTGACTGTCAAAATATGAGCGGATCGTTCTGCGTTTTTTGCGACTGTCGTTTATTCTTATTGATGCTCTTCCTCATGTTTGGTGCAGGTTGATAGGTCAGGCCACAGACGGGAGGAGGTCCGATGGCGTACGAGAGCATGCAAAGTTGTGGGGTGGGGTAAGCTCGGGGAATGAAATGGACAATGAAGTTGGTAGCTGAGGTGCTTCCGGGTAAACCCATCGAGCACGAGATTGCCGCGATCGAGCGCCCGGACGAGATCTCTTCGGCTAGCGTGGGGTTGACGATAGAGGAGGGCGAAGCCATTCTGGAGAGGGTACAGAAGGAAATGGTCACTGCCCAGGTTCAACAGCACGGTGTCAGCATTCGATCTTGCCCGCAGGTGCGGAAGCGCGTTTCACCCCTGAGAACGAACCGGCGGCCGCCAGACCGAGCGAAACCGTGCCGGTCTCGACGCTTGGGGGCTTGGGGATAAACGGCAGTTGGTTCCGACGTTCGCCGAGCGTAGAGTTGGACTGCCCGAAGCGGTTAATGTGCGACGTCTGATAAGGACTGAAAGCCGCCAGCACCTCGTTGGAGATTTCCTGCCCCTCCGCCTTCAGCCGGTCAATCGCCTTTGTCATCGAAACGATATTGTGGAAGGCCAAGGTGTTGGCGACCAAGAGGTTGCACTTAATGAATTTGCGCTGCTCATCCGGCACATTTTCGGCCATCACGTTGTCGCCCATTAGGTGAGTGAGGATTTCGTTCGAATCGTTCTCAGGGGTGTAATACGCCGTTGCGACTTGGCTATCAACAAATGCCTCCCGTTCGCAACCGAGCGGAAGGGCATCATTAAACACAGCGACATAAGTAATTGCGCATAGCGATGGATTTGTGGTTTCATAGAAGAATGAAACCACTTGCCATTGCCGACTCTCCCACCATTATTCTCGGATTGCAGGATGAGATCCGCCGCTCGGAAGAATCCCGCTATGACCATCGTCTCCATGGAGTGCTTTTGGTAGCCCAGGGTATGACCTGTCCGGAAGTGGCCCATCTTTTGGGCGATGCGCCACGGTCGGTGGAGTATTGGGTGGGCCGTTTTGAAAGTGACGGTCTGGCGGGATTATTGGAGGGGGAACGACCGGGACGTCCCCGACGCTTGACGGAAAAACAACTGGAAGGGGTGGATCGAATCTTGCGTCACCCGCCGAGGGAGATTGGTCTGAGTGGAAACCTCTGGGACGGAAAAACACTCAGTACCTGGATTGAGCAAAGGTATGGCATTGCCATCGGTGTTCGCCAGTGCCAGCGTATGTTCCGTCAGCTCGGCTTTCGGTTGCGCAAGCCACGACCTGTGTTGGCCCAGGCCAATCCCGCAGTGCAAAAAGCACATAAAAAAAACTCCAAGACTTGATGCAGGACGACAGCGTCGATCTTTGGGCGACCGACGAGGTGCACTTTCAGCAGCACGGCTCGCGCTGCCGCATGTGGATCCCGCCAGAAATCAAGGACCCTGTCCTCCTGCACGCCCCCACCCGCAAGAGTGTGGGATATTTCGGGGCCGTGCGCTTGCGGGATGGGCGCTTTGTGTTCCGTCTGGAAACCGGCAAATTCAATGGGCCCAGCTTCCTTCAGTTTCTCCAGCAACTCCGCTCCGCCAGCCACGGGACCCGGAGACGGGCTGTGGTCATCACCGACAATGCCCGTTATCACCACTCCCGCCTGCACCGACCGTGGCGGGAACAACACGCCCATCACTTTGCTTTGGACTTCCTTCCCCCGTACAGTCCTGAACTCAATCCCATCGAGCGAGTGTGGAAGCTCACACGCCGTCGTTGCCTGCACAATCGCTACTTCGATCATCTCCAAGACGTCATCAGCGCGGTTGAATCTGAGTTCGCAACCTGGACCACTCGCAACGATGTCCTCCGCAGACTATGCGCAATTGCTTAAGACGCTATGTAGGAGAGACCCCGTGTGAGCAAGGGTTTCCTGGCGGACAAGATTCTTAAGGGGAAGCTGGACGGAACGCTGAAGCTGAAGGACGCTATTCGGTCGCGCTGAAGTACCCCACGGAGTGTGGACATCTATATTCCGAAACCTGAGCAATTTTGAGCAGTCACCACGTGGCCACCGTATGTAAGCTGTCGGCAGATATGAAGGAACCACGCGGCCCATGGTCGTTTTGTTCCTCTGGTGGCGCAGCCGTATATTCGTATACAGGAAAGCTAGTTCATCCACCCGCTGCGCCACATCTCACTTTTTGAAAATTGTTCACACATCAAGTCAAGTGACTCGGCCTCCGCTGTCAACCGACATTAGAAATGTCCCCATTCTTACGACATTAGAAATGTCCCTTTTTCTTAGTAAATGAAATGTCCGGTTTTTAGTTAATCTCTCGCAGTCGCCGAGGCTGTGGGAATCCCGCGGGGTTTGCGGGATTTCCAAGCGGAGTGGCGAGCCGCAGGAATGGTCGCCGGACGGCAAGTTCGCGCTCAACCGCCTGCCTCAAATTCAGCGTTAAGTGAAAGCGATCGGCGACCTGCCGGGCTCGGGGTGCGCCGGCACGAACTCCTTCGGCGTAAACACCTTGACGGTCGCGGCTGACCACCTTCACTTCGGGATGTTGTGCCAGCCACTCACCGAGCACCTTGGCCGAGCGAGTGGGCAATAAATCTACTACCTCATTGCGCTCCAGATCGACCAAGATAGTACCGAACGACTGGCCTTTACGCCACGCCCAGTCGTCTACACCCAGGACTCGGATCGCGGGTTGCCAACCAGAACCACTTGCCGCTTTGATGACCTGGCGAAGCAGCGTGTGCCGACTCGACGGCATACCGAGCCGATTCAACAATCGCTGACCAGAACGAAACCCCAGCGCGCGACCCACCAACCGATGGACTTCACTCAAACGATTTGTCTGCTGGGAATGCGGGAGCAGGACGCCGTCGACGCGCTCGGTGAAAATCTGGCGCAAGCACCGGCGGCTTCGGCAACGCCAACGACCCATCTGGACCTTGAGCGTAACCGATGCTCCCTGCAACGGGAGGTCTCGAAGCTTACGCCAGTAGCGACTATGGCGGAAATGGGAAGTCACTCCACAATCTGGGCAGAGCGCGCTACCTGATCCCTCCGCTTCGACAACCCAACCCGGCCCTGCTGGCACCAGCTTACGCTGTCAAACCGTTCAGATTCGAAAGCAATTCCTTGTACGACAACTTCTTAGCCATTCAATCTTGATTACCGAGACTCGCCGGAGGGTGCAACAAACCTGAACCAGAACCCATTGAGGGAGATCCTCAAGAAGGAATAACGACAACCAGACTGAGAGTGACAAAGGAAAAAAATGATCGAAGCCACGGCGCATCAGGCTGAATGGCGCTCCTTGAATTTGTCGATCTTCTCGTTGACCTTCTTCTTGGCATCTTGCACCGACTGACTGATCTTGTCTCGCGTCTCGTGTGTCTTGTCGGTTACGGCGTCCTTGTGCGACTGTTGCACCTCTTTGGCAGCGTCTCTAGCGTTGCCCCACGTCTCTTTTGCCGCACCTTTGGCTTGATCCACAACTCCCTGATTGGCTAGCTTTTCGTTGCCGACAGTTTCTCCGACGCGTTGCTTTACCTTTCCCACCGCCTGCTCAACCTTGCCAGAAACCTGATCCTTATTCACTGTTCTTCTCCTTGTCGCCGCAAATGCGGCCTTCTTTTGTGCGTGAAATATGAAAATAATCTTAGTGAGTACTTGGCACAGACTGGCATTTAAGGTTGCGGACAAAATCCAGTCGTCGAGCCGACTTGCTGTCTGACCCCGTTCTGCATCTCTGCATCATCACTCCATTGGGGTGAAGGTTAAGCCTTGAATCGCGTCCACTCTGGGCTATCTTGGCTAAGCCTTACCGTTTGTGTGGGCTTTCCTGTCAAATTTCTCTTCTGTAGGCCATCCATCAATCGCTCATCTTCCGCGATCAGCTCTGGGCTTCGTTGTCTTCCGCCACTTTGGATTTCGAGTAGCCTTTGCATCAACTCGGTGAAGTTTTCCATGACTTCCTCCAAGGCTGGCAACGCTGGTTGGCAAAAATGATAGGCGGCAACCAAGGCAGAAAGCTGGTCAAAAGTGAACAGTTCTGCAGTATTCCCTGAAGCAGCACATTCTTGTGCGCGAGACGCCGCAAATTTTAATTTTGCGACAGGTGATTCACTTCTGCTCAAAATCGCAGGTCACATGGGTAGACTGATGGAATCCAAAGCGCGGCGCGCTTTGGAATTGGCAGAATCAAAACCGTAAACTTACATTGAAGACTAGTACCTGCCTTTCACCGGTACGCCACTACTAACTTTTCGGCTTTGCCAGCGCGCGCAGGTAAACACCAAAACGCTGGTGGCGGCCAGCGCCAGCACCGTGGCCACGGTCCGTCTGCATAAACGCCTTGGCAGCCGCACACAGCTCTTCATCGCTGGCAGCAAGCCTGCGCCAGCCGCGTATCACGTTGTGAAACAGCTTGGCACCGCCAAGGAATTTGTGCAGTTGGCGGCCTAGGAGTTGCAACTCTGTTTTTTCTTGGAACGGAAATCCCTGCTTAATGGTGCAACAACCGGGATGTGCAGCGGCCCATTCTGTATGGCCAACCGGTCGATAGTGTGTTGGCTTGCCGCGTTTTTCTTCCAACACTTGCCACCAGCCAGCAACGCGCAGCAATGCCGCTGCGGCATAAACGTAGTCTTCGTCCGTACGCAAAAACTGCGCAATGTCATACAGGTTGTCGCAAAAATCACCGGAAGCTTCCGGGTCCTTTTCCGGGCCGCCTGCCGAGTGCCAGCTTATGCCGTACAGCAGCGGCACCAATGAAATGCCATCGCCTTCCATGCGACTAAAATGCCACTCGGCGCAGCAATGCATCGGCGCGATTTCATCATCCTGATTTACGCGGCGCAAACCAGTGCGCAGGCGCGCATTCCACTCGCGTGTGAACTGTTGGAACGCTTTTGTTTTATCTGTTGTGGTTGTCATAGGAGTACTTCTCCTCGGGGCTTAACTTTTCCGTAGTTGACTTGCGTAGCAAAACGGCTTCGCCTTTACGTATATCGATGGTAATTTCACCCCACATATTCGTGCGCTCCGCCTCCGTCATCACAGCATCGAGTTTTTTTAGCAGTTGGCTTTTCGTCATGACTGCTCCTTTACAAATTTGGTATCGCGGCACCAGCGCACACGCCAGTTACGAGCGTTTGCGTTTAGGCGCAGGTGTTGCGGTGGCCTGCAACCAATCAAGAACTGCGGTGCGAGAAAAGCGCAGGTACCTGCCGGGGCGGTAGCAAGGCAAGGGGTTGCGTTGGCGGCGGCGAGTCTTTTCGTAAACCTAGCGCAGGCTTACTTGCAACAATTCGGCAACAGCTTCGGGTGTCAGAATATCAACGTTGGCAGCAGTGGACATAATCTCCTCTTGTTTTTCAGAAGTTATGCCCTGCCTAACGCGACTTAGGGCTGAGCTTGGGTGCCCAACCGCGTTACTATTGATCTCTGCATAAAGAATGCAATAGACTAGCGCAAAAAAGAGGGCAGTCCGGATTGCAGTATGCAGCCGCGCAGCTTCCGAGTTGAGATACGAATAGCGTTGATCGAGCCGATGACGTCCTCAACCAACTCCTCCACATCATTGGGACAACTATTGGCGAGCGCTCGTTTCGCCAGAGACCAAACCCCTTCATCGGGGTTGAGCTCCGGAGCATAGGAGGGAAAGTGCTCGATATGCAAGCGACTGTGTTGTCGCAGCAGTTGTAGGAGAGGTGCTCCCTTGTGGGTGGAAGAATTGTCCAGAACCACGATCACCTGGCCCCGCAAGTGGCGCAACAACTCGCGCAGAAACATGCAAACCTCGTGCTGCCCGATATTGTCGAAATAAAGTTGATAGTACAGGCCCAGGCATTGGCGGCGGGGGCTTACGGAGATTCCGGAAATGACCGAGACCTTGTCGCGTCGGCGCTGGCGATGATAGTGAATTGGGGTACAGCCTTGCGGGGACCAGGTCTTGGCCACATAAGGAATCAAAAGGAAGCCCGATTCGTCAGCAAAAACTAGGTGGGCACCCAGCCGCGTAGCGTTTTTTTTATCCGCGGCCAATCTTTCTGTTGCCAGCGCTCGATGGCGTTCTCATCCCGCTCCAGGGCGCGTCGTTCTGGTTTCTGCGGGCTCCAGTTCAGACTGTGCAGCAAACGTCCGACGTGATCGCGGTGATACTGGATTCCGAACTGGTTCCGGATCAATTCCGCAATCCGGGCGGTGGTCCAAAGATTAGTCCGGTAGCCGTGCATCATCGGTCCCTGCAGAAGAAGGCTGACCAGACGCCGTCGTTGTGTCCGGTCCAACTTCAGCGGTCGTCCTGGGGAGAAACGCACTCGCAATGCCTTGGCTCCGCCTCGCCGTCGGGCATCGCGCCAACGCATCACCGAACTGGGATTGCAGCCGATGCGCCGTCCCACCTCGTTAAGAGACTCACCAGAATCCAGCAACGCCAGGGCACGCTTGCGCCGATCCTCGAGTAGGTCAGCACTCCCCTTCAGTCTGGGCATAGGTGTTCTGCTCCTGAACACCCATTATTGTATTGCATTATTTATGCAGAGATCAATAGCCGGGGTCAGCGCTTGTGGTACGGGCTCACCATGCCCACGCATCCCGCTTAATCTAACCACACTTATTTTAGCAAGTTACAAGGCCAGTTACAAGGAGAATTTGACTCAACTCGGTAGCCTGTTCTCTTTATAATGGTGGCTGTATGCAAAACGGCCAAGTATTGCGACTTCGCGTCCGTTAACGAACACCCGACCTGGGCAGTGAACAGCTCCGGCAAACTCTTCGTTTTCTCCGATTCGAAGTTCATTAATTACGAGCAGCCGCCGGTAAATGCCTACCTGGTTCGGACAATCGGGGGTACCCCCTGCGTCTTAGCCCAGACCACGGGCAACGTATACTTTTTGGCGAACCAAACTATTCCCTAGGAAAAGGCTGCAAGTGGGTTGATCTGGCGGAGGGTGTCGAGCTGTACTTAAAGCACGGAGAGAGGATTCGGCATATAGGTGGGCGCAATGCCAATGGGTGCCGAGAGGTGACGGCGGGAGTCGCATCCCACCAGAGACCGGACTTCTCATGGCATCTGTTTTACGTCAACAATCTCTGCTTTCTCGACTCCCGTTGTTCGGCTGGCCACAGGGAGGTTGCGATTCGTCCGTCGATTGTCATGGGTGTGCGGTACGGTACTCGAAGAGAGGTGCAGGGCAGCAAAGTTATTTCCAACACAATGGCCCAAAAAGGAGTAGTCTAGCGCCGTCTCTTCTAGCATCCTTGCGCCGCGCCGCCTAGGGTGACGGTTCCCTACTAGTGGCCAACAAGACTGGGGGCCCCCCGATGAAAACCAAAACAAAATTCTCTACACCAATGGCTTCGAAGAGAAGTTCCGGCCGATCCAGCGTTTTGCTGGTATGGCTTACGTTGGTCTTTGCGATCGGTTTTTGTCACCCGCTTGGCTTTGCTCAGGAAACCGTTGTTCTGGTCGGGTCTGGATCCAGTGTTCCCGCCCCGCTCTACAACAAGTGGGCGCAGGACTACAACAAGCGCAACCCTGGGATCCAGATGAAGTACGTTCCGCTGGGCACGAGCGAGGGCATAAAGCAGATCTCCCAGGGCAGCGGCGACTTTGGTGCTGGCGAGGCCCAACTTACAGCCGCGCAGCGCAAGGAAGGGAACTTGATCGAACTGCCGGCCGTGTTGATCGGTATCGTTCCGATCTACAACCTGCCCGGAGTTCATACGGAACTTCGCTTTTCCGGAGAGTTACTGGCCGACATTTTTCTCGGGCAGATAAAGACCTGGAATGCCTCCCAGATTGCGAAGCTCAACCCAGACGTATCTTTACCGAGTCTGCCCATCAAAGTGATTTACCGGCCCGCAGGCAAAGGCTCGAATTACGTTTTCAGCGAGTTCCTTTCCAAGACCAGTTCCAAGTTCCGCACACAGATCGGGACGAGTGCCTCTCCCAATTGGCCCGTGGGAACGCCCGCCGAACGCAGTTCAGATATGGCCGACAAAGTGAAGAGCGAGACGGGCTCGATCGGATACGTGGAGGCTCAGTATGCAGTCAAGGCCAACATCCCAAATGGCATGGTACAAAACGAAGCCGGAAAGTACGTCAAGGCTTCGCCGGAAACGATCAAGGCCGCTTGTCACGCGGTAGAGGCGCCGGCGTGGGACAAGTTTTCAGCTTCGTTGAGCAATGCTCCGGGGGCCGATGCGTTCCCCATCACCAGTTTCACCTGGCTATACCTGCGCACCACTTCATCCGATTTTCGACGTGCCGCTGCCCTGGTTAACCTGCTGAACTGGATGTTCACCGATGGCCAGCGACTTGCGTCAGAGGACGGCTACGCAGAACTGCCGCCACCGTTGCTGGCGAAGGTTAAGACCAAGGTCAGTTCACTCCACTAACGAGCCCCGGAATTATCTTGAATGCTAGTGTGAACTCCGTTGCAAAAGGGACGGCCATATCGCGATTCAAGTCCGCCCAGTGACCCGGGCTTTGCGCGAATCGTTGGTGAAACATCGCGTTTACGCTCACTGGGGTCCATGAACGCAATAGACTGGCAGGGGTACCGAGGCTACGGTTTGTCGGCAAGCGTGTAGTCGAAGTCGTAAGAGTGCTTTCCGTCGGCAATGGTAATGTTCAACTTTCCGGCAAGCCCCTTTAGTTCGTCGGTGCCGGAGTCCGGCACGACTGTGATCGATAGCTCCGGGACGCCACGGTTCATGGTAGCGCTATGTTGTAGAACGAAGCTGCCCTTGCGTCCCTTGAGCGTGCCGGTCACACGCTCCATCGCGACGTAACCTGCGGAGCCCTTGACCTCGGTCTGCGCGGCGATCATTTCACCCTTGCTCGTGGCCTCAAGATCGCCATGAAACTGCTTGTCGATAGACATCCGGCCAAGGTTCGCCGCTTGCGCTACATCGCTGTCCGGCTTTTGCGGAATCAATTTCACGTCGAACGGTCCGCTGGCATGCTGAGTCATAGGCGCCTGCGTCTGAACAGATTCTGTAGTTGTCGGTTTGGTTTGCGCCTGGGCGAAAGTGGCAAGTGCAATGCACGCACCCAAAACGAAGCGAAGGGAAAACATCGGTTCAATATAGCAGAGGAAATGGAAGCGTAAGCAGGAATCCGCTTTTCAGCTCTCAACCCGTTAAGACCACTGTCTGGCTGACGAGGAGTCGGCACGATACGGATGTGTTGCAACTTCGCTATTCTCTGTCTCTGCGCGATGTTGAGGAGCTGCTGGAGGAGCGGTCTCAATGTCGACCACACAACGGTTTGGCGCTGGGTGCAGTATTACGGCCCTGAGATGGAGCAGCGATTGCGACCGCACCTCAAGCCGACCAACAAGTCTTGGCGAGTGGATGAAACCTACGTTCGCGTGAAGGGTCGCTGGTGCTATTTGTATCGGGCCATCGATTCCGCGGGTGCCACTATCGATTTCTTATTATCAGCATTCCGTGACGCCGATGCTGCGAAGCGGCTGTTTCGCAAGGCGCTCAGCGATCGGTCCCATCCTCAACCTCGGGTGATCAACACCGACCTGGCGCCGATCTACAGCTCCGCCATCCCCGACAGTAAGAAGGATGGGACGCTGCGCAAGCGCTGTCGGCACCGACCTGTGCAGTACTTGAACAACATTCTCAAACAGGATCATCGAGCCATCAAACGTCGAGTGAACGCCAAGCAGGGCTTTCGAGAATTCCAGGCGGCTCGGCGAACGATACCAAGGTTACGAAGCGGTTCATATGATCCGTAAGGGGCAGGTTCGATGGGTGGCAGGAGACAACCTTCTTCGCCAGATTCAGTTCATCGACAGCCTTTTCGATTGGGCAACCTGAGAACCCACAACAGACGCTCGGCGACAAACCTGTCTGCATTTGAAAGTTGCAACACTACCAGGGCGCCAGGCCGCCAGCGCTGGATGCCGCAGCCTCATCGGCGGCGGCTGGTTAGGCTGCATTACTGGCGGTTGCCAACTCGGGATTAGACATCACGTGAAGCCGCTCCCCATGCGCACCACAGCCCTGGCATGCATAGCTGGCTTTACCATTCTCCTACCCAAATTAAAAGAGGAACCCGCTGGTCATGCGAGTGCCCTGCGAAGTCGAGTCTGCCGCGCGGGGACGTTAATAGGACATATTACGGAGCCTGCAACCAGAATGGCCTCAGGTCAATGCAGAAAAGTGCATTGACGAGAGGCCATTGAGAAAATGCCAAACGGGTGAGGCGAACTCTCATCGTTTACGGCGTCCGGATAAATCCGTGCTCAACGACCGCCGAGTCAAAATAGATACCAACGATGATACCGCCAGGATTTATTCCGGCTGCATCAGTGAAGATGGCTCCGGGGAAGTCGAACGACGTGAAAACGCCGTTGCTCAGCAGAAAAGCGTGGTTGACGTCTGCAGTATCGGTGTATAACCCTACGATGTCCCCCTCCGGGTTACCCGCTCCAGCAAACGTAAACGTAGCGCCCGGAAAATCAATCGTGGTGAACGTCCCGTGGTACCGCAAGTATCCGTGACCCACTCCACCACTATCCGTGTAAGAACCGACGACTGCACCAGACGGGATAACAGTGACGGCAAGGCTGCTGATTGCGCCGGGTGGATCGAAACTTGTGAAGACGCCCTTCTTGGATACTACAAAACTGTGGGTTGTACCGCTCAAGCACGAAGCCACGGCACAGGACTCTCCTGACATTTGACCTGAGGGGTTGAGACTGGTGAGAACGGTTCCAGCCGCGCCTGGGAAGTCAACCGTTGTGTATTTCCCCCCATCCAGAATGAAACCGTGGCTGGCACCACTCGAGTCGAGGTAGCTGCCCACGATAACTCCCTGCGGACTGATCCAGTTGGGAGTCGTCGACGTGGAGCCCGGAGGGTCGAACGACGTGAATACGCCTTTTTTCGTTAACACGAAACCATGAGTAACACCAGATGTGTCGGTGTAACTACCGACGTTCGTGCCCTGCGGATTGGGACCGCCGTTTAGAGTGGTGGCAGTCGCGCCAGGGATAGTCGACACGTCGTATAGACCTGTGCCGACGCGATCGACAATGTTGCAAACGCAACACTGATCGTACATATCGCCAGAAACCGGGATACTTTGGTCATGGGATTATCCTCCTAGTTTTCGTTTGAAGTTGTGGACCGAAAATGCTGATGAATGTCGGCCCCATGGTTCCCATACGCCGTGAGAGATTGCGTACAGCGGTTAGTTATGTTGGGATTTCGTTTTTGACTTGGGAGACGGAAAGCATCATGATTTTCTCCTTGTCTCGTGTTCGAGATGCACAACAGGCTCCATTTCAAAATTCGACCATATATCTTCCATGGCTCAGACACGGAGTTGGACCTTTCAATGAGAAGAATCCCCCTAATTGATGACCAGGTCCAGCGTGGCAGAATTCCCGCCGATAGGACATCCCAAATCAGCGAGCGATCCCCGAGATCTCACTGAGATCTGTACACTGCTCCCCGCTGAGCCGCCAAAGGAGTCAAAGGTCTCCTGAGTAATCGTTGTCTGAAGGCGGCGTGGATCGATGAACGCGGTCTCCAATGTGCTTCCGTTCCACATGATCTGAGATTGGGGAGTAAAACCGCTTCCGTTCACTGTCAGTGGGACTGAGTCAGCATCACTTGGAATGGTGCCCGGCGAGAGTGAGGTGATTTGGGCCTGCGGCACCACGTCTTGACAGCTCTCGAACATCGCACTGCAGGTCCAGCCAGACAACAGCAAGGTCAGCACGGCAATGAGGGCAATGCGAATCGAAAGGAAAGGCTTACAGGGGTTAACAAGGGAAGAACGCATACTAGCCTCCCTTTTACGAGCGCCCGTATTTTACACCCGAACAGGCATCACAAGCCACTCATCAACTCTGCTGAGACCACCGACTCGGATTCTGCTGCACACCTAAGCTTTCACAAGCCTGATCGACAAAGGTCTTGTCAAAGTATTGTTCGTACGTCATGTCTTTCTCGAACCCTTCGTCTCCATCAGACTGGATAGAGGGCTCTCACCTCCTAGCTGTTGAACATGCTTGGCACACCAAGGAAAAAGCGCACTCGGAATTCGAGTGCGCCTTGGTGAGGGTTAACGATTGAAAGTTAGAAGCTGAAGCGCGCCCCTATCGAGAGGACGCGGCCGGACAGAGCACTTTGAATCGTGCCGAAGTTCGAGTTGCCAATGTTGTTCGAGATAGTATTCTCGTTGAAGTTCATGTTGTTGAACAGGTTGAAGACATCCATGCGGAGTTCAAACCTGGCGTTTTCGCCGAGTACCGGCATCTTCGGGAGGCCAAAGCCCTTGGCTATGGTCATGTCCACGTCCTTGTATCCAGGCATCGTAAGCGAGTTGCGATGGACACCGGGGGATTGAGGAAGCGCGGTTCCGTAGCAGGTGTTGCAGTTGTAGGCAGTGTAGGTTGGCGTCGAGAAATACGCCCCCGCTTTATTGGGATTGGTCGCGGCCAGCGGGAAATTCGAACTAACCGGGCCCTTGAATGCATCAAGGCTGGTGCTGTCTCCTGCGCCGCCCGAGTAAGCGGCAGGGAACAGTCCTGTATAAACGCATTGTCCGCAATAGAGACTTCCGCCGACAACGCTCACCATGGGACTCCAGGGGAATCCGGAGTGCATATTGAAGATGCCACTAAGCGACCAGTCCCCTGCGATCTTTTCGAGCCAGCTGTTACTGCCATGGAAGAAGGTCGGCTGCCACATGCCATAAGCCCGGAACGCCTTGTCGACGTTGTAGTCGGAGCGCCCATAGTCAAGGTTGGTGTTATAGGGGTAGGGCTGCTCCGAGTACGGTGCGGAGCTGGTGTCCATGCTCTTCGCCCAGGTGAACTGAGTGTCGGCCATAAACTGGTGCGAGAATTGATGCTTCAATTCCGCGAGCATGGCATTGTAGTTGCCACGGCCGTTAACCCCCCAATAGTCGTTGCCGTTGATCTGGGGATTGAGGGTGTAGCCACTGGTTGCAGGGACGGCGTTCGGGTTCTCGTGGAAGAAGATGTTACGCGATAAGCTTCCCTGATATCCCAACGTCATTACGTACTGGTGACCCAGATCGTATTGCATATCCGTCGAGTAGTGGTAAACACGCATGGTAGGAAGAGTGTTGGGGAAGATTTCGACGCCAACAGACGCGCCGCTCGTCGGTAGTCCATTGGGGCCAAAGGTTGATTTTGTGTTCGGGTTCGCTGGATAGCCGTAGAGGTCGTGGATGCCCGACGAAAGGGCATAGACAATGCCCGGATTCGGCGAGGCCGGCGTGGGCAAGCTCAAACTCGGGAACACCACTAACCCCGGATTTTGGAGAATATTGGCAGAAATAGCGATTTCTTCCTGGTTGTAGTTGATACCGAAACCGCCTCGTAACACGAGCCTGCTTCCGAACCGATTAGGACTCCAGGCAAAACCGATTTGGGGTCCGAGGTTATCTTTCTCGGCCTGCCAAGACTCTCCCTTATGAACTACCAATCCAGTCATGTAGTTCACGCTCGTGCCAGGAGTGGCTACGAACATATTGCCCTGCTTAGAGGAGAGCGGACCAAAGTAAGACCAGCGCAAGCCGACATTGATGGTCAGGTTCGGTTTGACTTTGAAATCATCCTGGAAGAAGAAGCCCCAAATGTCTTGGCGATCGTCCTGACGCAAAGTAGTCGGAATACCGGTGTTAGGATCGAAGCCCCCCCCTTC
The DNA here is from genome assembly GCA_963730845.1 of uncultured Acidobacteriaceae bacterium. Taxonomy (GTDB): domain Bacteria; phylum Acidobacteriota; class Terriglobia; order Terriglobales; family Acidobacteriaceae; genus Acidiflorens. The sequence continues at coordinate 35,348 of CAVSTM010000006.1, read as the reverse complement.
GCTCTTAGGCGCATCGTTGAGAAAGTCCCACATGTTGAAGAAGTTGTAGTTGGGCACGCCGTTATAGGTTTGCTCTTGCAGGTAAAAGAGGCGCGTAAGTTCACCGCCGAACTTCATAGTGTGGCGACCGAGAATTTTGGTGGCCACATCCTTATAGCTGTAAGTCCACTGATTCAGGATGTTGCCAACAGGGGGCCCGAATTGACCTGGGGTAATACTGCCGAGTCCACCCATGTTGTCCACGGGAAGTCCAATCGGCGACTGCGGGTTGGAGGTAACTTCGTTGTAGCGCCATCCGGCAGCGTTGGCGCGAGCTTCGTTGAGGAAGGTCGGGGAAAAGGTGTGGTTCCAGATCGCGGAGAACGCGTCATTGAGCTGGTAGTGATAGAAGATATCGTAGGCGCGGGCTCCGTTATAGTCCGTTTTTGAAAGGGGAACATAGTAGATCGCAAAGCCGATGCGGTCTTTGGCAGTGACATCCGCATCGAGGCGGCCGTTGTACTGGGAGGCGTTAAAGTTTGTCGGGTTCGAGGTTATGTAGTTGGCAAGGTCGGCTGTCACTCCCAGAGGGCTCCCAGGGGTTCCGCAGCCGGTGCCGGCCCCGCCGCAGCCTGGGTTCTGGGGGCTCGCCCAGCCGAGGTCCTGCTTCCCCAAGCCTATGGTCAAAGGTGTGCCGATGTTGATGCCCTGACCCGGAATGGTTACGCAGTCGAGCCCTTCGGTCAGGCCGGCGCCGGCGCAGTTGTTATTCGTGCTAAAACCGTGGTTGAGGACGCCATTGCCAGGGAAGTTAAGATACGTGGCGGCGATGCTTCCGGCGGGCGCCAACGCATCGAAAGCCGGGGTATCGTACCATCCGGTGCCGGGGAGGTCGGAATTAGGTTCGCGCACCGTCTCATAGTTGAAAAAGGCGAAGAGCTTGTTTTTCCAGAGCGGGCCGCCGACGCTGCCGCCGAACTGATTGAATTTATTGTTATCTCGCTGCGGGGAATTGCCGCCGTAGGGGCGCTGATAGGCGTTCAGGCCCGGTTGGTGAGCGGTGAAGAAGAGGCTGCCGTGGTAGTTGTTGGTGCCGCTCTTGGAAGTGATCTTAATTTGCGCGCCGCTGAAGCGGCCATCCTCGGCGTCGTAACTGTTCGTGACGATCTTTACGTCTTCAACGGAATCTTCAGACGGGGTGATGACAGTAGCGCCGCCCCATACGGCGCTGGTGGTGCTGATGCCGTCAATCGAAATACCGTTGTTCTCAGTCTGATTGCCATTGGCAATAACCTGGACACCGTTTTCCGTCTTGAAGATGCCATCATTGCCACCGGACTGGCCTCCATTGGTCTGAGTGCCGGGGAGGTTATAGTTGTCAGTGCCGCTTGCCTGCGAACCATCAGCGAACGAACCGGGAGCCAGCTGCGCGAGTTTGGTGACATCGCGCCCGAAGGACGGCATGTGCTGAATCTGGTTGCTGGTGACGACCCCGTTGATGGAGGCGGTCTCGGTGTCTACTGCGGGTGCCATGGAAGCGTCAACGTTGACGGTCGTCGATTGGGAGCCAACATCGAGTACCACGTTGAGAGCGTTCGGCTGCTCGGGAATCAGTTCAACATTGTCGAGGACCTTCTTCTGGAAGCCCTGCTTCTCCACTTCTAATCGGAAGACCACCCCGGAGGCGGCCAGCGCATTGAAGTTGAAAACGCCATCACCATCGCTGGTCCTGACCCACTTTTCACCGGTTGCGGGATTCGTCAGCGTGAGGGTGGCGCCTCGGACCACTGCACCCGTGGAATCGGTCACCACGCCCTGAATGGAAGCTCGATACTGCGCCTGGACTAACACGGTGGATGCAACGATGCTGACGATCAGCAGTACGACTTGGACTGCCAAGCTGGAGCGCTTCATGGAGTCTCCTCGAATGACAAAGAACGCCTGCCGCGAAACGCGGCTAGGTAATGATGCAATCGGATACACCAAATCTTTTACTAAATCTCTGAAAAAGCGATTTAGTGAAGGACTCGCCGCCTGCTTATAGCACGCCGTGATTTGGCCCGTCAAGAACTTACTATGTTGAGGGGAAATCGAGTGGTGGTTGGAACGGGAGCTGTGGTTTCGCGTATGACGAGTTCCGGCTCCACGGTATGTTGGTCACGAAATTCGGAACTGGGACGGTTGATGCATTTGACCAGAATTTCGGCAGCGGCCCGTCCCATCTCGCGCAAGGGCTGACGCACGGTGGTCAAGGCAGGATTCTGGAACGCGGCACTCTGAATGTCGTCGAATCCGACTACGGAAACATCTCCGGGAACCTGCAGGCCGCACTCGCGCAAGGCACGAATCGCGCCCATGGCAGAGATGTCGTTGAAGGCGAACAGCGCGGAAAACGCCTGGCGCGACGCCAACAACATTTTCGTCGCCATGTGTCCCAGCTGAGGAGACGGAGAATTGCCCTCCAGTTGCGCTACCAGGCGGGGATTGATGATCAAGCCGAGTTCTTGTGCGGCACTCTCGATGTTGGCCCAACGGGTCTCGGTGTCGGAGCTGAACTCCTGCCCTTTGATGAATGCGATCTGACGATGGCCGAGGTGAAAAAGGTGCTTCAATGCTACCTCAGCCGCACGTTTGTGGTTGAGCACGATGTTAGTTACACCAGCGACCTCATTGTGACCGGAGACGGTGACCACGGGCAGCGAGAGGTTGAGGTGCCAGGGGGTATCGACGGCGATGAGGCCATCCACCGATCGTTCCTGGAACATACGTGGGTACTCGTCGATCAGATCGGAACGGTGGCGATGGCTGGCGACAAAGTAGAAGTAACCCTCCTGCAAGAGATAATCTTCGACGCCGCTCATGACGGAGGCGGAATAGCCGTCACTGACCTCGGGGACGATGACTCCGATGGTGAAGCTGCGCTGCGTGCGCAAGGAGCGAGCGAGGAAATTGGGACGATACTTGAATTTGCGGGCGGCCGCGAAGATGCGGTCTTTGGTCTCCTGCGGGATGGAGTCGGCAACGCTGGAGCGGTTGATGACGAGGGACACGGTGGCGGGAGAAAGATCGAGATGCTCCGCCAATCGTTTGAGACTCATCGGCTTTCTTGGAGCACGTCCGGTTCCATCGCTGGCGGGTTTCGACTTGAGGGCTGACACGGAGCGCAGTCTCGCACAAGGAAATGGCGGGGGCAAGAGAAGAATCTCGCCGCGGCGAGTCTTAGTTTTGATGGCACGCTTGACAACTCCCTTGACATCGGGACGAAAAGCGTATTTCATACAGACCGTCGACGCATTACTAACGCGATTTAGTTAGGCACAAACTCGCTTTGTGTGAGGTGCTACCCCATGTGGTTGCCGGCACGGTGGGCTCGGTCCCTGGCTTCAAGGATCTTTGATCTTCGGTCATGGACTAGGTCACGGGCTTGGTTATGCGCGCTGTTGCTCTGGATATTTTGCGTCGCGATGGGCGGTTCGGCGCTATGGGCTCAGGGAACGGCGGCCGCTTCGACGGAGACCCGCACCGACGCAAACGGAACGGGCATCGCGGACCCTCGACTGGAGGCTCGGATCGAGTCGGTGCTGCGCAGCATGACGCTGAAAGAAAAGGTTGGACAACTGGTGCAGTACTCAGCCGGGCAAGCGACGGGCCCGGGCACGGGTCGGACTGACTATAAGGAAATGATCGCCGAGGGAGAGATTGGGGCGTTGCTGAATGTGATTGAGACTCCGCTGATCAACGAGTACCAGCGGATCGCGGTGGAGAAGTCGCGATTGCATATTCCGCTGCTCTTTGGGTTCGACGTGCTGCACGGATTTAGGACCGATTTTCCAATTCCGCTGGGGATGGCCTCGACGTGGGATCCGGATCTGGTGGAGAAGGCGGCTCGGGTCGCGGCGTTTGAGGCGTCGGCGATCGGCATTCGGTGGACCTTTTCTCCGATGGTGGATATCGCGCGCGATGCGCGTTGGGGACGAATCGCGGAAGGCGCAGGTGAAGATCCGTATCTCGGTTCAGCGATGGCCGCCGCGTATGTGCGGGGATATCAGGGTCTGCATCTGGATGCGCCGGACACAATGGCGGCATGTGTGAAGCATTATGTGGGCTATGGTGCGGCGGAGGCTGGCCGGGATTACAACTCGACGGAGATTTCCGAGCACACGCTGCGGGAGTATTTTCTGCCTCCGTTTCATGCGGCGGTCGATGCCGGGACGGCGACTCTGATGAGCGCTTTTAATTCGCTGAACGGGGTGCCGGCGTCGGCGAATCCATTCACGCTGACCGAGATTCTGCGAAAGGGGTGGGGATTTAAGGGGATGGTGGTGAGCGACTGGTCGTCGATCGGCGAGTTGGTAGCCCACGGAATCGCGATTGATGATGCGGCCGCGGCGCGCAGGGCTTTTTCAGCCGGTGTGGATATGGATATGGCGAGCAGCCTTTACCACGATCATCTGGAACGGCTGGTGCAATCGGGCGCGGTGCCGGAGGCGAGGGTCGATGAGAGCGTGCGCCGAGTCTTGCGGGTAAAGTTTGCGCTCGGTCTGTTTGAACATCCTTATGTAGACGAGGGTCGCGCCAAACAGGCGTTCTTTTTGCCGGCAAACTTGCAGTTGGCAGAGACCATTGCGGAGCGATCGTTCGTCCTGCTGAAAAACTCTCCGGTTGCGGGAGGCAAATCTCTTCTGCCGATCTTTAAGGATGTAAGAACGGTCGCGGTTGTTGGGCCGTTGGCTGACAATCCTTCGGACCCGGAGGGAACGTCGAGTGCGCCTAAGGGCGGGGCTCTCTCTTTTCCTGCCGAGTTAGGGCGGCGATTGGGTGATGCTAACGTGCTTCGTTCGAAGGGAACCGGGATCTTAAAGGGTACTAACGAAGAGATCGCGGCGGCAGTCGCCACAGCGAGGCGCGCGGATCTCGTGATCCTGACGCTTGGTGAGTCGATTGATATGAGTGGGGAGGCCGCTTCTCGTGCGCATCTTGGCTTGCCCGGACGTCAGCAGGAGTTGCTTGAATCGATTGTTGGCACCGGCAAGCCGGTCGTATTGATTCTTTTCAGTGGGCGTCCGCTCACGGTGCCATGGGCTTTTGAGCATGTGCCGGCGGTGATGGAGGCATGGTTTCCTGGAACGGAAGCGGGTGCTGCGCTGGCTCGGACGCTGTTCGGCGAATCCAATCCCAGCGGCAGACTGGTGGTAAGTTGGCCGCGGAGCGTTGGACAAGAGCCTCTTTATTACAATGCGCTAAGTACGGGAAGGCCGCCGGGTAAGGTCGACCTTAGGCATCCGCCAACTGAGGTGGAGTCGAAGTATCTTTCACGTTACATCGATGAGCAAAATACTCCACAGTTTCCTTTTGGCTATGGGCTTTCTTACACCAGCTTCAGTTATGGGCCGACTGAGGTTAGTAAGACGCAGCTTAGCGCACGAGACTTAAATGGAAGTTTGAGCGTCCGAGCGGACGCGATGACCGTGGCGGCTACGGTTTCTAATACAGGCTCACGAGCCGGTGAAGAGTTAGTTCAACTTTATGTACGGCTGGAAGGCACGAGCACGGCTCAGCCAGTGCGGGCGTTAAAAGGGTTTCAGCGGATCGCGTTGGCTTCCGGAGAAACGAAGAAAGTGAGTTTTCAGCTGCCGGCGGACGCGTCGGCGATTTGGAATGATCGTAACGAATTTGCAGCGGAGCCTGCTAAGCTTACGGTGTGGATCAGTCCGGATTCGGTTAGCGGGTCGGAGGCAAAGCTGGAAATCGTGCCTTAGCGGTGTGGGCGCAAAGTCGTTTTAATCAGCTCGGAGCGCAGCCCCTAAAGGGGCATCTGGATTCAGAACTTGTGGCATCGCTAAAGCGATGGCCTGATACAAGGCTTGTGTTTGTCAGCACTTGTAAGATCGGCCGAAGCCGTGGCTCGGCAAAGCGAAACCAGACCCCGAATGTTTTCCGCAGCACACTTGAAAAAGTTGCAAAGACGAATCTTATGAGACTCCCTCGCTTCGTCGTTAGCGTTATTGGTTTGATTTGTTTTACGGCCGTCGGTTCGGCTCAGACCTTGCCGGAAAAGGTAGTAATTGATGCGCACGCGGCGGGACGGTTGTTTCCTCACTTCTGGGAACAGACATTTGGGTCGGGACGGGCGATTCTAACCTTGCGCGACAGTTACCGCAGCGATCTTCGCGAAGTCAAGAAAGTCACCGAGCTCAGTTACGTGCGCTTTCATAACATTCTGCATGACGAAGATGGAGTCTACGACGAGGATGATAAAGGAAATCCTATCTACAATTTTGCCTACGTCGATCAGATCTACGATGGGTTGCTGGCGAACGGTGTCCGGCCATTCTTCGAGATCAGCTTCATGCCCAAGAAACTGGCGCTGCGACAGGATGTGCATCCCTTCTGGTACAAACAGATTGTTTCGCCTCCGAAGGATTATAAGAAATGGGATGATCTGATTCGCGCCTTGGCGCAGCATCTGGTGGATCGTTACGGGTTGGACGAAGTGGCGAAGTGGTATTTCGAAGTATGGAACGAACCTAACATTGATTTCTGGAGCGGAGATCCCAAACAAGCCACTTACTTCGAGTTATACGATCATACGGCGCGAGCGTTGAAATCGGTAAGTCCGCGATTGCGAGTGGGCGGCCCCGCGACCTCATCGGCACATTGGGTAGACGCGTTCATCGCGCATGCTGCGACGGGGAATGTTCCCGCTGATTTTATTTCGAGTCACGGCTACGGAGACGATACGGTGCAGGATCTCTTCGGAACCAATGAAGAGATTCCGATGGATCAAAGGGTGTGTCGCGCCATCAAGAAAGTCCACGATCAGATTGCCGCGTCGGCGCGTCCCGGGCTGCCTTTGATGTGGACGGAGTGGAATGTTCCGTCGTTTGGAATGCTCCATGCGAGAGATACTACCTATGTGGGCGCCGCGCTAGCCGATGACATATGGCAATGCGATGGACTGGTAGATATGATGTCGTTCTGGACGTTCAGCGACGTCTTTGAAGAGAACGGACCGAAGCACGAGCCTTTTGATGGCGGCTTTGGCTTAGTCGCGCTGGGCGGAATCAAGAAACCGAGTTATTCGGCTTTTGCGCTGCTGCATGAACTGGGTGGGGAAAGGATATTGCAGGATTCCCCCAGCGTGTTAGTTACTCGACGGCGCGATGGCTCGCTGGCGATTGTGGCTTGGCATCTGGTGGATCCCAATAAGAAGGGATCGGAGCGCAGTGTCGAATTCGAGATTCGCGGGGCGCGGCCTGACAGTGAAGTCCGGGTAAGGCGCGCGGACTCCGAGCATTGCAATACGCTGGCTGCCTATCAGCGGATGGGGAGTCCTCAGTATCCGACGAAGGCGCAGGTACGCGAATTGAATCGCGTGGCGGATACGGTTTCCATTCAAAATTTGCGACTGTCGGGAGGGTCCATCAAGTTACAGGTGCCGGTGAATGGGTTGGTGCTGCTTGAGGTGCCCGGGAAGTAGGGCGAACCACCGTTTTTCAAGCGCCACGGCACAGTGGGACCTCAGCGGCGGAAGCCTATGGTTAAGGTCCAGCAAAGCTACGTAAAGTTCGACAGAACTGAGCGTCGACGCCACGCCATAGGATTCAAGTATAAGCCGGGTTTCTTGGCGTCCGATCCTTTTGGATTTCTCCCGATGGGTTCCACTTGCCAAAAGCGTAAGTCCTGATCCTCCGACCCGAAAACCAAGAATTGCGACGGAACGGCGGAGTCTTTTTGCCTTTCCGGCTGTCCATGTGCTTTTCACAGCCTTAGTCCTAGTTGCCCCCCGAACAATCTGGGCTGACACGCCCAGGCTTTTCGTTGTCAACTCGCGTGTTGGATAGTCGCTACGTCGCGATGGCGATCCCGGCACAATGTCAGGAGTCTGCCATGCGCCGGATGAGAATTTTCAACACCGTTGAGCAAGAAGCCTTCGACTCGCCCCCGATGTTCAACAGTGTCCAGCGCAAGCAGTATTTTGATTTTCCCGCTGCGATCCAGCAGGCCGCCAAGGGCCTGCGAACTTGCACCAATCAGCTTTGCTTTTTGCTGACTTGTGGCTATCTCAAGGCCAGCAAGCGGTTCTTCCCCATCCGAACGTTCCGCTCCTGGGACCTCGACTATGTGCCTGAGCGCGCGGGGCTGGCACGCCTATCGCCGTGGTCTCGCGACGAACCTGCACGTTCTGGGCGTCGATGATAAGAAGATTCAGGCGATTCTGCGGCACGAAGACGTAAGCACGACTCAGCGTAGCTACATCAAGACGCCTACGCGCATCGTGACCGACGCCAGGAAACAACTGGAATCAATGATTGCTTGTACAACACTTGTGCAACAGGTTTCGTGAACTGATCGTAAGCTTATGAAAGAGTGGAGCCGACGATCAGACTTGAACTGATGACCTGCCGATTACGAAACAGCTCAGCCCCGCGTAAGTTACTGAAAGATTTGGGTTGCATCAGCACGTTGTGGGGGATAGAAAATCGTTTTGGGAGAAAAATGTGCAACACGTTGTGCAACGGTCGGTTGGACTACATCGCCCGACAACCTGGTCAGTTGTTGACTCCGGCTGAACTGATAGAGCCAACCGACCCGTGCAATCACTCTAGTGGCTCAAAGTGTGGGGTTTGAACTCCGAGCGCCGCGAGCGCATCGTCCACTGCGAGTACGATTCTGAACAGAGGGTTCTTAGACCGTTGCGCGATCTCAATCATGCGAGATAGACCAAGTCCAAATGTGGTCGGGGCAACGAGAAAGCGAGGCCGTCTAGTTGCGTCCGGCATCGCTGGTTCCTGGTTTACCATGTCGCGCATAAACTCAGCGGATACGGCGAACTCGGTAACCGGCGAGAAGTCCCAAATCCCCGCGCGGGCATCGGTCCTGATCGAATATTCTCGAATCGCCCAGTAAACCTTTGTCAGTGATTCTCTCGTGAGCCGCCCCGCAAATCGCATGAGCAGGATTTTGTTCACTGCGTCGAACTGAAATCGGAAACTGCCTGAAAGTTTGGTGTGAAGTTGCGATGCCATGAGATTGGCCCGAAGCATACACCCGCTCCGCCCGATTCCTTTTGAAATATCGCCAGTACACCAACAACCCGGTCGTTAGTGTACACACTGCTTTCGTCAACTGACTGTCACTCTAAAGACTCGAAGTGTGGGGATTGAAAGCCAAGTTCTGCCAACGCCTCGTCCACGCGATGTACGACTTTCAGGAGCGGCCTCGTTGGTTCTCCCAGGATCTGAAACATTCGAGCTAGGCCAAACCCGGCTGTCATGGGAGCAACAAAAAAGCTAGGGTGTATGTTCACGTCCGGCATGGCTGGTTCCGAACGTGCCAGGTGACGGACAAAGTCAGCGGAGACGTTAATCTGAGTAACGGATGAGAAGTCAAAAATGCCCGCGTGGGCATCGGTCGCGACCGAATACTTCCGAATTGCCCCGTAAAACTCTGCCGCCAATTCTTCTGTGAACCGCCCCTCAACTCGACCGAGCAGGATTTTGTTCACTGGGTCGAACTCAAATCGGTACCCCATTAGCTCACACCTTCCCATCCTTCCGACTAACGCTGTTTTATCTTACAGATGATCGCAGGCACTCAGTTGCTCCCGTTTTTCCCCAGCTTCTCGATGAAGGCCATTACCAGCCCTTCGTCGGTGGCGGCATCTACTTGTATGCGGCTGGCCGCCAGCGTCACCGCCATGTTGGCGGCGTAGGTTTTGAAATCTCGCCGGGCCAGGTTCACGGCGGCTGCAATCTCCTGCTCCGCTGCTTCCACAATCTTATGTTTTTCCTCGTCGGTGGTGGCTTGGATACTTTGTTCCTCAGCCTGCCACTCCCGGTCGGCAGCCGACTCCATGCCCGCGATTTCGGATTGCAATTTGGCGATCCGAGTCTCAATGGCCGACAACTGCTGCTGCGCCTCTGCGCTCGTCTTGCGCGCTTCGTCGAGATTCTGCCGAATGACTTCGGTTCGGCTATGAAACCAGCCTGGCAATTTGGATCGCAAAAAAACCACGGCCACAGAGATGATGGTGATAAAGTTCAGCGCGACGCTGAGACCATACGCGGTAAACACGCTCACACCCAACTTGCGCGCCATCCACCTCACGGAAGCGGAGTACTTAAGCTGTGCGGTCTTGTCGCCGGAGTCTTCCCCACCGGCCGTTGCGGGCTCGCTCGCAGACGCCGGTTCCGGCTTGATGCCGATCGATGTCGAAGTTGGCGGCGAGGTATGACTTTGCTCTTGCGCCCTCCCCAGAGTCTTGGAGATAAAGAAAATGACGATGAAAACTGAGGAGAACGCCACCGCAGACCGAAGTGCTCGGACAATGTTTCCGGATCTCACCATTTCATTCCCTCGCCGCCGTCGCTTGTGTCGCTGGTGCAGCTTGCAGGATCGTTCGCGCAGTTAGCTCGCGTCCCGTCGCGTAGCGCACCGTGATCATGCCGAGCGGCGGGGTGTATTGCACCACATAAATTGTGTCGTCCACTTTGACGGAAGCGTTATAGCTGGTGGCATCCGGCGTACCATCTCCTGCACCTTGATGCGGCTTCACTTCAGTAATGGTGGCTACCTGATACTTCGATTTGGACTGGCAAAGAGCCGGAAATGTCAGCAGACACAAAGCGATTACACCTATGAGCCTCCGCATGAGTCACCTCCCGTTTGCTCCTTCTTGGTCCGGCAATCTGGGACCAGCAACGACTGTTCGCCAGTCAGGAGCCAGTTGTCATGACCTGTGTTGGATCGCAATCGGCATGCCAAATGGCTGAAGCGTGAGCTAGAGTTTTGAGCGAGGTTGACTGTTCATTTCCTTGGATCGCCGCCGCTTTCTCAGGCTGGCCGCAACTCTAGCGCCTAGTCGCGCGCCCAGATCTGGGCACATGCCTAATGCTGGGCAGAGCGATGACATTCGAGATCCGCGTGCTTTGAGCTTTGCCGCTGAAGGCAAGGTGAAGGCAATCATCGAGACGCAGCCGCTCGAATCGATCAACGATGTTTTCCAGCGCCTCAAGACTGGAATGGTGAACGGGCGAGTCGTGCTCGCAATCGGGGCGTAAACGTCCCAGGAGGCATTCAAGAAGTCCGCATGAGACTACTCCAGAAGGAATGACGGCACGAATCGCGGTTGCTGGTGGACGACATGTACCAACTGGAAGAATATCGTCCCGCTTAGAGAGTGAAAACTCAGCCGTTCACGGCGTTCAGCACGTTCAACGAGTTACGAGTTTCCTCTGTTGCGCGCGCCACAAAAGTCGCCACATTTCCCTTCGCCCACAATTCAAACTACGGCGCCGGCCTTGCCGAGAGAGTCACCGCGGTATAGTGCTCGATCCGGTCCAGGACGAACTCTGCGACGCACCCGTGCAGAGAGAGGCCAGTGAACTGAGGCTGTGGCGTGTCCGGCGAAAGGACTTTCACCTCCCATTGGCTCAGGTCCCGGACCAGCCCGCTCAGCTGCAGCCGGACTTTCACGTTCTCTGCCGGGGCCTGGTGATCGTAGTTGAGCAAGTGGAGAATCAAAGTCCGACCGTCGGGTTTCCGACTCAGCTGGCCCAGCACGTAACCGCGCGGCTCCAGACTGAGGCGAGGCCCTCCTGCTGCGTCTTCGGCGCGCGCCGCAATTCCCGGCTCCGCCTTTCCCGCCCTGATGATGACACCCCCGCCGGCGGTGAACGTATCTAACCGGGCCTTTTGCTCGGCGCTGAGCTTGGGCAGGTCAGCCGGCATGACCAGCACCTTGAACCGGTCCAGGGGGACTCCCTTGTCCAGGTGCGCGAGCACTTTGGTCTCGAAGAAGACGCTCTGCTTGAGGAATTCGTCGGCCAGCGGGTTGTGCGGCTCTGCGGAGATCAAGGCGATCCGCGCCGCCGGCTCTGCCTGGTGATACAGCTCCCGATGCTCGACCGCGAAATGGTTGTATTGAGCGATGGCCGTCCAGGCCTCCTGGGCCTTCGGCTCGCCCTTGATCAGCGCGGAGAGGAATCGGCCCTCGATGTTGCGCGAGGTGGCCGCGCCGAACGCATAGGCCTCGGCGATGGAAAGCTTCTGCTCGGCCGGGCTGGGGATGCAGCGCTCGCGGGGGCCGCAGTGGTAAACGTCGTTCTCATACATCAGGGGCTGCCAAAGCTGCTTCTCGCCGCTCAGGAATTTGATCTTGCGCGCGTTGCCAACCTGCCAATGACCGTCCCACACCCCCGGTGTGTCCTTGCCGTCCTCCTCCCAGATCGCCTCGTTAATATCGTTCATCCCAAACCGGTCAGGCGGCAATATGAACATTGGCATAAACCATGACCTTGGGCCGGCCGGTCTCCCGCGCCTTCCGCTCCGCCATGCGCTGGCTTTCATCGAGCAACTGGGCCAGGCCGCTGTTGTGACCGATCATGTTGTCCCAGATGATCGCGTCCACGCCCGCGTCCAACGCCATCTCCGCCTTCTTCAAGAGATAGGCTCGCCAGCCGGGCTCGCGCGCGTCGGCGAGCCGGCGCTTCCATGAGATCTGCAGGTCGGTCTTGGTCGGGCCGGCGTAGAACATGGGGATGCCGTGCATCCACAGGCCGTATTTCTTCGTTTCCGGGTCGTCGCGGTAGGCGCTCTTCCAGAACACGTTGGAAGCCGACAGGTAAGCCGACACGTGGATGCCGTTCTCATGGCAGCGGACGATTACCTTTTTCAGGTTCTCCCGGTTCTCGTCCTCGTCCTTAAGCGACCAGCCGTTGCTCCAGGTGACCCAGATCCAGTTGAACTCCGCCTGCTTGAGCAAGCCGAGCATTTGCTCGAAATCGCGATCATAGATGTGGGTCAGCGCCTCCTTCTCTTCGGCGCTGAACTTTTCGCCCCACCAGGTCCGCTCGGCCTTCCAGCTTTCGATTTGTCCGCCGTCTAGCCGGATGAAACGAAAATTCCCCTGCTCCGCCCACGGCGGCACGTCCTCCGGCTTGGCGCGATACAGTTTCGGTGCCGGCTGAAAAGCCTGGGCAGAGCAGAGCAGCAGGGACGCGGCGACGAAACCCTTGCTCCAATTCACGCCCATCATTCGCCTCCTTAGAGAATTCCTCCTCAAACAGCATGGGCAGCAGTTGCTTCTGCATGTCGGATATCGAGATCCTGCCACCCGCCGGGAGGAGTCACCCGCTCGACCTCGGCGGGACCCCACGTGTGCGGCTCATAGCCATAGAGTTCCGTACCCCGACTCAGCAAGGGATCGACAATCCGCCACGCTTCTTCCACATAATCTTCGCGTGCAAACAACGTCGCATCCCCCGCCATCGCGTCACCCAATACTCGTTCATACGCGTCCATTTCCTGGGAATCGCGCTGACGGCTTGCGGTCATCTCCGCCGCTTCTCCGATCAACTTTTCCCCTGGTGCCATGGTTGTCATTCCCATCGCGATCGCAACATCAGGATTGATCCGGAAGCGGAGATAATTGGAGGCAAGCACATCCGCCGGTATCACGGTAGGCGGCTGTCGCAAGCGGCACACGATTTCCGTACAGGTTGCAGGCAGGCATTTTCCAGCTCGAATGTAGAATGGAACGCCCTGCCAGCGCCAGGAATTAACCTGTAGCTTGAGCGCCACGAAGGTCTCGACCTGCGAGTCGGGAGACACGCCCTCTTCTGCCAGATATCCTCGGAACTGCCCCCGAACGACATCTGTCGATTCTAGCGCCGGGATTGCCTTGAGGACCTTCACCTTCTCATCACGGATCGATTCGCTCTCCAGTCTGACCGGAGGTTCCATGGCCAGGTTGCTGAGGATCTGAAATAGATGATTCTGCACAACATCGCGTATCGTCCCGGTCTGATCATAGAAAGCGCCGCGGCCCTGTACCCCAAAGTCTTCCGCCATCGTGATCTGTACGCTCTCCACATAGTTGCGATTCCAGAACGCTTCCATAAACGCGTTGGCGAAGCGAAAGACAAGGATGTTATTGACCGGCAGCTTGCCCAGGTAATGATCGATGCGAAAAATGTCTTTCTCCCCGAAATGGCGGAGCAAAAGCCGATTCAGATGCTGCGCAGATTTAAGATCAAATCCGAACGGCTTTTCCACGATGATTCGGGCACTGGTCGTACAACTGCCACAGTGCTGCAACTGTTCCAGCACAACTTCGAAAAGTGTTGGAGGAATGGCGAGATAGTTTGCCGGGCGTCGTGTCCCCTGCAGTTCTCGGCCAAGCTGCTCAAACGTATGGGGATCGTTGTAGTCTCCATCTACATAACGGAGAAGGCGTGCGAGTTCCTCGAACGCAGCCGGATCGATTCCCCCGTGTTTTGCGAGACTGTCATGAGCCCGCGCCCGAAGTTGCTCCAGATTCCAGCCGGCTTTGGCAACGCCAATGATCGGAACATCGAGATGCCCGCGTTTGATCATGGCCTGCAGAGCGGGAAATATCTTCTTGTACGCGAGATCGCCAGTGGCTCCGAAGAAAACAAGCGCGTCGGAATGCGTGTTTGACAAGGTCGTCTCCTCAGGCCACTCTTGGGTTTTGGCCAGCCTTCTCCAAATGTCCGCCGAACTGGTAGCGCATCGCAGAGAGAAGCTTGTTTGCAAAATCGGCTTCGCCTCGCGAACTGAACCGCTCGTACAGGGCACTGGTGAGAACCGGCACCGGCGCGCCTTCGTCAATCGCGGCTCTTATCGTCCAACGCCCTTCGCCGGGGTCGGAAATCCTACCGGCAAACTTCGAGAGTATGGGATCGTCGAGCAGAGCGGCCGCGGTAAGATCCAAGAGCCAGGATGCGATGCCACTGCCACGGCGCCAGACCTCAGCGATATCCCGCAGGTTAAAGTCGTACTGGTAATGCTCGGGGTGACGCAACGGGGTGGTCTCCGCATCCGCGTCCTCTCTTACGCTTTCTCTGGTATTGGACATGGCTGTACATGCCAGATTTCTGCTGCGTATTCAGCGATGGTGCGGTCGCTGGAGAACTTTCCCGAGCCCGCCACATTCAAGATGGCCTTGCGCGCCCACTCGTCGGAATCGGCATATAACGCGGTCAGCTGCGCGTCTGCCGTGAGGTATGAGTTCAGGTCCGCCAAATGCATGTAGTGGTCGCCGTGCGGCAGCAACATGTCCCGCAACGGCTCGAACACACCCGGCTCATAGCAGCTGAAATGATCCGAGAAAATCAAGTCCAGGGCTTGACGGGTCTCCGGATCGTGTTGGTAGTGCCAGTGCGGGTTGTACCATCCGCGACTGCCAATCACCTCCTCAGCTGTCAAACCGAAGAGGAAGAAGTTCTCCTCGCCCGCCTCTGCTGCCATCTCAATCGTCGCGCCGTCGCGTGTGCCGATCGTCAATGCGCCGTTCATCATGAACTTCATGTTGCTTGTCCCACTGGCTTCATAGCCTGCCGTCGAGATCTGGTTGGACACGTCACTGGCGGGAATGAGGTGTTCCGCAAGCGAGACGCAGTAGTCGGGCAGGAATACCACCTTAAGCCGTTCGCGTACTGTGGGGTCGCCGTCGATGGTCGCAGCCAGATTGTTAATGAACTTGATGATCAACTTGGCGAGCCGGTAGGCAGGCGCGGCCTTGCCGGCGAAAAAGAACGTACGTGGGTACAGGTTGAGCCCCGGGTCCTGGCGCAGCCGGTTGTAGAGAACAACGATCCGCAGTGCATTCAGGAATTGGCGTTTGTACTCGTGGATGCGTTTGACCTGGCAATCGAAGATCGACTCCGGATCAACGGTCTGCCCTGTCGACCAGCGGAGCCAATCACAGAATTGTCGCTTGGCATTTCGCTTGGCTTTGCGGAAGTCATCACGGAAGCCATTGTCCTCTGTGAATGCTTTGAGTTTGCTTAATTCGCTTAAGTCACGGATCCAGGCATCTCCAATGGCATCAGTGATGAGTGCAGAAAGTCCGTGATTGCATAATTGCAGCCAGCGCCGGGGTGTCACTCCGTTCGTTTTGTTGTTGAAACGTTCCGGAAAGATTTCTGCCAGGTCTTTGAGCGTGGTCTCACGCAACAGCTTGGAGTGAATCTCTGCCACCCCGTTGGTGCTGTGAGAACCTACGACCGCCAGATTGGCCATACGAACCTTCTTGGCTCGGCCGTCCCCCTCTTCAATAAGGCTCACGCGCTGAATCCGGTCTTGGTCGCCCGGAAAAGTTCCGCGAACGGCGCCCAGAAAACGGCGGTTGATTTCATAGATGATCTCGAGTTGCCGGGGCAGCATGTCTTCAAACCACGCTACCGGCCATTTTTCGAGCGCTTCGGGCAACAAGGTGTGATTGGTGTACGCCAGCGTGTTCTGCGTGATGTGCCAGGCTTCATCCCATTCAAGGTGCACCTGATCAACCAGGATTCGCATGAGTTCCGGCACGGCCAGAGAGGGGTGGGTATCATTCATCTGAATCGCCACTTTCTCTGCAAGCAAGCGCCAATCCGAGTTGCTGCGTTGGAAGCGGCGCACGGCATCTGCCAGCGAGCATGCAACGAGGAAATACTCCTGCAACAGGCGCAGGCCTTGCCCCATGATTCTTGAATCATCGGGATAAAGGACGCGGGTCAGGGTTTCGGCCCCAAGGGTCTGAGTAAATGCTTCTACGAAATCGCCGTGCGAGAACTCTTCAAACTTGAAGTAGTCGGGCGCTGCCGCCGCCCAGAGTCGAAGCGTGTTGATCGTGGAACCACCGTATCCGATCACGGGACGGTCAAATGGGATGCCGATCAGAGTCGTTGGGCGACCCGGTACCGGGCGCAGGCTGCCTCCGCTGAGCTCGAACGAGCAACCCACGCTGACTTCCACCTTCTCATTCGGGCGAGCGATCTCCCACGGATCGGGAGAACGGAGCCAGTTATCCGGCGTTTCCTGTTGCCATCCGTTCTGGATCGATTGCCTGAAGATGCCGTATTCATAGCGCAATCCGTACCCCATCGCCGGTAGCTGCATCGTCGCGGCAGATTCAATGAAGCAGGCCGCCAGGCGTCCAAGGCCGCCGTTGCCGAGTCCCGCGTCGGGCTCCTGCTCTAAGATCTCGATGAGGTTCAGTTTCTTGTCCTGTATAAACTGGTCTGTGAGCGGAGCGAGCAGAAGGTTCGTAACGTTGTTTGCGAGTGAGCGGCCGATGAGAAACTCCATCGAGAGATAGTAGAGCCGCTTGGGAGTTCGTTCTTCGTAGGTCTTCTCTGTTAAGAGCCATCGCTGAGATAGAACGTCTCGCACCGACCGCGCAAGGGCCTCGAACCGATCACGCGCAGTCGCGGCCGCTAGATCGACGCCACTGTCAAACAGCAAGTGCCGTTCATACAGTGCTTCGTCCGTTCCGGAGAAGTGCACGGGACCACATCCGTACTTGGCGCTGAGTTTCTCAGTATCCGGCACTGCTTGCCGCTTTGCGGCGGCGTTAGTAATCATGATCGACTCCTTCAAGATTTTCCGAGGATTGGTGCCCTAGCCCACATCCCATCGTGATTGTTTGATCGCTTTGGCTGTATTGCGGGCCAAGTTGTGAGTAGCCCGCAAATTGCTGCCGAATAAGCGAACGTTCCCATTGACCCTACGCTCGAGAACGATTTTGCCTTCGCGTGTGACGATCTGACTCCACACCGTTAATTTTGTGGCGCCGCTCACGGTGGTCACTGCACGGCGCATTTCGCTCCCAGGCGTGTATTTCTCAACAGTTGTTTGCAAAACCAGCAAGTTCGGAACGTCGCTAGCGTTGCGGTCGCCGTCGCGAAACACCTGCTTGAATTGCTTTGTCTTGTTCAATTCTTTCAGGAGGTTCTCGTAGATCGCGACTTGGAAGGAATACGCGACGTCCAGGTCGCCGGGGTTGACCCTGTCCATTTGCACGCTCCATTGCATACCGGAGCCGCTACTTGCATCGGAGGATTTCACCGCGGCAGTTTGGGCAGGTAGCCAAGCCGGAAATGCAACCATGATCGCCACGATTGCTGCTACATAAATGATCGATGAACTTCGTCTACTTGTTTTCATCCATGACCTCTACGTTGCTTTGTCTTGTGGTCTGGTATTCGCCAGAACCAGGAGATACGCCCCGACCCTTTAGGAAATTCGTTACGAGTTCGCCTTGTCCCTTGCTTAGTTGGAAGATCGCACCGTGAAGTCCTCCATTACTGTCCACATATGCCAGGGTCAGAGTGTCGTACTTTTTATGGGACAAGAGACTAACGACCCGGCCACCGCCGTACGGAGCCGCAGCCTTGCCCAACGTCATCGGCAATCCGCCGACCTGCTTGCTCTCTCCACCCAGAAAAGCAGCCTGGATAGAAGTGATTTTCACCTCTGTGCCGTGCTGGCCGTCTTGCTGAAATTGCAACGCATCGCCTTGAACGGACCGAGTTCCGTTGCAGTTGCTCTTTGTGTTTTCCAAACCGAGAAGATGAGTGGCCCGAATGCTGGATGGTGCGCTCGCGTTTACTGGGAGAGCGGTGCTCTGGGCCAATGCGCCTAGGCTGGAGCAGAACAATAGTGCCCAGACTCTGATGAGTGCGTGTCCGACGAAGTAACTGTTCCTATGGTTCTTTCGAATAAACAAACGATCCATCCTTCCTCCAAGCTCGAATGGATTTGCCAGATCGAGCTACAACTCTTGCACAATTCCTGAGACTCGCGCGATAGCCGCGGTTCCCAGAGCGGACCGCCGCTCATGGGCAGCGGTACGATTCCCCCAGCTCACTCGTTTTCGTAAGGGCACTTCCAACCGGTAATCTCAGGGCTGTCGATTCCGTGCTCGTAAGCATGGCGTCGGCATGCAATCTGGCTGTCGCGAAACTCCTCTTTAGCATGCGCCCCAATCCGCTGCAGTTTCGGAACGCGGTCAATGGCATCGATCGCGAGACTGAACCGGTCCGTCTGGTTGTTAATTGCCAACTCCATCGGCGTGTTGATGTTGCCCTTCTCCTTGTAACCGCGCACATGCAGGTTGCGGTGGTTTGTGCGGCGATAGGCGAGACGATGAATCAACCAGGGATAGCCATGGAAGTTAAAGATGATCGGCTTGTCAGTCGTAAAGAGAGAATCGAAGTCCACATCCGTCAATCCATGCGGATGTTCTGTGCTTGGTTGTAGCTTGAACAAGTCAACCACGTTGATAAATCGGATCTTCAGATCAGGAAACCGCTCCCTGAGCAGTGCTGTGGCAGCCAAGGCTTCCTGGGTTGGGATATCGCCCGCGGCAGCAAAAACAACATCGGGTTCCTGGCCTTCATCATTACTGGCCCAATTCCAGATACCGATACCCTTTGTGCAGTGCGTAATGGCAGCATCAATATCCAGGTACTGCAGATGGCGCTGCTTGTCCGAGACAATAACGTTGATGTAGTTTTCCGAGCGCAGGCAATGATCTGCCACGGACAACAGACAATTGGCATCCGGCGGGAGGTAGATGCGGGTTACTGCGGCACTCTTGTTGAGCACTACATCCAGAAACCCCGGATCCTGGTGCGTAAAGCCATTGTGATCCTGGCGCCACACGGTTGAGGTAATGAGAAGGTTCAGCGACGCGATCTTGCGGCGCCAAGATAAATTGTTACAGATGGACAACCACTTGGCATGCTGATTAAACATGGAGTCGATCACGTGAACGAAGGCTTCATATGACGAGAGAAAGCCGTTGCGACCCGTAAGCAAGTAGCCCTCGAGCATGCCTTCCATCGTGTGCTCGCTCAACATTTCGATAACGCGTCCGTCCGAAGCTAGTTCTGTTCCATCACGGTCCTCGGGGAAACTCTCAGCGATCCAGAATTTCTTCGAAGCCTGGTAAATTGCATCCAGCTTGTTGGAAGTGTTCTCGTCGGGCGCGAAAACGCGAAAGCTGTTCATGTTCCATTTCATGACGTCCCGCAGGAAAGCACCCAGCGGCGGCACGTTCTCCACCTCGATGGTTCCTGGGCGGTCGATCTTGATGGCGTAATCGCGAAAGTCGGGCAAGCGCAGTTTTTTCCTGAGCTCTGCATTCGCGTGCGGACTGGCACTCATGCGGCGCCGGCCTGACGGCATGATTTCGGCGAGTTCCGGTGACACCCTGCCATACTCGTCGAAGAGCTCTTCGGGCTTCAACGATCGCATCCAATTCTCCAGAATCCGCAGATGTTCCGGGTTAGTCTTGACGTCCGTCAACGGAACTTGGTGCGAACGCCAGAAGCCTTCGAGCCGATGTCCGTCCACCTTGGCGGGCGCACCCCATCCTTTTGGCGAACGCAACACCACCATTGGCCAGCGTGGCCGAGTCGCAACGCCGCTCTTCCGGCACTCTTGCTGATGCGTCTTGATTTCGGCCAAGCAATGCTCCAGTGTCGCGGCCATCGCCTGATGCATGCTGTCGTGATCGGATCCCTCCACGAAGTAGGGATCCCAGCCATACCCGCGTAACAAGTCTTCCAGTTCTTCGTGAGTGATCCGTGCCAGCAAGGTCGGGTTGTTGATCTTGTATCCGTTAAGATGAAGTATGGGTAACACAGCCCCATCGCGG
This sequence comes from uncultured Acidobacteriaceae bacterium, assembly GCA_963730845.1. Classification (GTDB taxonomy): domain Bacteria; phylum Acidobacteriota; class Terriglobia; order Terriglobales; family Acidobacteriaceae; genus Acidiflorens. The sequence continues at coordinate 14,917 of CAVSTM010000006.1, read as the reverse complement.
ATTGGATTCAGAAACTTGCTGATATGCCATGAGGTCGCCAGCGGGCCAGTTTCGGCTTCGCCGTCACCCACGACCGCCGCCACGATCAGGTCGGGATTGTCAAACGCGGCTCCGCAAGCGTGCGAGAGGACATATCCCAGCTCCCCTCCTTCATGAATCGAACCCGGCGTTTCTGGAGTACAGTGGCTGCCAATACCGCCGGGGAATGAGAACTGCTTGAAGAACTCTCGCAGGCCTTTCTCATCCTCGCTTTTCTCCGGATAGATTTCACTGTACGTGCCTTCCAGATATATCGGCGCTAAAACTCCCGGCGCCCCGTGTCCTGGGCCTGCGAGAAAAATCATCTCGAGGTCGTCTCTCTTTATGAGACGACTCAGATGGGTGTAGAGGAAGGCGAGCCCTGGGCTTGAGCCCCAATGGCCGAGCAGTCGGCTCTTGATATGTTCTGGTTTCAAGGGTTCCCGTAAGAGAGGATTCGCCTGAAGGTAGATCATTCCTAGAGCAAGGTATTTGCACGCGCGCCAAAAAGCATCGATTCTATTCAGCTCATCGGCGCCTAGCGGCGCACCTGCAACGGTTGATCGTGCAATCCCTTCGGCGCTCAGTGGTCCGGCTAATTCTTCAGTTCCTGTTAGCGAGGTCATTTTCCATTCCTTACTCGTCTTTGTGCTCTTCCGACAATTTGGGGTTCAGCAAGCGTCCGCCTTCGTTATGGTTCAACACACATCCAAAAACTGATTGCACGCTTCTCTCAGTTGACAGCTTGAAACCTCCAGCATTGCTCCCGGCCTCTACGTTGCAACTCGCGTTGAATTTGTTCGATTTCTGCCGCATCGGTTGCAGCGATTGCGAAGTCACCGGTGAGGATTATGTACAGCATGTCAATGAGTGTGTCAGTCGGGATGTTCATCAGTTCTCCGAGCATGGCCTACTCCCCTGGAGCAATTTGAAGATCGCACTTCGTATTCGCAATCCAGCTGCCAGAAGTGGCCAGTTGTAAGTGGATGAAAATACCTCTCTACCAATTGGATCGGAAGCTCCGACACAGACATCGAATGACCTGCCAAGGGCACTGACCGAATTTGGGCAGCAATCCGAGGTTAGTCCCAGCCGCCGGCCTGTACTTGGAGTGGCCATAAATCAATCTGCGATAGCTTTATTACGGCTTTTCGGCAGGCGTTTGCTGAACACTGGATATGAGAACCTTGTCGGACTTCGTCGGATCAACTTCCACCACTTCAAAATTCCCGTTCAGGTCGCGGAGGCGAACTGTTCGCGTGGCCTGAAATCCGGAAGGGCCGGGCTGCACCGTGTGATTGATCAACATATACGGGCGGAGGCCGGAGCCGGGCTCGCCGGAATGAGACACCTCCACCTTCTGTTCGGTGATTTGCTCACCAGTTGCGCTGGTGTGCTGGGCACTCGTTGCACGCTGAACAAGATGCAGATTTCCGTCCAGAGTTCTCCCCGGGACATTGACGGAGTAGGTTTCCACCACGTAGACGTTTTCAATCTTGTGCGTTCTGCTATGGGGTGCGGCATGCCGCGCCGTCCACCGCTACTCCGTTCGCCAGTGCATAGAGTTTTGGAGATTTGTTCGAGATCGAGATCGTAATCAGGTACAACCCCGCAATCGTTGACCAGAAGAGAGAGCGGGCGCGACGGCACAAGGACAACGTCAAACCGGTTGCACTGCTGGCCCCGATCAACTTCGCCAGAATCATATTTCCGCCCTCATAGGTCCCTACGTTTCCTGGATTGAAGATTCCTACGACATTGATCAGCTTGGTTAGAGCTTCGAGAATCAATGCCTGCACCAAGCTGACCGGAACTCGCATGAAGTGCAACACCAAATAAACCTCCAGTATTGCCAAACAATGACACGCCAAGTTCAGGCTCAGGCTGCCCCAGAAAAGTCCCGGTGCGTTGTGGCAAAACTGTTGGAGGTTGTTCTCAGCGGAACGAATTACTGACTGCTTGCCCATTACCCAGACTCTGCACCATGGCAGGCGCGCGATCATACCTGCGCACCGGGACAACAGGGGCCAGCGACGTTGCATAGCCACGACAGTTGCAACCAGCAACAGCAGCAGCACGCTTGTTAACAAAACGAGATAGAGTCGCCAGCTTTCAGAAAGCGAAACCAGGAGCAGAGCCGAAATAATTCCGGCTACGCTCACTATCGCCGAAGTTAGCACGTAGAGTCCACGATCGAGTGTCACTGAAGAGACGGAATTCGCGATAGGCACCGACGAACCCAATAAACATACTCTCGTAGTTTCTCCGACTACCTGTCCGGCAAGGCCTAACTTCCCTATACCCTCGGAAACCAAGCGAAGTGCGAACGCACGACCGAATGACAGTTGGCGAAGGTCGCAAAGAAATGTAAGCCGCCAAGACCAGGTCTTTATGAGATGAGAGATTCCGCCTAGGGCGATTATTAATGCCATCCCCCAGCCCACGGCCTCCGTCTGCTGGACGACGGTGTGGACGCCGGTTCGAAACACCAGACAGGCCAGCAAGGTGACGCCGAGGAGCACGGCTGAAAGCCGCAACATCTGTTCTCGCCAATGGACCTTAACCATGGATGACCTCATGAAAACTTGACGGTTGTATAAAGAGGACGTGAAGTCAGTTGGCTTCGCCCCCGATGGCGCCCATACAATCTAAGACGGAGCTAAACACCTTCATCTGACTAGTGCTTACCTCTGCTGGTGAATTTGCCCAAGATAAACTCTTGCGCCAAACCGCCAGCAACATGCAGACCCATGTCCGATCCCAAAAGCTTCTGAATACATGCCCAGCATTACGATCCGAACTTGGGTAGTAAGCGAGGGAAATGGAAGATGCAATTAAACTGCCACCCCACGTAGAGTAATTCGGCTGCGATGCTCCGTTGTCTCCCTTACAGACAAATGCAGCTAAGATGGCGTGGAGAGCCCGGGACTTCTTTGTACCGCTGCCCTGATAGAAATAGCGAGGATCCTGATGCAGGAGTGATGGCAGAATAGCGTTGCTGATCAAGCCTTCGGTAACGCCGTCGGCGAGGCCAGCTCCCAACCGCTTGCCATATCCTTTTGCACCTTGGCGGTCAATTACGGGGTGTCAGCGGCCTGCTGGACTCCCGCCCACGCAGCCGTGCGGGCGAAGAAAACTGGATTGGTGAGATCTTTGTAGGCTAGCTCGAACTTCATCCTCGTGGTAAGAGGCTCGGGGTGAGGTTCGTAGACCACATAAATATTCGGTATAAAGCCTAGAACGCGCTGCTGTTCTTCAGCTTTGAGCTGTTGGGCAGCAACCTCCTTCGAGGAATAACTCACGGTAACTGCCCGCTGCACAGCCAGAATGCGGAGTTTGATCGTCGGTTAGCGTTTTGTTCTGCCCGGGTTCGACTGTAATGGACGAGCTCCAGTCTGCAAATCCTTCAGCAGTGACAGTGACCTGATAGGCGATTCCCGCCGGGGCCTGCTCGAATGCAAAGGCTCCATCGTCCTTTGTTACAACTGTGAGACGATCGCCAGCCGGCCCTTGAAGGACTACTGTGGCACCGGGAATCGGATCGTCGCTGGTATCGACCACCGTACCCAGGATCCTTCCTGTTCTTGTATTTGCCGCTTCAGCAGACTGCGCGGACATCGGTACTACAAGGATCACTCCGCCCAGGACGATCAGCACCAACATCTGTGTTAGTTTCAGGAACGCTCCCAAAGGTCGGTTAGGCGAGGCATGTGTATTGTTCTGCATCGTCGACACTCCTAGCTTGCGGACAGCGTGAAATTGATTGTGATCCGGGAGTCAACTTCAACCGGTTCTCCGTCTACCATGTACGGCTTGTAACGCCATTGCTTCACCGCATCGATAGCGGCTTGCGCGAGTATTGGTAAACCGCTCTCGACTCGCACATCCTTCACGCTACCATCCGTGCCGATCACGGCCATCAGCACGACCGTCCCTTCAATCCGCGCCCGACCAGCCTCCGGCGGATACTGCGGCGTAACGTCGTGGATCAGGTTCGCCTCGACTACCCGGGAGGCGACACGGATTCTCTTAACCGGCGTCGGCGTCGGGCGATTTTCGCAAGGACAGGAACGCTGCGCGTGCTACTCAGCACTTCGCTAAGCACTCCACCGGGAACTCCGCCGACCACTCCACCAGGAACTCCCCCGACCACTCCGCTCGTTGTGCCGACCGGAGGTGGTGGCGCTTCTTGCGTCTTATGCACTGGGGTGGGAATGGCGATGCTTGTCGGGGTGTATGTGGACGTGGGCTTGGGAGCTTGAAGCTTCGTGGCATTGCTGCCCGCGGCCGACGGCGGCTGTAGATACAACATCGTCAGCGTTTCCCTCTTGGGGAGTGGATCCGTGTGAAACAGCGGAATGACAATTAGCGCCAGGAGGAGGAGCGAAATGAAGGCCAACGATCCAATTGCCGCCCAGGGATTTCGTCGGTCGCCGATTCGATTAGATAAAAAATGTCACCGACTTCTTTTCCTTGCAGGTTGGAACGAACGGGAAGCTGCTTTTCCTCTTCCGCCGGCAATGCTGCGATCCGCGGATCAATTCGCAACCCAGGCCGCTGAAGGGTCGGGTATGCAATCCGATAAACTAAGTCCGAAGGATGATCACAAGTTGCCATTTACATTGATCCCTTTCCTGGCAGCATCGCTCTCCCCTGTCGTGAATTGCCACGCGGATCTGGTCAGAACGTCAGGTACCCGGTCTTGCCTCACGCATCTATAAAGGCATTTTGTGGGCCAAGTGGAACTCTTTGTAGGGAAGGGAGATGGACGATTAAAAGCGCATCTCGTGTGCCCAGATAAGGGCATCTGCCTAGAAAAGGTCATCAGCAGATGCAGGTTTGGGCACAGACTGATACGCAAATTCGTTGTGTCGTGTGTCGAAGTCGAAACATCAAAGGTCGACAGCCGTGGACAGATCCCTTGCACCCTCGATCAGTGCGCTACGGTGCTCTCAACTGTGTTCAGGAAAAAGGAATGGACGTCGGCGCATTCTTTGCGGGTTCTGTTCCCCGGGATCGTTGAAGGATCCCCATCTGCGCCGACCAACGTGAGATTGCACGAACGCCCGGCGGGGTGCTTTATGCGAGCGGGACTGCCGTAGTGATCAGTAGGAGCGCCGAGCCACAAATGCAGCGTACGTCGATGTGCTTTTTAAAAGCGATCACCGCGATGGCGCACACCCTGGCTCGACTTGTCTATCGCATGCTCAAGTTCGGTCACCACTACGTTGCTCGTCCATCGCCTAGAACCTCCGGTTGACCACTGCGCCAACGACCAAGTCAACGCACCGTCAGTGCAGGAAGTGACTTGCGAATGGCAAGCCGAGTGCCAGCAGCACGGCCAGGTACAGCGCTCCCATGCTGGCACCCAGTCGCCAAAAATCTTTGGTGGGGATGTAGCCGCTGCTATACCAGATTGGCGCAGGCCCACTGGCGTAGGGAGTAAGGACGCCCATCAAACCCAGCGAGTAAACCAGAACAAGGGTGATGGCCCTGGCAGGAACGCCCGGCACCGACAGGACGGCTAGCAGGAAAACGGGCAGCAGCGCGGTCGTCTGCGCCGTGATGCTGGCAAACAGATAGTGGATGACGAAGAAGACTGTGACGACCGCGATCAACATGGGAACCAGTGGAATGCGGGTCATGTAAGTGGCTGCCCGGGAGCCGAACCAGGCGAGGAAGCCAACATTGCCGAGCCCTTCAGCCATCGCAACTAACGTGGCAAACCAGACCAGGACGCTCCAGGCCTGTTTATTAGCAAGGATGTCATTCCAGGTGACCACCCTGGCGAGCAGCATCACGGAGATTACAGCCAGAGCTACGGTGACCGGGCTTATCCAGCGGCTGCCGCCGATCCAGCCAACCAGCGCTGCCACGGCCAGCAAACCCATGGTCACTTCAGGCCGAGTGATCCGTCCCATGCTGATGAGCTCGCCGCCCGCCCAGCGTGCAACCTCGTCGCCACGCTTGATCTCGGGCGGATAAAGGAAATAGGCAAGCAACGGTGTCGCCGCGAACAACAGGATCCCGACCGGCAGAAAGCCCAGCGCCCACAAGCCCCACGAGATATCCACGTGCGCGACCTTGCGCGCAATTTCCACTGCCAGCAGGTTGGGCGCGAGCGCGGTCAAAAACATGGAACTGGTGACGCAGGTGGTGGCAAAGCCGGTCCACAGCAGGTATCCGCCGATTTTTCGCGGGCTATTGTTGGGAAACGAACCATAGAGCGGTGGGATGTTCTTTACGATGGGATACACCGTGCCACCGCTGCGCGCGGTATTGGACGGCATCACCGGAGCAAGAAAGAGATCGGAGAGCGCGATGGCGTAACCGAGACCAAGGGTGCGGCGGCCCAGTGCCTTGACCAGCAGCAACGCGATGCGCCGGCCAAGACCGGTGGTTTCATATCCCAGCGCGAACATGTTGGCGGCAAAAATGAGCCATACCGCATCATTGGCGAATCCCGAGAGAGCCCATTTGGTGGCGTCGGCCGGCGTTTTCCCAACCAACAGCAGCGCGGAGGCAACTGTAACGCCGATAAAACCGATGGCTGCGCCGGGCAGCGGTTCCGTAATGAGGGCGGCAATGACAGCGGCGAATAGTGCGAAGTAATGCCACGCTGTCGCGGTCAGGCCGGAAGGCGCCGGTATCAGAAGAAGTATGAGTCCCAGGGCCAGCGGCCCAATCCATTTTCGGAGCTGTTTGGAAGTGGCGGGCGAAGTGCTAACTGGCGCGATTGGTTTCGGTGGCGCAACGGTTGGCGAGGACATGGGTTTGCCTTTAAAACTCTTCGGCTACTGTAGCTGCTAGTGCTTCGCTGTGGGGCGAGGCTACTGTTGCGCCTCCAGCCTGCGTGATCTGGTAATCGCGATATTCAATGCTTAGAACCGCTGTGCCGAAAACGCGCACCTTCGTTTCGCTCTCGTTGGATTCCGGCAACCAGAAGTCACCGATTTTCTGGTAGCGACGTTTGAAGTCAGTTTTGACAGTCCACCAGGAAGGGTTGACAGCCGGCTCGCCCTCGACTCGAGTTATCGCGAAGTCTTTTGCATTCACCCAAATGTGGCCTCGAAACAGAAACTTGTTCTTGCTTCGCGGCTGCGCATCGAGCACATAGAATTCGTCCGTATCGGTCTTCTCGTAATCAGAGACTTGAAATGTATAGTTCTCGGGCGTGATGGCGGACCGCTGCTGATTCTCATCCCGCATCGACTCCTGTTCCGCCTCCAGGAGTTTCTTGAACACACGGTCCCGCACCGTGCCAGAGCCGCTCTCTGACACGATCGTGAACTCTTTTTTATTCGGTGCCTGGTAGTCAGTGCGTACGACCATGTCGGCCTTCTTATGTGACAGACAGTGGCACTCCAGGTGATAGCTGCGAACACTGGAATAGCTTTCGAGTGCTTTGGCACGCACTTCGTTCATCTGTACGACACGTCCCATCACCTCATCAGCGGTCAGAGGTGCAGATACATTTGCCTGCTGTGCAACTGCCGGGACGCCGATAATCAACAAAGCGAATGCGCGCACAAACCAGCGCCCATCAGATTTCCTCGCGTGGTAAAGCGGAGTCATTGTATGAGTCTCCTGGTGAGATCTGAGAATCCAAACCTGCTCGTGTTTGTCGACTGCGGTTTCTTGAGCATCGTTCTCGAACCGAGGTGGTGCGCCCCGCAACTGGGTTAGCGTGAACTCTTCCTTCCCGCTCTTTGGTCCCGGCACGGACGGATCGAAGAGATAAATCGTGCTCGCCAAAACCGGTCCGACGCGGATGTCACTGTGGGGCATCCCAGAGTTTCCCAAAGCATCGAAAAATCTCTGCGTCTCAAAGAAACGGCGCGAAGGCTCAAGCACGATCAGATCTCCGTCCCGCGGTGCATAATGCGTGTCGTAAAGCGGCACAATCTGAAGGTCCGCGCGCCCGCAGGCCTGCAGGTAATAGGCCATACTCATCGGTCTTGCGGTTGCTACCGTCGCCGCAGCGGGCGCGAACGGACACACCTTTTGCGCTACCTCGCGCGTGTCAAACTCGGACACCTCATCCGGTGCAAAGTAGCGCGTAATGTTCTGTTTCTCTCCGCCAATTGAGTTCAGGTAGAACGAATAGTAGGGCGCCCAAGACTGCAATTCAAGGAGCGGCCATCCAAGCAAAATGACGGCGGCAGGACCCACAAGGGCCCGGGACAGGACTTTTCCTTTCGCGGCCTTCAGTGTTTGTTGCACCGCATATCCGCCTGCCAGGTAGAGGAAGGGCAGGAGTGGAAGTGAATATCGGATCCACTTGGCTCCGCTGACAGACAACCCGACTAATTGAACCACCCCGAGCGATAGAAAAAAGCACGACGCGAGTGTCCGGCGATCTCGCAAAAGCAGTAGCGGAGCCAACAATGACGGCCATGAGAATCGGAATCGGTGTCTTTACCAGCACCAGCCAGAGATAGTAGAACCACGGCACTCCAGCAAGCAGACGCGAGGGGAAGTTCATATACAGCCTGCCGTCGAAATCGTAGCCACTGTGCCTGACCCCGCCATGATGGAGCCAATGCACGATGGCATTGAAGTTGGCCGGAGAGAGAATGACCGGGTTCACCACAACAAGGGTAAGAAACATCACGAGGAAAAACCGTCTGTAGCTGAATTGAGACGGCTTGCGACTCAGCCCCATTCTTCCGGCAAGAAGCCAGGCAAGTGCATTCAAGCCAAGAAGGTGAAGAATGTACTGCGAGGCGAGACCCAGGCCAAAGCCGATGGCACTCAGGTCGTACCATCGCCGAGCACTCTTGTCCGCAATCTGCCTGTTGGGCACGACAGTAGAAGTAACAAGCCAATAGGGTGAAAAAAGTGAGCGGTGTTTCCTCCTTCGTAAGCCGATTCAACGCCACGGGCAAGGGCGCAACTGCCCAGAAAAAACTCGCCGCAAAAGAGCCGGCAACACCCATCATTCGACGGCAAAACAAGAAAAGGATTGCCGTGGTGGCGGCACCGAACAGCACGTTGGGCAGACGAAGCCAGCCCTCAGGCTTCAGTGAAGGCCAGCGATGCGTCGCGGCCACTCGGCTCCAGCGTTCACCCGCTGTCAGACTCGCCCAAGCCAGCATCTTCGGCAGCATCGGGTGCTCGCTATTGACGCCGACAAAGTGTCCGTGTCGATACTCTTGAACGGCCGCCCATTTGGCCACCTCGTCCTCGGACAGGCTGTTAAAGTCGACCTGGTAGAGGCGAACTGAAAATGCCAGGACCGTCAGTAGGAGTACAATCACGGCTTCCCGATACCGGCCAACGCAACGATATTGAACCTCACTCAGCACAGATGCTCCGGCTTGCGGCGCGAACGCGATTGGATGATTGCACTCTCGATCAATTGAGCTCCTCGAACAATGTCGCTCAGCCTTGCATGTACTCCCTAGTTCAGCCAATGCCTGCTCGATCACCAGCGCAGTTACACTCGAACTCAGTCTCTCGTGAGAGCTCGGGCGAGCGGAGGTACGGACTGTTTCTGGGTTGCCCCTCTTTGCTTCGTGGTGTCCTCATAAACCCACCTCGGGCGTGAGCACAATCCTTCGATTGGCGTGCAAATCAAGCACCTCAGACAGGGCGTAAGGTCTTGCGCGCGGATGGATTGAAGTACTGCCACACGTTCAACTCTCCGAGAAGTCCGAGCGCCACCAGTTGGAGCCCGACCAAGATCAGCACGGCCGCAAAGACCAGCAGCAACCCGTGTTGCTGCACGACATCGATTCCGGTAAGGACCTTCCAAATCAGCAGCCAGAGTGCAACCGCCGATCCGAGACCCATGTTGATCACGCCGAGCCGGCCGAAGAAGTGGAGCGGGCGCGACATGTAGCGCAGAAGAAATCGGATCGTCATGAGATCGAAAAATACCCGGAACGTACGAGAAATGTTGTAGTGCGATTCGCCGTGCTTCCGATGGTTGTTTTGAATGGGTATTTCACAGATCGAGGCTCCGTAGGCCGAAGCCAAAGCCGGAATGAAACGGTGCATTTCGCCATAGAGCGGTAGTTGCCGCAGCAGGTCGCCCCGGTACGCCTTGAAGGTTGTCCCAAAGTCGTGGATGTTGACGCCGCTGAGCTTGGCCATCAGCCAATTGGCACAGCGGGAAGGGATCTTCCGTAGCAACAAATTGTCGATGCGGTGGCTGCGCCACCCACTCACGATGTCGTAGCCCTCTTCGATCTTTGCCAGAAAGACTGGGATCTCTGCTGGATCATGCTGAAGATCGCCATCCATAGCGATCACATATTCGCCAGTGCTGTGCGCGAACCCAGCAGCGAGCGCTGCGGTCTGGCCGAAGTTTCGACGCAGCCGAACGGCGACTACATGAGGGTCGATTTCGGCGAGTTCCTTCAGCAACTTGTAAGTAAGATCCCTGCTGCCATCATCGACAAAGACGAACTGGTAAGTGCGACCAAGCTCCTCCATGACGCCTTGCAGGCGGCCATACAGTTCGATGACATTAGGTTCCTCGTTATGAAAAGGAACAACGATAGAAATCGTGGGGGCTGTCTTGATATCAGGCATGCTGTGCCGTCCTTCTGAAGGGGCTATCGATCGCATTGAGCCATTCCCAGTCCTGCTCGTTCAGCAACAATTCGGACTTGTGGCCCAGTTCGTTGAGTAGCGCGCATAGCCAGTTTGCAAACTCCCAATCTTGGTCGCAGACACTCAACACACTTTGTCCATCGCGCTGGATCGCGGGGACGCCATTGACTGCTTTTGTGGCGTACATATTGACTCCTTTGTTCCTACTTGACCCTCTCATGCCGCGGTAGCTCTGCCGGAATTGCCGCTCGAAGCAGTTCAGCCATCGATGCATCGCAGCCCTGTTAAGGCATTTCGCTCGCCAAACACGTAGCACGGCAACTGACTGAATTGCGGGAGCCTGGACGAGCAGCGGGCCGGAGATCGGTGCCCGCATTGTGGCAGTGCCCTCGAAAGGTCACGACAGTCGGCGGGCAGCATGCGGGATTGCAAGAAGAACCAAGAGCTTAGCGGGCACGATCGAAGTGGCTGGTGACCTGCAGTATCACGGTCGAATTGAGTTCCATACTAAAGGAGTTGGGCTTGTTCGCTGATCTCACACATGGAGCGGGAAGCGACCTGTTAAATGTTCGCAAGGGTTCATGCGGGCAAAATCAGCAGACCACAAAGGAGAGTTTATGGCGACCCTCCTAGCCATGCTCGATTTCCTCTTTGGATGTCACCACGTTCACCTCAGCCGTGTGTTCACACTGCAAGGTGAGACCTACCAAGTGTGTTGTGACTGCGGTGCGAAGTATGCGTACTCGCTGGAAACCATGTCGATCGAGCGCCGCCTGCCACTCACTCCTGTCTTGACCCGGTTTCGAATTGCCTGAGATGGAAAAAGAAGCATGAACCAAGGAACGTACACAGCCCGATAGACGCATCTGAGGGCGATCAGTAATGGATTCCAAGGCAAATTCAAGAGCAGTTCGAGTCCGCGGAGAGGTAATCGTGCTTCATTGTTGGGCCTGTTGAGTCAGTCTGCAGCAACAGGATCGACTTGACTGACATGTCGGAGAAAATCGGACATCGCGACGCTTTGTACTTATTTGCTTGCCATTTGGAGTGGCGCACCAAACGGAACCTGGCCGCCTACCAGGAGCTCCTTGCGGCGCTCGACGATCACGACGGCGACATTCGCCGCCTTGCAGAATCTCTGCTGCACCGAAGCTCGCCAAGGCCGTGAGCGAACTGCGACAGGGTATCGAATCCTGGTGAAGTAGCGGCCGTTCCGAGTCGAAAAACGATTGGCAAGCTATTTGCAATTTTGTGGACAGGTGCACAATGGCAACACCGGCGTTGAACTCACGAGTGCAATCTCTCGTAACCGAATACGGCGTATTTTGGCAATTGTGGCCGCAATTTGAACAGACACATGGCGAGCGCCGTCTGGTCGGCTTTGAAGTGGAGTTGATAGGTTCGCACACGTCCGATCTCAACCATGTCGATCCCGCATGCCCGATGTGCCGCCATGTGAGGTCGGTATTGCTCGCGATCGCGGACCTCATTCCTGGCGAGCTCACCCTCAGCCGAAATTCCCTCACGTACAATATCGACTCTCACTCAAACTCGATTGTCTGTTTGCCTGCTTTAGGCAATCGCTCGGCGGTGTGGGTAAGTATCTACGTTTTCTTGAACCGGACAAACGGCCAGTCGTTTGAGACGGATCCGTTGAACGAAGTCAAAACTTTCCTAAATAGGTGGGGCATTCACCAGCGGTAACAGTCGCCTTTGAGAGGCCCCCTCGAAGTCTGCCACATTTCGACAGATTCCCCTTTGAGGCACTTGCCAAGTCAGTGTGACCCAGCCCCCAAAAGCTGTACCACCTACAATGTGAGTTCTCCGGAACCAGGAAGAGATGCGAGGAAAGTTGTGATGGCGGAGGTATATTTTTTAGAGCAAATGGGGGGTGCTGTGGGTCGAGGAGGTTGGGAAACGTCGTTCCTAGGCGATCCTAGCGCAAAGTTTTTGAAGAAAAAGCGACCGACAGGCGGAAAACAAAGAAATGAGCGAGAGGCTGGCTCACAGCGAGAGAGGAGAAAAGCGGATGAAAGGGACGCGGCACAGCGAAGAGCAGATCATTGCGATCTTGAAGCAAGGGGAGGCTGGGCTGGCGACGGCGGATTTGTGCCGTCAGCATGGGATCAGCGAGCAAACCTATTATCGCTGGAAGGCGAAGTACGGCGGGATGGAGAGCGGAGACGCCAAAAAGCTGAAGCAACTGGAAGACGAGAACCGCAAGCTGAAGCACGTGGTAGCGGACCTGACGTTGGACAACCGGGCGCTGAAGGATGTGCTGGCAAAAAACTGGTAGGGCCTGCGGGACTTCGGGCAGCCGCGAGTTACGTCATGATCGAGTACCAGACGAGCGAGCGACACGCCTGCAGGCTGCTGGGGTTGGCACGATCGACGAAGCGGTATGGGCGGCGTGGAGCGGAGAGGGACTGCACGCTGCGAGCGCGCTTGAAGGATTTGGCCGGGAAGCGAATGCGGTTTGGGTATCGACGGTTGCGGGCGATGTTGGTGCGCGAAGGGGTCGAGGTGAATCATAAGCGGGTGTAGCGGCTCTATCGGGAGGAAGGCCTGGCGATGCGCATACGGCAGCGCCGGCGGATCCGCTGGAATGGAACGGCCGTGAGCCCGGCCGCGGGGAGGCCGAATGAGCGCTGGTCGATCGATTTTGTAAGTGATTGCGTAAGCACGGGGAAAGCAATTCGTATGTTGACCCGGGTGGACGATTGCACGCGGGAGTGCCCGGCGATTGAAGTCGATACCTCGCTGGGCGGATGGCGAGTCCGTCGTGTGCTCGACCGAGTGGCGGCGGAGCGAGGTCTGCCGGAAGCGATTGTTCTGGACAACGGACCGGAGTTCCGCGGTCGGGCGTTGGCTGCCTGGAGTGAGGAACGTGGAGTACGACTGGAGTTCATTCAGCCGGGCAAGCCGGTGCAGAATGCCTATGTGGAAAGCTTCAACGGGAGACTACGCGATGAATGCTTGAACGCGAACTGGTTCACCCGTTTGAGGGATGCGCGGCGAAAGATCGAAACCTGGCGGCAAGATTACAATCAACAGCGCCCGCACAGTTCGCTGAACTACATGCCGCCCACAGAATTTGCACGCGCACGAGCGGAGATGCAGGCATGAGGAAAGCTAGTACAGCGCTGCTGGAGCAGGGGACTCAAGCGCCGTCCCCTGCTCCAGACCTCATCCCCGCTGCAAACGAACGACAAAACTTAACCGGAAACTCTCATTCGGATTGGTACAGCAAACGGGGGCACCTCAAGTGCTCAGTTCTTTGCCTGCCCATAAAGGCCATTGGCGGGGCCAGTCCTTAAGACGTGGGTTGCAAATACCATCGCATTTCTAACGCCAACCGGGGAAATGTGAATCATGGCATGGACTCACTCACGCTATTCGTCGGAGTCTCGTTCTTCCGATGAGAGTGGGAAAGGCGGGCGCTCCTGCCACGAGGCGCTCGAACCTTCGTTCGCGTAAAACTCCTCGAAGTTGTTCTTGCAAAGGCAGGCTCTACCCCGAGGTCCCTGCCCGCATGCGGACAATGACCGCATTGCGGCAATTCGGACGAACCAGTCTCCACCACGAGGCAATGCCACTGGACTGCCGCCATGATGGCAAAAGCGGTCGGTGTCGGTCCGTTCGGTCCAACGCATCTGGCGTGCGCACGGTCTTCAGCCGCATCGGGTCCAGCAGTTCAAGCTCTCCAACGACCCGAAGTTCATCGACAAGCTGCGCGACGTCGTCGGGCTCTATGTCGATCCGCCCGCTCATGCCATCGTGCTTTCGGTCGATGAGAAGTCGCAAATCCAGGCGCTCGACCGCACCCAGCCGGGCCTACCGATGAAGAAGGGCCGTGCCAGCACGATGACCCACGCCTACAAGCGCCACGGCACGACGACGCTGTTCGCTGCTCTTGACGTCCTCGAAGGCAAGGTTATCGGCCGATGCATGCAGCGCCATCGTCACCAGGAGTTCATCCGCTTCCTGAACGGTATTGAGGCGCAGGTGCCGGCCGGAAAGATCGTGCACGTGATCCTCGACAACTATGCCGCCCACAAGCATCCGAAGGTGCGTCGATGAGCTCGACCGGCATCCACGCTTCACCTTCCACTTCACGCCCACCTCGTGCTCGTGGCTCAACGCTGTCGAAGGATTCTTCGCCAAACTCGCCAAGCGGCGGCTAAAGCGCGGCGTCTTCCGCTCAGTCGTCGATCTCCAGGCCGCTATCAACCGCTTCGTCGCGGAGACAAACAATGATCCCATCCCCTTCATCTGGACCGCAGACCCAGACAAAATCATTGCCGCCGTCAGGCGAGGACACCAAGTGTTAGATTCCATC
>CAVSTM010000005.1:0-142049 GCA_963730845.1 uncultured Acidobacteriaceae bacterium | reverse complement strand
TTTGGGAAGCAAAGCGCGTCCCGCGGTTCGAGATTCTGATTTCAAACATCGCGTGTTTGGCGATTAAACTCGTAACCGCAGGACGCCTCTGACGGCTCCCATTGTAGGAAGCCAGCAGAAAACTTCATCCGCAACCATTCGCACAGTCGGTGCCGCTTTTTCTGTACCTGTGAGAAACGAGAAATCCGATTGCTCCCGGGCTTCTCCATTGCTGATGCAGGGGAAGGGGATCCCCTTCCCCTGCACCCCATCCCCGAAGACGCAGATTTGCACAGACCCGACGAGACGGCACTGCTGTGCAAATCCCATCTCGTAATCTCTTCGGGCTAAGTAACTATAAGGCAATTACACTCAGAACCTGTGTTGTGAGATCGCGGTAGGGACAGCCATCTGCTGGCTGCCCCCCGCGCGGACCCGGACGGGCGCTGATTAGCGCATCCGGTTCTTATCTCGGATAACTGGCGGCAAAGCGATCCGCGGGATAAGGATGAAGTACTCGCGGTTGAGGGAGCCATCGGTCAGCCAGAGCGAGAATACGTGTCCAGGAGATCGGGCGTTTCTGACCGCGGCGGCGAAGTGTGCACCACCACCGCCCGATGACCCGAGCCCGGAATACGCCGAGACTGTCGATCGCGATCGCAAGGAACTTCTCGCACATTGCTGGAAGAAGTCATCCTCAAAGTCGAGCGCAAAGAAAACCACGCCGATCTTACGTTGCGTTGGCGGGGAGGCATGATCACCAAGCTGGATCTGGCCTTGAAGCGCTATCAAGTCCAGGGGCCAACCACCGATGAAGATACGATGTCACTTTTACGCCGACTGGCGGCCCACTACCCCGACGACACCATCGCAGCCATTCTCAATCGCCAGGGTCGGAAAACGGCCTATGGCGAGCGTTTCACAGCACACCAGGTGGGCAGCCTGCGTCGCAATCATGAGATCCCTCGCTTTGAGCCTTCCCGCGAATCTCCCAAGGCTGAGTGGGTTCCGGTCATGCAAGCTGCCAAGATTCTCGGCGTGGCCGCTTCCACACTTCATCGCTGGCTGAATGCCGGCTTGATTACCGGCGAGCAGTTGACGCCGGGAGCGCCGTGGCGGATTCGGATTACGGAAGAATTACGCCAGGCATTCGTGGAGACCGCACCGCCAGACTACGTGCCCGTCGTGGACGCCATGAGGCGACTCGGCATCTCTCGGCAAACGGTGTGGCAGCGTGTAAAGCGCGGCGAACTCGAAGCTCTTCATGTTCGGCAGGGACAGCGCAAAGGCTTGCGAATCAAAGTAGTAGACCCTCCGACCGGCCTCTTCGATCAACCATAGGAGCAGTGTACAGATGAATCCAAGGACACCACGACACACTACCCACCTCAAGGACCTACCTGAACAGGTGAGGATTACTCGCCCGCAGCACCCGTTTGAGGGGAAAGCATTGGCAGTCTTCGGGAGACGGCGGCATCAGAGCAAACCACATCTGATTCTGATTTTGCCCGATGGAAGTCGCTCTCTCATACCCACCGAGTGGACCGACCTCGATTCCTCCACTCCGGGTTCTGCAGCGGTGCCGAAACAGAATGCTCATCTCGGTTTCGTCGCCGACTTGCTTCACACCCGCGCTGTAGTAGACGCTCTCCTCCATCGCCGCGCCACATCCGATGGCAACGACGAAAAATCTGTTCGCGAGGAGAACCACCATCGTGCAACGCAATCTGAACTTTCTCGATATCCCCATTCCGGAAAGCCAAGTCTGGGAAACGTTGAAGAACCAACAACGAGCGGTGGCGATCGAAGTTTTGGCACGACTGATCGCCCAAGCAACCGATCCCAGTCCAAGACAGGAGAGAGATCATGATTGATGTCGGCAAAGTAAAATCCACGCACACGCGACGAGACGCCATTGTCTATATTCGCCAATCCCATCCTTCGCAGGTCGAGAACAACCGCGAGTCCACGGCGCGGCAATACGCGCTGGTGGAGAAAGCAGTTGCGCTGGGCTGGGCCAAGAGCCAAGTCACCACCATCGACGAAGATCTGGGTGTGTCGGGCAAGGTGTTTGTAAAACGCTCCGGATTCGATCACTTGAATGCTGAGGTCGCTCTCGGGCGAGTGGGAATCCTGCTCGGGCTGGAGGTCTCGCGCCTGGCGCGCAGTAACGCCGATTGGTATCGCTTGCTCGATATGTGTGCCATCACCGACACCTTGCTCGCCGATAGTGACGGCGTGTATCATCCCGCGCTGTTCAACGATCGCTTGATCCTGGGCTTAAAAGGCACCATGTCGGAAGCAGAACTGCACATCCTGCGCGGACGACTCGACGGTGGCATCCGCAACAAGGCGGCGCGGGGCGAACTGCGCCGCGCCTTGCCGGTCGGCTTGGTGTGGGGCGAGAAGGAGGGTGAGATTCGTTTTCATCCCGACGAAGCGGTCACCGGTGCCATCCGCACCATCTTCGACAAATTCACCGAACTGGGTTCGGCACGCCAAGTCTGGGTATGGTTCCGCTCCCAACATTTATCCTTCCCGCTGCATCCCCTGGGCATCGTGCCGTCCCTCTACCTGCCATCAGCTGCGCTGGATTGTCCCTACCTATACCGGCATCTATAATGTGCTCAGCAATCCGGTGTACGCTGGCGCGTACGTGTATGGTAAGACCCGCAACGAGCGCTACGTCGATGAGCAAGGCACCGTCCGAAAACGAATTCGTCATCTACCCCAGCAAGAGTGGTCTGTGTTTCTTCCCGGACATCATGAAGGGTTCGTCGATTGGACCACGTATGAAACCATTCAAACGCGCCTCCAATCCAACATTCGCGCCGCAATCCACCAAGCAGGTCGTGCCTTGAGAGAAGGATCCGCACTCCTGCAAGGCCTGGTTGTCTGTGGCCATTGTGGTCGTCGCCTACATATCGCTTATCAAGGCACGAACGCCACACCGCGATACTATTGCGACGGCAGCCAGCTCAACGCTGGGCGCGCCCTCCAATGCCTCAACGTTGGGGGTGTCGCCATCGACCAAGCGGTCAGTCATGCTTTTCTCGAAGCGCTCACCCCCGCGGCGCTCGAGGCGACAACCCTCGCGGTCGAACAACTGGAATCCAAGCATGACGCCGCGTTGTCGCAGTGGCGTCTGGAAGTCGAGCGTGCGCGCTACGAGGCAGAACGCGCGGAGCGGCAATATAAGGCTGTCGACCCGGAAAACAGACTGGTCGCGCGTGGCCTAGAAACAGAATGGGAAACACGGCTGCAGAATCTTGCCAAGGCGGAAACGGAACTGTTCCGTCGCGAACAACAACGCCCTCGCATATTATCGGAGGAAGAACAGAAGAAAATTAAGACTCTCGGCTCCGATCTGTGGTTGGTCTGGACGGCACCGACCACCAGCGATCGCGATCGCAAGGAACTTCTGCGCACCTTGCTGGAAGAAGTCATCCTCAAAGTCGAGCGCAAAGAAAACCACGCCGATCTTACGTTGCGTTGGCGGGGAGGCATGATCACCAAGCTGGATCTGGCCTTGAAGCGCTATCAAGTCCAGGGGCCAACCACCGATGAAGATACCATGTCGCTTTTACGTCGATTGGCGGCCCACTACCCCGACGACACCATCGCAGCCATTCTCAATCGCCAGGGTCGGAAAACGGCCTACGGCGAGCGTTTCACAGCACACCAGGTGGGCAGCCTGCGTCGCAATCATGAGATCCCTCGCTTTGAGCCTTCCCGCGAATCTCCCAAGGCTGAGGGGGTTCCGGTCATGCAAGCTGCCAAGATTCTCGGTGTGGCCGCTTCCACACTTCATCGCTGGCTGAATGCCGGCTTGATTACCGGCGAGCAGTTGACGCCGGGAGCGCCGTGGCGGATTCGGATTACGGAAGAATTACGCCAGGCATTCGTGGAGACCGCACCGCCAGACTACGTGCCCGTCGTGGACGCCATGAGGCGACTCGGCATCTCTCGGCAAACGGTGTGGCAGCGTGTAAAGCGCGGCGAACTCGAAGCTCTTCATGTTCGGCAGGGACAGCGCAAAGGCTTGCGAATCAAAGTAGTAGACCCTCCGACCGGCCTCTTCGATCAACCATAGGAGCAGTGTACAGATGAATCCAAAAAGCTAGCGATGTCAGCGTCCAAAATGTAGTTCACCTTCTTCTTCAGGAGCGCGTACGACAACGCATCCAACGCGTCATGCTGGCCGCGCCCCGGGCGAAAACCATACGAGAATCCGAGGAAATCCTCTTCATAGATCTGATTGAGGATGGTGGTCACGGCGTACTGGACGAGCTTATCTTCCAGGGCCGCGACTCCGAGTGGACGTTGCCGTCCATCTGCTTTCTCTATGTACACTCTTCTCGAAGGCAGCGCTCGATACGCTCCGCGATGAACCCGACCATGGAGATCAACCAACCGATCTTCAAGTCCGGTCTCATACTCCTGCCAGGTGACCCCGTCCACTCCGGGTGCGGCTTTCCGCTTTAGTGAGTAAAAGCTTTCCCGCAGCAGTTCGACGGTCAGATGGTGGAGCAGAGCGGTGAACTTCATCTCCTTATTTTCCCGTGCTGCTTTCCGCACGCCTGCCAATCCCTGGGGCACGCCCTTCCCGCTCTGAGTCGGGTACGTGTGAGGTTGACCTGCGTTCTCCTTGATCGACGGCCTTTCCTCCTCACTCTCCGCCAACGATCTTTTGTCTTTGTTCGAATGATTCATCGGTACTGTACCGTCGTGTGACTCCTCGGGGACGTACATGCGGGCCGTGTGGCTATTGCCTTCGCCCACCGCCCTGCTGCCTGGTTTGGCAGCAGGTGTCTCCGAGGTCTCCCGGTTCTCGTGCATGAAGTTTCTAGGCGTGCCTGGGGTCTTCGACTACGCCGGACTGAACAAGAACTCGCGCTAGCGCTCCTGCTCATGTTGCCTACCGCGCATTTATAAGACGGCGGCGTCCGGATTGTATCTTTTCGGAGCTGGATACCCACCTCGCCTAGCCCCTGTCTACGCTTCACTGTGTCCCTCGCGGTAGCAGCGCAAGACTCGGGGCCGAGCAGATCGCTAGTCTTTACTCGTAAGGCTCTTTCATCCTCTACTTCATGCCGGTTTATCCCGGCGCAAATAAGTCGCGATTTCACTCATTGACCCCGATCGCCGAACCGGTTGCCTGTAACGTCTCCGAAACTTTACCGCCGTCCGCGCACCGCCCACGCGCGGGCTGGCAGCTCGATTGCACCCTCGGAGTCAGGAATCAGCGAGTTACGCAGCCAATCGCGAATCGCGTTGCGAGTGTGCTCGTCGCAGGTCGCGAGATACCTTGGAGCAGAACCTTGTCCGGTCAGAAGTGGCTGCCAGTAGTCATCGAAGCTCGCGAACCGCGTGGTGATGTCGAGTGCACGAACGTTCACTTCGCACAGCCCAGTGTCATCGAAGAGCTTGCGCAACGGCTCAGGATTGCACAACGGGAAGCGCCGCGCCTGATCGAATGACAAAGCTTCGCGATCGACCGCTGCGGCCACATCCCAGAACTCGCGCAGAAAACGTGCGCCCTCGGCGTAGTCCCAAACGTAGATTGCGATGATGGCATTCGGAACCGTGACCCGGCGCATTTCCTGCAGCGCCCGTTCAGGCTGCGGGACGAAATTCAATCCCAGGCCGCAGACGGCTACATCGAAGCTAGCATCAGCGAAAGGGAGAGCCATCGCATCTCCCGTTTCGAAGCCGACATTAGGGTGGGAGCGATGCGCACGAGCAAATTCGATCTGCTGCGGAGATGCATCGACACCCGCAACCTTGCCGGGCGCGAAGCGTTCAGCTATAGCTTCGGTGAGTACGCCGCTTCCACTGCAAACATCCAGCCAGCGCAAACTCCCGGACAAATTTAACCAGTTCAGAAATTCATGCGCCAGCAGTCGGCTCCATCTGCCCATCCACTGGTCGTAAGCTCCTCCGGAAGTCCATTTGTCCATAGAAGGTCTACATCGAGCGCGCCGGCGTCCTGGAAGAATCCGGGACTATATTCAAGGACAATGCCCACCTAATGCAAATTATCCATTCCGGTAATCTCCGTGATGTGCGTCAAACGCCGGGTGCCATCGTCGTCAGCATGCAGGATGTGTATGTTCGAGAATCAGGGAGTTTCGTCCGCAGGCCGGACGCTCGGGACGTTCACTGCCACTGGCACCCGGCCGAGATTTGAGGAAAAGCTTAAAGCGTCTGGCATTTCGCTGCCAGCGAACTTCTTCGAACCGTCGGTCAAGTATCCGCGCGGCCAGAGGTAACACGAGTCGACACTGTGGACGCTCCTGTTGCATGATCTGCCCTGAGCCTTGAGCGCACAATATTTGGGCCCGGAGTCCAGTCCGGGCTTTTTTATCCTATTTCGGGCCGGATGAGAACCAATTGAAGGATGTTTAGCGGTTTCGCGAAGCAGATGGCGCACTTGGCTGTTGGCGGCTACGAAGCGCCGCACAAAGGGAGTAAGCTCTACTATGGTCGACATAGTGCTGGGTTGGGGGTGATGAGTTTGGCAGAAATTCGACTGCACGAGGGTGAATCGTTGGAGAACGCCCTTCGTCGGTTCAAGCGTAAGGTTATGACGGAAGACATCATCAAGGAAGTGAAGCGTCACTCCTACTACCTGAAGCCGTGCGAGAGACGCCGGGTGAAGCAAGCTTTGGCGCGAAAGCGTGCCCGAAAAAAGCTTCGCAAAGAGCACGATTAAGTTTCAGCAATGAGGGCCGCTGCTGCCAAGCAGCAGCCTACGTGAGTTAAGGGCCAACTGGCGCTTTCCACAGCATGGTACTGTAAGCAGCAACAGGAGGAGCTAATGTCAAAGCATAATTCTGTCAGCAAACGCCACCGACCCCCGAAGTCGGAGAAGGGTGCGGACTACACTGCACGTACCATGGCGGCTGTGAAAGAACTGGAACAAGCAGCGAAACTTAAAGTTAAGTGAATCTTTCCAGCCGTGGCTTAGGACTGCCTAAGTTCGACGCAACAAAGTCCAGCATCGGAACCCTCGTAAATGCTCAACGAGAGGTCGCTTTGGGGAGCACGTTGGAGCCGTTCCCTCGGCGGAGAGCATATCGCAGCTGGCATCGGCGAAAAATTAGCGGTGGACCCCTGTTGGGCTTCAACCGGCGTTTAACGCGCTCTCGGGCGGAAGCTCCAGTCATTGTCAAAACACGTTTTGCTAGATGCGGGAAGCCGCTGAAAGGGATTCGGCTTGGCTCTTGACGACATTAAGAAACTCATGGATGCCGGAAAGGAAAACGGGTATCTCACCTCCCGGGTATCTCGCCTCCAACGAGGTGAACGGGTGAATGACCTGATTCCCAATGATGTCCGTTCCCCGGAGGACCTGGACGACGTGCTTGCCAGCATCGGCGCGCTGGGCATTGACGTGCTTGAACGCCAGCCCAAGCTATCTTTCTCGGTATTGAAAAGCACACTTGAGGAGGAAGTGGAGCCCGGCGGGGGCCTCCGACTCGACTTGGTCCCCGGCGCAGTTGGACAGACCAACGATCCGATCCGCATCTACCTGCGCGAGATGGGCGTAGTGCCTCTGCTTACCCGCGAAGGCGAGGTGGACATTGCGAAGCGTATCGAGCGCGGACAGCGGCGAGTGCTGAAGGCGCTTTCACGCTCGCCTATTGTGATCCGGCAGGTTCTTGCCATTGGCGAGGATTTGAAGCGCGGCGCACGCTCGATCAAGGAAATTGTCGTCTTCGATGAGGAAGAGATCACTGAAAAGGCCCTACTGAACGGCGTCAAGGACACTACGTGCCGCATCGACGAGCTCCAGAGGCATTACAAAAGAGCCAGCCAGCTCGCCGTGCGATTACCGACCATCCCGGCAAAAAAGAAAGCACGCGAATACCGCCGCTGCCGATCTGGCCTGGGCCGCGAGATTGTTCGGATTTCGCTCATCATCCGCAACCTAGATCTAACCAACTTCGAACGCGAACGCCTGATCGATCGGGTGAATAACACCGCGGACATCATGCGCTCGCTCGACCGGCAAGTCAGCGACCTGGAAAGGAAGATTGAGAGCACGCGCAGCGAAGAACTCAAGAAAGATTACCGCAAGATCCAGCGGCGGCATCGCGCAGACCTGGAAAGGTTGGAGTGCGATGCCGGAGTGGCCTTTAAGGAGCTGCACCGCACCCAGAGCGAAATGATCCAGGCCGGGATGGACAGGGAGCAGGCCAAGCATGAGCTCATCGAGGCCAACCTGCGCCTGGTGGTTTCCATCGCCAAAAAGTATGCCAATCGCGGGCTGCAGTTCCTGGACCTTATCCAGGAGGGCAACGTCGGCCTGATGAAGGGAGTGGACAAGTTCGACTACCGCCGCGGCTACAAGTTTTCCACCTACGCCACGTGGTGGATTCGCCAGGCCATCAGCCGCGCCATTGCCGACCAAGCGCGCACCATCCGCCTCCCGGTGCACATGGTCGAGATCGTCAACAAGCTGATTCGCACTTCGCGGCAACTGGTCCAGCAGCTGGGCCGCGAACCCACGTCGGCAGAGATTGGCAAGCAGATGGACATTCCGACGGCTAAAGTACGCAAGGTGCTCAAGATCATGCAGGCACCGATCTCGCTGGAGACGCCAATCGGCGAGGAGGGGGATTCCCACCTCAGTGACTTTATCGCAGACCGTGCCTCGGTCTCGCCGGCCGAGGCCGTCATCAACGTGAGCTTGAAGGAGCAGACCGCGCACGCGCTGCACACCCTGACTCCGCGCGAGGAGAAGATCATAAAGATGCGTTTTGGTCTGGAAGACGGCTCGGAGCACACGCTGGAGGAGGTCGGCCTAGAGTTCGCTGTCACTCGCGAGCGCATTCGCCAGATCGAAGCCAAAGCCCTGCGCAAACTACGCCAGCCCTCCCGTTCCCGCAAGCTCAAGTCATTTCTAGAAGACGTGCACGAATGACGCCGGAATCTGTGCATGCTGGGAGCGGAAGTCGAGGGGGACGGCCTGGGTATCCCTCGGTCTGTCCCCAAAATACATGACTGGCCACGGCCTCCTACACAAACCTTGGATGCTGCGTTGAGGAGAGTGGTAGTATCCTCGAATTCGGACCAGCGACCGTTCGTTTCTCGCAAAATGCCAATAGTTGCCAGTAGCCGTCCCTACCCACAAAGCAACAGTTCTGAACCAACCAGGTCTCCTGTCCGCAGGCACCGAACCCGGAGAGACAACTCCAAAAGCATGATAGAGCCCGCGCAAGAAGAAATGAGCCCGGCAATGCATGAGGCGGTGGCGAAAACAAATGGAACGAAGAAAAATGCGGCAAGTCCTTCGGGCCCCGACTGGCATCGGGGCTTTCTTTTCTGAATGGTATTTTAGTCCCCGGGGCAGCGTTCGCCCTGATGCCCCTCCCGCTTGTGATCCAGGATCGCCTCAAGGCACGAAAACTCTCGATCTGTCCATCCCAAGGAATCTATGTCCAGGCTTCCCGCCCTGGCCTGAATAAAATCCCATTCCAGTTGGTCCAATTCTTCGCAATCCATAAAACTAACTCCTACGTTGAGCGGACTCTTAATGCCAAGAAGAAAGCAACCTAGGACACTCCCAGGCTTTGGTAGTTGCTGCGTAAAGCATGCAAAGCGTACATCACGTCGTCCAGAGCCTCTGTCTCTTCGCCGTTATCGCCAGCTGCCTGAAACAATTCCCGCGCCCGCAGCACAACCGCCCTTTCGGCTTCTGCAATGCGCTCCGGTAGTTTGCTCTTGTCAATCTCAGAGAGTGCAGCTCTGTACAGCTGCCTCCAATATCTGCTGTCCGCAGACTTGGAAATGCCGGTACTCATAATGCGTCTCCTCGTTTTCGCATTCTGGCTAAATGTTGTAGTTTCAAGACCAGAAATGCCCCAGCTGGTCCCGTACGATGATGCCTGACGTGTACCGCCACCTTGCCCCGACACTGGGGCTGAAAGGGTTTCCCTGACAAGGCCAACAATCGCGTACAGGATCAGAAGTGCGAATACTATCCGAATGAAGAAATGAAGATACACTTTTGCTCCGTTGCCTCTTTTCACCATAGGAACACCGCTGGAAACGATTTCCCACACTCCAGGCAAAATTCTTTCGAGCGTGAGGTTATCAACCCGCAAGACGGGCACATTCTTTGTGACCCGAAGCCAGCGATCTGAGACTTCAGCCTAATACAGCGCGCTGATGCCTTGAAGCTCCTCAATGGAAGAGTGACGGTCGGCAGTGTACGAAAACGAGGACAGAACGGAGAGGAAACGGGTTCCATGGTGAAACCCTCATTTCTATCGGTTGCGCAGGGGCCGTCGCGGAAGGCTTGAACGTCTAGAGAGCGCCGGAGTGATGCGTAAGGGACTGCTTTAAGTCTAGGCTCCCGCGGCAAAAAAGCAATGAAATTCGCATGAATGGCGTGTTCTTCACGTTCCCGCCTAGTTCATAGGCAGATGCTTCAAGACTAGGCAGATGCTTCAAGACATTGAGAGGACCGTTATCTCTAGGCCTTCGGAGCTTCTCTTACGATCCGGGCAGCGGCTTGGCTGAAGTCCTCGCTAGGTTTGCGTTTTTTGGGCGTTTGCTCAGGACGGGTGTCTGCTCTCGTTTCCAGCTGATTGGCTTGGCGCTGTGCCTTATCGGTTTTTGTACGCTTTTGTGCCATGCCTATAGCTTGCCACAACGGGCCGAACGCGGCTGGGGCCTGTGGATTTCAAACTCACAACGACCAGAAATGAGTGCCGGTTGATAATCGCAGTGCAGAAGCCTAGAGTGGTAACTGAGCGAGTAGGCTTCCCGGCTCTTTCAGGTCTCCTGAACTAAGTCAGCCCATCTGAAGTTTTCTCTCCTTAGGCTTCTCAAGAAAGCCGCGTACCTGATGGATTCGAATGCGATCCTGCACGAAGTTCAGCAACTCTACAATGTGAGTGACCGTCTTGACTCGCTGTCGGAGCAACATCCCCTCGTCTCAGAAGCACTCATCGGCATCTCTGGAAGCGTTCGTAATACGGCCACCTTGTTGGAAGTGCTGATCGCGACGAAAATAACGCCGCTCTTAGGATTAGATCCAGCAAGTGCATAATTTGCGCGGCGCTGTCTTCTTGAACCGGGCCAAGTTGGTTAGCCGCGCCGAATCTGGCCTGCATACCAGCGAGAAATACCAATTCGTGATCGAATCGCGGAGGTTGGTCAATCCAGTGTTGGAGGTTCATGCTTGTCAGTTAGTCGGTAAACCGTTTTCCGGCCCTAAGAAGTCTTCTTCTGGCGCGCCTTCACCTTGGCCCACCTTGCCCGCTGTGCCGCTGCGATCTTCCGACGGGCAGATGCTGACATGGTGCGCTTGGGGTTCATCATTGCCGATTGGTTTTTCGAGGCTCTCTTTGCCCAGCGCGCCTTCTGCGCGAGGCTCATGCGTCTGCGAGACGACGCTGACACAGTGTGTCCCGAACTCCCACCGCGGACCGGGGAGCGCTCAGCATCAGGCCTGTTAACAGCAACTATCGGTTAACAGCCAGCTACAAGGCGGAACTTTCCCGCTACTGCAGCTTCGCGTACTCTGCTTTGGCTTCCTTCAGGATGGGGATGTCGGGGTCGGCGTCTTTCCAGAGTGTGAGGAATTCCTGATAGGCGGCGCGTGACTTCTCAACGTTCCGATCGAGAGCGTAGGCGCGGGCGAGGCCCAAATGAGCGAGGACACCAATTATCGAGTTATCCACGATGCCGGGGTTGTCCAGCACTTTCTGGAACTCAGTAGCAGCATGAGCGCCCTGCCCCGTCTTAAGGTACGCCTCGCCCCGCAAATACACCGAATAGAAATACATCGCGGAAGAATGTTCGTAAGGAGATGTAATTTCTAACAGTTGCAGGGCACGGGCGCCGTGTCCCCGGTCGAGTTCGACGGCCGCCTGGATGGTCGGCACCCAAAGGCTGTTGATCAGGGTGTCCAAGGGAAAGTGCTTCTTGAGGTCGGCGGCGATGGCTTGGGCACGAGGCGCTTTCCCGGCTCTTGCCAGGACCAAGGCAGCCCCCGACTGCACACTTCGAGCGTTAGCCGTCGCCAGCGCTTCGGCGACGCCGAGAACTGCCTTGTTGCGGTCGCCAGTTTCGATTTCCCACGTGGCAGCGCTTACCACGTACCCGGCGGCTGTCTCGTTGTCGTCATTCTGGTGAGCAAACTCACGGGCGCGAGTCGTGAGGTCGCGGGCTTTCTTCAAATGCCCGTAGTAGGCTTCGGTTCCTGCCTGCAACCCAAGCAACGTGTCGGTCAATCCGGGCCTGACCGGCGCGCCCCGCACCAGGCGATGCATCTCTTCCGCGTCACGCCTGTTGAACGCGATGCTGTAGAGATTGATCCAGAGCAGCTCGTCGTCAAGCCTGCGTTGTTGCGCTTGCTGTAACACGTCTTGGGCTTCATCGAACCGGTTCATGTTGATCAAGCAACCGGCAACGTTGGTGTAATTGCGCACGTTATCCGGATCCAGCCGTAGCGCCTCGCGATACTCCGTCAACGCCTTGTGATTGCGTCCGAGGGACCAGTCAGTGTAGCCCAAGTTTGAGCGCGCGCGAGAATCCCGCGGATAGGTTTCCACGTACAACTCGTACACCTGTGACGCCTTCACCAAATCACCTGTCGCGATCATGTAGTAGCCGCTCTCGATATTCAGCCGCTCCCTCTCGGTGACGCGGTCTCTCAAATCGTAAGCCTTCTGGGCGGACTGCAGCGCTTGCTCGGACTCGCCAAGCCCGCTGTATGCACCAGACAGCGCACGGTAGGCCATCGCGAAATTAGGGTCGAGCTGGATGGCGTGTTGAAAGAATGGCACCGCGGCAGTATCTCCCTTTTCGCGATGCGTCTTCAATCCAAGGCTGTAGGCCTTAAGAGCTTCAAGCGAGGAAGTTGTGGCTTCCTCAAGGGGAGTATCGAATTTCTGAATCGAAGCGAGTGACTCGCCCAGTTTGTCGCGAAGTTGCGAGGCGGCCGTGTCCAAGGCCTTGAGCACGTCTGATTTTTGCGAGGCTCGCGCTTGCTGGGTAGCGATCGAATCTCCGGTGGCACAATTCGTGGCGGTCAGACCAACTACGTACTCTCCCCCGAGATTCACAATGGATCCCGCGAGCGTAACCTTGCCTCCCACGCGCTGGCAAAGCTCCCGTGCGATTTCACCAGTAATGGGCTGATCGACCTGGAGTCCCATGAGGCGAACCGTTTGCTCAGTCTTGCGCTCGGACAGAATGTTCAGAAACGGAGACTGTTCCAGCTTGACCGTGAGTGCCTGTCGAAGAGTGTCGTCGAATACAGGATCTTGCGTCTTGTTTTCGAACTCAGTTAGGACGACGGTGTCCTTCTCGCCCAGCTTTGCCGGCCTCTTGCCCCGTAGCAAGAAGAAACCGCCCAGTACGAAGGCTGTAGCTACCCCGGTCCACGCGATCCCGCTTCGCCAGGTCTGCCACCAGCGACCCCGCTCCCCCGAAGGATGCAGTCGGTTCGTCAAAATTGGCGCCACCGACTTGCTGGTGGACCCAGCCTCACCGCTCTCAACCTCCAGCGCCCCCGACTGTTTATGGCGGCTCAGCGTCTTGAGATCTGCTCGAATCTCCGCAGCGTGCTGATAGCGCAATTCCTCCGGCTTTTGCAACGCTTTGTCGATGATCTCTGCTACCAGCCGCGGAAGTTCTGCATTCCAGGAACTGGGCGGAATAGCCGGTTCGTGCAGGATCGCTCCGCAGGTCGCTCCGGGCGTTGCTCTTTCAAAAGGTTGGCGACCGGTAGCCATCTCGTACAGCACGACACCGAACGAGAACAGGTCGCTGCGCTGGTCGAGCGGTCGTCCCGCAACCTGCTCCGGAGACATGTAAGCCACCGTCCCCATCGGGCTGCCACTCGTGCTTAGATCCTGGAGAGTCTTCGTGACATCGTCGGAACTCGATCCGGACGTCGTCCGCGGGTGCTCGATTTTCGCCAGTCCAAAATCGAGGATCTTGGCGTGGCCGCGCCTCGTGACAAGAATGTTTGCTGGCTTGATGTCGCGATGAATAATGCCGCCCGTGTGAGCAGCATCCAGGGCGTCCGCAATTTCGACGGCGAGGGACAGAAGGGTCTCCGTAGGCAGCGGGTGCCCAGAGATCATGTCCTTCAAGGTCACGCCATCCAGGTACTCCATGACGATGAATGTCTTGCCATACTCCTGTCCGATTTCGTAGATCGTGCAGATGTTGGGATGATTCAGAGCGGAAGCGGCTTGCGCTTCGCGTTGAAACCGAGCCAGCGCCAGAGGATCCTTGGCGAGCTCTTCGGGCAGGAACTTCAGCGCGACGAAGCGGTGAAGTGAGGTGTCCTCAGCCTTATAGACCACACCCATCCCGCCGCCGCCCAGCTTCTCAAGGATTCGATAGTGCGAGATCGTCTTTCCGATGAGTTGGGACGAGGCTGCCATTGGCGAGAATGTTAGGTCGGGCAGGCGGGAAGGTCAATCAGCAACACTCGGGGCTTTTCAACTCCTCGCCTGAACGGGGTTAGCACGCTAGCATGGGTGGCCCCGCTAGGTCCGCTCGACTTTTAGCTTATCGCCAGCGGTGGACTTTCCATTAGGGGGATGGTACTCACCTGGACGAACTGGGCAGCCGTCAGGTCAATGCATTATGAAAGAGCGCCCCTTCAGAAGGTGGCAGCTGGATGAGGCGCCGCCTCCGCTGCGCTGCGCTGTGCCGGGCTTCGCTCCGCTACAGCGGCGCTAGAGAGTAACTGCAGTAGTGTAGGCAGTGGGAAAGAACCACAGGAGAGCATAGGCAAGTCGGCCGGAGAATGGCACTTTACCTTGAGGGAAAGCCAAGCGTGGATACGAATGAGCTTTCCCCAAGGAGGCAACTCAAATGAGTCACGAGGTCAAATATATCGGAATGGACGTGCACAAGGAAGCGATGGTGATCGCTGTGCAGAATGAGAGCGGGAAGCTGGTGATGGAAAGTATCGTCGAAACCAAAGCCAGCAGCATTCTGCAGTTTCTCCACGGTCTACGGGGCGAGCTGCATGTGACTTTGGAAGAAGGCACCTGGGCGGCCTGGCTGTACGATCTGCTGCAGCCGCATGTGCAGCACATTGTGGTGTGCAATCCGCGGCGCAATGCCTTGTTAAAGGAGGGCAGCAAGAGCGACAAGGTGGATGCGCAGAAGCTGGCCGACTTGTTACGCACTGGGATGCTGCGACCGGTCTACCACGGAGAACATGGACTACGGACGCTACGCGAGTTGGGGCGCAGTTATCAGACCATCAGCAAAGATTTGACGAGGGTGATGAATCGACTGAAGGCGCTGTATCGCGGTTGGGGCATTCCCTGTGCTGGCACCCAGGTCTATGCTGCGCGCTATCGGGAGGAATGGTTAAACAAGATTCCGCAAGCCGGCTTGCGCCGCCGGGCGGAGCTGCTCTATCAACAGCTGGATGGATTGCAGGCCTTGCGGCGAAACCTGCGACCCGAGTTTTTGGCGGAGAGCCGGAAACATAAGGCCGCGAAACTGCTGCGCCAGATTCCCTGCATCGGTCCGATTCGCGCCGCCCGCTTGATCGCGCTGATGCAGACGCCGCATCGATTCCGCAGCAAGCGGCAACTATGGACCTACAGCGGCCTGGGCATTGAGACGCACGACAGTGCGCAATACCGCTTTGTGAGCGGGCAAGTGCAACGCTCCAAGAAACCCCAGCAGGTTCGTGGGCTGAATCGAAATCACAACCACGAGATGAAAGAAATCTTCAAGAGCGCGGCCACCCGGGCCAGCTGTGGCAGGGGACCATTCCACGATTTCTACACGGGTCTGCTGGCTAAGGGGATGAAGGCGGAGATGGCGCGTCTGACACTGGCGCGCAAGATCGCGGCCATTACGTTAACACTTTGGAAAAAGGAGGAACGTTTCGACGTCGAACAACTGAAGACGCAAGCAGCTTGAGCATCGAATAGAACCTAGGTGATCTCCCAAGGTTTCATGCCGCGGTGGTAGCCAATCGGTTCTTGCGATGCTCCGGTTCGAGGGAGAGTATCCATTCACTCATTCAGGCACTCTGTGTGCTGTAGTCCAGCACCGAGTCTCCGGGTCAATCCTATGCCCCCTCGGATAACCGAAAAAAGCTATAGGCCTCGAGCCTCACATAGGATCATGGTTGGCACTTAAGCCAACGCTTAGCTTGCGTAGCTTCGTAACCGAATGGCGTCAAGCGCCACTGTTTTATGAAACCGTTAAGTTGGGACAAGCAACTGGGGTTGGCATCGCCGCTGAAATGCGCGGCGATCCAAAGCGGACAAACCAACAACCCCTCGATGGATAAGCATGAGGCGAAGGATAAGGTGGGGCTGGATGCAAGTCACCACACCCGCATCTTCCTGAGGGGCGGGAGAATCTTTTTTCCTTGACATCCTCTTTCATAGGATGAGTGAAATCGCCTTATAGTTACTTAGCCCGAAGAGATTACGAGATGGGATTTGCACAGCAGTGCCGTCTCGTCGGGTCTGTGCAAATCTGCGTCTTCGGGGATGGGGTGCAGGGGAAGGGGATCCCCTTCCCCTGCACCAGCAATGGAGAAGCCCGGGAGCAATCGGATTTCTCGTTTCTCACAGGTACAGAAAAAGCGGCACCGACTGTGCGAATGGTTGCGGATGAAGTTTTCTGCTGGCTTCCTACAATGGGAGCCGTCAGAGGCGTCCTGCGGTTACGAGTTTAATCGCCAAACACGCGATGTTTGAAATCAGAATCTCGAACCGCGGGACGCGCTTTGCTTCCCAAACGAATGCTCAGATGAAGTCTGGAACAAGGCAGTCAAGAGGGCTCAACTATAAGGGTTTCGCCGAAGCAAAGCCAGCCTCTGCAGGATGTGGATAGGCAAGGAGGATAAGGACTATGGCAGCCAAGGAAAAAGTCGGGGAGCCGGAGTTTGTGGCGTTCGTAGGCATGGACTGGGCCGATCAGAAGCACGTGTGGTGCTTGCAGGCAGCCAATTCGGCGAAGCGGGAAGGCGGAGAACTGGAGCACAAGCCAGAAGTGGTGGAGGCCTGGGTCAGTGAACTGTGTCGCCGCTTCGGGCACGGTCCGATCGCAGTGGCGGTGGAGCAGGTGAAGGGCGCGCTGGTATACATGCTGGGAAAGTATGAGTGCCTGCATCTGTATCCGGTGCCGTCGACGATGTCGGCGGGCATGCGGCAAGCGCTGTATCCGTCGGGAGCCAAAGATGATCCGCGAGACGCGGATCTGCTGCTGGATCTGCTGCTGCAGAACCGGGACAAACTACGCCGTTTGAGGCCGGATAACGAAGTGACGCGGCGGGTACAGAACCTGGTGGAGGAGCGGCGCAAACTGGTGGAGGAAAAGACGGCGCAGCTGAATCGCCTGACCGGATACTTGAAGGTGTACTTTCCGCAGATGCTGGAATGGTTTGCGAAGCTGGATACGAAGTTGGCGTGTGAGTTGTTAGAGCGCTGGCCGTCGTTGGAGGAGTTACAAGCCGCTGCGCCGGCGGAAGTGAGGAAGTTCTTCCGCCAGCACCGGGGCCGGCATCCCGAGCTCACGGAGTGGCGCCTGCAGGGGATCGGCCAGGCCATGTCCGCGATTCGGGATCGAGCTGTGATCGAGGCGAAAGGGATGGTGGTACAAGTGATCGCACGAGTGCTGCGCACCCTGCTGGAGGGCATCGCGGCTCTGGACGGCAAGATTACGGAGGCAGCGGAAGCACATCCCGATTTTTTCATTTTCCAATCGTTTCCGGGAGCCGGAGCAGCGTTGGCGCCACGTTTGTTGGCGGCACTGGGCTCACAACGCGATCGTTATGCCAGTGCAGAAGAGGTGCAGAAGTACAGCGGCATTGCCCCGGTGACGGAGCGGAGCGGGAAAAAGAAATGGGTGCATTTTCGCTGGGCGTGTCCGAAGTTTCTGCGGCAGAGTTTTCACGAATGGGCGGGACACTCGATTGCCCAGTCGGTTTGGGCGCGTGCCTATTACCAGCAACAGCGCCAGCGTGGCAAGGATCACCATGCTGCGGTGCGAGCCTTGGCTTTCAAATGGATTCGCATCGTGTTTCGCTGCTGGCAAGACGGTGCGGCGTACGACGAGAACAGATATCTGGCGACCTTGGCCAAGCGTGGCTCGCCCCTGATTCCTGTCTCGGCAGCCGCAGCAACGAGCCTGTGAAATTTATTGTGGATTCTAAGTGAACCTGAAAAGGGAGCTAGTCGAAAAATGCTTGACAAACTTACTCAGATATCTGATTTCGTCAGTCATGATGGATAATCTTGATTCATGGCCTCTGAACGGGAAACGACAATTCGACGGTGGATGCTGGCGTGCGTCTCGGACGGCGGGATAGAGAGGCTCGACGACCTTCACGTTGACGACATAGATGGAAGTTGGAAAGACCCGACGAGTTGGGTTTCTGCTGGACTGGTCGCCTATCGACTCGCCTTGGGGATACAACGCGAACTTTCCCTTGATGTCACGGTCGCGCTTGCATTTTCGCTTGTTGATGCTCAGGACACCTCACGAGACGTGTTTGAGACGCAACAGCAATTCGAGAAGCAGCTTGACTGGTCGCCACCGTCACTCTATCTCTTCAAGGTTGGCGACCAGCAGCACCTTTCGGCCACGGTGCGTGTAGACCCACTGCCGAAGGCTCTCTTTTCCCAGTTGCCCGAGGATACCAAGTCTTTTCTCCTGCGATGGCTCGTGGAAGACGGCAGTCAGCGACGTTCAGTGTTTGTCCAAGCGTAACTGGCGAAATATCTCAATTTCACTCATTGACGGGTTGTGAGTCGCGGATTTCACCCATCACCGAGCGGCTGAACCACGATGCGCTTACGCAAAAATCTCATTCACCTTATCCCGCACATGTTGGCTACGTGACGGTTTGAGATACCGCATCGTACTCTCCATATCAGAGTGACCAAGCCACTGCTGAACGGTACGCAGATCGACGCCAGCCCACAGCGACCACGTGGCGAATGTCGCGCGGAACTTGTGGAGCCAGAAGTTCTCTTTATCCAACTTCGCACGCTCTGCCACAGCTTTCAGATCGTCGAGAAAATCGAGCTTCGGTTTGCAGCCAGCCGTCGGGAAAACCAGACTACAGGACTTATCGGACTTCGCCTTCCACGCCTTCAGGCTCCTCACTAGCTTTGCAGGAACGGGAATCTCACGTTCCTTGTATGCCTTCGGTGTCCAGCCTCTGTCCGGTTTGTGGCTGACCCGAACGGTGCTGGCTGCGAGGTTAAGGTCCGACCAGTACGTGTACATGACCTCCTGCTCACGCATGCCCGTCATCAGGAAGAACTCATACCAGAGCCGTTCTTCCGCGTCGCACTTTGCAAACAGCTTGTCCAATTCTTGCTGTTCGTAAATCTCAGGTTCCTCCTCTGTGAACCGCGGCCAATCGTTCTTGCCCACGAGCCCGCGAATCCCTTGCGCCTTCAGGAAGGACATGACGTTCTCAAACTTGTTGTACACGCTGCGCGGTGCCTGCTCCTTCTCATCCCGCAGGAACGCGCAGAACTTGAGCAAATCCTTGCGGTCAATGTCTTCGACGTTGAGTTTGTGGCAGGACTCCGTGAAGTAGCTCAAAGCTGTCGTGTACGCCGCCAGGGTCTTCGGCTTCTTCGTGAGCATCGTTTCTTCTAGGTACTCCGCGACGGCTCCGGCAACCGATCTGCTCCCGTTCTGTTGGATCTCCGGCACCGTGGCATCCCCGTTGTTTAGTTCGGTCTCTTTCCGCAGGCGCATGGCGCTGGCGTCCGCTGCGTCCTTGCCAACCGATAGGCGGATGCGTTTGCCGTCCCCGTGCCATTCGATGTAGTAGGCACCTTCGGGATGCCGTTCGGGCTTGCCGTTGACCAGTACCGTGTCAGGCTTGACTCGGCCATTCGCGGAGAGCACCACAGGGCAGTAGCGCAGACCGGCCCGGGTGCGGATTCGTTTGGTGAGATTGACTTCGCGGTGCATCGGTGACCCTTTCTTGAAACCGTATCAAGTGTAGGTATCACCGACTTGCAAGTGCAAGATAACTAAAGGACTGGCGGAGAGGGAGGGATTCGAACCCCCGATACCCTTTCGGGTATGCCGGTTTTCAAGACCGGAGCCATCAACCACTCGGCCACCTCTCCGCGGCTCCTACTGTTTTACTACAGTCCTAATTCTACGGCAGGAGGCGGACTGATCAGGATGCGTGCGCTATTTCGATGTTGATGCTCCCGCTTGAGAACTACCGGTGGATGGGGGTCTAGTCATCTCCATGGCCCAGATCGCGGCCGGACGCATGTACATCGAGGCGCGGAAGCTACCGTCGATCTCATACGCTTCGGGTGTGCGGAACCAGTATCCCTTGGTTTCGTAGATGACGTGGTACACGCCCCAGGCCGTGCGGTAGCCCTCGTCTTTGAGTCCATCGGCCAGCATAAGCGCGGCCACGCTGAAGGTGGTGCCGGTCCACACCTCCTGTACCTGCTCGTTGGTCTTGATGATGGTGCCATCGGCGGCGATGCCATTGACCGCGCCCATTTCACCTTTCGCGAACTTCATCACGTTGAAGTCGAAAATCTTCTTCAGCGTCTTACGCTGCATGTCCATGGGGACGATATCGCCCAGGCCAGTCATGTGGGCGTACCACTGTCCAGCGAGTTGATCGGCTTGGATGTTGTCGCGGTATTCGCTTCCCGTATCGTAGCGGAAGTACTCTCCATTCCAGAGCTTGCTGATGTAGCTGGCCTGACTTCTCGCGAACAGATCGTGATATTTCGCCTGAGCAGTTGGGTCGTTCAAAGTCTTCGCGATCTCTTCGGCGGCGCGCAGGGCAGCGAGCCAGAGTCCGCCGCAGTAGGCGCTTTCGCCGCGAACCACCCAGACGTCATAGGTCTGGTCGGGGAACCCGTCGTTCTCCGGGATGCCATCGCCGTTGCGATCGTACTTTCGGAGATAGTCGAGCGCGAGTTCGACCGACGGCCAGGTGTCGCGCAGAAATTGAGTGTCGGTGCGGCCCGTGAAAACGTAGTCGCGATAGACCATCAATACAAACTTTGTATTCAGGTCTTTCCAGTCGTCGGTGTTCTGCCAGCTGAACTGGTTGACTTTGAAAAATGGATCTTCTTCGGGTGCGCCGAGGTCGTGAGGAACCGCTCCTCGGCTCTTACGGGTCCGAAACGCCGCTTTGTGGTCCTGTTCTGTTTTCCAATTCCAGATCAGCTTTTCGGGCTCATCGCGCAAAACGGTTTCGGCGAAAGTGCGCATCTCCCGCTTATCCAGGTCGGGCCAGAATTTGACCAGCGGCATGGAACCGTAGAAACGGACGTCAAGCGTGGAATAGTAGGGGTAGTCGAAGCACTCCAGAAAAGAGAACATGGGCGGAGATTTAGGATCGGCGCCCACTGGGCGTCCCCAGAACGATCCGCCGTCGGCGAGAGTATAGAGTTCGTTGAAGAGTTCGGCGCGATACCACTCCGGCTTGCTTTCGTCGTTAATATATGGAGCCTGCCAGGCATCGATGGCGTCGCTCCATTTGGCGGCGTGGGTGAGGCCTTCCGCGGCGATCTTGAGCGCGTTCTTGCCCGACGTGCCGAAAAAGTCAGTGTAGTGCCGATACCATTTGCGTCCGGTTCCAAACTCCATCACCGGGAGGTCCCAGGAAATCACCATCGGCACAACGCGCTTCTCGCCTGGCTGCAAGGTGAAGCGGACCGCGATGGCGCCGGCCAACGTCTCTCCGCTGCTGATCCACTTGAAGTCGCTGTCGGTAAGGCGTCCGTCCTTCGAGAAAGGAATCCAGACCTGGTCGCCACCGAATTCGTCAGGAACGAAGGTGTTTTGATAAGTAATCTCCACTCCAGGAGATTCCAGAGCGGAGATGGCGAACTGCCCGTCCCAGTCGTCCCGGACGTCGCCGGAACGAACGCGGTCAAACACCACTGATTTCATGGTGCCGTTTGCGAGAGGTGTGGAGACGACGCTGTTGTAGTTGCCGGAACTCATTCCTGTCGCGTCAAGGTTGTGGGACGTGTCGCGAAGCCACCCCACCATATTCGCCCAGGAGAGCAACACAGAAACCGTGACAGGTTTGTCCGTTGAATTCTCGGCATGCCAGCGGTAGACGGCGATGCGGATAGCTGCTTTCGCGGTAGTTGCCGGGGAGAATCGGAGAAAACTGCTCCAGGGTGACATGAGCCGGCAATTTATCCCACCGATAGTCGTACCACGCCTTTGGAGTAGAGCGCAGAATACGTGTCCGCGCCGACCGGATAGTCCCATTTCCAGGACTTGAGGTCCTTACCCTTGGGATGATCCGCGAGCAGGACCTGGGCAATGCCTTCCGATGCGCCCTCGGACTTTTCGTAGATAGCAAACTGGTTGGAGTAAACGGTTTCGTATTTATGAATGCCGGCCTTCAAATGCCAGCGCGAAAAATCGCCGCGGTAGGTGCGCGAGAACGTGCCGGAGCCAAAACCGCCGACAGGTGCACCTTGCCAGTAACCATCGTCAATCAAATCGGTTAGTGCAGCTTTGCGAGTGCCAGCGTTGGCGAGCGGCACGCCAATGCCTCGCTTCCAGGCAATCGTTGGAATGGCGTCGCCTGCCCACAGGGAAAGCGTACAGAAGGTGACGAGAAGAAGAATGGCGCACTTCGAAAGGCGGAATTTCATGGAGCCTCGGGAGTTGATGACGGTCGGGTTCGAGGAATACGTAGAAGATCGTTGCAAAATGCCACACGTTATTTCGTTCCGTTCGGATACACGAGTATCTTGCTCGCTTCGCCCGTTTTCAGGCGAGCCATGGCTTTGGAGAAATCTTGCAGCGGGATGCGGTCGGTGATTACGGGGTGAAGATCAAGGCGTCCGCTCTTGAGCAGGGCGGTCATCTGGTACCAGGTCTGGTACATGCGGCGGCCATTGATGCCTTGAATAGTGAGGCCTTTGAAGATGATGTCTTCGGAGAAATTCAGCGGAATCGGTTTCGAGGTGAGGCCGAGCAGAGACATGCGGCCGCCGCGGCGGATGATATCGAACGCTGTGCGGATGGAGTCGGGATGGCCGGCCATTTCGAGAACCACGTCCACCCCGAGGCCTCCAGTTTTTTCGGCGACGATGGCACGCACATCTTCTTTGGACGGATCGAGTGCGTAGTCGGCGTTCATCCTGGTCGCGAGCTTGCGCCGGTGCTCGTTGACCTCAATCGCGAAGATGGTGGTCGCGCCCACGGCTCGCGCCACGGCGATCGAGAACAGTCCGATGGGTCCGCAACCGGTGATGGCGACAGTTTTGGCCGCGATTTCTCCCGCCAGTACCGTGTGCACGGCGTTTCCCAGCGGATCGAGTATGGAAGCATACTCCTGCGGGATCGCCGGATCGAGTTTCCAGATATTCGATTCGGGGATGACTACGTACTCGGCGAAAGCTCCGTCGCTGTCTACGCCGATGATTTTCACGCTCTGGCAGATGTGGGCTTCGCCGGTGCGGCATTGCAGGCACTTGCCGCAAGCCACGTGCATTTCGGCGGAAACGAAATCGCCTTCCTTGACGCTGGTGACTTCATCGCCGAAGGCGACCACTTCGCCGCAGAATTCGTGTCCGGGAATCAGTGGGGGATGAATCCGTCCCTGGGCCCAGCGGTCCCATTCATAAATGTGAAGATCGGTGCCGCAGATGGAGGCGACTTTGACTTTGACCAGGACGTCGGTGCGTCCGTACGCGGGAATCTTAACCTCGCGGATTTCCGCGCCCGGTGCGGCTTCCGGCTTAACCACCGCGAGCATGGTGTTGGGCATGGAAGCCCCCTTATGAGTACGGAATTAGAAGAGCAAACCATTTATTCTACACCGCCGAAACTGCATCGCCGATTTTCCGGATTGTTCCGGATTGTTCAGGGGGGCCACGGATTCGGGATCGCGGTTATGTCTTGTATGTTCCCCGAGAATGCGTTTTCGGGCTCGCAGTCTTGTAGTCTTCGGATTTCCCCCGCGGAATGCTTAATGTCTTCCATTCTGCGGAGCGCAGGTGCTTGGCGAGGAAGACGATTTGTCCAATGTGCTGCGCGTAGTGGGCGAGTGAGCGGTTGAGCGCCTGCATGACCGTGTGCGGCTCCTGGCGTATGGTCACGGTGCGCTGCATATCTTCGGGTTTCAATGAATCCAGCGCGGAGAACACATGGAACCAGGTCTGCTCCCACCAGTGCAGAACTTCTTCGCGCGTTGTGCTTGCGGGGACCTCAAATTCCTGGTCGCGAAAACGGTCCGGCTTTTCACCGTCGCTGGTGAGGAATTCGGTAAACCGCGAGCGCGCGTTGCCGGAGATGTGCTTGACCAGCGTTGCGATGGAGTTCGATTCCGGATCGAGCGTGACAACGAAATCGTCGTCTTGCAGCTGAGCCATGGCAGCTTCTCCCATGCGCTTGTGGCCGCGGAACTGGCGCTT
The DNA here is from genome assembly GCA_963730845.1 of uncultured Acidobacteriaceae bacterium. Classification (GTDB taxonomy): domain Bacteria; phylum Acidobacteriota; class Terriglobia; order Terriglobales; family Acidobacteriaceae; genus Acidiflorens. Next base: position 117,666 of record CAVSTM010000005.1, on the reverse strand, counting down.
CATTTCTTCGAGGTAGTGGGTAGCGAAGTCAGTCATAGAAGTCCTATTACAGAAGTCAGAGGTCAGATTGCAGAGGTCAGAGCTCCAGCTTTCTGCAGTTCTTTTTTTCTGCGGGAGGTTTGACCTCTGCAATTAGACCTCTATCCTCTGACCTGCAAATTGTACGTCGCACGCGACGCGGAACCCATAGTCCGCGTACTGGAACTCCGGAGGAATGCTGGAGCGGGCAGCGCAGCGTGACATCTTGATGTGATGACGCCAGGAACCGCCTCGAGAAACTCGCCGCTCGCCGGTTTCAGGGCCGCGCGGATTGCGCTCGGGCGACACCGCATAGTAATCGGGGGCGTACCAGTCGCTGCACCATTCGTGCACGTTATCGCACATGTTGTAGAGCCAGAATTCGTTCACGTCGGCGCGGCCCACAGGCTCGGGGCCCGTCTTCCAATAACCGGCGCAGCGATCGGCGTAACCGGGCAGCGACGGTGGAGGGGTGTCGCCCCATGGGAATAGTTCGCCCGCGCGTCCTCCCCGAGCCGCGCGCTCCCACTCGGCCTCGGTAGGCAGACGGAACTTTCTACCGGTGCCGGCGCTGAGCCACTCGCAGTAGCGGATTGCGTCATACCACGATACTCCGGCGACGGGCTGCTCGGGATGGTTGAACGCGGGGTTGCTCGAGAACGGCGGCGGCTGGGATGACGTCGCGGTATCGCTCAGGAAGCGCCCGTAGTTGGCATTGGTAATTTGGCGGGCGCCGATCAGAAACTCGTCAACCCAGACACGATGCACCGGCTTTTCGTTATCCTGTCCGGCGTCACAGCCCATGAGAAACCATCCGGCTGGAATACGGACGAGCGCGGGAACGAACGCATCCGCTTGTGCTCGGGATGAAGAGAGCAGTTGCGTTGGCTGCGTTGAATAGGTTGGATCCATAGTGTCAGAACGTCCGCAGCGCGCGGACGACCTCTTCGATTTTATTCTCCTGGAACAAGCGGATGCCGGCGACGCCGGCTGCTCCAGCATTCAGGCACGACGCGGCATTGTCTACCGTGACGCCACCGAGAGCTAGAACTCGGATCTTCGCCTGGCAGGCTTCCTGCAAGGCGGCGAGGCCGGCGGGCGGCGTTCCGGCGGCGCCTCTTTTTCCGAAAACCGGAGCGAAGACAGCGAAATCGGCTTCCTCGGATTCGACGCGCAAGACATCGGCGATTGTGTGGCACGAGGCGGCCACCAGGAAGCGGTCAGTGGTCAGTGGCCGGTGGGCAGACACTTCCAGCGCACGGCGCACCTCATGAGGCGCGACATCATCGGAGCGCAGATGAACGCCGTCGGCTCCGGCAGCGAGTGCGATGTCGGTGCGGGAGTTAATGAGGAGACGAGTTCTCGTTTCCCGATTTGCAGTTCTCAGTGGAGCGCTGTTGCGCACGGCAGTAACGGCGTCCCTGGCGAGCATTTCTAACTCGCGCGCGCTCAGATCTTTTTCGCGGAGCTGGATGTAGTCGACACCAGCGCGCGCGGCTTCGACGGCTTTGGCGAGCAGGGCACGGCGGCGGGCGAGTTCGTCGCCGCGAAACTGGCTACGGTCGGTGATGTAATAGAGCAGACAGCGGTCCGCCATCAGCTCTCAGCCTACTACGAGAGGCGGTGTGGACAGACCGCCGAGCTGTGCTCGGCTTGGACGTCCCTACGCGACACTGGGACGGGGGCGGAGCCCCGTCTCCACACGTGCCTACTGCTGGTCGGTGAACAACTTCAAATTCTCAGCCTTCCAGCGCATTGCAGCGTAAATGCGATTGCGTCCGCTGGGGTGATCGAAGAAAATCCACTCCTCGATGGGACCAGGATTCATCTTGCGGTATTCGCCGAGATGGATCGCTGCCTGGGCAAAACCGTCGGGCTGCCGGCTCGTGTTCAGTCCGTACATGTCGGCTTCGTACTCCAGAGTGCGGCCGAAGGTGTTCATGACGGGAGTGATGACGAAGATAAACACGAGGGCCAGACAGCACCACGAGCGGAACAACGGCCGTGTCGCCGACGCCGCGAATCTGCCACTTCTCGCCCCAGCGCTGGAGCGTCCAGCGAGTGCCCATAGTGCAAGTAGGCGAATAACAGCACGTGACGATCAGGCCAAACATGATGAACTTGTAGATGTGGTTCATAACGTAGTGGCCCATCTCGTGTCCCATGACGGCCTGAATTTCTTCCGGCGAGCCGCGGCGCAGGAGATTGTCATTGAGGGTGATGCGCATCGTATTGGCGAAGCCGCTGACGTTGGCGCTCATCCGGGTCGTCTGCCGCGAAGCATCGATCTCGTACACATCCTTGGCGGGGATTCCGTTGGCCCGCGCCATGCTCAGGATGGGATCGACAATCTTCGGATCGTCGAGACGCGTGACCTTGTTGAAGATGGGCACGATGTAGACGGGCGCGATCAGCACAGTAAAGATCAGGAACAGGACAGTCGCGAACGCACCCCAGATCCACCAAGTTCGCGGCAAGCGGCGCACAACGCCGAACAGCAGCATCGCGAGCACGCCACCCAGCACCAGGTTTACCCCCAGATCTTTCATCTGGTCTCCCATCCACGGGCCAATGGTTTGCGTGGCGAGTCCATATTTGTGTTCGCGGAAATAATCTTCGTAAACGGTGAGCGGGAAAATCAAGATGCTGCTCAGAACGAGATATTGCAACCAGTACACGAACGTGTGCACCGGTTTGAAGCGAGTGACGCGTTCCGCCAGATCCCGCATCCGGGCCGACCACCGCAGATTCAGCAATAGCAGTGCGACCACGACGCCATAGAGAAATTCCCAAAGAATGAGCCAGTAGCCGCCTTCGAAATAGGCGTCGGAACGGGCCGTCTTATCGGCTGGAATCTGCGCCAGGTAAGCGTTAGTGGCCGCGGTGGCATCGAAGTGTGGCGAGGCCTGTGCTTCCGCGGGAACCTGGATCACGGATGGCATCTGGTTCGCGGCGGGTGGCTGTGCGAGCGCGGGAGTTGTGCAGAAAGTTGCGCAGAAACAAATCAAGCAACAGAACGCTATCGTCAGGAATGTTCGTGTTATTTTCATTTTTCTCCGGAGAACACTGACCGCTAGGAGTGTATACGGAGCCGGGTGTTGGCAGTTCAATCTGTAGTGAACGGGATCGCCCCGTCTCCCGGCGCTGAGACGCGGCAAGCCGCGTCTCTACGGGAACCTAGGCAGGCGGACCCGCATCACACGATTTACGGTCGCGTCCTGGCGATTTCGGGGACAGCCGGTTCGCCGGCACGCTTAGGCTGTTGCTGGCCGAGATGATACTTGGTCAGTCCCGCTTTGAGGAACTCGAAGCTTTCTTCCGGCGAATCGGACATCTTGAAAAGTTCGAGGTCTGCCGGCGCGATCATGCCAGCGTCGGCCATGGCTTCGAAATTGATGATCTTCCTCCAGTACTCGCTGCCATACATGACGATGACAATTTTCTTGGCCAGCTTCTCCGTCTGGGCGAGGGTGACGATCTCAAAAAATTCGTCGAGCGTGCCGAATCCGCCGGGAAAAATCACCAGGCCTTTGGCCAGGTATGCGAACCAGAACTTCCGCATGAAAAAATAATGGAACTCGAAGTTGAGCGAAGGGGTGATGTACTGATTCGGATTCTGCTCGAAAGGCAAGGCGATATTGAGACCGATGGTTTTTCCTCCCGCTTCGTGGGCGCCGAGATTCGCGGCTTCCATGATGCCCGGGCCGCCGCCAGTGGTGACGACGAAGCGGTGGCGCTTGGCGGGGATCTGAGTGGACCATTCGGTCAACATGCGGGCAAGTCGGCGCGCGTCTTCGTAATAGCGGGCCATGTCAACGGCGGCCTCAGCGCGCTTCATATCCTGGGCTTGCTGGGTCGAGGAGACGCGAGCGCCGTGGCCGCGGATTTCGGTCAGACGGTTGCTGGCGCTGTCGCGGCTTTGGATCCGGGCGGAGCCGAAAAAGACGACCGTGTCCTGAATCTGCTCGCGGCGGAAGCGCGAGAGCGGCTCGCTGTACTCGGACAACAGGCGCAAAATTCTGCCGTCGGGACTGTTGAGAAACGGTTCGTTCTGATACGCGAGCGGAGCGGGATTGAGCTTTTGATCGGCCATAAGGATTGAGACATTAAATCACTGAGGTATTGAGTCATTGAGGAATGGAATCGTCTGGAGCTTGTTTAATGATTCAATGTCTCAATCATTCAATGTCTCAATTCTTCTCTTTATTCTTCTTCCCGATATTGAATAGCCTCCCAGAACCCGATCCACACATTAATCACGCCCAGACCGGTCGACACGCCGCGCGCGAACCCGCTCGCTACCGCGGCGCGAAGCTGCGGGTACGGCATGAGCAGCGGGTTGTCGGACCACTCCGGACGCCAGGGCAGGATCATGAGCATTACCCCCAGCGACGCGCACAAGAACACGAACAGAAGCACGCCGATGCGGCGAAGCCACAGACGTGCGAACGAAGGCGAAGGCCGGGAAACGGAGTCTGGTGCCGGCGCTTGTGCGGGAACGACCGGGACGCATGCCTCGGCTGGAGGTTTGAGCTCCCCGATACTGGTGGAGTTGCCGGCAACGGGCAGCTTGGGATCGGAAATCATTGCACGCGTCGTTATTAGTATTAGTAAGGCCGAGAATAAGGCCGTGGGGTGGGCGCGGGATCCAGTCGTATCCTCAGCGCAAGTTTTGAACCCACTTCGTGCATTCTACGACTTCAGAGCCTGAATGCGCTCGGCTACGTCGCGATAATCGATATTCGAACCGTACACGCTGGTGAAATGCCGCAATGCGGCGGGCTTATCCTGGGCAGTTTCGCAAGCCGACCCCAGTTCGTAGTTAATTGCCAGACGAGCTTCGTCATCGAGTCCCGGGATGTTAAGTGCCTTTTCATACCAGCGGATGGCAGCGTCCGGAACTCCCTTATCGAGGAAGCACTGGGCCAGCCAGGTGTAGGTCTGGACGGGCTGCGAAAATGCTTTGCCGCGCTCAATCGAGTTGCAGACTTTCTGCAATTCGGCGATGGCTTCGTCGAGCAAACCCATTTCGCGAAAGGCAACACCCAGGTTGTAATGGGTTTCCGGATCGTCATCGCCGGCGGCAACCTCTTCCTCGAGTTCCTGTTTCAGCTCGCCGAACATCTCCGAAAGATCGACGCTGTCGGAGGCATGCATGGCCTGAGCTCCGGCGCCCAGGGGGCGGACGGGAGCAGCGCTGTAGCTCATGGCGCCTTTAGCTTGCGCAGGAGCGGCGGCGGTTGCGGCGCCTCCGGCCGTGGCTGCGATCGAGGTTCTGGCCGCCGGAAGGGCAGCCGGAGGTTTAATTTCGATTTTTGCCACCGGCTCGGGTTCCGGCTCGCGCGTTTTGGCTACGGACGGCGCCGGGACGCGCTTCGGCGCTGTCGTGACCGGCCAACCCGGCAAAGGCTGGGCTGCGGGTGACTGGGCTGCTGGTGGCTGAGCTGGCGGTGACTGGGCCGCCGGTTGACGGGTTGCCGGCGAACGAGTTGGAGGAGGCTCGGTCGTGGGCGGCGCTTCCGGGAAGGCATCGCCGAGCGACGCTTCCAGATCTGCCACCAGCGCACCCAGATCGGTTGCCTCCGCATGCACGGGCTCTGCGTGAGCTGGTTCTGTGTGTGCCGGTTCAGGCGCGAATTCCGCCGGTGGCGCGCTGGGGGTTCCATGATCGTAGCCACCCATCAAATCGCGTGATGCGGCGATCTCGGAGCCGTGCGGGATCTCCATCTCAACTTGGAAATCCGCGGGCTCGTCGGCGTTGATTTCGTCGGCGTTGATCTCCGCGATTTCCGCTTCCGGCTCGGCCAGCGGCTGGCCGCCGGATTCGACGGCGGCGCGCAACGGATCGAGAATACGGGCATCGCTGGTCAGCGATTCGAGCTTTTCGATCCCGGCGCGCGCCTGGTCGGTCATGAAGTGCTCGAGATAGAAACGGATTTCTTCGACCGTCTCAGCGATCTCGGGATTGCTGGAAGCATCGGCGTCGGGCTCACCTGAGGGGGCCGCCGGCAGTTCCGCGGCCGGAGCCGCCTCGTCGACGGAGAGGGAATGCTCCCACTCGGAAGAAAGGTCGTGCGCGTCGGAGGTCGGGTTTACTGGCAATTCCGGGATGGCGAACTCCGGATGCGCGGCCGGGGCAATTTCGTGATCGGGTGCCGGGGGCGCAGCCATCGGCCAGGGCGCGGCCGGAGCCGCAGCCACGGCCGGGGGAGCGGCGACCGGCGGAAAAGCAACCGCTGGCGTAATCATCGGCGGCGCAACCGTCGATGATGCAGGAGTCGGAGTTAATGACGTGACACCCAACGAAACGGTGGACTCGGCACTCTGCTCGTAGCGCGCAGCCAATTCCCCATAGCGCACGGCTTCATCGGGGTAGCCGGCATCGTGGTACACGCCTTCCAGTGTGCGACAGCAGACGGCGGCCTCGGTAAAACGCTGGAAGCGGGTATGGAGAGCTGCCAGGCGCTGGTTCAGGCGCGCGTCGCGCGGGGCCTGAGGCAGAGCGCCCAGCAAAGGCACAATCGCCTTGTCGGGCAGATTGTAAGAGAGGAACAGGTCCGCATCGGTGACCGCGGAGCGTACTGCGATGGCGACGTGGTCGGGATAAAACTGATCGATGACCGGTGCGGTTGCTTCCAACTCCTCGACGATAACCGCCCCTTCTTCGGCGGTGATCCTAGGGGCGGGCGCAGCTCCATCCATGCGCTCCACCACCTGCTGATAGTTCTGCATGTGCAACTGGTTCTGGGGCTCGGCGGTAGCCAGCGTCTGGTAGAGGTCGCGCGCCCGGGCCAGGTTCCCGTCCTTGACGGAGGCGTGAGCTAGAAGCTCGGTGACTTCGTTGACGTGGGTGCTGTCGCCAGCCTTGTTCAGCAGCAGCATGAGCGCGTCAAGTGCGCCCGCATCGTCGCGCACGTGACCGATCAGGCTATGCAGGCTGCCCAGCAATTTGGTAGAGTCCGTCGCCAGCAGGTGGTCGGCATGACGGGTATAAACATCGAGCGCTTCGTGATACTGACCGAGGCGCGCGGAACCCTCCGCCAACAGGAACAACCCTTCGGAATCGTTGTGTACCGTGAGCAGTTTTTCTGCGAGAGGCGCAGCTTTGGGCGGTGTTCCGACTTGCAGGTACGCCTTCAGCAGGTCGCGCAAACCTTCGGGATGAGAATCGAGGTCGGGAACCTTCTCCAGGTACTCGATGGCGTGCTTGGGATCGTCGCTCTCGATGGCGGCCTTGCCGCGCAGCAGCAGAACGTAACTGTTGCCCGGATCGAGGACCAGCATCCGTTTCAGAATGTCTTCGGCAGCGGTAAGTGAACCACGCGCGCGCAGCGACTCGGCGGCCGCGCTGAAAATCTCCCACGCCTCCTTCTTCTTTCCGAGCCGGACATAGACCTCGGCGAGCTTGACCCGCATGGGCACATTTTCCGGGTCCATTTCCAGAACCTTCCGGAAAAGGCGCACCGCTTGATCGAGGTCGCCATTTTTCATGAAGTCTTCGGCGACTTGCAGGTACTGGGCGCGGGCGTCATTGAACAACCCTTGCTGGGTATAGAGTTCCGCCAGCTTCAGAGATGCATCCATGCTCGGCTGGAGCTTGGTGATCTTCTTGTACATGGCGATGCCCTTGACGGTGAAGCCTTGCGCGGCATAGGCGTCGCCAACCGTCTTGAAACACTCAATCGCTTTTGCGCTGTCGCCGATTCGCGCGTAGAGATCACCGATCGTGTTGTTGACGGTAAGGTCGTTGGCGTCGTGCTTCAGAACCTTGTCGTACTCAGCAATGGCGTTCTGCAGCTTGCCCTGCTGGACAAACTTTTCCGCGGCGCTGAGAACCTTCTGTTTGTTAAAGCCAAAACCAAACGCCATAGGATGTGCGGACTCCAGCCTTTTCCCCGCCGCACGCCGCGATTTCCGCCAGCGTTGAGGAACGGGGCCGAACCTCGCCGGGAGATTCCCTGGCGATACACCGCAAACCGCGCGACCAAGATCGCACAGTAAGATCGCGGGGTAAGGTAATTGTAAGGCCGGGTACCCATAGTCCGATGGTTACCGACGATTACCGGGGGTTACCAAAAGGGAGTGTACGTCCGGGTTACGGAAAAATCCGGCCTCTCCCTTCCGGAATGGGAGGCAAAGAGAAGGCACTCGGCAGGTTCGAAATGACAACGCCGAGCCTGGCATCAGCCCGAGTGCCGATTGGCCCAGCTTTCCCGCACGCCAGCTAGAAACTTCTCCTTGTCCGCTCGCATTTGCCGGACGAGCGCTTGATTGCCAGTATTTTCGTGTCCCGCTGCCCAGAGGACCATTTCCGTCAGTACCGGCGCCAGGTCGATTCCTTTCGCAGTCAGTGAATAAATCCGCTTCCGCCCGTCCAACGGGTCCGCTTCCGTGGTGACGATTCCATGCGCCACCAGCTTGCGCAGCCGGTCGGCCAGAATGTTCGTGGCAATTCCTTCATAGCACTCCATGAATTCCTTGTAGGTTCGAAAGCCGCGCAGCATCATGTCGCGGATGATCAACAGCGACCAACGGTCGCCCAACATCTCCACCGAGGCGTTCAGTGGACACTCCGACCGTCGCTCTGGCCCGGACTTTTTCCGTGGCGTCTGGGACATTCTTATCAGGGTAAATTTATTGCTTGCATTTTACAAGTGATATTTGCTAATTTCACCCAAGTTATTTCTGAATCCACTCCAAACCGAGGAGCGACCATGCAAGTGAATCCTTACCTTTTTTTCAACGGCCAATGCGAAGCCGCGTTCAAGTTCTACGAGAAATTGCTGGGCGGCAAAGTCGAGGCCATGATTCCCCACGAAGGCACGCCAGCGGCGGACCACGTGCCCGCGGAATGGCGCGGCAAAATCATGCACGCGCGCCTGGTGCTCGGCGACCAAATCCTGATGGGCAGTGACGCCCCGCCGGATCGCCACCAGAAACCGCAAGGCTTCTCCGTAAACGTCGGCGTCAAGGACCCCGCCGAGGCGGAACGCATCTTTCACGCCTTGGTGGAAAACGGTACGGTGATGATGCCGTTCGGGGAAACATTCTGGGCCACACGATTTGGTATGCTCGTTGATCGATTTGGCATCCCGTGGATGGTGAACTGCGAAAAGGCGGCCGAGAAAGCGGCCTAGGCATCGAATAAAATGCGAACATCATACCTCAGGAGAAATCAATGAAGCGGAGGCGAAAGATAGTCAGCCCGATCGCTTTAAGAAGTTTCGCGGTGGCCGTCGCGCTGGGTGCGGCCTGGCAAGCGCCAGCACAGGACGCCGAAGCACCGTATCTGACCATGGCCCCGTTTGACCAATACCTGATGCCCGATCGAAATGCCGAGATAGCGCTCGCCCAGAGCGCGGCCCCGGAGTCCATCTCACGTGATGCCGAGGTTTTGGTCCTCGGGCAACATGGTTACGAAACCGTGGTCAAAGGCAAGAACGGTTTCGTGTGCCTGGTGGAACGATCATGGGCCGCTGGAACCGACGACCCCGATTTTTGGAATCCCAAGGTGCGGGGCCCCATCTGCTTCAACCCGCCGGCTGCGCGCTCCCACCTTCCACTCACTCTCAAGAAAACCGAGGTGATATTGGCTTCGCGATCCAAAGCCCAGATGTCCGAGGCCGTCAAAGCCGCTTTCGACAGGAAGGAATTGCCGACGTCGGAATCCGGCGCGATGTGCTACATGATGTCGAAGCAAGGGTACTTGAGCGACCGCGACGGGCACTGGCACCCCCATCTGATGTTTTTCGTTCCACTCACAGACCCTGCAACTTGGGGCGCAGGCCTGCCGGGCTCCCCGGTTATCGGAATTAAGGACACTCCGGGTCAGCTGACCTTGTTTCTGATTCCGGTCGGTCACTGGTCGGACGGAACGGCTGCTCCCACGGATGCGCACTGACGTTCGATCCAGGCGAGCAATGAAGATCAGTACAGCAGAGGAGAACTCTATGCAAAAAATCACTCCATTCCTGTAGTTTGACGGCAAGGCCGAAGAGGCGGCAAACTTTTATACTTCCATTTTCAAGGATTCGAAAATCTTGAACGTGGCCCGTTACGGAGAAGCGGGCCCCGGTCCGAAAGGTACCGTGATGACGGTGACTTTCCAACTCAAAGGGCAAAAGTTCATAGCGCTGAACGGCGGCCCGCACTACACCTTTTCTCCAGCCATATCGTTCTTTGTAGACTGTGAGACGCAATCGGAAGTCGATGAGTTGTGGGAGAAGCTCTCCGCGGGTGGATCAGAACTGCAATGTGTATGGCTGAAAGACAAATTTGGCGTATCGTGGCAGATCGTCCCCAGGGTGTTGATCGAACTGATGCAGGATAAAGACCCGGTGAAATCGCAAAGGGTCTTCAAAGCCATGCTGCAAATGACCAAGATTAACGTTGACGGCTTGAAGCGAGCCTATCGGGGAGAATGAAGTAAACAAAAGAAAGAGGAGTGAAGCGATGAGCAAGGTACGAGTTCTGGTCGGCACACGCAAAGGCGCGTTCATTCTCGAGTCAGACGGCAAGCGCGAGAAATGGGATGTTAGCGGCCCCCACTTCGCGGGCTGGGAGATGTATCACCTGAAAGGATCGCCGGCTGATCCCAATCGCATCTACGCGTCGCAGACCAGCGGTTGGTTTGGTCAGCTGATTCAGCGCTCCGACGATGGCGGCAAAACTTGGCATCAGCCCGGAACGCCGCCCGGAGAGCCGCCCGCCGCGGGTCCTCCGAAGGCCGCAAGCAACAAGTTCGCCTACGACGCCTCTGCGGAAACCGGCAAGCCGCTCACCACTCATCAGTGGTACGACGGCACGCAGCATCCCTGGGAATTTAAACGCGTGTGGCATCTGGAGCCGTCGCTGACCGATCCGGACACGGTCTACGCTGGAGTCGAAGACGCCGCCCTATTCCGCTCGACCGACGGGGGGGAGAACTGGCACGAACTCCCCGGTCTGCGCGGCCACGGTACCGGCCCGAAATGGCAGCCGGGCGCAGGCGGCATGTGCCTGCACACCATCATTCTCGATCCGAGCGACCCGCAGCGCATCTACATTGCCATCTCGGCGGCTGGCGCCTTCCGCACCGATGACGGCGGCAAGACGTGGAAACCTATCAACAAGGGACTTTATTCCCAATACATTCCCGACCCCCGAGCCGAGATCGGCCACTGCGTTCACCACGTAGCGATGAATCCCAAGCGCCCGGGCGTGCTCTTCATGCAGAAACACTGGGACGTCATGCGCAGCAACGACGCCGGCGATTCATGGCAGGAGGTCAGCGGAAACCTGCCGACCGACTTCGGCTTCGTGATCGACGTACACGCCCACGAACCGGAGACCGTCTACGTGGTCCCCATCAAGAGCGACTCGGAACACTTTGTTCCGGATGGAAAGCTGCGCGTGTTCCGCAGCCGCACCGGCGGCAACGAGTGGGAAGCTCTGACCAAAGGCCTGCCGCAGAGCAACTGCTACGTCAATGTCTTACGCGATGCGATGGCCGTCGATTCGCTCGACAAGTGCGGCGTCTATTTCGGCACGAGCGGCGGCCAGGTCTATGCCTCCGCCGATGCGGGAGACAGCTGGGCGCCGATTGTCCGCGATCTTCCGGCCGTGCTTTCGGTTGAGGTGCAGACGCTGACGTGATCGACCAGACATGATCAGAATCATTCTCCCGCAACATCTCCGAACGCTGGCTCAAGTTCGTGGCGAAGTGGAACTCGAAATCGACGGCCCGGTCACGCAGCGCTCCGTCCTCGACGCGCTCGAGGCCCGCTATCCGATGCTGCGCGGCACCATCCGCGACCAAGACACGCGACAACGCCGGCCGTTCTTACGCTTCTTTGCTTGTGAGGAAGATTTGACTCATGAGCCGCCGGACGCCCCGCTGCCCGACGCGGTCCGGTCCGGGTCGGAGCCCTTGATCATCTTAGGCGCAATCGCCGGCGGCTAGGAGCGAATCCAGAGCTGCGGTGGCCACAGACGACCGCCGAGCTACGCTCGGCTTGGACGGGCGAGGCCGCCCGTCCCCACACGACCGACTACGCGGTTCTTACCTTCGCAAACTGACTTCTGACTTCCCCCGCTTCTCTATCGGCACAAATTCCCGCGTGTCATGCCCGATCCAGATCTGACGCGGGCGCGCGATCTTCTGCTCGGGGTCGGTTAGCATTTCCTGCCATTGCGACAGCCAGCCGATGGTGCGCGGAATCGCGAAGAGGACAGTAAACATCTCTGGCTTGAAGCCCATCGCCTGGTACATGATGCCGGAGTAAAAGTCCACGTTCGGGTAGAGCTTGCGCTGCACGAAATAATCGTCTTCGAGCGCGATGCGTTCCAATTCCAGAGCAATCTCCAGTTTGGTATTGTGTCCGGTAACTTCGAACACCTGGTCGGCGGCCCACTTGATGATCTTGGCGCGCGGATCGTAATTTTTGTACACGCGGTGCCCGAAGCCCATCAGCTTGCCCTTGCCTTCCTTGATCTTCTTGATATAGGCGGGGACGTGTTCCTTGGAACCGATCTCGTCGAGCATGCGCAGCACTTCTTCGTTCGCTCCTCCGTGCAGGGGGCCGGAGAGAGCGGCGGCGGCGGCGGCCGTGGCCAGATAAGGGTCGCTCTGGGAACTGCCGACGGCTCTCATGGCGTTCGTGCTACAGTTCTGCTCGTGGTCGGCGTGCAGAATAAAGAGGATGTCGAGCGCCCGCGCAATCACGGGATTCGCGACATATTTTGGCTCGACCATCTTCCACAGCATGTTCATGAAGTTTTCGGTATAGGTGAGGTCGTTGTCCGGATAGACGTACGGGAATCCGACCATGTGGCGATATGACATGGCGGCGATGGATGGCATCTTGCCGATCAAGCGCTTGATCTGTAGCGTCCGGGTCGTCGGGTCCTGAACGTGCTTCGCCTCTGGATACACTGTCGACAGCGCCGCTACCGTGCTCACCAGCATCGCCATGGGGTGCGCGTTGTCGCGGAAGCCTTCCATGAATTTCTTGGTGGTTTCATGGAGCATGGTGTGATGCGTGATCTCAAACACCCAATCTTTCAGTTCACTCGCGGTGGGCAGTTCGCCAAACAGAAGCAGGTAGGCAACTTCGAGATAGGTGCAGTGGTCGGCCAAAACTTCGATGGGATAACCGCGGTAGCGCAGGATTCCCCGATCGCCGTCAATGTAGGTGATCGCGCTCCGGCAGGAAGCGGTATTCATGAAGGCGGGGTCATAGGTCATCAAGCCGAAATCGTCGGAGCCGGTTTTGATCTTGCGTAGGTCCATCGCGCGGATGGTTCCGTTTTCGACGGGGAGAGTGTAGCTCTGCCCGGTACGGTTGTCAGTGATGGTCAAGGTATCTTGCGGCATTCAAACCCTCCTAGAACGCTAGCCAGCGAAAGAGTATAGCTCCGGGACGAAGCTCACCCGCAGCAATGGCATCGACAGTATCGACCGCCGGTACTGGGCGCTGTGATCCAACGCACAGAGGAATGGTCACCTGACCATTCCTCAACCACCCAAAATAATGCTACCAGCACCGGGCACGGATTGCGTAGGGGATAGCATTTTCCAATTATTGGCAATTGCCGGCGCGAGCATGTAGGGTGTAAAAGCGCTGGGATCGCAGCCGTCCCCGCGCGGAGGCAAGTCGAAACCATGACCTGGATTCGCACCATTCCGTTCACGGAAGCTGACGAAGAACTGCGGCAGGCAATGGAAGGGCAGAAGGCGCTTTATCCGCAGGAGTATGGCGTTCCCATCCATCCCGCCGAAGGCGGCGGCTCGCTCATCGTTGCCTCGCACTCCTTGATTCCGCAGGCGCTTAAGCATGCGTTCTCGACCTTCGGCGCGCTCATGTCCCCCGACCTCCCGCTCCAGCGGCGTCATCACGAGATGATCGCCACTATGGTTTCGGTGACCAACCGCTGCGTGTATTGAATCGAGTCCCACGCAGAGTTTCTGCGTCGTGTCACCTTGGACAAGGAACTGGTAGAAGCGCTGGAACGCGACTACACCACCGCGCCCATCACCCCGCAGGAACGGGTGATGATCGATTATGTCGTGAAACTCACCAAAGACGCGACCAAGGTCTGGAAAGACGATCACGAGAAATTACGGGCCGCGGGCTTCGACGATCAGGCCATCCTGCAAATCACGCTGATTGCGTCCTGGTTCAACTACATTAATCGGGTCGCCGACGCGCTGGGGGTAGGGCGGGAAGGGTAATTTCCGTTGAGGCGCGGCTTGCCGCGTCTGCCAGCGCATCTCACTCGTTCGCCACCCGCCGATGCGGCTTCACTGCCAGGCAGCGCGCAAAGATTGCCGACACCTGCGGAATCTCCTCTTCATTCAACCGAATCGCGCTGCCCAGTTTCTTCAATGCCGCATTCAGAGCCGCAGGCTGGGGTCCCGTCAATCCCAGGACCTGCTGCCATTCCCGCGCAACCGGAATGCGCTCGTCGGTTTCGGCGTCTTCGCAAAACTGATCGGCCGCCTCCGGAGGAGTTCCGTACTCGTCGGCGACATCCTCATGGAAGTAGCCCCGCAGAAAGGCATGCAACGCGGGAAAGTTGGCGGTGGTGATTTCCAGTTTCGAGTTCATGAGCGACACTCCAGGGAAGAAGTCAAAACATAGTAATCGGCAGCGAGCGCCAGTCATTCCTTAGTTCCGGCAGTTCTGGCGCTGTAAAGTTCTGGGAATTGTGCTACTAAACAGGGTGTGCGGGCAAGTCTATTGGATTCGCTGGACGATTTCGAGCGCTGGGGTGACGACTGCGCCTACGTGTTTCCGCGAGGATACCGTCGTGAACGCTGGAGCTACCAGCGCGTCGCCGGAGTGGCGTATCAGTTTGCCCGCGAGCTCGGAGCGCGCAACATCGGCAAGGGCGATGCGGTGCTCTTGTGGAGTCCGAATTGTGCCGAGTGGGTGGCGACCTTCCTCGGATGCGCGCTTTGCGGGGTCATTGCCGTTCCCGTCGATGATGGCGCCAGCTCCGATTTTGCGCGCCGCGTCCGCCTGCAGGTGAGCACAAAGCTGGTACTGTGTCCGCCCGATCGGGCAACGATTTTTGAAGAAATCGGAACCGTCGATCCCGCCGATCTGACAGCCGCCGTCGCAGCGCGCCCGGCCGAGCGCTTTCGTCCCGTTCAGATTCAGCCTTCCGACACGCTCGAAATTGTTTTCACCTCCGGCACCACGGCCGAGCCGAAGGGTGTCGTGCTCACCCATGCCAACGTGGCCGGCAACATTGTTCCGATTGAAACGGAGATGAGAAAGTACTTGAAGTATGAGCGGCTGGTGCATCCGATTCGTTTCCTGAACCTGCTGCCCTTGAGCCACGTCTTCGGCCAATTTCTAGGAATTTTTCTTCCCCCGCTGCTGGGCGGCACGGTTGTGTTCGAGAACACATTCAATCCGACGGAAGTCATGGCGACGATCCGCCGGGAGCGTGTCTCTGTACTGGTGGCCGTCCCGCGCATGATCGAGTCGCTGAAGCAGAAGATCGAACGTGACCTCGACACGGGTTCTGCCAGCTTGTTTGGTGGCGGGGCTTCGCCCGGCCAGGACGGGGCAGAGCCCCGTCATCACACGAGCATCCGAAATGATTTTGCTGCTCGCTATGCCGCCGCCAAAAACCAGAACTTCCTGCGCCGCTGGTGGACCTTTCGCGACCTGCGCCGGCAATTCGGATGGAAGTTCTGGGCCATGATCAGCGGCGGCGCCGCTCTTGATCGCGAGACCGAAGAATTCTGGCATCGCCTGGGATACGCCGTGGTTCAGGGTTACGGCTTGACCGAAACCACTTCGCTGATCAGCTTGAACCATCCCTTCCACACCAGCCGCGGCTCCATCGGCAAAGTGCTTCCGGGGCGCGAAATCAAGCTGGCGGAAGATGGAGAAATTCTGGTACGCGGCAGCGGCGTGGCCAGCGGCTACTGGAACGGCGGCGAACTGCAACCGGTGGCCAACAATGACGGCTGGTATGGCACCGGCGATCTGGGCGCCCTCGATGAGGAAGGCAATCTTTTTTTCAAGGGCCGCAAGAAGGAAGTGATCGTCACGCCCGCGGGTATGAACATTTATCCCGAGGACCTGGAAGCGGCGTTACGAGGTCAGAAAGAGGTTCGGGATTGCGTGGTCGTCGGACTGGAGCGCGGCGGAAACGCCGAGCCGTGCGCCGTGCTGATTCTGCGCGACCGCAACGCCCAGGCGGGTGATGAAAAGACCGTCGACGTCAAGACCATCGTTGCGCGTGCCAACGAAACGCTGGCCGAATATCAGCGCGTGCGCGCCTGGTTCGTCTGGCCCGACGAAGATTTCCCTCGCAGTTCCACGCAGAAACCCCGCCGCAACATGATTCGCGATGCGGTTGAGGCTGGCCTCCGCGGAGAATCGGCCGCGAACGCAGCCAGTCCGCTCGCCGAACTGCTGACCCGAATCACCAGCCGCAGCTTTCAGAACATGCAGAATGTGACGTCGGACCGAAACCTCGAAAGCGGGTTGAATTTAAGTTCTCTGGGCTTAAGCTCTTTAGACCGAGTCGAACTGCTCAGTGCCCTCGAAGACCGCTATCAGATCGACCTGAGCGAAACAAAGTTCGCGGATGCAGCGACCGTCGGCGATCTGGAGAAACTACTCCAGGGCGAACGAGGCGCTCGCCCCGTGCCTGATGATGCCGAACTTCGCTATCAAGGCTTTCATTATCCTCGCTGGGCGCTTCGCTGGCCGACCACTTGGCTGCGTCTGGCGGCCCATTATCTGCTGGCGCGTCCGGCAGTATTTTTTCTGGGATGGCCCCGCGTGACCGGACGCGAAAACCTGCGTGGCGTTCGCGGGCCGTTGCTGGTGATTTCAAACCATATTGCCGATGTCGATATCGGCTTCATCCAGTTCGCGCTGCCCGCGCGCGTCCGGCACAAACTGGCGACCGCAACCCGCGGCGAGGCGCTCGAAATGTTGCGCTCGCCTGGGCCGGATCGCATGTGGTTCGCCCGGATTTATGACCGCCTGCGCTGGGCCCTTGGCCTCGCCCTGCTGAACCTGTTCCCCCTGCCTCGCCAGTCCGGCTTCCGCAAGAGCTTCGCTTATGCAGGAGAAGCCGCCGATCGCGGCTACAGCGTGCTGGTGTTTCCCGAGGGAAAGCACACCGAAGACGGCAAACTCTGCCCGTTCCGCACCGGAATCGGTCTGCTCGCCAACAATCTGCGCATCCCCATCCTGCCGATGCGGATTGATGGTTTGTTTGAGATCAAGAGCGCCGGAAAGAAGTTTGCCGCGCCCGGAAAGATTCAAGTGCGCATCGGAAAGCCGGTGCAGTTTGCGCCAGAAACCGACCCAGAGCAAATCGCGCGGGACTTGCGAAAGGCGGTTGAAGAACTGTAGGGGACGGAGGTCTCACTCGTCCTGCCGGGGGTTCTCCACCGACGGCCACCTTTCCCTCTGCCCGTGTTAGAACTAATAGCTAGGAAAGCCGTGTCCGTCAAGAACGCCACAACATGAACACAATGCTGATCCGCTGCGTGGCCGCAATCCTTGTAGCGAGTTCCGCCTTGGCTCAGCAAGCGTCGTCCGCGCCCAGTTCGCCGAAGTCCACCATTACCCCCACTCGCGCCACTTCCTCGAAGCACATACCGACGCCCGTTTCCAAGCTGACCGATGAACAGCGCGCGCTCCACGCGTTGAACCGGCTGACGTTCGGGCCGCGCCCCGGCGATTTGCAGAAGGTCATGGACATGGACGTCAACGACTGGATCGAGCAGCAGTTGCATCCTGAAGAGATTAGCGACAACGTGCTGGACGGAGAGCTTGGGCAGTTCCGTACCTTGCGCATGTCGACCCACGACCTGGTGCAGACTTTCCCCAACAACAATCTGGTCCGGGCCGCGGCCGAAGGAAAGATCCCGCTGCCCACGGATTCCATGAAACGGGCGATCTATGAAGTCCAGATCAGCGTCCTCGCGGAGCGCCGGAAGCAGGACCAGGCGGCCCGCGACGGCAAAACGCTCGACGCCGACACCAAGGCGAAGATCGACAAGCAGAATCAAGACGCCGTTGCCACTCAAGCGGATGGCATTCTGGCAGTGCCGAAAGAAAAGCGGATGGATGCGATCATCGCCCTGCCGCCTGAAGACCGCCGCCTTTTTGTTGCGAACATCCGCGGCTCGCAGCGCGACCGTCTGCTGGCCGATCTGCCGCCCGATCAGCGCGAGGCTTTCCTTGCCATGACCGGGCCGGTCAACGTTGTGATCAACGAATTGCAGCAGGCGAAGCTGCTGCGTGCTCTCTACAGCGAGCGCCAGTTGCAGGAGGTGATGACCGACTTCTGGTTCAATCACTTCAACATTTATCTGAACAAAGACGCCGACCAGTATCTGGCCACGGCCTATGAGCGCGATGTCATCCGCGCGCATGCGCTGGGCAAGTTCAAAGATCTGCTGGTCGCGACCGCGCAGAGCCCCGCCATGCTCTTCTATCTCGACAACTGGCTGAGCATGGGACCGAAATCGGCCGCGGCCGTCGCCGCGAACAAAGGCAAGCCCGGCCAGGCGACGCTCGGACTCAATGAAAATTACGGCCGCGAAGTGATGGAGCTCCACACCCTTAGTGTCAATGGCGGCTACACCCAGCACGACGTAACCGATGTCGCGCGTGTGCTCACCGGCTGGACCATCCAACCCCTCGAACAGGGCGCCGCGTTTCAATTCGATCCGAAGAAGCACGAGCCCGGGGACAAGATCGTCCTGGGCCAGACGATTCCCGAGAATGGGATCAACGAAGGCATGCAGGTCCTCGACATTTTGGCGCACCATCCAAACACGGCGAAGTTCATTTCGAAAAAACTCGCCATGCGCTTTGTCGCCGACGATCCGCCGCCGGCGCTTGTCGACCGCATGGCCCAGAAATTTCTCGCCACCGACGGCGACATTCGCGAAGTCCTCCGCACCATGTTCAAGTCGCCCGAGTTCTGGTCGCCGAAAACGTATCGCGCGAAGGTCAAGACTCCCTTTGAGTTCGCCATCTCCTCGCTGCGCGCCACCGGCACCGACCTCAATAATCCCGGACCGCTGCTCGGCATTCTGAACAAGATGGGAATGCCGCTCTACCAGATGGTCCCGCCGACCGGCTATTCCATGACCGCATCCACCTGGATGAATTCCGACGCGCTGATCGATCGCATGAACTATGCGCTCGTGCTCAGCAACGGGCAGGTCGGCGGAACGAATTTCGACGCCGGCCGTCTGCTTGCTCTGGGTGCGCTTACCAGCCGCGGCTTCCCGCGCCCGAATCCTTCCGATTCCGGCCGCGGGCAGGAGACGGCTCTGCTTTTACTTGAAAACGCGCTGCTGAACGGGGAGGTTTCCGTTTCCACACAGAAAGCCATTCGGCGGCAGCTCGACGACCCGCTGGTGGTGGCACACGCCCTTGACGATCCGAAGCGCACGCTCAGCACTATGACCGCGCTGGTAATTGGTTCTCCGGAGTTTCAACATCGCTAGAGCCCCGAGCCGAGCACCCAACCAACGATAATCACAAAGGAAAAGTCGCGCCGCCGGACGGGAGAATCTTCCGGAAAATACAAAAGGCCGGGCAGTTGGCCCGGCGCTTCGTACTGAGAAACTGTCAATCGCTGAGTTGAGCTAGATCAGTTTCCCGTTAACCCCGTTTTACGTATGTATTAAGCGTGTTGCGTTAAGCGTGTCGCAGAAAGAACCTTACATCACCTGCGCGAGCCCTTCCAGTTCTCGCTCCAGCACCGGCAAAGAACAGCCCGCCATTTCCACCCGCCCGGCAGCGTCGATCGCTTCCGTCTGCGAAACGCCATAGCCGCGCCCCATTAAAAAAACCTGCAGCAGTTCCGCTGCTTCGCGGGAATCCACCATGCCACCCTGGATCAGGTCGTTGCGCAACGCGTATAGTTCCGTCACCGTAAATTTATCTTTCGTGGCCATTCTCACCTGCGACCCCCCCGCCCGTTGCCTGTATTAGACTCATCGGCAACCCGCTTTGTTGCATGCAATCGAAATGCCGTAACTTTGGTACCGCCGTCAGAGGCGGCTTTTCCGATCCTCAAGCACTTAGAACCCAAGATTTTGCAAAAGGTTGCGGGGATATCATCGGGAGGCAGGCGGAAGACATAACAACCCCCCCTGTCGGCAGAATGACACTAAGTGTCGTTTCGTGGCGGGAGAAAACCGAACTTTGTCGGTTCCGGTTCAGGCCGCGTCAATGGTAGCGGCGTCCACCAGCATGATCGGGATATCGTCCTGAATGGGGTACACACGGCGGCATTCGCCGCATTTCAAACTTTCCCCGTTCGCACCGGGGACCAGCGGCTTCTGGCAAACCGGGCAGACCAGCAGGTCAAGCAGATCCTGGGAAATCATGGCGGCTCCATTGTAGCGCAAGGGTTAGCGCGCGCGAGGCAGCGCCGGAATCTTCAAAAGCAGATTCTTTGCCACCGGGGGCACGGGGGAACAGAGGGGAGTGCAATGCGATAGAATCGCCTTTCAATTTACCGCAAGCGGCGGTGAGGTGGGATGGGGGCCAGAATTCTCGACGGCGCGAAATTAGCCAGTGAAATCCGCGCGGAAGTCACCGCCCAAACGAAAGCCCTGGCATTGTCCGGCGTGCGTCCCGGGCTCGCCGTGGTGCTGGTGGGCCACAACCCCGCATCGGAGGTCTACGTTCGCGGCAAGGTCAAGAGTTCGGAAGAGGTCGGCCTCTACAGCGAACAACACACTCCCGCCGAAAGCGCGACGACCGAAGAGCTGCTCGCCCTGATCGCCGACCTGAACCGCCGCGACGAAATCGACGGCATCCTGGTGCAGTTGCCGCTGCCCGCGCACTTCGATTCGAAGAAAATTCTCCTGGCGGTCGATCCCGCCAAAGATGTAGATGGCTTCCATCCCATGAATGTGGGCTACCTTTCCACGCAGCGTCCCGGTCTGGTGCCCTGCACTCCGGCCGGCGTCATGGAGATTCTGAAGCGCAGCCAGATTCCGGTCACCGGGCAGGAAGCCGTAGTCGTCGGACGCAGCGACATTGTCGGCAAGCCGGTAGCCATGCTGCTGCTGAATCAGAACGCCACTGTCACCGTCTGCCACTCGAAGACGCGCGATCTGCCCGAAGTTTGCCGTCGCGCCGATATCCTGGTGGCGGCGATTGGCCGCGCCGGCATGGTCACCCGCGACTACGTGAAGCCCGGAGCCACCGTGATCGACGTCGGCATCAACCGGATCACCGACCGAAAAGAATTCGATCGCTTCTTTGGAGGAAACAAGAAGCGCGAAGAAACATTTCTGGCCAAAGGCTCAACCCTGGTGGGCGACGTCCATCCCGAGGTGGCAGAAATCGCCGGTGCCATTACGCCGGTTCCCGGAGGTGTTGGGCCGCTGACCATCGCCATGCTGATGGCCAACACAGTAAAAGCCGCCATGCTGCGGCGTGGAATTTCGCCGTAGAGACGAGGCGCGTGCCCCGTCTCCCCGGGAACAATGTGAGCACCCATTGCTAAAACTCGGCCTCACCGGCGGCATCGCAAGCGGCAAGTCCGTTGTCGGCGAGATGTTCGTCAGACGCGGCGCGCACCTGATTCAGTCCGATGCCGTCGCGCACGCGCTCATGGATCCCGGCCGGGCGGTCTACGAGGAAGTCGTCCGCCGCTTCGGCCGCGAAATCCTGAATCCCGACGGAACCGTCAACCGTTCCCGGCTGGCCGAAGCCGCGTTCGGAACCCCCGGCGGTGTGCCCCCGCGTGTGCAGGAACTGAACGAAATTGTTCATCCCGCCGTGATCGCGCACGAAAACGAATGGATGGACGAAATCGGCCGCCACGATCCGAACGCCATCGCCATCGTCGAAGCGGCACTGATTCTCGAAGCGCGCACCGCCAGCCGTTTCGACCGTTTAATCGTCGTGACCTGCCATCCCGAGCAGCGCATTCTGCGTTTTGCCTGCCGCCTGGGAATTTCGGAAGAAGCGGCCCGCGCCGAAGTAATTCGCCGCATGGCGGCGCAAATGCCCGACGAAGAAAAAATCAAAGCCGCCGATTTCGTAATCGACAATTCCGGATCGCTCGACGAAACCGAGCCGCAGGTACAGAAGGTTTTCGCGGCGCTGCGCGCGGAGAACAAGAAACTTCCTTAGTTCGCTCTGCGGCTCGGCATGATCAGCCACTGCAGCACCGAACTGACCAGGCTCAGCACGACGGCGCCGATCAGAGCTGGCACGAAGCCTCGCACCTCGAATCCGCGCACGAACGCCGAGGCCAGTTCCAGCATGAGCGCGTTGATCACGAACCAGAACAGGCCGAGCGTTAGAATCGTCAGCGGGAAGGTGAGAATCTTGAGCAGCAAGCCGAGCGTCGCGTTGATCAGCCCTATGACCAGGGCCGCGATCAACGCCGCCGTCGGGCCGCTTACGCTGATGCCCGGCACGATTTTGGCCACGATCCACACCGCTACGGCGCTTAAAATCCAATGGAGCAGAAGACGCACGATAAGCCTCCTTCGTAGAGTCATTGGACACTATACAACGTGAAAACGGCTCAAAAAACCAACGCCGCACGGCTGCTCGATCAGATGGGAATCCACTACGAGCTGCGCGAGTACGAAGTGGATCCCGACGACCTGGCCGCGGAAACGGTTGCCGCCAAGATCGGTTTGCCGCCGGAGCAGGTCTTCAAGACGCTGGTGGCGCGTGGTGAACGCAACGGAATTTCCATGGCGGTGATCCCGGGCGATCAGGAGCTGAACCTGAAGGCGCTGGCGGCCGCGGCGGGAGAGCGAAAAATTCAGCTCGTCCCGGTGAAAGAACTGCAGTCGCTCACCGGCTACATTCGCGGCGGAGTGACCGCACTCGCGGCCAAGCGTGACTTTCCCGTGTACGTGGACGAAACGATCGAACTCTTCGACGTAGTTTCCATCTCGGCCGGCATCCGCGGTCTGCAGATTCTGATTGCGCCCGCCGACTACCTGCGCGCGACCAACGGCAAGATCGCGGCGCTCGGACAGCCCAAGGCCACATAGCAAAAGCTGAGAGTAGACTATCTTGGCAAGCTACGGAAAAATCGAGTTTCGTATCAGGGTCTGGCTTTAGCGATGCCGTAGCGTCGAAAATCGGACGCCCCTTGAGGGGCTGGGCGTCGAAAATTGACTATTAATTTTCTAATATCGAGGTGAGACATGCCCACTGCCACACGTACCAATCCGCTTTCATTCCTGACCGATCAACTCGACGAACTGAAGGCCAAGGGCACGCACTTCAAACTGCGCGTGCTGGATGACGAGCAGGCGCCGGTCTGCACCTTCGATGGCAAGCGCGTCATCAACCTCGCCTCGAACAATTACCTCGGCTTCACGACGCACGCCAAACTGCGCGAAGCGGCGCTCGAGGCCACCCGCAAGTATGGCGTCGGATCAGGCGCGGTGCGCACCATCGCGGGCACGATGAGAATCCACATGGAGCTGGAAGAGATGATCGCGCGCTTCAAGAACGTCGAGGCCTGCGTGGTATTCCAGTCGGGATTCACGGCAAACGCGGGAACAGTTTCCTCTTTTCTGAGCAAAGACGACTACATCATTTCCGACGAACTCAATCACGCTTCGATCATCGATGGCTGCCGGCTTTCACGCGCGAAGATTCTCGTTTTCCGTCACAAAGACGTAGCCCACGCCGAAGAGCAACTCGCGAGCGTGAAGAACCAGCCCGGCAAAAAACTGCTGATCACCGACGGCGTGTTTTCGATGGATGGCGACATCGGCCCGCTGCCCGGCCTGTGCGAGGCGGCCGAAAAATATGGTGCGATCATGATGGTCGACGACGCGCACGCGTCCGGCGTCCTCGGCCGCAACGGGCGAGGCACGGTCGATCATTTCAAAATGCACGGGCGCGTCGACATTCAGGTCGGAACTTTGTCGAAGGCGATCGGCGCTCTGGGCGGCTACGTCTGCGGCACGCGCGATTTGATCGATTTTCTTTATCACCGCGCGCGGCCTTTCCTATTTTCGACGTCGCATCCGCCCTCGGTCGCGGCCACCTGCATCGCCGCTTTCGAAGTTCTCGAAACCGAACCGCAGTGGATGGAGCAGCTCTGGGCCAACACACGCTTCTGGAAAAAGGAACTAGGCCTGCTCGGCTTCAACATCGGGGGCCAGACCACTCCCGCCAGCGAAACGCCGATAACCCCGATCATCATTGGCGACGGACGCCTGACCATGGATTTTTCCCGCGAACTGTTCAAAGAAGGCGTGCTCGGAACCGGCATCGCATTCCCCACCGTCCCCGAAGGCAAAGCGCGGGTGCGAACCATCATGACCGCCACGCACACGAAAGACGAACTGCAGCAGGCGCTCGAAGTGTTGCAGCGCGTGGGGAAGAAGATGGGGATTCTCGGATGAGTGCCAATCTTCGCCTCCCGGCGCGAGACCGATATGGAGCAGTTATGACGATCGAGTATTTATGGCAATCGATGAATGTCGTCGCTTTTACGCTGAAGAAGTATGCTTCGCTGGTTGGACCCGATGGAAGCGTTGCTGCCGCTGAAGTGAATCCCGATCTGGCAGCTCGCGCCAAACAGAACCTGTCGTCCTATCCGAACGTGACGGTCGCCGCTGCCGACGGCGCGACCTTCGAGCCGAGCACATGTGATGCCATGCTCATCAACGCTGGGATGACACCTCCTAGTCCGCTTTGGCTGGATCGGCTGCGCGACGGCGGCCGCTTGGTGGTGCCGCTTACCCTGGCCACGACTGCAACATTGGGCATTGGCGTGATGGCAAAAATCGTTCGCAAGGGCAACGGGTTTTCCGCTCAGGTCGTAACCCCGCTGGCAATCTATTCGTGCTCTGATGCGAATCAAATCGGTGCGACGCGATGCGCACGAACGATCGAATACATGCGTCGTCCACGGTGCGGATGTGTGCGTGAGCAGCGCAGAAACCGGGTAGTCCTACCGTGCCGCCGGCGCATCATCCACAATGGCCTGCATTAATTGATCAATCGCGTCCGTAACCCGCTTAGCTGGAAGATTGAAGTTATTGGACATGATGGAGAAGACAACCACTTGTCCGGTATCGGTGGTCGCATACCCAGAGAGCGCCTTCACTCCGCCGAGCGAGCCGGTTTTCGCCATAACGCGGCTTTGCAGGCGGGGAGAGTTGAAGCGCTCGGAGAGCGTGCCGTCCACGCCAGAGACCGGGAAGGTCGCCTTGTAGTCGGGCCCCCAGGGCTGCGTCGAGCAATAACTCAGTAACTGCACGATAGCGTGGGGAGTTACTAAATTCTGGCGAGAGAGTCCGGAGCCGTCGTAGAAAACGTACTGGTCGCTGGAAATTCCCGCCTGAGTCAGAAATCCGCTAAGCACCTCGAGTCCGCCTTCTACTGTTCCCGCGTTGCCGCGCTCGCGTCCCAGCAGGCGCAGCAGAATTTCAGCATGCAGGTTCTGGCTGACTTTGTTGATTACACGGACATCTTGCAGCAGCGGCTTGGATTCGTAACTGGCGAGCGTGAGCGGCTGATCGGTCCGCAGCGGAGGCGACTGGGCGTCGTCGTCTTTGTCGTTAACTCTGCCTCCGTGCGATGGCGCGATGGCGGTCACGCTGAAAGTGGACAGGGAGGCGAGTTCGGTATGGCGAGTGCGCTGCTTTCCGTAGATTACAATGCCGCGCTTCTCGAGCAACTGATGAAAGAGACCGGCAGCGAACTCGGCGGGATCTTCAATGGCAAGCGCGCGCCTCACTGGCGCCGGCATCATCGAGCGGCAAAGTGCCCCAGAGCGTCAATACAGTAGAGCCGGGGTCGCGGTTGACGGCAAACTTGCGTCCCGTGCCGGCGGGGGTGGTGATGATGCGATTGTCGAGGTGGTAGTAATCGGGGAAAGGCTTGACGCTGACGAAAGCTTTTTCGCCGGGGCGGTCGGCGGGCAGAATGTTGACGAAGACCACGTTGTCGTTGATGGTAAGCGCGGAAACGGGGGCGCCGTCTTCCCAGAGCAGGTCGTCCTGGCTCCAACCTTCACCGTAGCGCGCAAAAGCAAAGTAGGAATCGTCATCCACGATGTCGCCATCGATGAATTTCACACCTTTTTGCACCAACGCGTCGGCCAGCGCTTCGAGGGCCTGAGTGGGATCGTCGTTGCGCTGGGTCTTGAGATCGTAGGGCAGTTCGCGTCCCGAGAGATTCGGATCGCCGCGGCCGACGAGGACTAGATCTCCGTTGAGGCGGCCATAGCGGTCGAGAGTGCCGGTGGTTTCAACGGTGGTGCGGAACTTGTAGTCGGGACCGATCAAGGCAAGCGCCGCGGCGGTGGTGAAGAGCTTGGTGTTCGAAGCGGGCGTAAAGAGCTTGTCCGCGTTTTGCGAGTACAACGTCTTGCCCGTTGTTTTGTCGGACGATTGGTCGGAAGACAGAGAAACGACTTCGATCCCCCAGAAGCCGCGGGCAAGATCGGGGACGCTGAGCACGGCGGAAATGCGATCCTGTAGCGGACGCGTTTCTATAGTTTTAGTTTTGACCGGCGCAGATTTGACCGGTGCGGCCGGCAGTGGCGCGACCAGCAAAAAGATGAAGCAGAAGAGGCGCGCAGACCGCCGGCGAAACATTGGTGGATTGTAACATCCAAGAAAAGGTGGGCTCGTTTTAGAATAGCGGCAACATGCGGGCAATTTTTCAATGGAACGTGGGTTCCAGAGTGCTGGAGTTGGGGCGGCGCACTCTGATCATGGGCGTGGTGAATGTAACTCCCGATTCGTTCTCCGATGGAGGACTCTACATTGATGCCGAGAAGGCCGTGGTCCACGCCGAGCAGTTACTGGATGAAGGCGCGACCATCATTGACGTGGGTGGAGAATCGACGCGGCCGGGCGCGACAGAACAAGTATCTGAAGAAGAAGAACGGAGGCGGGTGCTGCCTGTGATCCGGGATTTGAAGCGGCGGCGACCCGGTGCCGTGGTAAGCGTCGATACCTACAAGGCGAGCGTGGCGCGAGCAGCGGTCGAACTCGGGGCGGAGGTTGTGAACGATGTGAGTGGGTTCCGGTGGGATCCAGATTCAAAAATGGCGAAAACGCTCGCCGAACTGAAAGTGGGAGCGCTGCTGATGCACACGCGCGGGCGGCCGGAGCAGTGGCGATCGCTGCCGCCGATTGGCGATCCCGTGCTGATCGTGAAGCGGGATTTGCGGCAGTGGGCTGAGGCAGCGATCCTGGGCGGGATCAAGCGCGATCGCCTGGTGCTCGACCCCGGATTCGGATTCGGAAAACGCCTCGAAGAGAATTATCCGCTACTCGCGCATTTCGCCGAGCTGCAGCAGATGGGGTTTCCGCTGCTGGCGGGAGTGTCGCGGAAGTCATTTATTGGGCGAATGCTGGCGCGCGCTGGCAAGGATGATAAAGACGCGGAGGTTAGCGAGCGGCTTTACGGAACGCTGGCCGCGGAAACCGTTTTGATCTTGAAGGGAGTGCACATCATTCGGACGCACGACGTGCGATTTGCGGTTGAGGCAGCGCAAGTGGCGGATTCGATTGTGGCGAGCGGCGGATAGAAAGGCTATGCGTAGGGATAGCGGCCCTCGGCTGTCCGCGGGGTACAGCCCCGCCACCGTCTTGATTGAGCAAAGATGGAATCGACGAAACCCGGCGAGCTGTGCTCGCTTGGACAGCCGGGGGCGGCTACGCGCTCAGGCCCTCGCAGCTTCCGTGAGAGGGGCGGTGACTTTGAGCACGGGGAGGCGGATTTCAAATGCGGCTCCGCCCTCAGGGCGGTTGTAACACGTGATTTGTCCCTTGTGGTCCTGGACTACGCCATAGGTGGCGCTGAGTCCGAGACCGGTACCTTTGCCGACCGGCTTGGTGGTGTAGAAAGGATCGAAGACGCGCTCGGGATCGCGCAGACCGGGACCGGAGTCGGCGAACTGGACGATCACCTCGCTCTCTTCGCGCCAGAGTGAGATCTGCAGACGCCCGCCTCCGGTTTCCTGTAACGCGTCCACCGCGTTCTCGACGATCTGAACAAAGGCCTGCAGAAGCTGGTTCGGGTTGCCCAGGACGCGAGGCAAGGGATCGTAGCTTTCGACGGTCAGGGTGATCTTCTTGTTTTCAAGCTTGAATCCCTCCATCTGAACCGCGCGCTGCAAAAGAGGTTTCAGTTCGACAGGACTTTTTTCTCCCGGAGTCTGCCGGGCGAAGCTGAGCAAGTCGCTGACGAGTTCGCGAGTCCGCCGGGCCTGCTGCCCTATTTTCTGCGCGTTAGAGAGTTGCTCGCGGCTGAGGTTGCTGCTGGCGGCCATGCGTTCGGAACTGTTCAGGATGGCCGAGAGCGGGAACTCCAGTTCGCGGGCGGCGAGCGCAACCAGCTCTCCGAGCGAGGCCAGCTTGGCTTGCTGGATCACTCTTCCCTGCAGGCGCTGGAGGTTTTCAAAGCTCCTGCGCGAATGCTTGAGCAGCCGCAGAAGTCTCTGGTCCAGCAGGTGCTGCTTGAGGAAAACGACAAAGGCCAGGATAGCGACGCCGCACATCGCCACCGTAAAACGAACCTGGCGCAAACGCGGCGGGTCGTGACTCAGGAACAGCGCCCAATATGCCATGAGGGGCAGAGACAGCAGGGCGAGTTTCGCAAGTACAGGAGCGACCTCGCGACTGGCGCGGGTGTTGGAAGGCAACTCCTGGGTATCGCGAAGGCAACGCCGCCCGGCGACGGCGACCCAGAGAAACCAAAGCACGGCGGAGAGAACCGGGAGATCGTAAATTCCGCCTGTCTTGTAGGTGCCGCGCACGACCGCCGCATGCATGGCTTCGGCAGAGAATGTGTAGAGAACGGTGGCAAAAAAAATGTTGCGATAGACCTCGCGCCACGGCCCGGAACTTCCGAAGAATGCAGATGCGGACACTGCAATCAGAAACGCCCCCTCGATGAAATACAGAAAATCCCAGTGCAGGTGGTACAGCGGGATATTGACAACGACGTATTCCTCGGGAAAAACGAAGAAGGCGTAGACCACGATCCACCACACCAGCAGGATCAGGACATTCAGCGCGCTCAGCAACATCCCCTCGCGTTCTTCAGCCTGATGCGGGCGGATGGCTACCGCTCCCATGATGGGGACAACGTGCAGGAATAACACGATATCCCCTGGGAAAGGGTGGGGTAGCGGCTTGCGAACCACTACTTCATACCACGTCCAGCAGCCCGCGTTGAAGCACCACATGGCCATGCCCACGGCCATAAGACTCCAGAACAGGCGTGTGCGCCCACGGCTGTCGAGGGCATTTCTGGCGCAGAGGACGCACGCGGCCGCGAGCAGGACCAGTGGGATCAGATCTCCCATGGCCACGCGAAAGTACGGGTTGGGAAACACTACGGAAGCCAGAAAAAAGGCCAGCAGCAGACCAGTTCCCCAAAGGAGCGCCGAGATGTGACGCAGAGCAACCACAGTTCCATCATATGACTTTTCACCACGATATGTTTAGATCACCGGCTGGTTACCAGAGGTGACGATGGTAACGTCCCCGAGCACGCCTGAAAGTGCCTTGAGGGGGACGAGTAGGGACGAGTAGGGACGAGTACACGCGTTTGACTTGTATCGTGCTGCCGGGTAAATTTGCGGGGCTGCCTGCCTTTGCTCTTTCTCAACCTTTGGTTCGCGCATGATCGTAGGCCGGCGACACGCCGCCCTATGGGAAGCGGGTGCAAATCCCGCGCTGCCGCGCAACTGTAAGCGAGGACAACGCAACCGGCCACTGGGGATTATCTGAAACTGACGACCTGGGAAGTCTGGTTGTAGCAACTGGATGCTGGGCCCAAGCTGATTCGAGCAAAGGTTGACATCCTGACTCGCAAAGCCAGGAGACCGGCGTGAACCGTCCACACAAACCTTTCGCGTGATAAAGGAGACGTGTATGCGGTTTTCTCGTGTATTCGCTGGTATTTTTTTGCTGTCGTTCAGCTGTCCGCTCACCTTGCCGACCGTCGCCTCGGCCCAAATCAAAATCAAAGTTGTCGATCCTCAAGACGCTGTCGTCGTGGGCGCGCAGGTGCAATTGCTCAAACTTGGAAAACCTGCTCCTGTAGCCGTGCAAACTACGTCGGCCGAAGGGTTGGTGATTTTTCGCGAGGCCGCATCAAGCGCTTACCGCGTCCAGGTGCTGGCTCCGGGCTTCGCAGCAGAAACGGTGCCAGTGGATGTTTCCCCAACGGTCCAAACCATCACAATCAAGCTCCACCTGGCGACGGCGGCGGAAACCGTGGTCGTCACCGCGACCCGCACTCCAGTTCCCAGCCAGGTCGCGGGCGCCGAGGTTAACACCCTGAGCAGCGGACAGCTGGAACTAATGCAGCCGGTAGCCGCAGACGATGCCGTGCGTTTCCTGCCGGGCGCCGTCGTGAATACTTATGGGCAACGCGGCGGTCTCTCCTCGCTTTTTGTTCGCGGCGGCGAGTCCACTTACAACAAAGTGATTGTTGACGGGGTTTACATCAGTGAGCCTGGCCAGACCTTTGATTTCGGCACGCTGCCCCTGGCGCAAGCCGATCGGCTGGAGTTTGCGCGAGGCGCGCAGAGCACTTTATACGGCTCCGATGCCATGACCAGCGTCGTGCAGGTGTGGACGCGCACTGGAAGCACTCCGGTCCCTGAACTCCGCTTCGGCTCCGACGGAGGAAATTTCGGAACGGCTAACGGCTATGCATCTTTGGCCGGCGCCCGCGGACGCTTCGACTACAACTTCTTTGGCGACCAGTTCAACACCAACGGACAGGGCGTGAACAATGCGTACTCGGATTCGCTGCAGGGCGCGAATGTCGGCGCGGCTCTTAGCGATGAGGTGTCTGGGCGCGTGCGCGTGCGCCACTCCAACAGTTACACCGGGCTTCCCGGGGCATGGAATTTCAATGGCGATGCGCTCGTCCCGCCGCTGCCGGTTGGGGACGCACACGCCAACACTCTGCTCGGAAGCGCCGAAATCGCGATCGCCGCTCCTTCGGGCTGGCAACATCGCTTCACTGCATCCGATTACCTCTATCGCTATACCGACAACAGCCCGGAGGGAAATATCTACAACTTTGCCTCCCTCTATGACTACGACATCAACCACGTGGCCTTCGAATATCAGGGCGATTACTCGGAGCGCACGTGGGCGCACTCGACCTTCGGATATCGCATCGAAAACGAAAACGCATTCTTTGGATATCCACTGTATCCTCCGCCAACGCATGGCCAGCGCCTCAACCAGGACGCATACCTGCAACAACAGCTCACGCTGGGCAGACTATCCATAATTGCGGGCGGTCGGTTTGTGCATAGCAGCGCATTCGGCAATACGGGCGTGCCGCGTGTTGCGCTCACTCTTCTGGCGTTACGCGGTGGAGAAATCTTTTCTGGAACGCGCCTGCGTTTTTCCTACGCCACCGCTTACATGGAACCCGATTTCACTGAGACTTTTGCCGGGCTTCCGTACTACGTCCCAAACCCCGGCCTGTTGCCGGAGCGCACGCGCGCTTTCGAAGCCGGCTTCCAACAGAATTTCCTGACAGGCCGCTGGTCCCTGAACGCGACCTACTTTAACAATCTTTTCCACGATCAGATTGAGTATGGAACCAACACGGTGGAGTACCAGGGCAACCCACCGGGCACTTTGGGACAGTTTTTCAATGTGCAAGAATCGTTCGCTCAGGGCGCCGAATTTCAACTGGAAGGAAGGATGTGGAAGAGATTGTCGCTGAACGCAGCCTATACGTATACCTCAACCGAGTATCTGCAATCTCCTTACTGCGCCGACGATGCCTGTGGCACTCCTCTGTATGAAACCGGAAATCCTATGCTCCGTCGCCCCAAGCATTCGGCAACCACACTCCTCGACTATCTGGGCACGCGATGGGGCGCGAATCTGGCAGGAAGCTTTGTGGGCCGACGCCCAGATTCCGATTTTGTGGACAACCTTGTCAACCACGCCGCCGGTTACGTGCGCATCGACCTTGGCGGCTGGTATGCGATCAATTCGCGAATTACAGCATACGCGAATATCGGAAACGCGCTCAACGATCACTACAACGAAGTCGTGGGATATCCGGCGCTGACTGCGAACTTCCGCGCCGGATTACGGTTCCGCATGGGAGGGGAGTAGCTCTAGCGGCGGCTGCCGGCCGTTTCTCGCGAGTCGTCATCGGATTGCAGATCGGATGGAAGGCCATCCGCCGCAACCGGCCTTCGCGGTGACGCCGGCGTTCCACCGCCGTTGTAGCGGTTGCGCACCTCGTGGAGTTTCTCCACTTCTTTTTCCCCGAGCGGCTGCTCGTTGCCGAGCAGGTGCGTGACCAGCGCGATCTTCGCGAAGTGCTCGACGGTTTCCATTTTCATGTAGGCGCTTTCCAGCGAGGACCCAAACGTCACGACCCCGTGATTTGCCATCAGGATGGCGTCGTGGTGCGGAATCAGAGGTTCGAGAGCATCGGTCAGCTCCGGTGTGCCCGGAGTGCCGTAGCGGGCCAAAGGGATTGATCCCAGACCGACGACAACTTCGCACACTAGGGGACGGTTTAGATCGTAACCGGAAGCGGCAAACCCGGTGGCCGTCGGCGGGTGGGCATGGACAATGCCATGCACGTCCGGGCGCAAGCGATAGATCAGCAAGTGCATGGCGATCTCGGTCGAAACTCTGCGCTTACCGGTAAGGCGTCTCCCGTCCATGTCTACAATCACCATGTCGGAAGCGCGCATCCTGCCTTTGCTTATACAGGTAGGAGTCACCAGCACGTGTCTTTCGTCGAGACGGACGGACAGGTTCCCGTCCGTGGCTGCGACAAACCCGTTTTCGTGCAGCATGCGGCCGAATTGCACGATCTCTAGACGATGTTTATGGTCTCTGGCCATTGAAACCCCTGCGCGGTCATGTTACCGCACGCCGCGGAAACCTTACAACCATATAGCACGTCAAAATCGGTAAATACCAGGCGAAAAATTCGGGTGAACCGAGCACCGGCTCGGAACCTGGCCCTTAACCAGATACTCGAACCCTATAATCTCCTCGATGCTTGTTTCGGACTTCCACTATGATCTGCCGCCCGAACGCATAGCGCAGGAGCCGTTGGCGGACCGTGCCGGATCGCGCCTGCTGCATCTGAATCGGCAGCCCGGGAGTTGGCAGGATCAAACGTGGCCGGGTCAAGCTTGGAAAGGCCGGAAGTTTCGCGAATTCCCCGACCTGCTGCGTCCCGACGACTTGCTGGTCCTGAACAATACCCGAGTGTTCCCGGCCCGCCTCTATGGTCACCGGAGCGGACAGCGGGCCCAGTCCCTGAGCCCGCACAATCCGGCGACAAGAGATTTTCTTAGCGGACGGGTCGAAGTTCTACTGACACGCCAGGTGGCGGATGATCCGAATGAGTGGGAGTGCCTGGTACGGCCGGGACGCAAGATCGGAATCGGAGAAAAACTCTACTTTGGCCGCTCACCCAGCGATGAACCCGAAGGCGAACGTCCCGAAGTGGAAGTCGAAGCCGAAATCATTGACCGCGGCAGCTTCGGAGAACGGCGCATCCGATTCGCGCCGGTCGCTGATTTCTTTGCCCGCATCGAGCGTATTGGACACGTGCCCCTTCCGCCCTATATCGGTCGCGACGACCACGCAGCAGACCGCGATCGCTACCAGACTGTGTATGCGCGAGCATCGGGATCGGTAGCAGCGCCAACGGCCGGTCTGCACTTCACGCCCGAGATCCTGCAGCAGATTCGTGGACGCGGAATTGAACTTGTCGAGATCACCTTGCACGTCGGACTGGGCACTTTTCAGCCCGTGCGAGTGGAAAAAGTGGAAGCTCACAAGCTGCATCGGGAACACTACGAGATCCCAGCGGAGGCGGCGCAGGCCGTCAACCGGGCGAAAGCCGAGGGCCGGCGCGTGGTGGCCGTGGGCACAACCACCGTTCGCACATTAGAGTACGCCGCGGGGCACGCTGCCGGGTTCCCAACAAAGCCCGCTTCTGAACAACCAGGCCGAGATCGCATAGAGGCCGGACGAGGCGAAGCGGACGTCTTTATCTATCCGGGCTATCGCTTTCGCATCGTAGGCGCGCTGCTGACGAACTTTCATCTGCCGCAGTCAACCCTGCTGATGCTGGTGTGCGCGCTGGGCGGGACGGAACTGGTGATGGACGCGTACCGCCATGCGGTCGAAGCCGGATACCGGTTCTACTCTTATGGAGATTGCATGTTTGTCGAGTAACGAATAGTAGTCGGTGGTGCAAGCCGGTTCGTATCAGGGCGTGGCTCTAGCGATGCCGGAAGTTCTCCGTTCCATAAGCGCCTTCAGGCGCTGGTCACCGCACGACCCGAAACGTATGTAAACTTATCTTACGTTGATCCAGCCACTCAAGCATTGCCGCATAGCGATAATCGCCGCCTTTCCCCTGTTGGCATTGACCCTCAACGCGCAAACCCAAAGCAAGCCTGCTCCAGGTGTCAAGCAGGCCGCCAAGCCCGCCGCGACGCCCAACCAAGACGCACAGCTATACCGCAACTCTATTTTCGGATTCCGCTATCAGATTCCCTACAGCTGGGTGGATCGCACCAAGGAGATGCAAGAGGGCAATGAGGCCGACAAAGCAGAAGTTTTGCTCGCAGTCTTCGAGCGTCCTCCCGAGGCCACCGGAGACACGATCAACTCCGCGGTCGTGTTTGCCGCCGAGAGCGCAGCGTCCTATCCCGGCCTCAAGCGAGCCGAAGACTACGTCGGACCGCTCACCGAACTCGCGACCGCCAAGGGCTTCAAAGCTGACGGCGAACCGTATGCGCTGGAGGTTGAGTCGCGTCATCTGCTGCGGGCTGACTTCATCAAGCCCATCAGCGACAAACTCGCCATGCGTCAGTGCACGCTCGTCCTGATCGCTAAGGGTCAAATCGTCTCCTTCACCTTCATCGCCGGCAGCGAAGATGAAATCGACGACCTGATGGACGCTCTGCATTTTGGCATCGCAAAATCGTCCGCCCACTAGAGCGTGCGTAGGGACGGACGCATTCTTCCGTCCCAGCCGAATGCAGCTCGGCGGCTACCCAGACGCCGCCAGTCGTGGGAATCGCTGCAGAAATCCACCCCAATCAGAGAGTCTGTCCCCACCCCCAAGCTAAGTCCCTAAGAGCAACAAAAAGCGCAGTTTATGGTCTCGATTCCAGCCTGAAAATGAGTGTTTTTTGTGTTAAAATAAAACCAGCTCTGGTGATAGCTAAATAGCAGAAAATTCAATAAGTTGAGCATACCCCGAGCCGTCCCGGAAGCGCCCGTGCAGGCAAGTGCGAATCCGGCATTCTTCACGGAGCAGAATGGCCACGAAAGAATTGCAAGCCGAACTCGTCGAAGGCAAGAGCGCGGACGCGAAAAATAACGACGCGAAAAACAAGAACGGCAAGTCGAACAACGGAGACTACACCGCCGATTCCATCAAAGTACTCGGCGGCATGGAAGCGGTGCGCAAGCGTCCCGCCATGTACATCGGCTCGACCGGCGAGCTAGGTCTGCATCACCTCGTCTACGAAGTCGTCGACAACTCGGTCGACGAAGCGCTAGCCGGCCACGCCGACAAGATCGAAGTCACCATTCACCTCGATAACTCCATCACCGTAATCGACAACGGTCGCGGCATTCCCGTCGACAACATGGACATCGACGGCGAGAAAATTCCGGCCGCGCAGGTCGTGATGACCACGCTGCACGCGGGCGGCAAGTTCGACAGCAACTCCTACAAAGTTTCCGGAGGATTGCACGGCGTAGGCGTAAGCTGCGTCAACGCGCTCAGCGAAGAGCTCGATCTGGAAATCTGGCGCGACGGTTTCACCTGGGAGCAAACCTATTCGAAAGGCGAGCCCACCAGCAAGCTGAGAAAAACTGGCGCCGCCAAAGTAAAGACCGGCACCAAGGTTCACTTCGTTCCCGACAAAACAATTTTCACCACCACCCTCGAATACAACTTCGATACGCTCTCGCAACGCCTGCGCGAACTGGCGTTCCTCAACAAGGGATTAGTCATCACCCTGACCGACGAGCGCCAGACCGACTCCAAGACCAGCGAAGCCAAACGCGCGGAATTCAAGTACAACGGCGGCATCGCCGAATTCATCAAGCACCTCAACCGCGGCAAGCAGACGCTCCACGACAAGCCCATCTACATGGAAGCCGATAAAGATGACGTGCACATCGAAATCGGCCTGCAGTACAACGACGCCTACTCTGAATCCGTTTTCAGTTTTGCCAACAACATCAACACCGTCGACGGCGGCACGCATCTCTCCGGCTTCCGCACCTCGCTCACCCGCACCATCAACTACGCCGGCCAGCAGATGGGCCTGTTCAAAGATGTAAAAGAAAATCTGACCGGAGACGACGTCCGCGAAGGCCTGGTCGCCGTGATCAGCGTCAAGTTGCCGCAGCCGCAGTTCGAAGGCCAGACCAAGGGAAAATTAAATTCCGATATAGCCGGCATAGTGCAGGCCGTGGTCAACGAAAAGCTGGGAGCCTTCTTCGAGCAAAACACCGCCGTCGCCCGCAAAATAATCAACAAAGCCATCGACGCCGCCCGCGCCCGCGAAGCCGCCCGCAAAGCCCGCGACCTCACCCGCCGCAAAGGCGCGCTCGATGGCGGAGGACTTCCCGGCAAACTGGCCGACTGCAGCGAGCGCGACCCCAACCGCTGCGAGCTTTTTCTGGTAGAAGGAGAATCCGCAGGCGGCACCGCCAAACAGGGCCGTGACCGCCGCTTCCAGGCCATCCTCCCCCTTAAGGGAAAAATTCTGAACGTGGAAAAAGCGCGTTACGACAAGATGCTCGCTCACGAAGAAATTCGCGCCATGATCACCGCGCTGGGCACGGGCATCTCGAAAGAAGATTTCGATCCCACCAAAGTCCGCTACGGCAAAATCATTCTGATGACCGACGCCGACGTAGACGGCTCGCACATCCGGACGTTGTTGCTCACCTTCTTCTTCCGACACATGCAGGAGCTGATCAAGCGCAGCAACGTCTACATAGCGCAGCCCCCGCTCTTCGGCATCAAGAAGGGCAAGTCGCACCAGTACATAAAAAACGAACACGAATTCGTCAAGGTGATGGTGAAGCGCGCCTCCGAAGGACTGATCATCCGCTACGGAGAAGGCGCCGCCAAACTGGAAGGCGCGGCTCTGACCAAGTTCATCACCGTGCTCAACGAGTATCTGGGATTTATGGACAAGTTAAACAAGCGCATCCGTGAAGAGAAGATAACTGCACTGTTGCCCAAGCTCGACCTGGCCAAGCGCGCCGACTTCGAGGGCGACAAGAATACGCCGCCAAAGAAAATCGAGAAGCTCGAAAAAGAAATGAAGCGCCTGCAAAAGGACTTAAAACTGAAGAGCGTCGAAACCCGCTTTGACGAAGAACACAATCTCTGGGCGGTCATCTTCGTGAACGCGCAGGGCGCCGAGCACACAATCAACTGGGAACTCGCTTCCACGCCGGAGTGTCGCCAGCTCATTGCCAAGTTCAAGCTGATCGAGCAGTATCTTGAGCCGCCCTTCATGATTGAGAGCGTGGTGAAACCGGCAAAGACCGCGGCCAGCGCGGCAGGGAAAGACGAAGAAGAAAATGAAGAAGCAGGCGACAACAACGAAGACGAAGGCGAAAATCTGAGCGTCACTGAAAAAGCTGAAGCCGAGAAAGCGCAGAAGAAATCCGGCAAAGCGCCGGCGCTCAAAGGAAGAGCGAAAGAGCCTGAGATCGTCGAGAAAAACACCGCCCGCGAACTTTTCGACTACGTCCTGAACGAGGGCCGCAAAGAGTACACCGTCCAGCGCTACAAGGGCCTCGGAGAAATGACTGCCGAACAGCTCTGGGAAACCACCATGGATCCCGAGCGTCGCACCCTCCTGCAAGTCCGCCTCGAAGACATAGCCGAGTGCGAAACCATCTTCACCACCCTGATGGGCGAAGACGTAGAAGCGCGCAGAAAATTCATAGAAGACAACGCGCTCGACGTAAAGAACCTGGATATCTAAACGAAACGTTGCGTTGAACGCACGGCGTAAGAGGGACATCGTCCTCCATAAACGAGGGAACTCGTCCTAGATATAAAGTATCTGGAATGAATACTTTGGGGGGGGGAGCGCACAGCCTAACTCCATGATTCCAATAGACCGGTAGCGAGACGGGGGGAGGGGGTACCATCACGTTCGGGCGCTGCTCTTAAGGGTAAATGGGCGCGAAACGCAGCAATATTTCACGACTCGCGCGCCCCATACTTCACCTCCGGATAAGCCCGGTCAAACAAGACCCAAAGCGCTCCGAGAACAACGAAAACGAGGTAGCTTCCCTCCGGCCCAACCGAGCCGCCCGTAAGCCACTCGGGACCGTGAAAGCTGGAGCGGATCAAGTGACCAGGCAAAAGCGAACCGCTGTCGGGAACGGAGTACAAGTAGCTCTCACCCCAATCCCACGCCATGTGGAAGCCGACAGCCCACCACAAATCGCCCGTCCGCCGCAGCGTCAAACAAAAGAAAAAACCGATCAATCCCACCGCTGCCAGTCCAGTAGTTGTTTCACCCGGATTGCGGCCGTGGATGTAACCGAACAGAGCCGAGAGAAGCGCCGCCGCTGGCCAGAAATTCATCCCCCGCGAGAGCACCCACTGCGAGTAGCCGCGCATCAAGAAATCTTCAGAGAGTGCCGCGAACAGAAAAAGCAGGGCGTAAAACGCGGCAAATTTCCAGATGCGCACGCCGTGCAGTTCCACCGCGCTGAATTCGAACGCGCCGGTCACGCGCAACGCCAGCATCAGGACGCTCAGAGACGCGATGCCCCACAGCGTCCCCACCCAGAAGTTTCGTCCGAAGGCGCGCCGCAACGGCAGGCCGAAGTCGCCGAATGGCCGACCTTCAATGCGCGCCATCACCAAGCCCGGTAAAATCGCAGCCAGCATCATGCTGGCTTCGATCATCACGCGCCACCCGAGGACGCCTGGATGCGACGGTAGCGACATCACCAGCCAGCCTTCGACCTGGAAAACAATCCAAGCCATCGCCAGATAAGTGAGCCAGCGCGCTCCCGGATAAATTCCCTTCGGGCCGAGAAAGACTTCGCGCAGCGGAGACTCGCGGCGAGCGCTCTTCGTCAACAACGACGCAGATGGAAACGAAGGCGCACTCGGCGTTGCAGCAGCCACCGCGACTGGCGGTTCCGATTCCGCGG
Source organism: uncultured Acidobacteriaceae bacterium (assembly GCA_963730845.1). Classification (GTDB taxonomy): domain Bacteria; phylum Acidobacteriota; class Terriglobia; order Terriglobales; family Acidobacteriaceae; genus Acidiflorens. The sequence goes on along the minus strand of CAVSTM010000005.1, from coordinate 78,461 downwards.
AAATAGGCGACAACGGTTTGTTATCCATCTTTAGTTATCCAGCGCCGTCCCGGACATGGTAAAACACTCGGTCCTGCTTTGTTGCGCCAATGTTGCGGCGATTTCTCCATTCCGATACTTTCCGCGCTCCGCAATTCGCCGCGGCCGCGCTGCTGCTCGCCTATCTGCTGCAGTGCGTCTGGCTGGTGCGCGTGCAAACGTGGCACGCCTCGGCCCCGGACTCCGACCAGGATCTACGCATCTATCAGGGCCTCGAGCAATGGCAACGTGGAGTCATCGCTGGAACGCCCGAGTCGTTGCGCTCCGAAGCCGTCACCGGCATGCCTTCCGCCGGACGCGCCGGCCATCTCCGCGTGCGCGACGGTTACGATCAGGACCGCTCGCCGCTCTATTACCTCGTCGCCGCTGCACCGCTGCTTCTGCGCCCCGGATCATGGTTGCCGGAATCACTTCAGCCGTTGCTGGCCGCGTCACCGTACCTTTTCTTCGGCGTCATGCTCGGAGCCTCACTTTGGTACGTCGCGCGCCGCCTCTACAGCAACGCTGGCGGATACGTCGCGCTAGCACTCTACTGCTTTTCACCCGCCATGATCGTGAACGCGGCGGGCACGCAGAGTATGGGCGAGTTGGGTGCAGTGTGGGGAGCGTTTGGAGCTATCTTCACCGCCATCGCCGTGGCGCACACACTCTACGCCCCCCGCGAAGTTGTGCTCTGGAACTGGCGCCGTATTCTGCTTCTGGGGTTGTCTCTGGCACTGGCAGCGGGCAACCAGTTTTCGTTGGCGGTGCTGGCGCTGGCGATCTTGCCGCTCATGTTCTGGGTGGCACCAGTCCGGCCGCGCAGCGTGCTCGCTATCTGGACCACCGCAATCGTAGCCGCGTTTGTGCTGTTGTTTGCCGCTTACTTTTTCGAGCCTGGGTTGTTCTGGCAAGGAATGCTACACGCCCGCTGGATAACCTTCGCACCCGCCGCGTTTACCATGTCCGTCTCTTACCACAACGCTGTGCAAACGCTCTTCGGCAACAGCCCGCCCCTGATGCTCGCGCTGCCCGTGGCGCTGGTTGCGTACTTCGGATGGAAGCGCGCCCGCTATTTCGGCAACACGGCGCCGCTCCTGATCGCCGCACTGGCACTCATTTTGGCGCTGGGCGTTCCCAATTTCCCAGGACAAGGATTCCATCTGACCATGCTCGTGTTCCTCTTCGTTTTCGTCGCCGGAGTGTTCGCCGATCTGCTGGAGACTCAACAAAGCCTGCTGGTGACCGCCGGCCTGTGCGGATTGTTGAGCGCTTCTGCCATCTGGAACCTGGGGCAGTTGGCCCGTCTGAAGTAGCGACGGTCGTCTAGCGCAACGGATTCCGCAGGTTAAAATAAATAGTTACAATTTGGCAAAGATCAACTATGAGCACCCCAACCCAGACTCCCACACCGAAGACCATCTACGTGACCCGCACTGGCCTTCCGCTCAGTTTCAGCTTCGACTGGCCTTTCCGCCACGCCACCTCCGGCGCAGACTTTGACGTCTTGCATTCGGTGATCAGGCTGGAGAATTCCGATGGCTTGCGTGCGCTTGTGGCTGTGAATCTTTCCGCGACGCTGCGAGAAGTTCTGCCTTCACTTGAGCCGAAAGACTCGGAAGGTCCCGTCATCAATGCCCTGCGCAAGGAGGTCGACCACAAGCAGACGGAGTTTGTGAAATCGGGCAAGCTGGTGCCGCTGCCGTTCTCCAGCCGCCACTACAGCTTCAAACTCAAGAAATGGGTCTTCGGCAAGGCCACCGACGAAGAAATCGGCCTCATGATCGAGCGCAAGGTGTACTGGCAGACTCGTCTGGTAGGCGGCGATGTGTGGCTGGGGGACCCGACCGAGGCCCTGTACCTGGATACCGGCGCCGATCATGTCGCCGAGATCGCCGCCGGACTCGCGCAACAGGGACTCTTCACCATGGCCCGGCGCTACGCCACCGCGCTTGAGGCGTTGATGGACCAGAAAGATCGTTTCGAATCCGAGATGGCCGCAGCGCTACAGCAGTTGGAGGAAAAACACGCCTTCGAGCGCGGCTAAGCCGTTCCGCCTACCACACGCGGCAGGCGTTCTCCCTCACCATCGGCTGCCCCGGCTTGCACTGGAACGCTTCACGAAATTCTTTCATGTTCGCGGCCACGCCATTTGCGCGATACTTCTCTGGCGAGTGGGGATCGACCGTGGCTCGCAGCCGCTTATTTTCATCGCGCTCGTTCGTGCACCAACTCTGGCCGTAGGCGACGAAAAAGCGCTGCTCGGGTGTGAGACCATCCAGCGGCTGCAGTTTTTGATTCTTCGTATCTTCCTTCCACGCCAGATAGGCCAGCAGCGTTCCGCCTAAATCGGCCAGATCCTCGCCGTTCGTCAGTTTGCCGTTGATCTTGATGTCGTCGATGATCGTGTATCCGGAATACTGATCAACCACGCATTGGGCGCGTTGTTCAAATTCCTTGCGGTCGGCTTCGGTCCACCAGTTGCGCAAATTTCCCTGCGCGTCGAACTGGCTGCCCTCGTCGTCAAAGGCATGGGTCAGTTCGTGGCCCATGGTAGCGCCGGTGTCACCATAGTTGGGCGCAGCGTCAGACAGCGCGCTGAACAATGGCGGCCGCAGCACCCCCGCGGGAAAGTTGATGTCGTTTCTCTGCGGATCGTAATCCGCATTGACGGTGGGGGGCGTCATGTCCCACTCCTGGCGGTCCACGGGCTTGCCGATTTTCGCGAGCCAGCGGTGAAACTCGAACCAGGAGGCGCGTTCCGAGTTCCCGATTTCGTCGCCGCGCACGATCTCGAGCGGGCTGTAGTCGCGCCACCTGTCGGGATAACCGATCTTGTTCGCGATCGCGTGCAACTTGATGAGCGCCTGCTCCTTGGTCGCCGCTCCCATCCACGGGAGCGCCTGGATCTCGCTCTGCATGGCCGCTTCGATTTCCTGCACCATCTTCAGCGCTGCCTGTTTCGCTTCCGGACTGAAGTACTTCGCCACATAGGCCTGGCCGAGCGCTTCTCCTAGATCGTTATCTACGTCATTTGTGCAGCGCTTCCAGCGTGGCGGGAGTTCCTCCCGGCCGCGCAGAGTTTTGCCATAGAAATCAAAATCTTCCTTTACGAAGGCAGCGGAAAGGTCGGAGGCGGCGTCGTGCGCAGCGTGCCACCGCAGATATGTTTTCCAGTCGGCCAAACCTTCTTTTTCGATCTCCTGATTCATGACATGAAGATAGTCGGGTGTCACCACGTTCAGCGTCTCGAGCGATCCCACGCCGGTTTTTGCGAAATAAATGTTCCAGCCGAAAGACGGCGCCAGCTTTTGCAGTTCCTCTACTTTCATCTTGTGATAAAGATTGGGTGGATCACGCCGTTCGACGCGGGTCATCTGGCCCTTGGCTAGCGCCGTCTCGATTCGTATCACCGTCGCTGCTTCGGTGGCGGCATCGGTTGGCCTGTCCCCCATCAACTCGAACATCTTGATGACATGCGCTAGGTATGCTTTGCGCAACTCTTCTGACTTGGCGTCGTTCTTCAGGTAGTAATCGCGATCCGGCAGACCGAGCCCGCCCTGATCGGCCTCTGCAATCACCTGCGTCGAATCCTTGTAGTCCTGATTCGAGCGGAACGTGAACAACGTTCCCCCTCCGTAGAGTGACGGCGGAAATTGTGCGGTCGCGATATATTCCGCTAAATCCTGTTTCGACTTCAGACCCGCGATGCGATCGAACTCCGGAACGAGAGGCTTGGCTCCCAGCTTCTCAATGGCCGTCTCATCCACGCATGACGCGTAGTAATCGCCGATTTTCTGGGTCACCGCATCCCGGGAGCCGTTCGCTTTCGCCGCTTCCTCCAGAATCGTCCGCAACTGCGCGCGATTCTCATCCTCGAGTTTGCCGTACGTGCCCCAGCTCGATTGATCGGGCGGGATCGGATTCCTTTTCGTCCACCCGCCGCAGGAGTACGTGTAGAAGTCCAAGCACGGATCGACGGTTCTATCCATGGCGGAAACATCGAGCACGGGTTCGGAGGAGGAGTGTTGGGCACAGGCAGGCACAGCGGCGGAAAGGACCGCCAGCATGAGAGCGAAGATTTTCCAGTTCATAAGGGTTGTCGGGCGCTAAATCGCTCTTTGAGATTATCGTTTCGTTCAATACTTATCCAGCGTCACCGCCCCGTCGCGGGGTGCTCGTCGACTCAGGCAGGCAGACGGGAGTTCTCCATCGACGAAATGTTGCTGGGAGACTTCCGAGTGCTGAACGACCTTTTTACGAACAAGTGCGACGAGGATCATGCGACATGACAATGTCTGAGCCAAGGCATACTCTACGTCAGTACATCGACAGTATTCCATCTAGTTATTACATACCACTTACTAGTTATGTCGATGCAGAAAACAAATGGCCGTCCGTGGTAACAGCCATAAGGAAATAAAGCTCTTGACTTAGTGATTTCCAAGCTGTAACTAAGTATGTTATATGTCTCATAATGCACTTATACTGGAAGAAAGGTTGTCCGCCAGGATAGAAGTACAGTTGCACGAAAACCAAGAGAAAAGCTTCGGGGAGTTCCGCCGAAAGGTACGCTCGGCGGAAGTGCTCTGGGCAGCCATGCAGCGGTTGTTGCAGGCCATTCGCTTCAACGGGCGTTTGAGTGTCGTTGTGCAGAACGGGCAGGTGCTCAAGTCTGGCTTCGAAGAGGGTTACTTTCGGCAACCGGAGGCAGAATCAACCGCCAGGCTACAGTAAATGCTTTATTCCTAACTAAATAGCACGACAGGTCATCGTAAGAGAAACGAGCCCTGGGCCGAGAGATCGGCACCAGGGCTTTTCTTATTTGGGCGGTTCTTGTTTCCCAAAGAGAGACGAGCATGAATTTCATAAGCGAGATGAAGGCCAGGAGATCCAAGTGGAACTGAAGTATTGCGAGCGGTGCGGCGGATTGTGGCTGCGTCCTCAGGGAACAGATGGAGTGTACTGCACCAGTTGCCGGGTGTGGTTGGCAGCAATGCCAGACCTGGAGCCGACGCCCAGCAAAGCGTGCCGCCGCCGCAGAGTTCGTGTAGAAGAACAAGAAACAGCCGTTCGCGAAGAGGCTCAAAAAGATGTTCAAGAAGGAGACAGGCAAAACCAAACGAAGGCAAAAATAAATTCCGGAAATTTGTCGGTACCCCCCTCGGATTTGATATCGTAAACTTAAGAGTCGAAAAAAGAAAAACTCTGAAGGGCGCGACGCACATCGCGCCCTTTTTCTATTTTGGCGTGGGGACGGGGTTGTGCGAAGAGACCCCTGCTGATCACGGCGAGGTTGGCGACGGGGAAGGTGACGTAAAATCAGAATAATCGCAAGACGCAGTGCGGATTGCGACGAGAAAGCGAACGGCACGCAGCATGGACATAAGCTGGGTCACGGAACGAGTTGCGCTGGGCGGCGGGATCTGGAACGCGCGGAACATGGAAGAGCTGGCGCAAGCGGGCGTAACCCACGTGCTTAACATGCAAATCGAGTTTGACGACCGGCCGCTCGCGGAACTGTACGGGATCCGCGTGCTGTGGAATCCGACCGACGACGATTTTTTGCCCAAGCCTCCGGACCTGCTGAAACGCGGCGTGGATTTTGCGCTGGAAGCTCTAAACGAGCCGGAGGCAAAGCTGTACGTGCATTGCGCCGCAGGGGTGCATCGGGCTCCGATGATGACGCTGGCGATATTGTGCGCAATGGAGTGGGAGCTGGATGCGGCCATGGTGCTGATTGAGACACGACGACCGGTAGTCGACTTCGCGGATGTCTATGTTGAGAGCGTGCGGCGATTTCTGGAGTCGCGAGTTGAGAGCGGTCCGCGGAGTCCAGGCTAACAATCGGAATTCAGTGGAGAGGGAATATGCGAAAGGGGCGCCGCTCTGCAGAGCTGTAAAGCCTTGCCCTGATACCAGTCGCATGTGCACCACTAGCTGCTATCCGACTTCTTCGCTCCAGGTTTCTAGAGCCTTTTTCACGACGGCCATGAACTGGTCGGCTATGGCGCCGTCGACAATGCGATGGTCGTAGCCCAGCGTGAGGTGAACCACGGAACGGACGGCGATGGAATCTGCACCGTCTTTGTCGGTGATCACCATCGGTTGTTTGGTGATACCGCCGACGCCCATGATGGCCGCGTTCGGCTGGTTGATGATGGGCAAACCGAAGACGGCGCCAAACTGGCCTGGGTTGGTGATGGTGAAGGTTGCGCCTTCGACGTCAGCGGGCATGAGCTTCTTCGAACGCGCGCGCTCACCGAGGTCGGTGATGCCGCGCTGCAGTCCGAGGAAGTTTAGCTCGTCGGCGCTTTTGAGAACGGGAACGATGAGTCCCCAATCGAGCGCGACGGCGATGCCAGCGTTGACGTGCTTGTGGTAGCGGATGCTGTCGCCTTCGAGCGAGCTGTTGACGATCGGATATTGCTGCAGGGCGATGATAGCGGCACGCACGAAGAACGGCATGAAGGTAAGCCGAGTGCCATGGCGCTGCTCGAAGCCGTTCTTGAGCTTGTTTCGCAAATTGACGATGCGGGTCATGTCCACTTCGAACATGCAATGGACATGAGCACTGGTGCGACGCGATTCGATCATGCGTTGCGCGATGATCTTGCGCATTTGGGACATGGGCACAAGGTCGCCAGGAATGACCGCCGGTGCAGGGACTGTGGCTTGACGGGATGAGGCGAGCGGAACTGGAGCAGCCGTGCGGCGTTCGACAAAATCGAGAACGTCCTGCTTGGTAACGCGGCCGCCGGTACCGGTACCACTCACTTTCGCAAGATCCACATTGTGCTCGCGGGCGAGCTTGCGGACGAGTGGAGAAGAGCGGACGTCGAAATCTTCGTCTTCCTCCTCGGGAGCCTTGGCGGTGGGCGGCGGAACTTCTTTCTTTGCGGCCGCCGGAGCAGTAGGAGTTGGAGCAGACGCAGCGGCCTTCGGGGAGGCCGGGGCGGTGGCGGAGGCGCCGCTGCCGTCGCCAATCACACCTACGACGGTGTTGACCTGAACGGTGCTGCCTTCGGAAACCTTTATTTCCTGCAGGATTCCACTGGCGGGCGCCGGGATTTCGGCGTCTACCTTGTCGGTGGAGATTTCGAACAGAGGTTCATCGCGCTGGATTTTGTCACCGGGCTTTTTCAGCCACTTGGTGATGGTTCCTTCGAAAATTGACTCGCCCATCTGGGGCATGACTACGTCAGTCGTCATAGTTCCCTTTCCGAAAAGCTCTGCGCCAATGGCGGGGGAAGAGCAAACAAGCATTATAGCGAAGCCAGGAGCGACTTCGGACGCAGCATGGATGGGTCGCAGCGGGTGCTTGCGTTGCGCAAAGGCATCGTCCTGGTACGACGAGGGGTGCAATTTTTTGTGGAGCACAGAGCGATGAAGAAGTTCTTGTCGGTTGCAGTTTTTTGCCTACCTGCCTTCGGGCAAGCGGCGTACCGGGGTCTAGGGTCGCAATCGAGTTCCGCAGCATTTGCCTCCGGCAGCAGTTGTGCAGCGCCAAACTTTTGCGCCTACAGCGGTGTGGATCTAATTCCGTGGGACACGGTTCCGAATCCTGGCGCAATAACCAACAACGACACGACGGTCTACGACACGTCGTTCCTCGGCCATCTGAACCGCGACGGCTCGACGTTCAGCAACTCGGCCTACCTTAGCCCGATAACGCGGGTAACCGATACGCAGAGTGGCGGCGGCTCAGCGGCGACCCTTGCCTATAACTATCAGGCCGGGGTGGGCGGCGCAGGGATGGCCTCCGATCTGACGAACTCCAACACCACCCTGGTTGCTATCGGGAACACCACCGGGGCGGAAAACATCATGCGGTTCAACCCTACCGGAACGAATAAAGGGTTGCCCTGTTCGACTGCGTTGTCTGGATGTGCGGCGTGGTACGTCAACGGCAGCTATTCGATGCCCTCGACCGACATCGGGATCACCGAGGCGCAGAACGCGAACACGCCCTGCAACAGCAACTGCGCGGCGGTAGACTTCGCCACTCCCCAGTTCGATCGCAACAATCCGAATCTCGAATACTCCTTCGGCGTCGGCAACGACGCTCACGTCGCCCCATGACGACGGTTCCCTGTGGTCTTTTGCTCAGCGGTTTCGAATCTCTTGGCGATCTTTAGCATCCAAGAAATTGACAAAAACCACAGCAGGCAGGGACGATGACGCAAACACAACGTGCCGACCCGCACCCAACTAAAGTCATCGCCGAGACTCTAGACCAGTTATTCCGTCAGGCCCGAACTCATTCGGTATGGCTTCCCCAGCGCGTGCCCATAGAAAAGCTGCGCGAGGCCTATGAACTGGCGCGCATGGGCCCGACCAGCGCGAATTCCAGTCCCGCCCGTTTTGTCTTTCTCGAAAGCGGAGCTGCGAAGGCCCGTCTTCTGCCTGCGCTCGCTCCGCTTAATGTTGAAAAAACGAAAGCGGCGCCGGTCTCCGCAATTGTCGCTTGGGACAACGAATTCTATGAGAAGCTTCCCAAGTTATTTCCCCACGCCGATATGCGCTCCTACTTCGTGGGGAACAAGGGCTTGATCGATGAAACGGCCTTCCGCAACAGTTCGCTGCAGGGAGCTTATTTCATACTCGCGGCTCGAGCCGTGGGACTTGATTGTGGACCGATGTCAGGTTTTGATCCCGCGAAAGTGAATGCCGAATTCTTCCCGGATGGCAAATGGAAGGTGAATTTCCTTTGCAATCTCGGCTATGGCGATAGCAGCAAACTTTTCCCGCGCAACCCGCGTCTTGAATTTGACGATGCGTGCCGGGTGCTTTGAGGGAAACGCGCTCCACCGGGATTCCTGTCGAAAAATCTAGGATTCCGATTTTTTCTCGATCTTTTTCTCGACCTTGGCCCAGGTATCTTTCAGCGCAACGGTGCGATTGAACACGAGATGTCCGGGCCTGGAATCCGGGTCCGTGCAAAAATACCCAAGGCGTTCGAACTGATAGCGGCCTTCGATTGGGGCGTTAGCCAGTGATGGCTCCAACTTGGCCTGCGCGATCACTTCCAGCGAGTTCGGATCCAGGTTCGCAGTAAACTCCTGGCCTTCTTCAACCTGATTCGGGTCTTCTTTCGTGAAAAGCTTGTCGTAGATACGCACTTCGGCCTCGATGGCATGCGCGGCTGAGACCCAGTGGATGGTCGACTTCACCTTGCGCCCATCCGGAGCATTGCCGCCGCGCGTGGCCGGGTCATACGTACAATGCACTTCAACCACTTCTCCCCGGTCGTTCTTCACAATCGTCTTTGCCGTAATGAAGTAGCCATAACGCAGCCGCACTTCGCGCCCAGGCGACAGGCGGTAATACTGCTTGGGCGGAACTTCGCGGAAATCGTCCTGCTCGATGTAGAGCACCTTGGAAAATGGTACTCTGCGTTTCCCTGCGCTTGCGTCCTCGGGATTATTTACGGCGTCGACTTCGTCAACCTGACCTTCCGGGTAGTTATCGATCACGACCTTCAACGGCCGAAGCACGGCCATGACTCGCGGCGCGCGCTGGTTCAAGTCTTCGCGGACGAAGTGTTCGAGCATCGCAAATTCCAGCGTGCCATTCGTCTTTGAAACTCCGATGGCCGCGCAGAAATTGCGGATTGCCTCCGGCGTGTAGCCGCGGCGGCGAATGCCGGAGAGCGTGGGCATGCGCGGATCGTCCCAACCCGTGACGTGTTTTTCCTGCACCAGCGTGAGCAGCTTGCGCTTGCTGAGGAGCGTGTAAGTCAGGCTGAGGCGATCGAACTCCATTTGCTGGGATGGGAAAATGCCGAGTTGCTGGATGAACCAGTTGTAGAGCGGGCGATGATCTTCAAATTCCAGCGTGCAAATGGAGTGAGTCACGTGTTCGATCGAATCGGACTGACCGTGCGCGTAGTCGTACATGGGATAGATGCACCACTTGCCGCCAGTGCGATTATGCTCGGCGTGCAGGATGCGATACATCACGGGATCGCGCATGTTCAGGTTTGGTGACGCCATGTCGATTTTGGCGCGCAGCACTCGCGATCCGTCAGGGAACTCGCCCTTGCGCATGCGCTCGAACAGATCAAGATTCTCCTCGGAGGTACGGTTGCGATGCGGACTTTCCGTGCCGGGTTCGGTGAGCGTGCCGCGATACTTGCGAATTTCCTCCGCGCTGAGATCGTCAACGTACGCTTTGCCTTCGTTAATCAGTTTGATCGCCCATTCGTAGAGGTGATCGAAGTAGTCGGAAGCATAGTAGAGACCGTCCCACTCGAAGCCCAGCCAGCGAACGTCCTTCAGGATCGAGTCCACATATTCCTGCTCTTCTTTCTCCGGGTTGGTATCGTCGAAGCGCAGGTTGGTCTTGCCGCCGAACTCGTCGGCTAATCCAAAATTGAGGCAGATGGATTTCGCGTGGCCGATATGCAAGTAGCCGTTGGGCTCCGGAGGAAAGCGGGTCTGGATGACGGCGTCGCCATATTTCTTCGTTTTTAAGTCTTCAATAATGGCGTCGCGGATAAAATTCGAGGGGCGAGGCTCGGACGGTGAGCTCATGGCAACTTCAATAGTAGATGAATTCACAATGGCCATACTCTTTGTATTCTATATGGGAAGAAGGGATTCGCGACGACTCCCGGCCGTCCCCGGCTAAAGCTATGCCATAACAAGCCGGCTCGATGAATTCACGTGATAACCTGCGTCGAGAGGAGCCACGACCCGGAAATCGCCGTGGTCGGACAGTGGCCTTCAAACCTTAATGGCAAATTGCGTTCAGTGCGGTCGTCAGCTTCCAGCCCTCAGCTTCGGCAGGAAGCTTTGCCAGTGGTGCCTGCGGCATGAAGCTGCGCAGCGTGGTGAGGATTCCCCCATGCAGCGAGTCGAACCTGCCCCTTGGACCCGGCAACAGTTTGGTTCGATGGCGGTCACGCAGGCCATTTTCGGCATCAATGTCGCGGTGTTCTTCGCCATGGCCCTGGCGGGCGTTTCGATGGTCGACAATCCTGCAGGTCAGGATCTCATACATTGGGGGGCGAATTATGGCCCGTACACCATAAGTGGGCAATGGTGGCGGCTGCTGACTTGCGTCTTCATTCACGGCGGCTTGCTGCACATCGCGTTCAACATGTGGTGCCTGTGGGACCTCGGCAGACTGGCGGAATCGGTCTACGGCCATTGGACATTCGCCGCGGTGTACCTGACCGCCGGGTTGGCGGCGAGCCTCACGAGCCTGATCCACAATCCCGCCGTCCTGAGCGTCGGTGCTTCGGGTGCGATCTTTGGGATTGCCGGGGCTCTGATTGCATCGTTTTACCTGGGTGAGTTTTCGCTGCCACGCGCCGCGATAAGCGGGATGTTACGAAGCGTGGTCGTGTTTGTCGGATACAACCTCGTCTTTGGGGCAGTGATCGCTCGCACCGATAACGCGGCGCACGTCGGCGGCCTGCTCATGGGGTTGCTGCTCGGCGCGCTGATCGCCAAGGTCGCTCCCGGAAATGACGACCATTTACGGCGGATTGTAGTGTTGCTCGTCGGAGCTTTGCTGGTGTTCGGTGGCGTGATGTGGTTGCAGCGCTCCCACGCTTATATGCTGCATGGACAGAACGGGATCGCACTTCTCGGGCAGGGAAAGACGGACGAAGGAATTGCAGAGCTTCAGAGATCCGTAAGCCTGCGGCCCGACTTCACCGCTGCCCACGCGGCCTTGGCGCGTGCCTACATCGCGAAACATGACTTCGAAAATGCGGCGGCGGAAATGCAGCGCGTAATTGCGCTGAATCCGCGAAGCGAAGACGCGTACTACCGCTTAGGACTGATTTATCTAGAGCAGAAGCTTCCCGCAAAAGCACAGTACGTTTTTGCTCAGTTGCTCAAACTCGACCCCGACAGCGCCGATGGACATAACGGGCTGGCAGATGCTCTTGCCGATCAGCATCGTAATCTCGAAGCGCTCGAAGAATACAAACGCGTGGCGGCACTCGATTCCGGATATCAGGGCGTGAACTTCAACATAGGCGTCATGGAGGCCCGGCTCAATCTCTACGACGATGCCATCGCATCGCTTCTGAGGCAGCGGCAAGCCGGGGACGACCCCGACAACGAAAATTTGCTTGCCGACGTCTACCAAGCCAAGGGAATGGGAAGTGAAGCCGAGGAAGCCCGGCGGAAAGCGGAGCAGTTCCAGGCAGCTCACTAAGGACTGCACTCACGACGCTCTTGCAGCTTCTTGATCGCCTGATCGATTCTTGTGAACGTGGTTTTTTGTCCCAGAACCTGGAGGGTCTCAAATAATGGCGGAGCGTTTTTTCGGCCGCAGACAGCTACCCGGACGGGTTGAAACATCTGTCCGGCTTTGAGCCCTAGTTCCTGTGCCGCGGCGCGGAGGGATTGGTCCAGCGGATCGCGTTTGAATTCAACGTGCGCCAGAAACTCTCGGGCGCGAGTCAGAACTTTGAGCGCCATCGCCGCGTCGCCCTTCTGCGGAATGAGTTCGGCCGGATCGTAAGGCGGGAGTTGGTCCATAAGGAAGAAATCGGCGGCGGTGAGCACGTCGCGCAGAAGTTTGATGCGCTCGCGGATGAGCGGGGTGATGGCGTGCATTTTCTCTGGCGTAATTGGGAATCCGGCAGCGTGCACGACCGGGAGCAGGCGCGCGCTGAGGTCGTCGATCGATAGCCCCCGGATATGTTCAGCGTTCAGCCAAAGCGCTTTGGGATCGAAAGTTTCGTCGGCTGTTGCGGCTGGCTCCTTGAAATTAATGACCGCGTTAGCGCGATTGATGCCTTCGAGGGAGAACGCGTCGGTGAGTTCCTGGCGCGTCATGTTTTCGCGGTCGTCTTTCGGTGACCAGCCCAGCAGGCACAGAAAATTGATGAAGGCTTGCGGGAGGAATCCGGCGTCGCGGTAGGTGGTGACGCTGACCACCGGACCGTGGCGGCGCTTAGAGAGTTTCGATCCGTCCGGGGCGACTAGCAGGGGAAGATGCGCAAACTGTGGCGGCTTGGCTCCAGCGCCTTCGAAAATGAGCACATGCTTGTAGGTGTTCGAGAGATGGTCCTGGCCGCGGATGATGTGGCTGATGCGGAGGTCAATGTCGTCGGCACAGGAGGCGAGGTGGTAGGTGGGCATGCCGTCGGAACGCAGGAGCGCGAAGTCTTCGATGTCGTCCGCGGATTTGATTTGCTCGCCGTAGACCGCGTCAGCGAAACGGACTTGTTCGCCGGTGCCGCGGGGAACACGGAAACGAAGCGCAAAGGACTCTCCGGCTGCTGCTCGCCGGTCGCTCTCGGTGCGCAGAAGTTCGCGCATGCCGGGGTTGAAGAGCCAGGTTTGATTGGCGGTAGATTTTTCGCCCTCGCCGGCGTGGGCGGGGGTGAAGTCGCGGTAAGCGAGGCCCTTCTGAAAGATGGCGTCGGCAATCTGGCGGTGCAGGGCGAGGCGTTCGGATTGCTTGTATTCTTCGTCCCACCCGAGGTCGAGCCAGCGCAATCCTTCGAAGATGGAGTTGACGGAAGCGTCGGTGTTGCGGTCGACATCGGTGTCATCGAGGCGCAGGACCACGGTTCCTTCGTTATGACGGGCGTAAAGCCAGTTGAAAATAAAAGTGCGGGCACTGCCGACGTGCAGAAAACCGGTGGGAGACGGCGCGAATCGGACACGAAGCATAACCTTCGAGTATAGCGGGATCGGAGTTTCGACTCTAGGGGTTCTACCTGTAGAGACGGGGCTCGCCGCCCCGTCTTCGGCAGCGAGGCACGCCAAGACGCCTTTCTACAGAAGGGTCAGGCTGGTTACTAACGGTTACGAGGGTAACTGTTCGAGGGAAACCGGCGTTGCGGCGGCGCATCTTATAAGAAGATAATTCTAAAAACGCCGGGCCCCCAGGCGGAACCTACCGGAAGACACCTGTTGTTTCCATCTGTCGGGTGTGACAGGATTAGGCCAACGAGAGTTCCATCCGGGCCACTTTTTCGAATGCTGAGGAAGCGCTAGCCGATGAATATTGTCGCCACAGGTCAGGTGTTGATTCCCGGGGTCGTGGCCCTGCTGGTCTTTTGCGTCTTTTGGTACCTGTACGAGCAGAATCGTCACAACTATTTTCGCGCCTGGCTACTGGCTTGGGCGGCATACACGCTGCACTACGCGGTGGAGTTGGTCGAGTATTTTCGTGGACCTTCTGCGCTATTGTTTTTGCTGAGCTCCGTTCTGCTGGTGGTTATGGCGATTGGCATCTTCGTCTCGACCCGGCTGATGAAGGAGCCGTTCCAGCTGAAATGGTATGACATTGCGCTGACGGTGACCGGGATTCTGCTGGCATACGTGAGCTTGCGGGCGCACATCACGAGCGGAGTATTTAGCGAGAGAGCGACCCCGGTGCCATTCTATTTACGGCTGGAAGTTGGGCTGGCTGCCACGCTGTTATATTGCTCGTTCCATTTTTACCGTTACGCCTTTCGCAGGAATTCCGTGGCGTTCCGGACACTCGCCTTTTCGCTGGCGCTGTGGGCCGCGCTGATGTACGCGGGGCAGGTGCGTCAACCTTTCCTCGAGATTGTTGGCCAGTTGGGAGGTTTCCTGGGGCCGATTCCGCAGATGCTGCTGGCCATTGCCATGGTGATGGTGTTGTTTGAAAACGAGCGCAATGCAGTGCAGGAAAACGCGTTGGCATTCTCGACTATGGGTGTTGATCCGCGCCGATTGCTCTCGGCATCTGACCTGGTTCCCAGTTTGCAGACTTTTGTAGATCGGTTAGTGGCGCCCTTGCCTTCGCACCGCGCCGTCTTTTTTGTTTCCCAGCAGTGGCGCGGCACCGTGCCCTCGGTACAAAAGGGTTTTTCCGCGGAGTTCCTGGAAAAGCTGCAAAAGACGCAAGCTGGGGATTACATCGCCGAGCTCGCCTACAGGCGTGGTGGAGTGGTGACCTTCAGAGGCCTCGCTGAGTTGGAAGAGCCTTTGCCGGCGCTTTCAGGAGGAAAATTCGCGGCTTGCAAGCAGATGTTACTGGCGGAGGGAATCACTGACCTGATGGCCGTGAGCCTGCAGACGCGGGAGCACAACTTCGGGGTGATTCTGTTTCCACATGCGGAGCGGCGAATGTTCGGCTCTTCAAATTTGCGGCTGCTGATAGGGCTGGCACTGCAGATCGCGCTGACCCTGGAAAATTACGTCGTAATGCATGAAGCTCAACGGCGAACCAAGGAATATGAATTGCTCACCGAGATCGGGCAAGCCATCAGCTCTCATCTCAACCAAGACGAGGTGCTGCGTACGGTCCAAGTGGAGCTGGGCCAGATTTTCGACACCAGCACTTTCTACATTGCGTTTCAGGAAGAAGACGAGATTCACTTCGAGCTGGAGATCGAGGATGGCATCACTCTTCCCAAGCGCTCGCGTAAGGTTGGCAATGGCTTGACCGAGTACATCCTGAGGACGGGACAGCCGCTGCTGATCGAATCCGATCTTGAACAGATGCGGTCAAAACTGGGAATCGATTTCGTGCCTCCACGACCGGCCCGGTCCTTCTGCGCCGTGCCTATTTTCCTCGGTGGTAAACCGGCGGGAGTGATGGCGGCGCTGAGTACGGAGCGGGAATTGCAGTTCGTGGCCAGGGACCTCGAGGTCATGCAAACCGTAGCGGGTCAACTGGGGGTCGCGGTCGAGAACGCGCGCCTGTTTACCGAGGAGCAGCGGCGTGCCAAGCATCTTGCGTTTCTCAACAACATTTCCAAGATGGCGATCTCGAGCGAAGACGCCGCGCAGATGATGGTCGACATCGTCCGCGAGATTCAGAAGAACTTTCTCTACGATCACATCGGCATCGGCATCATGGACTACGCCACCAAGGATATCGAGATCAAGGCCGAAGCGGGAACGACCTCGCAAACGCTGGGCCGCCGCATCGCCGTGGGCAGTGGAGTTCTGGGGAAGGTTGCGCGCACCGGGGTAAGCGCACTGGTGCAAAACGCCGGCCCGGGACAGCTCGCCGGCGTGCTGCCGGAATCGCGGGCGGTGCTCTGCCTGCCCATCAGTTACGGTGAAACGCTGCTGGGTGTGCTCAACGTGGAGAGCCGGGATGAGAATGCATTCGCGCCCCAGGATGTTCTTATCCTGAATACGCTGGCGGATCTTTTGGCCACCGCGTTGCATAACTCCTTCGTCTTCCAGAAGCTGCAGCAGCAATCCATCACCGATGGCTTGACTGGTATCAAAACCAGGCGTTTTTTCTGGGAGGCGCTGAGCTCGGAGTGGAAGCGCGCGTCCCGATCCGGCCGGCCGTTCTCGGTGGTGCTGATCGATTTAGATAAATTCAAAGAGGTTAATGATTCGCTGGGGCATCTGGAAGGGGATCTGGTGCTGGCTCGGGTTGGCCGGCTGCTCGAACAGAAGTGCCGCCAGTCGAACGTGGTTGCCCGCTATGGCGGAGACGAATTCATCATCCTGATGCCCGAGACCGGAATCGAACAGGCGCAGGTGCTGGCGGAGAGATTGCGGTTGTGGCTGGCCACCGATCCCATGCTGGAAGAGCACCGTATCACCGGCAGCTTCGGCGTCGCCAGTTTCCCCGTGCATGGATTTTCCATGGAGGACCTGATCCGCATCGCGGACGCCGGCATGTACATGGCCAAGCACGCGGGCGGTAACCAGGTTTCCACCTCCGATGCGTTCGGTGAAGGCTCCGCAGCGCAACGGCAGCTTATCTCCGTTTTTATTGAGGGATTTCTACAACGCGAGCACAACGGGCCGGAGCACCTGGAAGAACTGGTCAGCACGCTTCGCAAGCTGTGTGGGCGCGATGGTGACGCAGACCATAAGGCCATGAAGGAGGCGGTCGAAGCCCTGTCGCGCGCGGCCGAACTCAGGGAGCACAACGCTGCGGGACATGGCGAGCAATGCGGGCATTATGCCGGGATGATCGCGCGCGGGCTCAACCTCTCTGCGCCAGAAGTGGAAGAAGTCACCTTCGCGGCGCGAGTGCATGACTTGGGCAAGTTGTTCATCCCCGAGCGGATCCTGAACAAACCGGGTGCACTTACCGAAGATGAACTCATGGTGATCAAAACCCACCCGCATGTAGGGGCGGAGGTTTTACGGGCGCTTCCTGAAACCGAGCGCGAAGCCCCGGCTGTTGAATCCCATCACGAAGCCTTCGATGGCAGCGGCTATCCGTTCGGACTGAAGGGCGAGAGCATACCGCTCTATGGCCGGATCATCGCGGTCGTGGACGCTTACGTGAACATGACCAGCGATCGCTCTTTCGCTCCTCCTAAAACCGACGAGCAGGCGCTGGCGGAACTGGGAAAACTAAGCGGCACCCGTTTTGATGGCATGATCGTGCGTTTATTTTCCCGCCTGCTCAAAATGCCAACCAAGATTTAATCAGGCCATTCCTACCCCAGGGTTAACAGCAGGGTTGCATCTTTTGGCAGATAGCCTTTGCGGCGAAACCAGTCTTCCATCGCTTCTCGGAGTTGATCGAGTGGGACATGCGTTCCAATTTCCAGGCACCCGTCGGCCACCGGCAGCGTGTCGTCAAAAACAGATGCATTGGTGAAGTTGCGCATGCTGAAATGGTCGAGCCATTTCAACGGACAGGGGTGAAGCTGCCCTTCGTGCTGGTATTCGACGCGGAGTTTACGGGCGAACATGCCTTAGATTTAAGCACAGAGACCAGTCCAGCGCTGAGCAGCGCAAAATTGATTTCACGGAGGCCTAGGGGATGGCGGCAACCGGCGGTTCGACATCCGCGACGACGCCTTCGAGATGCTTGAGAGTCTCGTCAATGGTAAGCGAATACATTT
Source organism: uncultured Acidobacteriaceae bacterium (assembly GCA_963730845.1). Classification (GTDB taxonomy): domain Bacteria; phylum Acidobacteriota; class Terriglobia; order Terriglobales; family Acidobacteriaceae; genus Acidiflorens. The sequence goes on along the minus strand of CAVSTM010000005.1, from coordinate 60,667 downwards.
CGCGACCTACGCCCTCGCCCGATTCCAGCGCCGTTTTCAGAAAATGGCCGGCGATTTCCTTCGCCAAAGAATCGGTGATCAGCCTTCCGGTGCGGCTCTTATATTCTACCCACGCCGGGTGCGGGAGGGCCACCCACACAGGGCGCCCGTCGACCAGGAACTTGACATCCACCGCATCGGCATGGCGGGTGGCGATGGCGACTATCAGCGCCTGGTAAAGGCAATGAACTCGTTTCTTGGTCCAGCGGTCGATGGCGGTGAAGTCGGTGAACATAAGAAACTAAACCTGAATATCCCGAAACATGTAACCCACCGAATATATCGCCGTTTGGGGGAGGGAGCAAACTGTGGGCACGGCTGAAAAACAACTTTACAAAGGTGCGAAATGCTCTGCTAGCCTATCTCTATGCCACAGTCCGTCAAAGAGCGCGTTGGAAAGTTGCGAGAAGAAATCGCAGAAATCAGTGAAGCAAACCGCCAGTACTTGCAAGGTGGCAAAAAGATGGTCGGAGCTTCCGATCAGGAACGGCGACTGCAAAGATTGCAGGAAATCATGGACGAACTCATGTCCTTGACTGACTGGAAGAAGCCGTGATCGGCAAGAAGAATTGTGATCTCAGCGGAGCGAGGGGTCTGCAGTTTGTCAGTCCGATGCTTGAACTTCCATGGTTTCCGTAATCCAGAGCTGTGCCGGAGCGCCTTTCGTGGTGCGAGTGGCAGTCGCCCTAAAGCTGCTGGATGTGACTTCGACATCATAGACATATGGAGGACGCTCACCCTTGATGGTGATGTAGTTTCCTGAAATCAGCTCTTCCAGCGAAGCATACTTCCCTTGCGTTGCCAGGTACCCGCGCTCAGCATTCGCGATGCCAACCAGGTCATTCTTCACACCCGTGATAGTGGCAACCTCTGTGGGATTGCCGTTCCCGGCGCCCGGAGTCAGCGTCTTGACCTGCAGAGAGTAGATGTACATGCCGATTGCCATCGTGATGACCGTGCCCAAAAACCCAAAAACACGCAACATAATTCATTCCGCAGGAAGCGATCTCACAATCCTCGCAATACTATTGCACTGCGAAACCAGCCCGACGGCAAGTAACCAGAGTGTACATTTCGAGAACTAGGGCTGGTGGCGACAAGGTTGGCAGGAATGGCGAACCGGCTTGTCGAATGGCGACCCCGGAGGGAGTCGAACCCCCAACCCTCAGCTCCGAAGGCTGATGCTCTATCCAGTTGAGCTACGGGGCCGTCCGCCGGAGGTCACGTCGCAGTGACAGCGAACCGGCGCTCTCGATTCTACACTGCGGCTCGTCTCCAAATCATCCCTCGCCCACGAAATCTACTCCACGTTGTAACATCAAATCGCATGACCTTTTTGCCCAATACGGTGACTAATACCAGTTCGCGACTGCTCGAGTTCGAGGCCTTGCGCGATCTGCTCGCCGGTTATACCTCTTCGCCTTTGGGCCAACGCCGCGTCGCGGAACTTCTGCCTTCGCTCGATCGCGCATGGACTGAAAACCAGCAGCAGCTCACCTCGGAAGTCCGCGAATATCGTCGAGTCGGCGGACGTTTCGAGTTCGCCGGCCTGCCCGAAGTCAGGAAGCTGATCGAGAAATCCCGTATAGCCGGAGCCGCTCTTGAAACCAGCGAGATCCGCGACGTTGTCCTCGTCGCCGACCGTGGCGCGGAGTGGCGCGAAATCGTGCGTCAGCGTCCAGCCGCTATGCGCTCCGAGTGGACCGCTGTGGCCGCACTTTCCACCGGCATCCAGGATTTCACCAGCTTCCTGCGCTCGTTCCACAACAAGATACTGCCCGACGGCACGCTCGACGATCGCGCTTCTCCCGAACTGGGCCGTATTCGCCGGGAGATCGAGAAGCAGAAGCGGCAGATTCAGGAATCGCTGCGCGGCTACATGCGGAAACTAGCCGAAGGCGGCACCGTGCAGGACGAACTTATCACCATCCGCGGCGAGCGTTTCGTAATCCCGGTGAAAGTCGAACAGAAACGCCGCGTGCAGGGCGTGGTACATGGCGCCAGTTCCAGCGGACAGACCGTGTTTGTCGAGCCTCTCGAAACCATCGAGCAGAACAACGAACTGGTGCGTCTGCTGGATGAAGAGCAAGCCGAGATCCATCGCGTCCTGCTGGAGATGACGCGCCACATCGGGGAAAACGCCGACGCGATTTTGGCTGCCGCGGATGTCCTCGCCGAACTGGAACTCCAGTTTGCCAAGGCCCGCTTCGCCGAAGACTACAACTGCGTGACGGTGACCTTGTGCGGGACCGGGACAACGAGCGAAGGTCGACTGCTTCTCCATCGCGCAAGACATCCGCTACTCGAGCGCAATCTAAAACTGAAAAGCGCGAAGATCGTGCCCATCACAATCGAGCTCGAAGGCGACCATCGGCAGCTCGTCATCACCGGACCTAACACAGGCGGTAAAACCGTCTCCCTGAAAACGCTTGGACTGCTTGCCCTGATGGCGCAGTCCGGTATTCCGGTTCCCGCGGATCACGCTGACATGCCGGTTTTCGACGCCATTCTCGCCGACATCGGCGATTATCAGTCGATCGAGCAGAATCTTTCAACGTTTTCCGCGCATGTCACGAATATCGACTTCATCTCGCGCACTGCGACCGCGAATACCCTGGTTTTGCTCGACGAACTCGGTTCCGCTACCGATCCCGAAGAAGGCGCGGCGCTCGCGGTTGCCATCGCCGAGCATTTTCGCAAAGTTGGATGCATGAGCGTGATCTCGACGCACCACACTTCGCTCAAGGTTTATGGTGCGAATACCGCGGGAGTGATCAACGCCTCGGTTGGTTTCGACGAAGCTACGCTGCAGCCGACTTACGAACTGAAGGTCGGAGTTCCTGGAGCATCCGCTGGAATTAACATCGCGCAACGTCTTGGACTGAATCCCGCTATTATCGCTTCCGCGCGTTCGCGCCTGGGCTCACAGACTCAAGACGTCGCGCGTTTTCTCGATCGTCTGCACGCCGACCTTCGCGATCTGGAAAAGGAGCGCTTTCACATGAACGCTCGCGAGCAGGAACTTGAACGCGAGAAGTCGCAACTCGCCAACGAAGGACGCAAAGAACAGCAAGCCAAAATTCGCGAGATGGAGAAGAAGCTGGAAGCTCTTTTCCGCGACTTCGAATACCATGCGCGTGAGGCCGTGAACGCCGTGCAGGATCGCGCCGCCGCGCAGAAATTATCAAAAGACGCCGAACGCCGCATCGCTAAAATGCGGCGCGAATTCCGCGAGCAGTTTGATGCAACCGTGGTCGCGCATGCGACCGGCGCCGATCGCGGAGACCCAAATGCCCTGCCCAGCCTGGTGAAGCACGTTTCCGAAGGCGACACCGTCAAGCTCAAGTCGATGGGGCGCGCTGCCGTCGTCAAGAAGAAAATTGGCGACAATCATTTTGATGTGGAAATTGGCTCGATGAAAATGCGCATCGCCCGCGATGACATCGCCGAAGTGCTGACAAACGCGCAGACTCGCGCTTCCGACTCGCCGGTGCAGGCGGCTCGTGCGCACGGCATCAGCGTCTCATTGCAAAATGAATCAAGCGGCCTCAACATGCCCTCCGAAATCAACGTCATCGGCCGTACCGTGGATGAAGCCACCAGCGAAGTCGAAAAATTCGTCGATCGCGCCTTTCTGGCTGGCATGCCGCGCGTGCGCATCGTCCATGGAAGCGGGATGGGCATCTTGCGCAAAGCCTTGCGGCAGTATCTGCAGAAGCATCCGCATGTGGAGTCGGTTACGGAGCCACCGATCAACGAGGGCGGCGGCGGAGCTACGGTCGTCGAGCTGCGGGTCTGACGATCGGGTGATCTGGCCATTGGGTCATCGGGCGATCTGACACCCTTTTCTTCTCTCTGCTAGCGGGCAAGAGCCGGTCTTCCACACCTTTCCCACAGTAATCCCGCCGCTGCTATCTTCCCCTTCGCCTCTTCGACCCTCATAATCATTACAGGACTTGTGTGCGCCGTCGATGGCTTCGACTTTGACTTCTTCCGACAACTTCAAGGAGACGCTTAAGCAGCAGGCGGATATCGTCCGCATTGTGGGCGACTACGTCAAGCTTAAGAAGGCTGGGGCGCAGAACTTTTCGGGGCTTTGTCCGTTTCATGCCGAGAAGACTCCCTCGTTTTCGGTGCATGCCACGCGGCAGTTTTTTCATTGCTTTGGGTGCGGCGAGTCGGGGGACGTTTTTACTTTTGTACAGAAGGTCGAGAACATTACGTTTCCTGAGGCCGTCCGGCTGATTGCTCAGAAGCTCGGCGTGCCGATGCCTAAGGTCAGTTTTTCCAGTCCGGCGGAAGCTCACGACGCTCAGGTTCGCATGGCGCTGCTCGACGTGCATGTGCGTGCTGTCGCGTTTTTTCAGGAATGTCTGCGGCGTCCAGAGGGGACGAATGCGCGCGAGTACCTTAAGGGGCGCGGGCTGGATGCGGAGACTGTTGCTCGCTTTCGCATTGGGTATGCGCCGGATTCCGGATTCTTGCTGCGGGATGCTTTGCGGCGGGAGTTCGATGAGGAGTTGTTGCGGGAGAGTGGGCTGTTCTCGTGGAAGGAGGGGGACAGGTCTCAGGTGTCAGGTGTCGGGTCGCAGAAAAAGCAGGTCCTTCGCTCCGCTCAGGATGACAATGTAAATGTAACGGAGAACTCGTCGGGCTTGGAACCTAAAGCCGTGGCGGCCATTTATTCCAAATTTCGCAATCGCGTTATGTTCCCTATCTGTAATGAACAGAGCAAGGCGATTGCTTTTACGGGACGCACGCTTTCTACGGATGAGAAGGCGGGGCCTAAGTATTTGAATTCTCCGGAGACTGCGATTTACTCGAAGTCGCGGGTGCTGTTCAATCTGGACAATGCCAAAGAGGCGATTCGGAAGCTTGAATACTCTATCCTGGTCGAAGGGCAGATGGATTGCATTTCTGTGTATGCGGCTGGGTTCCACAATGTGATTGCCAGTTCGGGGACGGCGTTTACCGAGTTGCAGGCTAAATTGCTGGGGCGATTCTCCAAGAATGTGGTGGTCAACTTTGATCCCGACACGGCGGGAGCGCGGGCTACGGAGCGAACGCTGGGGTTGCTGGTGGAGGAAGAATTTGCCATTCGTGTGCTCACTTTGGAGACGGGATTCGATCCCGATCTGTTTATACGGCGCAAAGGTAAGGACGCTTATGGGGCGGCGCTTAAGAACTCGCAGAAATATTTTGATTATCTGATCGATCGGGCGCGGGCGCAGTTTCCGGTGCGGAATTCGGAGAATAAGGTCAAGGCCGTCAACCATCTTCTTCCGCATATTCAGCGGGTGCCGAACCGGATTGTGCGCGATGAGTTGGCGCTGGAGATTTCTCAGAAGCTGGGAATCGATTCGGCGGTGCTGCGGCAGGAATTGAAGCATGCCGCTACCAGTCGGTCCGCGACCGCGGTTAAGGCTTCGGCTGAGACGCAAGTCACGGGGGCGGAACGCGTTCTGATCCGGGCGCTGGCCTCGGCCACGGAGATGCAGGCAGGCGGAACTGGGGGTTCGGCTCGCGAAGGAACGGAGAAGGAATTCGATCCGGCGCGGCAGGCGCAATATGCGCTGCAATCGGAGCAGCTGTATGAGGGGCTGGGCTCGCAGTCGCTGATGGAGGCTCTTTTGGAGGCTGGGATTGAGACGGCGGACGTTATGTCGCTGCCGAAGACGGAAGACGACCGGCGGCTGCTGGCGTCGATTTTGATGTCCGAGGAGGAGGAGTTGACGCCGGAGACGGTGGAAGGCGCAGTGCGGGCTTTGCGGCGGATTTATTATCGGCGTCGGCTGGAGGATGTGCAGCGCGGGCTGCAGCGGGCCGGGCTCCCGCTGGAGGAAAGACAAGCGCTTTTGCAGGAAAAAGTGCGTTTCAAGCGGGCTTTGATGGATCCGGGACTGGCGGAGACGGGCAGCAAGGCGTCGTGACCCGGGATGGCGTTGGAACGAGACGAACGAATCGTTTGGGACGAAACCCTGGAACGAAACCCGGGTGAGTGACATCTAAAGAACTAGCGGGAAACGAGATAGGGCGCGGCGGGCAGACGGCAAACGAGCACAAACTTACACTGGCACCGGCCAGGACTGGCGTCGTGCTATACTTCTGAAGTCTGTGCCCCTTGCGCACAACTCCGTAACGAATCCCACCGCTGAATAGTTTGGCGTCCGTGAACCAGCGGCCGTCTTGAGGATAATCTGGCTTGGCAATTGATGACAAGTACGACGACATAAAAAAGCTGATCGACGCAGGCAAAGAGAAGGGATATCTGACCTATGATCAGGTCAACGACTTAATCCCGCACGATGTGCACTCTCCTGAAGACCTGGAAGATCTGCTAACCACGATCGGGACCCAAGGGATCGATGTACTCGAAAGCTCGAAAGGGCCGACGACCGATCTGGAAAAAAAATTCGAAGAAGTGGATGAGGCTTCCGAGGACGTCGAACTCGACCTAACCCCTGGAGCTCTGGAAAAAACCAATGACCCCGTCCGCATGTATTTGCGGGAGATGGGGACTGTTCCCCTGCTTACTCGCGAAGGCGAGGTTGAAATCGCTAAGAGAATCGAGCGGGGGCAAAACCGCGTATTAAAGGCGCTCTCGCGGTCGCCGATTGTGATTCGTGAACTCCTCGCTTTGGGCGAGGATCTTGAGAAGGGCGTCCGCTCGATTAAAGAGCTGGTGACGTTCGACGAAGAGGAAATCACGGAAGAGATTGTCGAGAAGCGTCTGAAAGAATTTCTTGCCAAGATTAACAATCTCGACAAGCTTTATAAGAAGGTGGCGCCGCTCCAGGAAAAACTGGCGGCGGTGAATCTGAAGAAGCGGCCGCGCGACCATCGCCGATACCGTTTTCACCTGGCGCATGCGATTGTACGCACTTCGATCGCGGTGCGGAAACTCGGCTTCACCAACAACGAACGCAAACGCCTGATTGACCGTGTGAACCGCACGGTTGACGGGATGCGCTCGCTTGACCGTCAGATCCAGAATCTGGAGAAACGGGCCGAGGCGACGCGCAGTGAAGAACAGCGCAAGGAATATAAGAAGCAGTCGCGCGCGGTCCGCGGAGAACTGGAAAAGCTTGAAGTGGAAGCGGGCCTGTTGTTCCAGGAGCTCAAGCGCACGCAGCGCGAGATCATCCAGGGCGACATGGACGCGGAGCACGCCAAGCGCGAGCTGATTGAAGCGAACCTCCGCCTGGTGGTATCGATTGCCAAGAAGTATACGAATCGTGGCTTGCAGTTCCTCGACCTGATTCAGGAAGGCAACATCGGTCTGATGAAGGCGGTTGACAAGTTCGAATATCGCCGCGGGTATAAGTTTTCGACTTATGCCACTTGGTGGATTCGGCAGGCAATTACTCGGGCCATCGCCGATCAGGCTCGTACGATTCGCATCCCGGTGCACATGATCGAAACCATCAACAAGCTGATCCGCACTTCGCGGCAGCTGGTGCAGGAACTGGGACGCGAACCAACCTCGGAAGAGATCGCCAAGCGGATGGATATTCCGGTGGCGAAAGTGCGGAAAGTGCTGAAGATTGCGCAGGAGCCGATCTCTCTCGAAACGCCGATTGGCGAAGAGGAAGATTCGCATCTGGGCGACTTCATCGAAGACCGCGCGGTGGTTTCGCCGGCCGAGGCCGTGATCAACGTCAACCTCAAAGACCAGACTTCGCAAGTGCTGCGTACGCTGACGCCGCGCGAGGAGAAGGTCATCAAGATGCGCTTTGGGCTGGAAGATGGTTCGGAGCACACGCTGGAGGAAGTCGGACAATCGTTTGCCGTTACTCGCGAACGCATCCGGCAGATTGAGGCGAAGGCGCTGAGAAAGCTGCGGCATCCATCGCGCTCGCGGAAGTTGCGGGCGTTTATGGACGGAGTTAGAGACTAAGTCAGAGGTAAGAGGGCAGATGCAGAAGTGGGGCGCGAGCGATCGCGCCCCGTTTTTATTGTTTACCTGTGATGGCTCCCGATGGGCGGGTGGCGAATGCACTCGTGCTCGTACTTCTTGAGCGATGCGAAACCTGTGCATTGCAGCGGTCAAGTACATAGCTCCTTCGCTTCGCTCGGGATGACAATGAGAATTCGGGTCGCAAAGTCGGGACAGTACGCTAGATCTTTTGCAATCTCTGCACGTCGTGGACTCCGGGGATTTGACGGACGCCGTCGATGATTTTCTGGAGATGTTTCAGGTCGGCGATTTCCAGGACTACGTCTACGCAGGCTCGGCCGTTCTCGCTACGGGATTCCATGCTGCGGATGTTGGTTTTGGTGTCGCTGATGACGGCGGTGATCTGTTTGAGCATGCCCCAGCGGTCATCACAGAGAAGCGTGAGTTTTACGGGATAGGAAACGGGCTGGCCGTCTTTGTCTCCGGCCCAGAGGACGTCGATGCGGCGGTCGGGTTCGTAGAGAAGATTGGTGACGTTAGGACAATTGACGGAGTGGACGGCAACGCCTTTGCCGCGGGTGACGTAGCCGACGATGGCCTCGCCGCGAATGGGGTTGCAACAGCGGGCACGATAGACGAGCAGGTCGCCTTGTCCGCGGACGACGATGGCGTTGCTGTCGCCGCCGAAGACGCGGCGCACCACACTGCTCAAGCCATGGGATGCGGCCTGCTCTTCGCTGTCGGACATGGGCTCAGCGCCGGTAGGGGCGAATTTCGCGAGCACCTGGCGGGCCGAGTACTTGCCGTAGCCGATGCCGGCCAACAGGTCGTCGGGACGGCCGAGCCCGTACTCGGTGGCCACTTTTTGCATGTCGGCTTCTTTGATTTCCTTCAGCGAGATGCGGTATTTGCGCGCTTCTTTTTCGATCAGCTTTTTTCCGATTTCGATGGCGCGCTCGCGCTGGTGGACATTGAGCCAGTGCTTAATTTTGTTGCGGGCACGGGACGACTTGACGACCGCCAGCCAGTCGCGGCTGGGCTTGTGTCCCGGCTGGGTGATGACCTCGACGATGTCGCCAGAGTGGAGCTTGTGGCGGAGCGGAACCATGCGTCCGTTAACCTTGGCACCGGTGCAACTGTGGCCCACCTCGGTGTGGATGGAATAGGCGAAGTCGATGGGCGTGGACTCGCGCGGCAGGACCAGAACTTTGCCCTTGGGCGTGAAGGTGTAAACCTCTTCGGGGTAGAGATCTACTTTCAGGGTGGAGAGGAATTCGTTGGGATCGGAAACGTCGCGCTGCCACTCGACCACCTGGCGAAGCCAAGCCAGGCGCTGCTCGTCCTCGGCAGAGACGGTGCCATCTTTGTATTTCCAGTGGGCGGCGATGCCTTCCTCGCACATCTTGTGCATTTCTTCGGTGCGAATCTGGATTTCGAAGGTCTCGCCAGTCTCGGTAATGACGGAAGTGTGAAGCGACTGGTAAAGGTTGGGCCGGGGCATGGCGATGAAATCCTTGATGCGGCCGGGCACAGGGCGCCAGAGGTTGTGGATGATGCCGAGAACGGCATAGCAATCCTGCACGGAGTTGGTGATGACACGCATGGCGTAGAGGTCATAGACCTGGTCGACGCTGATGCGCTGGCGGATCAATTTTCTGTGGATGCTGTAGAGGCGCTTGACCCGGCTCTCGACACGGCCGGTGATGCCGGCTTCCTTGAGGCCGTCGCGGAGCACGCCTTCAACGCGCGTCATGAAGGCTTCGCCCTCTTTGCGACGGGACTCGACGGCGGCGCGGACCTGCTCGAATCCGATGGGATCGACGTATTTGAAACCGAGGTCTTCCAGTTCGCCGCGAATCTTGCCCATGCCGAGACGGTGCGCGATAGGAGCGTAAATTTCGAGCGTCTCACGGGCGATTTTCTGCTGGCGTTCGGGCTCGAGATGTTCGAGCGTACGCATGTTGTGCAGGCGGTCGGCGAGCTTGATGAGGACGACGCGAATGTCGTCAACCATGGCCAGCATCATTTTGCGCAGGTTCTCGGCTTGCGCTTCTTCTCGGGTAGAGAAATCGATCTTGCTGATCTTGGTGACGCCCTCGACGATGTGGGCAACCTGTTCGCCGAATTCCTGGCGGATTTCGACGGTGGTGACCGATGTATCTTCCACGGAATCGTGGAGGAGGCCGGCGGCAATTGCAACCGAATCCATTTTCATATCGGCGAGAACGTTGCCGACTTCGAGCGGATGTACGAGGTAGGGCTCGCCGGAGGCGCGGAGTTGTCCGGCGTGATGCTTCTGTGAGAATTCGTAGGCTTTCTTGACGAGATTGAGGTCGTCGTTGGGACGGTTCTCGCGCAACTTCCGCATCAACTCGCGGAAGCGGGTCACTGTGAGCACGTTGGTCGCGATCTGTTCACGCAACGTCGCCATGATGGATTTTAACCCAACGGAATGCTATTTCACCGCCGAGACGCCGAGGTCGACGAGAAAGGCAATTGGGCTGGTAGAGTATGGGGGACGGGGCTCCTTTGGCCCGGTATTGGGTTGTCTGGCACGAGCAACGCGGGCGGGGTCGCCCGCGTCCACAAGGGCTTTTGGGAGGCAATGGCTTGGCAAGGGTATTGGTTAGCGGGGTTTCGGGGCCGATTGGGAGGGCGCTTCTGGCTTCTTTTGAGCCTCAGGGGATGGAGATTGTGCGGTTGGTGCGGGGGCGCGCTCAGAATGCGGCGCAGATTTCCTGGGAGCCGCTGGCTGCGGTACCGCCGGCGGTGGTTTCCGGGTTCGATACGGTGGTCCACCTGGCCGGGGAGAGCGTGGTGGGACGCTGGACCGAAGGGAAAAAGAAAGCGATCCGCGACAGTCGCGTGCTGGGAACGCAGAATCTGGCTTCGGCCTTGGCGCTGAGTGGGGCTAAGCCTCGCGTATTGGTGTGTGCGTCGGCGGTCGGATTCTACGGGAATCGTGGCGAGGAACTTTTGGCGGAAGGGACTGCGACTGGGCAGGGATTTTTGGCCGAGGTTTGCCACGAGTGGGAGGAGGCCAGCCGGATTGCAGCGGAGGCCGGAATCCGCACGGTGAACATGCGGATTGGGCTGGTGCTGAGCGCGATAGGCGGAGCGCTCGGGAATATGCTGACGCCGTTCAAACTGGGGATGGGCGGACGGATTGGATCGGGCCGGCAGTGGTGGAGCTGGATTCATGTGGAGGATATCGTGGGGGGCATTCATCACACGATCCGCACCGAGTCGCTGTCTGGGCCGGTGAATTTTGTGGCGCCGAATCCGGTGCGCAATGCGGAGTTTACCAAGGTGCTGGCGTCGGTTCTGGGACGCCCTGCATTTTTTCCAGTGCCGGAGTTTGCCGTGCGCTTGGCTTTCGGCAAAATGGCTGCGGAGGAATTGTTGCTGGCCAGCCAGCGGGTGGAGTCCGGCAAACTCGGGGGCAGCGGGTATTCGTTCCGTTTCAGAGAGTTGAGGGCGGCGCTGGAGAATCTGGTGGGATAGGTCTGTCGTTCGCTCGGAATCAAACCCGGATGTGATTGCCGTCACATCACGGCCGCTTTTACTCTGCCACACTGGAGCGGGATGGTGACACTGGAGCGGGATGGTGAAGAAGTCCATCGCAGCGGCGCTGCTTGTGGCCATGGTGGCTTGGGCCGAGATGGCCTTGGCGCCGATGCTCCTCATGCATGCCGGCCATGTGCGTCCCGCACGTGAAGTGGCTGAGCACATGACGGCTCACCACCATGTCATGCCCACAGGCCATCCGTGTTGTCCGGGGCTGGGCGAGAGCGGGGAGACGGCTACTCTGGAGTTCGCTGCTACCAGTCTGCCGTGCCAGGAACAACATCGCTGCTGCCTCTTCCAGGGACCGCAGAACCCGCCGGCACCCGTAAGTTCCCGATACAGACTTTCGCAAGAGATCGCCGCGGCAGAGATTGCTCAACTCAGCCTGGCTCAGGTAGAGTCGTACGTTTCTCCGACGACTGGGGTGGTGCCTGGTCCTGCACCAGGACTACTTGGAATGGTGCTCCGGGTCTAGATTTCTCCCTGAGAATTCTCTCTAATGCCTTTCGGCGGCCGCTGGCCGTTTATCTCAACTGTTCTCATAACTTTGATAAGGAGTTCTTATGAAATTCAGACTGTTTGCTTTGATCCTCATCCTTGCCCTGTCGCTGGTGGGCTGGGGGCAGGAGACGCCGGCACCTTCGGCAGCACCCAACTCGACGCCGGTCCCGCAAGCCCAGGGGTGCTGTCATCACAAGATGGTTGATATGAAAGACGGCAAAGGTTGCTGCCATCAGGCCGCGACCGATGCCAAGGATGCCACGGCCTGTTGCGCCAAGGACAAGTGTGAAACGAAAGACGGCAAATCCTGCCGCGAAGGCAAGGATATGAAAGCCGCCATGAAAGACTGCAAAAAAAGCGATTGCTGCAAAGATGGCAAGTGCTGCGCCGAAGGCAAGAGTTGCGGCGAAGCCAAGGGCGACAGGACCGCCATGGACTGCTGCGGCAGCGAGTGTGAACGGCAGCCGCACACACCAACGGCGAGTTAGTTCAGGCTGGTAACGTTTGGCGCCCCGGTCGCTCGACGGCCGGGGCTTTTTATTCTGCGGGACCCTCCGATTCGATGTGGGTGCGCGTGATACGGTCGTGCCAACATAATCCGTCCTGGTCAAGAACGCACCAAAGATAGCCGAGTCCAGCGGAAAACGCGGAGAGAAACGACGCGAGCACGCGCCAGCGGCGGGAGCGACGGTTAAGCGGCGAGCCGTCAAATCCGGCGAGCCGCAGCCGGGCGGTGCGAAGTCCGGGAGTCGAACCGGTGTACACAACAAACAAGAGTTTGTAAGACGCCCACAGCAGGACGGCGACCATGCTGAAGGCGCCGGCGAGTATTGGAAGCGGGCCGTGAACAGAAATTAGGCTGAGGTTCAGGTCGTGGGTCACACTGGGGTTTAGACGAAGAAAAATTGCGGCGAAGGCCGACAGAGCGGTTGCCAGGACGATGCCATCCACCAGGGCGGCCAGCGCACGCCGCACTATTGATGCAGATGGGGACGCGGAAGCCGGGTGAGAGTCGGCGGCGGTGCGCTTGTCGACAGGCTCTTTATCGGCGGGTTCCATCAGCATTCCACCCAAAGCGGGAGGCGGCGGCAGAATCTCCGGGACTTCCACTATGCGCGGACGACGACGATCAAAGACGGGATCGGCCAGGTCGCTCGGGTGAAAAACCGGAATGGCGGCGGAACGCGGGAACTCGATTACATTGGCGGATGGTCCTGGGGCTTGCTCCGGAGATTGGTATGGGTCTTGGTCCGATGGGCGACGCTTCGATGGAAGGGGAGGTTCCGCGAAGCATGGCGCCTCGACTTGTTCTTTGACTGATGTTGGGAACGTGAAGTTTTGCTCGGCTCGCGCCGCCGCAATCGTCGCCGATCCGCTTGGCGACGCGGTACGCGACCAGCTCTCGGGCGCATCAAAAGGCAGTAGCAGTGATGGATAGTGCGGAGTCCGGGGCTTGCGCCGCGTGCGATAGCGTTCGAGGCGAGCGGCTACCTCGACGCGCCAGGAATCCGGGTTCGAGTAGGCGTTCGGGTCAACGGTCGAGCCAACATTGGGTTCCGCGGCCGAAGCTTCCGCTTCGGCGCTAAGCGACGGCTCGACAGCGTCGCTGGCGCAGAAGTGCCTTGGGTCGGCGGGATCGCCGCCGGTCGGACAGTTCGCCAATCCGGTCGTCGTCATAATCGTCTAGTGGTCATCAGTCCGGCTTTCTTCACGCCGGTCGTAGCAATCAAGTCATCGAAGAATGCCAGGAGCCAGAGCTGGGCCAGGCACACACGCATGGGGGAGACCACAAAAATACGCCGCTTTGCTTCGCCTGCCGCTCGCGTGCTAAGGTCAGTTGGTTCCCGTTGGCAGACCGGCTGGCGGAGCGCACGCGCGCTTGCAATGATCACCCGCTCTCGAATCTTTATCACGGCCGCATTGGTCTGTCATCTGCTTCTCGCTTCGGGGATAGTAACCAGCCAGACGCTGCCCCCTAGTTCCGCGCCGGTGGCTGCTTCGGAGGGTGGTCCGGTGACAGCCCCGGCTCTACCGAAAGCGCCTGTCAGTCAGACGGAAGAGCCGGTTACGATCAAGGCGGTGCAACAGGAGAAGGATGGGACCATCTACCACCTGCGGGGCGAGTCGGAAATCGACTATCGCAACTATATTCTGCACGCGGATCAAATCACCTACAACGCGGACACGGGAGACAGCGAACTGGAGGGCCACGTCGTGCTCGATGGCGGCCCGTACGACGAACACATCGTGGCCAGTCACGGCACTTACAACATCCGCACGCAAGTCGGAATATTTTATAGCGTGATCGGAACGGTGGGACTGCAGACGCGGAAATCACGCTACATGCTTACCACCACCAACCCATTTGCGTTTACTGGAAAAATTGTCGAAAAGCACGGGCCCGACCACTATCTGGTGCGGCAGGGCACGGTCACGACCTGCGAGTTGCCGCGACCGAAGTGGCTATTCGACGCGAAGCGCATTTCAGTGGACGTGGACAGCACTGCGAAAATCTATAGGAGCGACTTCCAGTTGCTGGGCATGCCGGTGTTTTATTTTCCGTATGTGAGCTATCCAGTTCAGAAAGAGCGGCAGAGCGGACTGTTGATTCCAACTTTTGGCACCTCGTCGACCAAGGGATATATTGCCGGCGATTCGGTGTACTGGGTCTTCAATCGCAGCATGGACGCCCTGGTGGGCACCGATTACTATTCGAAGCGCGGTTGGTTTGAACGCGGAGACTTCCGTGCCCGCCCGAGCGACAGCTCGTATGTGTTCTTTAACTACGTGGGGATGGTGGATCGTGGCATCGGCTACCCACCGCAAAACCAAGGCGGCGAAGACGCGCGGTTTATGGCGGAGCGTCCCTTCGGAGATTTCCGCGGCGTTGCGAATATCGATTATTTGAGTTCGTTCGTTTTCCGCATCGCCTTCACCGACGTATACACGCAGGCGATCGACTCCGAAGTGAGGTCACAGATTTTTCTCTCCAATACAACCAACGGATTTCACTTCAACACCCTGGCGGAGCGTTACCAGAACTTCGAGGTGTGCAATCCGTCGTCTGAAACGGTCGCGGGCTGCACTACGATTACACAGACGGAACTGGTTCGGATTCTGCATACGCCAAGTTTCTTCATCTCGGGTGAGGAACGGCAGCTAGGAAATACGCCGCTGTACTGGTCATTCGAGAGTGCTGCAGAGGGTTTGCAGCGGCGTCAGATCGGGTTCCAAACAGGTCCTCTAGTGGGCAGGTTCGATCTGGCGCCCTCGCTTACGATGCCCTTGCAATGGCGGGGGTGGTCGGTCCGTTCCGCGCTTACGTTGCGGGATACGTTCTACACGGAGCTCGGCTCGGCAACTTCCGGAACAGCTGAGGACGAAGGTATCAATCGCAAATTGCTGGAGACTTCGGTGGAGGTGCGGCCGCCGGCATTGTCGAGGGTCTTCGATCGTCCGTGGCTCGGACGCAAATGGAAGCACGTGATTGAGCCGCGCATGAAGTACGACTACGTGACTGGCATAAATAACTTCGACAACATTCTGCGTTTCGATGCCACTGATGTGCTCACGAATACGAATGAAGTGGAGTATTCGCTGGTGAATCGTCTTTACGCCAAGCGTCTGGGTCCGAATGCAAAGGATTGCGACGTGCTGAGCATGAGCACGCTGACCATTGGAGGTGTTCCACAGGTCGGCGTGGTTCCGTGGGAAGTGCCTCCGAGTCCGGACGCTCTAGCCTGCACCACGGGCCCGCGAGAGATCTTGAGTTGGGAGATAGGACAGAAGTATTTTTTTGATCCGACGTTTGGGAATGCGCTGGTGGCAGGGGAGCGAAATGTGTTCACGACGACCGCGGATTTCACCGGCACCGCATTTCTGGATGAAGAGCGGCGCTTCGCTCCCATCATTTCCCGACTGCGCATCGAAACCAGCCCGCGTACCAACACCGAGTGGGACCTGGACTACGACCTCAAGGCTGGTCGCATCAATTCCAGCGTGGCGCTGGTGAACTACCACTACGGCCCATTTACCATTGGGGGAGGCGATGCTTTCCTTCGCGTGATCGACGCTGCAGCGGGTACGACGATGCCGACGAGCGCCAGCGAGTTCCACCAGTTTCGGGTGTTGTTGGGCTACGGTCAACTCAACAAGCGCGGCTTGAGCGCCGCCAGCAGCTTCGGCTTTGACGCGGACAATGGATCTTTGCAGTATGCGACGGCACAGACGAGTTACACCTGGGACTGTTGCGGTCTGAGCGTGGAATACCGGCGCTTTGCGCTGGGAGCGGTGCGTAACGAAAATGAATATCGCTTCTCGTTTACACTGGCGAACATTGGAGCGTTCGGCAACCTCAAGGGACAGGAGCGGCTATATTAGCGGCATCAACGGTCCAGGCTTGCCGGTGGAGAGCTGGACGTCTCCGCCCATTCCTCCACCAGCAGAGTACAGCGATCGTGCATAATGGAGATGGTGAACGCAGCGGGCATGATCGATCGGAAAGCTGAACACCTGCGGCAGGTCCTTGCCAGTCGCGGGCGGTTGATCGTTGCTTACTCGGGTGGGGTGGACTCCGCTTTTCTTGCCTGGATGGCACATCAGGAGCTCGACAGACAAATGCTGGCCGTGATTGCCGATTCCGCCAGCCTGGCGCGAACTCATCTCGAAGACGCACTTGCTTTTGCGCGCGAGCACGAAATTCCAGTCGAGGTTGTGGAAACGAAGGAACTGGAGAATCCCGCGTACATCCGCAACGATGCCATGCGCTGTTTTCACTGCAAGGATGAATTGTTTAGTGTTCTCGAGCACTACCGCGAAGCCTGCGGATTCGATGCCATCGCCTATGGAGTCAACGCCGACGATGCGGGCGATTTTCGTCCCGGACAGCAGGCCGCGGTCCAGCATCGTGTTCTGGCCCCGCTGCTCGAATCCGGTCTGACCAAGGTGGAAATCCGGGAACTAGCGCGGCGAGCAGACTTGCGGGTGTGGGACAAGCCGGCGTCTGCATGTCTATCCTCGCGCGTGGAATATGGACGCGCGGTTACTCCGGAGGCGCTGGGTGTTATCGAGCGCGGCGAGAACGCGCTTCGGGCCATGGGGTTCCGGCAATTCCGCGTGCGCCACCACGGGGAGATCGTCCGCATTGAGATAGCGCGCGAAGAACTTCCTCGCGCCTTGACCGCCGAGATGGCGCGCGAGTTCACCGCCGTGTTCAAAGGACTGGGATTTAAATTCGTCACTCTCGACCTGGAGGGATTTCGTTCCGGATCGATGAATCAGCTGCTGACTGCGGAAGAGTTGTTGCGAGGACGCGCCTGAGACGACTTCTGATTCCCTGCAAAGATGCGGGTGGCCGCGTTTTCGGCATTCCCTCGCTGGCTGAGACGCAAGCCCCATCTCTTCAGCGAGACGCTTCTCGCCATGGCGCGGGGAGTCTCGCTGCCATGAGATAATCAAGCGGCTTCCTCATGCTCAGGTGGTTTCGATTCATGATTGTGCGGCGCGCGTTTGTGGTTCTTTTGGTGATCTGTCTGGGCTGCTCGGCCCAGTCTCCGCCGTCAGCGCCTTCTGCTGTTTCTCCTCCGCCGGACATGGCCCGCGTGATCGAGCGGCATGTTCGGGCGCAATATTCCCTCCCACCGGACGTAAAGGTGATGTTGGGGCCGCTTCGGTCGAGCGAATTTGCGGAGTATGACGCGCTGACGGTTACGTTTGCCAGTCCCGATAAAAAACAGGATTTCGAGTTCCTGCTTTCGCACGACCACAAAACGTTGGTGCGCGTGACCAAGTTCGATCTGACCAGCGATCCGTACGCTAAAATCATGAAGAAAATTGACGTCAGCGGGCGTCCGACGCGCGGCAACAAGGATGCCAAGGTGACGGTCGTCAACTATGACGATTTCGAGTGTCCGTTCTGTTCGCGCATGCACGCGACACTTTTTCCCGGGCTTTTCAAGGAATACGGCGATCGCGTTCTTTTCATCTACAAGGATTATCCGCTGGAAGAGATTCATCCCTGGGCGGTGCATGCGGCGGTGAACGCCAATTGCTTAGGCGCGCAAAACAACGATGCTTACTGGGATTACGCCGATTACCTGCACGGAAATCAGGACTCGATCAAGGCAAAAGGTCACGACGGCTGGAATGCGGAACTCGACAAGCTGGCCACGCTACTGGCTCAGAAGCACAATCTCGACATGGCGAAGTTGCAGGCATGCGTCAAGGCC
Organism: uncultured Acidobacteriaceae bacterium; assembly: GCA_963730845.1. Classification (GTDB taxonomy): domain Bacteria; phylum Acidobacteriota; class Terriglobia; order Terriglobales; family Acidobacteriaceae; genus Acidiflorens. Next base: position 42,436 of record CAVSTM010000005.1, on the reverse strand, counting down.
CAGGACGAGAAGGCTGTGCGCGCCTCGATGCGCGAGGGAGATGCCCTCGGAGTGGATGCGACGCCGACGATGTTTGTAAGTGGGCAGAAACTCGACGGAGCCGTGCCTCCGGATGAGGTACGACTCGCGCTCGATCAGGCTTTGAAGGATGCTGGCGTTGCACCTCCGGAACACAAACTGGCCCCCGCCGAGGCAAAAGCTCCGCCGGCTTCGCCATCGAAGTAGCTGGCATTTTTAAATCGGGTTTCAAATCGACTTTTAGACCGCCTGCGTTTTTTCAGGGCAGGTATGAGATTGACTCGCCGTCGTGGCGGAGGGAAAAACTTGAAAAATCGTAACTGCTTTGGGCGAGCGGGCGTGGTCATGGTCAGCGCGCTTCTGTTGATTGGGCTATCGGCTTGTAACCGCAACAGCAGCGGCGGGAGACGTCATGGCTTCGGTCAATGGGCGGAAGATCTATCGCAGCGAAGTCGACAAGTATTACGCCAACCAGACAGCGGGCTCCGATCAGCAGCCGACGGGCGAGCAGGCAGTAAGCCTTCGTCTGAGCATTCTGAACGAGCTGGTCGAAACGGAAATCCTGATGCAGCGCGCGGAAAAGCTAGGGCTGCTGGCGACGGACGAGGAGGTAGACCGCAAGCTGAACGAAATCAAATCGCCCTACACCGCCGAAGAATTTAACAAGCGCTTACAGGACAAGAAAGATATCGCTCGATGACTTCAAGCGCGACCTGCGGCGCTCGCTCACTCGCGACAAGGTATTGAACAAAGAGATTACTTCGCGCATCAATATCACCGACCAGGACGTTACGGGCTACTACAACGATCACAAGGCCGAGTTCAACCTGATCGAAGCCCAATACCATTTGGCCAAAATCATGGTCTCTGGAGTGGTGAGCACCCAGGTGCACAACCTGCAGAACAGCAAGGCGCAGAACGATGCCGAAGCGCGCAAGAAAATCCAGATGATCGCCAACCGCCTCGATAGTGGCGACGACTTCGCTACCATGGCCATGAATTATTCCGAAGATCCGGAAACCAGCAACAACGGCGGCGATTTGGGAATGGCTCCTGAATCGGCGCTAAAGAACGCCGATCCGGCAACCCGCGACGCGGTGATGAAGCTCAAACCGGGGCAATACACGCCCGTGATTCCCATGGTCAATCCGACCAATCATCAGCCCTACGCTTACATGATCGTGAAGCTGATTTCGAAGGAACCGGCGGGCCAGAGGGACTTGAATGATCCGCGGGTGCAGCAGGCCATCCGCCAGCAATTGCGCGATCGCCGTGAGCAGTTGTTGAAAGCAGCGTACTACGAGAGCCTTCGCGACGACGCCAAAGTCACGAATTACTATGCGGAAGAAGTGCTGAAGAATCTGGGAGCGGCGAAGTAGGGCCGAGTCGATTCCGATGCCACAGCCCCTAAAAGGGGCCGCAATGGTGGGCGGCTCTTGGCATCGCTAAAGCGATGCCCTGATACGAACCTGTTGCTCTTCTTTAGCCTTCCAGCTTCTTGGTCAAGACTTCGTTCACCAACTGGGGATTGGCCTGCCCCTTCGAGGCTTTCATCACTTGGCCCACGAAGAACCCGATCATGGTTTTCTTGCCGGCGCGATACTGCTCCACCTGCTTGGGATTTGCTGCTATTAACTCATCGGCGAGTTTCTCCAGGGCCGACGTGTCTCGCGACTGCTCGGGACGCCCCTGTGCTTCGTAAACCGCAGGGAAATCCTGCCTACGTTCGAAGCAGAGGTCGTAAAGATCCTTCAGCATTTTGCCTGAGATGGCGCCCGACTCGACCAGATCGGCGGAGACCGTAACCGCAGGCATCGAAATTGGCGACTGCTCTAGTTCGAGACCCTGCGCTTTCAGGCGTCCGAGTAATTCGCTTTGCACCAGGTTCGCGACACGCTTCGGATTTCTTGGCCTTGCGGGCCGCGGACTCGAACTGGTCGGCCATGGTCCGCGTTAGCGTCAGCGTGTGGGCATCGCCAGTCGTAATGCCGTACTCCATCATCATGCGCTGGCGGCGCGCTTCCGGGAGCTCGGGCAGGCCAGCGCGGATGGCAGCCTGCCATTTCTCATCGACAACCAACGGAAGCAAATCGGGCTCAGGAAAATAGCGGTAGTCGTGCGCCTGCTCTTTCGAGCGCATGCCGTAGGTCATGCCTTCGTGCGCGTTGTAGAGACGCGTTTCCTGCGTGATTCTGCCACCGCCCTCGATGACGGCGATGTGGCGCTCGATCTCATATTCCAATGCCTGCTTGATGAAGCGGAACGAGTTGACGTTCTTGACCTCGGTTTTCGTGCCGAATTCCTCCTGTCCGCGAGGCCGCACGCTGATGTTGGCGTCGCAGCGCAGCGAACCTTCTTCCATGTTGCAGTCGCTGACGCCGGTGTAGAGGATGATTTCTTTGAGGCGAGTCAGGTACTCGTACGCTTCCTCCGGCGATCGCATGTCCGGCTCGCTCACGATCTCGGCCAGGGGTACGCCGGTGCGGTTTAGATCGATTGCGGTCTTATGGGCCGCGTCGGCGAAACCCTCGTGCAGGCTCTTGCCCGCGTCTTCTTCGAGGTGGAGGCGGGTGATACCGATTTTCTTCTTGCTGCCGGTTGTCTTACTTTCGTTCGTTTTACTCTCGCTCAGGTCGATTTCGATAAACCCCAACTCGGCCAACGGTTTGTCGTACTGCGAGATCTGGTAACCCTTCGGCAGGTCAGGATAAAAATAATTTTTCCGCGCAAAGATGGAAACTTCGTTAATTCGGCATTGCAAAGCCATCGCCGCCAGAGCCGCGAATTCCACGGCCTTCCGGTTCAGCACCGGCAAGGCTCCGGGAAGTCCCAGACACACCGGGCACACGTTTGTGTTGGGCGGATCGCCAAAACGAGTCGAGCAGGAACAGAAGATTTTCGACGCGGTCAGCAGTTGGACGTGGACTTCGAGTCCGATAACCGGCTCGTATTTCGCGAGTAGATCCTCGGAAAGGGCTGGAGTGGTCGCCATGGCTAAAGATTATAGCCGGACCCTTCGGCTGGGCTCATGGCACGCTCGCGAGGACGCCCGTCGCTCCGTCGAATGAATCGCTATGGTGTCTTCGCTCCCGGCTTCGACTTCGGCGCGCTCAAGTACTTCTCCATCGGGATTTCGAAATACATCAGCTCATTGCCTTTCGCGTCGCGCACTCCCATCAGGTAGAAGCTGGCTCCGGCCAGTGGGTTCGAGATATCGAGCAATATCGAAAAACAGAAAGCCGCGCGCCGTGGAGTGCGGTTCCACCGCCTTGGCGCCAAATTGAGCCTGCTCGATTTCGTCCCACGTCTTGCGGCTCACTCCGCCCTTGACCTCTTTCTTGGGCAACGGAATCGGCAACGTAGGCTGCCTGTCATTTCGCGACGGATGCGAGAGCCGGCGCAACAGATCGTCCATGGTCGCAGGGAACAGCTTGCTGCGATCCTTGGTATTCATCTGGGCCGTCATGTCGACGAGAGAAATGGGCTGATCGCCGTCATTCGTGATTACGAAAAAGACTGGCATGTAGCCGTTGTTGCGGTAGTTGACGCTGAAGATGGAAGCTTTGTCCTCGACGTCATAGGGATCGACTGCGACCGCAACTTTTTCCGTGGGATGGTCGTCGTGTGCGGGGTAGGCGCGGGCGGGTTGCACCGCGGGCATCACGAACTCTTTTGCGGCAATCGCGCCGAGGCAGCAAAGCAGCACAAAAGCACAGACTGCGGCAGAACGTGGGGCTCGCGGCATCGGCGCGTGCGGTGATTCTTGCAAACCTGATGCTTGCAAAGCTGCATTATGCATACGTGAATTATAGGATGCCGTCAGGGCCAGGCGTGCTGTCCCGCCTCGCGATCAGATTTCGGCGCGCCATTTAGAATGGGACTTCTCTGCATGTATGCGCTCTACAGTGCGTTGCTCGCTTTTTTCCTGGTGCTGACGCTGCCCTACTGGTTGCTGCAGATGATGCGGCACGGCAAGTATCGGGCGGGGTCTGCGCCAGAGGTTCGGTGCCGTTCCGCGCGCTCTCGCCGGTCGCGGCGTGAAACCCGCTATCTGGGTGCACGCGGTTTCGGTGGGCGAGGTGGTGGCTTCGAGCGCGGTCGTCAACGCGCTGCGGGAGAAATTTCCGTCCCATCGCGTGCTGGTTTCGACGACCACCAGCACGGGGCAGAAACTCGCCGCGCAGCGGTTCGGTGCGGAGAACGTGTTCTACTTTCCCTTGGACTTTGCCTTGGCGATCCGACCCTACCTCGATGCTTTGCGTCCGGAACTTGTGGTTGTCGCCGAAACTGAATTCTGGCCGAATTTTCTGCGGCTTTCGAAACGCAGCGGGGCTCGCATCGCCGTAATCAACTGCCGCATTTCTGACCGCTCGCTTCCTGGCTATAAGCGGTTCCGCTTCTGGCTCCCGAGATTGCTGGCGGAGACGCTCGGGAACGTCGATTTGTTTTTAGCCCAGACCGAAGAAGACCAGCAGCGGCTCATCGAAATTGGTGCGGCTGAAACGAAGGTCACGGTGGCGGGCAACCTGAAATTTGATGTGGCGCCCCCGCCATCGCCGAAGATCGTTGCGAGTCTTCGCCAGGACTTTAGCCACCCCGGATCGGGGCCGGTTCTGGTTTGCGGCAGCACGCTTGAGGACGAAGAAGGCTCGCTGCTCTCGGCGTTCCGCAACATCCTGGCCAATCATCCCAAGGCCGTGATGATCCTCGCACCGCGGCATCCGGAGCGTTTTCCGGAGGTGGCGGCGCTCGTCGAACAACTCGGCTTCCGGATGTCACGGCGTTCTCTGTGGAGCGGTGAAGCGCTCGCTGGCGGCGTGTTTCTGGTTGATAGTATCGGAGAACTAGCCGCGCTCTATTCGGTGGCCACGGTCGCGTTCGTCGGCGGAAGTCTCGTGCCGCGCGGCGGGCACAACATTCTTGAGCCTGCAATGTATGGCGTTCCTATCGTTACCGGTAACCATTACGAGAATTTCCGCGACGTCGTCAATTTCTTTGTCAGTCGCAATGCGGTCCGCATCGTTGGACTGGCGGAGTTGCCCCTAGTCTTCATGGAGTTGATCGACAACAGCGACGAGCGAGCGACGCTCGGCAGGAACGCTCTGGCCGCGCTCGAATCGCAGCGCGGTGCCACTGACCGAACGATCGCAGCCCTAGTCGAACTTATGAGCAAACAGCGCGAAGGCTCAGCATGAATCCGCTCACCACGCTCTACAGTGGCGCCACCGCTCTGCGGAACAGGATGTTTGACCGCGGGGTGCTGTCTTCGCGGCGGCTTGAAAAGCCGGTGGTCAGCGTCGGGAATCTGTCGGTGGGCGGCTCGGGCAAGACTCCGTTCGTGATTGCGCTTGGCGGACTACTGAAGGCGCGAGGCATTCAGTTCGACGTGCTCTCACGCGGATACGGACGCAAAACTCGCGGCGTGCTGGTAGTTGAGACCGATGGCAACGTCGCCGACTTCGGCGATGAACCGCTGGTGATCGCGCGGCGGCTCGGCGTTCCGGTGATCGTCGGCGAAAGCCGCTATGAAGCGGGCGAGGTGGCCGAACGGAAATTCCGGCCCAACTGCACATTCTCGACGACGGCTTTCAGCATCGGTCTTTGGCTCGTGACTTCGACATTGTACTGATGGGCGAAGACGATTTCGACGACCGGCTGCTGCCCTCGGGCCGGTTGCGCGAACCGCTCTCTTCGCTGCAACGTGCCGATGCAATCGTCTTGCCGCAGGACTTTTCCGCCTACGACGTGGAGATTAAGAATTTTGCTCGCCCGGGGCAACCTGTCTGGCGGATGAGTCGACAAATCTCCATCCCCGCCGCGCCCATTGCACCGATTGTGTTTTGCGGCATCGCGCGGCCGCAGCAGTTTTTTGCCCAAGTACGCGCCACTGGAGTTACACCTGCGGCGGAGGTCGAGTTTCGCGATCATCACGCCTATAACAGGAGTGACATCGAGCGCCTGCTTAACCATGCGCGGCAAACTCGGCGCCGGTGGCTTTCTGACCACGGAGAAAGATGCAGTCAATCTGGGGGCGTTATCGTTATCATCATTGCGGGCGGATCTCACGTCGTTCGCGGTCGCCGTGCTCAGCCTCACGCTTGACCATCCTACTGACATCGTGGATGCCATTTTGATGAGAATTGCGAAGCGGAAGCCCCGCTCGTGAGAAAATCTTGATTGCATCCCGATGAACTAGCACTTTGTGACCCGGCAGATTGATGACCAAGCATACTAAAGAAAACGACCGCCTGCGGAAGATTGTCGAATCTTTTCCAAAGCTCACCCTAACCGTCCTTGCGGATCTGGTTGCCGACGAGTTCGTATTCGGCGAGATTTCTCGCGTCTCGCGCGAAGCACCCGTGCTGATTTTGAGGCACCGCGATCGCACGGTGGTTCCTGGAGGCGGCGCAAATGCCATCTGCAACCTTGCCGACCTCGGAGTGAATGTATTGCCGGTTGGGGTCGTGGGCGACGACGAGCCGGGAAAGCTGCTGCTGCGGGCTTTTCGCCATAAGCGCATCCCGGTTAGCGGTGTTTTCAAAGACAAGAACACCACTACCGTGACTAAGACGCGCATCCTGGCCGGATTCGCACACACTGCGGGACAACAGGTCGTGCGCCTTGACCGTGAGCCCGCCGAAGGTCCCAATTCGCATCTCCGCCGCGAGATCGTGCTGGCCGCCCGCGAATACACTCGGGCCTCCGATGCGCTGCTGGTGTCTGACTATGGATACGGCGCCGCAACGCCAACCCTGCTGAATGTGATTCGGGAAAAGCGCGGGATCGAGAAGGTTCCCGTGACGCTCGACTCGCGTTATCGCATGCTCGAATTTACGGGCATCACCGCCGCAACGCCCAATGAATCCGAGGTGGAAGCAGTTCTCGGCATCCGCGTTGGCAACGACTGGGAGCGCCTTCTAGCTGCGGGAGACCAGATCGCGGGCCAAATGAATTTGGAATCGCTGCTGATCACGCGCGGCAAGGATGGCATGGTGGCTTTCCCGCGCCGCCACAAGCCGGTGGATATTCCGATCTACGGCAGCGATGAAGTGACCGATGTGACTGGCGCGGGCGATACTGTTATCGCGACTTTTACCGCTGCACTTGCCGCGGGTGCAAGCGCCGAGGAGGCCGCTCACCTGGCGAACTACGCGGGCGGCATCGTGGTCATGAAGCGCGGCACTGCGACGGTCAGCCAGCAGGAATTACTGGAGGCGCTCGATAAGACGCCGCCGGTCGTTCGAGAGCATTAGTACTGGTGCTGTCCAGCCCCTAAAGGGGCATCCGGTTCCGGAAAACTAGCGGCATCGCTAAAGCGATGCCCTGATACGAAACGTGAGTTTTTCGGCAGCCGGCTGAATCGAGGTCATTGAGCACATCACTCCACAAGAAGATTGTTTCGCGCGACGAACTGCAGCAGCGTGCAGCGAAATGGCGGCGCGCCGGCGATCGCATCACACTCGCGAACGGGTGTTTCGACGTGCTGCATGTCGGCCATGTACGCTATCTGCACGCTGCTCGGGAACTCGGCGGGAAGCTGATTGTCGCGGTCAACGCCGATGCATCCGTGCGCGCGTTGAAGGGTGAAGGGCGGCCCGTGATGCCGGCCGAAGAACGCGCGGAAATTCTGGCGTCGCTGGTCGATGTGGACGCCGTCGTCATTTTTGGGGAAGAGGACGTGCGCGCCATCATTCGCGAAATCCATCCTGATTTTCATGCCAAAGGCACCGACTACACGGCGGAGAGCGTCCCCGAGCGCGACGAGGTCGAAGCCTGTGGAGGACGAGTCGTCATCGTGGGTGATCCCAAGAATCACTCGGCCACCGAGATCATTGGTTCGCGCTCGCGGCTGGGGCCGCTAAAATCGTGAGGCGGTGCGGATGGCGGAGCGGGTGGCGACAAGAATGACCGACTACCTTTCTCTCACAGCAGCCACTCCGCGATTCGATAGCCTGCTCATTGTGCGCCTCAGCGCCATGGGAGACATCATCCACACTCTGCCGGCGGCGGCCGCGTTGCGCCAGGCTTTTCCTCACGCCACCTTGGGATGGCTCATCGAAGAGCGCTGGGCAGAACTGCTGTGCACATTGCGCTATCCACGATCGGGACGGCGCTCTCCGCAGCGCCCGATGGTTGACCGCGTCCACGCCGTCAACACGGCGGAATGGCGACAAGCGCCGTTCTCGTTCAACACCTGGCAGCAGATGGCGGTGGGCTTGAGTCAGTTACGCGGAGTTGAATACGACGCGGTGATTGATTTTCAGGGCGCAGTCCGTTCGGCGCTGCTGTCACGCTGGTCGGGCGCGGCCGTTGTGTACGGGAGCGCACAACCGCGCGAGAACGCTGCCAGCATGTTTTACACACGAAAAATTCAGACAAATGGCTCTCATGTCGTCGAACAGGCGCTTAAGCTGGCCGGAGCCGTCGTTCCAAGCGCGGCGATGGCGGAATCTCAGGTACAGTTTCCCGTGGATCGAGATGCAGAGAGCACGATTGCCAGCCTTACGGCGGATGTGAAGGAGTTCGTGATTCTCAATCCCGGCGCGGGCTGGGGAGCGAAGAGATGGCCGTCGGAGCGTTACGGACAGGTTGCGAAGGAACTCGCAAGAGACGGATTATGTTCGCTCGTGAATTACGGGCCGGGAGAAGAAGAGCTGGCTGCGGCAGTGGAAGCGGCTGGCGAAGGGGCGGCGCGAAAAATCTCCTGCTCGGTTTCTGAGTTGATCGCGCTCACCCGCCGGGCTCGCCTGCTGATCGGCGGCGATACCGGGCCGATGCACCTGGCGGCCGCATTGAAAATTCCGGTGGTGGCGATTTTTGGTCCGACAAATCCTGCGCGCAGCGGCCCATTCGGGACGCGTTCGATTGTTCTGCGAAGCGCCAGCAGCATGACGGACCACAGCCGGCACAGCGAACCGGAACATGGGTTGCTCGAAATCACCGTCGGCGAAGCGGTTGCCGCAACTCGGAAGTTGTTGCAAGGTCATGTTGCTGAACGTTATGTTGCGGAACCATATTGAACAAGCACATTGAACAAACAAGGTGAGTGAAGTTTCACAACCCGGTCCGCAACCCTCCGACACCACCATCGACACCTGGTCGCGCGTGGCTCGACGCATCCGAGTGCCGCTGGGATTTGTCTTTGCGGTTGTCTATGTGTTGCTGGCCCAGCCAACAAGAAATTCGCTCATCGCGGGAACACTGATGCTGCTTCCCGGGCTGGTGTTGCGCGGACTGGCTTCCGGCCACGTACAAAAAGACAAGCAACTCACCACCAGCGGTCCCTATGCCTACACTCGCAACCCTCTGTACCTCGGCTCGTTAGTAATGGCCGCCGGCTTCGCCATCGCGGCGCGGAGTTGGTGGATCGTCGCGATCATGCTTGTGATGTTTGCCGTAATCTATGTCCCGGTGATTGCCGGCGAAGAACGCTACCTGCGTCGGACGTTCCCCGAGTATGGCGACTATGCCGGCCACGTGCCGCGCATGTTGCCGCGGTTTACGCCCTATGGAATCCAGCAGAGTTCGTACTCTTCCGCGCGTTATTGGAAACACCGCGAATATGAGGCAAGTATTGGCTGTGCGGTCGTGCTCGCCGTCCTCGTTGCTAAGCTGATCGCCAAGCTGGTGTGGTAGTCTGCCGTGGGGTTTCGCTCCCACAAAGGATCCTGAAGCATTGCTGAACTTCCGCCGCCATTGCCGGTTGGTGACGACGCTGCTGGTCGCGGCCATGTTGTCGGCGCAAGGTCCCCCCACAGCAACGATCGGCGCGGCTCCGGTGCAGATCGCGCCTCCACGGCCCAACTATCCTTTTCCCGACGGACAAAGCTACGTCTATTCGGCGGAGTGGCATTTGATCACTGCCGGGACTGCCGTGGTGGAAATGGAAGCCGCTGGAAACGAACGCAAAGTGACCGCGGTTGCCGAATCTTCAGGAGCTGTCAACATCATCTTCCCGGTACACGACCACTTCGAGTCACACTTCGATCCTCGAACGTTTTGCTCGCTCTCGATCTTGAAGCACAGCGAGGAAGGCTCGCATAAACGCGAGACTTCGATCCAGTTTGATTACGCGCACAAGAAAAGTGCGCTCGATGAGAAGAACTTGAAGACTGGCGAGAGCAAGCACGTCGAGAATGACTTGGCCGCTTGTGCCACCGACGTCATCACCGGCTTTTATTATCTGCGGTCGCTGCCGCTGCAACTGGGCGCGAGCTACGAGTTCCCGATCAGCGACGGGAAGACGACGATCGTCAAAGCCACAGTGGAGAAGCGGGAACAGATCAGAGTGCCGGCTGGAACATTCCCGGCGGTGCTGGTTACGGCTGAGGCGACCTCCGGGTCGCTGAAGTCCAAGGGCAAAGTCTGGGTGTGGTATTCGGAGGATCCGAGTCACACGCCGGTGCAAATGCGCGTCAAGCTGGGATGGGGCACTCTGCTGTTTCGGTTGCAGCGGATCGAGAAGTAAGCCCTACCTCTGAGCCACGACCGCCTGTTTCGCCTTCGCCAGTTCCCGACGATTTGAAGTTGACCCTTCACAGGCCTTGACGAGCGCGACGTAATACTCCGTTGCCTGCGAAGCTTGCCCCGACATCTCCGCTGCCTGAGCTGCTCCATAGAGACCGTTGAAGCGCTTTGGGTTGAACTTCAAGTCTCCCTGATATTCGGCCAGCGCCTGCTCCGGACGTTTCAGCTCCAGCAGCATGTCGGCCAGCATCTCCCGTGCCGGCATCGAAGTCTGCTCTTCACCGACCGCGTCCTCATGATCCGCGACCTTGCGAAGCGACGCCGTTGCTTCCTCATTTTTACCCTCGCCGTGTAGAACCCATGCCGATGCTTCCTGGTAAAGCATTTCTGTCCAGTCGGCAATGTAGGTCTTCTTGCGCGCCAAATAGTCCTTGTGAATGGCCTCGATTTCCGCCAGATTCTTATTCGCTTCGGCCATGTCTCCGCTGCGTGCGCTTCCAATTGCCCTCGCCCAGTAAGTGTAGGCGCGATCGCCGGGATCGGCCTGAGAGATCACCGGCAAAGCCGCAGCCTCGGACCAGCGATGTAGCTCCAAGGCATACATCGCGGGAAGCTTCGACATCGCGAAGGACTGCATGTCGCGATCCATGCCGCCCATGTGCATCGCAGGCATCGTTTTCACTTCCTCAATTACTTTCAACGCGTCCGTCTCCCGCCCGCTCTGCAGATAGGCATAGATCAAGAAATCCATGGCGTGGAACTGATGGCCTTCACCGCCCATGTTCATCTCCGTCGCCTTGCGCGTTGCGGCGATCGACGCCAGGTTCGACTGAATTGAGTCTGGCCAGTCGCCTACGCGCGCGAAAATGTGCGACGGCATGTGCACCGCGTGCGGAGCAGCCGGGGCAATCTGAGCATAACGCCGTGCCGCTGGTAACCCAAGCTCCGCCAGTTGCGGCTTGTCGTACGTGTGGATGAGGTAGTGCGCGATGCCGGGATGAGACGGCTCGATCGCGAACAGCTTTTCGAGGATCGCTGCCGCCTGCTTGCGGTTGGCAAACGTGGTGTCGTTGTCGGGTTCCGACGCCAGCAGCGAGAGCGCATAAAAAGCAGCTGCTTCGTGGTCGTCCGGATACTTCAGGTATACCTTCTCCATTGCCGCGGAGTAAGCCTGGGCGCGCGCTTCGTGGTCAGCTTTGCTGCTGTTGGAATAGAACACCTTCAGGGCTTGGATATAGTCACGCTCGCGGTCGGTTTTGGCCTTCGCCTTGTCGGCCTTCTTCAGCTCCGCCGAGGCCCGACTGATGGTAGCCTCCTTTGGCCGGTCCCAAAGCTGGTGCCAAAGGCTCATAGCCTCGCCCCAGTACGCCATGGCACACTTCGGGTCCTGCTTTTCGGCATCGAGAAAAGTCTTCTCCGCCTCTTCGTACCAGAACGAATGCAGTAGAGCGATACCCCTTTTCGAATGTTTTCTGCGCGTCCGGAGTACAAGACACGGGGAAATGCACCGACCCCAGTTGTTCCTGTGTGAGTTCCTCGTGATGATGGCCTTCGTCGGCAACCGCCGCGCCGGAGAATGCCGCAGTAATACAAAACATCCAGATCAGTTTGCGCATGGAGCACCCCGGTCGGAGTCTAGTGCGGGAGTTGAGGCGGGGTCAAGGCGAAGGCGGTGGTTTTTACTGCAGCCGGAAGCGTTCATTCATCAGGCGCTGCAGGCGCGGGCGGTAGAGAATATCGTAGGCGAGTTCCTTGTCGGGAAACATGGTCAGGGCGGCGCGGCGGGCATTCGCGGCCATGTCCGCGGCCTCTTCCAAGGTCAGGTCGGGGTCCTGGCTGATCACGGACATCACCATGCTCATCATGATCTGCAGGCGGCGAAGCCTTCGGGTCTCTTCGTTGTCTCTGTCCGTGTTCTTGCGCTCATTGTGTTCTCCGCCGGGTGAGTCGGCTGATTGAACTTGCATACTACCCCCGTATTCGTGTCGTCTTTCTTTGGATGTTGAGCCAGTTGCTTTTGTTTCGCCCTCGTCGTTTATTGCGGCAGTTCCATTGTGCCAGCTTTCGCCCACGAATCAAGCTGCCTTTGGCCGTACACCTTGGTGATCCGCAAGACAGAGGCATAGTGACTGCCGTAATCTGTTGACAGACAATCTACGGAGGACGCATGCCAGAGCCGACTAATCCCTTGCCTCAACCCGAGCCTAACGAGAAGCTGGTCAAGATTTTCGACACGGAGCAGGAAACCGAAGCTATGGTCGTGCAGGGTTTGCTCCAATCCGCCGGAATCGACTCGGACTTGAAATCCATTGATGCGGTGCAGGAGACGTTTCCCGGCGTGGGCGGAACGGTCATTCTCGTGCGCGAAGAAGACGCGCCCGAGGCGGAAAAGATTATTGATGCGTACCGTAAATTGCCGCCTTTGGATGATGAGACGGCCGATATTCCTGGATGAGAATCGGTGGGTGGGAATCAACGGGTGAGGGCAGAGATCTCGTGGATACGAGGGGTGCCGTTTTTCGGCATTGCCTCGCTGCCGCAGACGGGGCAAGCCCCGTCTCTACGGATAGATTAGTGCAGGAGCGCTACGTCTGGAGTCACGGACTTGCCGTCGAGGTAAAAGCTTACCGCGCCCTGCGCGTCGGTCGGGTAGGTTTTTACACCGGCCCGCTGTAGCCGCTCCAGGACTTCGCGCCGGGGATGTCCGTACACATTTCGCACGACGACGGAAATGACCGCATAGCGGGGATGAACAGTGCGGAGCAGATCGGCGGATGTTCCGCTGGCGCTTCCGTGATGCGCGACCTTCAGCAGCATTGCCTCCGGATGCTCTTCCACGACGCGCCGTTCCGCTGGACGCTCCGCGTCGCCTTCGAGCAAAGCAGTCGTCCCGCCGAAAGTGGTAGTAAATACCAGGCAATCGCCGTTCGGGCGCATCGAGCCGGTGATTTGGTCGCGTCCGGGAGCGGACATTTGGAAATGCGCTCCGCCGAAATCGAATTGATCGCCGTCTTTTTTTACGGAGACTTTCATCCCCGCTCGCTTGGCTTGGGCGACGATCGGCAGCAGTTGGCCTGCGGGCTTATCTATACTCACCGAGAGTTCTCGGGGATGGAAATTTGCAATTACGGCGGGCGTGCCGCCGAGGTGGTCAGCATGAGGATGCGTGATCGCGACCACGTCGAGACGATCGATGCCTCGATGCCAAAGGTAAGAAGAGACCACCTGTTCGCCGAGATCAAAGTCGGAATGCATCCACTGCGGAAGGCCTCCGGCATCAATGAGCAGGGCGCGACCTTGGGGCGTGATTAACAGAATGGAATCGCCTTGTCCGACGTCGATGGCTGTCATCTCCATCACGCCTGGGCGAACATGCGGGCGCGAGGGGACCAAGTCGATACAGGACGCAACTGCAAACAACAGCACCACAGAAGCGACGGCGGTCCGGCACGTATGACGGATCTGCGCTGCGAACATTGCGATCGCCAGGGCGGCGAGCGAGGCCAGGATCATCGCGAGCGAGGCTCCGGGGTTGCGGTAGTTGCCCGCCGGATGCAGCTTGGCGCGAATGCGCAGGCGCGTGCCGTAGGGGAAAAACATCGGGTGATCGGGTCATTGAAATTCAAAGACCCCCGGTCCTCAATCACCACATGCGCCGATGATCCCGCTTCGGAATTTTCTACCTTCTCGTAAATTGTTAGCCGCACTCCGGCGTGGACTGGCCAGCTTTCACCCTGGCGTGCGATTTCTTCTGTCTCCACATCAATACTTTCACGAATCTGCCGCGCTCCATCGACTCGTGCATATCCCTCGCGAAGCACACGCGCCGTTAGTGTGACTTCTCGGCCGTCTGCGACGGCAAGAATCCTTAAGGCGTGTAGCTGGAATTCGTCCAGCGGTTGAGTGCGAACCTGAATCACGAAGCGCCGAGGAGAAACCACGCGCCCAAGGAAAGCCCCTTGGCCAGCCAGGCTTGATTGGCAAGAAACCACAACGCCGCGAAGACGAAGGCCAAGATAGCGATTACCCACCACGACGGCGGCCGCCAGGCGCGCACGCCCGTCCACAAACCGAGCGAAAATGCCAACGCCACCCAGGACAACGGCTGCCGTGGCGGCTTGTGATTGCGCATCATTCTGGGGCTCGATGTAAGGAGGGGAACTGGGCGACGTGAAAGCGGTCAGCGCGCCAGTTGCATCACCGATTCGATGTGAAACGTCTCGGGGAAGAGATCGAATAGGTGTGCTTCCTCGATGTGGTAACCGGCCGCCAGGAGGGGGGGAAGATCCCTGGCCAGCGTCGCCGGATCGCACGAAACATATCGGACACGGGGCGCTCCGAGTTTCACCAGAGAGCGGATGACCCTCTTGCCGGCACCGGTGCGGGGAGGGTCGAGGACGACCAAGTCAGGACTTTTTCGCACCGGGCAGCTCTTCGGGAAATCGCCTTCCATGAAATCCTCGGTTCGCGCGCCGACCGGCTTCACGTTCGCAGGCACATTCTGCACAAGGTCGGCATACGCTGTCTGTGACGCCTCTACACCAAGAATGTGATGAAAACTCCGGGACAGAGCCGTTGAAAACAATCCCACTCCGGCATAGAGGTCCAGTGCGACGTCCCCGGTGGCATTTCCGGTCACGATCGAAACCAGTTCGTCGATTAGATATCGGTTCACCTGGAAGAAGGCTCCGGCGCTGACCTGATACTTGTGGTTCTTTGTCTGATAGCGAATTGACTTCGCGCCCGACTGCGCGAAAGCTTTCGAGTCAGTAAGCGCGTCATCCTCTTCAATACGTTGCTCCGAAGATCGTTGCCGCGAAGAGAAAAATGTCACGCCGCTGATTTCCGGGAACTCGTGCTGGAGCGACTCCGCCCAGCGCAGTAGATCTTTCTTGTCTGCCTTGCTGCCACAGAATGCCCAAGCCAGCAGACGCTCGTCTTCTGCGTCTGCGAACAGCTCAATCTCCTCAACTGTCGCGGGGCAGGTCAACCCGCCGAGCTCAACCAGCCGCGCCATTACGCGATTGAGCAGCGGCGAGATAATCGGACATTCGCGCACCGAAAGGAATTCATGCGAGCTAATCCGAAGGTAGCCCAGCGCGAACTCCGGCGCAATCCGCACCTGCAGGCGCGTGCGGTTGCGGTAGTTCCAGGGAGGGGAAGGATGCAGGCGAATCTCGGATTTTAGTTCAATTTTCGCAATGCGCTGCAGCGTCTCGCGCAGAATTCCAGTTTTGAATTCCAGTTGCCGCCCGTAGGAAATGTGCTGGTAATGGCATCCGCCGCACTGGCGGAAGTACGGGCAGCGGGCCTCGATGCGATCGGGCGAGGCTTCGACCAGTTGCGTCACCGAACTGCGCGCGAAGCCGGGCTTCTCTTGCCTTATCTCGGCCTCAACTCGCTCGCCGGGCAGCACAAACGGGACAAATACCGTCATGCTGCGGCCGTCCGCGCCGGTCGGCGTACGCGCCAGGCCGTCGCCGCCGTAGATTAGCTTTTCTATCGAAAGGAGCAAGTCGTAAGTGTAGCCCGGGCAGTCCCGTGAATTTGCGACACCGTTGATTTATGTTCCGAACTTTCGGACACCACATTAGCGTGGCGTGGCTTCGCTGGGGTGGACTGCCGAGGGCGGCTGTCCCTACGTGGCTAGTGCATGTAGAACAAACTTAGCCGCGGCACGCCGCAACGCTCTAGCAGCTGCTTGTGCACATACTGCTTGTGCAGCTGCTCAACCTGCGCTGCCGTCATGTTTCGCCGGTAGGGAGCGATATCGCGATCTGCTCCCGCGTGCACCTGCACTAGATCTTCATCGGGAGTCGCCGCCATCAACACCGCGAACAGCTTTTCCTCCATCACCGTCAGGCGGCGCTCCAAGTCTTCGAGCATAGGAAGTTTGTCTTTGCCATTGCGCTCGATTGTCTCCGCCATCTCACGCAGCGAAGCTGCTTCTTCTTGTGCCAGCGCTCCGGTTGCGAATCCGGCGCGCTTTGGCAGCTTCGCTTTTTCTAGCTTCTCGGCGTTGCTCCGCAAGAATGCTGCAATCTGAGCCGCTTCAAATCCCGGCTGGCGCTGAGTTTTTTTGTCGCTGGTCGCACCTACCGTCGCCTCTTTCATATCTTCAGCCGCAGCCAGCACGGCCTGCGAGCAGTACGCCAGAGTATTTACTTTCTTCGATTTCGACTTACGCTGGTCATATTTGTCAAAGGAATCATCTACCCCGCGGAGCACAGCCTCCAACGGGATGCCCGCGTTCTTCCACGTTTCAATCAACGCCCAATCCAGCGTAGAAAGAAGGAGGATTGTTCCCCGTCGCCGCTGATAGTGTTGTTCGATTTCGGTGAAGTAATTGAAGTAGTTTTCCACGATGCTTCAGCGCGATTAGATCAGCGTGATTTCGAAGACTTCGGCGAGGGCCACGGCTTCGCACCGGCATCTGCTGGCTTGGCTGGCGTCAGCGTCGATTTTGCGGCCTTCGGCGAGGCCTCGCGGCGGAATGACTGGTTCCGATCCCATATGATGCGCAGCCCGTCGAGAGTGAGAAATTCGTCCACATCCTTAATGAAATGCGAAGCGGTGCCAATCAGCGAGCCCAGTCCGCCCGTCGCAATCACGCGTGTTTCCTCACCCAGTTCATCCACCAGCCGCTCGAGGATGCCGTCGACCAGGCCGAGATAGCCGTAGTAAAGGCCCGATTGCAGACTTCCGACCGTGTTCGATCCGATCATGCGCGCCGGCTTGCGAATCTCAACCCTTGGCAGGCGTGCGGTGCGCTGAAACAGCGCGTCCGCCGAAATCCCTATCCCCGGACAAATCACGCCGCCCATGTACTCACCCTTCTTCGAAACGCAGTCGAAGGTCGTTGCCGTACCGAAGTCCACAATCACGCAGGGACCGCCATATTTCTCAAACGCGGCCACCGCGTTGACGATGCGGTCCGCGCCCACTTCCGCGGGATTGTCATAGAGCACCTGCATGCCCGTCTTTACGCCCGGCTCAATGAACAGCGGCTTGGTCTTGAAATAGCGCTCGCACACCTGCCGCAAAACCGAATCGAGAGGCGGCACCACCGATGAAATTACGATTCCATGCACGGCCGAAACTTCCAGGTTGTCCATTGAGAAGAGGTTGCGGAAGATCACTCCGTATTCGTCAACCGTGCGAGCCAGATGCGAGCCGACGCGCCAGTTTGCAACCAGCCGCTCGTAACGCACCGGGTCCGTGGTTACATCCTCGCCCGGACGGTGTGCCATCTGTTCAAAAACGCCCAGCACCGTATTCGTGTTTCCGACGTCGATGACTAGCAGCATAATCAGATCTTCACCGTTCCACTCACTACCGTTTGCAAGCCGTCTGGCGTCCTTACCCGCAAGAATCCACGTTCATCCAATCCCTCGGTAACGCCCGCCAGGCCGTCGTTCTCATTTGTGTTCACTATGATGTTCACTCTTCTCTCGCGCACCGACGACGAGCTCTCCTCGAACCGGCGCACGATCGCATTGCGCGCGACCGCATTCTGAGTCAAGCTCCGATACTCCCGGTCGAGTGATTTTAGCAAAGCGGCGCAGAGCTCCACACGCGACCACTCGGTGCCAGTCTCGATCCGCAACGAAGTCGCAACTTCGCGCAGTTCAGCCGGAAACTTAACCTGGTTCACGTTGATGCCAACCCCGACCACAAGATGGCGCACCCGCGTGGCCTCGGCATTCATCTCGGTGAGAATGCCGCAGAATTTCTTACCGCCAAGCAGCAGGTCGTTCGGCCATTTCAGATCCGCCTGAAGGTGTGGCGCAATCTCCGCGACCGCTGCGCGAACCGCTAGCCCCACAGCGAGGGAAAAAATCAGGGCATCCGAAGGCGGCATCTCCGGACGCAGGATCACAGAGCAGTAGATCCCCGTCGATCGCGCCGAATGCCAGGTGTGAGCACCGCGTCCGCGGCCGGCCAGTTGCTCTTCGGCTAGAAACACGCTGCCTTCCGGCGCGGCTTCTGCGGCGGATTGCATGGCCTCCGAATTCGTCGAGCCGATTTTGTAATAGTGATGGATCTGCTTGGCCCCGCCGAAAATCGTGCCTTTCAGCGACGGCGCCAACATCTCCGGCAGTAGCAAGTCGGGAACCGCGCGCAGTTGATAACCCGTCGCTGGATGTCCGGCAACGTCCACGCCCAAACCGCGCAGTTGCTGAATCAGCCGCCAGACTTCCGACCTGCTGGTGCCGATCTCTTCGGCAATCTTTGTACCGCTGACGACGACGATAGCGTGGTCCATGAGCAGGCGCACGATGCGACCCAAGCGTACGTCCGTCGCTTTATGCACGGACGGCAGGCTGCGAGTTTTGGTGGAAGCGGAGATGGAGGGAATTATAAACAGTCGATGGTCGTTCGTCGTTGGTCGTTGGCAAATCGAATTCCCGGACGATCCAGCCCGCGAACGACTAACGACCAACGACCAGCGACTGGGTGTTACGCCGGAGTGACTCGCAAACTCATATCGACCGCTGTTGATGAATGCGTCAGCGCCCCTACCGAGATGAAATCGACGCCTGTCTCGGCAAAGGGTCGCACGTTCTCCAGATTGATTCCTCCGGCGCACTCCAATGGAATCCGCCGCGGCCTCCGCGAACAGATCTCGACCGCCTTGCGTACATTCTCAACGCTCATATGATCGAGCAAAATCGCCTCCGCCCCGTGATCGAGCGCCTGCTGCAGCTCTTCGAGCGACCGCACTTCAATCTCGATCGGCTGCCGGCCACGCCGGTTGTGGATCGCACGCTCCAGCGCCGGAATCGCTCCTCCAGCCAGCGCGATGTGATTGCTCTTTATCAAGACGCCGTCGGAGAGGTCCAGTCGGTGATTCTGACCGCCGCCACAGCGGACCGCGTGTTTGTCAATCAAGCGCAGTCCCGGCGCCGTCTTACGGGTGTCGAGAATTCGCACACGCGTGCCCTCGACCGCATCCACAAACTTGCGGGTGGTGGTTGCGATTCCGGCCATGCGCTGCAGAAAATTCAGGATCACCCGCTCACACGACAGAATCACGCGCGCGTTATGCTGGATCACCGCGATCGGCTGTCCCGCATGCACGCGGATGCCATCGAAAATCGAAGGATGGCTGGTCACCTCGTAATGCGAAATGACGGCGCCGTCGAGCGCCGCATAGACGTCGAGAATTCTCGGCACACATCCGAGGCCAGCGAGGATGCACTCCTGTTTGGCGATAATCGTCGCCGAAGCGCGCTGGTTGGGGTCGATGCAGGCGTAGCTGGTCGCATCGCGCGTCGCCCGATCTTCATTCAGCGCGTTCTCGAGAATCGCGGTAATGCGTCGTGAATTCCAGTCCATAGCTTGCGTGGGGACAGCCGCCCTCGGCTGTCCAGCGGATCACAGATCCGCCGTTTCGCGGGACGCTGTCGAGCTGCGCTCGACTGCACAGCCGAGGGCGGCTGTCCCTACGTGGTTCCTGCCTCCCCTAACTCTTTCAACTTCGCAAGGATCTTATCCCGCAGAACCGTCCATTCCTCAACTTGCCTGCGCAAGCCTTCCACCACGTGCGATGGAGCCTTACTCAAGAACTGCTCATCACCGAGCCTGGCTTGCGCACTCGCCAATTGCTTTTCAATCTTCTCCAGTTCCTTGGTTAGACGCTCGCGCTCGGCCGCGACATCGATCTTTTTTTCATAGATCGCGTGCACATCGAACCGCGATGTGCTGCGAGCGCCCGCCACTTTCTCGAGCGACGCTCCTATGAATGTCATCTTTTCTACGCCGGCCAGCCGTTCAATCGCCGCCAGATTCTGTTCGAGCATGCTGCGAATCGCCGGCTCATGCGCAAACACCTCAATCGGCACTTTCACTTTGGGCTCGACTTTCAATTCCGCCCGCAGATTGCGCACGGTAACGATCAAGTCCTGCAGAATCGCCATTTCCGTTTCCGTGCCTAGATCAATCTGATCTTCTTTCGCCGCCGGATAGGGCGCCAGCGCTATCGACTTGAGGGGAGGCTCACCGTCGTGGATCGCGTGCCAGATCTCTTCCGTAATAAACGGCATTACGGGATGCAGCAGGCGCAGCGAAGCCTCGAACAGATTGACCAAATTCGTACATGCGACTCGCGCCGCTGCACTGTCCGCGCCTTCTTCAATGTTGAGGCGCGGTTTGATCAGCTCGATGTACCAGTCACAGAACTCTCCCCAGAAAAAATCGTAGATGCGAGTTGCCGCTTCATCGAAACGATACGTCTCTAGAGACTCGTTTACGTCCTTGGCGGCGCGATTGAAGCGCGAGAGAATCCACCGGTCTTCCAGCAAGGAGGCCTGAGCCCCGGTGATACCCCCGGCTAGGTCGGTGCCCACGTCGCGGCCATCGCCGGGCCGCAAGCTTGCGTCGACCCTGTCCACGTTCATGAACATAAATCGCGCCGCATTCCATATTTTGTTGGCAAAATTCCGATAGCCTGCGGTACGGCTCTCGCTGAAGGCGATATCGGTGCCCGGCGCGGCCATCGCCGCCAGGGTGAAGCGTGTTGCGTCCGTTCCGTATTGCCCGATCACCTCGATCGGATCGAGCACGTTCCCTTTCGTCTTCGACATCTTCTGTCGATCGGCATCGCGCACCAGCGCATGGATGTAGACCTCGCGAAAGGGAACGCTGGCGTGCAACGCTTCATCATCAACGTTTTCCCACTTATTCGCAGAGGACGCGAATGAGTGGGGCACCCGTGGCATCATAAACCAGCAGCCGAGCATGATCATCCTCGCCACCCAGAAAAACAGGATGTCGAAGCCGGTGATCATCAGCGAATTGGGATAGAACACTTCTTCATCGCGTGTGGCCTCTGGCCAGCCGAGCGTTGTGAATGGCAAGAGGCCCGACGAAAACCAGGTGTCGAGCACGTCTGTATCCTGCTCGAAGTTCGTGCTGCCGCACTTGCACGCTGTCGGAGCCTCGCGCGCCACCACCACCTCTTTGCAATCTTTGTTCGTGCAATACCAGGCCGGAATCCGGTGTCCCCACCACAACTGGCGCGAGATGCACCAATCGTGGATATTGCGCATCCAGTTCAAATAAATCTGGCCGTAATTTTCCGGCGTGAAGCGGATGTATCCCTTCTCGACCACTTCAACGGCGCGCTCCGCCAGTGGCGCAATCTTGATGAACCACTGGGTCGAGAGGCGCGGCTCGACAATCGTGCCTGAGCGGTCGCACTTGCCGAGCGCAACCGTGTAATCCTTTGTGCCCACGAGAAAGCCTTGCTCGGAGAGGTCTTCCACGATATGCGCGCGCGCGGCGAAGCGATCCAGCCCCGCGTAGGGACCGGCATTCGCATTCATCTTTGCATGTTCATCAATCACTTCGATCGGCGGCAGGTTGTGGCGCAAGCCGGCCTCGAAGTCATTGGGATCGTGCGCCGGTGTGACCTTCACCGCGCCGGTGCCGAACTCCGGCTGCGCCAGTTCATCGGTGATGATTGGAATCTCGCGATTCATCAGCGGCAGCATCACGTGCTTGCCGTGCAGATGGGTGTAGCGCTCGTCCTCGGGATTGACCGCGACCGCCGTGTCGCCGAGCATCGTCTCCGGGCGCGTGGTCGCCACCGTGATGAATTCGTTTTTGTCGGTGCCAACGACTGGGTAGCGGATCTCGTACAACTTGCCCGCGACGTCTTCGTGCTTCACTTCGAGGTCCGATATGGCGGTGCCGCAATCGGAGCACCAGTTCACAATGTACTTCCCGCGATAAATCAGCCCATCTTCATAGAGACGCACGAACACTTCTTTCACCGCACGCGACAGCTTGTCGTCCATGGTGAAGTATTCGCGACCCCAATCTACCGACGCGCCGAGGCGCTTCATCTGGTCGAGGATCGCGCCGCCATACTCGCGCCGCCATTCCCAGACGCGCTCGATGAACTTGTCGCGGCCCATCTCGCGCCTCTTCTTGCCTTCCCTTGCCAGCTGGCGTTCGACCATCATCTGCGTCGCAATGCCGGCGTGGTCCGTGCCTGGCAGCCATAGCGCCACGTGGCCGCGCATGCGGTGCCAGCGCACGATGATGTCCATCTGCGTCTGGTTCAGCATGTGCCCCATGTGCAGCCGCCCGGTCACATTCGGCGGGGGCAACAGCAGCGTGAACACTGGCCGCTTATCTCCAGGGGCGGGCGTTTCCACGTGAAACAGTTTTTCCCGGACCCAATATTCGGCCCAGCGCGCTTCAATCGCGCCCGGTTCGTAAGCTTTCGTCAATTCGTTCGGCATTTTTGATAGTGCTCAGCGGTCAGCACTCAGCAGTCAGCCAACCACGACAATGCACCTCCGCGGACCTGAGCAGGAGATATTCAGAGCCGAGTGCGAATGGCTAAGTGCCGAGAGCTGAACCTCTGATCTTACAGGCGTAAGAAAAGAGGGGTCAAACGTGCGACGGGGTGAGATGCAAAACATCCCCTTTAGCCAATTGCTTGACGCAGCTTGGATGGAAGTATCCGAATGGCGTGATGACAAAACCTGCCGGAACTGCCGCTGGGCGCGTTGCGCCAGCGGGCGTTAGAGCTTGGGCTGCGGTCAGGCCAGCAACAAGCATGGTGAGGGCGACGGACTTGAGAAGTCGGGAGTACGCTGAGATACGGAACATCATTTTACTCTCCTGTGGGGACACGCTTTGGCACGTATTCCTGCCGAGGGGGAATTCATCGAGGGAATTCGCCCGCCCCGTCCACTTTCCTGATCTA
Source organism: uncultured Acidobacteriaceae bacterium (assembly GCA_963730845.1). GTDB lineage: Bacteria > Acidobacteriota > Terriglobia > Terriglobales > Acidobacteriaceae > Acidiflorens. The sequence goes on along the minus strand of CAVSTM010000005.1, from coordinate 19,230 downwards.
ATAGTGCGGCGTCACGGGAATTCGTATCTGCATCGAGAAAAAACGGGATTACCACGCGAAAGTGACGGGAGCGTGGCTATCGCAGAGAGGAACTAACTCGTTTTGGGCAAATCCCATCTCACAGAGCAAAGGGCAACTCCACCGCGCGCACTGCACGCCGCAGCAGGCCCGCGCGGGATTGGCCGAGAGCGCCGCTCGCTGCGCGGAGATGCTCGCTGAAGCGCTTGGCGGCGGTGGGGACCGCGTCGAGAAGTTTCGCCGCGACGGCTGGGCTCGGCCTTGGCCGGTTGGCGTGGAAATGCTGTGCTACATGCTTTCTCACGAAGCCCACCATCGCGGGCAGGTGTTTGTGCTCGCGCATCAGCTCGGATTTCCGTTGCCGAGCGAGGTCACGTCCGGGATCTGGAATTGGGAAAAACTGTGGAAAGTGTGCGGGTCGCCTGGCGGCCCCGGCTACGATTCTTAACGAATCGCTTAAGGGCACAGGCCGCCCGGGGATGGTCAATGGTGGAGGCAAGCCCCAGCCGTGATTAGAGAAACCTGGGCTCTGACAATACTGCGCCTTGCGCAGCATACATCTTCGCACCCTGATTCTTCGCACCCGCCTCATGGCTGAATGCAGACTGCTGACTTATTTCCCCGCCAGCTTCCTGGCAATTTCTTCCACGATCTTCGGGCGAAGGTCGGCCATTACGCTGTCCACGATACTGGCAATGGAGCTGGCGTCAGTTGGAAATGCAGCCTTTGAACCGTCTGCCGCCGCTGCTGCTGCCATGGCCTTCGGAGTCTCCTCGGTTCCTTGTTGGGCCTGTTTCGCCGCTTCCACAACGTCACCCTGAGCGGCAGCATTGGCCGGTGCCGTGTGGATCTGATGCCAGTTCGATTTCCCCGATTTCGTTTTTTCGTCCTTACCCATGGCTTCCTCACCCCCGGAGTCTGAATTCGAATCTTGATGGTCTTCTGCTGCCGCAGCCTTCGTCCCACCGACCTGCTCTCCGTTCTGTTCTGCCGTCGGCTCGACCTCAGCCTCGTCCCTAGCCACCGCATCCGCGAAAGTTGCTGACGCGACTTCTTCCGCGGGCATTGCCTCCGCGACTTTCGCGACGGAATCTTTTTGTTCCACTTCGAGCTTTTCTGGAGCAATCTTCTCCGCTGTGATCTCCGGAGTGATCTCGTCCACGGCCGGATTTGCCGCGTTCGAAGGCGCCGCCAATACTTGTGTAGGTGCTGTTACGGCTGATGTTTCCCCGGCTGTGGCTTCTGAAACATGCTTCGCTGAAGCGTCTTCGGTCTCTGGTTCCGGCAAAGCTTTCGCACTGGCCGCCACATCTGCCGCCGCCAGTCTGTTCTCAACCGCGGCTGTGATCGCTGAAACTCCGCGCACCGGTCCTGGTTCGCTGCCGAGCGCCGCTGCTGGCATTGTCGCAAATGTGCGGAACATTTCCGCTTCCAGCGAAATCGCCGCTTCTTCCGAACTCAAGGTCACCGCTTCCGCTATCCACCGCGAACCGGTTGACGCATTGCGTGCCGCTTCTTCCGCCAGCAGTTGGCCAGCGGCCACCAGGGTTCCGTGCGATGGAATCGTCGAGACGTCCACCTGCCCAGTAGCGGGCGTCAGCAAGCGCAACGCTTCAACCAGATCTGCGTCGCTCGGCGCCGGCTCTTCCGCCTCTTGCACACTCGCCGAAGCCGCGATCGGTTGTTCCGGTTTCAACTCCTTGGCTCGCGATGCTTGCGCCTCTGATTCTTCGGGCTTGGGTTCTTGGCTCTTCGCAGCAACAACTTCCGCCGACGCAACGGCTTCGGTCGGCTCGGTCTTTACCACAGGTGCGACGGCTGCGGGCTTCAGTTCTGTCGTTTCTCTGTCTTGCGCAACCTTTTCCTCCGCCGCTTGCTCGACCGTGCTCGCCACCGACGCAAACCTCGGCTCATCGGCCTTATCCACGGGCGCCTGCTGCGCCAGAACGGCTGGGTCCACTGGGACAACCGCAGACGGCGTTTCGGGATTCGCGGTTTCTGAAGGCTCCGCTGGTTGCTGATGTATTTCAGTCACGGCCGCATTGGCAACTACTGCGACAGGTTCGGCCGGCCCAACCGGAATCTCGACTTCGCGCTTTCTTTCACTCTTCTCTTCGACAACCAATGCCGGGGCCGCAAGGGCTGCCGGAGGGGGGTCAACGATCTCAACGGCCGGCGGTGCCGAAGTCTCAGCTCCTTTCGTCTCTTCTTGGCTGGCTTCCGCTTGTTTGGCTTTTGCGGCAGCGGCAGGAACTTCCACTTCAGTCTTTGCCGGTTCGGTTCTGGCTGGCGCAATCTCTGCGGCCGAAGTCTCCACCGGCCCCATCTTTTCCGCCAGCGGCGCAAGATCCTCAGCCGCTGGAATAGGCCCATCGAGTTGCGCGGCCAACGCGCTAAGTGCGTCCAATTCTTCCGGCGTGATGTCGCGCGGAATATCCGGAACGAGGCCGGGCTCCTGTCCCGGCGGCGGTGGCGCCTTCACCGCGAACACTCCGCTCGCGGGAGTCTTGCCCTTCCCCTTCCCCCGGAAATCCCGGAAGGGCGCTGCTGCTGCGACATCTTCTGGTTCTGGTTCGGGTTCTTCCTTCTTTTTCTTTGACGGAAAACGCAGCCGGCTCTTCCATCCCGTATCGGCCTCCGAGTCACCTTCCGTTTTCCTTCCGCCTCCGTCGCCGCCGAACCGCTCCACGCCCGAAACCGACGAACTGAAGCGCGTGCCATCGGATTGCTGCGGCACCATGCGGTCTTCGAGTCGCGTGATCGCGGTCAGCAACTCGCTGGCCTCGAATGGCTTCACGATGTGAGCGTCAGCCCTGACACGACGGGCTTCTTCCGGCTTAAAAGGTTCGAGCTTGCCCACGGTAAGCAGCACCGGAATGTGCGCCGTTTCGTCCGCATCCTTCAGCCGCTGGCAGACTTCCAGCCCGCTGTAGCCGGGCATATACACATCCAGCACAATCAAATCGGGTTTGATTTCGGTGATCCGCTTCAGGGCGGCAGATCCATTGTTGACCGTGACGACGTCATACCCGGCATCGGCCAGGATTTTTCGCCCCATGTTCTGGGCGGTCACACTGTCATCGGCAAGAAGTATTTTCCGCGCCAAGCGTCATCCTTCGACAAAAAGGGAGAGATAACGCGAAACTACCTTGTCCCTCAACCTAAGTCAACGATTCCTGCAGAGGTAACAGGTTACGACCGTTCCTAGTCCGTTGGGGAGTGAGCCATTTATGGGGCGGTTGTGCCTTTGGTAACCTCAGGCTGCCGAGGTTGCAGAAACCAGTCAAGCCCGCAAAAAAGTACGCCTCAGGCGTTAAGGCGCGAACACTTTTTCAACCACTTTACGGCACGAGCAAACTCGTGCCCTTCCCGTTTCGTTGAGAGCTTGGAATATTCGGCCAGCGGCTAGAACGGGTTCAGCTTCGCCAGACCTTTTTTCTTTTTCTTCTTGCTCGAAGAAATATCTGCCAGCTCCTCAGTTTTCGCCGGCCCACTGGAAGAGGCGGAGCTCGATGCGCTGCCATCCAGTTGATTGTTCTGCTGCAGAGGGGGAAGCGCGGTCGGGTCGGCCTCAACGTTCGGCTTCAGTTCATTCGGATCGGCCACACTCGCCGCCGTTGCGGGCTGTTCCGGAGCCGTTGCAGGGTCCGAGTTTGCTGCTGGAGTATCCGAACGCGGCGCCTCCTGATTCGGCCGCACAACCCCGTTCGTTGTTTCCACGCTGACCTTATTGTCGCCGCTCCCGCCTCGGGCGGCGAGGGCCATCCGTTGTACCACTCCGGTTGCCGTCACCGGCTCCGGATCCACCATCGTCGGCTCGCCCACCCGCGAGGCTTTGGAAACGTCGGGACCTTTTTCAAAGGTCCCCAGCTGTTTCGCCAGTATGCCCTCTTCACGCCGGCTTGCCTGTTCCTTCTTGCTCTCTTCGAGCGCCGCTCGCGTAGGCCGCGGCACCGGCTGATGCAGCGCCTCCAGCCGCGCCTTGGCATCTACCGCCCGATCCATCGCAGGATACCGCGTGATGATCCTCGAGTACGCCGACGCCGCGTCCTTCGTTGCGTCCTCAATCATCCTGGTTTTAGTCACTTCACTCATGCGCGGATTCTTCCGGATCAGATTAACTTCGGCTTCGTACGACTGCCCCAGCAGATACAGCGCCTCGTCCGCACCGCTGTATAAGGGATAGCGATCGACCAGCGTTTTCAGCCGCGCAATCGCCGCTGGGTACGCCATGCGCAGATAATAGAACCTCCCGATGTCGAACTCCCGCTGCGCCAGCACCTCCTGCACTTCGCGCAGCCGCTGTTTCGCCTTCGGCACCAGTTTGCTGTCGGGATACTCCATGATCAGCGACCGGTATTCCTCCTCCGCACGCATCGCGTGCGTGTAGTCACGGTCCGGCTTTTCCATCTCCTGATAGTGGATGTTCGCCACCTTCAGCTGCGCTTCGGCCGCTTCCGGCATGTTGGGAAAGAACGTCCGGAAATCCTTGTATTCGATCTCGGCCTGCTGCATCGCCGTCGTACCGCCCTCGGCGTACCACGAATCCGCCACGGCCAGCTTGGCCCGCGCGATAAACTCGGAATCTGGATAGGTATTGATCAGGGTCTGCAGCGTCATGCGAGCCACGTCGAAGCGGTTGTGTTTCATGGCATCCATGGCGCGGTCAAACAGCACCTTGTCGGGCTGCTTCGACCCGACGTTCGCCAGCGGATTCACCGATTTCTTGTTCGTGCACGCCACCGTCAAAGCCAACAGCAACGCGAGAAGGACAACGATGGAATTCCGACGCATCATTACAACACCTCAAATCCTGAAACTAAACCCGCTGCAAACTCGCGCTCCGGGCTGCTTCCAGCAGTGCGTGCGCATTCACCTTGGCATCGCCCTTGCCGAATACCGCATTCCCCGCCACCAGAATCTCTGCTCCGGCGTTAACCACTTCAGCCACCGTGTCCATCCCGACGCCGCCATCTACTTCGATGCGGTACTGGTATCCCCGCGCCGAACGAATTTCCGCCAACTTCCTCATCTTATGCAGGGTTGCTGGGATAAACTTCTGCGCCCCAAACCCCGGATTCACGCTCATCACCAGCACGTAGTCGACGATGTCGAGTACTTCACCGAGTGTCTCCACCGGCGTCGCCGGATTGATCACCACTCCCGCGCTGCATTCATGGCTCTTGATGAGGTTCAGCGTCCGGTTCAAATGCCGGCACGCCTCCTGATGCACCGAAATCCAATCTGCTCCCGCTTCTGCAAAATCCGAAATGTACTGGTCCGGGTTTTCTATCATCAGATGGCAGTCCAGCGGAAGCCGGGTTGCCTGGCGCAGAGATTTCACTACGGGAGGCCCGATCGTCAGATTAGGCACAAAATGTCCGTCCATGATGTCTACATGGATCAGGCTGGCACCGCCGGCCGTCGCCAGTTCCACCTGGTCTGCCAGATGGGCGAAATCCGCCGAGAGTATCGAGGGTGCAAGTTCGATCAAGAGTTAGGGTCCGGGGTATGGTATAGGGTCCAAAGCTCTCGAAATTCTAGCACGGCGGGGCCGAGGGGCAGCCCTTAAAAGGGGGAGTCAAAAAAGCCTGACCTCCGCGGCCAAGAGGCATTGAAAACAATGGTGTTACTACGGCGCTGAAGCGCTGCGCCATGCGCACGGGGGATTTTCCCGCAGGCTGCCAAGAGCTCCCCTGCTACGAACCGAGCGTTCCAAAATTACGGTCAGGCGCTCGATTTCGAAAGGCGAATCTCTTCCGAGGTGGTCAAAGCGTCTCGGACCTTTTTCACTTCCTCCGCCATTGCGTACTTCAGCCTCTCAATTCCTTCGCCGGTCACCGCGGAAATCGGATAAAGCTTCAGTTTCTTGCGCGCCGACCACTGTTTCAGTTTCTTGAGCTTCTCCGGGTTCGCTACGTCGATCTTGGATGCGACCATCAGTGTGGGCTTCTTCTCCAGGCCCGCTCCAAAACTCGCCAGTTCGCCCCGGATCACCTCAACGTCTTTCACCACGTCTTCGCGGCCACTACTATCGGAGACGTCCACCATATGCACCAGCAAACGCGTGCGCTCAATGTGACGCAGGAATTGTGTGCCGAGGCCCGATCCAGAGTGCGCCCCTTCGATCAAGCCCGGAATGTCGGCGACCACGAAACTCTCTTCTTTTCCCTTGTCACCCGCGAGGACGACACCGAGGTTCGGTTCGATCGTGGTAAAGGGATAATCCGCAATCTTCGGCCTCGCCGCCGAGATGACGGAAATGAGCGTCGACTTGCCCACATTCGGATAACCCACCAGTCCGACATCGGCGAGCAGCTTTAGTTCCAGGCGGAAGTTGCGCTCTTCACCAGGACGTCCTTCTTCGTGCTCGCGTGGAGCTTGATGCGTGGAAGTGGCAAACTGCGCGTTGCCACGGCCGCCGCGGCCACCACGCGCGATCACCACGCGTTCATCAGCGCGCGAAAAATCGTAGACTCTCTCGCCCGTATCTCCGTCGAAAACGATTGTGCCCACCGGCACTTTCAGGACAATCCCTTCACCGTCGCGGCCAGTTTTTTTTGCGCCCTCGCCGTGGCGTCCGCGTTCGGCCTTGTATTCGGGATTGAAACGGAAATGCACCAGCGTATTGTGGCGCTCGCTCGATTCCATCCAGATGTCGCCGCCCTTGCCGCCGTCGCCGCCCGACGGGCCGCCGCGCGGAACGAACTTTTCCCGCCGGAATGCCATGCAGCCGTTGCCGCCGTCCCCAGCCTTCACTCGAATTTTGGCTTCATCGATAAACATGGTGTGTGTCCAGCAAAACTCACTTAGGGACGGCCGTCCTCAGGCGGGTGGTCAGCCATAGAAGCGGAACTAAGCCTGGCAATTTCGTTGCAACGAAAAAGCCTCGACTCGAAGCCGAGGCTCGTAAATGTTCCGTAGAGACGCGGCTCGCCGCGATTGCCGCCGCGTCCGAAAAGACGGGGCAAGCCCCGTATCTACAGCTAGACCTACTTCGCTTCCGCAGCTTCAGGCTCGACCATCACAAACTTGCCCATCGATCCTTTGTCGAGGAATTTGATGCGTCCCGTGATCTTGGCGAAGAGAGTGTCGTCTTTGCCGCGTCCAACGTTCAGACCGGGCTTAACGCGCGTGCCGCGCTGGCGGACGATGATGGTGCCTCCGGGCACCAGTTGTCCGCCGAATGCCTTAAAGCCAAGCCGCTGCGCGTTCGAGTCGCGTCCATTTCGTGAAGTGCCTTGTCCTTTTTTATGCGCCATAAGTCAGTTTCCGGTTTCCAGTGGCCAGTTGCCAGTATTTCCAATTTCTCGTCATTGCAAACTCGATTGCCCCAACTTAAATTGTCATCACGCCCCTGAGCTTGTCTAAGGGGAGGGATTCGCTACTTTTTTTTCTTCTTCGTCGCTGCTTTCTTCGGCGCCGATTTTTTCGCGTGCGCATGCGCTACGGGCTTCGTTGCCTTCTTCCCCGGCCGCTTTGAAGACTTCACTTCTTCGCCACCGTCGTGCGCCTGCTTCACTTTCCTCTCTTTTTTCGGAAGCTCGGGCGCTTTGAACGACTGGCCGTCAAAAGCAATTTCGGTGATGCGGACCGCGGTATAGTCCTGCCGGTGTCCGCGCAGCTTCTTGTATTGCTTCTTGCGCTTGTAGTGGAAGACGAGGATCTTGTTGCCGCGTCCCTGCTCGACCACCTCGCCGCTTACGCTCGCCCCCGCCCCCGACCCCGCGGGCACTACGCTGCCCGCCTCCGGAGAAACCGCCAGCACGTCGTCAAACTCGACCCGTCCCTCCGTGTCGGCTAGTTTTTCGACCCGGATCACATCGCCCGGGGCTACCCGATACTGCTTTCCACCTGCGCGGATCACCGCGTACATAAACTCTCCTCGTTAATTCTCGTGTAGGGAAGGGCGTTCTCGCCCGTCCAAGCCGAGCGCAACTCGGCAGATACCATTCGTATGCTTGCTGTTTTCCCGCTGCGGCTTCTGACCGGAAACGCGGCGCGGCCCCAGAACGGGTCCGCAAGTACAGGCAAACTCAACTAGTCTATCGTGCGCTGTGGAAATCGGTCAAACGGATGTGGCCACCCGTAGTGTCTCAGTTTGGTTTTGATAAATTCCCAATTGGTTTTGGAAGGTCTCCGACCTTCCAACTTGCATTGCCATGATAAGTATCCGCGTGACGGTGGAATGTACGCCCACACATAAGGCATTGGAAATCGTGAAAGATGGAGTCTCCCGGCGCCGGGGTGTTGAACATATCCTTTAAGGGGCAACTGGCGCGCACCAGCCAGAATGTTCCCTCATTCACGATCTCAATTAGTTGGCGAACGATGTCCCGATACTCGCGGCGAGTGCCGATGTTGAACCTTTGTGAGAACCCGTCGCACCTGGGGCACGAAGCCATTTTCTTATTTTGCCAGAAGAGCCATTTCGTCGAAGTTACCCTTTGATTGTAGGAAACTCCGCCGACCCCACCCGTGCGACGTGCTGCTCGGCGAAGCAGGTGACGCGCTCGAGCGCGGTCTGTAGTTGCGCCTGAAACTCAGCCATCTGCGCGTCTGTTTCTGAATCGTCCCTTGCATCGCCCGCTTCGGCGGGAACTTGCACTTTGGCGCTGAGGCGCACCAGCGCCTTCGAAAACGGCTTCGGGATCATCAGCGCATCCCAGGTGTTCAGAACCCAGGCATCACTGAGCGCCACGGAGAATGCCGCCATCGGCACGGCGCTGGCACGCGATAGCAGCACCGGTCCCGGCTTGGCCACGTATCTTGGTCCGCGTGGACCGTCGATCGTAAATACAACCGATGTGCCCCGTTCGAGTTGGCTACGCAAGCCGAGCAAGGCTTCTGCGCCGCCTCGGCTGCTTGATCCTCGCACTGCAACGAAAGCAAATTTTTCGAGGGTCCGAGCGACGTATTCCCCGTCGAAGCTGCGGCTAACCATTACCGCGATCCCGGTCTTTCTCCATAACCACGCGCTTGGGAAGACGGCCCGGTGCCAGAAGCAATAGATAACCGGCTTTTCGTAAGTCGCGTCCGGCGGCGAGGGTGGTTCTTCCCACGATATCGAATAGCGGAGAGTGGGACCGATCAGCGAAATCGCCAGGTAGCTGGCCCAGCTGATGAGCCACAAAAGGATTCTTTGTCGGAGCGAGAATCGGCGCGTTTCCGAAATGGGGGGCTGCTCAGGCTCGACCGCGGCGGAAGAAGAACTCACGCCGATATTGTATCTGGGTTGGAAAAGGTCCAACTGGTAGCTGAACAGCAGTTTCTACACCTCGAGATAACCCACGATCCACTCCTTCACTCGTTGCCGCCGCTCGTCGGTTAGGTCAAAGCGAATCCCGAAGCTCTTGTTGCTTTTCCTCCAGGTGACGTGCCCGCGCACCCAGACGCGCGGCAGCGTCAGCAAAGAAAACGACACTTCCACCAGACTTCCTTGTTCGGGCACCTGATTACTCTTGAGCGACATACCTCCCGAACTGATCTCCTGGCTGGTGGCGGTCATGCGGCTACCGTTGCTCATCACAATCCCAACCTCGGTCATGACGGGGACACGCACATAGCGGCGGAATTCGTGCAGCACCAGCATTCGAGTCGAACGTACCAGCTTTATGGCCGCTGACCGCTCCAGCGGTTCGTGGAACACGGCGTTGATGCACAACTTCGAATAACGCAAGGCATCCTGGGCGGTGCCGCCCAAGCCGTAAATGACGATCCGGCTGTTGGAAGCCGATGCTCGCGCCATCTCGATGACGCTGCCGGCTTCTTCTCCCAGGAGAAGAACGCAGGCCTCGAACTTTTCGCGTCGCAGACGATCGGCTTGTTCGCGCGCAATCGGAACGGTTTCGATTCCAAATTGACGGAAACACTCCGTTACCAGTTGCGCAGATGTCTCGGGCAAGTCAAACAACGCGACGCGCGCGACAGATTTTCGATGGGCGGGAAGGGGGGCGAGAACGGTACCGGTCGTAGTAGGCATGAGTCCCAAGGGGATGAACTCCTCCAAAAGCCCATTCTGACGCGTCTTTTGACGGTTGCATAGGTTTCGAAAGGGCTTAGCCCCTGTCCGTTAGTGCCATTACGGAAGTTGTATCTGGACCCGTTCCCTCTACTCCCTTCGTTTGTCTGGGTCAGAGAGGGCCTTGCCTCTCTCTCCTTGGGATGCGGTGGGAGACGCGGCAAGCCGCGTCTCTACGGGAAAGCAGGTGCGGGAGGGGGATGCGCCTTCAGGTAAGATGTTGCCATCCTTGCATCCTGAGCCGCAGTCAGAAAAATGATCACTCTCAATGAGATCCAGTCGGCCTTGCGTCGCATTCGTGGCTCCATCTACCTTTCGCCCTGCGCGCGTTCGGAGACGTTTTCTGAGTCCACCGCCAACCATGTCTATTTGAAGCTCGACAACCTGCAGCGCACCGGCTCTTTCAAAGAGCGCGGCGCGCTGAACAAGTTGCTCTCGCTCAGCAACGAAGAACGCGCCCAGGGCGTGATTGCGGCCTCGGCGGGAAATCACGCGCAAGGTGTTGCCTACCACGCCGGCAAGCTCGGTATCCGCGCCCAGATTTGCATGCCCTTGACTACGCCGCTCATCAAGGTCTCGGCGACTCGCGGTTACGGCGCCGATGTGGTGCTGCACGGCGCCAACTACGACGAAGCGTTCGAAGAGTCGGTGCGCCGCAGCCAGGCTGAGCACCTGACCTTTGTGCATGCCTTCGATGACGACGCCGTCATCGCCGGACAGGGCACGATCGGCCTGGAGCTTATTCAGCAGCATCCTGACCTCGAAGCGGTCGTTGTTCCGATCGGTGGAGGAGGGCTGATTGGCGGCATTGCCTGCGCGCTGAAGGAATCGAATCCCAAGATCCAAGTTTTCGGGGTTCAGCCCTCGCGTCTGCCATCCATGAAAGTTGCCGTCGCGGAAGGCAAGCCGGTGACGCTCGTGGCGGCCTCTACTATCGCCGATGGCATCGCTGTCCGACGCGCCGGCGAACGCACATTGCCACTGGTTCAGAAGTACGTGGACGACATCGTTACCGTCGAAGAAGAGGAAATCGCCAACGCCATCCTGCTGCTGCTGGAACGCGAAAAAACTCTGGCCGAAGGCGCGGGCGCGGCCGCTATCGCGGCTCTCGTCAACCGCAAGCTGCCTCTGGTCGGGAAGAAAGTTGCGGTGCTGGTGTGCGGCGGAAACATCGACGTGACGCTGCTCTCGCGCATCATCGAACGCGGTCTCGTGAAGGATGGACGCCTGGTGCGCCTGCGCGTCCACTTGCCCGATTATCCCGGTGCGCTCAATCGCCTCACGTCAATTCTGGCGCAGCATCGCGCCAATATTGTCGAGACCGACTACGACCGCGCTTACCACGGCGTGGGCCTGGGTGAGACCGCAATCGAAATTACTATGGAAACTCGCGGGCCCGACCATATTGCCGAAATCATCTCGGCGTTAGGCGCGGCTGGGTATACGCAGGAACGCGTGCTGTAGAGTTTTTTCACCGCCGGGAGGCAGAGAGCGCCGAGGAAGAACAAATTCTTAACCACAGGGGGCACTGGGTAGCACTGGAGAATCTGTCGAATTTCTCCGTTTCTCGGCGGTGAGATTCTATTCAAATTGTCTCCGGAATCTCTCCAGGTGATCCTTTACTTCCGAAACTTCTCTCCGCAGTTCCGCCACTTCTTCTTCCAGACGCGTGATGCGCTCCGCCGGATTGTCTCCGCCTGTCACGGCAGCCTGGACCCTCGTTTCCGCCTCCACCACGTCACCGGCGAGCAGATGCGCATATCGAGATTCTTTCGTTCCCGGCTGGCGGGGCAGGACCTTCGCTAGCGGCGGCTCGCGCTGCATCAGCTTCTGTAATGCCGATTGCACATCCTCAAGCGCTTCGAAGCGATGCATGCGCTCGGCGCGTCCGCGGAGTTCGCCCGGCGTCTGGGGACCGCGCAGCAGGAGCACGCATAGAACCGCAATCTCCGCGCGGGTGAAGTTGAACACTTCCTGCACTCGCTGCTCGTACTTGGTGACGCGGCTGTCGGCGCCGCGGGCGGGTCCTGCCATGCGCTGCTGCTCCAGACCCTCCAGCGCGTTGCGTACCGCGTCTTCGTCCAACCGCATCACCGGGTCGCGGTTCGTTTTCTGGTTGCACGCATTGACCAGCGCGTTCAGCGAAAGCGGATAGTACTCCGGCGTGGTGATGTCTTTTTCGATCAGCGATGCGAGCACACGGACTTCGGTTTCCGTCAGTTTGAATTCCATGGATTTTACTCATTGTACCGAGTCGCCGGCCCGGTGTAGCGCGCGGCGTCCCGACCGGGGCTCCACTGTCTTGGCTCGAGCGTCCGGGCGGGACGCGCGCCACTGCCCTGACGGGCACGGTATACTCAATAATCTGTGTAACTGCCTCATGACCAGCATAAACACTGGATATGTTACTTCCGTGCCTTTGACCTGTGCTATTTCTGTGCTAGCTTAGATTTATGAGCGCACCCATTGTCACAATCTTTGTACGGCACAAGCCCGGCTGCAAATGGCACGGGGAAGAGTTCACAAAGTCATGCCGGTGCCGCAAGCACTTCCGGTGGAGCAAGAACGGGAAGCAATTCCGCAGACAGGCAGGTACACGGTCCTGGGCCGAGGCTGAAGAGATTAAGCGCCGCCTGGAGGACCAGCTAGCGGGTCGCGTCACCGCTCCGAGCACCACGGGGCACTCTCTCCGTACGGCCTATGACGCCTTCCTCAAGGGCAAAAAAGTTAAGGGCATCTCGGCCGAGGCATACGGCAAATACCAGCGAGAGATTTTGCGCCTCATCACCTTCTGCGAGGGCCGGGGCGTATTCACGCTGGAGGCGCTCACGCTCGGGCTGTTGACCGACTACAAGGCCACGTGGCCCGAGCTGTACCCGTCCTCAGCTACCCGCAGCCACGTGCAGACACTCGTGCGCGTTTTCCTTAACTACTGCCACGGTGCTGGATGGCTTACCCACGTCCCCAAGCTGGACCCGGTGAAGATAGACCAACCACCCACCATGCCGTTGACCGATGCGGAGTACACGCGCTTGCTCAAGGCCGTACCCCTGGAGTTTAGGAACGGCGCAGCCGCGCGGGTGTTGGCAATCGTCCAACTCATGAGGTGGAGCGGCCTTGCTATCCGTGACGCCTCGTGCTTGCGCTCAGATGAGTTGTTGCAGTCCAGCAAGAAGGCGTATCACGTGACCACCCAGCGGCAGAAGACCGGCGTACACGTTAGCGTGCCCATCCCCACGGAAGCGGCCGAAGACATTCTTGCGGGTGCTATCAAGGGGGACTATCTCTTCTACACCGGCACCCGGTCCAAGGTTAACTTTTCCCGTGAGCGCAGCCGTGAGATTAGCCGCGCCTTTGACCGTGCGGGCATCCATTGCGAGGGGCACATGGTTAGCCATCGGCTGCGGGACACCTTCGCGGTGGACCTACTCGGCAAGGGCGTACCTATGGAGGACGTGTCGAAGCTGCTCGGGCACAAGTCCATCAGCACCACCGAACGCCACTACGCGCAATGGGCGAAGGTACGGCAAGACCGGCTCGACTCGCTAGTCACGGCGACGTGGAAGAAGTGAGAGCACGGGACGAAAAGATTCAGGTTTTCTTCCCTCTTCGGCTTTCAGTTTTGAGATCATATCCCATCTCCTTGGCCTCTTGCCTCACCCATTCGCTCCAGCGGATCTCCATTGCTTCGCTGAGACATTCAATGATGACGTCGGTTTTGCGCCGATCCTCGAATCCCTCGAAATATACGTCACCGTAGCTGATCTCCCGCCTTGCGGATCAAAAACGAACGTCAGGCCAACCGCCTGCTCATCCGGGAAATTTGCGGATTTTTGGCCCGCCGCATAGCGAAGAAGGATCGGCTTGAGCTTGGCTTTTGTCGTAGTGTCGCACCCCTCAAAAACGTGCATTGGTATTGACATACCTCCACTCAGGAAGATCGCTAGGCAGGGCACGCTGAGCCATCTTGCCACGCAGTCTCGCAAGCACCTCAGCCAAGTAGTTACGATAAGGATCACGTGTTTGGAAAACTGGAACGTCCTGATCTTCGATGCGTTCTATTTTCAACGTCGCGCTACCCGCGCTACCGACGCTCCCGGAGCCTGCGTCTCTTCCACTACTCGCCGACGCTCGGCGACACTCCGCCGTCGTCGCTTCGACTCCGGCACAACCGTTCCACTCGCCGGTACTGCGCCCACCACTTCCGTTCTGGAACTCTCTGTTTGCGGCAACAGCCCGCCAAGCGCCCGCCCCGAACCGAACTCCTTGCCTCGCCCTTGGCTGGCGAGGATGGTTCAGGTGCTGGGCTAATGGTGGATGCTCTCTCCCCTCGATCTTGAGCACACGAACAAAATCACGAAGCCCACAAACAGGACGTCAATAATTCCAAACGCCAGCGAATAATAGGGGCCCCCCTGCTGCATCGGGAGTCGCACAGCAATCACCAGAGGTACCTGAATGACCGCCAACAGCAACACCGTGATCCCAAAACCGGCTCTGCGTCCAGAACTCACGGAACTGGCGAAGGAAAATAGGAACGACTAGCGCAACCGCAGCCATGGCGATTGGCCTTCCCCAACCGTCCAGTGCATCGTTGAAGATAAACCCAGGGCTACGAGCAAGATAAGAACTGCCTTCAAGCGCCAACTCATTCCCCGTTGGCCATTCTCGGCCGAGTTCTCTTGATGCGGATTATCGTTACCGTGGTTCAAGTTGCCTATCCCCCATCGCACTGAGTGGTAACTGCATTCCAAGTCTTCCCGCCCTGGTACAAGGCATAGACACCCTGAGCGCCAAGCCATATCTCCCCGACAACCGGGACAGCGTCCGCAGCAAAGTCGGCATAGAGGGCAAATGGCCTGGCGGCGTTAGCGGCGTAGTACAGAGTTCCAATGATCGCCGCTTGGCCCTGTTTGCTCTTTACAAAATCCCCCGCGTCTCCCGTAGGGTCGGCTCCGGGTGGCGAGGGGGCGAAAACACTGGCCCCCGCCTTCACTCCGGCCCAAAGTCCTTTACTCCAACAGCCCGGCTTGTTCAGTGGTTTCTGGGGCGGTGCGGGACCAATCGTCGCAGTGGCTGCCCCGTTGTTTGCGGCAACAACGAGATGCTACGTTTCTTGGCGATATTGCCGAACACATCATAAGTGAAGATCTGGCCCCAAACTCTGATCGGATGAGTCGGTCTTCGGTGTCCGCAATTTTCTGGCCAGCAGGGCAGCGATCAAGACAGCCTCAGCCATAAACGCAACTCCAAGTGGAATGCCATGGAATTTCCTGGCGAAGTCCGGAAAACCTTGCTCAAAGATGGTTACGCCAATGCTATGAGCAACAAAGGCAGCGGTCAGCCATCCCCAGAATTCCTTGCGACGCCAAGCGGGATCGAGAATGCCGGTTACGATTACGAACACCATAAGGGTGTAGACAATGGCATCACCCCACGGTTCACTGACACCAAATGTATCGGCTGTCTTTAGAATCGCGATTGCAATTCCGGCCAAAATCATTCCCACTAAGAAATTCGACCGCTTTTTCTTTCCCTCTGACATCGGTAGCCTCTAATTACTCACACAAGCTGCATATTCCTTTTGCGAAGCCGTCAGCGCCCGATAGCCTTGGACAGCCCAAAGCATATAGCTAGCCCGCGTTAGCCATGTCGCAGTTTGGGTCATTGGAATCCCCAACCATGACCTCACTGTGGACAGAAATGCCGTGCTATTCGCTGCCGTATCCAACGCATATTCAGCCCCGGCGTGGGCCGGAGCCTCAAGCACTGCACTCGGGCTATAATCTCCTCCCATCAAGACGGAGCCTCCGGGCAAGACGGCCTCCAAGCCAGCCATATTTGACTGATGCAAACAAAAGTTCTTCTTTGCATCCGGGGGGCCTGCGCTGATGGTTGCAGTGACCCCGTTGTTTGCGGCTACCATCGAGAGAAGTCTGTAGCTATTGTTTCCGAATGGATAGCTTGGAGGTTGCATTGCCGCTTGTGTATAGAACGTAAAACGATCAGAATCGTCATCATCATCTCTCCACAAGCCTGAAGGACTGATGTTAGAGTTTGAACTATACGGCGGCTGAAAGCTGTCAACCCCGCCACCGATAAACGCTTCATATACGGGTACGCCCTCTGCATGAGCCACAGAAATATCACTCATGGCGTCGTCGGTATCCCCAAACTGGTCGATGCAAAAACCCTGTGAACAATCAATGTTTATATTTCCGCCGAACTCGTCGCCTCCTAAAAGTCCCGCATTACAAAGGTCTGGGCCACAACTCGGCATTGAATTCACAGCACTCGAACCACTCGGGTCAGTTTCCCCCAGAGGATTCGTAGTATACGAGTAGGCATTCCACGAAGCATGTCCCGAGTCTGGAGAATTCCATCTCCCCTTATTCGGATTCAATTCCCGATTAGGCGTGTCGTATATACCGGCAACAACGTCTTGAGTGTCTCCTGTGAAATTCTGATAAGCGGAAGAGCCAATTGTGTTGTACGTCTCTCCGTACGGAGCGTAGAGTCTGTCAGAGAACGATGCCCCTCCTGTCATGTCTGTCAAAAGTGGCATCGAACCGAGATGGTCTGCGTGCCAGTAGTGTCCGTTGCTGTCTGCGATACCGCCTCCGGGTAGCGGGGCTTTTATTAGTCCAACACTTTGCCCGGTCATAACGCCGAGATTACCAAGAGGAGAGTACAGTTCCTGATCATAAGCGGAGCCGTTATACTGCTCTACTCTGCGACCGAAGGCGTCGTAAAGAATTTTTGTTACCGGAACATCTGTAAAAGCGAGCGGGTGATTATCTTGGTTCCACGTGTACGTGTGGAAAGAATCGACTTTCACATTGCCGTTAGAATCGTAAGTCGTTCCTGTTTCTTGATTGTTCGTCGCGCTGTATCCTGGACTCCACGTCAGCCCCGGATAGCCAGAAGGTATCGTTTTGGTTATGTTATCGTACATGTCGTAAGCGAAATTCTGACCCCACACATTTACTGTGCCATTGTTGCAACGCATATTCAGTAAGCGTCCGTTTGCGTCATACGCGGGGCTCGTTCCCCAGCTGAACCACGCCGTTCCATAAGCGCAGTAGATAGACTGCGAGTTCAGACTGTCTTGAAGAGAGAAGCCGTTAAGCGTGCCGTTAGCGTTCCATGTGTAGTTCCCGTTGACGTACGCGGAAGAAGTGCCAGTGTAAAAGGTGTACGCTGTCATTCTGCCCGTGGAGTCGTATTGGTACTGGTCGCTCGCGCTAGTTCCTCCTTGAGCATACGAAACGATTAACGCCTGATCGTTCGCGTTGTAAGTAGTGCGCGCGACGACATTCGTAGAATTACCGGCGCCGCCGCCCATACTGTAGGGTCGGCCTTTACCATCGAGACCGTAATTCCACGGACCACCGGAAGCACCGGTCAGTGTTTCGAGTACATCATTGGCGTAGTAGTTTGCTCCCAAAACATACCAACCGCCGGAGTTTGTTGACCACTGGTAATAGCCGGATATCTGACCACGTGCGTTATAGCTAAAGCCCTCATCTGTGACTTTTGTGCCGCCTGCGGACGGAGCCGTATACGCTTCAGCCAAACGTCCTAAAGTGTTTGACATCGCCACGCCGTCAACCGTAGCTGAATCATATACGAAATACTTGTTATTTCCGTCATAATTTGGACCACTGGAAGGGGCCGAAGTGAGCCGCCCCATAGTATCGTAGCCGTAGCAGGTGTTGTTGCCGTTAGCATCTGCTTTGTAGAGCAACTTCCCCTTCCACGCCGTACCGCAGAATGAAGACGTATCATACACATAGGTAGTGGTTCCCGACTCTGGGGTTGTTGTGGTTAGCACACGACCGATCGCATCGTAAGTAGCGGAATGGGTCTGTGCCCCTCGAACAGATTGGGCCAGAGTGCCATCCGCATTGTAGGAATACGAGGTCAAGAATCCCGCATAGCCTCCGAAACCACAAGCGCCGCTACCGCTAGCAGACGAAATGGCGCACGCGGCTAAAAGTTGTCCAAGTCCATTGTATTCTTTGGCAACCTCCTTGACGACTTCGCCCGTCGGTGCTGGGCCGAGAGTGCTTGTGGTGATATAGCATCCCGTCAGCGGCGACGTGCAAGTAGAATTACCTGTGTAGGTGTTGGTAATGGTTCCCCCGCCACCATCTGTAGTGACAAGCGGACGGCCCAAAGCATCGTGTGTAACTGTTGTTGTGGCCGTAGAGCAGCCAGCTCCCTTGGTGGTAGCGCAGGGCATGGTTTTTGTGGTGACGCGACCTGTACTATTCCACGAGTAGCCCATCTGGGTTGTATCCCAAGACCCACCCGAAGTTTCAATCTGTTGAGCGTACAAAGGTCTCCCCAGAGCATCGGCGGTAGAGAAAGCATCGAAGTCAGAGGAACCAAAAGTCATCTGGGTTTCTACCGTTTGTGGGTCTTGCCCATACGTAAAATCCACCGTATTAAGCAATTGGTCTGTTGTCGAGGTAGTCCTCCAAAAAGGATCGTTGTACGTAGCACTGACTGAATTTCCATTTGGGTCGGTGACGGATAGAACTTTATCACCCTCACAGCCGGAATCCCATGTAAACGACACTACTAGAGCGGATATGGCGGGGGTCACTGACGAGATAGAACAGCCACCCGCCGTATATGTAGTGTGATTTCCGTTAGGGTCTGTATTTACGTCAGGAAGTCCGTTGGAATAACGAGAGGTAGACGTGGTTAGGTAACTAGAACCTCCGGTGAGAACAGCGGTCCCAATCACGTTACCTGCCGCGTTGTATTGTGTATATGAATTTCTTAGTTGTGTTCCAGAGCCGTTTTCCATTTGGACTTGGCAGGGTCTATCAACAATACCGTTGCCTATGGCAGTAGTACAGGTCGGAGAACTTGTGGACCTGTTCCAACTATAGCCGTAATTAGAATAAACCGTTTTCCGAGTCGGTGTAGTGGCCCCAAAATCATAAAGAGCTACTAAGGTCACATTCGGGTAAGGACCGTACGTCGTTTCCTTGCGACTCGATGTAGTCATGCCCGCCCACGTACTAAAGTCGTCTATTTCCGTAATTGAGTTCGACGGTGCGGTAGTCGGCGCAACACAATTTGTCAGATTCCCATCATAGCAACGAACCTTGGTCAACAAAACAGTGCTTGCGCCCTGCTTATCGACTTCCTGTGTCAACAATTGAGGGAGCGGAGGG
>CAVSTM010000004.1:0-120072 GCA_963730845.1 uncultured Acidobacteriaceae bacterium | reverse complement strand
GCTTCAAACGCAGCGCAACTGCTTAACAGGCCCACCCAATCCAAATCATCAGCATGCTTGTCGATGACAAAATAAGCGTCAAGCAGGACGCAGAGATTGCAGGCCCTCTCTATATATTTGCCGAGCTGGATAAAATGCCAGGCCTCGTCGTGATTTATAGTGGCGGCGGTAATTCCATTAAACCTGTAGGAGCCTTCGCGAACTAAGCTCACCACTCGCATTGCACCTGCATCATCATCGGGTTGCAGCTCAAAGCCAGTCACGTCGTGGAAAAGACGATTCAGATGCTCCCACATATCCGAGCTGATCTCCTCGCGAACTTGCCGGGCATTTTCGCGGGCCCCGCTGATGCATTTCACAATCGAAAAAGCCCCTTCCGGATCCGCTACCAACAAAAACAGAGCACGCTGCGGGTCGACGTTGCTGGCAGCCGCACCGGGGGCTAGCGAGGACACGGCGCGAAACCAACGCTCTTCCGTGGAAAACTTTGCGGGATTCAGGATCAGGCTGTAAGTCGCCTTCAGCACACGCGAGGCATTATCCGCCCTCTCGAAATAGCGGCTCATCCAGTAGAGACTGTCGGCGACGCGAGAAAGCATGGCGTTTTGTCACCCAATTCTTCAAAATCTCAATTCTGCAAGACCCACGTGTCTTTCGAGCCCCCACCTTGAGACGAATTGACCACCAGGGAGCCCTTGCGCAGCGCCACTCGCGTAAGGCCACCGGGAACAATGGTAATTTTTTCGCCGTAAAGCACATAAGGTCGGAGATCGACGTGACGGGGCTCGATGGCTCCGTCCACAAAGCAGGGCGCCCTCGAAAGATTGATTGTCGGTTGCGCAATGTAGTTTCGCGGCCAGGCGTTAATCCTTTCTCGAAATTCCGTGCGCTCTTGTTCCGTGCTGTGCGGACCGATCAACATGCCGTAACCACCCGACTCGCCCACAGCTTTTACCACGTATTCATCCAACCTCTCGCAGACGTGTTCACGTTGCGCCGGATCGGACATCAACAGGGTTTCCACGCTTTCCAGAATCGGGTCTTGGTCGAGATAGTAGCGAATAATTTTGGGCACATAGGCATAGATAGCCTTGTCGTCGGCGACTCCCGTCCCCAGCGCATTTGCGAAGGCTATGTTTCCGGCGCGATAGGCATTGAAGAGACCCTCAGCACCTAGCGCGGACCCGCTCTCGAATACCAGGGGATCGAGGTAATCGTCGTCGATTCGGCGATAGATCACATCAACGCGTTGCAGGCCGAAGGTGGTTCGCATATAAACGACGTTATCGTGGACCACTAGATCTCGCCCCTCGACGAGTTCAATGCCCATCCGCCGTGCCAGGTAAGTATGTTCGAAGTAAGCAGAGTTGTAGGCGCCCGGAGTCAGCAAAACGACGGTTGGCTCGGAGCGGCCTTCGGGGGCCAGGAATCGCAGAGTCGAGAGCAGTTCCTGGCTGTACTGCTCAATCGGCCTCACCCGGCATTTTTGAAACAACCCGGGAAATATTTGCTTCATCACTCTGCGGCTAGTGAGCATGTAAGAAACCCCACTGGGGACGCGGAGATTGTCCTCCAAAACCACAAAGTTTCCCTCCGGGTTTCGTATCAAATCCGTACCAACCACCGTGATGTAGACGTCGCGAGGTACTTTGATACCGCGCATTTCCCGGCGGTAATGTTTGCAGGTGTAAACAATGTTAGCGGGCACGACGCCGTCTTCAATGATTTTTCCCTCATGATAGACATCTTTGAGGAACAGATTCAGCGCCGTGATCCGCTGAGTCAGTCCGCGTTCGATCCTTTCCCATTCCGCCGCTGTGATAATCCTGGGCAGCAAATCGTGAGGAAAAATCCGCTCGGTGCCTTTGTCACTTCCGTAGACGGTAAAAGTGATCCCCTGGTTGAAGAACGATTGGTCAGCCTCGTGTTTGCTCCGTCGCAGCTCGCCCGGACCCAGGCTCAAAAGCAAGTTGTAGAGTTGACGATATTGTTTTCGCGGATGCTCCACGGCGCGGAACATCTCGTCGTAAGCGCCATTGAGTTCGTACCGGCGGAGGGTTTCTGCACCACCGCGATCGGACGCATCCGTGTCTGTAATCATGATGGCCGCGCTGGTTTCCCCTCCCAGGATAGCGCATCAGACGGAGAATTGATGATCGGGAAAAGCGATTCGCGTCATTGAAGAAACCGCGTGTAGCGCTCTAGTGAGCTCTCGCGCTCGGGCGAGCCCTGGCATCGCATCGAACGTCTGGAATACATCGTGGATTGGTTCGACCGGTGGATGATGGGCGTACCTCCCAGGTCGCTTGAGTCTATGAATGCCGGGCGACCCACACAGCGGGAGTAAGGTCTGAAAGGCACCTGATCGGGAGATCGGCAAGCCCGGGGAGAATCGTGGAAAAGTAATCGCGCACCGGGACTTGCAGCCGACGGCAGCTTTCCACGACCGAGAGAATCGCCGCAACCTTCGGTCCCGCTTGTGGGCTGCCGATGTGCAACCAATTCTTTCGACCAAGAGCTACCGGACGCATGGAGTTCTCCGCCAAGTTAGTACTTAGCTCTAATTCTGGATGCTCCAAGAAGCGGGTGAGCTTCTTCCACAGTGCGAGCGCATACTGGCAAGCCTTGCTGAGTGCGCTGGAGGGTAATGCAACGGACTGTGCTGCCTCGATCTTGCTACGAATATCATCGAGAAGAGGCCTGGCTGTTTCCTGACGCCGAACATGGCGCGCCGCAATGGTCAGCGCTTGGCAGCGTGCTTCTGCATCGACGGCAAACAGTTCGTCCATGTCATGCGGACCAGGAAAAACAAGAAAGGCAAGAAAGCCATCCAGAACACTCAGGCTTCACCGCAACCTCCTGAGCAAGAAACGGAAGTGTAAAATCGAGCAACGTGCCATATCATTAAGATCACTGAGGAGGGCAGCCGCGCGCGGGCGTGGCGGAATGGCATACGCAGCGGACTTAAGGAAAACTTGAGTGCTCGCCTGGGAAACCGGCGATGCAGAACTGCTCAAAGTCGGGGAAACCTCAAATGGCAATCCCGAGCCAAGCCCGGCCATATACTCTAGCCGGGAAGGTGTAGAGACTAGACGGGCAGCACCTAAGCTCCGGAGCTTCCGGGGGATGGTGAAGGGATAGTCCAGACCGCAAACTTGGCGTGAGCCCTCTAAAGGCCTCACAACCGGGCGGCGAAAGCCGTAGACGGCATGAAAATCCGCAGGGCTAAAACGGCTCATGAGGGTTCAAGTCCCTCCGCCCGCACCACGTTTTGCTCAGGCAGGCCAATCGAGGTCGTCTAATTCTTCGCGGGTGATCTCCCCGTGTTTCTTCACAGCTAAGTCAAACCGTTCCGAGAGCCACGCCCCTGCCTCTGGAGTCAGCTTCACGGCGCCTTGCTGCAAATAAGCACGGTTTGGATCGGTGTTTCCGTAACCACGAGCAGCATTGCGCTTCGTGGTCACGAATGCTTTGACCCTAAGGCACCCTTTTGGTCGGTCAAGGAGATGCCGTTTCGAAGCCACCCCGCAATGAATTCTGGGTCTTGAATCCGGATGTAGTAGGGCCAGTGGCTCTTCCACGGGCGAGGTGTAATGTCCGCTAGTGTGGCATCATCCCGTCTCTCTGTTCAGCTCTCTTAGCACGCTACTCTGCTGTCCTTTGCCGTCTTTGCTCGTGCTATTCGGGCTGGGGGCGTCGGTCGCATCGACGCTCTCATTTCTCCCGTGGCTGGTTGCACTCTCACGCCACAAAGTCCTGACCTTCTCCGGCGCTCTAATCGCGTGCAGCTTCGTGAACACCTACTACATTCTTCCGCGCCTCACTAGAAAAGAATGCAGCCCCGACAATCCGGAGGCATGCGCCGAAGCAAGCAAACTCAGCCGGATTCTGCTGTGGGCATCGGCAGCGATTTACGCGGTCGGTTTCTTCGCCGCATTCATGCTGGGGCCGATCTTGTCTAAAATCGACAATGGCTGAACGCATTGGAAAGCGGCGAGCTGTGTTTCTTGCTGCTGACCTTCCTGGCCTACAACCTCTTCCATGCCTTCTTCGCGCTCAACCTGAAAGCGGCGGCTCGCAATGGCACAAGCCAAGTTCTCTGGGCCCGTTTGATGACGGCTGAGTTCCTGCACGAAATGGCTTCCAGCAACCGCTCCCCCTGACCAACCCTTGCCGG
Source organism: uncultured Acidobacteriaceae bacterium (assembly GCA_963730845.1). Taxonomy (GTDB): domain Bacteria; phylum Acidobacteriota; class Terriglobia; order Terriglobales; family Acidobacteriaceae; genus Acidiflorens. The sequence continues at coordinate 115,895 of CAVSTM010000004.1, read as the reverse complement.
CTTCGGTCGCCCCCTGGTCCCCGGCTCCGCCTGACCTTCCTTTTTGTTCAGGCGAGGATCGGCATGCCTCCTTGCTCGATATGGCCCCTCACAACGTCATGCGAATCTCCTCGGCCATCTCATCAACATCCAAATCCAACAGAACACTCGGGCATCGGTCTTCGCAGCCTCTCGGTTGTGGAATCGCTGCCCCGCCCTTGGGTGCACGCCAAATTTGAGGGCTAAGCAGCCCTCCGAGCGGATCGACGCTCCCAAAAGTCTTCGAACCTACCGCTGAGCTTGCAGCAGCGAAGTGCGATGATGGAATTGGCTCCGGGTAAGCTCCAGTGCATTCCCGTTCTCTTGAGGCGAGTACCGATGGCAACTTTGCAGCCAGCCTCAACCACTCCGGTGGAAGTGCAGAGACCCTGGGCGTGAAAGTCGGCGTAGCGCATGCGCTGCTGATTCTTTTTGATGTAGTCGACACATTTGCGGGCCGGCTCGCAATGAGGAGCGTGGCGATTGAGAGCTCGGAGGAGAGGTGACAAGCGGCCATCGTCGAGTTCCTGATGCCGCTTGTTCGCCCACAATCGGGACTGTTCGGTGTCGGGCCCGTAGATGGCTTTCGCGACATCACTCAAGTGTTGCTTCACGTGATAGCGATCGATGATCTGGCGTGCATCGGGAAACAGTTCCTGGGCAATATTCCAGATGTAGGCGGCTCCATCCCCCAACACCACTCGTCGCGGCGTTCGCTCGAAGCGGCGGCGAGTCGCCTCGCGCAGGACGCGTTGTGTGAACTCTGCCGGAAGGGAATCGGTGTCCAGAGTCGCGGCGCTTTCAATGGCCGCCGAATAACTCACGGATCCTGGGTCGCGAATGGGGATCCCGTTCTCGTCTTGCGATTCGGCACTCCAGACTGTGACCAGCTTGACCTCGCGAGTTTTGGCCGAACTATCGGCTTGCTTGCCCGAGCGGCCGACCAGTTCGGAAGAGCGCATGGGAATTCCGGTTCCGTCCATGCCCAGATAGAGAGTGGCAGGAACCGGGGTCTGGGACAGCGGTTCTACGCACTGCCGCTCGTCTTGGGCGATCTCCTGGCCCAAAGCTTCGGCAGCACGTTCCACTTGCTTGGCATTTACCTCCACCCCGGCTAATTCGCGCAGTAAAGTGCTGCTCTCCACGAAGCTGACCAGGGTGGCGGCGCTGCCCACCATGCGCAGAACCGCAGGGGATAAAGAGAAGTCTTCTAAGCTCAGCGCGCGGTCCCGCGGGCAGAAGCCGCTCTGACAGTTCTGGCAGTAGTAATAAGCTCGCTCCAGATACAGGGGGCCGAGAACGCTTTCGAAACTCTTCCCATGGCGTCCTCGGTACTGAGCCGGAGCGCCGCAGGCGCAGGGTAGGTGCGACCCGGTGCGATCGGAAGTGTCGGCATTGAGCCAACCTTCCAGGGCACGCGCCGCCACGCGCAGTGCCTGCTGCCGGGCGGCAGTTTCCAGCGCCTCAAAATCTAACCCTTGCACGGCCTGTCGGCCTAAAAGCGCTTCGATTTCTTGGGCAATCGCAGCCTGGAAGTCCGCTTGGAGCCCCCTTTTTTGGCCGCCTCTGGCGCGGCCGCCGCGGAATCCTCCAGTTGGCGATCGGCCCATTGCTCGCAGGCCTCCCAGTAGTCGTCGACCTGGCTGCGGAACTTGCGGCCGGCTTCGATCTGTTCCTGGGCCAGTTCCGCCTGCGACGGGCTGAGCAAACGGGAATGAGTCTTCCCCGAAACGGCTCGGGTCAGGCTGTAGTAAGGGCCGTGCCGTGCCTTGGGGTCCTGCCCGCAGGGACAGCTGGGCTTACTGCACTTGACGTTGCGTTCGGAAAGGGAACCCCGCCGCATGGGTTTGGGCTGGGAAAGACCGGTGGCGAGTTCGCGAATGCGAGATGGAACCTCAGCAGGAGTCGTCATGAAATTATCTTACGGCTGTATAAGCCGTAAGACAAGTCAAAAAAACTGGCCGCTATCGGCCACTCCCCCAACGAAGTCGTGCACCCCCCGCCCTTTCCCTGCTTGCAAAGGCAACATTCCAATGTAAAATATTTGAACCACTTCTCTGCAGGGTTCCCCTGATGTCGCAGTTTTCTGTATTTACGCCTTTGATCGAATCCGCATAGGAGGTTTTGTCCCATGTCTGCCCAGTCAGCCAGTGTCACCAGATCGTTATCGAGTGCCGCATGGTCCTTTGCTAGAAAGATCAATTCGATCTTGCCGCACGGCAAACTTCCGCAGCCGTCTTGGGCGCCCAGTCCGCTTCTCAGAAGCTGGGAGAGAATTGCAATGGCGACTGGCGCCCCGCGCCGAACTCTGTCGCTCTGTCCGGGCTGTAATCGAGAAGCTGTGGACAGTGTGATTAAGGGGGAGAGCAGCGTCGCAGACTTCAGGGATAGGCCTGGAATCATCGAGGCGGAGATCGTGGACGAAGCAGGGCGCATCCTCATGCGCAAAGCCTGCGAGAAGCATGGTCCGTGTGAAGACGTGCTTTCGAATCATCCGGAGTTCTTCAAACGGATGGAGAGCCTCGGGTTTGGCAAGGACTTCAATTGTGCCGGCGATGAAATGGTTCACAATCACGGCGCAAACAGCATCAGGACAGGGCGCGGTGCATATTTGATCGTCGACCTTACCAACCGCTGCAACATGTTCTGTTCGCCGTGCTACATGGACGCCAACGCCGCCAGCTACGTCCACGAATTAGATATGCAAGATGTGACGGCTGTGTTTGAAAGAGCAAAGTCCTTCAAACCTCAGCGAGAGATTAACGTTCTGTTCTCCGGAGGAGAAGCGACGCTATCACCGATATTCCTGGACGCGGTCCGGCATGCCAAGGGCATGGGCTTCCATCGCCTACATGTCGCCACCAATGGAATTCGCTTTGCTCAAGAAAGAGATTTTGCTGTCCGAGCGAAGACCTCTGGACTCCACGGCGTTTATCTCCAGTTCGATGGAGTCACCGAAGAGAAGAATTGCCATCGAGGAATCAGAAACTACATGGATGTGAAGCGATGCGCCCTGGAGAATATCGCCGCGGCGGGAATGAAAACGACGCTTCAGGTGACCGTGGTGAACGGCCTAAACAACGATGGTGTGGGTGATATCGTTCGCTTCGTGGCGGAACAGATAGACAAGATCCATGGGGTTATTTTCCAGCCTGTGATGTTCTGTGGCCGAGATGAACATGTCTCGGACGATGAGCGCTACATGAAGCGTTACCCGGTCTCGCAAATTGCGTACGATTTGCAAAACCAAACGTCGATTAGCTGGCAGCCGATGCGCGACTGGTTCCCGGTCTCAGCATATGGAGTATTCGCCCACCTGTGCGATGTTCTTCATCCGAACGCAGAAGTAGGCAGTCTCTTTAACGATATACATCCCAATCATGGAATCTTCTCCCCGGTGCTGATCAATTCCGAAACAAAGGAGATGGTCCCGGTGGCGAAGTTCTTTGACGTGGAGTGCTTTCTCCGCGACCTTGTGGAGATAACGGATCGTGGGAGACGGCCGGCGATTACCAAGGCAATGGTATCGCTGTCTGTGCTGCGCAATTTTGACCAGGGTAAGGCTCCTTCCGGTTTTGGTTTTAGCAAACTGCGCGAATTGCTTGAAGACTGCTTTTATAGGGTCGCGGGCAGCGGGTCGGACTGGTCTCAGCGCGCATATGCCTATAGCGGGTCGTGGAAGCTCGCTATGATCAGCGCGATGTGGTTCCAAGACCTATTCAACTACGATCTTTCCACGATGTCTGATTCGACTGCTCCTATGGCGACCCAAGAAGGTGAGATTAGTTTTTGCGCTTACAACGGAGGCCGTTGGCGAAGGGTTCTCGAACATGTGCACCAAACGGCAACCTTGGCTAAATGGAACCGGACGCATCCTCGGCATCAAATCTATGCCAAGGGTAAACAGGTAGATTTGGGCACAGGAAGCGGCGCGCCCGCTGAGCTGGTCCAAATCGAGTGTCAACAAACGACTGCATGAGCTTGCGAGGACTTGTGACCAGTGTGACGGATGCTGATAGCAGGTTTCTTGAGGACATCCCCGACGAGATAATTGGCAAATCAGCCCCGCCGTCGCTGTAGCAAAATTGACGACGACCGGCCGTATATCCGAACTGAAGGAAACGTAACCCGCCTCTTTCCAAGCAGGCGGAAGCAAACTGGAGTGGGACAAAGGCATGCCAACATTACCGGAAATTGCTAATCAGAATAACGTCGTTGTCTTCGATGCCTAAGGAAAGGATAAGAGGAGCTGTTTGCCATCGCGGGAGCAGGCGAAATCGAAGATCCGTCCGGAGGCAAACTTGGTGATCTGGCGTGGATCACCGCCCGTAAGCGGCTGCTCCCAGACGGGCTTCTTTTCCAAATGCCGTGCTATTCTTGCCGCTCCCATTAAGCGAAACCAGGGGCAGGCATGATTGAAGATATTGTTCAGAAACTGAAAGCCGAGATTGAAAAACTCAACCAGGTGGTGAGATTGCTAGAACGAAGGCAACGAAACAGGCCCGGGCACCACAGCGGAAAATGAGTGGAGCGGGGCGAAGGAGAATTGCGGCAGCACAACGAGCACGGTGGGCCAAGATACGAGCAGCAAAGAAATAAACAGTCACAAATTCGAACAACCGAGAACCGGAATTGTGTTGAGCTACATTCGCAATCATCCTGAAGAGGCTCATCTTCCTACGGTGAATTGGTCGTGGTTGCTCTGTCAGAATCGTACCCCTGCGTGAGCACGCAGGCTCGGCGATACAGTGTTGAGCCAATGACTCGACAATTTCACTTGCGACTTGCTGGCGTTAAGCGCATGGAAAACGGTGTTCGACGGCAGAGCATCATTAAACGCTGCACTGTCGGTGAAGAGTTGCGACTCATTCCAGAACCAGATAATCCATTCGACCCTTACGCCATCAGAGTGTGCCGTCTGAACGGCGAGACTCTTGGATACATCCGCTCGGACGACAATAGACACTTCCCTTACCAGTGTCGAGTCTCTATCAGCGGTATTGTCAAGGTGGAAGGTCACCGAACGCTTGGTATCGGTCTGCTTGTCACTGTTTACTGACATAGGTTCACGATCCCCCACAGGCGTGCGCCCAAGGCCCGCGATGAGGGGGCATTTTTTGTGCATATCGGGACCGTGCAACAGCTACAGCTCCCCAGCGCCCAGGGGCCTCCGGCAAAGGTTGAGCAATATTGAACAGACGGTGCCGGTGGGCCTTCGCTAAGCTGTGTGTTGCATTGAGAGTGGATGAGCAGGGACTGCCGGGGCAAGACACTCCCACATGAGCACTTGACGGCACTCCCGTTGGCGGTGCAGACATGGGCTTCTCTCTCCGAGAGCCGGGGTCTGCGCCGCTTCTTCGTACAAAGGTGCCGAGAGATCAACGCAGACCACCGGGCACTTTGTACAAGGGCTGTACAAAAATGCGGTATTTTCTGTCACAAGCGCCAATCTTTCCATAGTCACCCTCATGTGTTAGCCTGCGAATCGCTATGCCTGAAACCGGTGCGCTTCCTGGACCCGCAGATCAACCATCCGAAGGCACACTCGGCTCCGAGTCACCAGCTCTCACATCACCTATCGAGTTGGCGGTTGTGGTTCCCACTTTCAATGAACGTGAGAACATCCCGGTGCTTGTGCCCGCACTGCAGAAAACTCTCCTGGGAATTCAGTGGGAACTCATATTCGTAGACGACAATTCTCCGGATGGAACGGCTGAGTATATCCGGAAACTGGCAGCGACTGACCGCCGGATCCGAGTTCTTGAGCGTATCGGACGGCGCGGGCTTTCATCGGCCTGTATCGAGGGCATGCTTGCTACACCCGCGCCGAACATTGCGGTAATGGACGCCGACCTGCAGCACGACGAGCGCGTCCTGCCAAAGCTGCTGGAATTGATGAAATCGGAACAGCTGGACATCGTGATTGCCAGCCGGAATGCCGGCGGCGGCAGCAGCCGGGAGGGATTTTCGTCGTGGAGACTTTGGCTAAGCTCAATGGGATCGCGAATAGGCCGACTAGTGTATCAAACCGAGGTCTCCGACCCGATGAGCGGTTTTTTTTTAGTGGATCGCGCATTTTTTCGTCAGGTTGCCCAGCGGTTGAGTGGAACGGGCTTCAAGATCCTTGTGGACTTGCTCGCATCCAGTCCACGGCCACTCCGGGTCAGAGAGGTGCCTTATCATTTCCGAAGGCGGCAGTTCGGTGAGAGCAAACTTGATGTGCGGGTGGAGTTGGAATATCTCTATTTGATCGTAGATAAATCGATCGGGAGGATCGTTCCAACTCGATTTGTTCTGTTCATTCTGGTCGGCTCGGCGGGGCTTTTGGTTCATCTTTCCACATTGGGCCTACTCTATGGCTGGGAGAAGACAAGTTTCAACGTCGCGCAACTGGCAGGGACAATCGTGGCCATGACTTTCAACTTCCTGCTCAATAATGTAGTGACGTTTCGCGATCATCGCCTTCGCGGATGGCGATTGGCAAGCGGGCTGCTGACATTCTATGTGGCGTGTTCACTGGGTGCGGTGATCAACGTCAGCTTCGCGCAGTATCTGTTTCACCTGGGCTTGACCTGGTACCTGGCGGGGATTGCGGGGATGACGGTGAGCTCGGTTTGGAACTACGGCGTCAATCTGGTTCTAACCTGGCGCCGCAACTCCTCCGACGCGGCCTCGGCCATGCGGTCTTAAATCTTGATCCCTATCGAGAACCTTCTCTCTGGCGCATGGTCAATCGGTCACTGCAATTGTCAAAATTGCGCCTCTTCCAGACATCGCGTAGCATCTGACCCAGTATGGCGACTAGTACGGTAACGGCGAGCCGTCCACCCAAACTGGTTTTTGGGGAAACTTTCAGTCTCGCCTATGACACTTTCTGCAGCAACAAGGTGCGTTTCTCTCTCACCGCGTTGGGAATGGTCATTGGTACAGCTTCGCTCATTCTGGTGGTTACGATCGGAATGACAGGGAAACAATACGTCTTGAACCAGATTCAATCGATCGGCGCCAACATGATCGATGCTGAATACCAGGGTGGAGGCGAGGAGACTACGCCCGATCGCTTGACGGTGGATGACATGTACGCCGTTCTGCAACGTGTATCCGGAGTCGTGGCTGCTTCTCCCGTGGTTCCGCTGGATAACCGGATTCCGATCGGGTATGGCAAGGAGCGTGATGTGCGGGTACTTGGTGTTCTTCCTGAATACCGCTCCGTGCGCAATCTGGTGATTGTTTCGGGAAGATTTTTCGACGCGGAGGACGAACAGGCGCGCAACAAGGTTGGTGTGATCCAGCAGAAACTTGCCGAACAACTCTATGGATCGGTAGACAAGGCGGTAGGGAAAGACGTGAAGCTGAGCGGACTGCCTTTCACCATCATCGGGACGTTCCGGGAGCGCGTGGATACCTTCGGGCAGTCCGAGGTCACCGACAGTACCATGGTGATTCCCTACAGCGTAAGCCGATACTTTAACAACACGCCATATGTGCAGCAGATCTACTTCTCGGCGGCTGATCCTTCAATAGTGGTTTCGGTGACAGAACAAATTCGCGAAGTGATCCGGTCGCGCCACCGGCCAGAATCGAATTATGTCGTCCAGAATCTTACTGCTTTGCTGAGCGTGGCCGACCGCACGGCAAATGCGTTGACGTTAGTGTTGTTTCTGATTGCGGCGGTGACGTTGCTGGTGGGTGGTATCGGCATCATGAACATCATGTTGGCGACGGTCACTTCGCGAATTCGCGAAATTGGCATTCGGAAAGCGATTGGCGCGACGAATGCCGAGATTCGGTTTCAGTTTCTATCGGAGGCAGTTCTAATCTCTCTGATGGGGGGGGTAGGCGGGGTTGTAGTCGGATTGGCGCTGCCCTTCTCGGTGCGGTTCCTTACCGACTACCGCATCCCCATCTCGGGACTTTCCGCGATCGTGGCCATCTCGGTCTCCGCGGTGGTAGGTATTCTTTTCGGAACGGTGCCAGCCGCACGCGCCGCCCGGATGGACCCGGTTGAGAGTCTGCGATACGAATGAGCCCGGTTGGGCGCGAGCCAGCCTCGTCTGAGAACTTGGGCGCGCGCGGAAAATCAAGTAACATGAATTCTACGATGTGTATTTTGCGGCTGATTATTCCCGAGGGAGATAGCGTAATTATGCGGTCGACGAACCGCCTCGTGCCACACGAGGAACTTGATTTCCGGCCGGAAGGTCCATATTGCGCATGAAGTCTTCCGCCGGTCTGCACTTCAAAACCTATCTGCTGATCTTTTTGATGGTGATATTTGGTCCCTTGGGCAACGTGCTGCTCGGCAAGGGGATGAAGCGCATCGGCGCGGTCAACATCGGAACGCCGGCGGAGGCGATTGACGTCCTTTCCCGCGTCCTCACGTCAGGCACGATTTGGCTGGGCATTGCATCGCTCATTGTTTTCTTTGGGGCGAACATGCTGGTGCTCTCGTGGGCGGATTACAGCTACGTGCAACCAGCCTCGTCGGTGGCCTACGGCATGTCCGCTCTGCTGGCTCACTTCCTGCTGCGCGAAATGGTCACGCCCACGCGCTGGATGGGAGTGCTACTCATTTGCCTGGGCGTCCTGGTGGTTGGACACACGCCTCCGCGTACCACGGAGTCCGGCTAGATGCTCGTTTTTATCTTCTATCTTCTGATTATTGGCGCTGGCACCGGTGGCGAACTATGCGTCTCTCGTGCCATGAAGGCCGTGGGCGAGGTCAAGGATTTTCGCCCCGTCGCGCTGATGGGCGTGATCACCGGCGCATTGCGAGTTTCGTGGATGTGGGTCGGGTCTGAGCCTGATGGCGACTGCATTCTTCTCCCTGCTCGCGGTGCTGTCGAGGCAAAACGTCAGTTTGGTGGTTCCCGTTACAGCTCTGAGCTATGGTGTCGGCGCATTGGGAGGGAAATTCTTTCTCGGCGAACAGGTCACGCCGAGGAGGTGGGCGGGCGTGCTTCTGGTCTGCCTCGGCGTCGCCGTCGTAATCATTGGCCGACGGTGATGCGCCGCGGAAATTGGGTTGTGCATCCTCAAAAAGACCGGTACGATTGATTTTCTGCCTAAATAGCCAGCAGTTTGCGCCGTGCCTTGGTTCCGCGGAGGCACGAGTCTGCGCGATTCGATTGGCCGGAGAACCGCAAGCTGATTTCAGGAAAGCGATAGAGGTGCACGCACTTGTGTGGAATCGTTGGCTTCACCCACAAACGATGGGTACCTGATTCCGATCGCATTCGCAGCGCCACCGCCACGCTGATTCATCGTGGACCGGACCAGCAAGGTGTGTTCGAGTCCAGCCTCTGCTCCATGGGCGCGACTCGGCTCAAGATTATAGACCTCGGTCTCGGGCGACCAGCCGATCCTCTCTGAAGATGGCGATGTAGCCATCGTGTTCAACGGCGAGGTCTACAACCACCAGGAACTGCGACGCGAACTGGAAGAACTCGGCCACCGCTTTCACTCACACTGCGACACGGAAACCGTTCTGCACGCCTTCCTCGAATGGGATACCGCTCTGTTTCGCGCGTTTGCGAGGCATGTTTGCGATCGCGCTCTGGACGAAATCGACGAAGCGGCTGGTGCTGGCGCGCGATCGCATGGGGATCAAGCCGCTCTATTTCGCGCGGCGTGGAGACGACTTGTTCTTCGGCTCCGAATTAAAGGCAATTCTGATCCATCCCGAGATTGAGCGGCGATTGAGTTTGGACGGCCTCGATTGCTATCTGTCGTTGAACTACGTGCCCTGTCCCTGGACGCTGGTCGAGGGCATCGAAAAACTTCCTCCGGGGCAGTGGCTGGAGTGGCGGGACGGCGAGGTTTCTACCGATTCCTACTGGCGCTTGCCGATCGGACTCGTCCGCGATTGGACGCTGGAGTCTGCGCGGGAGGAATTGGACACTCTGCTGCGGCAGTCGATTCGCGAGCACCTGGTCTCCGATGTCCCGCTCGGCATGTGGCTGAGCGGAGGTATCGATTCTTCTACGATTCTGCACTACGCGGCGACCGAATCCGGCAGCGCCGCTCAAGACTTTCTCGATTTCATTCCAAGGGCGCAGTTTCGACGAAACCGCATATATTCGCGAGGTTGCGCAGCGCTATCAGACCGACCACGAGGAACTGGATCTGAATCCGGAGGTCGACCTGCGAGGTGCGATTGAAGCGTTTGCGTATTACTCGGATGAACCGTCGGCGGACGCTGGAGCGCTTCCGGTCTGGTTCCTTTCCAAGCTGAGCAAGACCAAGACAACGGTCAGCCTGAGCGGCGAAGGTGCGGACGAACTGTTTGGCGGCTATCTGACTCATCGAGCGAATCGTCTGGCTGCGCTCGCCCGGCGATTGCCGCGAAAGGCTCTCCAACTCGCACTCGGCGCATTAGGGGCTTGGCCGGTTTCCGACGAGAAAATCAGTTTCGAATATCAACTGAAGCGATTTCTCGAAGGCTCGCCTAATGACTCCCGAGCGCGCGCACGTCTACTGGAACGGAACCTTCAGCGAAGCGCAAAAGCGGGCCCTGCTGTGCGTGGAACTCCCGCCTGCTCTCAACGGTGTTCTAGGCGAACTACGCGATCGATCTGCGGCGCGCGCGACGATCTGGCGCCCTATTTGTGGTTCGATCAGAGATACTTTCTTCCCGACGATATTCTGAACAAGGCAGACCGCATGAGCATGGCGCATTCGCTGGAAGTGCGGCCGCCGTTCCTCGATCACCGGATCGTTGAATTCGCTGCCTCGCTGCCCGCGTCTCTGAAGATTCGTGGTTCGCGGCAAAAGGTTCTTCTGAAAGAATTGATGCGAGATAAGCTTCCACCCTCTGTTCTTCGACGGAAGAAAGTCGGATTCGATATCCCGGCCCACGATTGGCTTCGGGGCTGTCTGCGTCCGCTGATGATGGAGGTCTTGCTGGACGGCTCGTCCGATCACGCGAGCCTGTTCCGGCGTGAGGTGATCGAGACTTATATTCGCCAACACCTGGAGAGACGAGTCAATGTTGGATATCACTTATGGGGCCTGATGGTGCTCTTTCTGTGGATGAAAAAGTGGGGGATTCAGGCAGCGGCCTCGCGAGAGACGAGCGTTTGGATACGGGAAAAAACTGGTACCTATATCTAGGTGTTCTGCTAGTCGCGGGGGCCATCTATCTGGGCTGCATTATTTCTCCGCCATCCCTCATGGACGACGTGGACGCAGTGCAGGCGCAAATCGCCCGCAACATGCTGACTTCCGGCGATTGGGTGACGGCGCGGCTGGACGGCGTGGTGTATCTGGAAAAGGCTCCTCTGGTGTATTGGGCTGATTGCGGCGAGCTATGAGATTTTCGGCGCGCACGACTGGGCTGCGCGTATTCCGATTGCCTTGTCGGCCATTGCCCTCTGCTGGTTGACGATGGCGTTCGGCGCGTGGGCATTCGGCAAGCGAGCCGGATTCTATGCGGGTCTGTGCATGGCCACATGCATTGGGCTGTTTTTATTCACCCGAATTCTGATCCCTGACGTCATGCTGACCTTCACGGTCGCCCTTGCCATGTGGGCGTTTCTTCGCGCGCTGGACGAAGAGGAGCCACATCCGCGGTTTTGGGCTTTCGTGCTGGCCGCGAACCTCGGGCTGGGTCTTCTGCTGAAGAGCTTGATCGGAGTCTTGTTTCCGGTCGCCGCAGTTGCCATCTATCTTGGGATCACCCGCCAGCTCTTTTCCGCCGCCGCTTGGCGGCGGCTGCATCCCTTCAGCGGACTGCTGATCGTCCTGCTCATCGCCGCGCCCTGGCACATTCTGGCCACGTTGCGCAATCCACCTTATTTCGCTTTCACCCTGCACAGCGGGCCGGGACAATATCACGGCTTTCTTTGGTTTTTCTTCATCAACGAGCAATTGCTGCGTTTTCTGAATCTGCGCTATCCGCGAGACTACAACACCGTGCCGCGCCTGTACTTCTGGCTGCTGCACCTGGTGTGGCTGTTTCCCTGGAGTGTCTATTTTCCCGCCGTCGCCAAGCTCTCCTTCAAGCCCAAATGCAACGATCGCGCCGGGCGAACGCGCCTTCTGGCGCTCTGCTGGGCGGGCTTCGTGCTGATCTTCTTCACCTTCTCCACCACGCAGGAATATTATTCGATGCCCTGCTATCCCGCGCTGGCGCTTCTTTTGGGCTCAGCGATGGCGATGGAGAGGCGACTGGATACGGCGCGGTACGCGCGTGCTCTCGGTGATTGCGGCGGTCGCCGGACTGGCGACGTTGATTCTCTTTTTTCTCACTCGCCACATCCCCGCACCGGGAGACATTTCGCAGGCGCTCAGCCACCATCCCGGCGCTTATACGCTCTCCCTGGGCCACATGCAGGACCTCACGCTAGGATCCTTCGCCTATCTTCGGGTGCCTCTGCTGGTGGCAGCAGTTGCCTTCTGCCTGGGTGCATTGGCCACCTGGAAATGGACCGGCCAGCGTGCATTTCTGGCTGCCGCGATGATGATGATACTGTTCTTTCACGCCGCCCGCCTGGCCATGGCCGTTTTCGATCCCTTTTTGTCGTCGCGGCCGCTGGCGGAGGCAATCCTGAAATCGCCGGAAGGGACGCTGATTGTGGATCACCACTATTACACGTTCTCTTCCATCTTTTTCTATACCAACCGCACCGCGCTCCTGCGCAACGGCCGCTTCAATAATCTGGAATATGGCGCCTACGCTCCCGGTGTACCCGATGTGTTCATCGACGATTCGCAATTCAAGAATCTCTGGCTTAAGCCGGAGCGTTCCTACATCGTCGCAACCCAGAGTGTGGTTCCTCGACTAGAATCGATAGTGGGCGCTGAGCACCTCAACCTGCTGGCGGCGAGCGGCGGCAAGGTCGTTCTAACGAATCGTCCGGTGGCTATTTCTGACGGCGAATCGCCCAGAGCGGCCGTCATGTTTTAGAATATCTGTTACATCTGACAGTTGAAAGAAACGCGGCATGGCGGAAAACTGTTCTACTGTTGTCCCCTGTACCGCAGTTCGACAAGGGACGACAGGTTTTAGGTAGTCATATTCCAAAAAATAAGGCGCGGAGGCGACATGAGGGTTGCAGTACTGGGAGGGGACGGCTACTGTGGTTGGGCAACCGCATTATATTTGTCTAAAAAGGGACATTCCGTGGCGATTGCCGACAACTTTGCCCGCCGGCAATGGGACCACGAACTTGGTGTGCAAACGCTGACGCCGATCCGCCCGCTGGCGGAGCGCCTGAGCGTTTGGCGCGAGCTTACTGGGGAGACCATCGAGCTTTTTGTCGGCGATGTGACAGAGTACGACTTTCTCTCCTCGGTCATCCAGGACTTCGAACCGGAGGCGGTGGTCCATTTTGCGGAACAGCGCGCTGCCCCCTATTCCATGATTGACCGCAAACACGCGGTGTTCACTCAGGTGAACAATGTCGTGGGGACGCTCAATCTGCTATTCGCGCTGCGCGAGTTTCAGCCCGATTGTCACCTCGTCAAGCTCGGCACCATGGGTGAATATGGCACGCCCAACATCGATATTGAAGAAGGCTACATCACCATCGAGCACAATGGGCGGCGAGATACAGTGCCCTACCCCAAGCAGCCGGGCTCCTTCTACCACCTCTCGAAAGTGCACGACAGTCACAACATCATGTTCGCCTGCAAGGCCTGGGGACTGCGCGCCACCGACCTCAATCAGGGCGTGGTGTATGGAACCATGACCGATGAAGTGGCCCTGGGAGAAGCGCTGGTTAACCGGTTCGACTACGATGACGTCTTCGGCACGGTGCTCAATCGCTTCTGCGTTCAGGCAGCCATCGGATACCCGCTCACCGTGTACGGCAAGGGAGGACAAACCCGCGGATTTCTGGATATTCGCGACACGGTTCGGTGCGTCGAGATTGCATGTTTGAATCCGGCGGCCCGGGGTGAGTGCCGGGTCTTCAACCAGTTCACGGAACAATTTTCAGTTTTGGACCTGGCCCACATGGTCCAAACCGCCGGGAAAGAGCTAGGGCTGAAAGTTGAAATCGATCACCTCGCCGATCCGCGGGTGGAGGCGGAGGAGCACTACTACAATGCGAAACACTCAAAGCTGATTGAACTTGGGTTAGAGCCTCATTTGCTTTCCGATTCGCTGTTGGATTCGCTGATGAATGTTGCGTTGAAGTATCGCGACCGGATCGATCTCGACGTGATGCTACCGCGGATCAACTGGCGACAACCCCGTAGCCACGCTGAGCGCAGACCAGTCCAAGAATCCACGAAACTCGTGGGTGCATCCGCCGCGAGGAGCAACGGAAAGCGTCGCACGGCGAGCAGCGCACGCGGCGTGTTGACTAACAAGCCGGGACGCTGAGAGCGATCGAACTCTCAGCTCACGGCTCAATATTGGTTGGAGCCAGGGGTTGGAGTCACGGGCACGAGCCTGCCATCGCGGATGTAGTATTGGCCGTCCCGCCAGCGGATGCTGTTGCGCGTAAAACTGGTCAGCCAAATGAAGAAAGCCAGGGCGTCCCATAGCGGAATGAGCCCCAACTTCTTCCAAAGCGCATCATGCTTCAGACCCCAGATTCCGACCATCCAGGTCATGGCGAATCGCAGGACAAGGTAGGTGCCGAGGTATCCGGCGGCAACTCCTGCTGAGGGGTGGATCGCAATCGCCACCAAACACCAGGGCAATCCCTGCGTGAGCAGCAGGCCGAGGTGTCCCCAGGGACGCATATGGCGCATGACCACGATCCAGCGCAGGCGTTTGTGGAAAAGGTCGCGCAGGGACTGATAATCGGCAACCGTCAAAATTGTGTAGGGCAAAAGTTCAACTTCGTAGCCCTGTTCGGCGATGAGTCGGCCCACCAGCAGATCATCGGCAGGACGGTCTTCAATCGCTCCATAGCCACCGAATCCGGCCAGCCGCGTACGCGTGGTGGCGATGGTCGGTCCCAACGCAAACTTCACTCCGTCAAGCTGACGCGCGACCAGGATGCCGACGTAGAAGTCGGAAAACATGCCGATCGTCTGGATATTTTCGGCGAGTGTTTTCTCTTCGATCGACACGTAAAAGCAGGTCACCGCTCCTATCTTGGAATCGGCCAAAGGCGCAACCACGGTGCGGAGGTAGTCGGGCTGCACCCGGACATCACTATCGCTAATGACGACAACTTCGTGCTGAGCCTCGCTGACCAGGCGGGCCAGCTTGACGACTTTGTCGTTGGTTCCTCTTCCGCCTGAGCCGAACAACACCCGAATTCGGCGTTCCGGAAAATCACGTATCAGCTTCTGCAGAACGGGAACAACCGGGTCGTCCTCGTCACCGACGCAGAAAAGCAGCTCGTAGTCTGGATAGTCTTGCCGGCAGAAGCTGGCGTAATTGTCATAGGCGTCGGGATCAAGCCCGCGAACCGGTTTTAGATTGCTGACCGGCGGAGTGAAAGGGTGATCAGGTGCGTTTCGATGTGCGTTGCGGTGAAAGAACTGCCACGAGCTGTAAAGGGCAATCAAGTAATAGATAAATGGAATGGCAGCTACGGCAAGCACCACATACCTGATGCCGGAAATCATCGAGTCCCTCGCGCACAGCAGATGAACAACCTTGACGAAATGATGGTTGGCCCTGACAGTATACGGGCCCGACGAAAAACGGCCCACTGATTCCGCTCGCACAAGAATCGATGGCTCGGAAATTTTGGCGTCCCCAATCTCCAGCAGATCAAGAATTCATTTCCTCCCCTCGACCTTTGACTCACAGGTTTCCTGATCTGGCAGTCATTTGTCGTGCAGTCATTGCCTGGCATCAACGTGACGGTCGGGGTGGGAATTGGACCATGCCTGTTACTTTAGACAGTTGTGGATATTGTCCGATTGAGTTCACTTCGTTATCATGAATTGTCCTATTCAATTTTGCACTCGGATGACATTCCGCTCATCGTATTCGTCTTTCGCGGCCTCTCGAGAATCGCGATCAATGACGAGTTTGTAATGCTGAAGAAGGATGCTTGTCGGCCCCGCGGAAGATGATCGTAAGCTTGACGTATTCCTTTTTTTTGCCATGCGCATGCGAATGAAATTTGCCGGTGTTGGACAGCGACCATTGCCGGTGCTGTTCCGCAAAGCGGTCGCGAGCGCGTTCCTCGTCTGCATGGCAATTTGTTGCGTCCAAAGCACTCCCGCCGCCGCCGATTCCCGCGCCGAAGTCATCCACGTCTCAGTGCTTGACGAAAAGAACCTACCGCTGTCGGGTACCACGGTTGAGCTTCGGCTAGGCGATAAAGTCGTAAGTACGGTCAGCGCAGATGCCACGGGAACGGTGACGCTCAGGGTCGACGTCTCGGGCAGCTATTCGCTGCGCATTCAAAAGGAGGGCTACCTCCCGAGTGAGACCGCTTTAGAAGTCAGCGAAGGCGGTGCTGCCCAGGACATCGATGTTGTGCTCAGCACCATGGCGCTAAGTAAGCAAAGTGTCGAAGTCAAAGGCGAAGCGTCCAATCCGATAACCGAAACGTCAAGCGGCGCCACTACCTTGTCTCCCACCAATGCCAGGGACACTCCGTTACGCCCAGCCACATTGGTGGATGCCCTGCCGCTGATACCTGGAATCGTGCGCGGACCAGACGGGAGCGTGCGAATCGCAGGTTTCGGCGAGGACCACAGCGCATTGCTGATCAATTCGGTCGATGTGACCGATCCCGCTACCGGGAGCTTTGGACTCAGTGTCCCGATCGACAGCGTGCAGACCATTGAAGTGTCGGAGATGCCCTACCTCGCCGAGTATGGTCGCTTCACTGCCGGTGTCGTCGCGGCCGATACGCGACGCGGAGGTGAGAAGTGGGATTACAGTCTGAATGATCCCTTTCCCGACTTCTTCATTCGCAGCGGACATCTCGACGGTGTGCGGGACGCCGCTCCCCGATTCAATGTGGGCGGCCCCGTCATCTCCAACCGCCTGTACTTCCTCGAAGGCGTCGAATACCTGCTCGATAAGCAGGAAGTCAAAACGTTGCCTTTCCGCAGAAGTCTGAGCACCTCGACGGCCTTCAACTCCTTCACGCAATTCGATGCGATCCTTTCTGCCAACCAGACCCTGACCGGCAGTTTTCATTTCGCTCCACATACGCTGCAGTATGCCGGACTGGATTACTTCAATCCGCAGCCGGTAACGCCCAACGCCGATTTCCACGAGACTACGGGCACGGTCACGGACCGGCTGGCCATCGGCGGCGGGCTCTTGCAGAGCACGGTTTCCAGCCGGGTCGTGAGCAGTAACATAACGGCACAAGGAACGGCCGATATGGTTCTGAGTCCAATCGGAAACCAAGGCAACTACTTCAGCCAGGAATCGCGCCGTGCCAATCGTTTTGAATGGATTGAAGAATGGACAGCGCGCACGTTTCATTTCGCCGGGCAGCACACCCTCAAGTTTGGATCAGTGCTCGGCCATAGCGAGAATGTGGGCTACTTTAACGCTCGTCCGGTTCAGATCGAAAATGCCAGTGGCAATCTGCTGCAGCAGATCAATTTCTCCGGAGCCGGAGCATTCGATCTGGCCGACCTGGAGCCCGCGGCCTTTGCCCAGGACCACTGGGTGCTCAATTCTCATCTGGCGATTGACGCCGGCCTCCGTGTGGAAGCTCAGACGATTACCTACACTACCCGGGCTGCTCCACGCGCTGGTTTCGAGTGGACCCCCGATGTGGGGAAAACGGTGGTTAGCGGCGGCGTCGGCGTCTTTTACGATTCCGTTCCGCTCGATGTTTATGCGTTCAACACCTATCCCCAACAGACAATCACAACCTACAATTCGTTGGGCGTGCAGGTAGGGCCGCCGGTCGAATACGTCAACCTCACCGCGCAGGCGGCGCAATCGACCTTTCCGTTTATCGATAGTGCGCAGAAGAACGGTAATTTCGCTCCCTACAGCGTGGCGTGGAACGTCGCATTCGAGCGCTCCGTGAGTCGCTTTCTATTGTTTCGCGTGAAATACCTTCAGAGCCACGAACAGAATATGATCACGCTCCAGCCGGAGGTGGTTCAGAACCAGAACGCGTTCGTGCTCGGGGCATCCGGCCAAGCGCACACGCGACAAGCCGAGTTTACGGCGCGGATCGGAGGGGCTTCCAATCGCCAGTTTTACTTTTCCTACGTTCGGCAATATGCCTATGGCGACATCAGCGACGCCAACTCGTACCTCGGGAACTACCCTTTCCCGGTCGTGCGCGACGGTCTAGTGGCAAGTTTACCCAGCGAAATTCCCAATCGGTTTCTGCTGTGGGGCACGTACGCTTTTCCACGGAAGATCGCGGTGACGCCACATGTTGAGTATCGCAATGGCTTTCCCTACCAGCCGACCGACGTGCTCCAGCAGTATGTGGCTGCGACCTACGGTCCGCAATATCGCTTCCCAAGATACTTCTCTCTCGACCTGCGAGTTTCGAAGGACATTCAGATAGACCCGAAACACGCCGTGCGCCTGTCGGGTACAGTGCGTAATCTGACCGACCACTTCAATCCGCTCGAGGTGCACTCGAACATTGCCGATCCGCAGTATGGCGTCTTCTTCGGGAACAACGATCGGCGAGCTGTGCTCGATTTCGACGTTCTCTTCTGATTGGCGACTTGCGACCATAAAGGCCGTTCCACTCCTCTTACCAGGAATCAACCGTTGGCATCGCTCTTCCTGCCGAAATAAGGAAGCTTCAGGATAGGTTTCTGGCGGGAGGCCACGGCGAATGAAGCAAGAATCACAAGCTCGGGTTCTATCGGCAGCCGATAGGAAATCTCCGAATGGGTGAGGTAGTAAACCAGCGGAAACGCAAGCAAGGTGAGGGCATATGGCATTGCAGCATTCCGCGAGACGCTAAATGCTCGGTATAAACCAGTCATAGCCACGGCGGTGAATATCGTGCAGAAAAACGTGTTTGCCAGGTCCAAAGGCTCTCCACGCAGGTATTCCGGGCTGAGGCTCCAGAAACCGGTCCACATGTAGACGACGCGGCGAAATGAGCGCCACAGGTAAATGCCTGGATAATTCTTGATGAAGGCCAGCGCCTGCCGACGTTCCCTGATCATGTAACCCATCTCTCCCAGTTGGCGAAATTCGGCCAGTTCCGCATTGTTGCCAGCGGGGTGGACAGCATCGTTCCACCAATGCGGAGCATTCCCGAGATTGCCGACACAGACCTCCATCCAAAAATTATCCTTCAGGAATACGGGTTGATGGAACGTCAGATAATTGCGTGCCATCCAGGGTGCAACGGTGGCGAGCAGCGCGAACACCGCGGTTGCCGCAGGCATCTTCCAGTTTCTTCGGTTGCGATGCAGTCGATAACAAACCCAACCGCCCAGAAACGGCGGAACGGCTAGGACCACGGGAGTGGTGAGCGCCGCAAACCCCCAGAGAAATCCAAAGGCCGCCCACATCCAAAGTCGAGTCCGCGTTTCCAGATACGAGGCGATCAAGAGGAGCAGCGTGAGCAGCAGAGCGACCAGACTGTGATACCACATCGAGCTGGCAGAGAAGTAGACCGCGTAAGGGAAAAACGCCCAAGTCCAGGCAGCTGCAACAGCCGCTCCAGGCCCAAAGCTGTTTCGGGCCAGAAAAAAAATTGGAATGCAGGTAAGAGCTGAAACCAAGCAGTTGAAGATAAGCACCACTAGTG
The DNA here is from genome assembly GCA_963730845.1 of uncultured Acidobacteriaceae bacterium. GTDB lineage: Bacteria > Acidobacteriota > Terriglobia > Terriglobales > Acidobacteriaceae > Acidiflorens. Next base: position 96,252 of record CAVSTM010000004.1, on the reverse strand, counting down.
CCGCAGCCTTGGTGTAAGCCCCAAACAAAAAGAAAACAGAACTCATCAGATACGGGAAAACGGGAGTGATCATCGCCGTGGGCCCAGTTTCGATCCAATACGGATTACTGAATCCGTGACCGTTGGCAATGGAATACGAAATCTTTCCCAATTCGTAACCGAACTCCCAGTGATCGCGGCCGGGCTCCAAGAAACCCTGATAGACGAAGCCGACCACCAGCAGGCGCAGCGCCAAGGCGATCAGAACGGCCCAAGTCAAGTGAGGACGATGACGGGAGTCGGGCTTCGAGGAGTAGGAGCCTGTTTGTTCACTGGTTTTCATTCGGTCGTTAGAGGGCTGCGGTCAAGCGTTTTACCTTCCCAGCGGAAATCCTTGATATTGATGTCGACGTTTCGCAGACTTTAACATCTGTTTCTTCAATCGTTGATCTTACACGAATCTCTTTTTGCCCCTCGAATCGTCTGATTCGAGGCTCGCCGCCATGGTAACGACTTCGTACGCGGTGTGATTGTCCTGCTAGCGAGAGACCAGTGCAGCGCGATCCGGGGCGGCCGATTGGCGGTTCATAGCGACGGGCTCGCTGGACCTGTCCGGCGCATTTTTGGGGACGTAAATATAGCATCCGTCGTGTGCCAGACCTAGTTCATAAGAGGTCTCGAGTACCGAAAGCGTCTGCGGGATTATGAAGGGGTCGTCATCTCCCTTGAGGAAGTCAATCGAACAACAAAGCTGTACGACGGCGATTTCGCCGCGGCTCAGCCGGTTTACAAGGGTTGCAGCGTCCAGCTTCCCAAGCTTTACCAAGTTGGCGCTATTAAACGGATCGTACGCGTCGGGCTTGTCAGCTTCGTAGCAACGAAGCAGTGATTCGCAGAATGCGGGTCCGGGATGCGCTCGTAGAAATGACACCTCGGATTTGAACTGAGCTTGCTTCTCTGCCAAGTCCGAAATTGCCCTGCGGAAAAGCGGTGGACCGGCAGCCCAGACGGGCACAAACGAGAGGAGCAGTGCCAGGGTTACACCCACTACGGCCCATGCATGCGGCTTGCCGACCTGCCCCCGCCAGACCTGATGCATGATGAGCCCGACAATCATGGCGAGGGAGAGGTAGATGTCGAAGTAACTATTCACCCAGACTCCGATTGCACCGCCAGAAACAGAACCGACGAGCAAGGAGGCCAAGAAGAGGATTGCCAGCACCCGAAGTTTTTTGTCCTTATCCTTATCCTTATCCTTATCCTTATTCTTATTCTTGAGCGATCGCGCGCACCAGAACAGGGCGGCTATCATAGCTAGAGAAACGGGCCCAAAACCATACTCCATGAATTGGAGAATGGCTTTCTTGAAGGAATACGACCGCGGCGTCAGGATGCTCGATATAAAGAATGGACCGCCGGCGATCACGTTGGCGTAGATCGACGTGGCTACCAGGGCAGTCGAGATCGCCAGGTATTGCAGAACTTTTTTCTTCCCGACGAACACTAAATCGATCAGCACTGCCAGCGGAAACTCAACCAGGTTGTGCTTAATGCTGCCTCCGAGCACAAACAGCAGGGCGGTCAGCAGCAGGCGGGAGAATCGCGGCGGTCCTGAGATGTACACCAGGAAACCACACAAGAAAAAGACCTGCGCAAAAGTCTGTGGATCGTTATAGCCAACGTACTCGTTCGCTGCGATGCAGAAGAGCGCCGAACAAAAGAGGGAACTGAATAGGGCCGATCGATAGTCGCGACTCAACTGCCAGACGACGAGGCCAACCAGCATGCAAGAGATGGGGAGGGAGACCAAGGACAACACCCTCCCGGCCGCCAGATAGCTATGGCCACCTCGATGCAGCCAAGCAAGGACATAGAACCACAGTACAGGGTAGTTGACAGTGGTCCAGCCGTATTTTTGGCCGTAGAGCGGAAGATGATGCGCGACCATGGCGGCGTTGTAAACATTCCAGCCCTCGTTGTAGCCGACCTCCGTGATGGAAAATGCCCGCAGGACTGGATAGACCATCAATGCACCTGCCAACGGGCCCAGGAGGGCCAAAGGCCCCCATTCGCAGAACAGTGCCCGCGGTGCGTGCGGCGGTTGATCGGGGCCAGAAACAGCGTGCACCGCGTCCCGCTTCATTGCTCCCATCAGCCTCTCCTCCAGCGTCTCGTCGATGACCCGGCACTTGCGCTTGGCAAGAGATCCCCACCAAAATGTGGCGGCCGGGTTGCATGTGTGTAAGGTTAACCGATGCGAGCCATAGAGCAAAATCGTGACCCGGGGCTACGCAAGCCCATTGTGGTCTAGTGTGGGGTGAAAGCGCACCATGGCAGTCAAGGATCCGGACACATGCCGGGGCTAGTACGGCTTTCGCATTCGATTCCGTCGGCTACAAAAAGTTCAGCCTACTTCCGTAACACACTGCGGTGCGTGTCACCTTGCTGAGTCGTCGGACAAGTAGGTGTACCGGTAACGGAGTTTCGACAGGCGTAGTATCCGAAGGAAACCTGCGGCGTCTGTTGCTGGGGCAAATCCGTTTCAACGAAGAAGCCGTGGTCCGCGTCAATGATGTAAGAATCTGCCGCGAATGCATAGGCGTCCTTCGTGGGAGGGGTTCCAACGAATGCGGCACTTTTGACATTCGAAAACGTGCCCGCGAAGCATCCGTTGGAGAGAGGCCCCACGTCACAACCTGGGGGTGGGGACGTGAAACCAATTGCATGCCACAGGAAGCCTTTACCTGCCGTTCAGTTTCCGCAATGGCAATCAATAGATTTCGGCCCTAGATTTCGGCCCTCGCGGTGCGCGTCATGAGCTCTTCGATCGCCTGATGGGGTGACTTGCCGTTTTCCAGGATGGCGAACATTTGTGCGGTAATCGGCATTTCGACGTTCTTCTTCTGCGCTAAACCAACCGCGGCTTTGGTGGTGAAAACTCCTTCGGCGACTGCTCCGTGCATCCCGGCGATGATGTCGGGCAGCTTGCGGCCTTTGCCCAGTTCAACACCTACGCCGCGGTTGCGCGAGAGATCTCCGGTGCAGGTCAGAACCAGATCGCCCAATCCGGCAAGCCCGGCCATGGTATCGAGGCGTCCACCGCAGGCCACCACGAGGCGCGCCACTTCGGCGAGCCCTCGCGTAATCAGTGCCGCTACCGAGTTGTGGCCGAGGCCGAGGCCGTCGCAAACGCCGGCGGCGATAGCGATGACGTTTTTCAGCGCGCCGCCTAACTCCACCCCGATCACGTCGTCGTTGGTATAAACCCGAAAGCGGGAATCGTTGAATGCGTGCTGCACCGCGCGCGTTACTTCTCCATCGACGGACGCCACGGTCACAGCCGTCGGATCGCCGCGCGCCACCTCTTTCGCAAAGGACGGGCCGCTGAGCGCCGCCACGCGAGGCGTGAACCTCCGGCTGCGCAAGACATCGCCAATCACTTCCGTCATGCGCAGCAAAGTTCCGTCTTCGAGTCCCTTGGTGCAGCTGACGAAAAGTGTCTCCGGGCGAAGCCCCGTCACCATGCGCTCGAATAACGCTCGACAATGCTGTGAAGGCATGACGCTGACCACGATCTCCGCGGCGTCGAGCGCGGCGTTCAAGTCGCCGGTCGCCTGAATCGACTCGGGTAGGATGAACCCCGGTAGGAAGTGTTCGTTGATTCGGATTCTTGCGATGCTCTCTGAGACTTCCGGTTCGTTCGCCCAGAGACGGACCTCGTGCCGGACCTGTTCTGTCCCTTTGCGTCCGAGGACGATTGCCAGCGCTGTGCCCCAGGCGCCTGCACCGATCACGGCAATACGGCTCATCTGCGGGTCGCTCCTAACGCTTCCGGCTCCTTTTCAGAATTCGTTCCGAACTTCGATTCCGTGCCGGTGACGAGACGCCCGATGTTTTGCCGGTGCTTCCAGATGACGAGCGCCGAAACCAAGGCGATCAAAACAAGTTGCCGCGAGTCGGTGTATTCGCGGAGCGCCCAGGCCAGCAGCGGAAAAGCCGCTGCCGCAGCGACCGACCCGAGCGAGACGTAGCGGAAGGCGACGGCAATAATCAAGAACAGACCCACCATGCACAAGATAGATTTCGGTGTGAGCAATATAAAAGCCCCCATGCTGGTGGCCACTCCCTTGCCGCCACGAAACTTGAGCCAGACGGGGAACAGATGGCCGAGCACGGCGAAGAACGCCGCCGTGGTCATGATGAGCGGCTGATGCGGTCCGCCGAACAGCACCCGCGCCACCAGCACCGCAGCCAACCCCTTAGCAGCGTCGAGCAGCAAAGTCGCAGCCCCGAGAGCAGGCGACTTGCGGGCCACGTTGGTCGCGCCAATGTTGCCGCTGCCGCTCGTGCGTACATCCTCACCTTTAAAAACCCGCACCAGCAGATAACCGAATGGGATAGATCCCAGCAGGTAGCCCACGGCGGCGGCGATGAGGTAGGGATTCATGCGCGTCTATCTTCAGTTACTTCGATTGCGATGCCTTGAGCGGAAACCGCTCCAGCTTCGTGTACTTCGATCCTCTCGGTGAAAGCTGGCTCTGATAGAGAATAAACTCGTGGACCGTCATGGTGCCGAAATCGAGCTCGCCCATGGCGGAGAGCCGCTTCTCGAGCACTGTGAACGCTACGTTAGAGCCGTCGCCCTTGCGCCATTTCGGGGAACCCGATTTTCTCCCGCCGCCGGCGCGCGCCAGAGTCAGATGCGGACTGAACGCCCGGTCCTCGCGAGGAATACCAAGTTCGGCCGTCGCCGCATCGATATTCGAGGCCAGTTCCGAAAGTTGCGGGCCGGCGTGAATCCCGATCCAGAATACGCGTGGAGCCTTCGCAGTGGGGAAGAATCCGTATCCCGCGGAGCGAGTTTCGAACGCGCTGCCCTCGACTCGCCTTAAATGTTCGGTGATGGATGCGACCTGCTCCGGTGTTTGCTCTCCGATGAACTTCAACGTGATGTGCAGCGATTCCGGACGCACCCAGCGCGCCTCGGGAGCAAAACTCTCGACGCCTTCAAGGAAGCGTGAGATCCGGGCGCGAACATCAGGGTCAAGATCGATGCCGATGAATATTCGCATTTTTTATGGTTGTGTGGTGACGGGCCTTTGGCCCGTCCTTTACCGGGCGGAGCTCCGTCACCAACCGTCAATACAAGATCTTTACAAGAGCGCCCGGCGGATCATCTCCAACGCCTGCTCGCTTGCGAACCGACGAATGCGCTTTCTGTCGCCGGGAAAATTGCGTTCGACAACCTGCGTGCCTTCTTCTCCTGCAAGCGCGATATAAACCAGTCCCACGGGCTTCTGCTCGGTTCCGCCGCTCGGACCGGCGACCCCCGTGATTCCGACTCCGTAGCTCGCGAGGCAGCGCTTGCGGATGCCTTCGGCCATCGCCTTGGCCACTTCGCGGCTCACCGCTCCGTGCTGGTCGATCAGCGCTTTGGGAACATTCGCAAATTGGGTTTTCAGTTCGTTCGAATACACCACGGCACCGCCCAGAAAATAGCGTGAGCTCCCGCTGAGCGAAGTGATGCGCTCGGCCAGCAGGCCGCCGGTGCAGGACTCAGCTACCGCCAGCGTCATGCTGCGCATCTGCAGCAGATAGCTGACGATCTGCTCGATGGTTTCACCTTTGCGAGAGAAGATGGCGTCGCCAAGCTCGTCTTCGATCCTCTCGGCCAGCTCTTCAACGCGCGCCTCGGCATCCGCCAGCGAATCTTTCCGGCAGCGAAGATGGAGTTGAATCTCACCCCCACCCGCCAGGATCGTAGTCTCGACGTCGGCGTAAGTTTTGTAGATGGGAGCGACCCGCGCGTCCACTTGCGATTCCGGCATCATCGCCATCTTGAGCGTGCGCGTGGCGATGTGCTGCACAGGAATGCGGGCGCGCAGCCGCGGTATGCATTCGGTTTCGAACACCGCCTTCATTTCATACGGAGGACCGGGCAGCAGCATCATCAATCGTTCATGGCCATCGTATTTTCCGCCAATCCATTGGCCGGGAGCGGTGCCGAGCGGATTTTGCAACACCGTGGCATTGGTCAAAATGTCGGCCTGCTTGGCATTATTGGCCGACATGTTCATGCCGCGCTTGGCAAACCGCTCTTCGAGCTTCGCAATGATTTCGGCATCGCGTTGCAGTTTCAAACCCAGCGCATCGGCTACCGCTTCGCGCGTCAGATCATCTTCAGTCGGGCCGAGGCCGCCTGAGAAGATGATGATGTCCGAACGCCGCATGGCAAGCTTGGTGGCCGCGGCCAGTCCTTCGAGGTCGTCGCCCACAATGCACTTGAATCGTACTTCAACGCCTAGTTCATTCAGCTTTTCGGTGAGGTAGAGCGAGTTCGTGTCCTGGCGATGGGGGGTAAGCAGCTCAGACCCAACGGCAATGATTTCGGCGTTCACGGTTAAGAGTGTAAATGATAACGATAACGATGAAGACGAAGATGGTTTTCCCCTGTGTTCCTCAGTGCTTCCTGTGGTAGGGAGCTTGCGACGGTGTGCGAGCTACGCAACGCGAGCCTCATCCCGCCGGTTGTTGCTGCGTCATGCAGTGCAGCGCGCCGAATCCCCAAATCAGATCGCCCGAATAGATCGCTACGATTTCGCGTGCAGGAAAAACTTCCGCCAGCACGTTGAGCGCAATGCGATCATTCGGATCGTCGAAGACCGGCACCAGCACCGCGCCATTCGCAATGTAGAAATTGGCGTAGCTGGCAGGCAGCTGGCGGCCCTCGAAAACCACCGGACGCGGCATGGGAATTTCGACAATCTCAAGCTTTTGCCCGTCGGAAGTGCGGGCGTTCTTCAGACGTCCGAGGTTGGCGTGCAGGGCCGCGCAATTTTCGCTCCTCTCGCTCTGCTCGACCATCGTGACCACGGTATGCGGAGCAACGAAGCGGGTGATGTCATCGACGTGCCCGTGAGTATCGTCGCCAGCAATTCCGCTATCGAGCCAAATGATGGACTGCACGCCGAAATAATCGTTGAAAAGTTGGTCATAGGCGGCGCGATCCATCTGCGGGTTGCGTTGCTGGGTGGTGGAGAGCAGGCATTCCTCAGTCGTCAGCAGAGTGCCGCAGCCGTTGACGTCGATCGATCCACCTTCGAGAACGATGCGGTGCTTCTTACTTAATGGCTGGACGAGGCGAACGCCAGCAGCCTTCGCCATGCGCTCTCCATTCTTCTCGTCGAGCACGTAATTCGGATATTTGGCCCAGGCGTTGAATTGAAAGTGCAAAGCGAGCAGCCCGGAATCGGGATTATCCGCGGCAGGCGTCAAGAAGATGCAGCCGGAGTCGCGCGTCCATATGCGATCGGTGCACCAGCGATGAAAGCAGACGTTATCGGAAAGCGCGTCCGCCTTTTCAAGCACCGCGCGCGCCCGCTTTTCCCAACCGGCGTCATTGACGATCAGATCCACCCGCTCATGGCGCGCCAGGTTGCGGACAATCTCGGCGTAGACCCATGGAATCGGCTCAAACTTTCCCGGCCAGTCGTCGCGGAAATGCGGCCAGGCAAGCCATGTGGATTCGTGCGGCTCCCACTCGGCCGGCATGCGATATCCCTGTGCGGTAGGGAGAAGTTTGGCGCGCGCGCTAGCCATTTGTCGTCTAGTCACTTTCCGTCTAACATGCGGCTGGTGATGGGAGCATAACTGTCGATGCGCCGGTCGCGCAGAAACGGCCAATTGCGGCGAATGTCTTCCAGTTGATGCAAGTTCACTTCGCCGAGCAGAATCTCTTCTTTGTCATGCGAAGCTTCGGCCAACACCCGGCCGAAGGGATCGCAGAAGAACGATCCTCCCCAAAATTCGAGACCTTTGCCGGGCACGGAATTGCCGCGGATGTCTCCAGTCTCGAAGCCGACACGATTCACCACACCAACATAAACCCCGTTAGCGATCGCGTGCGCCCGCTGGATGGTGCGCCAGGCGTCGTGTTGCGCCTCGCCAAACTCAGCCTTCTCCGCGGGGTGCCATCCGATAGCCGTGGGATAAAAAAGAATGCTCGCGCCCTGCAACGCCGTGAGACGCGCGCCTTCCGGATACCACTGATCCCAGCAGACAAGCGTGCCGAGCTTTCCAGCGGAAGTATCAAAAGCTTTGAACCCGAGATCACCCGGAGTGAAATAAAATTTCTCGTAGTAGAGCGGATCGTCGGGAATGTGCATCTTGCGATAGATGCCGGCGAGCGCGCCATCCGCATTGAAAATTGCGGCCGTGTTGTGATAGAGGCCAGGCGCACGCTTCTCGAAGAGCGATGCGATCAGCACGACGTTATTCTTTAGGGCAGCGGCGGCGAGCTTTGCCGTGGTCGCGCCGGGGATCGGTTCCGCTAGATCGAATAGCTCGGCGTCCTCACGCTGGCAGAAATACTGCGTCTGAAAAAGTTCGGGCAGGCAGACAACGTCAGCGCCCTTGCGCGCCGCCTGCGCAACGCGATCCAGTGCCTTGGCCAGATTGTCGGCAGGCTCGGGGCCGCACGACATTTGGATCAGGGCGACGGTAAATTTGTCTCGCACGTTCTCTCCTACTCTGGGGACACGGCAAGCCGCATCTTTACGGGTGAGCGGTCGCGCTCTAGGATATCAAAGTGTTCGATGGGGACGACGTAGGTGATGAAATAAGTCAAAGTTTTACCACAGGGAACTCCGAGGAGCACGGGCAAGGGGTGATTTCCCCTGTGCCCTCTGTGGTCCCTGTGGTAAAGAGCTTTGTCGGGAGTCAATAAGCAAGTCGCCGCAATTCGCTCGGTTTCTAGTAAATTGTTTCTGCTATCAAGATTAGTTTTGATTCTGGAGGTTCTTTCTTGAAGCCAAAAAGCGCCGTTAAACAAGGCCATCGTAACGAAAGCCATCATCAAGAAGGCGCGGGCATTGACCGGAAGCTGCACGACCCGGTCACCGACCGACTGATTCCGCTGGAGCCACTCGACCTCTCCAAGATTCAATCCATTGACGACCTGGTGCGCGCCATGTCCAGGACGGCCTTCACCGGCCGTCAGCTCGGGGAAGCCGCCGATGTGCTCGAGGCCATGGCCCGCGACAAAGACTGTTTCGTCGTCATGACCCTCGCCGGTGCCATGACCGTGGCTAAGCAGGGCCTGGTGATTGCCGAGTTGATCGATCGCGGCATCGTGAATGCCATCGTTTCCACCGGCGCGCTGATGGCGCACGGCCTGGTCGAGGCGACCGGGCGGGCTCATTTCCGGCACAATCCCGAGCTCAGCGACGAGGAACTCTACGAGGCAGGATACAACCGCGTCTATGACACGCTCGAACCCGAGCAGAACCTCGACGACGTGGAGCGCGTGATGGCTGCCGTGTTCGGCGGCTGGGACTCGGACCAAGTGATGTGTTCCTACAAATTGAACCGAGCGATTGGCGCACATCTGGCGAAGCGCGCAAAAGGCGAACGCGGCATTCTGAAGTCTGCCTACGAAAAAAATGTTCCAGTATTTGTTCCCGCGTTCTCCGACTCCGAACTCGGCCTCGATTATGCCCTGACCAACCGTGAGCGCGATAAAAAAGGGAAGGCGCGCTTCCAATTCGATCCCTTCGAAGACCTGGAGCACTTCGCCGCGACGCTGCTAAGTCAGAAGCGACTGGGAATCTTCACCATTGGCGGAGGCGTTCCGCGCAACTGGTCGCAGCAGTTTGGACCGTTCATCGAATTGCGCCACCGCCGGGGCGGGGAAGACCTGCCGCTGAAACGCTATCACTATGGACTGCGCATCTGCCCCGAACCGGTCTACTGGGGCGGGCTTTCGGGCAGTCCCTACAGCGAGGCGGTTTCCTGGGGAAAGTTTGTGCCTCCAGCCGAAGGTGGGAAGTTTGGCGAAGTGTTTGTGGATGCGACGGTAGGACTGCCGCTGATCGTAGCCGCCGTGCTGGAGCGGCTGAAGAAGAAGCCGGAAGGGAAAAAGACGATTAAGCAAATTGCAAAGTAGAGACGCGGCTTGCCGCGTCTCGGTTTGCCCCAATGGACGCTGCCGAGCTTCGCTCAGCTGGACAGCCGAGGGCGGCCGTCCCTACGTGTGGTCCTGGCTGCATCAATCGAAGATCAGCACCGCCGAAGCAATCACGGTCGTCCACAGCCCGCGCTTATCGCCCACCGCCGATTGCGTCACGTTGGCGGTGCGGACGATTTTGTTAGAGATCCGATAAATCTCTTTTTTCTCGTCCCACGAACGATCGGAATCAAACTCGACGTTCAGAGTCGTAGCCAGCATTTCGGCGGCGAGTTCTTCCGCGTAATCTCCGGCAGCGTCCTCGGTTTCGCCGAACGAGTGGTGCTCGCTCAGATATCCGTAGGTGTTGCGATCGGCAGGAATGGCGACGCCGATCGAAGAGGCCAGCAGGCGGTGCGGCTCATGCGTGGAGTTTTCGGCGACCACCGCAAATACAACTTCTCCGGGCGAAAGATACGTGAGTCCCTGCGAGCGCGGGACCAGTTTACAGTTGGGCGGAAAAATCGAAGAGACGCGAACCAGGTTTTGCGCCGCGATGCCGGCATCGCGCAAGGCGAGTTCGAACGAGGTGAGGCGCTCCCGATGTTTGCCCACACCTTTGGTGAAGAAGATTTTCTTGGGGACCATGTCCTTGCCCAATTCAGTTTCCTCCAGGAAATTTCGAATTGATGTGAGAAGGGCAAATTTAACACAGCGATTTGTGAAGATTGTATGAAAAAAACAGGAATGTCCCACTTTGGCGAATAACGGCCGGGTTGGAGGATTGGGCAACAGTCGTTGGTCGATGGTCGTTGGTCGTTCGCGAACAACGCCCGAGTTCCAAACCCTAACGACTACCGACCAACGACTAACGATCAGCGACTGTTCCGCAGCACTCAGGCGGCGTGCGTATCGGCTCTACCCGCCGCCAGTGGGATGATCGCCGGTTTCACCAAATCGCGGAAGTCGGCAAATTTCATTCGCACCAGTTCGCGGTGCGAACCCGCATTGAAGGCGATTTCCTTGTCCTCGGCCAGAGTCTGATCTACGAAAACGTCCATTCCGTAGAGATTGCCGAAGGGTGGCATGGACCCGGTTTCGCAGTCGGCAAAACGTCCGCGAAATTCGAGCTCGCTGGCCAATTCTACTGAGTCTGCCCCCAGGTACTTCTTCAACCGGTACAAATCCACCCGAAACGAGGCCGGCACGACTGCCATGGCTAGACGTCCATCCACCATGATCATGACGGTTTTCGCCAGTTCTTTTCCCGGCGTGTGCGTGAGGGCGGCAATCCCCTGGGCCGTATAGGCCACCGAATGCGAGATCACAAGGTATTGAATGCGATTACGATCCAGGAATTCCCGAAGCATGGAAAGAGGCACAGACACCTCCCGTCGGAACCGCATGCGGGAACGCTTCTCAAGGGCCGAAGCATCCTCTGCGGATCGGCGCCTACAATTATGCGCTCGTCAGAGTCCGGGGAGTTAGAGAAATCTCAGAACGGCTCCGCGGCTGACTCAAGACTGGAAAAAACGCGAGGCGAGAACCAGGAAGGGCTAACGTAGAACGTTCACTTTTGGCCCGAAATGCCCGCGAACAATGCGCCGGTGGGGGAACAGCACGGGTCCTTCGCATGCCCTTACGCCGCTTCTTTCGTGACCAGGGAGTGCGCAACCCTCGTCTGCGATCCCACGATCTTCATTTCCTGCCAGTCATAGCGGAATTCCTTGCCGCAATCCAGGCAAGCGACGTACGTGCCCGTGCGCCGCGCCTTCGGGTAGCGACTTGAACCAGCGCGAACCGTGATCGGAAAACTGTAGCGAGCGTGCCGGCAACCAAACATGGCGTCCATCAACTTCGACAACATCGCGTGACCTCCACAGAGTAAATGACGGTAAATCCGGCTCATCCCATTCGCCTGACTGTCCCTGACTGTCTAAGATGAGCTCTGTACAGTTAGATTCCGGTCGTGCGGAAAAGGTTCGCAGTCACTGATAGCGTTGCAAGTGCACCCCATAGGTGCGCCGGAATCAAGCACTTGCGTGCGCGTGAAAGCTCGGGTTTCGGGCAATCCAGCGCAAACGATAATTAATAATGATAATGTCCGAAAATCCAGCCCCAGCCGGGCGCTTGACGCTCAAGGGAGGTCTTCAATACATTGCAAATCGTCATCTTTATCTATACAACTCTCGAACGATAAGTCGGAGTCGACCTCGAAGAGGCCGTTGCAGGAGCCCAGGAGCCAATGACTATGCGATTCTCAGATAAGTTGGTACTAGTCGCCGGTGGCACAGGCGGATTGGGACGCGCCGTGAGCCTGGCGTTTCTGAAAGAAGGCGCGAAAGTAATTGTCACCTATTGGGTGCAGAACGAGTTTGATGCGCTCAAAAGCGAAGCTGGTCTGAATATGAATGCGACTGGCTCATCGATCGAGGGGCACCATGTTGATGTCACCGACGAAACCGCTGTGCGCCAACTCCTCGAAAGAATTCTAGCGGTGCACGGCCACCTGGACGCCCTCGTGAACACAGTGGGCGGCTACGCGGGCGGCATTAACCTATGGGACCTCGAGACAAAGGTTTTCGACCAGATGCTCGCGCTGAATCTGCGCTCGGGCTACGCTTTGTCGCGTGCGGCAATACCGTCCATGCTCAAACAGAAACGTGGAGCGATCGTAAACATTGCTGCCAAAGCCGCGTTCGATCACGGTGCCGGTGCAGCCGCCTATTCTGCTTCAAAGGCGGCCGCGTTGGCGCTGATGGATTCGTTGGCCGCGGAAGTCAAGGGCACGGGAGTGCGCGTGAACTCGGTCCTTCCCAGCATCATCGACACAGAGGCGAACCGCAAGGCGATGCCCAACGCCGACTTTACCAAGTGGCCGAAGCCCGAAGAGATCGCACGTGTCATCCTGTTTTTGTGCAGCGACGATGCCAAAGTAATTCATGGTGCAGGCGTGCCCGTTTACGGGGACAGCTAAAACACTGGTGGGATACGTTTGTGTGCGCGTTGAACCGCCGCTTAACCTCACCAGGTTTCACGCCGGCCTGCGCATCCGCTCAAGTGTGCTTGACCTTCAACAGAGGACTCCAATACATTCAAGAGCCGTGACTGATCAACTAGATCGACGGATTCGATCCGCAAGGTATGTTCTGCATTCGAACTGATTCTGACGAGGTACTCATAACATGACGGTTAGGAAGAACGCAGTCCGCAAATCGGCTCTTACACAAAAAGCGCAGCTGATGTCAGGTTCGGAGATTGAACGAACGCTGGTGCGTCTGGCTCACGAGATCCTCGAGAAGAATGGTGGGGTCGAAGGCTTGGGACTGGTAGGAATCCGCCGTCGCGGAGTTCCCATCGCCGAGCGCCTGGGCAAGATGATTCAGCAAGTCGAAAAGAAAAAAGTTCCCGTCGGCACGCTCGATATCACATTCTATCGCGATGACCTTTCGACACTCGGCCCCAAGCCCGTAGTGCAGGAAGCGGAAATCGGTTTTTCCATCGAAGGCAAGAAAATCGTGCTGGTCGACGACGTGCTTTATACCGGCCGCACCACGCGAGCCGCCCTCGACGCCCTTTTTTTCCACGGACGTCCCAGCCTAGTGCAGTTGCTGGTGCTGATCGACCGCGGCCATCGCGAATTGCCAGTAGAGGCAACCTTCATCGGCAGAACCGTGCAGACAACCGACAGCGAAGTAATCGAAGTCAAGTTAACCGAGATCGACCAAGCCGAGAAAGTCCTGCTAATGGAAAGGTAAGCCGGTGGTGCACAGCGAAAACCTTTAATCACTGCTGTCCGGCTAAAGTTTTGGGAGGCCATTCTAACCCATTGAAGATAAGCAAGATAACGCATGGTCGAAGCAGGAACGATTTGAATTGAAAAAGGGCCGGATTGACTTCGTTCTGCCAGTCTTCCGGGTGAAACAATGACGGGTGAACTCTGGCCGCACCGTCTTCTCACAACTGATCGAACATCTGCCCGAAAAAGAATTTCAGAAGTGTGTTGCCCGCTACCATGGCGATTCTAACTTCAGGGGATTTTCCTGTTGGGACCAGTTACTGGCAATGGCCTTCGCGCAACTCACCTATCGCGAGAGCCTACGCGACATCGAGTCCTGCCTGCGCGCTCTACAAAGCAAGCTGTATCACATGGGGTTCCGCGGCAAAGTGTCGCGCTCGACCTTGGCCGACGCGAACGAATCGCACGACTGGCGTATCTTCGCCGATTTCGCGCAGGGGTTGATTGCGACCGCCCGTCCGTTGCACGCCTGTGATCTGATGGGCGTCGATCTCGATCAGAGTTTGTATGCGTTGGACTCCACGACCATCGATCTGTGCTTGTCGCTGTTTCCCTGGGCGAAGTTTCGCCAGCGCAAGGCCGCCGTCAAGATGCACACCTTGCTGGATCTGCACGGCAACATTCCCACGTTTATCCGCGTCACCAGCGGGGCCCTGCATGACGTGAACATCCTCGACGAGATCATGCCGGAGGCCGGAGCCTTCTACGTGATGGACCGGGCCTACATCGACTTTCAACGGCTCTTCGTCTTTACGCTCAGCTCAGCCTTCTTCGTTGTGCGCACCAAATCGAACCTGTTACTCGCACGACGTTACTCGCATCCGGTGGATAAGAGTTCGGGCGTGCTCTCGGATCAAACCGTGATTCTTTCCTCCGTGGAATCGGCCACAGCTTATCCCGACCCGCTGCGAAAGGTGAACTACTTCGACGCGGAGAGGAACAAGCGCCTGAAGTTTCTGACCAACAACTTTACGCTTCCGGCGCGGACCATTGCCGATATCTACCGGCAACGCTGGCAAGTGGAGCTATTTTTCAAATGGATCAAGACGCATCTGCGAATCAAGGCATTCTACGGAACCAGCGAGAACGCCGTGAAGACCCAAATCTGGATTGCGGTGTCGATTTATGTGCTGGTGGCGATCGTGCGCAAGCGACTCGGTCTGGAAGCCAGTCTTTACCAGATTCTACAGATTCTCAGTGTTACTCTTTTCGAGAAAACGCCCATTTTACGGGCACTTCAAGCGTGCGACTCCGATAACGATTTATTCGACATCGGCAATCAGTTGATTCTGTTCAACTTTTAGCCGGACAGTAGTGACCTTTAATAAATTGTCATCCTGAGCGAAGCGAAGGACCTGCTTCTTGCAGCGAACCCTCGCTTCGCTCGGACTGCTTAGTCTTTATCCCTTCTACTCCACTCCGCGTCAAACCGCGCCCGCTCGTAAAAAGATTTCTGCGTCCCCACCCCAGTCGTCGAAAGCCCAGCGTAAAGGTTGGCGCATTTAACCGCTTCCCGCTCCGGCAGACCCTCGCCAAGAAATGTCGCGAAGCTGCCGATAAAAGCGTCGCCCGCCCCCGTGCTATCCACGCTCTTTACGCTAAACGCGGACACGTGTTCCATGCCTTCGCTTCCAGCCAGCAGCGAACCATTCGCACCGAGAGTGATAATCACCCGTCGAATACCGCTGCCAAGAAGCTGGCCGGCGCAGCGCTTGGCATCGTCAAGATTGCGCACCGGCACGCCCGAAATGGCCTCCGCCTCACTCTCATTGGGAACAAAGTAATCGAGGTTCGCAACCGCGTTGATATCGATGGCCTGCGCCGGAGCAGGATTCAAGATGCACCGAATGCCGTGTCGCCGCGCAAACTTGATGGTGTAGTACACCGTCTCCAGCGGGATCTCGAACTGCAGCACGATGCAGTCAGTGCTCTTCAGCAAGTCCGCCGCCACATCGACGTCCGCGGGTTTCAATGCGTCATTCGCGCCTTTGACCACGATGATCCGATTCTGCCCCGAAGGATCGACAAAAATCGGAGCCACTCCGCTGGACACGCCCGTTACCTGCCGCACATGTGTCGCATCAATCCCCAGCCTTTCAAAGTTCTTGATGGTCGACGGACCAAACAGATCGTCCCCAACGCGCGCCACCATGAAGACCTCAGCCCCGCAGAGCCGCGCCGCCACGGCCTGGTTAGCGCCTTTCCCGCCAAATCCCAAATCAAACTTCTGCCCAAAGATAGTTTCGCCCGGCTTGGGAAACTGCTCCGAAAACGTAGTCAAATCAACATTGGCGCTACCCACCACTGCAATGCGAGGACGCTTAGCCATAATTTTCTCGTTGCCGCCACGTTCAAATCGCGGCCGCGCCGCGGAACTTAAGGAAGGCAGAGTTTAGTCAGCCGATCACGGAGTGTCAACCAAACGAGAGGGAGCTCATTAAAAACGGGAAACTGCTATACCTGCGCTGTACCGGGCGCCAAAGTTCCATCCCCCAACCCCGCCTTGTTGGACGGTCTCGCCATGATGCACTAGATCTTCTCGATCGATTCTTGTCCACCAGCCCCGGCTTCTTTCTCCCGGCGGAACCAGGCAATACATTTCGCCGGTCTCCTTGTCTCGGTACCATTGCTCACCAAGGCCGGCCAGAATCGGTTTCATAACCGGTATCTGTTCCACGCGTCCACTCGAAATAGTCTCCGAAAGCATCCGCCGTCGTTCTGCATAGTCACGACCTGATTCAAAATGCCGACTCATGCATCTCCCTGAAACTCACATAGTCCCTTTACCTTCTTATATTATGGCTTTAGGAAGATTAAACTGATACCCCGGGTTGGCACGACCGCTTGCAGACCTGACAGTTCAGTGCCCCCGTCCTTGGCAGACTTCCATCACTTTGCTATCGTCCTGTCATGGGCCAGACACCGGCTTTTTGCGGGGTGATTCTAGCGGCAGGTCAGTCCTCGCGCATGGGCCGCGACAAGGCGCTGCTGCCTTGGCCCCTGCCACCCGCAGGTGTGGCGACAACCGCCGACACGTTCCTCTCCGCCGCCATCCGCCTCTTTTTTTCTCACGTAGATGTAGTGCTCGTCGTAGCCGGCAAAAATGAAGCTGCGTTGGCCCCCGTGGTCTACGCCAATGGCGCGTCGCTGGTGGTGAATCCCGATCCCGCCCGCGGCCAGTTCAGCTCCCTGCGTGTCGGACTGCAGGAGGTCCTAAACCGCGGCCGCGATGCCGCCATGATCACGCTAGTCGACCGTCCGCCCGTCCGCATGGAAACGCTGCAAACGCTCGAAGCCGCCTTCGAGCAAGCCACCACCACAACGACCCATAGGAAATGGGCCGTGATCCCCGAGTACCAGGGCAAACACGGCCATCCGATTCTGGTCGCACGCGAGATGATGGAAGCATTTCTAAGGGCTCCCGAGACATCGAGCGCCCGCGATGTCGAGCACGCGCACCAGAGTGAGATCGAATACGTTCCCATCGACGATCCGCTGGTAGCCGTCAACATCGACACGCCGGAGCAGTATGCCGCGTTGTGTTTACCACCAACGCTGGTGCCATCGAGTTAAATCCATCCAAGGCCCTATAGTTATACTTACCTCTGATGACCAGTCTTACACCCGCTCAAACCGAATTCGTAGAAAGTGTACTCATCCTAGAACCGCGCGTGGCCACCTTCGACTGCGACGGCACCCTCTGGTCCGGAGACGCCGGCGAAGGCTTTTTCTCCTGGGAGATGCAGCAAGGCCTCGTATCCAAAAAGATCGCAAGCTCGATGCGCCAGCGCTACGCCGACTATAGAACAGGCCATGTACGCGAAGAAGTCATGTGCGGAGAAATGGTCACAATGCATCGCGGACTGCAAGAAAAAGTAGTGCAGCAGGCCTGCGACTCCTATTTCGCCGAGGCTGTCGCTCCCAACATTTTCCCCGAGCTGCGCGACTTAGTGCAGCGCCTGCGCGAATCTGGATGCGATGTCTGGGCAGTTTCGTCTTCGAATCAATGGATCATCCGCTCCGCCATGCGCTACTTCGGCATCCCGGAAAATCGCATCCTGTCCGCCGAAGCGGCAGTCGAAAATGGCACGATAACCGATCGCCTGATTCGAGTTCCCAGCGGTCCCGGCAAATCCGAGGCGATTCGATCCGTGCTCAAGTCATCTCCCGATCAGAGGCCAGATTGCGCATTCGGCAACGCGGTCTGGGATCGCGAGATGCTGGCCATGTCCAAGCACGCATTCGCCATCAACCCAAATCCGAATCTGAAAGAGATCGCGCTCGCCAACGGCTGGAAGGTGTATCAGCCGGACACGAACCACTCTGGCCGATAGCCCCAAGTTTTGGGTGGCGCAGCGCTTCAAGCTTGCACCGCCAGCTTTCCCGACCGACTTGTTTCCGCTGCGCGGTAGGCGCAGAATTATCCAAAGCCCCGGCCCCAAGGGGGAGTGTGGAGATGCCACGGCGCAAGCAGGCGTTCCGGTTGTTGGCATTGCTGAGCTCAAAGCAAGTGTTGCTCTGTGCCTTGATGGTTGATCTGTTGCCCGCGCCGCTCCTGGCGCAAACAAGACCACGAATGACGTACAAGAATACGCCGGTAATGGTTCCCACAACACCGGATGACCGCGTCATTGTCGATAAAGGGGACACACCATCGGGTGCCGCCGAAAAGAAAATGTGTTCGATCCAGCCCTTTCCAGGAATGCCCAACATTGCCAGCGTTACCAGCTTGCAGATTCCCCAGAAAGCTCAAAAAGAGTACGAGGAAGCCTGCGCCGCGCTGAAGAATAAGAAACTGCCTGAGGCTGAGCGGCACTTGCGCAAGGCAACCGAAATCTACCCGAAATACGTCGCGGGATGGGTAATGCTAGGTCAGATTCTCGAGACCGGGCAGAAAACAGCAGGGGCCCGCAAGGCTTGTTCGCAGGCATCAAGCGCCGATCCAAAATATTTGCCCGCGTATCTCTGCTTGGCGGAGATCGCGGGACGCGAGCAGGAATGGAATCAGGTTTTGAGCCTGACAAGTCGAGCACTCGAGCTCGACCCCGTAAATGATGCTTATGCCTATTTCTTCAGTGCGATCGCTTATTTCAATCTTAACCAGTTGCCCGAAGCGGAAAAGAGAGCATTGCAAGCCGAAGTGATTGACAAGGATCGCCACGAGCCCCTGGTGCAGTTCTTACTTGCTCAGATTTACCAAGCCAAGCACGACTCAGCCGATGCTGCTTCTCACCTTCGGGAATACCGGAAACTCGCGCCGGATTCGCAGGACTCAGATGAAGTGAAGAAGGATTTGGCGGAAGCACAGAACCCAAAGTAGACTCATCGCCCCGAGCCTTGGCCCGCGTGTCCGAAACCCTCGACGTCAGACCTGTGTTAGGGATGTCTTAAAGTTGAGATTTCAAGTTAAGAGTTCCTGCTAATCTCATGCTCACTCATAGGTTGCGTAGGAGCGCGGCGAGCGTGTCCATGGCCAGGTGGCTGGCGTGTTCGGAGGTTGGCGGCAGGCCTCCGACTTTCTGCACCAACTGTTCGCGGCGCAGGTGGCGTGCTTCGTCCACAGTTTTGCCTTTGACCAGCTCTGTAATCGCCGATCCGCAAGCTATAGTCGGAACGCAGCCCTTAGCGCGAAAGCGAATATCGGCGATGCCGGTTGCTTCCAAATTCGTCTTTTCCAGGCGCTTGTTTTCCAGCCGCTTGTTTTCCAATCGAAGGCTGAGTTCCAGGGTGTCTCCGCAAGCGGGATTTTCCAATTGCGCGGAGGAGTCGGGATCTTCAATCGCGCCCGCGTTGCGCGGGTTCTCGAAATGGTCCAGGAGCTCGGCGGAATACACAGGTCGATTGTAATGCGCCGGTCTTCGGGACGGGGCAAACCCCCCTCACCACATGCTCATGGCTCGCATCTTCTAGCTCGCAGTTCGTGGCTCGGAGACTCGTGGCTCGCAGATTACTTAGAGGCAACAACAAATTTGCCGTTATCCCTACAATAGGAATATGCCCGACTCGCACCACCCGCGACGGATCGCTTGTCTGCAGCCGAGCGCGACCGTGATCCTCGCCAGCGTGGGCGAATTGGACCGCGTCGTAGCTTGCACGAAGTACTGTGTCGACGTGGTTCCGGAGTTGCTAACAGACTCAACGAGCGGCAAGCGACGCGTCGTCATCGTTGCCGATTCCTGGACATCGAAGGCCAGCGAGATTCTCGCCGCCAAACCTGATCTTGTCATCGCCTCCGTTCCCTACCAGGAAGCAGCAGTGGTGGAAATCCTTAAGGCAGGCATTCGCTTTCTCGGCCTGGCTCCGCGCACGCTGGACGACATCTACTCCGACATCGCGCTGATCTCCGCGTCGGTCGGAGCTGGCGAGCGCGGCACGAGGGTGATTTCCGAGATGCAAGACGCAATCGAAGCGCTGCGGCGCCAAACGGCAAGCCTGCCCAAAAAGCGCGTCTTCTGCGAAGAGTGGGGAAAGCCGATCATCGCGTCGCAGGCGTGGGTTGCCGAGCTGGTGGAAGCAGCCGGAGGTGAATTCCTGGGCAAGCCGGGAGCGCAATGCTCCGCCGCGGAGATCGCTCGCCTGGACCCCGAAGTCATCGTCACCGCCTGGTGCGGCGCTGGAGATCGAGTGCCACTGGCGAAAATCACTTCCGCTGCCCCTGCCGGACGAGGCTGGTCGGATACTACGGCGGCGCGGAATTCGCAGGTGTATTGCGTCTCCGACGAACTGTTGAACACTCCCGCGCCTACACTGGTTGCGGGGTTGTGCGCGCTGGCGGGTGCGATTCATCCTGCGGTATTCGGTCCGCAGCCGGGACTTCGTTCGGTTACGCAAGTACCGCAGATGCCATTGCCACAGCAACGATGAAATGCGGCGGCTTAGTTTAGGATTATCAGCATGGCTACCACGTCCAACCCTACCAAGATCGATGTTACGAAGATCAACGAAGTGCGCAACGCCGTAGACCTTTTGTATTCCGAAGGGCGCACGGCGGACCAACTGATGGAAGGCATCACGAGTCTGCTGAACGAGCAAATGCTGAAGTACAACTGGGTGGGCTTCTACATGCTGGAAGATGGAACGAATCCACCTGTGCTGGTGCTCGGCCACTACCGGGGAGCGATGACTCCGCACACCCGCATTCCTTTGAATCAAGGCATCTGCGGCGCGGCTGCATCTTCGGGGAAGACCGTGGTGGTGGATGACGTGCACAAGGATTCACGCTATCTTGCCTGCTCGCTCGAAACCAAGTCGGAGATCGTGGTTCCGATCTTTGTGAGCGGCAAGGTGGTGGGCGAACTCGATATCGATAGTCACTTTCCAGCGGCATTCAGTGTCAAGGATCGCGAGCTGATTGAATATTGTTCTCAGCTTGTGGGCAAGCGCCTAGAGAGCGCCTAAAACCGGACACCGCCAGCGGCTAGCTCCTGGCTGCTAGCCGCGGGCAATCTTCCACGGCAATCCTGCACGAAAGACTGCTTGCTCGAGGCCAGAAGCCAGCGGCCAGAGGCGCCTTTTGACCCATGAAACGAGTTGTAGCCGCGCTGATTGTGAAAGATGGATTGATCCTCGCCTGCCAGAGGACGCGACACCAGTCCATGCCGCTGAAATGGGAATTTCCTGGAGGCAAGATGGAGGAAGGCGAACAACCTCGCGATGCGATGCGCCGGGAGCTAGAGGAAGAGCTGGGAATTGTGGCGGAGGTAGGCGCGGAAGTCGCCCGCATCGTCCATGAATACCCGGGCGGCGGGTCGGTGGAACTTCGGTTCTTTGAAGTGCGGAACTATGAAGGTGAAATTGAGAATCGAATTTTTCGGGAAATCCGATGGTTGGCGCGGAAGGAGCTGCTGACGCTGGATTTTCTGGAGGCCGACTTGGGATTGGTGAGCGATCTGGCGGCGGGAAAAATCATTTGAGACGCGCTCTAGCCGGTCCCGCGGCGCACTTGTCCATACACATACAGCGCTGTTAATCCGATCATGATCACGGTGGTTGCCCAGGCGATGATGTTAAACGTGCGCTTGTTAACGAATTCGCCCATCAGTTCTTTCTTGTTGATGAGTAATAACATGAAAATCAGCACGAAGGGTAAGACTGCGCCGTTGACCACTTGCGAAAATACGGCGATCTTGATCAGCGGCAGGCCGGGTATCAGGACTACAGCTGCGCCGGCAACGATGAGCGCCGTATAGAGCCAGTAAAACGCGGGAGCTTCGGAAAACTTGCGTTCCACGCCTGACTCGAAGCCCAAGCCTTCACAAACGGTGTAAGCCGTCGAAAGCGGAAGAATCGAAGCCGCAAACAGCGAGGCATTGAAAAGCCCGAGCGCAAACAGTATGTACGCCCAGTCGCCCGCCAACGGACGCAAGGCCTGAGCAGCGTCGGCGGCATCACGAATGTCACGATTGCCGTGCAGGTAGAGTGTGGCCGCGCAGGCCACAATGATGAACCACGCCACCACGTCGGTAAAGATGCAGCCCACAATCACATCGAGCCTCGAAGTTGCGTACTGGCGTCGAGTGACTCCTTTTTCAACGATCGATGACTGCAGATAGAATTGCATCCAGGGTGCGATCGTCGTTCCAACCACGCCGATCACCATGTAGAGGTACGGACCCTGGCTGAAGGCTGCCATGGGAGGCGGCTTTATCGTCGCCTTTACGGCCTCAATCCACGCCGGTTTGGACAGGACTCCGGCAAATATGTACGTGACGTAGAAAAACGAAGCGGCCAGGAAAACTTTCTCAACACTCTTGTACTGCCCTTTGACGGCGATGAGCCAGACGATCACAGCGCAGATCGGAACCGCGATGTACTTGGGGACTCCGAACAACCCCATGCTTCCTGCAATGCCGACAAACTCGCCCACGACGTTTCCGAAGTTTGTAATCAGAATGCCGAGCATCATGAGGAACGTAACCCGCAGCCCGTATTCTTCCCGGATCAGATCGCTCAAGCCCTTGCCGGTCACCGCTCCCATGCGGGCGCACATTTCCTGCACTACGATCAGAGCGACGGTAGTGGGGATCATCGTCCACAAGAGCATGTAGCCGAACTGCGCGCCGGCCTGCGAATACGTCAAGATGCCGTTGGCATCGTTGTCGACGTTCGCGGTGATGAAGCCCGGCCCTACTACGGCGAAAAACAGCAGGAGCCGGAACTTCCAACTTCTCAGGAATTTCATGCGCGCGGGCCACAGACACGGTCAAATTGGCAAAACAGAACGATCAGAATAAATGCTGAAAGCGCTGTCTGGATATATGAATCTGCGAAATCAGGGAAAGTTTTTGTTCGCGGGCGCGGACTCCCGCTGATTTCTTGCAGATCCCTAGACGGGGCAAGCCCCGTCTCTACAGGAAAGTTGTGACGGCTACAGCTTGGAGCGCAGCATCGCGATTACGTCATCGGGCGTGATCACGCCGGTCAGTTGATTGTGTTTGTCGATCACCGGCAGGGTCAGCAGGTTGTATTTGTCGAAGAGTTCCGCGAATTCTTTCTCTTTTGCGTTTTCGTGGCAGGAAATGAGGGGCTCCTGGGCCAAAGCCAGGAGCGGAGTCGAAGCAGGCGCCAGAACGATCTTCACCAGCGGCACCGAGCCCGCCAGGGTCCCGTGAGAATCGGTCAGGTAAATGGCGCTCATGTTTTCCACGCGGCCTTCGAAGGTACGCATGGCCTCGATGGCGTCGTTGGCGGTGGCCGTCACCGGCAGGGCAATGTATTCGGTGGTCATGCGGCCGGCGGCGGTATTCTCTTTGAACTCGAGCAACTCGGCGACTTCCTGGCGCTCTTCTGGCTGCATCTGCACCAGGATTTCCTCAGTCCGCTCGTCGGACAGGTCGCCCAGGAGGTCGGCAGCGGCATCGGGCTCCATCTCCTCGACGATGTCGGCGGCGCGGTCGGAATCGAGGGATTCCAGGACCGACTTCTGCACCTTGGGTTCGAGCTCTTCCAAGGCTCCGGCGGCGACATTTTCGTCCAGCGTTTCGAAGACCGCTTCGCGCTCATCGGGCGCCAGATCTTCCACGATGTCAGCAATGTCGGCGGGATGGAGTTTGCCCAGCCGTTCATGGGAAATTTTCAGCCGGACGCGTCGCGCCGGGTCGGTCTCGATGAGATCCACGAAGTCCCAGGGAATCTCGCGAGGAGGGATCCGCAGCAGCAACGCCCGAAGGGCGGCGGCTGGGACCATGCCTTTGAGGAGGCGGCGAATGGCACCCCGCGCGCCCACATCGACGCCACCGACTTTTAAAACGGGGTGATTCTGCGTGATCTCGTGATAAAAATCCACGTCGTTCACGCGCACAACTTTGCGGCCGTGCACGTCAATCACCTGCTGGTCGAGAAGGTCGCGACTGAGCAGCAACAGACCCTCGGAGCCATCGGCCGAGGTCCATTCCGCAGCCGTAGTGGTGGCGCGAACGTCGCCGTTGATTGTGGAAACAGCGGTCAGGGGCAAGACGCGGTTCCCGGCAGGGGTTTTGACGATCAGCAAGGTAACGCGAGAGCGGTCTTCCTGCGGGGCGAGGGCCACCTCGCGCACACGGCCGCTGGCCACGCCGGAGGCGTCATAGACGGTCGAACCCAACAGTTCGCTCAAAGCGACGGTGGCCATCGTCAAGAGAATACTCAAGCGCGCGTGCGGATGCCAGATGAATGAGCATGCGGAACCAAGAAACACGATAGCAACAGATCGAGTCTACCCAGGACGGGTCGCAGCCCAGCCCTTAAAGGGGCTCTAATTTCGGGGGTATCGCTAAAGCGATACCCTGATACGAACCGGAGGAAGTCGATAAGCCATACGCCTTCAAAGCTGCTCCAGAATCAAATTCGTCCGCGTTCTCTAGTTGAAGGTAGGGAGCTTGACCAGGTCGTCGTGCGGAACCCGCTCCACCGCGTTTCCAGCCTTGCGCCAGGCGCGCAGGCCACCGGCGATCACGAACACTTTGAATCCAATTTCCTGTAATTGACGCGCCACACGGGCGCTGGTGGCTTCGCGCGCTCAAGTACAGTAGAGATAAATTTCTCGATCCTTGGGCAGGTTCTTGACTTCTTCAATCAGGTTGTTGGGTTCGATGCGGATCGATCCGGCAATGCGTTCGGCGTCGGCATCGTAGTAGCCGTGGCTGCGGACATCGGCGACCAGCATGTTCTGAGCCGCGTCGGACGCCAGTCGCTTTGCGAGCTCCCCGGCCGGGATGCGAGGAATCACATCGAGCAGACGGTACTTGCGGTAAATCCAGATGCGATAGATGACGTAAACGGCCAGTCCAATGGCGAAGATGACCTCGGCGGCGAAGCCAGCGGAGCGCAGTCCGCGGGTGATGGCTCGTAGCGCGTCACTGAAGAGATACCCGGCGAGGGAGTACGCGCCTACGTATAAAGCCGCACCGAGAGCATCGAATTGCAGAAAATCTCCCAGACGCATTTTCATGCTTCCGGCGAGCGGTGGTGACATGGTGTTGATGCCGGGGATGAACTTGGCAAAAAGCAGCGTCTGTTTACCGCGACGGTAAAAATATTCCGCCGAGCGCAGAATGCAAGTCTCCGGATTCGCCGAAAGGCGGCAAAGCAAGCCGAGCAATGCCCATCCGCTGACTCTGCCCATGAAATAGAGTATGAGATCGCCACAGATCATTGTCACAACGCCGACGCCAAATACGAGATAGAGATGCAGATCTCCATACGCAGCGACCGCGCCAGCGGTCAGGATGGCGAGCGCGGCGGGCAAGGGAAGGCCGATGGCCTCGGCAAGGCACACTAGCGCCAAAAACAGGTAGCCGTGATGCGCGATCAGTGAGAGCAGGTCGGTCATTGGTCGATGGTCATTGCGTGTACGGCCTCATTGAATCTAACCATGACAGTTCGATGCTACCTGGGTCCACCTCGGTGCAGGAACTCCTGTTAGAGTGGTACGAATTTAGGTGCTACAAGTTCAGGGGGAGCCATTGTCAGCCGAGAGCCGCCGCTATATCAATCTTCCGAATCGTGCGGCATCCCTTCCTTTCAGCGACGCTGTGCTGGTGGGCGACACTCTGTACGTCTCCGGACGGATCGGCCTCGACCCGGCAACGGGCGAGGCGCCTGAGAGTATCGATGCCGAACTTGAGCTGCTGTTCGACGGCTTCCAGGCTGTTCTCCGCGAAGCCGGCATGACCATGGACGACCTGGTATGGGTACTGGTCTATTCGCCGGATGTTTCTTTGTGGCAGCGCTTCAACGCCGCTTACGTGAAGCTGTTCTCGCGGGAGTTTCCCGCGCGCGCGTTTCTGGGATCGGGCACGCTTTTGAAGAAGGGGCGTTTTGAGATGCTGGGGATTGCGGTGAAGAGCTAGCAGTTACGATGCGCTATTTCTCTCTGGCCACTACGAACTCCGGTGCCCACAATAGCGCTCGTTTGAATTCCGAGTCGGGAAAAATGCAGATGGCTTCACGCGCCGATTCGGCGTAGCGGGCGGCCTCTTTGGAGGCGTATTCGAGCGAACCATAGCGGTTCAGGATGGTCAAAATTTCGGCGTGCGTGACGCCGTTGAACGCGCGTTCGTGCAGAATGGTTTCGATTTGATGGCGTTCCGCGGCAGTGCAGCGTTGCAGGGCATGAATAACCGCCATGGTCGCCTTGCCTTCACGCAGGTCGCTGGCCACGGGCTTGCCCAGCACACTCTCCGAAGCGGTTAGGTCGAGGACATCGTCCACGATCTGGAAGGCCATGCCGAGGTCGCTTCCGTATTGGCCAAGGCGCGCCTCCTGCGCCGCGGTGACGCCGCCGAGGATGCCGCCTACGCGCATGCATACGGAGAACAGGCACGCCGTTTTGCGATAGATCAGGTCGAGATGCTCCTGCAGCGAGATCAGTTTGCCGAGCTTCTCCATCTGCAGTAGTTCGCCTTCGACCATCTGCTGGGTCAGTTCGATGAGCACATCGAGGATGCGGAAATTGCGCTCCTGCACCGCGATCTTGAAGGCCTGCATGTAGAGCCAGTCGCCGGCCAGAACGCACATCGAGTTGCCCCACTGCGTGTTCGCGGCGGGACGGCCGCGGCGGGTCTGCGCCTCGTCAATGATGTCGTCGTGGACGAGCGTGGCGGTGTGGATGATTTCGACAACGGTCGCGAGCTTTACCGCGCCGTCGCCTTTATAGCCGAGCAGCTTGGCGGAGAGCAGCAACAGCGCCGGACGGATTCGCTTGCCGCCGCCGACACGGAGGTATTCGCCGATCTCGGTTATCGCCGCTACGTTCGAGACCGTGTCGCGTCCGAATTCTTCTTCGATCGCGACAATGTCATCGCGCAGAAGATCGAAGATTTCTTTCCCGTTGATGGACGTCGTTGTACTCAAATGTGATCCGATCCGTTTCAACCCGTTAACCGCAAAGATCGCAGAGCAGGCAGAGAAAATTCGTTTCTAATGTATTGCTCCTTCTGTATTGCTCCTTCACGTGTTTCTCCGCGGCCTCCGCGTTCTCTGCGGTCTAAGCATTCTCAATTGCTACGGTAATTCGTGAACTGCAGATCGATGCCAAAATCCTGCTGCTTGACCATGGCGATTATTTCTTGCAGGGTGTCGCGATCCTTGCTGCTGATCCGCACTACGTCGCCCTGGATCGAGGCTTGCGCTTTCTTCTTCGAATTCTTGACCAGTTTGACGATCTCGCGCGCCTTTTCAATGGGGATACCTTGCTGCAGGGTGATCTTCTGCTTCACCGTGCTGCCGGCGGCGGGCTCCAGCGCAGCGTAGGTCAGTCCTTTCAGGGGGACGCCGCGTTTGACCAGTTTTTGCTGGAAAACGTCGTTCACCGCCTTCATTTTGAATTCATCGGAGGAGTGAAGCATGATCGCGTCCGTGCCTTCCATCGCGATCTGGGACTTCGAGTCCTTCAGATCGAAGCGCGTGCTGACTTCCTTCATCGCCTGCTGGATGGCGTTGGAAACCTCGGCGAGGTCGATTTTGCTGACGATATCGAAGCTGTTATCGGGCATGGAATGTCACAGTCAGAGGTGCGAAGCGATACCCGCTCGAGGTTCGAAATTCCACCGATCGCTCACCCCAAATGTGTACCCCTGAGAGTAACAGAAGAGGCATTATCTGCGAAGGCTGGGCGCGGTGGAGAGTTGGGGGCCGGGAGGCGAACAGGAGCGAAACCCCAAACGAATTGTCATCCTAAGCGAAGCGAAGGACCCGCTTTCTCGGTCGTGCGGGGACAGCAAGGTCCTTCGCTTCGCGGATGACAAAATCGTGGAGATTGAAAGTTAAAGCGCGTTGAAAGTTAAAGCGCGCCGTCGGCGTTATCCGGCGCCAGTCCGAAGAAATTGTGGAAATTCTGCGCGGTTCGGGAACCGATTTCTTCCGCGGTCAGGCCGCGCAGTTCGGCGATCTGGCGGGCTACTTCCTTCACGAACGCAGGTTCGTTACGCTGTCCTCGATGCGGAATCGGCGCCAGGTAGGGCGAGTCGGTTTCGATCAGCATGCGATCTAGGGGAACCATTTGCGCCACGTTGCGGATGGGCTGCGCCTTGGGAAAGGTGATGTTGCCGGCAAAAGAAATCATGAACCCCATATCGAGCGCGCGTCGCGCATGCTCGACACTGCCGGTGAAGCAGTGCAGAATGCCGCCGAGTCCGCTGGACGTCAGGTGCGCGGCGCTCCAGTGTTCGGCGATCATTGCCAGGCAGTCGTCCCATGCGTTCTCGCTATCGTCGGATGGACGGCAGTGAATGATGAGGGGCAACTTCGCCGTCCGCGCCAATTCCATTTGCTGCCAGAAAACCGTCTTCTGAACTTCTCGGGGCGAGTGGTCGTAAAAATAGTCGAGGCCGATTTCTCCCCAGGCGATTACCTTGGGATGGCCCGCCCATTGCAGCATTTGGGCGTCAGCGTCGTGGTTCGCGAGGCTGGCTTCATGAGGATGAACTCCCACACTTGCCCAGATTTGGGGATACTGCGGGTTGCCGTCGTATTTCTCCGCTAGTTGAATGCCGCAGTTGGCGGTGTCAGGTCCGTCGCCGTTTCCGATGGCAAGATAGGCTTCCACGCCGCTCTGTTTCGCGCGCGCCAGCACATCGTCACGATCGGTGTCGTAGCGCCTGCCTTCGAGATGGGCGTGAGAGTCTACGTACATCAGTTAGATCTCAGTCTTGAATGCTGTTGAGTCATTGAACGCGTCTCATAAGCCCTTTTGCTCAAGGAAAACTCCGCAGTGGGTGCAGGCTTTATATCTAAAATTGCGATTCTTGCCGCTAATCAACTTTTTCCCGCAAGAATCACAATGCATTGCGCCAAACGCACCTCCCCGTCCAAGTGAAGCAGAACCACATTCGGGACAGTATTTTTCAATGTCATCAATAAACAGATTGTGACAGGCCGGACATTTGAGTTGCTTTTCGAGGGAAGACGCAGCGACCATAACTGAAACGAGAACCCCAGCGATCAGAACAATTCCAACGCCAAGCAGCCATTGAATCGGAGGTTGCGAAGAAAGCAGATAGGAACAAACAACTGCGGCGACGCCAAGAAGGAAAACGACTAGTAAGGGATTCGCATAGCGCCGGTCAGTCGCTCGATATTGTTTCAAATCCGCCGCGAAAATCTCCTGAAACTGTTCCAGTTCTGCGGGAGAATACTGCCCAACCTTTTTGAAACTGTTCCCTTGCTCAATTGTCATTTTCCGGTTTCGCCAGTCGCCTCAGAGATGCAAGTCGAACTCGGATATCTATTTCAACCTTGTCCCGACCGGCACATCCTCCAGAAAGCTTGCCAGCACCGGCTTGCCACCTTCGGGCGACGCGGCGACTATCATCCCGTTTGATTCCAGGCCGCGCAGTTTGCGGGGCGCGAGGTTCGCCACGATTACTACCTTGCGCCCAATCAGTGTTTCTGGCTCGTAGGCTTCGGCGATTCCCGCCACCAGTTGGCGCACTTCGGTTCCGAGATCGACTTCCAGGCGCAGCAATTTGTCGGCGCCTTTTACTCGTTCGGCGGTCTTTACCTGCGCCACGCGCAATTCCACTTTGGCAAAGTCGTCGATGCTGATCTTGCCATCGGGGATGGCGGCGATTGGCTTGGCTGGCGAGGTCTGAGTGGCAGACGTTGTGGCGGGCTGCCGAGCTTCGCTCGGCTGGACGGGCGGAACGCCCGTCACCACACTGGCGCTTTGTTCTTCCATTTTCTGCATCCTCTCTACTGCCGATTTGTCGGCTCTCGGAAACACTGCCTGCACGTGACCTAACTTGGTGCCGAGTTGCAATTGCCCCCACTGCAGTTGGGCCAGGTTGAATTTCTTTATGTCTCCGAGGCCCATCTGGGCCCAGATTTTCGTGGTGGCGTCGGGCATCACCGGATGCGCGAGAGCGGTCACAATCCGCAAGGCTTCGGCGCTGTTGTAAAGCACGGTTGCGAGACGCGAACGGCTTTCTTCGTCCTTGTCCTGTTTTTCGCCCAGAGACCAGGGTTCGTTTTCGACGATGTATTTGTCCACTGCGCTGACGAGTCCCCAAGCTGTCTCAAGCGCTCGCGAGAATTGATACTGGTCAAATAGTGTGGCGAAGTCGGCGATCGTTTTTGTGGCCGCATCCGCAATAGCGGTATCGGCCGCGGTGTGCGCTGCGTTTGACGGATACGGTACTTCTCCCCTGAAATAGCGCGCGATCATGGTCAGGGTACGGCTGGCGAGGTTGCCGAGGCCATTGGCAAGATCAGAGTTGTAGCGCTGCACCAGGGCATCGAAACTGAACGACCCGTCCTGCCCGAAGACTACTTCTCGCAACAGGAAATATCGAAGAGCGTCGGTGCCCAGTACATCGACGATGGTTTCGGCGCGCACGATATTTCCGCGCGACTTCGACATTTTGCTTTCTTCAAACAGCAGCCAACCGTGGGCCGTGATGCTCTTCGGCAGCGGCAATCCGGCAGCGAGCAGAAACGCCGGCCAGTAGACACAATGGAAGCGCACAATTTCCTTGCCAATCATGTGCACGTCGGCGGGCCAGTACTTGTTGAATTTGCCCGGATCGCTTGATCCATAGCCGAGCGCGGTTATGTAATTGGCCAGCGCGTCAAACCAGACGTAAACCACGTGCTTGGGATCGTCCGGTACAGGGGTGCCCCACGAAAACGTCGAGCGGCTGATGGAAAGGTCGCGCAGGCCGGTGCGCACGAACGCGAGCACTTCGTTGCGCCGGGTCTCAGGGCGAATGAAATCAGGCCGCTCGGTGTAGAGGCGGATCAGCTGGTCCCGGAATGCCGATAGCTTGAAGTAGTAATTCTCTTCGTGTACGGTTTCCGTTGGGCGGCCGCAATCGGGGCAGGGAGCGCCCGGCTCGGCATCGACGTAAAGCTCGTCGTAAACGCAGTATTGACCGATGTAGGTTCCTTTGTAGATGTATCCGTTGTCGCGAATCTTGCGCCACAACGCCTGCATGCCGTGTATGTGCCGCTCGGAGGTGGTGCGGATGAAATCGTCGTACGTCAAACCCATGCGATCCCAGAGCCCTCGGAATTCCGCGGAGACTTCGTCGGTCAACTGCTGCGGAGTTTTGCCCGCGGCCTGGGCGGAACGCTCGATCTTTTGACCGTGCTCGTCGGTGCCAGTCAGGAACCAGGTGTCGTCGCCCAGCATGCGATGGCGGCGCGCGATCGTGTCGCAGGCAATGGTCGTGTAGGCGTGTCCGATGTGCGGATGCGCGTTGACATAGTAGATCGGAGTCGTGATGTAGAACTTCTTGGTCATT
Source organism: uncultured Acidobacteriaceae bacterium (assembly GCA_963730845.1). Classification (GTDB taxonomy): domain Bacteria; phylum Acidobacteriota; class Terriglobia; order Terriglobales; family Acidobacteriaceae; genus Acidiflorens. The sequence goes on along the minus strand of CAVSTM010000004.1, from coordinate 64,811 downwards.
CTGTCCTTGGAGTCGAAATCTTACCTCAGCGGCTAAAGCCGGTCTCAAAACATGGCACTGAGCGGTAAACCGTGGCGCCACCCAAAGGCAAGAACATCCCCGGTTAACCGCTGCGTCACCCAAAATCTAAGCGGCGTTGGTTGCATTCGATGCTATGTCGTCCACTCCGATTCCGATGTGCTTTAAGTGGTGCAACATGTGCGCGACGTAGTCATCGAATACGAACTGGAGGGTCAGTGGTTCAGAACTGGCGACGGTCAGGGTGTGTGACCACGCGGAGTCAGGCACGGCTTCGGCGGCGGCCAGCAATTGCCGGTTGAGTGCCTGCCACAACTCGATCAGCTCTACCCAGTCGCGGCGCTGGTAAGCATGCACGGCTACCCAGCGATTCTGCTCGTAGCCGGGCATGGCCAGTTTGTCTTCGAATTGCGCGCGAACGATCCGTTGATGATTGTTGGCGGCTGAATCCAGTAGATGTCCCAGTTCCTCTTTCGGAGACCAGGCCGACGGTGTTGGCTTGCTTTCGACCGTCGCCTGGGAAAGCTTCTGGAGGCGGCCGGGCACGCGCTGCACCAGATCGCGCAACAAATTGAACACTGGCATCAATCCTCCTAACTTACGGTCGCGAATTTTGAGAATCAAATCATGATTTTCTGTTGCCGTTGGCGTATGCCTGCACTGCTTCCTGGATCACTTCTTTTAGCGGTATGTGATGTGCTTCCGCCAGCGCCCTGCAATCTTCGTATTCTGGCGCGTAGTTCGAAATGCTGCCGTTCATGCTGGCAATCTTGATACGGACGCGCCCCCACGTTGTGTCGACTGTTTCCCATCGTCGCGAGAGCGTCTGTCGTTGCTCCTCGCGGCGGCGCACGCCCAGAGTTGTGGTTTCGGCGAAGATCGTCCTGGCTAAGCGATTTGCGTCTTCCAATTTCGCCAGCACGGTGAGCAACGCGCCGGAACGGCTCTTCTTCATTTGCACCGGGACGCTGAAGACATCGAGCGCGCCCTCGGCCAGCAATCGCTCCATGGCGTAGGCCAGCACTTGCGGGCTCAGATCATCGAGATTTGCTTCGAGCACGGTGATCTTCTCATAGGACATATCTGGAGACGTACTCGCGCTATCGGCGGGGCCGGCTTCTCCAATGGTTAGCCGGAGCAGGTTCGGATGCTCGGGGAAATCTCGGGTCCCCGCGCCGTATCCCGCCTTCTCGATCTTCATCGCCGGAAACGGCGCGAACCGCGCGCTCAGCGTTTTGATGATAGCCGCGCCGGTTGGCGTCACCAGTTCGACTTGTGGTCCTGATGAATACACGGGTGCGTTCCGCAGCAACTTCAGCGTCGCCGGCGCCGGTACGGGAAGCGTTCCGTGGGCGCATTCGACGGTTCCACCCCCGACGTTCAGTGGAGAGCACACCCACTCTTCGACCGCGAGAGATTCTGCTCCCACTGCGGCGCAGACAATATCCACCATAGCATCCACGGCGCCGACTTCGTGAAAGTGGACTTGATCGATGGAGGTATGGTGAATCTCGGCTTCGGCTTCGCCCAGCGCTTCGAAAATTTTGATGGCGGTACTTTTCGCGGTGGTGCTGATGGCCGCTTTCTCAATAATGCGGCGAATTTCGCTCAGCCCCGTCCTGGGCGGGGCAGAGCCCCGCCGCCGCACGGTCTCATCGTGAACGTGCTCCTGTTGGTGGGGATGGTCATGTTGCTCCCAGAAAACTTCGCGCAACAGGTCTTTTTCTCCATGGGCGTACACATTCACTTTGGTGGCCGAAATTCCGGCCCGCGTCACCCGAGAAATCTTCAGCCGCGCACCGATATCGAGCGCCTCGACCCCGTCTTCCAGAAGCTTGGCAGACACGTCGGCGTCCACCAGCGCGCCTAGAAACATGTCGCCGCTTATGCCGGAAAAACAATCTAGGTAAGCTATGCGCATAAGGTCAAAAGCTTGAACCACAGGGGAAACAGAGGATCACAGGGGAAATACTGAAAGGGCGCCCTGTGATCCTCAGTGTCCCCGATTTTCGTCGATGCCACATGAAACTTTCATCATAGGGAAGCGCGCTAGCTCCGTCAAACTCGCCACTCGCCGTGACTTTGTTAGAATCACTGTTTCTTCAATAAGTTAGAGGGCATCCTTGTATCGATATCTGGAACGTCGGCTGGTCGAACATCTGCGCGAGTTTTTGGGTCGTACTTACGGCCTTGGAACCGTGAACATCGTGGTCGAGCAGCCGCCGAAAATCGAATTCGGCGAGTATGCGCTGCCGATCGCTTTTGAACTCGCACGGAGACTTCGCAAGGCGCCGCGCAAGATTGCCGAGGAGATCGTGGCGGGCGTTGGTGCGATTCCCGGCTTTGAGAAGTTCGAGGTAGCTGGGGCTGGATACATCAATGTTCGCGTAAGCCGCGCCGAGTTGGCTGCGGCCCTCGCCGCAGATCGATCTTTGTCCGATCAATCCCCGGCCGCGGATGTCCCGCCTGGCAAAGTGCTGGTCGAGCATTCGAGCATTAATCCCAACAAGGCGGCGCATATCGGACACCTGCGCAACGCCATTCTTGGCGATACATTCGTCCGGCTGCTGCGCTTTGCGGGCAGGGAAGTGGACGTCCAGAATTACATCGACAATACCGGCGTGCAGGTTGCCGACGTGGTGGTGGGATTTCTGCATATCGAGCAGAAGTCCCGTGCCCAGGTCGAGGCGCTGGCCGCCGCTCCTCGCTTCGATTATGTGTGTTGGGATCTTTACGCTCGCGTCTCGCACTGGTACGAGGAGGACAAGTCGAACCTGCAGGCGCGCGCTGCGACGCTGCGTTCGATTGAAGAAGGGAACAATGAGACGGCGGCGATTGCGGACTTGATTTCGATTGCCGTCCTTAAGCGCCATCTCGAAACTATGGAGCGGCTCGACATTGAGTACGATTTCCTGCCGCGCGAGAGCGAGATACTTCATCTTCACTTCTGGGATGCCGCGTTTACCAAGCTTAAGGAAGCCGGCGTACTTACTTATGAGAACGACGGCAAGAACAGCGGCTGCTGGGTTATGCGGCGGGCGGGAACTTCCGCGGCAAAAGACTTAACCACAGGGGGCACGGAGGACACGGGGGAAAAGATCACATCGGAAGACCAGAAGGTTATCGTCCGCTCGAACGGCACGGTCGGTTATGTCGGCAAAGACATCGCTTATCACATGTGGAAGTTCGGGCTGCTGGGGCGCGATTTCGGCTATCGGAAATTCTTTCGCTATCCCAACGCTCACGATTGCTGGATCTCAACCACTGAGGGCGGGCGAGATCATCCCCACTTCGGCGATGTAGCGGAGATCTACAACGTCATTGATGCGCGGCAATCCGAAGCGCAGAACACGGTGATCGAAGCCTTGCGCGAACTCGGCCACGGGGAAGCGGCCGATCGCTATACCCACTTCTCCTATGAAATGGTCGCGCTTACCCCGCGTTGCGCTGCCGAACTTGGCTACCAACTGAGCGACGAAGATAAGCAGAGGTCGTGGATAGAGGTTTCCGGGCGCAAGGGTTTTGGCGTGAAAGCCGACGATCTTCTGGATGCGCTCATTACATCGGCTCGCAAAGAAGTTGATGAGCGTCATCCCGGGTTAAGCGAAGCAGAGCGCACCAGCGTCGCCACGCAGATTGCCATCGGAGCGCTGCGCTATTTCATGCTGAAGTTCACGAAACCCTCGGTGATCGCATTCGACTTCAAGGACGCTCTGAGTTTCGAGGGCGACACGGGGCCTTATGCGCAGTACGCCGTCGTCCGCGCTTCGAACATTTTCCGCAAAGGTGGACTTGATCCGGAGAGCTTCAGTAGGGACGCGGCTGGCCGGGTTTTTCTGGGCTCGGGCAATACTGGTGCCGGCGGAGACGAGGCAAGCCTCGTCTCTACGGAGGATTTTGCCAGGTATCTCAACGACGAATCCTGCGACGATATCTGGGAACTCTGGCTTGCGGCCGCCAAGACCTCTTATGTTGTCAGCCAGTGCATTGCGACCACCGAACCGGCATATCTTGCCAAGCATACGTTCCAACTGGCGCAGCTTTTTAACACTTTCTATCATCGCTATCCCATCCTTAGCGAAGCGGACGAAGGCCGAAGAAGGTTCCTGCTGATGACTGCGGCCGTGGTCCGGCGTGAGCTCATACGCGTTCTCGCGACCATGGGGATCAGGGTTCCGCCGGTAATGTGAGTCGGGCTACCGAGGATTGACAACTCCGATGGTTCAGGCAGCATCGTACTTAGTAGGATAGTGAGTAGGACAGTCGTTGTTAGGACGGTCGCTATGAAGAAACATATCTTTGCTCATACCTTTGCTTTGGTGCTGATGAGTCTGGCGATGAGCACTGCCGTCGCCTTGGCCGAGAGCACTCCGGAGATGCCGCGTATTTTTGCCAACGCGCGCTTCGTTTATGTGGCCGCATACGATGGTGGTCAGTTCAATCCCAATCTGTTGCCCGAGGACCGCGAAGCGATTGCTCGCGTCCAGGAGTCGATCCAGAAGTGGGGCAAACTGATTGTGGTGTACCGTCCGCAAGAGGCTGACGTCATGCTGCTGGTGCAGTCCCGTCCTTCAGAGGACGTGTTGGCTGTCTATGATGCGCACGGCGGGGATGCGAGCAGCCGGCCTTCGCAGACCTATCTGTGGCGCGTGATGGGGCGGGGCGGGTTGCAGAAAAGCGAGATGCCGCTGTTTTCGCAGTTTGAGAAAGCTTGGGACAAGATCGCGCATTGAGGCTGGCATCCTCTCCTAATCGATTGCCCAAGACATTTGGCTTGCCGGTCAGTGCCGCGCGCAGCCATCATCTATAATTCCAGCGTGAAATCCAAACAGTATAAAATTTCTACGGTTTATATCACGATTGCCTTAGTCGGGGGAACCTGCGTTTCCCACAGTCAGTTGTCAAGGTGTTGATATAAAATGGTTTAGCCGTTTCCTTTGCGAGCGCGCAATGGCACGCGCCGTGCATTGGAAGGTAGCGGGTCCGCGTTCAGAGACTTTTAGCAGGACCTGGCTTTGGTAGGATCTGACATCGGATTTCAAGACAGAGCAATACTTGGGCAAGGAGCCCTAAAATCATGAATCGCACCTCGTTGAAATTGACCCTAATGCTGGCGGTCGCACTGGCCGCAACGATCGGATGCACAACCAAGAATTATGTGCGTGAACAGACTACACCGCTGATCAACAAGACTAATGAGCTTGATGACCTGACCGCGAAGAACTCGAAAGACATCAAGGACGTCGATCAACGCGCCCAAGCCGGAATCCAGGCAGTGCAGGCGCAGGCCGCAGCCGTGGACCAGAAGGCTGTGGCGGCGGGCAGCGCGGCTGACCAGGCACAACTGTCGGCGAACAGCGCTACCCAGCGCGTCGATGTTCTGACCAACGCTGTCGTCAACCTGGACACCTATCACCCGGTGGTGGAGACGGCGGTGCTCTTTGGATTCAACAAGGATAATCTGACGAAGGACGCGAAGGAAGCCATCGACCAGCTGGCCGCCAGCGTCGCCAATACCAAGGGATACATCATTACGGTAGAGGGCGCGACCGACTCCGTGGGTAGCGCAGACTACAACTACGCTCTGAGCCAGCGCCGCGCCGATGCTGTGATTCAGTACTTGGCGGCGGAGAAGAGCGTTCCCGCCTACAAGATTTATTTGATCGGGGTGGGCAAAGACAAACCGTTCGATACGAATAAAACTCCAGACGGTCGTGCCAAGAACCGCCGAGTGGATATACGCCTGATGACCAACACTGGGGATGGAACAACTCCCGCGAAGGCGCCCAGCAACTCGACACCGTCTCCTTCGGCGAGCGCGACTCCGCCGTCTTTGTAAGATAAGTTTGCCCTCCTCCCCGGAGGATTACCAAACCAGGCCGTCCGATTGTGGGCGGCCTGTTTTTTGTGTGCCGAGCATGTTCGACAGCTCGAGGGTGAAAGTCCCTTTGACAACCTGATGGAGGTGAAGTCATAGCGAAGCGCAAGGGTGAAATAACACTCGCCGCGAGGCGGGGCCTGAAAGAAGCGTGGAGCAAAGGAGCGAGCCGATGAACAAGAACCGGATACGAGGCCTACGGTGGCGGGCGAGCGGGCAAATGACTGCGAAGCCCATATCCATCAAGCTCACTGGTGGTAAATCCGGCGGTTGCGCATCGAAAGCGGTCGAACTTACCTCGGGAGATCTGCGGCATGTCAAGGAATCGTGACTGAGGGTGAAGCGATTCATCCTGATCGTGTCGCAGAAGTCAGCAGAGGGCAAAGTAGGTCATGCAGTCGGCAAGGCTAATGAGGCACTCCAATGCCGAAAGGCGGAGCAAACAAGATAGGCCAAGCCGGGAACGGTGATCGAAGGCCCGAACGGAACCCCGCAAGGGGAATAAAGGAAAGGGCAAGTAAGCGGTGCGACTCATGAGCGAACGGCGGCAGAAAAACCGGCCCGGACAAGAGGTGCTGGCCTATCCGGCGGAAAGTAGGAGTGATGCTCCGAAAGCCGTCGCGAAAGGGACCGAAACGCTCACGGCGAAGCACAGGACCGAAAGCCTGGCCGGAACCGAACGACTGATGGAAGAAGTCTGCGAGCTGGAAAACTGCAAGCAGGCGTTACAACGAGTCAAGGCCAACAAAGGGAGTCCGGGGGTAGACGGGATGACCGTCGACGAATTACCGGAATACCTGAAGCAGCATGGGCTGGAAATCGGGGAGCAGCTACGAAACGGAACCTATCAACCGCAGCCGGTAAGGCGGGTGGAAATCCCGAAGCCGGACGGTCAGGGAGTGCGCAAGTTAGGCATTCCTTGTGTGCTGGATCGATTCGTCCAGCAAGCGGTGTTGCAGGTTCTGCAGAAGCGCTGGGACCCGACATTCTCCGAACACAGCCACGGTTTCCGACCGGGGCACAGTGCGAAGCAAGCGGTGCACGAGGCGCAGCAGTACATTGCCGAAGGATACCGCTGGGTGGTGGATCTCGATTTAGAAAAATTTTTCGATCGGGTGAATCACGACCGTCTGTTAGCGGCGGTGGCCGAGCGCGTGGCCGACAAGCGAATGCTCAAGCTGATTCGAGCATTCCTGGAGGCCCGTGTGATGGAAGATGGATTGGTGAGTCCGGTGGATGAGGGCACGCCTCAGGGCGGTCCGCTTTCACCGTTGCTCAGTAATCTGGTGCTGGACGAACTGGACCGGGAGTTAGAGCGGCGTGGTCATCGCTTCGTGCGTTATGCCGACGACTGTAACCTTTATGTGGGCAGCGAACGAGCGGGACAGCGAGTTGATGGAGAGGGTTACGCACTTCATCACGCACCGACTCAAGCTCAAGGTGAATCAGGCGAAGAGCGCCGTGGCCCGACCGGGGCAACGAAAGTTTCTCGGATTCAGCTTCACCGGCGAACGAGAACCAAGGCGGCGGATCGCGCCCAAGGCCATCGCTCGCTTTAGGGAGAGAGTTCGGGAACAGACACGTCGAACCCGCGGCGCCAGCCTACAGCAGAGGGTCAAGGAGATTACGACCTACCTGCGGGGATGGCTCGGGTACTTCGGCGACTGTCAAACGCCCTCGGTGCTGCACCGTCTTGAAGCGTGGCTACGCCGCCGACTTCGATCGGTGGTGTGGAAGCAATGGAAGCGCGGCCGAACGCGGTTTCGCGAGCTTCGCAAACGGGGTGTGGGTAAGGACCTAGCGGCGCAAACCGCTGGGAGTCCTCACGGCCCGTGGCGCATCGCAAACTCGCCCGCCCTGGCCATCGCTTTGCCGAATGCTTACTTTGCCCAGCTCGGACTCCCGCCTATGGTTGTGCGGTCGGCTTAATCCGCCGAACCGCCGGATGCGGACCCGCATGTCCGGTGGTGTGGCAGGGGAGGCGGGGCGACCCGTCCCCCTATGCCGATTTGGCATCTTGGCTGGAGTTTCTGCGCGTCGGTCTTTCGTTTTTCGCCCACAACCATCGCCGACACCTTCGTCGACAACCAAGGACCACGCTTCTAGTGACACGGGCGGCTGCGACAGCAGGGTTGCCGACTCGGACGCGACGACCTCGCTGTCTTGTGTGGACAATTGCCGATCTTGCTGCCGGGTAGCGTAGGTTTGCTGGGCGCTGGAGAGATTGCTCGAGGTGAGGTTCTGGGCGATTTGGTTGACTGCCGGATCAATGGCCGAGGATCCAGAAGGGCCACCGGGTAGCGGGGGTGGCAATGATCGGTGGATTGGCGCTCCCGCTAACGGGAGACGAGCTAATGGGGGACGGATTGGAGATGATCGGCGGGGTGATCGGCGACGGACCAACGGGCGACGGGCGGCCGACGATTGGCGGGCTGACGGGCGGCGGGGCGATGGATCCGCCGGGTTGATACGAGCTGAGGATGCTGCTTGGAATTCCAGAAATGGACATCGATGTACCTCCGTGCAAAGATTGTCCGCGTTCGGGAGCGAGCTCGCCGGGCAGACGACTAGAGACGGCCATGGCAAAACTCCGAGAGAACCCGGCCCTGTCAGAGCCCCCTAAGTCCGTATGGGACTCAGAGGAATCATCGGTGCGCTTGCGGAAAGGTTTAGTTTTCGTGTTAATCGTTTCCATCCCTCCGATTCGGCGCGCCAGGCGACATAACGAGAGTATGCCACGCCTGCGAACCAGACCAGATCACTGGTGGTCGTACCCATTGATCTTTTAATGCACACGGCCTATGCTTCCCCAGGTTCGATCGAGTACCACATCCCCCGCACGTTGGGCGGAGAATTCCAGATTGAGGGGTGAGGCAGCATGGGTCGGTTGTCGCGGTTGTTTCTTGCCCTGCTTCTATCGCTCTCTGCCGCCTCTGCCGCATCGGGGCAAAATGCTCCCCAGCCACAGCTTCAACCCCGGCCCGACGAGCCGGCGAAAGCTCCGGCGCCAAGCGGCGCGGATCGGCGAATCACAATCGAAGTGCAGGTGACTGACAAATCGGGCGCACCCGTTCGCGGATTGCAGAAGCCGGACTTCACTCTTCTGGACGATAAACAACCACAAAACATCCTCTCCTTTCGTGCCGTGGATGCAGGCGCGGCTTCGACTACCGATCCCGTTGAAATCGTTCTTGTGATCGATGCCGTCAACACCTCCTTCCAGGCCGTCGCTCGCGAACGGGACGAGGTAAGAAAGTTCTTGCTGCGTAATGGCGGCAAGTTGGCAGAGCCAGTGTCGCTTGTCATCTTTTCCGACACTGGGGCCGACGTCCAGAACGGTTCCACTCGCGACGGAAATGCCTTGGCGACGCTACTTGACGAGAAGGAACTGGGACTGCGTACCATTACTCGGTCTCAGGGTTACTGGGGCGCGGCAGAGCGTCTTGAGATGTCACTCAAGGCTATTCGCTCACTTGGTGCATACGAGGGAACACGACCCGGCAGAAAGCTGATGATTTGGATAAGTCCCGGATGGCCGTTGCTCTCGGGACCCAACGTTCAACTTTCCAGTAAAGACTTGCAGCAGTTCTTTAACTCAATCGTGGAGTTTTCTACCGGTCTCAGACAGGCCCGGGTCACTATTTATAGTCTTGACCCACTCGGTATGTCGGACTTTGGCAGGAGTAAATATTACGAGGAGTTTGTGAAAGGCGTAACTTCCCCGTCGCGGACGGTGCCGGGTAACCTGGGCTTGCAGGTACTTGCGGTGCAGACTGGCGGGCGCGTTTTCACTTCGACCAATGATCTTACGAGCGCAATCGCAGATTGTGCAGCGGACGCCGGTGCCTATTACGTCCTCTCCTTCGATGGAGCGCTCGCGGACCGGGCGAATGAGTACCACGCCATCGGAGTCACTGTCGACAAGCCGGGGGTCAAGGCTCGCACCCGTACTGGCTACTACGCCCAGCGCTGAATCGTTTGCCGCTTCTTCTGACGTTTCAGCTCGTCGGCGAACGCTTCGACCTCGCTCGGAAGCGATACAATAAAGTCGTGCGTATTCGATTCCTGATTGTTTCATGGGCGCTGCTCACGACTCTTTCTCTGGCACAGGATACTCCGGACAAAACTGCCCCGGACAAGGCTGTCGCTCCCGATCGCGATGGGCAGCAGAGCTCGAGCCGCGATACGAGAATCGATACCAGCCCGCCCAGGGACGACGCCAAGAGTCATCCCGGCAGTAAGGATGTGGCTGCGGATCTTGAGGCTCCGGATACTCCTGACACCTCCGGCATACAGGAATTCCACCCCTGGAACCCGATGAAGGCGCAGAAAGACATTGGGGTCGGCGATTTTTATTTCCGGCGCAAGAACTACAAAGCCGCGCTTGAACGCTACAAGGAAGCTCTTTACTACAAGGATGGCGACGCCGTGGCCAATTTCCGTCTCGCTGTGTGCCAGGAAAAGCTTGGAGATAAAGCGGAAGCCAGGAAGTACTACGAGCAGTACCTCAAGATTCTGCCCGAAGGCCCGTTTGCCAAGGATGCGCATGCTTCGCTGGAGCGGCTTGCCAAAGCGCAATGAGGTGATAACGGCCCTCAGGGGCTAAAGCCCGCATACAGTCACGCGGTGAACGGCACGGTTGAAGCTGTGACCACCCACACGCTCTCTGAACGCCGCAAGTGAGGAACCTTCGGTGACCGTATCCGTCTTCATAGGGACCAGCCTTGACGGCTTTATTGCGCGGCCGAATGGCGATCTCGACTTTCTGCCGGAGGGCGGCGGCGAACCCCACGGCTACGACGAGTTCATGGCAAGCGTCGATGCACTGGTGATCGGCCGCAAGACCTTCGAGACGGTTCTGAGCTTTGCGACCTGGCCATACGGTGACAAGCGCGTGGTCGTCCTGAGCAGTCAGCCGGTCGACTTGTCGGCGGTGCGCGGAGGCGTTGTGGAACAGCTGGCCGGGTCTCCGGCTGAGATCGTTGCGAAACTCGCCGCCAGTGGCGTCCATAACATCTATGTCGACGGAGGGATCACGATTCAAGGATTCCTGCGCGCAGGCTTGGTGCAACGTCTGATTATCACTCGTGTGCCGGTGCTCATTGGAGACGGAATTCCTCTCTTCGGTGCCCTGCCACGCGATGTGCGGCTGCGTCACGTAGCCACGCAGCATTATCCCAGTGGCTTGGTTAAGAGCGAATACCAGGTCGTTGCCGGGCAGTCGATTCCGGCCTGATTCCTACTTCTCCACGCGCGAGAAGTCCCCAGTGGATGCGTTCACGGCCACCCGCAGCTTGGCGCTCTCGCGGTCGGTACCGTAGATTACGTGCCACAGGAGTTCGTTTTTCTGCCGGTCCCAATCGAGTACATAAAGGACGGGGATGTTGGGTTCGGCCTGCAGCAACGCGTCTCCGCCGTGCTGCTGGGCGGCGGCAAAGGCCTTATCGGTATCCGTTTTGAGAAACTGGACGTTGAAAACCTGGGTACTGGAATTGGTCGGGCTGTAAGTGTCGTCGACGCCATGAGAAATATCGTTGTTTGCCCAGGTGTAGAACTTGGTCGAGCGCAGCGAGGGCGAGGCGAATCCAACCCGCCACTCTCCAGCCTTGCCGTCGTGGCCATTGGAGTCGGCCTCAGCTCGCGATTCGGCACGAAACGGTTGAGCGTCCGGCGCCCAGCCGCGGGCGGAAATATAGCACTTGTACAGGGCGCTGCTGCCGGTGATGGCCTCGGGAGCTTTCGGTTTGGAGGTCTCCGACGCTGCCGGCTTGCTGGGCTCCGAAGAGCACCCGGCCATCAATCCCGTTGCTAGAATTGCGAATAATAGTTTTCTCATCGTTGTCATCTTCATGAATAATTTCCTGTTTATTCTGTAGTAGTTTGGCTAACGAATTCGCGACGGTCGCTCTAGCGAATGATTGTACTCAATCAACGCCATGGATTATCTCGAACGTTTGCGGCAGGAACTCGAAGAAGCAATGGGTAGTGCCAGCGCCGGTGGATTGGAGCGGTCTCCTGCCGGAAAGTGGAATGCTGCCCAGATCCTGGAACACCTTCTCCTCACCTACACGACCACCAGCCGCGGAACCGCAAAATGCCTGGAACAAGGTACTCCGCTGGCTACGCGGGCTACGCTGAAACATCGCGTGGCTACTCTGCTGGTGGTGAATCTCGGCTATTTCCCTGGAGGGCGCAAGGGCCCGGAACGCGTGATGCCACGAGGAATGCCCTCGGAAGAGGTGCGGCAAGCCATGTTGCCTGAGCTTCAGAGGATGGCCTCGGGTCTGGACGATTGCGAACACAGGTTCGGGACTCGGACGAAAATCATCGACCATCCTTTTCTGGGACCCTTGACGGCCGACGAGTGGCGCAAGTTCCACTGGGTCCACGGGCGGCATCACGCGCGGCAGATTCGGGAGCGCCTGAGAAAAGCGTGAAGACCCTTACTTGTCCTTGCTGTCGTCCTTGTCCTTGCTGTTATCCTTATCCTTGTCGCTGTCTTTGTCATTCTGCGCAACCCCGGCCTTGTGCGCCTGGTCCTGGAGATCGTTCATTTCCTGGCGGGCGGTGTCAAGCGCCTTCTGCTTGGCATCGAGATCGCTCTTGTACTGCGCCGCGTCCTTATTAAACTTGACGTCGCGCACGCTGATGGTCGGATCGGTTTGCAGTGCAGCCGAATGCAATTGAAGTTCGCGCTGATCGAGATCGAGCTCGTGGCTCAAGGAAGCGATTTTTTCTTTCTGCTTGTCGAGCTTTTCCTTCCACGCGTCCGCCGTCTGCTGGCGCGCGGTGGCGGGGTCGACAGCGGCGGCCTTTGGGGTTCCCGCAGACTTGCCATCGGTCGGCGCCGGTCCGACCACGCTCAGACCATCGTTGGTAGGCAGATTGTCGTTATCGTAAACGTGGCTGGCCGAAGTCGTCTCGGGCTTGTTCTTGCGAGCGGCCCGCGCAGCTTCCCCGAGTGACTGAGCGGTGGCGCCGCTGACAGCGAGCAGGAGCATCGTAAAGATAGTCATCAGTTTCATGGTCATTTTCATGGTCATCAATTTCGTGTGCTTCATGTGAATCATCCTTTCGCAAGGCCGCGATTCTGATCGCAGCCTGCAATCGCTAGTATCAAGAACTTGCCGTTCCAACCCGTGCGCCTCCCAGGAAACTGCCGATGGTCCGGTCCAACTGCGCCGCTTCATGGGAGATGGCGTCGGCCAACTGGCGCGCCAGTTCGGGGTCCCGGCTGCGGGCTAATTGCTGTGCATATCCCGCGATCGTAGTCAGGGAATCGCGCAGTCCGAGCGCGAGTTCCGAGGAAACTTCCTGACGCGTCTTTTGATCGTGCCGGATGCGCTCAATGTCGGTCTTGTCGGTGAGCACAAGAGTTGTGCCCATGAGACTGGCGTCTTCAGCCAGAACCGGGGAGGCGGTGACTTCGAGTACACGGCTTTCTCCATCCCTTGTGAAACAATTCACCACCAGCCCTTGAACCACTGAGTTCCCCGTCAGTGCGGGAGCAAGAGCTTTTTCGACGCTCGATTCTGAAACCGAACCAGAGCCATCGTTGTCCGGGCGCAGCGTGGCGGCGCGGAAAAGATCGGAAGCATGCAGTCCCACTGGCGAGGCAAATCCCAGCAGCTTGCGCGCCGCCGAATTCGCTTGCCGCACCAGACCACTAGTGTTCAAGAACAGAACGCCGCAGGAAAGGTTCGAAAGTATGGTTGAGCTCAGCGTGTCGGAGGCCTTGGCTTTTCTACGATCCGAGAGTTGCTGGGTGGTGAGTTCATGCTTTTGCTGCTTCAGTTGCTGGATGACGGCGTGATAGGCATGGACGGGCAATCCCTCCGCCGCTAAGGGAAGTTGATTCAGCGATTCGGGTTCGGGTACGAGATTCTTCCGCAGGCGCCGAATCGTGAATAAGCCCAGTCCGAAGGCGGCGACGGCGGTGAACAAAAGCAGGCCCATGCGCAGCAGCAGTGGATTCGTCAGCAGGCTCACAGCGCCCTCCAATACCAGTGCAGGAGGCGGTTGCCAAACAGGAACGACAAAATCGCCATGCCGCCGAGAAACACGCCAAACGGCATCTCGTAGTAGCGGAGCGCGAGGCGCGCGGACTGCCAGGCGCGTCTCCGGGCGTCATCTGGAGTGCCAATGGTGCGGGACTTGTTCCGGTTCCGGCGCAGGCGCTTCATCCAGACTGCAAGAACTGTACTGAGTCCAAATAACGAACCCGTCAGCGAGGCGGCAAAAATGGTTAAGACCGTGAGCTTGGTTCCGAGGAATGCGCCGATCAGCGCCGTTAGCTTGACGTCGCCGAACCCCATGCCTTCGACGCCGCGGGCTCGCAGGTAAATGGCGGCTGCGCCGTATAGGAACGACGCGCCAACCGCCGCACCCAACAGGGAGTCTGAGAGCGACCACATCCGCCACGAAATCTCGCCTCGCATGGCGGGCGACACCATGCCAGGGATGATTCTGGAAGCCAGATCATTCACCGGAACCACGAGGCTGAATGCTATTCCCAGCGCCAGTCCGGGAAGAGTCATCGCGTCGGGCAGCATCTTGGTTTCCGCGTCGGTAAAGATCAAGCCCAGCAGCAGGTAGCCGAGCACGGCGCACTTGAGCGCCGCCAGGGTCAAACCAAAGTGGGCGTAACAGCTGAGAAAGAGCAGGCCCGTGAGGAGTTCGATCAATAGGTAGCGTAGTGATATCGGCTGCTGGCAGGCGCGGCACCTCCCGCGAAGAATCAGCCAGCTCAGCACCGGCACGTTGTGATAGAGCGGGATGAGATCTCCGCAGTGCGGACAGGCGGAGCGCGGCGCGACGACCGACTTGCCAAGTGGCAACCGGTAGATACACACGTTCAGGAAGCTGCCAAAGCACAGCCCCAGAGCGAAGGTCGCAACTGCAAAAAAAGGTTCCACGTCGGCTAAGTGCTCAGTCTGATTGGACTTGGATGATTATAAGCCGGTCCGGCGGGGCCTTCTAAGCACGAAGGTCACTGCACTTCTGGTGACTGTAAGTTATTGGGAGTAAACAGGAGAGCGAAGCTCATGCCACGCGGCTGATTGCCTGCCGCTGGGGTAAAAAGATCGAAAACACAGTTCCAGTGGAGCGTTCTGTGTCAGTTCCTACTGCGCGGCTTCGCACGCGAATTGATCCGCCGTGTTTCTGGACAATGCCGCGCGAGACCCACAATCCGAGGCCGGTTCCGGTGTCCTTCTTGCTGGTGTAGAAAGGTTCGAAAATTTGGGGCAGTTGGTCGCGGGGAATTCCGCTGCCGTTGTCGGCCACGGTGATGCGGACACCGTCCCTGCCATCGGACCAGTCGCAGCCCGCCGCCACGCGCACCTGTAAAGAACCGCCATCCGCCATGGCATCCACCGCATTCACCAGAAGATTGGCCAGCAACTGCCGCAACTCGCCCGAATAGCCACTGACGAGGCAACCGTTGCGGTAGCGTCGAGTCACGCGGATGTGCCGGTCTTCCAGTTTGCGGGAATACAACCGCAAAACCTCGTCCATGATGGCGGCAGGATCCATTGAACCCGGAGAGCTGGCGTCGCGGACAAACCCCAGCGTCTGTTGTGCCAATTGTGCCATGCGACCTACCTCTTGCTCCGCCCGGGTCAGATACTCCAGGGCGTTGCTGGAGTCATGACGCGCCAGGTAAAGCAGATTGACGAGGGCCTCGAGTGGATTGTTGATCTCGTGCGCGATGGCAGCGGCGAGCCGGCCCGCAGTGGCGAGCTTTTCGCTGCGGCGGATGGCTTCTTCGGACTGCTTTTCGGCGGAGATATCACGCGCGATGGCCGACGCTCCGACGATCTCGCCACGGGCGTTTCGAAGTGGCGACACCGAGAGCAGTACCGGGCAGCGTGTGCCGTCCTTGCGCATGCGCTCGGTCCGATAAGATGCTACGTGCCCGCCGCTATTCAGTATTTCGAGGTTGCGTTCCAGTTCGTCGCGGCGTTCCGGCGGCGCCAGCCGCGCGACCGGCGATCCGACGGCCTCCTCGGCAGTGTAGCCATAGAGTTGTTCGGCGGCGCGATTCCAACTGGTGATGGTGCCGTCCGGATGCGAGCTGTAAATTGCGTCGCAGGAGCATTCCACGATTGCCGCCATCTCGCGAGTGGTGCGATCGGCGCGCGATTCCGCCAATGTTTTCTGCCGGGCCATGCTGCCAGCGAACACGGAAATGGCCAGGAAAACCAGCAGCCGCTCCTGATCGGCGGCCGTGGCGACCCGGAAAGTGAAGTACGGCGGAACGGCGAAGAAATCCAGGCAAGCGGTCGAAACCAGCGAGCAGAAAACCGCGGGGCCAAAGCCCAGAAAACGAGCGGTGAAAAGGACTGCCGCCAGCAAAAGTACAAAGAGATGGCGGTGCAGCACGGAGGAAAAAGTCCAGAGGCTGAGCGCTACCCAGACCGCGAGCGCAGCTCCTGTGTATTGCACCAGCGCCGAATACCGATTGCGTGCCATCCAGCTATTCAGATTGGCTCCGATTCCACGCATCGCAGAACGCTACCGGGTCCAAGCTAAAGGACTTTAGGGTGTCGGACCAGGTCGGGCGAGATTGCCTTCATTGTGCTGGGGACACTCTAGCAGCAGGACGGACGCACGGCAACTGCGGCGACGGGCCGCACGGGCCGCGCTTGTCGGCTCAAACGGGAAATCGGAGGCCCAGAGCTAACGCAACGGCCGCGGACAGGAGTGTCCGCGCCACACTCTCCAGGCCGTTCGACGGTTAGTCGTGGTGAAGAAATTTGTAGTCGAGGATGGACGCTGCCAGCGCGAAAGCGTCTTCCGCCGCAGTGTCGGCCGAGTTCTTGATGCGAATCAACCTGCCCTGGCAAAGAACGCTGCTGTTTTTTTGTCCGGAGATTTCTTCGGGCATCTCGAAGATCAGTTCCACCAGCGCATTCGCGGGCAGTTGCTGCGGGCCGTGAAACAGAACGCCCGATTGGCTGATGTTCTGGATCAGACCCTCGTACCAATTACTGAGATTTTTCCCGCGGTATCGGATCTTAAGGTCCGAGCGCAGGCGCCGGGCCCGTGGCATCCAGGTCGGCTGCTTTTGACCGGAGCGACGCCGGATGGTGGTGGTCTCCGCCACCGGCTCGTCGACCCGATCTCCGCGACGCATTGTCTTCCAGTCATACTGGTAGGCAGTCGCGCACACCATGCAGACTTGGTAGTACTCTCCGCTGGCCGCGCGGCGCGGCCAGGAAAACTCGTGTGAACAGCGTCCCAGCATGAGAACATCCATGAGTTTTTGCGGCATGATGACGAGTAGGGCTCCCGTACTAAATCGGACACCTCCATCTTCCGACGGCTTCGGCATTCTGAACAGGTTACTTTCGTGTATCGCGGTTCAGGACTTATGCTTGTCCACATGGCACGAAGCGAACCGTCGCGCATGGGCTTCCTCATCGCGGGAGGCAAGAGTTCCCGGATGGGAGCGGACAAGGCGTTTCTGGACTTCGGCGACCAAACATTCCTAGATCGCGCGCTTGCCGTGATGGGCGCAGTCTGCGACCGGGTCGCGATCGTCGGTGACCCTGCCAAATTTGCGGAACGCGGACCTGCGCAAAGCGGATCCGGGAAATACGAATCGGTCGTGGCCGATATTTTCTCCGGATGCGGACCCCTCGCCGGTATTCACGCCGCGCTCGTGCATTCGCCGGCCGAGTTGAACCTGATGCTCGCCGTGGACATGCCTTTCGTCTCCCAGGAGCTGCTCGGGTTTCTGTTCGCGGCGGCTGGAGACCCGGATAACCACGCCATCATCACCGTGCCCCGCACCCGCGAGGGATTTCAGCCGCTCTGCGCCGTGTATCGACGCGACTTTTCTACTACTGCGGAGCAGGCTCTGCGGGCAGGGAAGTACAAGATCGACGGTGCGTTTTCCGGCGTGCCGATGCGAGTGATCGAAGAGGCCGAACTGGCGACAGCTGGGTTTACGGAGAAAAGTTTTTTCAACGTGAACACCCCGCAGGACCGGGTGGTCGCTGAGGGCGGTTGAAGCCCGCGTAGCGACAGCCGCCCCCGGCTGCCCCTACGCTTTCGCTTGAGCCGCCGGGGCATCTCATGCCATGCTGGTAGACATGGCCGCCGCGGCGACACTACCTCCATACATCGAGTTTAAAGACGTCTGCAAGGCATTTGGAGATCGCGTCATTCTGAAGGACGTCAGCTTCGACGTATTGCCGGGTGAAATGGTCTGCATTCTCGGCCGCAGCGGCGTCGGAAAATCGGTGGCGCTCCACAACATCATGGGCTTCCTTAAGCCGGATTCGGGCCGAATCATTGTCGCCGGCCAGGACATCACCGACTACAACGAAGTGCAGCTCGAAGACATCCGCAAGAAAGTCACCATGGTGTTCCAGAACGGCGCGCTCTTCGATTCCTTGACGGTCGGTGAAAACGTCGCCTTCCCCTTACGCGAAAAAAGAGAGCTTTCAGAACAGCAGATTTATCAGGTCGTCGATGGTCTGCTCGAAATGGTCGGCGTCAAGGAGATGCGTGAGCTGTTGCCTTCCGACCTTTCTACCGGCATGAAACGTTCTGTCGCCATCGCACGGGCGCTCTCCGCCCAGCCGGAATGCGTGCTCTACGACGAGCCCACTACGATGGTCGATCCGATGATGGGGAACCTGCTCGGCGATCTCATCGCGCGGCTCAAACTGCAACTGCATCTGACCTCCGTCGTTGTCACCCACGACATGCGCCTAGCCAAGAAGCTGGCCGACCGCCTTGTCTTTCTTTACGAAGGTCGAGCGATTTTCTTTGGGCCCTACAAGGACATGGAAAAATCGAACGAGCCCATCATTCAGGAGTTCCTGGAACTGGATGAGCTGAAGCTGGAAGCGTAAGGGCAAGTGGCCAGTGGTCGGTGATCAGTCTCCAGTTGCGTCTAGAACCCCTGTCTCACCAGCTCCTCCACGGTTATGGAACTCTGCGCGGGCTCGCGTTTCATCATCTTCTCGACGTACTTCGCGATCACGTCGGCTTCCAGGTTGACCGGATCGCCGGGCTTGAGCGAACCGAGATTGGTCAGCTCAACTGTATGCGGAATGATCGCGATCGTACACACGTTCCCTTCAAGTTTTGCGACCGTCAGGCTGATGCCCTCGATCGAAATCGACCCCTTGAACACCGTATACTTCTCGATCTCTGACGGGATTTCAATATGCAGCCACCAGTTCTGGGAATCTCGGCCGTCCGAGTCGACGATGCGCTCGAACTCGATCACTTTGCCCACGCCATCGACGTGCCCTTGAACAATGTGGCCGTCGAAACGCCCATTGGCCTTCATCGGCAACTCCAGGTTCACGAGCGCGCCTTCGTGCATCCGCGAGAACGAGGTTCGCACCCACGTCTCCGGCGCCAAGTCGGCGCAAAATGATTTTGGTCTGATGTCCAGCACGGTCAGGCAAACGCCGCTTACCGCGATGCTGTTCCCCGTTTTCAATTGTTTCGGAGTCATCGCAGCATCGATGGTGATCCGGCGGTTGTTACCGCGCTGCTCAATCTTTACGACTTTGCCCACTTCTTCGATAATTCCAGTAAACATAGGATTAGATTTATATCTCCCGCGAGCAGGATGCTCCAACGATCACCATCGAAGATAACACCTGGAGATCGAAGGCGGCGACCGCAAGTAGAGCAAAAGGCCCTGCGCCGTTACAATAATTCCGCGCCGGCCAGAATTCCGCAAAGTAAGGAGGACGCCGATGGATGACACGACCCGCCGCGCTTTTGTTTTGCAGGCGACCGCGTTTGTTGGTGCATTGGCTATAACGGATGCAGCCAGGGCCGATGCTACCGACGCCGATCTGATTCCCCGCATGAGCTGGTTCAATGAGCCCGCTGCCTCGAAAAGAGTTGGCGAAAAGCTGATCGTGCGGTCCCGTCCAAAGACTGATTTCTGGCGCAAGACCTATTACGGGTACATCACCGACAACGGCCACTTCTTTCACCTAGGGACCGACGGAGACTTTATTTTTGAGGCGCGCGTCAACGGCCAATACGAGGCGCTCTACGATCAGGCCGGGCTGATGGTCCGCGTGAATGCCGAGAATTGGATGAAGTGCGGCACTGAATTTTTCGACGGGAAACGTCACGCCAGCGTGGTGTTCACCCGCGAGTTCTCCGACTGGTCCACCATGCCGGATCTGACCGAGACCGGGCCGGTGTGGTGGCGCGCCGTCCGCAAGGGGGAATCGCTTGAGACCTTGTGTTCACTGGACGGGAAGGACTTCACCTCGGCGCGGCAGGGATATTTTCCGGCATCGCCGGCGGAAGTGGGGATCATGTGCGCCGCACCGGAGGGCACTGGCTTCAACGCCGAGTTTGATCGCCTCAGCCTGTCTTGGGTGAAAAAATAGACAGTATCTGGCAATAACTCACGCCTGCGCCGAGTACGGGTCGCGGAGATAACCTTCCAGCGCAAAGTCTTCGCCGAAGCGGTGCAACTCGAAGCGCCGCACCCACGGCGTCCTGCCGTGAAAGGCTTCGTCGACGATAAAGGGAACTGCGCCCTGGCCAAAAATCTTCGGTGCGTAGTAAAGGAACACCTTGTCCACCTCACCCGATGCCAGGGCCGCGCCGTTCACCAGCGCCCCACCTTCGATCAGCAGGCTGGCGACCTCCAGCTCGCCCAGGCTTTGGACAATCGCTCGGAAGTCCGGCCGCCCGTCCGCCGTCGCTGCTATTTGTTGCACGCGAATCCCCCGCGCTTCGAGCCCCTGCTTCGCCGCTTCCTCCGCGGTGGAGCACAACACCAGAACATCGTCGTCCGCGGTCTGGATTACTCGCGACGCGGGTGGAATGCGTAAGTAGGAATCCAGGATCACGCGCAGCAGTTTTCGCCGTCGAGGCAGGCCGCTCCGGTCAGTCAACAGCGGATCGTCCGCCATCACGGTCCCGACTCCTGCCATGATCGCATCACTGTTGTGGCGCAATTGCTGTACGTGAGCGCGTGCCAGTTCGCCAGTGATCCAGTGGTATCCGCTGCGCGAGCCCTCCGTGGCGGACGTGGCTGAACGAGCTTCCGAACTGCGCTCGGCGCCCGGTTTCGTGGCGTCGGCGATTTTTCCGTCCAGGGTCATGGCCGATTTCAGTGTGACCAGCGGCTTGCCAAGCCGGATGTACTTGGCGAAAGCTTCATTCAGCTTCTTTGCTTCTGCCTCGAGTAAGCCGATTTGTATGGTAATTCCTGCAGCCCGGAGCTTGGCAAATCCTTGGCCTGCCACGCGTGGATTTGGGTCCTCCATGGAGCAGATCACGCGGTTGATTCCGGCTGCGATCACGGCATCGGCGCACGGACCGGTGCGGCCCTGATGCGAGCATGGTTCCAGATTCAGGTAGAGCGTTCCGCCGCGTGCCGCAGCGCCTGCTTGCTCCAGGGCGAGAACCTCGGCGTGCTTCACGCCGTCATAGGTGTGCGTGCCCGCCGCAACTTCGCGGCCTGATGCGTCCACTACAACCGCGCCCACGGCCGGATTGGGCGAGACCAGCCCAATGCCCGCTCGCGCCAGCTCCAGCGCCTTGCGCATGTGTTGTTCGTCGATGGTCATGAAAGTAGAGAGACTACCTCGCCGCGCAATTCAAAATCCACCACAGAGACACAGGGGCACAGAGAAAAACCAATTCATAAATTTCGAGGGGGGGAAACTGCGATTCACGTCTTCCTCGTCGGGCTCTGCCAAGGCTACCGCGCCAGACCGATTCTGCGGACCTCGTTTCTTGGGCGATGGTACGCCGGCGAATAGACCTTCAACCCTGGGATCGTCAAGTGATTCGGAGGGCTCTCGGGGAGTGAACAGGCTTCCCACGAAGCGTAGAACGAACCACAGCACAACGATACCAATCACCAGTTGCCACCAGACGTTCATCGGACGCGTTCCTCGGGGTGAATCTTCAGGAGAACAGCGATTGTACAAACTCTTTGGGATCAAACGGCAGCAGATCTCCGATCTTCTCGCCGACTCCCACATACCGAACCGGCAATCCCAACTCGCGCGAAATTGCCACCACGACTCCGCCTTTGGCCGTGCCATCAAGCTTGGTCAGGACAATTCCCGTGACCCCGGACGATTGCGTGAACTGCCGCGCTTGTTGCAATCCATTTTGACCGGTGGTGGCGTCCATCACCAGCAAAGTTTCGTGCGGTGCGCCGGGCACGATGCGTTGCGCCGTGCGTTTCATCTTTTCGAGCTCGAGCATCAGGTTCTGCTTGGTGTGCAGCCGTCCGGCAGTATCGACGATTACATAATCGGTTTTGCGCGACGTTGCCGATTGCAGCGCGTCAAAGAGCACCGCCGACGGATCGCCCCCGGCTTTTGTCTTGATCACTTCCGTTCCCGTGCGCTGTCCCCAAATTTCGAGTTGCTCGATGGCCGCCGCGCGGAACGTGTCCGCTGCGCACAGCAGCACGGTCTTGCCTTGGGCACGAAACACCTGCGCCAATTTTCCGATCGTCGTTGTTTTGCCCGTGCCGTTCACGCCAACGACTATGATCACTTCCGGCGTGCCGTCGACCCTGGTCACAGGCCTCGAACTGGTCGACGTCAGGATGGTCAGCAATTCCTCTTTCAGCAGCCGTTTGAGTTCGTTTACATCTTTGATCTGCTTGCGATCGGCTTTGTCGCGCAACTTCGCCAGAACCTCATGGGTGGTGGTGGCGCCGAGGTCGGCGCCAATCAGCGTGGCTTCCAGATCGTCGAGCGTGGAGCGGTCGATCTCCTTGCCGATGGAGACGACATCTTCGATGCGCTCGGCCAGGTTCTCGCGGGTGCGCGAGACGGCCTCTTTCATGCGCTCAATAAAACTTGGTTTCTGTTCTTCGTCCAGACTGCCAAAAAGAGTTTGAATCATGAGGGTCTGAGAATGATTATAGGAGAATCGACGGCGCAGAGGCAGTCGGTCGGTGGTCGCTGGTCGCTAGTCGTTAGCAAGCCTTTGACCCATGATTCCTCACGAGCTGCCGATACAAGAAGGAATAGCGAAGGACCAACGACCATCGACCAACGACGGATTTCTACGTACGCGTGGTTTCGACCGTGATGGGGTCGGCGGGTGGGAGCGGGAGTGCGATCGGCGTCGGAACGGCCGTGGGCGCTTCCACAGGGATGGCATGGGTCAGTGGTTTCTGAATACGGATGTCTCCCCGGTAAAATACCGCCAGGAGCGCGGTCACGGCGCTGGGGTCGAGTCGCTGTCCCGAAAGATTCTCGATGATGCGCAGAGCTTCCACCGGATCGTGCGCCTTCTGGTACGGACGATTCGTGGTTAAAGCATCAAAAGTGTCTCCGACGGCAATGACGCGTGCCAGCAGAGGGATCTCATCCCCTTTTAGACCATAAGGGTATCCGCGCCCGTTGAGAGCTTCATGATGCAGCTCGATTCCGGGGAGCATTTCCCGCAGCTGCGGCACCGGACGCAGAATGTTCGCGCCCTTGGTGGTGTGCGTCTTCATGATCTCGAACTCTTCCGGAGTCAGAGCGCCCGGCTTTTTCAGGATGCGATCCTCGATTCCGATTTTGCCGACGTCATGCAACTGCGCCGAGATGCGGAGGATCTCCAGAAATCCAGGATCGAGTCCCATCTCTTTCGCGATCATCAGCGAGTATTTCGTAACTCGGTCGGAATGCCCCTTCGTGTAAGGGTCTTTTTCGTCGACCGCACCGGCCAGCATCTGGATCGAACCCATGAACAGGTTCTTGTTTTCATCCGCGGCGCGCTTCAGGTCTTCAACGAACTGTTCCAGTTCTTCCTGCATCGTGTTGAACGTGGTCGCCAGCTCGCCAATCTCGGTGCGGGTTCTTACGTGGACGCGTTGCGAGAAGTCGCCGCGCGCAATGGCCTGGCTGGATTGCGTCAGCACCTGCAGGGGGCTGGTGATCCGGCGCGCCGAAAAAATACTCAAGCCCACACTCACAAAAACCGCCAGCCATGCCAGCAGGCGTCCGGTGCGCTGCATTTCGTAGATTCCGCGATACGCATCCTCGCGCGGCTTCTGCACGACGACCGCCCAGTCCAGCGAGGTGACCGGACTATACGTTCCCAGCATCTCGGTCGTGTCTTTTCCATCACGAATGGTGAATTCGCGGGTTGCCGCCAACTGCGCTTTGGAGCCTTCGTCCACAAAGCTGCGGACGATATCGAAGTGGCTCATGTCCTGTCCGGTAGCATATTGCGCAGTCCCGGCCGCCACCAGCCTGCCCTGGCTGTCCACGACGTACGGCATCAATCCGGTCATACTGACTTGCTGCAACCGCCGGATCAGGTAGTCCATATCCACAACCGACCCGATCATCCCCAGAAAGCGCTTGTCATACATGATCGGCGAACTGACCAGCATGACCGTGCGCGCAGATTTCCCGCTGCCCACCATCAGCGGTTGCCCGCTGTAGCCGCGTCCTTCTTGGGCGGCTTGATAGGCTCGCTCCAGTTCGCGCTGTAGAAAGGCGTCAGGCTCGATACGCCCGGCGGAAACTCCTTTAGCATCGGCGTTCAGCAGCGTGGCATAGGCAATATCATTCGAGGACGAAACAAAATTCTCGAGCATGGCCCGCAGCTCTGGCGTCAGAAAGTTTTCAGCACTAAAGTCGGTCCCGCTGGCATTGGACAGCATCATTACCTGGATCGACGACGACAAATTGGCCAGCATCATGTGTAGAGCTTCCTGGTGCTGGGAAATATCGTCGGCCAGCGAACGCGTGACCGTGTTCTGCAGCAGCATCTCGTTGGTTTTGAGGCGCTCCCGGTTCATCGTCTCAATCTGCGCCGAGTAAAAATACATGGGGAGAACACTGATGGCCAAGAGCACGCCAAGGATGACGTAGAGGAGCGGAATGCGCGCGGGAATGGGAAGCTGCAGCTGCAAAAGGCAATCCTGTCGGCCCAAGCGAGGGGATGAGCTGGTCCGTCCTACATCCATTCTATGTTGGTTGCAAGGGGTGATCTCAGGTGCTTAAAGTACAGTCCACCGTTACCGAAGTACTCACACCGCTGGTCACTGCAAGCAGTTTTTCAGTTCCAAGTTCTCACAGTTTTCACTTCCAAGGTCTCAATGAGAACCGGCCGGAATTAGATACTCAGAACTGGGCGCTGGGTTTGACGCCGGTCTTATAATTGAGGCAGTCGGCCCGGGGTGGTGCATGCGGTCCTTCCAGGTTTGTTGGGTTGGTTGTCGGCGGTTGGCGATCCTTCTGTTCCTCTGCTCGCTGGGCTTCTCCTCGGCGCTGCTCGCCGACAACACTCCGCCGCCAAGAATTTCCAAGGAAACCCGCGAAGAAATTGTCCACGCCTTCAACGAAGAATTGGTCTACATCCGTGCAAGTTTTCCAATGGGACAGACCGGACTGAAGCTCAGGAACGGAACGGTGACGCCCAGCGGCGCGGAACTGCAACGTATGATGGCGCTATGGGGGCCGGCAGCGAAACCCGGCGATCGGGCCCGCATCAGCGACGTCATTATCAAGGAAGA
This sequence comes from uncultured Acidobacteriaceae bacterium, assembly GCA_963730845.1. Classification (GTDB taxonomy): domain Bacteria; phylum Acidobacteriota; class Terriglobia; order Terriglobales; family Acidobacteriaceae; genus Acidiflorens. Next base: position 39,429 of record CAVSTM010000004.1, on the reverse strand, counting down.
CCACATCCGTTTTGAAATCAACGGCGGCCCCATCAAGAAGCAGAAGTGGTATCAGCGCATCACGATTGTAGGTGCGCAGTCATCTGTGCCGGTTGCGCCCTCGGATTCGTCCGCCAACGCCCGCGGTTCTTTCGTGGATCTCTACTTCGACAACTATGTTCCGGAGATGACGGGGCCAGAGCTGAAGCTGTTGCTGCGTCCCGTGTTTGATTTCGATGCCAAATCCGCGCTCGAGGCCTACGAGGAAACCGTTTCTCCACAGGTCAAGGAAGCCATCAAGAATCACCGCGTGCTGGTGGGAATGAACCATGAGATGGTGATCTACGCCATGGGACGTCCGCCAAAGAAAGTTCGCGAGCATGCGGGCGAAGTTGAGTACGAGGAATGGATTTACGGCACGCCTCCGCAGGACGTGGATTTTGTGCGTTTTGTGGGCGACGAAGTCGTGCGGGTCGAGACCATGAAGGTGGATGGCGAGAAAATTGTGCGTGTCGAAAAAGAAGTCGATCTGGGCGCGCCGACCGTCGCCAAGAAGCAGGAAGAACGCCCCGCAAATGCGCCCACGCTGCGGCGACCCGGAGAAGAGATGCCGGACTCTAGTCCCGCCAACCCCTCGGGGATCCCACCGATGGCCCCGGTGCCCCCGCCTTCCGGCCCGGGTTCGGGCCCAGGCCCCAACTGGAATTTGCCGCCCGCCCCGACAGCCTAACTTCTTTGCCTTGCGTGAACAGGCGCCTGGGTCTGCGTCCAAGCTTCATGCTTGGAGACGGTTGGATTCTATGGTGGGATTTTCCTGCCAACCATGTCAACCCTTAACCCACCTCTCGAATACATGACGACGACCAAGATTGGCGAAAAGGGCCAGCTCACCGTCCCCAAACAGTTCCGAGAAGATCTCGGGTTGGGGATTGGCGCGCCCTTTGCGGTTCTGCGTTTGGGTGACGGCCTCATTCTCCTGCCGGAGCAGCGGCGCTTTGAGCGGCTTTGCGAACGGCTGAGTTCGAGGCTTACAGCTGCCGGACTGACATCAGAGGAACTTCTCGCGACCATCCCAGAGGCTCGCAATCGCGTATACACGCGCCGCTACCGCACAAGGCCTGCAGATTCCGGCAACGTTGCGCGGCGTCACCGGCGCAACCAGCGCGGGAAGTGACCAGCCAACGCAGAATCCGTCTGTTTCTCGACTCGAACGTCCTGACCGGAGGGATTGTTTCGACCTGGGGCCTCGACAAAGCTACGCTGTCACTCTGCGCCGCCAAGGTGTGTAAGCTGGTGCTGGCGGAAGTGGTTCGCGACGAGGTGGAGGAAAACCTCTTACTTCACGCGGAACGTTTGCCGTCGCTCGATTGCGACCAACTGGTCTCCGACTATCAGCGCCTCATCAAGTTAACCAATCCTGAGCTTGTTCCGTATCCGGATAGAGATCTAGTGCATTCGAGCCGATACTTGATCCGGCACGAGCCGGATGTACCGGTGGCACTGTCTGCGATGGCCAGCAAACCCGACTGGCTGCTGACGCATAACACCAAGCACTTCACCAAGGCGGTCGCGCAGCGGACCTCGCTGCGCATCGCGACGCCGGCAGAGTTCTTTCGTGCGCTTTCAGACCTGTTCCGTTGACGGTCTTCTGGCCTCGACCTTCCACACCTCGACCTTTTAAACTATAAGCGTGAAGATTGCCCTGGGCCAGATCAACCCCACCGTCGGGGACTTCTCTGGCAACGCTGCCAAGATCATCCAGTTTGCGCTGCAGGCACGGAGTGCGGGTGCCGGCCTGATTCTGTTTCCCGAACTCGCCGTCTGCGGGTACCCGCCGCGCGATTTGGTGGAGAGGCCGTCGTTTGTGGCGCGCAATCGCGCGACGGTCGAGCAAATCGCCTCCGAAACGCAGGGCATCGCCGTGATCTGTGGGATGGTGACGCCGGCCGATGCGGACTCTGGCAAAAAAGTGATGAACTCGGCCGCCCTCCTGCGCGAGGGGCACATCGATTTCATTCAGTCGAAGATGCTGCTGCCCACGTATGACGTCTTCGACGAAATGCGCAACTTCGCTCCCGCCAAGAGCCAGCAGCTGTTCAGCATATGCGGCAAGCAGATGGCCTTAACCATCTGCGAGGATGCATGGAACGACAAGCGCTTCTGGAACCGCCAGCTCTATCGCGTTGACCCGGTCGAAGAGCTGGTTCGAGTCGGCGGGAACTTCGTGCTCAACATATCGGCGTCTCCGTTTTGGCTGGGTAAACGCGAGCTGCGTCACGATATGCTGGCGGCTATCGCGAAGAATCAGAAGGTGCCGGTCGCCATGGTGAACCAGGTCGGGGGTAACGACAGCCTGGTGTTCGACGGATCGAGCCTGGTGATTGCGCCCGACGGACAGGTGATCGCGCAAGGGAAGTCGTTCGAGGAAGACCTGATCTATTTCGATTCCCAGAAGCTCAGTGGAGAGATGCACCCTCAGGTCGCGGGCGAAGAAGCGAGCGCGTACGAGGCGCTGGTTCTGGGCACGCGGGACTATGTGTACAAATGTGGCTTTCAGCGGGCGATTATCGGAATCAGCGGAGGCATCGACTCCGCGCTTACCGCGTCGATTGCGGCCGATGCGCTGGGCGCCGAGAACGTGATCGGCGTCGGCATGCCCGGCCCGTACTCATCGCAAGGGTCGATTGACGACGCACGGGAATTGGCCAAGAGCCTCCACATTCGCTTCGAATTGCTTTCGATCCAGGGAATCTACGAGGCGGCGCGGGAGACGCTTGCGCCGGTGTTTGCCGATAGGCCGCCCGACACCACCGAAGAGAATATTCAGTCCCGCGCCCGCGGATTGCTGCTGATGGCCATGTCGAACAAGTTCGGCGCGCTGGTGCTCTCGACCGGGAACAAGAGTGAATTGGCCGTCGGGTATTGCACTCTTTATGGCGACATGGTGGGCGGACTGGCGGTGATCTCGGATGTGCCAAAGACGTTGGTATACCGAATCAGCGCTTACGTGAACTCACGGCGCAAGGTAATTCCGCAAGCGACCTTAGAGAAACCGCCGTCGGCCGAATTGCGTCCCGATCAGAAGGATTCGGATGCACTCCCACCCTACGACGTGCTCGATGCAATTCTCGAGGACTTTGTGGAGGAGTTGTCGTCGGCTGAACAGATTGCGCGGGTTCGCAATTTCGAATTGGATCTGGTGCGGCGCGTCATTCGAATGGTGGAGCGCAGTGAATATAAGCGGCAACAGGCGGCACCCGGAATCAAGATTTCCGCCAAGGCGTTCGGCTATGGGAGGAGATTTCCAATCGCTGCCAAGTCGGAATTCTAGGTGTGCGCTTTCGCTCAGTCAAAAATGACAATCGCGCCGGTTTTTGTAACAATCGAAATTCCAATCGAACTCCAAACTAAACTATGACACGCATGCAAGGCACACTGCTCGTCGCTCTTTTATTCTCCGGCATCGCCATCGCTCAAACCGCGCCTACTCTCAAGACAAGACCGACAGCCAAACCGGCGGCTAGTTCGGCCGCGGGGGAAGTCACAACCGTTTTGCCCAGCGAAGACACCGTCAATTCATTCCTGTTCCAGATGTTTGGCCACGATCCCACCTGGACGTGGAAGGTGAACGAGATTCGTCCCTCCGAGGTGCCCGGCTTGGCGCAGGTCTCGGTCGTTGTCACCAACGCGCAGGGCTCGAACGTAAATCGTTTGCTGGTTAGTTCTGACGGAAAGCATGTAATTGTGGGCGACATCCTGCCCTTCGGTGTGAAGCCATTTGAGGATGCCCGCGTCAAGCTCGAAAAAGGCGTGAACGGCCCGGCCAAGGGGCCGGCGCAGGCTTCCGTCACGATTGTCGAGTTCAGCGATATGCAGTGCCCGCACTGTCAGAAGGCCGCGCCTGGGGTCGAGCAACTCCTGGCACTGGCGCCGGAGGCGCGCTTTGTTTTCCAGAGTTTTCCGCTGCCGGCGCATGACTGGGCGGAAAAGGGCGCCGAATATGTCGATTGTGTGGGGCGCGTTTCGCCGGGGCAGCCTGCGAATGATGCGGTCTGGAAATTTATCAAGAAGACGTTTGACGAGCAGGCCAATATCACTGTCGCAAATGCCGATGAAAAGTTGAAAGCCATTGCGACCGCATCGGGTGTGAATGGCGATGAGATCGCCGCCTGCGTGGCCAAGCCGGATACGAAGGCGAGAGTCGAGGCCTCCATCGCGCTGGGAAAGTCGGTTGGGGTGAGTGGCACGCCGACTCTGTTCATTAATGGCCGTAACGTCAGCGGGGCGTCGGTCGAGGTGCAGAAGAAGATTGTGGACTTCCAGATGAGCCAAAAATAGATCGGGTCATTGAAAATCATGAGTCTTGGGTCAGGTTTTCGTACCCGATTTATTTCCCCACCCAGATTTCCGGCGCTTCGGTGCGTTCCGGGGCACGGACTACGAACGGCGTGATCAGGATCAGAAGCTCGTCGTTCTCTTCCTGTTTTGAAGTCTGGGAGGTGAGGACGCCGAAGCCTGGGATATTCGAGAAGAAGGGTAGACCGCTCAGGCTCCGCTGATCTGAGGCGGTGACCATCCCCGCCACGACCGCCGGTTCACCTTCCTTGAGCAGGATCCCCCCCTTGTACTCACGATTCAGAATGTCGGGAATGCCGTTAGTGTTGGTGGTTCCCAAACTGCGAAATTGTATCTCCAGTTCGAGCGCTACGTCTGAATTGTTGTGAACCAGTGGTTTCGCTTTGAGCGTGAGTCCGATGTCCTCATAACTAACCGAAGGAAAGGGTGCGGTGAACGATTGATTCCCGATGACCTGCGCGATGGCGGAATTGTTATAAATCGGCGCAAAGCTGGCATTGAGGATGGGATAACGCGATCCCAGCTTGAAAGTGGCGTCCTTCTCCTGGGAAGCGAGCAGATGGACGTGATCGAGCTGCCGGATCGAACTCTCGTTCATGGTAAGCGTGGCGGCCAAGTGATCGAGGCTAAGCCCCATAAATGTGAGTCCGCCGCCAAAGGTTGCGAGCGGCTGACTGAAGATCCCGTTCTGCTGGCCTTGCAATTGCGCGAGGAGAGCTGAGATGGTCTGATTGCCGGCTTGGTTGATGCCGCCGGAGGAAATCAGTTGGTTGATCAGGCTCTGGATGTTGGGTCCGGCGAGAGCGGCCAGCGCGGCCGTCGGAATATTGAAAAGATTGAAAGTATTCGGGACGTGCAGCCCGATACTACGCATGTAGGTGTGGCTGACCTGGAAAACCTTTAGATCGAGCATCACTTCCGGCCGTTCGAAATTCATCTGTCCCAGAAACTGGGTTGCGCCGTCCAGTGCGGCCTGCGGTCCGCGCACCGTGATGGTGCTTGCCGTTGTGTCGACGCTCGCGAAGCCGGTCGGAGCGGTAAATCCAAATAACGTTTGCAGGGACTTCATCAGGTCGTTCAACTCCTGAGCCGTGCTGGCGTCGGGGATGTAGAACGAGCGCATGCCCATGCGGTCGTAGAGGCGGTGGTTGTCGGTATTGTCAAGGGCAGCGAAAAGAACTGTATCTTGGAGTGCGACGCTGAAGCTCTTGGTGACCGCGGAGGCCGCCCGCATGGCGGTGGCGAAATCAGCATTCTCAATATCGAATCGCACCCGCCGGCTGGGGAAGCTATCGTCGAAGACTACCGTTAGTCCATAGCTCCCAGCAACTGCGGTGAGAAGACCCCGAGAATCGCCTCGGTAATGGATGTCATGCAGCCCGTCGATCGGTTTAGGGGTAGGCGCGTCGGCGCTGGCGACGACCTGCGGCGGGTTTGCGGTGTGCACCGGCGCCGGTCCGAGGGCGTCGTTTATGCGCTGTTGAGCGAATTCGTTCTGCGGATCGAGGTTCAGCGCCGTTCGAAACTCCGCCAGCGCCTCCACTTGCTGGCCCTTGAGCAGGTCGCTGTTCCCACGTTCCAGATGTATCCCGGCCAGATGCTGTCGCGTAACCTCCTGCGCGGTCAGGTACTCCACGTTTTGCGGGACGAGGCGAGCCGCTTCCTCAAATTCGTAAAAAGCTTCGTTGAGATTTTGCAAATTATCGTCGGGCGATTTTTCGTTTCTTGATTTCTCGAGTTTGAGGCCGCGCGCAAACGCTTGCCGCGCCGCTTTCAGGTCCTTGGCAGGACCATGGCAGGCGGGTGCACCTGCGGAATCGGAACAGAGCGCGGGCGCGGCGGAAGGAGGAGCGTCTGTGGCTAAACACACTCCCGCAAGCAACAAAGAAAGTCCCGCTGGCAGCCAACGCATATGTTTACTATAGAATGCCCGGCGGCCGCTGTCTTGCAAGAGAAATACTCGATAGGGAACTACGATCGTAACGGTCGGAAACACAGGTTAATCGGTGGTTAGCGCAGCATCAGCCGTTCCATCCGAGTGGCGCGGCCGGTCTGGTCATCGCACTCGACCACGACGGCACACAGGCGGACGTCGCCATTGGCAGCTTCGAAACGCGCCGGCATCCCGCTGAGAAACTTCTCGATCACCAACTCTTTCTTCACCCCGATGACGCTATCGTAGGGTCCGGTCATGCCGACGTCCGTGATGTAGGCAGTGCCCTTCGGCAGGACGATCTCGTCCGCCGTAGGAACATGCGTGTGCGTTCCCACGACGGCGGTGACGCGTCCGTCGAGATACCATCCGAAGGCAATTTTTTCGGAACTGGCTTCGGCATGGAAATCCACAAACACGATCTTTGCTTTGATCTGTTCCAGAAGCCGATCCGCGTAGCGAAAGGGATCGTCGCTCGACCCCATGAAAACGCGCCCCTGAAGATTCATAACGGCATAACCAAGACCGTTTTTCTGGCCTTCGTACACTCCCCAGCCGGGCAGGTTCTGCGGAAAATTGGCCGGCCGCAGTAACCGGCGCGCCGGGCTGTGCGGGTTGCCGTCCGCCATCTGGAAGTATTCGATGATTTCGCGTTTGTCCCAGACGTGATTGCCGGTGGTCATCACGTCGATTCCGAGATCGAAAAGTTCTTCCGCCAGCGGAGGCGTGATTCCGAAGCCAGCCGCAGCATTCTCACAGTTGGCGATGACCAGATCGATGACGTGCTGCTGGCGCAGTTCAGGCAGCCGATCTTTTACGATCGTCCGCCCGGGGCGTCCAAAAATGTCACCGATGAAAAGAATTTTCAAGATCAGGTCTCAGGTGCTAGGTCTCAGATCACAGGACCAATTCTGCCCGCGCTCAAACGCGCGTCCAAGCTTTGATGTTATCACGCTGAAAACCGCGCCGGTCGTGGACTGGCTACGGGCTGCTGATCTCAGCCGTCTTTAGAAAGTCGTAGTTTCCCGACGGATTCAGGGTCACGTCGCGCACCCGCCGCGTGTGGACGAGCACATTATCGAAGTACCACAGGTTGATCGACGGGACATCCTGCGCCAGGATTTCCTGCACTTCACCATAAAGCTGCTTGCGGACATTCTGATCGGTCTCGCGGCTCGCCTGGTCGATCAGGTTATCGATACGGGAATTTAAATAGAAGCTGCGGTTCCTTCCCGCTGGAGGAAAGTTGCGCGAGTGAAAGGCTGCGTCAAAAATGTCGGGATCTTCGTTACCGCCGATCCAGCGCAGCGAATAGAGCTGGAAGGCGCCACTGGTGACGTCGGCAAAAAACGTGGCAAACTCGAAGGTGCGAATGTCGAGCGCAATGCCTACGGCGCGCAATTGTTGTTGCATGACCGCGACCATCAGGCGCGTGTTTTCGTCCGTCGAGGTCTTCATCACGAGGTGAAAGCGCACGCCGTTCACGGCTGGGTAGCCGGCGGCGTCGAGCAGTTGCCGAGCCTTGACGGGATCGTAGTCGTAGCGGGGCACATCATCGTTGTACGCCCAGCTTTGCGGTGGCAGGATGCTGTATGCAGGCTGGACCTGGTTGCGCCAGAGGTACTCCATCATGGGGCGACGGTCCAGAGCGTAGGCGATGGCTTGGCGAACCCGCACATCTTTCAACACAGGGTCGCGCAGATTGAATGCCAGGTAGGCCAGCCTGGTGCCGGGACCGTGTTGGACGATGAGGGACGGCTCGCGTCCGAGTGTGGCGACGGTGTCGGGTGACATCGGTGAGTTGATGGTTAGATCGGCGCTGCCTTTTCGCAACTCTAGAGCTTGCGTGGTGGCGTCGGGCACTACGGCGAAACGTACCCGCGCTAGACGCGGCGTTTGGCCCCAGTAAGCGTCGTTACGTTTTAGAATCACTTCCTTGTCTGTCTCCGCGCTGACGAAGGTGAAGGGCCCGGTCCCGATCGGTTGGCGAGTCATTTCGTCGAGCGAGCCATAGGGCACGATCCCAATCGCTCCCTCCGAGAGATTCCACAGCAAGGCGGCCCACGGCGTTTTCAGATGGAACACCACGGTCAGGTCATCTGGCGTTTCGATCCGGTCTACGTAACGGTAGGTTGAGGTCTTTGTGCTGCGGATCTTACCCTGAAGCAGGGAATCGAGTGTCCACTTTACATCGCGGGAGGTAAGTGGCCGCCCATCGTGAAAGGTTACACCGCGATGGAGATGGAAGATGTAGGTCAGCGAATCCGGGATTTCCCAACGCTCCGCCAACCCGGGCTGAACATTGAAGTGCGCATCGCGCGTCAGCAGGGCGTCGAAGAGGAGTTCGTCGATGCGCTCCGATTGTCCATCGATCCCCACTCGGGGGTCGAGATTCGTCGGGCTGCTCTCAATGGTCATCACCAGGGTGCTGGGATCAGGAGCTTGTGAGCAGGAGAGGAGCGGCAGCACCAGGCCGCCGAGCAATCCCAGGAGAATTGTCATCCTGAGCGGAGCGAAGGACCTGCTGTTTGCGCGCTGCCGCGCGGCCGCGTTACGCATACGAAATCTTTCCCAGGATCGCCGCCCGCGTCGCTCCCGTAGCCGACGGCACATTGCTTGGCCGCCGATGCCAGGTCTCATGTGCGAGCAGGGCAAACGCCACTGCCTCCTTTGCTTCCGCCGGAAGGCCGAACTCATCCGAGACATGCAATTCGATCCCCAGAGGCGCGACTTCATCGCGCAACATGGCGATCAGCGTCGGATTCTTTGCGCCTCCGCCCGAGACAATCATCTCGTGACCACCCTGCTTTCGAGGTGGGGCATTTGGACGAAGAGCGAATCGCTGCACCGCATCGGCAATGGACCGCGCCGTCAAAGCCGTTGCCGTCGCCACCACGTCGGGGTTACTGGCGCCGCGGCAAACCTGAAGAAATCGGCTCACGTATTCCCGGCCAAACTGCTCGCGCCCCGCCGTCCGCGGAGGCTTCTGGCGGAAGAAGCGCGCGCGCAACAATCGCGCAATCACGCGATCCAGTACGCGTCCCGAGGCCGCGACTTTGCCGTTGCGATCGAAACGTTTCCCGAAAAGCTCTTCCATCACGGCATCCATCACCATGTTGCCGGGGCCGGTATCAAACGCAAACACCTGGCGCAACGATGCGCCTGCTGGAATCGCCGTCAGATTTGCAATTCCGCCGATGTTCTGGGCAATGCGATTGATACGCTGATCGTGGTACAGAAGATAGTCGACGAACGGTACCAGCGGCGCGCCTTTCCCTCCGGCCGCCATATCCGCCGGACGAAAATCAGAGACCACCGGCACCCTTAGGCGCGACGCGATCACCGCGCCTTCGCCGGTTTGCCACGTGGCCGTCAACTTTCGCCCGAGAAATCGCTCCGCCACTCCCTGGTGATAGAGCGTCTGTCCATGACAGCCCACCAGGTCAAGTCTTACGCGATGCTGGCGCGCCGTCTGGGCCACCGCCTCGGCGTACAGTTCACCCAGAAGAAAGTTCAGTCGGGCCAGGTCCGCGACGGGGGCCAATTCCGCGTTCATCATGGCCAGGATCGCACGTCGAACCGTGGCAGGGAACGGATACTCCTCCTGACCTAGAAGCGTGAAGTCTGAGTGCGGGTTTTTGTTTGGTGACCGGCGTCTGGCACGTCCAGCCGCATGGGACGGAAGCCGAACCAGCGCGACGTTAATCCCATCGGCGGAAGTTCCGCTCATCACGCCGGCAACAATCATGCTCATGCGTGTCCCTCGCGAGCGAGGGTAGCCAGCCGGATCTCTTCCTCGAACTCCCAGAGCTGTCGCGTCAGCTTCTCGATTCGTGCGGCCGTGGGAGCGGGAGTGCGGTGCCTCGCCAACGATTTGTTTAATAACGACTTCTTCTTAAACGCCAATACGCGCTGCCCCGATTCCTGCACACGGCGGGCAAATCTGCTGTCATGCTGCGCCTCACGGACCGCTGCTGCATGCGCTCGCAAAATGAAGTCTTCCCGATGGCAGATCAAGCCCAGATCGCCACCGGCGCGGATGTGCCCGATCAGCGCCTGTTCGATCGGAGCCGCTGCCAGCACTCCGCCCATCTCCAGATCGTCGGAGCAGATCAGGCCGCGGTAGCCAATTTTCTTGCGCAGAATGTCGGTGATCCACTTCTTCGAGAGCGTAGCCGGAGTTCGATCTTTGGTTTGGTCCTTCGTCGCCTCCGGCGTTCCTCCAGGAAACGCGGCGTGCGAAACCATGACCATCGGCAATTCGCGCCGCAGCGAACGATAAGGAACCAAGTCCTGCTCCCACAATTTGCGCAGCGGCTTTTCCACGCTCGGAAGTTCATGATGGGTATCGAGCGTGGCCTCGCCGAGTCCGGGAAAGTGTTTGCCGCAGCCGAGTACGCGAGCCGCGCCCAACCCGCGCAGAAACTCGCGGGCGTAGACAACCACCTGCTTCGGATCATCCGAAACCGCCCGCGAACTCATCACCGAACGCGAAGCCGGGTAGGCCAAGTCGAGCACCGGGGCGAAATTCACATTGAATCCAAGCGCTCTACAGTTTTCGCCGATCACGCGCCCGTGCTTGCGAAAGAGCACGCGGTTGCCCGTGGCATAAACCTCTGCCGGAGAAGGTGCCGAGCCGATCACGTTGCGGAAACGGTCCACGCTGCCGCCTTCGAGATCGACGCAAGTGAATAGCGGTGTGGACACGCACTTCTGGCACTCGCGGAGAAGAGCGTGGGTTTGGGCGGCTCCGGTGATGTTGCGGGCGAAGAGAATCACGCCCGCCGGCTGAATCTTCGTGAGCAGGGAAGCCAGGCGCGGAGACATCTCGGTTCCGTCGAAGCCGATGATCAGGAGTTGGCCGATTTGTAAATGAGCACTGCGGGTTTTCGGCATTGCTATTCGATCTGCCTCTTCAATTCCGCCAGCAAGTTTAGCGCCTCCAGCGGCGTCAGCCGGTTCAAATCGACTTCGTGTAGCTTTTCTAGCACTGGCTGTGAGAGCGGCGTGAAGATGGTTAACTGGGTCGGACGCTCCAGCTCGTTGGAACTGCCCGGCGTCAGATGCTCCGAAAGGCGGCGCTCCGACGACTCATGTTGCGCCAGCACCTCGCGTGCGCGCACCACGACTTCGTTCGGCAATCCGGCCAGCTTGGCGACTTCGATTCCGTAGCTGCGGTCGGCTGCGCCCGGCTCGACGCGCCGCAGAAAGACAACGCTGCCTCCGGTCTCTTTAACGGACACGTGATAGTTTTTCACGCCACTTAACTGCTCCGCCAACTCGGTCAGCTCGAAATAGTGTGTGGCAAACAAAGTCTTGGCTCGCACGCTCGCATGCAGATACTCGACGGCGGCCCAGGCGATGGCGAGGCCGTCAAAGGTGGAAGTACCGCGCCCGACTTCATCGAGCAAGATCAAGGATCGCGCCGTCGCCGTGTGCAGAATCGCGGCCGTCTCCGTCATCTCGACCATGAACGTCGAGCGGCCGCGCGCCACGTTGTCACTGGCGCCAATGCGCGTGAAGACGCGGTCGACCATGCCGAGCCGCACGGCGCGCGCGGGAACAAATGAGCCCATCTGCGCCATGATCACGATTAGGGCTGCCTGCCGCAGATAGGTGCTCTTGCCGCCCATGTTCGGGCCGGTCAGCACCACGATGTTGTGAGTGGATGAATCCAGAAACAGATCGTTCGGAACGAAGCGCTCGCTGCCCGCCGCGAGTTCCTGCAGTTCGATCACCGGGTGACGGCCTTCGACAATTTCCAGGTCGCCTACATCCTCTTTTTTTTCGGCTTCGTCGAAGTTCGGTCGGCAGTAATTCCGCAGCGCGGCAATGTGGGCCAGGCAGCCGAGTACATCGACTTCCGCCAGTGCCAGCGCGGTTTGCCGGATGCGCTTGGCCTCCGCCGCGATGGCGGAACGCAATTCGGCAAACAGCCGCCGCTCGATTTCGACAATCTTCTCCTGGGCACCCAGAATCTTCGACTCATACTCCTTCAGTTCCGGAGTCGTAAAACGCTCGGCATTCACCAGCGTTTGCTTGCGCTCGTAATCGGCAGGCGAGAGATGCAGGTTCGCTTTCGAAATCTCAATGTAGTAACCGAAGATGGAATTGAACTTTACCTTGAGCGACCCAATCCCGGTGCGCTCGCGTTCGCGCGTTTCTACTCGCGCCAGGTACTGCTTCGAGTTGCGGCTCAGGTCGCGCAGTTCGTCTAGATCTTTGTCGACGCCAGCGGCGATTACCCCGCCTTCGCTCAGCGTGAGCGGCGGCTCCGGAACCAGCGTACGGTCGATCTTCTCGCGGAGATCGCCCAGTTCGTCGACTAATTCGCGCAGTGTGGCAAGCCGCAACACCGACCATCGTGACTCAGACAATTCGGCCAAGACCACTCGCACCTTGGGAATTCGTCCGAGAGATGCGGCCAGCGCCAGCACGTCGCGCGGATTCGCCGTTTCCAGCGTGACCCGGCTCAGCAGACGTTCGAGGTCGAGAATTCCATCGAGCGACCGCCGCAGCTCTTCGCGCCGCATCGTGTCTTTGGCCTGCACCTCAACCGAATCAAGTCGGCCCTCGATTTCGGGCCGATCCAAGGACGGCCGCAGCATCCATGTACGTAGCAACCGCTTGCCCATCGGCGTCACGGTCGCATCCAGGCAGCGGAACAGAGTCACCCCGGCATCCGTCCCGGCAAACAGCGGCTCGATCAACTCCAGGTTGCGCACCGTGACCGCATCGAGCACCAGGCAATTCTGCCGCTCGTAGAAGCCGATGCGGTCCACATGATCGAGCGTGCCACGCTGGGTTGACCGGATGTAATACAGAATCGCGCCCGCCGCCGAAGCCGCTGCCGGTTTGCCCGCCAACCCGAAGCCCTCCAGCGAGAGCACGCCGAAGTGATTTTCCAGAAGCGGAATGGTATGGTCGGGTGCGAAGATCCAGTCGTCCAAAGGAGTCTCTGCCCAGGCGGCGCCCGAAAACCGAGGAACAGGCGCCGTGCCAGCTGCGGGACGGGCGAGGGCGCCCGTCGCTCCACTGTTCCTCTTTTCAAATAGCGGTGCGGAAGACCCATACAGCATTTCGTTTGGCCGCAATTGTTCAAGTTCTTCTTGAATACGACGCCCGGCCGAATCGCCTCCGAACTCCGTCGCTCGAAACTCACCGGTCGAAAGATCCAGCGCCGCAAAACCGACGTGATCGTCGACCGTGGCCACTGCGGCGAGAAAGTTGTTCTCTTCGGCATTCAGCGACGAATCCGCTGCCGTGCCCGGCGTGACGACACGCGTCACCTCGCGCCGCACCAGCTTCTTTGCCAGGCGCGGGTCTTTTGTCGGTACCCCCACCTGTTCGCAGACCGCGACCTTGAAACCGCGCCGGATCAGCTTTGCGATGTAGCCCTCGGCTGCGTGGTAAGGAACGCCACACATGGGGATGGCCACTCCCTTTTCTTTGTTGCGCGAGGTCAGCGTTATCTGCAATTCGCGCGCGGCCAGCACCGCGTCATCGAAGAAAAGCTCGTAGAAATCCCCCAGCCGGAAGAACAGCAGAGCGTTGGGATGCTCTTTCTTGATGGCGGCATACTGCCGCATCAGCGGCGTAGACGGCTCGGACATAGATGAATGGCTGATTTGTCATTTGTAATGTGTAATTTGGCAATTTGCAATTCGGCACGGGAGCGGTGGGAACTAAACCATCGCAAAAGGTCTTGACTCTCAAATCACCAATTGCAAATTACAAATTCTTTTGTTCTCCTTACGCCATGGAACTCCGCAAAGATCCCATCACCCGTTCCTGGGTGATCACCGGCGACGACGTCATCGAGCCCACTCCACGCTCCCAAACCTGCCGGTTTTGCGGTCCTTCCGCCGAGCCCGCCCAGGTTATTGCCAACCTGCCCGGTGTGGATGGCAGCGCCTGGTCGGCGCGCTCCGTAGTCCATCCGCATGCGCTCTACCACGTCGAAGGCGAGGCGGCCCGTCGCGGTGACGGGCTCTATGACCGCATGGGATCGGTCGGCGCTCACGAAGTTCTGCTCGAAAACCCGCGCCATGACGGCCATCTCTGGAATGCGAGCGACTTCGAAGTCGAACAGTTCTTGCGTCTGGCCGCGCTGCGGATTCAGGATTTGAAGCGCGACAGCCGGTTCAAGTACATCAGCATTTTCAAGAATCACGGCGAGGCAGCCGGACAGGAATTCGAACACCCCACTTCGCAGCTCACCGCAACCACGTTCGTGCCGCGCCGCGTGCTCTACGAACTACGCGCCGGACGCGACCATTTCGAGAGCAAAGAGCGCTGCGTGTTCTGCGATATTCTGGCGCAGGAGGAGCGCCAGAACCTTCGCATCGTCGAAATTCGCGGAGACTACGTGGCCTTCTGTCCATTTGCTCCGCGCGTTCCATACGAAACCTGGATTCTGCCCCGCAGCCATGAATCTTCCTTTGAGCGCACTGGTTCATCGCGCGTCGGCAACGTGACCGATCTAGCAGCGCTTCTGCGGCGCACCCTGCAGCGTATCCGCACCGTCACCGAAGCTTTCCACCTGGTGCTGCACACCGCACCCAACAGCCAGCATCCTTCCGCAACACTGGGATACTGGAAAACTTTGGAAGACGATTATCACTGGCACATCGAAATTCTGCCCGTTCTGGAGGCCAAGGCCAGGTCATACACTTTCAAGGAGATTTATTATTCTCCCGTGACCTCGGAGACGGCAGTCAAACGCCTGCGCGAGGCAAAAATCTAATCCATAGCAAGACCGTCCATAGCAAGAGAGTTCATGCGAAGAATACCCGAGCCACGGAAACCGAGGCATTACGAAACAATCGCCGCGTTGCTGATCTTGTCCTGTAGCTGTCTTTGTTTGGTTCTGGCCGCGTCCGCTCAAAGCTCGCCGCCTCCCAGTGAGAAGCAGCAGGTCCTCTGGACGAAGCTTGAAAAATCGATTCTTGACGTCGACCGCAGTCTCGACGGCGTCATGGGCGTCGCCATCGTCGATCTCACGGATGGCCACAAGTACCTGCTGCACGCCAATGATGTTTTCCCGCAGGCGAGTTCGATCAAGATCTGCGTTCTCGCTGAACTTTACTGGCAAGCGCAGCAAGGCAAGCTGAAACTCACGGATCTTTACACCGTCAACGCTGCCGACCTGGTGCAGGACAGCGACATCATGAACGGCCTCACGCCCGGCGTGACACGGATCACGTTGCGCGACCTTGCGACCATGATGGTCGCCGTCAGCGACAACTCCGCCACCAACGTCCTCATTGACCGCGTCGGCATGGACAACGTGAATGCCTTCCTGAGCGTGCAGGGGCTGCACGAAACTCGCCTTCGCCGTAAGATGATGGATGTCGAAGCCGCTGCCGAAGGCCGCGAAAATATCTCTACGCCCAACGAAATGCTGAGCCTGCTCGAAGCGCTCTACCGAGGTCAGATCCTGAACAGGGAGCTGACCGATGACTTCTTCAAAGTTCTCTCCACCCACAAAGACAGCTGGATTCCGCGCGATCTGCCCGACGATTTGAAGATCGCCAACAAGCCTGGCGCGCTCGAAGGCGTGCGCAACGATTCCGGCGTGATCTTCGTTGACAAGCGTCCGTACATCCTTTGTGTGATGACGACCTACTTGCGTCGCGAGCGTGACGGAGAAGAAGCCATCAGCAACATCTCGCTCGCCGCCTGGCGCATGTTTGATCGCATCGCGCGCGCGAGCGAGTATGGGAGAGTGGTTTCGCCGGGGAACAGTAGCAAGTAGGTCGCTGCGAGCTTCGAGCCGCGAGCTTCGCGCAAACGGTTCTGTTGGCTCGCAGCCGGCAGTTCGTAGCTCGAAGCTGATGACCATGACCATCCGTCGCCTCAAAACCTACACGGGCTCACAAGGCTACGTTTACCAGTACTACTTCGTGGGGAAACGCCCAGCCGCGACATCCGGCGCCCGCGAGCCTGACGCGAATGAGTTCGTCTTCGATGTCACCTCCGACCGCAAGCTGACCTACGCGGTCAGTATTTTCTTCCCGCATCAGGTCGTCGCCGCTTGGGCCGAATCCCACGGACGCACCCTCTCCGATTCCGAGCAGTACGCTGCCGTCAAGATGCGTCTGTTCCGTGCCTTCGACGAACTGGAAGAAATGCAGGCGCACGGCCGACGGCTTCAGATCGACTTGCAGGCACTGGAAGAATCGCTGGCGTCATTGGGCGTGGAATAGGTTTGGCAAGTGAAAGCAAATCGATATTTGCAGAGAATTGCGTTGCTGAATGCGCCACGCACTACTAGAATTGCCCGCGCTGAATCAGTCCGAAAATTTGCTTCTCAATCAGGAGAGACATGAAAACAAAAACGATTGCATTGACTGTGGCTGTGTGCTTAGTTGCAGCGGCAGTGAGCTTTGCCAGCAACCCAAATATGGGCACGTGGAAGCTGAACGAAGCCAAGTCGAAGATTCCCCCTATGGCGCCGAAGAACAATACAGTTGTCTACGAAGCCGCCGGTGACAAGGTGAAAGTCACAGTAGATGGCACCGACGGCGCAGGTAAGCCCACGCACAACGAGTGGACAGGCAAGTTTGACGGGAAAGACTACCCCCTCACCGGCGATCCGACTTCAGACTCGCGGTCGTACAAGAACATTGATGACCGCACGACCGAGTTAACCAATAAGAAAGACAGCAAGGTTACTATCACGGGTCGGATTGTCGTGTCGGCCGACGGCAAGAGCCGCACTGTCACTGTGAGCGGAACCGATGCCCAGGGCAAGAATGTCCCATATACGGCCACTTACGACAAGCAGTAGTCGGATCTCTTCCAATGTCTGACTGAAAGCGAGATGCCCTTCCGGGCGCTTCCGAACCGGAGGGCATTCTTGCTTCCGAGCCAACATTGTGCGCCTGCAGCCCGACTGGCTCCGCCTGTGACCCCCGTCACAAACCCCTGTGACCGCCTACGTTTCCCCCGCACCCTTCGCCCGGCACACTATAATCACCCAGGCGGGGTGGGGAAGCTCAACCCGACGGGCGGCATCCAAGAACAGTGATGATGACCTTAACCTGGCTGCGCGTTGCGCTGGTTTGTTACGCTGCGGGATTGCTCTATGCGCTGGTCGCGCTTACTCGCACCTCGGAGATTCTCAGCAAAGTCGCGCTCCATGCCTCCTACCTCGGCATGGTGTTTCATTTCGTCTCGCTGACCGAAGCCGTCGTCGCAAGCGGCCAGCTTGCTTCGGCGTCGGTCCACAATTCAGAATCGCTGCTCGCCTTCCTGATCATGGTTGGCTTCATGCTTGCCTATCTGGTCTACAAGACGACTACCCCGGGCATCGTGGTTTTTCCCCTGGTTTTTCTGCTGACCTTCGTGGCCGCCAGCGGTCAGCAACCCTTCGTCTTCACCTCGGTCGCTGTGCAGCACGGCTGGCTGGCCGTGCACGTCCTGATGATCTTCACCGGATACGCGGCCCTGTTCCTCAGCTTTGGCGCCAGCATTCTGTATCTTTTGCAAGAACGCGCGCTGAAATCCAAGAGTGCGAGCGGAATGTTCTCGCGGCTCCCCGCCCTCCAGGTCATTGACGACATCGGCTATCGCTCGCTCATGCTGGGCTTTCCCTTCATGACCCTGGGCCTGATCGCGGGCTCCGTGGTCGCGGTAGCGACTTACGGCCACATTGATTATTTCGATCCCAAGATTTTGCTTTCCGTCCTGATGTGGGCGGTGTATTTGCTGATGGTGTTTACGCGCCTGAATTCCGGATGGCGCGGGCGCCGCGCCGCCCTGCTCGCCAGCGTGGCCTTCGTCGCCGCCATCGTGGCTTGGATTTCCAACTACTTCAGCGTCATGCACAGGTTTATCGCGTCATGAGATTCCAGCTCATCGGCGTCAATCACAAGACCGCGCCGGTCGAGGTGCGCGAGCGTTTGGCCATTCCTGAATCGCGCTTGCCGGAAGCCTGCAAGCGGCTGTCCGAGCATCCCTCCGTGGCCGAGGGAATGATTGTCTCGACCTGCAACCGTGTCGAATTTATCGCTAACATGAAGAATGGCACCGGCGACCTGCGTGAATTTCTGCGCGAATATTTTGAGACCGATCTCAGCCCTTTCGAAAGTCATCTCTACGAATTTCGGGAAGATGAAGCCGTCCGCCATGTCTTTCGTGTCGCCGCCAGCCTCGATTCCATGGTCGTCGGCGAGCCCCAGATCCTGGGACAGGTCAAGGAAGCCTATGCCACCGCCCGCGCCGTTGGCGCTGTGCGTGCCCAGTTGGATCAGTTGCTCACCCGGGCGTTTGCTGTGGCCAAGCGCGTTCGCACCGAGACCGCGGTCGGATCTTCGTCGGTTTCGATCGCTTCGGTGGCGGTTGAACTAGCAGAAAAAATCTTCGGCAGCCTAAAGGGCAAGAGCGTCTACCTGGTGGGTGCGGGGAAGATGAGCGAGTTAGCGGCCCGGCATTTGCTCGCGCACGGCGCCGCGTCTCTGTTTGTTGCCAACCGCACCTACGACCGGGCGATTCGCCTCGCGCAAAAATTTGAGGGCCAGGCCATCGAGTTCCGACGGCTTTATGACAGCTGCGAACGTGCCGACATTGTGATCACATCGACCGGCTCGCCCCACTTCATCTTCCGCCGCGAACACGGCGAAAAGCTCATGGCGCTGCGCAAGAACAAGCCCATGTTCTTCATCGATATCGCCGTTCCTCGCGACGTCGATCCGGAGATGAACAAAATCGATGGCATCTTCGTTTACGACATTGACGATCTGCAACAAGCTGTCAGTTCGCACGTCGCCGATCGCAAGAAGGAAGCCGAAAAGGCGGAGGCGATCGTCAATGGCGAGGTCGGCAAATTCCATGCTCGTTTGCAGACTCTCGACGTCGTTCCCACCATCGTGAGCTTACAGGACCATCTCGAAACCATTCGCCAGGCCGAGATTGATCGGGTTCGTGGCCGCCTTGGTTCCATGACCACCGACCAGGAACTTGCCGTCGAAGCGCTCAGTCGTGGCATCATAAATAAAATCATGCATACTCCCATCAGCACCTTGAAAACGGCTGCTCGTGATCCAGAATCCACCACCGTCATCGACCTGGTGCGCCGCCTTTTTAATCTGCACGACAGTCTGCAAGCCAATCTGCATAACGAAGACGGAAAAAAAGAGAGGGTCGCTTCAAAGTCCGCTCGCCGCCCGGAAGTAGAAGACTGATGGCCCGCTTGCGCATCGGCTCTCGCGGCTCGCAGCTTGCGCTCTGGCAGGCGCATCACATCTCCGACCTGCTGCGCGCTCAGGGTCATACTGTAGAACTGGAGATCATCAAGACCACCGGCGATAAAATTACCGACGTTGCGCTCGCCAAAGTCGGCACCAAGGGCATGTTCACCAAGGAAATCGAAGAAGCGCTGGTCGAAAACCGGGTGGACCTCGCCGTCCACAGCTTGAAAGATCTGCCAACGGAGCTGGCCGCCGATTTCGAAATTGCCGCCATCACCGCCCGCGAAAATCCGCGCGACGTGTTTTGTTCCGTCAAGTTTGCCAGCATCGAGGCTCTTCCGCAGCAGGCGAACGTTGGCACCAGCAGCCTACGCCGTCAGGCGCAGTTGAAGGCTCTTCGGCCCGATCTTCAGATTCACCCGCTGCGCGGCAATGTGGACACACGTCTGCGCAAGCTCGAATCCGGCGACTACGATGCCATCATTCTGGCCGCCGCCGGCCTGAATCGTCTGGGCAAAACGCAATTGGTCCGTCAGGTGATTCCCGCGGAGGTAATGACGCCCGCCGCCGGGCAAGGCGCCTTGGGAATCGAAATTCGCAATGGCGACTTTGCTACGCGCACTCTGCTGGCATTTCTCGATGATAGTGCCGCCCGCGCCGCTACCACCTGCGAGCGTGCGCTGCTCAACAAACTCGGCGGCGGCTGCCAGGTTCCCATCGGTGCCTTCGCCGAAGTAAAAGGCGCCCGAATTCGCCTGAACGCGCTCGTAGCCCATCCCGATGGAACCAAAGTTCTGCGCGAAACCCGCGAGGGCGATGATCCCGTGCGCCTGGGAGAAGAAGTCGGCGAAACCCTTCTCCGTCGAGGCGGCGATGTTATTCTCGAAGAAGTTTACGGAGAAGGCTTTGCTCTGCCGCAGCAACCGTGAGGCAGGTCTCAGGTGTTAGGTCTCAGGTCAGAGGAAAGAAGCTGACCCTAAGACCTGACCCCTAAGGCCTAAGACCTGATCCATGAAGCCCAACGAAAAACACCCCCTCGCCGGAACTCGGATTCTAGTCGGACGCGCGCGTCACCAAGCCGGCAGCCTTTCCGCCGGCCTGCGCAGCCTGGGCGCTTCCGTGATCGAAATCCCTTTCATTGAGATCCGCAAGCCACAGTCTTACCGGCCGCTCGACGACGCTCTGAAAAATATTGAGTCGTACGACTGGCTCGTTCTCACCAGCACCAACGGCGTCGAAGCGACGTGGGAGCGTGTCCGTAAGCTTCGCATCGCCCGCAAGAGTTTCCAGCATCTCCAGATCGCTGCCATCGGACCGGCAACCAAGAAGGCGATCGTAAAGTATGGGCTGAAGGTCAAGATGGTTCCCGAGGAGTACGTCGCCGAGTCGGTGGTGAAGGGGCTGCGCGATAAGGTCAACGGCAAGCGCGTCGTAGTCATACGAGCCAAAGTCGCGCGCGATGTGATCCCAGAAGAGCTGCGTGCGGCCGGAGCCGCAGTCGATGTGGTCGAAGCTTACGAAACCGTAGTGCCTGAAAAATCGCGTGCCCGTCTGCGCGAGTTGGTGAGAAATGCCGCTCGCCGCCCGCACATTGTGATCTTCACGAGTTCCTCGAGCGCGAAGAACTTCGCCGACCTGCTGGGCAGCTTCCCGGCAGGATCACGCGCTGCCGGTTGGCTCAAGCATGTCCAGTTTGCTTCGATCGGTCCGGTAACTTCAGCGACGCTCGGAGAGTTGCAGATGCCGGTCGCCATCAAGGCCCGCGAATTCACCATGGGTGGATTGATTCGCGCGATTGTGCTCGCGCGCTATGCCGAAACCGGAAAGCAAAGCATTGAGTCATTGAATCATTTATTCATTGAAAATCTGAGTTCCCAGCGGTCTTCAAATGATTGAATGACCAAATGATTCAATAACTTTACTTCGGCTTCGGGGTTGGGAACGCCCTCGGTGGGTCAATTCCGTCCAGGTAGGCCTGCATCTTTGCCTTGCCGTCGACGGGCAGACCGGTGAACTCGATTCCATTGCCTACACCCGGGTCGCAGGTTCGGACCACGGCCGTAATTTTCATGTGCTCCGAATCGAGCCAGAAATCGAGGCGCAGCACGGTTCCGAGCGGAAACGGCAGCATGTTCTCGACGTAGCATCCATTGCCGCTCACATCGGTGGCATTGATGCGACTTGGAGCATTGACCCGCTCGTCGCGAATTTCCAGGGGAAGCGAAATCTTGTGCCGGTGCCATTGCCGCCGGTTGGAGGGAGAAATCGTCACCGTCGCGTTGTCCATGGGCAGATAAGTTTTCCAAGGACACTCCTGTTCCGCGACCAACTTCACTCCCACTTGATTTTTCATGGCGGGGCCCGAGTTCATCACCCAGATCACCGTGCAGCGCGTTTTTTTATCTTCGCACTGCACTCCGATCACGTCGCCCACTTTGAGTTCGGTCTCGACCCCCGCGATCAATGCGCCCTCCGAACTGATATTCTGAGCCCGAGCCTGTTGCGAAAAGGGGCGTCCGTTTGCAGCCATCCCCCATATCCGGACCGGCAGGTCCACCGTAAGGCGAGGTTCGGTTTGATGGTCAGCCATGCCTTATCCTCTGAGCTTTTGATGCGATGATACAGCCCTCCGGCGCGCCGCGGTATCAGAAAGTGAGCTGACGCAGTAACGACCAAAGCACCGCTCTCGGCACCCGCCCCCGTATCATTCAGAGGCGATCTTCTGCGAATTCACGATAGCTAATGACCTGGAACTTTTGCTCCTCCAGAAACTTTCGCAGGTCCGCCGAAGTCAGCAGACGCCGCTCCTCCTCGCGAGAAGCGAGCAATCGTGTGCGGACTGCCCGCAAGTCGGCATCGCAATACCCGGGATGGCAGACCAATTCCCATGTCCCCTCCGGCAGGCTCGCCAGCGTCTGGCGCAGCAGGGAACCATAGCCGGCATTCTCCACCGAGCCGGTCTCGATCACTCCCACCACTCCGTCGGGTGTCAGCAGTCCGGCGCGCTTCGTCCGCTGCAGGAATTGCCTAGAGAAGCTGTGCAGTATCCGCACCTGGCCATAACGCTTCCAGAGTTCGCGATTGCTTTTGAACATCTTCGCGGGCAACGCTTTCACGGGAACGATCGGATTGCGGATGGCGCGCACGCCGCAAATCCGCGCGGCTCGCACCAGCGCAACAAGAATCTCAGGAAAGATGTGAGCGTGTTTGTGGGTATCGAGGTGAGTCACCTGGAGACCGGTGGCTTGAATTTTTCTTATTTGCGCTGCGACTTCCGCGACCAGCTGATCGCGATCGAAGCCTCCCAACATAGCGCGCGCCGCGAAGGCCGAAAGACTGGAGTAGAACTTGTCAGGCTCCGCCGAGCGAATCGCCACCAGCGTATCTGCCGCATCGGGCGGCGAGACCGGTGTTCCATCCACCAACGTGACGTGGCATCCCACGGAAAGATTCGGAGCGGAGCGGGCTGCATTCACGGCGTCGGCGAACGCCGCGCCGTTGGCCATCAGTGTCGTCGAAGACACGACTCCGCCGTTGTGGGCTTCCACAATGGCCCGATTCACTCCAGCGGTCAGACCAAAATCATCCGCGTTGACGATCAACCTTCTCACGCAGAAAGTGTAGCAGCCACCCGTCGAGTTTGACCGGCAAGGGAAGGGTCCAGTATTCTCAAAATAAGTACTGCAGAAAGTTTTTCGCGAGCGGTCGAATGAAACGAGCCGCGATTGCAGACGCGTGGAGCGGGCGGTTAGCTCAGCTGGTTAGAGCGCCTGCCTTACAAGCAGGAGGTCGCAGGTTCGAGTCCTGCACTGCCCACCATTTAAATCAATCACTTACCGAGTTTACTGTTTAGTTACTGTGCCGTAGAATGTGCCATTCAATCCCTGTTCCGGATTGTAGTTGCTGTTTGTCCCGTTCAAGACGCGTCGAACCTGCTCAAGTTCGGGATGTTGATACTTCATTGCGGTTGATGGACTCCCGTGCCCCATGGTGCGCATGACGACCGCAAGGTTGCCAGTGCCCTGCAGCACCCTGGTTCCGTAATCGTGGCGACCACAATATAGGACCAGTTTTTCCGGAAGCCCGGCCTCCGCCAACTATCGGAAGTCAGACGTAGAGCTGCCTTACGCCTATGTAAAACGAAAAGAAAGGCCGTCCCACCGAAAGGCTCGGCGCTGATACGACGTTGCTCTATGTGGCGGCAGATCCGTGCTGGCGGCAATCAGCCATGCGGCCCAACACAGCCGGTCAATGGCACTCACGAGCCATTTACACGAAATAATTTGACGATTTATCGTTACGTCTCTCTTGGTTCACGGGAATCTGCCCGGAAATATCCTCAAAGACTCACAAGAACTTGCGCGATAGCGCTGGGAGAAGTCAACCATGATCCGTTCGAAAATTTGCTGTGTTCTTGTTGTAAGCGCTTTAATGGCTTTCGTCTCGATCGCATCTGCGCAGAGCGCGGACCCGGCCACGACCTGCTCCAACGCTTCAGTAAAGGGACTCTACGGACTCTTGATCACCGGCTATGATTCCAGCGGAATGTATCAAGTGGGAGTCGGGCAGATTAATGTTAACGGGACGGGCAGCTTCACCGGTGTTGAAAGCGTCAGCGACGATGGGGTCATTTATAAAAACGAGGCGCTGACCGGCACGTACTCGATCAGTTCGAATTGCACCGGAAGCGGAACTATCAAGAACGTAAAAAACGGTACCCTGTCCCATTACAATTTCGTGGTGAATCCCGTGGGAAACCAGGTGGACGCGGCCGGGACGGATTCGGGACACGGCACAGCATCCGGCTATGCCCTCGGTCTGGGAACCGCTACGTGCTCCACCGCAGCAGCGAAAGGAACGTATGGATTTCACGGAGGCGGCTACCTCGTGGGGCAGGGCGAGGGCGTCCTGCAGTTTGACGGGCAATACGTGCTTGATGGAACCGGGAAGCTTAGTGGGATTGAGACCAGAATCGTTGATGGCATCGTCATTTCTGCATCATCCATTACTGGGACGTACTCGGTGGCGTCAACCTGCCGGGGTACGATCAGCTACAAGTTCAATGGAGCGACCGTAAACCTGAACCTCATCATGGTGAGCGCGGGAACGTCATTTTTCGCCATCGAAACGGACACTGACACAGTTTCGACTTCCGTTGCGCACCAATAAGCCAATGTTCCAGCTAGTGGAAGGTCATGAATATCTGCGCTGGGGATTGACGCCATACCGTGGAGTGTCGATTCGGGGAGTCTGCCCTGGGGACTTTCGCTCTCCAGGGGCAGTAAGTTCTAGTGTTCGGGAAGAGGGTTCGCCGGACAACTGTCACTATCAGGCGTTATCGCAACTTTGCGCCTTTTGTTCGCCAGACAGGCGAACGGAAAGCGCAAACTTGGGTAATCGGGATATTACGTCAACCATGGGCAGGCCATTCACCGTTGCGTTCTTGGACTACAATCAAAAAGTGAATAGTCAAGGCTCATCCGCCACCTCTGATAATGACTTTTCCCACGAACGGTGGCACGCGGCTACTTGGCCGTACCTCTCAAGAGTGCTGATTATCTTCCTCACTTTGGGAGCAGGACTCGTCAACGCGGCGGCACAATCCCATACCAGCGCCTACGTGACGAATTTGTCCGGCACCGTGTCAGTCATCGACACCACAACCAACACCGTGGTTGCGACGATTCCTGTTGGCATATTTCCTTCTGGGGTAGCTATCACGCCAAATGGAACCAGAGTCTACGTAACGAATATCTTCAACTCCATTTCGGTTATCGACGCCGCGACCAACATGGTTGTTGTGACGATTCCTTCGGGCCAATTTCCGACGGGAATAGCCATCACGCCAAACGGAACCCGAGCATATGTGGTCAATCAATTCGTGACCAATCAAGGCAACAACACCGTCTCGGTCATCGATACCATGACCAACACAATAGTGGCGACGATTTCTGTTGGCCTAGGTCCTTCTGAGATAGCCATCACGCCAGACGGAACTCGAGCCTACGTCCCCGATCAACAGGATTCCATCATCTCGGTCATCGACACTGCGACTAACACTGTGGTTACGACCATTCCGGTTAGAGGTACTGCGGGTATTGCCATTACGCCAGATGGAACCCAAGCCTACGTGACGAGTCCCGGGGCGGGCACCGTCTCGGTCATCAACACCGCGACCAATACTGTGGTTGCTACCATTTCACTTGGTACAAATCGGAATCCTTTTGGGGTGGCGATCACGCCAGACGGGACCCGCGCCTATGTGACGATTAGTTTCCCCAACAACTTCGTCTCGGTCATCGACACCGCGACCAACACTGTGGTTGCTACCATTCCGGTTGGAGTAGCTCCAAATGGTGTAGCCATCACGCCAGACGGGAGTCACGCCTATGTGACTAATGATGATTCTGACTCCGTGTCAGTCATCGACACCACAACCAACACCGTCGTTGCGACCATTCCTGTCGGAGCGGGTCCTGTTGCGGTAGCCATCACTCCTATGTCACCGACCCCGACGGATAAAGAGCAATGCAAGGATCACGGGTATTCGAAGTTCGGTCCGCCTGCCGGACCCTTCAAGAATCAAGGGCAATGCGTGAGCTACGTCGAGCATCATTCGATGTAATTGACGAAATCCATAGCGCAACTTTTGCGCCTTTTGTTCGCCATACAGGCGAAAGGAAAGCGCATCGCGTTCGGAAAAGCTTGGAAGAGGAGGAACTGTTAGTGAGAAAAGCGAAACCTCTTATTGTCATCCAGCGGGTGCAAATCCCGCCTGATCAAAGTCGAGCAGACAGGTCAGTAGTGTGTCTTGCCATTCACCGGGCGACTGGTGGGTGCGAAGCGTAGATAACAAGGTAGCAGGCCGTGAGGATTCAGCCCCGAAATCACTTATCGTTGCGAGGCCGACATGTTTGCGCTAGCGGAAGGCGGTATCTGGCGGCGACCGTTATTGTGAGGTCGCGCCGACTCGCCGGGGTCTCTAGCCCAAGGCATGCTCCACAGGGATGGCCCAGGAACCGAAGAGAGCTCTCCATCTCCTCTCACACCAGGAGGACCGCCTCTGGTAATGGATCGAGAGGTACGTGCAACCAAGGGTCGACCGGAGGACGCACGGACGGATGCTGGAGCAGTCTTACAACCTTATAGTACCGACGAAGGTGGGGAACCGCAGGGCTCCGGAAACGGGCGGCCACGGAACCCACTGGAGGGAAGGGGGAAGCAAGCGTACGAATCTGCTGAAAGGAAACATAGCGAGACACTGAGCTCGAAACGATATGTCCACAGACATCAACAGAATAGCTGAACTCGCCAAGGAAGATCCGAAACGGTAGTTCTATCAGAGAGTCTGTTGCATCTGGCGGGAATGGCTGAGCCGCCGGACCCGTGGACAGCAGCTGACGTGGGAAAGGTTTGCCGAAATCCTCCGTCAGTACCCGCTGCTGCCACCTCGGATCACGCAGGCCCGGACGGGAACGGGGAGTCACGCCTGAAGAACCCACTGCGGGAAATCTGCACGGTGGGGTCCGTGAGGGGGGAGATCCCCGATGAGCCATGGTGGACTTAAACGGGCACGAAGCTGGAAACGGCGGATACAGCCAAAGGAAGCCTACAGCTCACCGGGACTCCTCTACTCGGAAGCTTGTGCAATCGCGATTTATCATCAACTGGCACGGCGACGATCATCGAAGTTGCTGACGCGGCTTAAAACTACGACCGAGAGTTTCGGACGGGGAGTTCCTGGAGAGATTTATCGACAGTCAGCACGGGTGGCATCGCCTTTGCCATGAGCCAGGAGGGACATGAGATTATCAGTCCAAACTGCACTTCCGTAATGCCGCCGATTCGCCTTGCCTTACTCATTGCTTAGAATCGGGTTCGCCGCGTTCACGGAAGCGGTCGGGCTGACAACTGCTCCGTAGCGGGTCAGCCGGGGAAAAAATGGCGTCACTTCCAGCGGCATCTTGCCGCGACCCGAGGTGATGGCGACCGGCGTTGTCTTGATCAATTCGACGCGGTTATCCCAAGCGTTGAGCTTGACGCGTCCACCCAGAGGCAGGGCTGCGATCTGGTCCAGTTTGTCGGGAACAAGGGTCGGAGCAGAGTCCAGCAACGCCACCATCCGATCCACGGTGCCCTTACGGTCCGTGAAGCCGGTGCCCAAGTGAGGAGTCAGCAGCGCAGAAAGCGCCCGGCCCCGCGCCGCCAACTCCCGCAGAAACAGTCCGGGCGTATACAGCTTATCGGCGTATGGTGAACTCTTCAGCAGATCAAGAGCCTTCTTGTCGGCTGCAGCTTCCTCCTCGGGAACGTGGCGGAAACCCAGGTTCTGATAGACGGATTCGTCAGAGAACAAGAGGCGATCGTTGAAAGCGTACTTGCTGCCCAAGTTGTGTCCGAGAAGCATGTGCGCCAGTTCGCGCGATAGCACCATGGCGAGGCTGGCTTCATCCGGGAGCACGTCCACCAGTCCGCGGCTTACCACGATGGTGTTGCCCACACTGAACGTCTCCAGGGGCGAAGTCAGCATCACACGGGCGCGCACCGGGCCCGGCAGTTCAATGTTGTTGCTGGCGAGCAAATTGTTGGCCACAGTCTCCAGCACCTTATCCACGTCACCCTCGGGAGCGAGCAGTCCGGCCTTCTCTAACCGCTTAATCACGTTGTCTCCCGCCTGCTGTTGCCATTGCCACTGAGACTGCAGCGGCGAAGCATCCTGCGACTCCGGGCTTTCGTCCTTCACCGTGGAGTCCACCCGCACCTGGGTCAATTCGCTGTCCTGGGCGCGATTCTGCTGGTCATAACCCCAGAGCCGGGTCTGGGCCTTGAAGGCCATCTTATCTTTCGAACCCTCGCTGAAATCGCCTTCCTCGCTGTAAACGTAAGCCGGAACCCAGTAGCCCGGGATCAGGTTCAAGCGCCAGCTATCCATGTGAAAGAAGTAAGCGTTGCGGGAACCCGGCTCATAAGTGCCGTTGAGACGCACAATGTTGTAATCCTGGTCTTCTACCCAAATTCGGCCATGAAAACGGCCATGGCCGGTCCCCTTTTTGGCGGAGACCTCGAAGACTATACAGCGGACGTCACCCAGGAACTCGCGGCGCTCGTACTTGAAATCGTAGGTTTGGCGATTGAACTTGTCGCGGTCAGCATAGATCATCCAGGAGAAACCCAGGGGTTTGTATTCGAATTTAAACAACCTGGTGAGGCCGCCCAAAAGGCGGCTCTCAAAGCTGGTGTCTTTGGCGAGATAGTCACGGCGGTTCATGCTTTCGCTCAAATCCATGCGGCCGAGGAAGTAATGGTCTTGCACCGGCGCCGGGCCCTCTTGCGGACGGAACTTCAGATCTTGCAGATAGGTCTCAACGAACGGGGTGCGGGCCTTTAGCATTTCCATCAGAGCGTGCTCCCGCTCGATCGCGCGGTCCACTACCTGGTTCATCGTGACAGACGGTACTGAGTCAGGCGCGGTGCTCGCGGATGCTGCTACCGGCTGCGGAACAGCGTGCGGTGGCTGCGGCTCGGGCTGCCTGCGTGAGGAAGCCGGGCTAGACTGCGCGGCCGATCCTGTCGTCTGCGCCGCTGGAAGAAACAAAACAGCGATTACGACGAGCCATAGACGTGGGGACATTTGGGTGCTCCTTCTGGGAGGATCAGCCTCGATGGGTCCTACCTTTGCTGAACACTGGGAGCAAAATTAAGTTTCGCCGAACCCGAAAATCCCACAACAATAATAGACTCAGGGGTTTGCAGTGGTAGCCGACCTATCTTTTGGTGATGCTCTTGAGGCGGGGGCAGCCTTGTCGCTTTCATTGACTTGTCCCTCGCCACACCTAACATGTCTCGGGAAGCTGTGGCCTCAACCTAAAACCAGACTCAAAGGAGCATCCATGAAAGTCCAGGTGTTTTTTCTTTTTCCTTTTGACGAGCGCGGTCGTCTTTGCGCAGATCAGCGCAAAACTTGGCGGGGCACCCGGAGAGCCGGGTGCGCATGAGCCTCTGATCGGCACTTGGAGACTGGTGTCAGCCGGAACCCTCCGGTCGGATTCAACTTTCGAGTCTTTTCCCGAATATGGCCCACATCCAATTGGCTATCTCATGTATGACCGGTAGGACTGGCACGGGTGTAGAGTGTTGTTCTCCCGGCGCGTTCTCATCACACGACTATCGTGGCCTCAGGCACTGGTCGCAGGTGGCGCTCTTGGCCCGGTCGCCCTGTTCGGAGCTTAGCTGACTGTCTACGTGGGGACATCGGGCCTGGTATGCGGGCTGGCGCATTATTCCATGTCTAAGGTGACGCCTACGCGTTCTCAATTTTGATCTCCACCGTTTCATTTGGCGTGTACGTGGCCCTACTGCGCAGGCAAACAAGGGGGTCGTCACATCAGTTGACGTAACCAGATTACACTCAGAACCCCGGTCACTGAGTGTAATAGGGATGTTACGCCAACTGAGAGCTAGCTCCCCGATCAGAAGCCTTGAAGCGTCGGGGTTGCAGGGCGTAGAGGAAGCCTGATACGCATCCCATAATCGGGACAATTTCCAAAACGAAAGACAGCGGTCCAGCCTCCGAAAAGAAATTGCCATTCACACTACCAACCAATGGCAGAAACATCACGTTGTCGCTGACCCCTTGGCTAGGGTTCCAAAGATGCCTTCGAGTGACAACAATGATGGCATATGCCAGCAGGAATACCGCCGTCTTCCAACCAATGCTCCAGCCGATTCGCCAGCTCGAACCGCCTGTCTTCCGCCTCATTTCAAGGAGCCATACCGCACTCGTCAAAACTGTAATGATCAGCCCCATCTTCGCTACTATTGCAACGGCCTGTCCCCGCTCGTAGTGACCTCCGCGAATTAGTGGACCAATGTCATATGACCACCACAGGGCCGTTCCCGCGACACACCAATACACACTGAGGAGCATCAGCAACAAACCGATGCGCCAAACCATCACTATGCCCTCTAATGAATGGTCTTTCGAGCCTGCTTGCGACGCCTCCACAGGTCCCTCCGCCAGATGCATCAAGAGTGTACAAGTTTTTGGATAGTTGCTGTTAAGGCGATTTCACTTATCCTATGAGAGAGGATGTCAAGAAAAAAATACTTCCCCCTCCCCTCCAGGGAGGTACGGGTCTGGTGACTTACATCCAGCCCGACCTCATTCTTAGAGGGGTTCTTGGTTTGTCCGCTTTGGATCGCCGCGCATTTCAGCGGCGATGCCAGCCCCAGTTGCTTGTCCCAACTCCACGGTTTCATAATGCAGTGGTGCTCGACGCCATTCGGTCCTATGAGAGAGGATGTCAAGAAAAAAATACTTCCCTCTCCCCTCCAGCGAGGTACGGGTCTGGTGACTTACATCCAGCCCCACCTCATTGAGAATTAGCCGGTCCGGGTTAATGCAGGTAATCGAGATTTTTCGCCAGCTATCCACGCCAGAGAGGATAATAGCCAGTTCCGTTTCGCGTTTCCGCCAGTTGGCGTTTTCGCAGGCCAGTTGATTCGAGGAGGCTTTCATGAGCTTCAATTTCCCTAAATCGCAGACACTCGCATCATTTAGTTTTCTTCTTCTGACCGCATTGTTTGCGACACTCTTGGTGAACGGACAAACCAGCAGCAGCGTGCCATCGCTGCTACGCAAACCAACGGTGAGCCGGACACAGATTGCATTCAGCTACGGCGGCGATCTGTGGATCGTTGAGCGAAACGGCGGCGAAGCTCGGCGGCTGACGAGCGACGTCGGGATCGAGATTGATCCGTACTTTTCACCCGACGGCTCGCTGATCGCCTTTACCGGAGAGTACGACGGGAACGAGGATGTGTACGTGATGCCGGCAGCAGGTGGGATTCCCAAGCGGCTGACGTCACACCCTGGGAGCGACCAGGTGGTGGGCTGGACGCGCGACGGCAAGCGCATCCTGTTTCGTTCGACACGAAATAGCTATTCGGGTTTCCGCCGGCTGTTCACGGTTGGGGTCGAGGGGGGCCTGCCGGAAGAAGTGCCGCTGCCCATGGCAGAAGAAGGGTCCTATTCGCCCGATGGGTCGCACCTGGCTTATGTGCCATTTACTAACTTCGCGGAATCGTCGCAATTCCAGCGCGGCTTGAAGCATTATCGCGGGGGCACGGCTTCGCCGGTGTGGGTTGCGAATCTGGGGGATTCGAGCGTGGAGAAGATTCCGCGCAAGGATTCGAACGATTCGGCGCCGATATGGGTGGGGAATCGTATTTACTTTCTCTCCGACCGAAATGGCCCGGTGAACCTGTATGTGTACGACGTGACGACGAAGCAGGTGAGCGAGGCGATCCGGAGTAACGGCGTGGATATCAAGTCGGCGTCGGCGGGTCCGGATGCGATCGTATACGAGCAATTCGGATCGATTCACCTTTTCGACCTGGCAAGCGGGCAGCAGCATGCGGTGGATATTCACGTGACCGGCGACTTTCCGGCGGTGCGGCCGCACTTTGTGAAAGTGGTGGAGCAGATCGGGAACGCAAATATTTCGCCCACGGGAATGCGGGCGGTGTTTGAGGCGCACGGCGAAATTCTTACGGTGCCGGTGGAACATGGCGACATACGGAACCTGACGAATTCTCCGGGAGTTGCCGACCGCGATCCGGCGTGGTCGCCGGACGGAAAATGGATCGCGTACTTTTCGGATGAGTCGGAAGAGTATGCTCTGCACCTGCGTTCGCAGGACGGGCTTAGCGAACTGCGCAAGATCGATCTGGGTAATCCGCCGTCGTTTTTTTACTCGCCGGTGTGGTCGCCGGACAGCAAGAAGATCGCATACACCGACAAGCGTCTGAACCTCTGGTATGTGGACATTGAAGCAGGCAAGCCGGTGCTGGTCGACACCAACCCATACGAGAACGGTCCGGGTTCAGGATTCGATCCAGCGTGGTCGCCGGACAGCCGGTGGGTCGCTTATACACGACAGCTCACCAGCTGGATGAGGGCAGTGTTTATTTATGGGGTGGAAGACAAGATGGCTTACCAGGTTACGGATGGCTTGAGCGACGCGGCGTTTGCCGCATTTGACAGGAATGGGAAGTATCTTTATTTCACCGCGAGCACGGATGACGGGCCGACGCTGACCAGCAGCATGGGTGGTTTCAAAATACCGGTGACGCGGAGCGGATATGTGATCGTGCTCAGCAAGGAACAGACGTCGCCGCTGGCTCCGCAAAGTGACGAGGAGAAAGTGGGATCTGCTGCGGGCGCTTCTGACAAGTCCGCCGCGGACAAGGCAAAAGGCCTGGCGGACACAGACGAATGCAAGGCGGAAGAACCGTCCAAAGGAGGCGGTGAAAAACCGAAGGAAACCTCCGGGAAGGACGACAAAGATAAGGTGGCGAAAAAGGACGACAGTAAGGCGAAGGAACCTCCGGCGGCGCGCATCGATTTTGAGCAGATTGATCAGCGCATTCTGGCTTTGCCGTTTCCGGCGAGAAATTACGGCGGGATGTTGGCGGGCAAGACCCACATTCTGTACCTACTGGAAGGGCCGACAGTGAACGATGGCACGGGGAATGTCGGGAAGATTGTCCACAAGTTCGATATATGCACGCGCAAGACGGACAAACTGCTGGACAATATCGGCAGCTTCTTTGTTTCGGCAAATGCGGAGAAAGCTCTCTATGAGCAATTGCCAGAGCGAAAACCGGGAGGCGGCGATGGCGGCGGACGTCCGCATGGCGCGTGGTTTATCAAAGCGGTGGACGCTCTGGGCAAGCCTCCAGATCCGAACAAGGCTGACGGTCCGCTCAAGCTGGATGCCATGGAGGTGTACGTCGATCCGCGCGCCGAATGGAAGCAAATGTACCGGGAAGTCTGGCGGATTGAACGCGACTTTTTCTACGATCCCAACCTGCACGGCGCCGATATGAAGGGCTTGATGGCGATCTATCAACCGTATGTTGACAGCGTGATGAGCCGCGCCGATCTCAACTATATTTTCGGGGACATGCTGGGGGAGATCACGGCGCAGCACGTCTACATCCGTGGCGGAGAAATGCCGGAGGTGAAACACGTTGGTGTCGGGCTGCTGGGCGCCGACTACAGCGTAGAAAACGGGCGCTATCGCTTTCTACGCGTGTATCAGGGCGAGAACTGGAATCCCGACCTGCGGGCTCCGCTGACCGAACCGGGGGTAAACGTCCGCGAGGGAGAGTACCTGCTGGCGGTGAACGGGCGCGAACTCCGCGGCAGCGACGAGATTTACAGTTTCTTCCAGGAAACGGCGGGCAAGTCCATCCAGTTGAAGGTTGGATCTGACGCCAATGGCAAGGATGCAAGGAACGTTTCGGTGGTTCCGATTCCCAATGAACGCTCGTTGCGGCAGCGCGCATGGATGGACGCAAACCGGCGCAAAGTGGAGGAACTGAGTAAGGGTCGGCTGGCCTACGTCTATCTTCCGGATACGTTCATCAATGGCTACACCAATTTCAACCGCTACTATTTTGCGCAGACCGATAAGCAGGGAGCCGTCCTCGACGAGCGCTTTAACGGGGGCGGATGGATTGCGGACTATATCGTGGACTGGCTAAAACGTCCGCTGCTGGGGGCGGCTATGACGCGGGAGGGAAAGGACAATTACTTTCCCCAGACAATTTTCGGCCCCAAGGTGATGTTGATCAACGAATACGCCGGCTCCGGCGGGGATGCGTTGCCGTGGATGTTCCGACGGCTAGGGACGGGCCCGCTCATTGGCACGCGCACCTGGGGTGGACTGATCGGCATCGGTGGCTATCCGCCGCTGATCGACGGCGGCGGGATAACAGCGCCACGCATTGCCATCTACAATCCTGAGACGGGTGAGTTTGACGTGGAGAATAAAGGAGTGGCGCCGGATATCGAAGTCGAGTTTGATCCGGCGTTATGGCGGCAGGGGCATGATCCGCAACTGGAGAAAGGCGTGGCCACGGCGCTCGAACTCTTGAAGGCTCACCCGACGCCGGAGATCAAGCGACCGAAATATCCGGTATATAACTGGCCGGCCGTGCGCGGCGGAGCGGAGAAGCCATCGGGAATGAACTAGGGCGAATCCTGGGCGATGAGTTGGCCTTCCGCATTCCCGGACTTATCTGGACCACAAGGATAACTGCTTCGCGGCATCTAGGAATGCACTTTTCACTCTTCTTGGCGTGAAAGCCACAGCCGCACTCTACGGCGAGAGTGGCCTAAGACACAAATAAACTGTCCTTGTCTGTCCGATAGTTGTTCTAACCAGGCGTTAGTACTCATTGACCATGTGACCGAAGTTCTGAGTAATCGGGATATTTCAACAGTTATCGGCTAGTTGTTAGCAACTCGGACTGCGCGGGTTCATACTTTTCAAACACGTACCAGAGGAAACCCCACGGGACGAAAAACAGTCACATCCAAGGCTGCCAACTCAGCTTCTTTCCTCGTTTAACGAACCAATGCCACAACATCCAAAATGGCCCGATGCACGCTATCGTGTGGATTGCAATTGTTATCCAGAATTGAGCCGGATGAGCGTTGGGCAGATGGAAGAAGAGCCATAGATGCACAACATTGGCGGCTGCAATTGATACCGTCCAGAATGTTCGGATGTGCGCACTGGTGTGACGTTTCATCGCTGCAAGCGTAGCTGCTCGTGTCAGTTGTTGTAAACAAGCGATTATATGTTTTGACCTGTTTTGACCGGTTGTTGAAAAGTATAAAAAGGGGCGAGTCGAGGGCCACGAGTGCCCAGCGAGCACTAGCCCATGACTGTCCCTACCATGAAACGTACGGCTCAGCTTAGCTGGCCGATCCGGGCGAAGTGAATTCGGTGGTTTGACGGGAGCATTCCAGAGGTCTAGAGTTGAAAGTGAGGTGGCTCCCACCTCTTTCAGGTTCCCTGAAACTAAGTCAGCTCATCTGAAGTTCTCTCCTCTAGCGACAACAACCCGTGGAGGTTGAATATGTTTGCACGCAATGTATCGTTTCGGCTGAAATCGAACACGCATTCGGACTATACCCGGACTCTTGAAAATGAAATTCTGCCCTTGCTGCGCAAGCAGGCGGGATTCAAGGAAGAAATCACATTGTCAAATCCCGGTATCCAGGATGTGGTTGCGATCAGCCTGTGGGACAGCAAAGCCCATGCCGAGGCTTACAACACGAATTATTATCCAGAAGTGTTGCGAACATTTGCAAAGATGATCGATGGCACGCCGAAGGTTCAGACGTTTGAAGCCGTCACCTCGACCTACCATAATGCCCTTGTCGCAGCCTAAGAGATGATCCTTCACACGGGGCGGCCTCGTTGAAGGGCTGCCATTTTTAAATTGCTCGGCAGTGATCTCTCAGCCATTTCCATCTTTGCCGTCTGAACAATAACGCTTTGGGTTGCGACATGACAGACAAATCCGAGCCTTCATTCGCGGTCGTTCGGTTTAACGAGCGGACCTACCAGTCGGGCGGAGTTGCGGCCGTCATCAAGGGAATTGAGACCGCACAAAGAACTCTCAATGATTTCGATTGGTGTCAGAGCGAGGAACACCAAGGGTGGGTTGGCGCTATTTCCTCGAGGAGACCGACCTGCGGCCCGGAATGGACCCGGAGAAGGCCACCACACTTCGACAAGTGCGGCTCGATCTCCAAGAAACAGAACCCTCATGCAGCCGCGACAAGGCGCTCGCACATCTCCAATGATAGCCATACACATTTCGAACCGTCGCAGCAGCGGCTGATGACGTAAGGCTCCGGGTTAACTAGCCCCGTTCATCTGGGGGAGCTGTAGAGATCATTCGTTTCCGTAGACCATCCATCAATCGGTCGTCTTCCGCGATCAGCTCTGACTGTCTCTTGCGCGCCTTTGGATTTCAAGCAGCCTTTGCATCAACTCGGCAAGGTTTTCCATGATTTCCTCGATTTCCTCCAAGGCTGGAAAGGCTGGTTGGCAAGAATGATAGGCGGAAGCCAGCGCAGAAAACTGGTCAAAAGTGCTCACTTCGTCGGGGAGCTATCAACGGCATAAATCCCGACCCCAAGGCGATTTCACTCTTTGAAAATTGGCCTCGTGGTAGATGAGCATAAATGCGGTATTTCGCCAGTAATCCTTCCAAGACGCCGCTAAACCGATGCCCTTCATTGACTTGCCTATTCCACCGAAGTAAGATTCTCCGCCAATGATCGGTCAGACCATCTCGCACTACCGCGTGCTGCAGAAGCTGGGCGGTGGCGGCATGGGTGTGGTTTATGAGGCCGAAGATGTCACTCTGGGCCGGCGCGTGGCCTTAAAGTTCTCCCTCCGGAATTAGGTTCTGACGCGGCCGCACTCGAACGTTTTCAACGTGAAGCGCGCGCCGCTTCCGCGCTCAATCATCCCAACATTTGTACCATCCACGAAATTGGGCAGCAGGATGGCCAGTACTTCATCGTGATGGAGCGGCTGGAAGGCAAGACCCTGCGCGATCGCATCCTGGGCCGGCCTTTACCGACAGAAGAATTGCTGACGCTCGCGGTAGGGATTGCGGAAGGCCTGGACGCGGCGCATCGCAAAGGGATTGGTGCCCATCGCGATATCAAGCCGGCCGACGTCTTCGTCACCGAGCATGGACACGCCAAGATTCTGGATTTCGGCTTGGCGAAGGTGGCGCCGGGCCAAAGCAGTTCCGCGGCGTCGCTGGGTGCGGCGCCGACCGAGATGAGCGAACTGCACCTCACCAGTCCGGGGACGGCGGTGGGAACAATCGCGTACATGTCGCCAGAGCAGGCGG
This sequence comes from uncultured Acidobacteriaceae bacterium, assembly GCA_963730845.1. Taxonomy (GTDB): domain Bacteria; phylum Acidobacteriota; class Terriglobia; order Terriglobales; family Acidobacteriaceae; genus Acidiflorens. The sequence goes on along the minus strand of CAVSTM010000004.1, from coordinate 2,235 downwards.
CGGGTGAAGAACTGGACGCGCGGACCGATTTGTTTTCCTTCGGCGCGGTGCTGTACGAGATGGCAACCGGGCTGCCGGCGTTCCGGAAACACCTCGGCGATGGTGTTTGATGCGATTCTGCATAAGGCCCCGGCGTCGCCAGTGCGATTGAATCCGAATCTGCCGGTGGAGTTGGAACAGATCACGAACAAGGCGCTGGAAAAAGATGGCAGAGCTTCGCTATCAGAGTGCATCCGAAGTGGGCGTGGATCTGAAGCGCCTGCGGCGGGAAATCGATTCCGGGCGCACGGGAACGGTTTCGACCTACCCGCGCGGAACAGCGGCGGCGACAGTTGCATCCACGACCGAACAAATCGGTCAGCCCCAATCGCGCTCGCGCATGAAGTGGATCTCCATCGCGGCGGCTACCGTGATGGTTGCGGGAAGTCTGGCGTACTTCCTGCGTCCGACGTTACCGCCTCCGAGAATCACCGGCTATACCCAGCTCACGCACGATGGCCTGCCAAAACTTTCGGGGGCCAGGTGGGTCTCAACCGTGCTCACGGATGGTGCCCGCATTTACATTCAGGAGAACCTTAACGGCCGATATGTGGCAGCGCAGGTTTCCGCGGCAGGTGGCGACACGGTTCCGATGCCGATGCCTTTTCCCAATGTCTCTCTTGACAACATCTCTCCGGACAAGTCGGAGTTGGTGGTAAGCAGTTTCACGGGTTCAGAGGTCACACAGCCGATGTGGGTCGTACCTGTGCTCGGTGGCTCGCCGCGGCGGTTTGTCGAACCGCCCGGTGCCGATGCCACGTGGATGCCCAACGGGGATCGTCTGCTTGCCCAGAACAACCAGTTGCTTGCCATCAGCACTACTGGAGAACAGCGCAAGCTGGTGTCCTTGGCGGCCGACTTATTCATCTACTGGCTGCGCTGGTCACCCGATAGCAGGGTGCTGCGTTTCATGACCAACGGCCCCGCGGGCGATACCATCTGGGAGATGAATCCGGATGGCAGAAATCTTCACCGGATGTTTGCAGATTGGCACGAGGAGAAGGAAGCTGGGCAGGGCAATTGGACGCCAGACGGAAAGTACTTCGTGTTTCGCTCCCCTCATAATGGTCGCTTCGATCTCTGGGCAATCCGGGAAAAATTAGATCTGTTCCACAAAGTGAATCATGAACCAGTGCGGCTGACCGCCGGGCCACTAAGCCTGGAGTCGCCGCAGCCCAGCCTCGACGGAAAGAAAATCTTCGCGGTTGGCTCCCAGTTGCGAGCCGAACTGGTCCGTTATGACGCGAAGTCCGCACATTTTGTTCCTTACCTCGGTGGCATCTCGGTCATGAACGTGAATTTTTCGCGGGACGGGCAATGGGTGAGTGATGTCACTTGGCCTGAGGGCGAGCTGTGGCGCAGCCGCTTGGATGGCAGTGAGAAGCTGCAACTGACATCTGTACCCTTGTTTGTCGAAGGGGCGGAATGGTCGCCGGATGGCAGTCAGCTTGCTTTTACCGGTATGCTGCCTGGTGGCCGCGAACACCTTTTCTTGGTGTCCGCCGCTGGCGCATCGCGCCAAATTGACACCGGAGGGCTTAACGTGCACCACGCGGGCTGGGCTCCCGATGGCAATTCCATCTTTCTGATCGATGCCGGTAGCCCGGAGAACTCCTCCATTCGCTCGCTGGATTTAAAGACCATGAAAATGTCAGTAATGCCCGATTCACGCGGGCGCGTGGGGGCGATCCTTTCGCCGGACGGACGGTACTTGGCTGCCACCACGGTTGATGGTCAGAAGGTCTTGCTTTTCGATGTCCCAAGCCAGAAGTGGTCGGAGTTGGTCAGACAGAGCGTCGGCGCCATGCAATGGTCAGGCGACAGTAAGTACATTTACTTCGACACGCAATCCAGCGCGGAGCCGGCGGTCTATCGCGTGCGGGTTTCCGACCGCAAGCTGGAATCGGTGGCGAGCCTGAAGAACCTTCGTCGCGTCATCCTGCCTTTTCAGGCTTGGATGGGCGTTACTCCCGACGGTTCCCCGCTCTTGATGCGCGACACCGGCACCCAGGAAGTCTACGCCCTCGATTTCGAAGCACCGTGAACGAGGGTGCACAGGCGTCGAATCTGCCGAAAACAGCACGTTTGGGAAAGACTCCGACCCCGACATCCCCATCCTGAAGGAAGCCAAAGCGGAGTACGCGAAGCTGCAATAGCTGGAAAAGCTCTTCTTCGTCGCTTACTGTTTCCCGATAG
>CAVSTM010000003.1:0-115361 GCA_963730845.1 uncultured Acidobacteriaceae bacterium | reverse complement strand
TGGACAGCGTGGATGCGTCCGTGGTGGTCAACGGGCGAGGTGGAGAAGATCGTCGATCAACCTCTCCTCGGCGAGCGGCATCAAACGCGGGCGGACTGGAAGACAGGTTCAAGGAGACTCCGATCGCATGCGCACGGGTCACTCACGGAAGTGGCTGTGGTGCTGAAGCTGCTGATCCTCGCACAGGAGGTACCCGGCCCTCCCTTCGTGAAGATGCTGGAGCGTGCCCGGGATCCACTGGTCAGCGCAGTCATCTCAAAGAAACTGCGACGAACTCATTGAGCAGGCGCTCACCAAGGCTCTGACGAAGCGGAATCTCCTGCTCCCGGGACTTCTGAAACTAGCCTCTTAAACGCTCGGCGTGCCGGATTCCCGTAGAGACGCGGCTTGCTGTGTTTCTCACTGCGTCCACAATCCATAAAAGACGGGGCAGAGCCCGTTCTACAGGAAAGTCAGTCAACCGGCGGAGCGGGCTTCATCCAGGATTGAAGAATGAGCATAGCGGCCATCCGGTCGATCCGCTGTTCCTCCCTCTTATTGTCGAAAGATCGGTTCGTGGGAGAAAGGCGGTTGGCTTCGGTCGAGGTCCAACGCTCGTCCTCATAAATGGACGGTCAAGCCGAAAAGTGAGCGCGCAGGTCGTCTCGGGGTGAAACGGCGCATCTTTCTGATTGCGTTCCTGCCGCTGCGCTTAAACGCAGGGGCAGCTGATCATACTTGCCCGTACTCTCGCATTCGCCAGCACCTGTCCCAGGGCCTCCAGATCATGGTGCTGTTGTTGTAGGGGATGATATTGAAACCTGAGCGGTGATGCCGAGCGGTCCGAGCAGCAGTGACTCCGATCCTTGCGAGCTGAGATTGAGGGCGCTTCGTCGTGCGCGATGGCCCCGTGTCCCAGGCGTCGAATCCGCGAATTGGTGAACAATGGTTCCAGAACGACTTTGGCGATCCATGGTCCGCCTGTGAACTTCAGCCAGCCCTAGTGAACCTCAGTGTCCACTGTGGTGCTCGCTTGATGAGACCAAAGGGAACAAAGGGCCCCACGGGGAAATTCAGTGGGAAACCTTTAAAGTGTGTAATTCCAGTCGTGCAATTCTAGGAGCGGTGAGGCAAAATCGTGGGCCAGTCGCGATGCGGAGGCTAAGCACACGCACAGTCATGGGAGACGACCGAAACGCGAAACGGGTATCACTGGTCGCTGACGCTGCTGGGCACGGCCTATTGTTATGTTCGCGTACGACGGCGAATGGGTGCTAGCGGCGTCGTTCTTTGCCATTCTGCTGAGCTCTACGCTCTCTCCTGTGGTGCAGGTGCTTGAGTATTTGCACCTTCCCAGAGCCACGGCGGAGCTGATCAGCATGGTCGTGCTGCTGGCGCTGCTGATGGTGTCACCGTCGCGTCGTACAACGAAGCCATCATTTTCGCCGACAGTGTTCCGAAGTATCGCAGAAGATGCGCGCCGGGGGAGCCCTTCCAGCAGGACGCGGAACGCATCGAGAAGACAGGCGAGGTGGTTGGCGAGCCTGAGCCCTCGAATGTAGTGCCGGTGCGGCAGGTGACGAGTTGGTCCGAGGTGCTCACGCATGGAGCCGGCACTTTGACCGACATCCTGCTGGCGGCGTCGTTCGTCCCGTTTCTGGCCTATTTTCTGCTGACCTGGCAAAGCCACGCGCGTTCAGCCACGGTGACGCTGTTCCTTTGCATCACAGGAACACGGCGTTCGTGACGCTGGGGCTGATTGGAAAAATGCTGCAGAGCTTTATTGTGGAAACCTGCTGATCGGGCTGCTGATTTCAGCTGTGAGCGTGGCGATCTTCGGGTTGCTGCACGTTCCGTTTTTCTACTTCGTCGGCTTTCTCAGCGGCTTTCTGAGTCTGGTTCCGTACCTCGGAATTGTGCTGGCGATGGTGCCCCCGATCCTGGTCGGCCTGGGACAACTGGAGGCCGGGAGCCTGGTGGTGGTGGCGTTTTGCGTGATCGGGCTGCATCTTTTCGCTCTGAATGTTCTCTATCCGAAGCTGCTGGGGAGTCGGCTGAGGATCAATCCGCTGGCGGTCACCATCGCGCTGCTGTTCTGGGGAGCGGTCTGGGGCGCGGTCGGGTTGGTGCTCGCCATCCCGATCACGGGCGCGATCAAGATTGTCTTTGACCACGTTGAATCAATGAAGCCCTATGCGGATTGGCTGGGGGAATAGGAAAACGCGGTGAGAAATCGAAAGCCCGGCCAGATCAGCCGGGCTTCCGGTTTTCGTTGTTTGGGGCTCGCCCACGTTAGGCGGCCGCGGATCTCTTGGTGCGTCCCTCCGAGGTCACAGGCTGCGCTACCTTGCGCACCAGGAAGGGCTGAAGATTCGGCTCACTGCCAGCCCACTCGATGCTGCTGATTGAGTGTCCGGGTTGGCAGGTAACGAAATAGCGTTCTCCAGTCGGGCTGGTTACTTCAAACTTGCCTTGCTCGCCCTGTAGAGCCTCGGCAACGTCATAGGTCGTGATGCTATCGTTCAACTTCATGGGGACCTCCTTCAGTCTCCAACACAGCCTTACTGGTTAAGGTTGTCCCCCTAGGGGAAGGTATTGTCTTAATTCTAGAACGTCGAGCCGAGGCGGGAATGCATTTTTTTTTGAAAAATTTCATTGTCGTCTACAGTGTTTACTGTATGGTTGCAGATTCCTTTCGCGTGTGGCGAAGCTGCGTTTCCATCCGGCCCTGTACTCCAGCCATTTTGTTTCAATCTGAAAGCCCTCTACACTGAAACCTTGCGCACGCTGATCATTCTTTTTTCGGTTGTCGCGCTCGCCGCTAGCGGCTGGGTGGCTTGGCAGCTCCACGCTCCGATCACCCCTCCAGGCAATACTTCTTTGCTGCTGCGTTCCGGGTATTCGACGCGCCGGATCGCGGCGGAATTGAAGAAGGCAGGCGTGATCCGCAGCGAACTCGTTTTTCGGGCCTGGCACTGGTTGCACCCCAAGCCATCTTTGAAGGCGGGCGAGTATCGTTTCGAGCGGGAGGCGACGCTTCCCCAGGTGTACGAGCGGATCGCGCGCGGCGATATCTACTTCGACGTGGTCACCATTCCGGAAGGCTACACGATGTTCGACATCGCTCTGGCGATGGAGAATGCGGGGCTCGGATCGGCGGCCGATTTTCTGCACATTGCCGAAACCCAGACCCAGCTGATCTCGGACCTGGCTCCTGAGGCAAAGTCGCTCGAGGGCGATCTGTTCCCCAACACTTACCAGTTCACGCGCACGCAGAGCCTGGAGGAAATGGTGGCGACGATGGTCCACCAGTTCCGGCAGACGGCGCAACAGATCGGGCTGAACTCGGACATCCCCAGGATCGTGACCATGGCATCGATCGTGGAGAAGGAGACAGCCGCGCCGGAAGAGCGACCGCGCGTGGCCAGCGTGTATTACAACCGCCTGGCGCAAAAGATGGCGCTCGACGCCGATCCGAGCGTGATCTACGTGGAGTTGCTGACGGGCACCTACTCGGGAAGCCTCCATCACGCTGACTTGGCGGTGAATTCGCCCTACAACACTTATCGTTTTCCAGGGTCGCCACCGGGGCCAATCGCCAATCCGGGAAGAGGTGCGCTGGAGGCGGCTTTGCACCCCGACAGTACGAAATTCTTTTATTTTGTTAGCGATGCCAATGGGCACCACCGCTTCGCCAGCAGCCTCGAGGAACACAATCGGAACGTGATGGCCTATCGTCGTTCGCTCGGCTTGCGCTAAGCACTGAACCCTCCGCTGCCTTATACTAATCTCATACGCATTGTGGCAAAGGCTCTCCCGGATAGTGGCATAGGAATGTATCGTTCTCATCTGCGCCTTTTGTTTCTTTTACTTCTGTCGGCGGCTACGTTTCCGCTGGGCGGATGTCTGTTCCGTACGCGCACTGTCGACCGTCAGTTCTCGGACCGTCCACTGAAGACCGCGACCCAGCAGGAACTAATCGATTACATCAACACGCAGGCCGCCAGGATTCAGTCGATGCAGGCGACCGTGGATATTGACGCTTCGGCTGTAGACCTGAAAAGCCACACCGCCACCGACTACAAGGAGATTCGCGGCTACGTGCTGGTGCGCAAGCCGGCCATGCTTCGCATGAAAGGCTTGCTCCCTCTGGTGCGCAACACGGCATTTGACATGGTGAGCGACGGGCAGGAATTCAAGTTATGGATCCCTCCGCAGAATAAGTTCGTCCTGGGCTCGAACAACGCCGAAAATTACCGGCCGGACAAGCGCTTGGAGAACATGCGTCCACAGTACATTTACGACGCGCTGCTACTGCCGGAAATCGGCCACGACGATGCCGTGCTGGAAAACGAATATGAAACCGTCCTGGACTCGAAGCGGCATCGCGTTGAACAGCCGAATTACAGCGTGCTGGTTATCCGCAGAGGTCCTCAGGGCGCGTACCTGTCCCGCAAAATCGATTTCAGCCGAGTCGACCTGCTGCCGTACCGGCAAAGAATCTATGACCAAGGGGGAAACGTCGCGACCGACGTGCACTACCTGGATTACAAGGACTTCAGCGGGACTACCTTCCCGAACACGATAAAGATCGAACGGCCACGGGAGAATTACGACATCACGCTGAGCATTGTCAAACTGGAAATCAATAAAACGCTGACTGACGACCAGTTCGTGCTGGAGCAACCGCCCGGGGCTGATCTGGTGCGCCTCGATCAGTCCAACACCAGCGAAGCAAGAACCGCAGCTAGCCCAAGCAAGTAAGTCTCTGGAAAAACAAGAAATATGATGAACCGCATGATCGTCGGGAATCTGGTGCATCGGCCGGTGCGCTCGCTTATCAGCGTGGTGGCGATAGCGCTCGAAGTCACGATGATCCTGCTGATCGTGGGGCTCTGCCTGGGGATGCTGCAGGATAATCGCACCCGAACGGCCGGCATTGGGGCCGACGTGCTGGTGCGTCCGCCGGGTTCATCGTTCATCGCTGGATTTTCGGGTGCACCCATTTCAGTCAAGGTCGGAGAAGTGCTGGCGAAACTGCCCCATGTAAAGAGCGTGGCCCCGGTGATTCAGCAAATCACCTCGGCGGGCTCGCTCGAAATCATCACGGGCATCGACTTGCCCAGCTATGAAAGTATGTCGTCTGGCTTCCGCTATTTGGAGGGCGGTCCATTTCAGGGGCCGTACGATGTGCTGGCCGACGATCTTTTTGCCCAGTCACAGCACGCCAAGGTGGGCGACACGATCGAAATTCTGAACAACAAATTTCGCATCTCCGGGATCGTGGGACGAGGCAAGGGCGGTCGCAAGTTCGTTCCGTTGAACACCCTGCAGGACTTGGTGGGCGCCAAGGGTATGGCCACCATTTTCTATCTCAAGCTCGACGATCCGGGGAACGCGGACGCGGTTGTCGATGAAATCAAGCATGTTCCCGGCATGGAGCATTACATGGCGACCTCGATGGCGTCCTACCTGGCCATGGTGACCACCAGCAATTATCCGGGGCTTTCGACCTTTATCGATGTCGTCGTCGGTATCTCTGTAGTCATCGGATTCATCGTAATCTTCCAGGCCATGTACACGGCGGTGATGGAGCGGACGCGGGAAATAGGCATTTTGAAGTCCATGGGAGCGTCGAAACTGTACATCGTGAATGTGGTGCTGCGGGAGACCGTGCTGCTGGCGCTGGGTGGCATCGTCCTGGGGATCGTGGTGAGTCTGGCGGCCCGAACGGCACTGGCCCACAAATTCCCCCTGCTGCAGGTGGTGGTTGACGGTGGTTGGATCGTGCGCTCAACCCTGATTGCCGTTGCCGGTGCGGTTGCCGGCGCGCTCTATCCGGCGTATAAGGCGGCACAGAAGGATCCCATCGACGCATTGGCGTACGAATAGCCATACGCCATTCCACGGCTTCGCTTTTGATTCGCCCGGCACTTGCCGGCGCTGTTCTGCTTAATAATTTTCCTCGCAAATCGCAACAGAATGCACGATACTGCCGGTGAAAACTGCGCCGTGCTATAATCACGCGCCGTTACGCAAAGCAACGCAGTTCTGTAGCCAGTTGTCCTAATTCCTTGGACCTGTGCGCGGAATGCGCGCCGGTGACCACAAATAAGCAGGAGGAGATATGCGCTTCGATGATCCGACTCTCTACGGTCGGGACGATGAGACGGACGAGTACAGCGACAGCGGCGCTTATGGCGAATCGCTGGAAGAAGATTTGGACGAGGAAGAAGAAGAGGAAGAGGAGCCTACCCTCTTAGAGGAGGGCGACGAGCTTCCCGTGCCTCTAGCGGAACCCGTGCGAGCACCTGCGCCCGTAACTCCATCGGGTGGCGGCGGGAGCCAGGGCGGACCTCCGAAGAAGAAGGCCCCGGCCAAGAAAGCCCCGGCCAAGAAGGCGCCTGCCAAGAAAAAAGCGGCAAAGAAAAAGAAAGCGGCGAAGAAGCCGAAGAAAGCCGCCAAGAAACCCGCCCGGAAAAAAGCAGCCGCGAAGAAGAAAGCGCCGAAAAAGCCGGCACGAAAAAAAGCGGCGCGCAAGAGGGGCGGTCGCCGCCGTTAGCGTTCCGCGCGTCCCAATTGAGGATGGCGGAGGTCCGGCTCTCGTCCGGCTTCCGCCATCACACTTACTTTCCATCGGGCACGATTGCTTCCGCTTCGATCTCCACCAGCATCTCCGGAGAAACCAGGGCGGTGATCGCCATCATGCTGCTCGCCGGACGAATGTCGCGGAAAAATTCTCCGTGAGCCTTTCCTGCTTTTTCCCAATCCGCAATGTTGGTAAGAAACACGCGCGTACGAACTACGTCTTTCAGTGATGCTCCGGCCCGCCCCAGCGCGCGTTCAATGTTCTTGAGGGTTTGAACCGCCTGCGCATAGGCATCACCCGCGCCCACGATTTTGCCGTCGGCTCCAGTCGCGGTTGTGCCCGCAACGTGGACATACGCGCCTACACGAACCGCACGAGAGTAACCGACAACCGGCTCCCACGGTGTTCCGCTTGAAATGTTGGTACGCTCCACTCCGCCCTCCTTTTTGTGCCTCACGATGTTAATAGACTCGGTTACCCTAGATAGGTCTAGTCAATCATGTAATTAGATTCAGTGAATCATGTATTTCGATTCCATGATGCAGAATTAGCAGTTACCCCCCTTGGCTGCCAATAAATCCTTTCAAACCCCGCGACCGGCGCGGGCTTCTAACTACAGTAGTGGCTCATTGGTCACTTGCGTTGGAGCAGGATTCGCGGTATCTAATCCACACAACGCTTTGTTCCGATAGGAGCAAAGAGGGGAACGGTGGGGAGGGAAGTGGGGCTATGGAGATTCCGGAGACGCATCCGCTGCAGCAACTGTTTGTTGAACTCGTCGGCCGTCATTATGCCGAGGAGATTGGAATTCGCGATCCGCAAGTCGTGAGCTACGTCGCGCATCTGCTCTCCGAGTTTTGCGATGCTGAGCAGCTTTTGAGGATCCGCAACGCAGCGGGGAAGCCGTTGAACGATGTCGGCGAGATGCTGATCGAATCGGACCCGATCTACGGCCCGGCACCCTCGTTCGATCGCGAGCGCCAGGTTCGTAAGCACATTGGCGACTTCACGCTGTTTTACGCCGGCATGTTCCCGGAGAGCATCAATCACTATCGCCTGCGCCGCCAGCGCGTCGAGAACTTCGTGGATTGGGTGAAAGCCGGAAAAGAAAGCTATTACATCGTGTCGAAGTTCGAGCACTTCGAATACGCCAAGGTGGCGCCGCTGTTCGCGCAACTCTCGCAAAGGTTTGAACAGTGCGTTTATGGACTAAACCTGGTGAAGAACGAACTTGAAGTGATGCAGCACCCGATCGCGAGGATGAGCAACGAACTGATAATGTAGGAGAAGTCAGAGGTCAGAAAGTAAATTGAAGAAGTAAAACCCTTTGCCTCTCGGACGGACGCGACAAAGCTCGCAACGAGTTCTTTGGCTTCCTGAACTGTCGCGCGCCACTTTTCCTCGGGGAAGATTCCAGCATCCTGCATCCACTCCAGCCAGAAGGCGGTTTCGCCGGCTTCTTCCAGCACAATACCGAGTTTGGCGACGAGTAGCGCAAACCTTCGTGTCCACTCCTGCAGTTTCTCAAACTGTTCCACTCCTGAAACCTACCGCCTGCCTGCTCAATTGGCAGTGACTCTTCTCACACTCAGATTGGTCGGTTTTACTTCTTCAATTTAACTTCCGACTTCTGAGTTTTCACCATCCGCCTGCCGCTGATCTCGAATTTTCCTTCCAGCGCAATTCTGATCGCTTCGGAGTATGCGATGTGTTCCTGCTCGAGAATGCGCGCGGCGAGCGTGTGCTCGTCATCAGAGTCCAGCACCGGTACAGTTTTTTGCACGATGATCGCGCCATGATCGAGCTCCTCATCCACGAAGTGCACCGTGCACCCGGACACCTTTACGCCGTAGGCAAACGCTTGGTGCTGCGCTTCGAGTCCCGGAAAGGACGGTAGCAGCGATGGATGAATGTTGAGAATTTTCGCCGGAAACTGTTGCACGAACCAGGGCGAGAGCAGGCGCATGTAGCCGGCGAGACAGATGAGGTTGACCTTGTTGTCGAGAAGTGCAGCCACCACTTCGCGGTCGTGCGCCTCGCGTGGTTTACCTTTCGACGGAATGATCAGCGCGTTGAGGCCTCGATGGCGGGCAGTTTCGAGCCCGGGAGCGTCGGCACGATTCGAAATCACCACCGCGATGCGGGCGTCGGGTATCCTGCCGGCCGCAATGCTGTCGGCGATAGCCAAAAAATTGGAGCCCCGTCCGGATAGAAGGATGCCAAGATTCTTCATAGAACAACATTATTCACCACGAAGGCAAGCAGACACGGAGAAATCAGGAAAGAGAGAAAAGGCAATCCTAGCTGAACATCACTTTGCGATCGCCCTTGACGATGCGGCCGACGCTGTAAAATTTTTCTCCGGCGCGCTCCAACAGCGTCTGCGCCTTCTTGAATTTCTTGGCGGGAACCACGATTAACATGCCGAGGCCCATGTTGAAGGTGCGCAGCATTTCTTCCTCAGCAACGTTGCCGAGTTTCTGGAGATGTTCGAAGATGGGCAGAATGGGCCAGGTACCAAGTTCGATCACCGCCGATGTGCCTTTGGGCAGCACTCGCGGCAGATTTTCGGTGATTCCGCCGCCGGTGATGTGCGCCAAAGCCGCTACACATTCGCCCGCAATCATTTTCCGGATGATCGACCAGTAGCTGCGATGGGTCCGCATAAGTTCGTTGCCGACCTTGTTCTTGATCTCGCTGACAAAAGTCTCGGGAGAATAGCCTGCGATTTCAAAGAGCAACTTTCGAGCCAGCGAGTATCCGTTGGTGTGCAAGCCGTTGGAGGGCAAGCCGAGGACGCAATCTCCCACCTGCACGTCTTTGCCGCTGATGATGCGTTCGCGTTCGACTACTCCCACAATGAACCCGGCGAGATCGTACTCGCCTTCGGGATAGAACCCTGGCATTTCTGCGGTTTCACCACCGATCAGGGCGCAGCCGTTATGCTTGCAGGCATCAGCGAGGCCGCCAACAATTTTTTCCGCGACCTCCGGATCCAGTTTGCCAGTGGCCAGATAGTCCATAAAAAACAACGGAGCCGCGCCCTGTACCGCGATGTCGTTCACGCAGTGATTCACCAAATCGGCGCCGACGGTGTGGTGCAATTTCATTTCGAAGGCGACTTTTAATTTAGTGCCCACGCCATCCACGCTCGAAACCAGCACCGGATCCAGATACTTCTTATCAACCGAGAACAACCCGCCGAATCCGCCAATCTCGCTCAGTACTCCCTTGGTGAAGGTTTTGTGGGCAAGATATTTGATGCGCTGCTTGGTGCGGTTGCCGCGATCAATGCTGACACCGGCGTCAGCGTAGGTAACGGAATCGTTTTGAGCGTTGGGGTTCTTGGCCACGTTCTTCAGTCCGTCATTGTCAGGGTGGAGAAATCTGGCGCGCCACCGAGCCGGTGGAAGCGTTTCAGGCGCAACAAATTCTAGCACGTCTGGAGTTCATTCCGGCTTTTCCTAAGGCGATCCGCGAAGGCGCTATAATGCTGATCCAATTGATTTCCCCGGGAGACAAGCATGAGGATTCTGATCGTTCTTTTTTTCGCCGTTTTGACGATTCCGTTTGCGGCGGCACAGCAAAACGAACCCCAGGACGCAACCGCCGAGAGCGCGAAGCAAGCTGCGTCCAAGAAAGATAAGAAACCAGCATCGACGAATGCCGCAACTCCGGATAAGTCGGCGGAAAGCAGCAAGCCCGCAGAGGCTGCCAAAGCCGACTCCGGCGAGGCTACCGATAAGGAAGAGCATTACGATGTGGCGGAAGTCCCGGCCGTGATCACGCATCACCAGATCGCGTTGAATGGCAAGACTCTCAGTTACACGGCGACAGCCGGGAGGCTTCCCCTCAAGCGCGGCGATGGCAAGACGGAAGCCGAAATGTTCTTCGTCGCCTACACGCTCGACGGACAAGACGCTGGAAAGCGCCCGCTGACATTCGCGTTCAACGGCGGCCCCGGCTCAGCCTCGGTGTGGCTACACATGGGCGCGCTTGGGCCGAAGCGTGTGGTGCTGCAGCCGAACGGCTTTATGCCTGCCGCGCCTTATCGGCTGGAAGATAATCCCGACACGCTGCTCGATCGTAGCGACATCGTCATGGTGGATGCCATGGCCACCGGTTACTCGCGAGCCGCCACCGCAGAACTTACCAAAAAGTTTCTGGGCGTAAAAGGCGACGTGCAAGCCTTCGGCGAATTCATCCGCCTCTACATCTCACGCTACGATCGTTGGAACTCGCCGCTCTTTCTGCTGGGAGAAAGCTACGGTACCACGCGCGCCGCCGGCATCGCCGGGTATTTAGCCGATCATGGCATCGCGTTCAACGGCGTGACTTTGCTTTCGATGGCCGTCGATTTTCAGACGCTCGAATGGAACAATTCGAACGATCTGCCCTATCTCTTGCTGGTGCCCACTTTCAACATGATCGCCGGCTACCATCACAAGCTGTCGGCCGATCTCACGCAGGATGTGGCCAAGACACGCGAAGAAGTGATGCGCTGGTCGTCCAATGATTACGCACTCGCTCTGGGCAAAGGCGATGCGATGACGCCGGAAGAACGCCGCAAGATCGTGGAGCAGTTGTCCCGTTACATCGGGCTGCGCCAGGAAGTGATCGAAGCGCACGACCTGCGCATCGACGTTCCGACCTTCACCAAAGAGTTGCTGCTCGATCAGAAGCTGATTACCGGCCGCCTCGATGGCCGCTTCAGCAGCCCTAATCCAGGCGAGGAGCGTTTCTACGATCCGACCAGTGCGGCCATTCTGCCCCCTTACACGTCGGCGTTCAACAACTACCTGCGCACGGAACTGAATTACAAATCCGACATGCCCTACAGAGTTTTCGCCTACGACCAGCCCGTCTTCCAGACCTGGGATTGGGGCAACGCCGAGCAAGGCTTTCCCAGCACGGCGGGCGGGTTGCGGTCGGCCATGATCAAGAATCCGTATATGAAGATCCTGGTAATGGAAGGGTACTATGACCTGGCCACTCCGTTCGCCGCGGCCAACTGGACCATGGATCACCTCAACCTCGATGCACAGTTCCGCCAGAATGTTTCTTACGCCACCTACAACGCGGGACACATGGTGTACATCGATCGCACCGAACATAACAAGATGAAAAAAGACTTGGTCGATTTCATGGAGAAATGCCTGCCAAAATAGTGAAGACTCGTGTGGGGACGGGCGCCCTCGGCCCGTCCAAGCCGAGTGCAAGCTCGGCAGCTGCCGACGCTCGTCGCAACTCTGAATTCGCCACAATACTCGACACTTAGCCATGCGCGCCGCCGTCATCTTCGGGTTGGGAACCTCGCCAGCAGACCTAAAGCCGTTTCAAGTCGACTCTCCGACTGAATGGCTCCAGGGACTGCCCGCGTCATCCAATGGTAGGGACGCCGACGCCCTACTGATCTTTGGCGGGGACGGCACGATGCATCGTCATCTCCCGGCGCTGGTGCGACTCAAGCTTCCCGTATTGATTGTCCCTGCAGGCAGTGGAAATGATTTTGCCCGCGCACTAAATCTGTGCTCGATGCGAGACTCATTGCGCGCCTGGCGTGATTTTGAATCGGGGAAAATTCAGGCACGGGCCGTTGATCTCGGCGTGATCGTCCCTTCCGTTTCGCCGGAGCGCACCCACTATTTCTGTTGTGTCGCCGGGTGCGGTCTCGACTCTGCCGTCACTCGGCGGGCCAATCGCATGCCGCGCTGGCTGCGCGGACATGGCGGCTATGCCCTGGCGCTCTTGCCGCTGCTGCTCAAACTTCCGGCTTTTTCCATGCGGCTGACAGGGTTCAACGGTGACGATGGAGCAGAAGCCGAAAAGCCCACTTTGCTCGCTGCCTTCGCCAATACGCAATTCTACGGCCATGGCATGCGCATCGCTCCGCAGGCCGATTTTGCCGATGGCAAGCTCGACATCTGCCGCATCACCACGCTGAATCCCTTCAAGCTGCTTTGCATGTTTCCGACGGTGTACTTCGGGCGCCATGTCCTTATGCCCGAAGTGGAGTATTCGCGGGCCGAGCGAGTCCACGTGCAGACAGAGGCTCCGCTGGAGATCTATGCGGATGGAGAATTTGTGTGCGAGACTCCCGCCGGAATTTCAGTGGCTGCGGGCGCGCTGCGTGTGATTTGTCCGCCGCGTCCGAACTAAATATCGTGGCGAGACAGTCCGGCTAACCGATCACTCTCCGGGCTCGAAGCGATAACCCACCCAGGGGTCGGTCACGATGTAGCGGCGCGAATTTGGCAAGGGTTCAAGCTTCTTGCGGAGTTGTGCAACAAACACGCGCAGGTATTCGACCTGTTCCGTGCTTCCACCGCCCCACACTGCGCCCAGCAAGGCGCGATGCGTCACCACCTTGCCGGGGTGGCGAGCCAGGTATGCGAGTAGGTCAAACTCCTTCGGAGTGAGGTGGACCGCTCGGTCCTTTACAAAAACGCTGCGGGCACCGGGGTCGATCTTGAAATCACCCGCCTGTCGGTTCCATTTCCGATGCTTCCGGCCGCGCGCGGCGAAAATTGGCGCGGACGCGCGCCAGGAGCTCCTCTATACCGAATGGCTTGGTCATGTAGTCATCCGCGCCAGCATCCAAAGCCTTGACCTTGGTCCGCTCCTCACCGCGCACTGAGAGCACGATGATCGGAATTTGCGTCTTCGTCCGCAGCCGCCGGCACAACTCCAATCCGTCCATGTTGGGCATCGCCAAGTCAGTGATGACCAGATCCGGCGACCAGTCCTTCATGATCTCCAGTGCCGTCTCCCATCGTTGGCAACGCGAATGTCATATCCGTGACTGGAAAGAGAGGTGCGCAGCACCCGCGTGATCTGGGATTCGTCGTCTACCACCAGGATGTGTTCTATGCTCCACCCGAGTTTATGCTCCAACTCTTATGTTACGCGCCGCCCACTCAGCCGGGTTCCGGCGCGACGATGTGCACATCACCGCGGGAGCGTCGCGCAGAAATTGATGGATGGCGGAAAGATAGAAGTATCGTTTCCACCCCCGCGTCGCGGAGCGTCCGAAAACAACTTGGGTGATGTGTTTCTCGTTGACGAATTCAGCGACTGCCTGAGCCACGCTCTTGCCCAAGCCGCGCGACGATCCCCAACGTTTTCCGCGAAAAACGGACGATCGCGTCTAGGGTCCGCTGATTCGCTTCGCTGGGTCTGACCCAAGTCGGTATAGACGACAAAGAGCTCGGCATTCATGGCGTGCGCCTGCGCGCCCCGCGCGCAACCAGATACTGCGCCGCCGGGTTCGAGCTGATGCACACCGCAATGCGTTCGCGTATGGCACCGCTCCTCGCTCTTCCTCTTGCTCTCCGCGGACCCTTCCAGGCTTAGATCCACTTGTTGTGCCACCTGGCGCAGCTCGCGCAAAGCGATCAAGTCGGTCTCGCGGAAAAAATGTCCATGTCGCCGGCGCCGCATCCGGGCTTGTAGCGCCTCCGGCGTCAGATCGATCATCACCACTTCGTTGACTCTTTGCAGCACCCAATCCGGAACCGTTTCCCGCACCTGAATCCCAGTGACTCCTTGCACCGTCGGGGCACCACGTTTTTGAGGTGCTGGATGTTCATGGTGGAGAGAATGTTGATCTCCTTGCATCCAGCAACTCGAGTACGTCTTCATAGCGCTTGTGTGTGCGTGCCTTTGATGTTCGCGTGCGCCAGTTCGTCCACCAGCACAACGCTAGGCTTGCGTGCGAGGTGCTCCACGTCCATCTCTTTTCGAAGGCCGCTCCCTTGCTCGATCGCTTTGCGTGGCACCACTTCCAGATTCGTGACGAGTTCTCCCGCATGTCCACAGCTCCGATCACCACGTCTTCGCCCCGCGCGCGCCGCCGGATCGCCTCGGTCAACATGGTGTGGGTCTTCCCCACCCCGGGGGCATAGCCAAGAAAAAGCTTGAACCTGCCGCCTTGGTCGGCGAAACATCCTTCAGCCACTGCTCGGGCTCTGGGCATCGACAAACTGGAATGTCTCAACGACAATAATCGCGATGCCCAAGACCCCCGAGCAGTGGCTGAAGGATGTTTCGCCGACCAAGAAGGGAGGCAGGTTCAAGCTTTTTCTTGGCTATGCCCCCGGGGTGGGGAAGACCCACACCATGTTGACCGAGGCGATCCGGCGGCACACGCGGGGCGAAGACGTGGTGATCGGAGTTGTGGAAACCCACGGCCGCAGGGCGGTGGGAGAACTGGTCACAAATCTGGAAGTGGTGCCACGCAAAGCGATCGAGTACAAGGGAGCGGCCTTCGAAGAAATGGACGTGGACGCCATTCTCGCACGCAAGCCTAGCGTTGTGCTGGTGGACGAACTGGCGCACACGAACATCGAAGGCAGCAAGCACCGCAAGCGCTATGAAGACGTACTCGAGTTGCTGGATGCGGGGATCGACGTTCTCTCCACCATGAACATCCAGCACCTGGAAAGCGTGACCCCGACGGTGCAAGGAGTCACTGGGATTCAGGTGCGGGAAACGGTTCCGGATTGGGTGCTGCAAAGAGTCAACGAAGTGGTGATGATCGATCTGACGCCGGAGGCGCTACAAGCCCGGATGCGGCGCGGCGACGTTTATCCGCAGGAACGCGTGGGACGGGCGCTGGAAAATTTTTTCCGCGAGACCAACTTGATCGCTTTGCGCGAGCTGGCGTTGCGCCAGGTGGCACAACAAGTGGATCTAAGCCTGGAACAGCACCGCGGAGAGCAAGAGGAAGAGCGAGGAGCGGTTGCCATACGCGAACGCATTGCGGTGTGCATCAGCTCGAACCCGGCGGCGCAGTATCTGGTTGCGCGCGGGGCGCGCATGGCGCACGCCATGAATGCCGAGCTCTTTGTCGTCTATACCGACTTGGGGCAAGATACCAGCGAAGCGAATCAGCGGACCCTAGCCGCGAACGTCCGTTTCGCGGAAAACGTTGGGGCATCGATCGTGCGGCTCAAGGGCAAGAGCGTGGCTCAGGCAGTCGCTGAATTCGTCAACGAGAAACACATCACCCAAGTTGTTTTCGGACGCTCCGCGACGCGGGGCTGGAAACGATACTTCTATCTTTCCGCCATCCATCAATTTCTGCGCGACGCTCCGGCGGTTGACGTGCACATCGTCACGCAGGAACCCGGCTGAGTGGGCGGCGCGTAACATAAGAGTTGGAGCATAAACTTTGGAGCATAAACACATCCTGGTGGTAGACGACGAATCCCAGATCACGCGGGTGCTGCGCACCTCTCTTTCCAGTCACGGATATGACATTCGCGTTGCCAACGATGGCGAGACGGCACTGGAGATCATGAAGGACTGGTCGCCGGATCTGGTCATCACTGACTTGGCGATGCCCAACATGGACGGATTGGAGTTGTGCCGGCGGCTGCGGACGAAGACGCAAATTCCGATCATCGTGCTCTCAGTGCGCGGTGAGGAGCGGACCAAGGTCAAGGCTTTGGATGCTGGCGCGGATGACTACATGACCAAGCCATTCGGTATAGAGGAGCTCCTGGCGCGCGTCCGCGCCAATTTTCGCCGCGCGCGGCCGGAAGCATCGGAAATGGAACCGATACAGGCGGGTGATTTCAAGATCGACCCCGGTGCCCGCAGCGTTTTTGTAAAGGACCGAGCGGTCCACCTCACTCCGAAGGAGTTTGACCTACTCGCATACCTGGCTCGCCACCCCGGCAAGGTGGTGACGCATCGCGCCTTGCTGGGCGCAGTGTGGGGCGGTGGAAGCACGGAACAGGTCGAATACCTGCGCGTGTTTGTTGCACAACTCCGCAAGAAGCTTGAACCCTTGCCAAATTCGCGCCGCTACATCGTGACCGACCCCTGGGTGGGTTATCGCTTCGAGCCCGGAGAGTGATCGGTTAGCCGGACTGTCTCGCCACGATATTTAGTTCGGACGCGGCGAACAAATCACACGCAGCGCGCCCGCAGCCACTGAAATTCCGGCGGGAGTCTCGCACACAAATTCTCCATCCGCATAGATCTCCAGCGGAGCCTCTGTCTGCACGTGGACTCGCTCGGCCCGCGAATACTCCACTTCGGGCATAAGGACATGGCGCCCGAAGTACACCGTCGGAAACATGCAAAGCAGCTTGAAGGGATTCAGCGTGGTGATGCGGCAGATGTCGAGCTTGCCATCGGCAAAATCGGCCTGCGGAGCGATGCGCATGCCATGGCCGTAGAATTGCGTATTGGCGAAGGCAGCGAGCAAAGTGGGCTTTTCGGCTTCTGCTCCATCGTCACCGTTGAACCCTGTCAGCCGCATGGAAAAAGCCGGAAGTTTGAGCAGCAGCGGCAAGAGCGCCAGGGCATAGCCGCCATGTCCGCGCAGCCAGCGCGGCATGCGATTGGCCCGCCGAGTGACGGCAGAGTCGAGACCGCACCCGGCGACACAACAGAAATAGTGGGTGCGCTCCGGCGAAACGGAAGGGACGATCACGCCGAGATCAACGGCCCGTGCCTGAATTTTCCCCGATTCAAAATCACGCCAGGCGCGCAATGAGTCTCGCATCGAGCACAGATTTAGTGCGCGGGCAAAATCATTTCCACTGCCTGCAGGGACAATCAATACGGGAAGCTTGAGTCGCACCAGCGCCGGGAGATGACGATGCATCGTGCCGTCCCCGCCAAAGATCAGTATGGCGTCGGCGTCGCTACCATTGGATGACGCGGGCAGTCCCTGGAGCCATTCAGTCGGAGAGTCGACTTGAAACGGCTTTAGGTCTGCTGGCGAGGTTCCCAACCCGAAGATGACGGCGGCGCGCATGGCTAAGTGTCGAGCATTGTGGCGAATTCAGAGTTGCGACGAGCGTCGGCAGCTGCCGAGCTTGCACTCGGCTTGGACGGGCCGAGGGCGCCCGTCCCCACACGAGTCTTCACTATTTCGGCAGGCATTTCTCCATGAAATCGACCAAATCTTTTTTCATCTTGTTATGTTCGGCGCGATCGATGTACACCATGTGTCCCGCGTTGTAGGTGGCGTAGGAAACATTCTGGCGGAACTGTGCGTCGAGGTTGAGGTGATCCATGGTCCAGTTGGCCGCGGCGAACGGAGTGGCCAGGTCGTAGTACCCTTCCATCACCAGGATCTTCATATACGGATTCTTGATCATGGCCGACCGCAACCCGCCCGCCGTGCTGGGAAAGCCTTGCTCGGCGTTGCCCCAATCCCAGGTCTGGAAGACGGGCTGGTCGTAGGCGAAAACTCTGTAGGGCATGTCGGACTTGTAATTCAGTTCCGTGCGCAGGTAGTTGTTGAACGCCGACGTGTAAGGCGGCAGAATGGCCGCACTGGTCGGATCGTAGAAACGCTCCTCGCCTGGATTAGGGCTGCTGAAGCGGCCATCGAGGCGGCCGGTAATCAGCTTCTGATCGAGCAGCAACTCTTTGGTGAAGGTCGGAACGTCGATGCGCAGGTCGTGCGCTTCGATCACTTCCGGGCGCAGCCCGATGTAACGTGACAATTGCTCGACGATCTTGCGGCGTTCTTCCGGCGTCATCGCATCGCCTTTGCCCAGAGCGAGTGCGTAATCATTGGACGACCAGCGCATCACTTCTTCGCGTGTCTTGGCCACATCCTGCGTGAGATCGGCCGACAGCTTGTGATGGTAGCCGGCGATCATGTTGAAAGTGGGCACCAGCAAGAGATAGGGCAGATCGTTCGAATTGTTCCATTCGAGCGTCTGAAAATCGACGGCCATCGAAAGCAAAGTCACGCCGTTGAACGCGATGCCATGATCGGCTAAATACCCGGCGATGCCGGCGGCGCGCGTGGTACCGTAGCTTTCTCCCAGCAGAAAGAGCGGCGAGTTCCAACGATCGTAGCGTGAGATGTAGAGGCGGATGAATTCGCCGAAGGCTTGCACGTCGCCTTTTACGCCCAGAAACTTTTTGGTAAGTTCTGCGGTGGCGGCTCGCGAGTAACCGGTGGCCATGGCATCCACCATGACGATGTCGCTACGATCGAGCAGCGTGTCGGGATTATCTTCCAGCCGATAAGGCGCGGCAGGCATAAAGCCGTTCGGCTGCAGCACCACACGCTTCGGCCCAAGCGCGCCCATGTGTAGCCACACCGAGGCTGAGCCGGGGCCGCCGTTGAACGCGAATGTCAGCGGGCGCTTTCCAGCGTCTTGTCCGTCGAGCGTGTAGGCGACGAAGAACATTTCGGCTTCCGTCTTGCCATCGCCGCGCTTGAGGGGAAGCCTCCCGGCTGTCGCCGTGTAACTGAGAGTCTTGCCATTCAACGCGATCTGGTGATGCGTGATCACGGCCGGGACTTCCGCCACATCGTAATGCTCTTCCTTATCGGTAGCCTCGCCGGAGTCGGCTTTGGCAGCCTCTGCGGGCTTGCTGCTTTCCGCCGACTTATCCGGAGTTGCGGCATTCGTCGATGCTGGTTTCTTATCTTTCTTGGACGCAGCTTGCTTCGCGCTCTCGGCGGTTGCGTCCTGGGGTTCGTTTTGCTGTGCCGCCGCAAACGGAATCGTCAAAACGGCGAAAAAAAGAACGATCAGAATCCTCATGCTTGTCTCCCGGGGAAATCAATTGGATCAGCATTATAGCGCCTTCGCGGATCGCCTTAGGAAAAGCCGGAATGAACTCCAGACGTGCTAGAATTTGTTGCGCCTGAAACGCTTCCACCGGCTCGGTGGCGCGCCAGATTTCTCCACCCTGACAATGACGGACTGAAGAACGTGGCCAAGAACCCCAACGCTCAAAACGATTCCGTTACCTACGCTGACGCCGGTGTCAGCATTGATCGCGGCAACCGCACCAAGCAGCGCATCAAATATCTTGCCCACAAAACCTTCACCAAGGGAGTACTGAGCGAGATTGGCGGATTCGGCGGGTTGTTCTCGGTCGATAAGAAGTATCTGGATCCGGTGCTGGTTTCGAGCGTGGATGGCGTGGGCACTAAATTAAAAGTCGCCTTCGAAATGAAATTGCACCACACCGTCGGCGCCGATTTGGTGAATCACTGCGTGAACGACATCGCGGTACAGGGCGCGGCTCCGTTGTTTTTTATGGACTATCTGGCCACTGGCAAACTGGATCCGGAGGTCGCGGAAAAAATTGTTGGCGGCCTCGCTGATGCCTGCAAGCATAACGGCTGCGCCCTGATCGGTGGTGAAACCGCAGAAATGCCAGGGTTCTATCCCGAAGGCGAGTACGATCTCGCCGGGTTCATTGTGGGAGTAGTCGAACGCGAACGCATCATCAGCGGCAAAGACGTGCAGGTGGGAGATTGCGTCCTCGGCTTGCCCTCCAACGGCTTGCACACCAACGGATACTCGCTGGCTCGAAAGTTGCTCTTTGAAATCGCAGGCTATTCTCCCGAGACTTTTGTCAGCGAGATCAAGAACAAGGTCGGCAACGAACTTATGCGGACCCATCGCAGCTACTGGTCGATCATCCGGAAAATGATTGCGGGCGAATGTGTAGCGGCTTTGGCGCACATCACCGGCGGCGGAATCACCGAAAATCTGCCGCGAGTGCTGCCCAAAGGCACATCGGCGGTGATCGAACTTGGTACCTGGCCCATTCTGCCCATCTTCGAACATCTCCAGAAACTCGGCAACGTTGCTGAGGAAGAAATGCTGCGCACCTTCAACATGGGCCTCGGCATGTTAATCGTGGTTCCCGCCAAGAAATTCAAGAAGGCGCAGACGCTGTTGGAGCGCGCCGGAGAAAAATTTTACAGCGTCGGCCGCATCGTCAAGGGCGATCGCAAAGTGATGTTCAGCTAGGATTGCCTTTTCTCTCTTTCCTGATTTCTCCGTGTCTGCTTGCCTTCGTGGTGAATAATGTTGTTCTATGAAGAATCTTGGCATCCTTCTATCCGGACGGGGCTCCAATTTTTTGGCTATCGCCGACAGCATTGCGGCCGGCAGGATACCCGACGCCCGCATCGCGGTGGTGATTTCGAATCGTGCCGACGCTCCCGGGCTCGAAACTGCCCGCCATCGAGGCCTCAACGCGCTGATCATTCCGTCGAAAGGTAAACCACGCGAGGCGCACGACCGCGAAGTGGTGGCTGCACTTCTCGACAACAAGGTCAACCTCATCTGTCTCGCCGGCTACATGCGCCTGCTCTCGCCCTGGTTCGTGCAACAGTTTCCGGCGAAAATTCTCAACATTCATCCATCGCTGCTACCGTCCTTTCCGGGACTCGAAGCGCAGCACCAAGCGTTTGCCTACGGCGTAAAGGTGTCCGGGTGCACGGTGCACTTCGTGGATGAGGAGCTCGATCATGGCGCGATCATCGTGCAAAAAACTGTACCGGTGCTGGACTCTGATGACGAGCACACGCTCGCCGCGCGCATTCTCGAGCAGGAACACATCGCATACTCCGAAGCGATCAGAATTGCGCTGGAAGGAAAATTCGAGATCAGCGGCAGGCGGATGGTGAAAACTCAGAAGTCGGAAGTTAAATTGAAGAAGTAAAACCGACCAATCTGAGTGTGAGAAGAGTCACTGCCAATTGAGCAGGCAGGCGGTAGGTTTCAGGAGTGGAACAGTTTGAGAAACTGCAGGAGTGGACACGAAGGTTTGCGCTACTCGTCGCCAAACTCGGTATTGTGCTGGAAGAAGCCGGCGAAACCGCCTTCTGGCTGGAGTGGATGCAGGATGCTGGAATCTTCCCCGAGGAAAAGTGGCGCGCGACAGTTCAGGAAGCCAAAGAACTCGTTGCGAGCTTTGTCGCGTCCGTCCGAGAGGCAAAGGGTTTTACTTCTTCAATTTACTTTCTGACCTCTGACTTCTCCTACATTATCAGTTCGTTGCTCATCCTCGCGATCGGGTGCTGCATCACTTCAAGTTCGTTCTTCACCAGGTTTAGTCCATAAACGCACTGTTCAAACCTTTGCGAGAGTTGCGCGAACAGCGGCGCCACCTTGGCGTATTCGAAGTGCTCGAACTTCGACACGATGTAATAGCTTTCTTTTCCGGCTTTCACCCAATCCACGAAGTTCTCGACGCGCTGGCGGCGCAGGCGATAGTGATTGATGCTCTCCGGGAACATGCCGGCGTAAAACAGCGTGAAGTCGCCAATGTGCTTACGAACCTGGCGCTCGCGATCGAACGAGGGTGCCGGGCCGTAGATCGGGTCCGATTCGATCAGCATCTCGCCGACATCGTTCAACGGCTTCCCCGCTGCGTTGCGGATCCTCAAAAGCTGCTCAGCATCGCAAAACTCGGAGAGCAGATGCGCGACGTAGCTCACGACTTGCGGATCGCGAATTCCAATCTCCTCGGCATAATGACGGCCGACGAGTTCAACAAACAGTTGCTGCAGCGGATGCGTCTCCGGAATCTCCATAGCCCCACTTCCCTCCCCACCGTTCCCCTCTTTGCTCCTATCGGAACAAAGCGTTGTGTGGATTAGATACCGCGAATCCTGCTCCAACGCAAGTGACCAATGAGCCACTACTGTAGTTAGAAGCCCGCGCCGGTCGCGGGGTTTGAAAGGATTTATTGGCAGCCAAGGGGGGTAACTGCTAATTCTGCATCATGGAATCGAAATACATGATTCACTGAATCTAATTACATGATTGACTAGACCTATCTAGGGTAACCGAGTCTATTAACATCGTGAGGCACAAAAAGGAGGGCGGAGTGGAGCGTACCAACATTTCAAGCGGAACACCGTGGGAGCCGGTTGTCGGTTACTCTCGTGCGGTTCGTGTAGGCGCGTATGTCCACGTTGCGGGCACAACCGCGACTGGAGCCGACGGCAAAATCGTGGGCGCGGGTGATGCCTATGCGCAGGCGGTTCAAACCCTCAAGAACATTGAACGCGCGCTGGGGCGGGCCGGAGCATCACTGAAAGACGTAGTTCGTACGCGCGTGTTTCTTACCAACATTGCGGATTGGGAAAAAGCAGGAAAGGCTCACGGAGAATTTTTCCGCGACATTCGTCCGGCGAGCAGCATGATGGCGATCACCGCCCTGGTTTCTCCGGAGATGCTGGTGGAGATCGAAGCGGAAGCAATCGTGCCCGATGGAAAGTAAGTGTGATGGCGGAAGCCGGACGAGAGCCGGACCTCCGCCATCCTCAATTGGGACGCGCGGAACGCTAACGGCGGCGACCGCCCCTCTTGCGCGCCGCTTTTTTTCGTGCCGGCTTTTTCGGCGCTTTCTTCTTCGCGGCTGCTTTTTTCCGGGCGGGTTTCTTGGCGGCTTTCTTCGGCTTCTTCGCCGCTTTCTTTTTCTTTGCCGCTTTTTTCTTGGCAGGCGCCTTCTTGGCCGGGGCTTTCTTGGCCGGGGCCTTCTTCTTCGGAGGTCCGCCCTGGCTCCCGCCGCCACCCGATGGAGTTACGGGCGCAGGTGCTCGCACGGGTTCCGCTAGAGGCACGGGAAGCTCGTCGCCCTCCTCTAAGAGGGTAGGCTCCTCTTCCTCTTCTTCTTCCTCGTCCAAATCTTCTTCCAGCGATTCGCCATAAGCGCCGCTGTCGCTGTACTCGTCCGTCTCATCGTCCCGACCGTAGAGAGTCGGATCATCGAAGCGCATATCTCCTCCTGCTTATTTGTGGTCACCGGCGCGCATTCCGCGCACAGGTCCAAGGAATTAGGACAACTGGCTACAGAACTGCGTTGCTTTGCGTAACGGCGCGTGATTATAGCACGGCGCAGTTTTCACCGGCAGTATCGTGCATTCTGTTGCGATTTGCGAGGAAAATTATTAAGCAGAACAGCGCCGGCAAGTGCCGGGCGAATCAAAAGCGAAGCCGTGGAATGGCGTATGGCTATTCGTACGCCAATGCGTCGATGGGATCCTTCTGTGCCGCCTTATACGCCGGATAGAGCGCGCCGGCAACCGCACCGGCAACGGCAATCAGGGTTGAGCGCACGATCCAACCACCGTCAACCACCACCTGCAGCAGGGGGAATTTGTGGGCCAGTGCCGTTCGGGCCGCCAGACTCACCACGATCCCCAGGACGATGCCACCCAGCGCCAGCAGCACGGTCTCCCGCAGCACCACATTCACGATGTACAGTTTCGACGCTCCCATGGACTTCAAAATGCCTATTTCCCGCGTCCGCTCCATCACCGCCGTGTACATGGCCTGGAAGATTACGATGAATCCGATGACTACAGAGATACCGACGACGACATCGATAAAGGTCGAAAGCCCCGGATAATTGCTGGTGGTCACCATGGCCAGGTAGGACGCCATCGAGGTCGCCATGTAATGCTCCATGCCGGGAACATGCTTGATTTCATCGACAACCGCGTCCGCGTTCCCCGGATCGTCGAGCTTGAGATAGAAAATGGTGGCCATACCCTTGGCGCCCACCAAGTCCTGCAGGGTGTTCAACGGAACGAACTTGCGACCGCCCTTGCCTCGTCCCACGATCCCGGAGATGCGAAATTTGTTGTTCAGAATTTCGATCGTGTCGCCCACCTTGGCGTGCTGTGACTGGGCAAAAAGATCGTCGGCCAGCACATCGTACGGCCCCTGAAATGGACCGCCCTCCAAATAGCGGAAGCCAGACGACATACTTTCATAGCTGGGCAAGTCGATGCCCGTGATGATTTCGAGCGAGCCCGCCGAGGTGATTTGCTGAATCACCGGGGCCACGCTCTTTACATGGGGCAGTTTAGCCAGCACTTCTCCGACCTTGACTGAAATGGGTGCACCCGAAAATCCAGCGATGAACGATGAACCCGGCGGACGCACCAGCACGTCGGCCCCAATGCCGGCCGTTCGGGTGCGATTATCCTGCAGCATCCCCAGGCAGAGCCCCACGATCAGCAGGATCATCGTGACTTCGAGCGCTATCGCCACCACGCTGATAAGCGAGCGCACCGGCCGATGCACCAGATTCCCGACGATCATGCGGTTCATCATATTTCTTGTTTTTCCAGAGACTTACTTGCTTGGGCTAGCTGCGGTTCTTGCTTCGCTGGTGTTGGACTGATCGAGGCGCACCAGATCAGCCCCGGGCGGTTGCTCCAGCACGAACTGGTCGTCAGTCAGCGTTTTATTGATTTCCAGTTTGACAATGCTCAGCGTGATGTCGTAATTCTCCCGTGGCCGTTCGATCTTTATCGTGTTCGGGAAGGTAGTCCCGCTGAAGTCCTTGTAATCCAGGTAGTGCACGTCGGTCGCGACGTTTCCCCCTTGGTCATAGATTCTTTGCCGGTACGGCAGCAGGTCGACTCGGCTGAAATCGATTTTGCGGGACAGGTACGCGCCCTGAGGACCTCTGCGGATAACCAGCACGCTGTAATTCGGCTGTTCAACGCGATGCCGCTTCGAGTCCAGGACGGTTTCATATTCGTTTTCCAGCACGGCATCGTCGTGGCCGATTTCCGGCAGTAGCAGCGCGTCGTAAATGTACTGTGGACGCATGTTCTCCAAGCGCTTGTCCGGCCGGTAATTTTCGGCGTTGTTCGAGCCCAGGACGAACTTATTCTGCGGAGGGATCCATAACTTGAATTCCTGCCCGTCGCTCACCATGTCAAATGCCGTGTTGCGCACCAGAGGGAGCAAGCCTTTCATGCGAAGCATGGCCGGCTTGCGCACCAGCACGTAGCCGCGAATCTCCTTGTAGTCGGTGGCGGTGTGGCTTTTCAGGTCTACAGCCGAAGCGTCAATATCCACGGTCGCCTGCATCGACTGAATCCTGGCGGCCTGCGTGTTGATGTAATCGATTAGTTCCTGCTGGGTCGCGGTCTTCAGTGGACGGTCCGAGAACTGACGGTCGACAGTGCGCGTACGGAACAGACATCCGCCCAGCGGAAACGTAGCCGCCGACAGAAGTAAAAGAAACAAAAGGCGCAGATGAGAACGATACATTCCTATGCCACTATCCGGGAGAGCCTTTGCCACAATGCGTATGAGATTAGTATAAGGCAGCGGAGGGTTCAGTGCTTAGCGCAAGCCGAGCGAACGACGATAGGCCATCACGTTCCGATTGTGTTCCTCGAGGCTGCTGGCGAAGCGGTGGTGCCCATTGGCATCGCTAACAAAATAAAAGAATTTCGTACTGTCGGGGTGCAAAGCCGCCTCCAGCGCACCTCTTCCCGGATTGGCGATTGGCCCCGGTGGCAACCCTGGAAAACGATAAGTGTTGTAGGGCGAATTCACCGCCAAGTCAGCGTGATGGAGGCTTCCCGAGTAGGTGCCCGTCAGCAACTCCGCGTAGATCACGCTCGGATCGGCGTCGAGCGCCATCTTTTGCGCCAGGCGGTTGTAATACACGCTGGCCACGCGCGGTCGCTCTTCCGGCGCGGCTGTCTCCTTCTCCACGATCGATGCCATGGTCACGATCCTGGGGATGTCCGAGTTCAGCCCGATCTGTTGCGCCGTCTGCCGGAACTGGTGGACCATCGTCGCCACCATTTCCTCCAGGCTCTGCGTGCGCGTGAACTGGTAAGTGTTGGGGAACAGATAGCCCTCGAGCGACTTTGCCTCAGGAGCCAGGTCCGAGATCAGCTGGGTCTGGGTTTCGGCAATGTGCAGAAAATCGGCCGCCGATCCGAGCCCCGCATTCTCCATCGCCAGAGCGATGTCGAACATCGTGTAGCCTTCCGGAATGGTGACCACGTGGAAGTAGATATCGCCGCGCGCGATCCGCTCGTACACCTGGGGAAGCGTCGCCTCCCGCTCGAAACGATACTCGCCCGCCTTCAAAGATGGCTTGGGGTGCAACCAGTGCCAGGCCCGAAAAACGAGTTCGCTGCGGATCACGCCTGCCTTCTTCAATTCCGCCGCGATCCGGCGCGTCGAATACCCGGAACGCAGCAGCAAAGAAGTATTGCCTGGAGGGGTAATCGGAGCGTGGAGCTGCCAAGCCACCCAGCCGCTAGCGGCGAGCGCGACAACCAAAAAAAGAATGATCAGCGTGCGCAAGGTTTCAGTGTAGAGGGCTTTCAGATTGAAACAAAATGGCTGGAGTACAGGGCCGGATGGAAACGCAGCTTCGCCACACGCGAAAGGAATCTGCAACCATACAGTAAACACTGTAGACGACAATGAAATTTTTCAAAAAAAAATGCATTCCCGCCTCGGCTCGACGTTCTAGAATTAAGACAATACCTTCCCCTAGGGGGACAACCTTAACCAGTAAGGCTGTGTTGGAGACTGAAGGAGGTCCCCATGAAGTTGAACGATAGCATCACGACCTATGACGTTGCCGAGGCTCTACAGGGCGAGCAAGGCAAGTTTGAAGTAACCAGCCCGACTGGAGAACGCTATTTCGTTACCTGCCAACCCGGACACTCAATCAGCAGCATCGAGTGGGCTGGCAGTGAGCCGAATCTTCAGCCCTTCCTGGTGCGCAAGGTAGCGCAGCCTGTGACCTCGGAGGGACGCACCAAGAGATCCGCGGCCGCCTAACGTGGGCGAGCCCCAAACAACGAAAACCGGAAGCCCGGCTGATCTGGCCGGGCTTTCGATTTCTCACCGCGTTTTCCTATTCCCCCAGCCAATCCGCATAGGGCTTCATTGATTCAACGTGGTCAAAGACAATCTTGATCGCGCCCGTGATCGGGATGGCGAGCACCAACCCGACCGCGCCCCAGACCGCTCCCCAGAACAGCAGCGCGATGGTGACCGCCAGCGGATTGATCCTCAGCCGACTCCCCAGCAGCTTCGGATAGAGAACATTCAGAGCGAAAAGATGCAGCCCGATCACGCAAAACGCCACCACCACCAGGCTCCCGGCCTCCAGTTGTCCCAGGCCGACCAGGATCGGGGGCACCATCGCCAGCACAATTCCGAGGTACGGAACCAGACTCAGAAAGCCGCTGAGAAAGCCGACGAAGTAGAAAAACGGAACGTGCAGCAACCCGAAGATCGCCACGCTCACAGCTGAAATCAGCAGCCCGATCAGCAGGTTTCCCACAATAAAGCTCTGCAGCATTTTTCCAATCAGCCCCAGCGTCACGAACGCCGTGTTCCTGTGATGCAAAGGAAACAGCATCACCGTGGCTGAACGCGCGTGGCTTTGCCAGGTCAGCAGAAAATAGGCCAGAAACGGGACGAACGACGCCGCCAGCAGGATGTCGGTCAAAGTGCCGGCTCCATGCGTGAGCACCTCGGACCAACTCGTCACCTGCCGCACCGGCACTACATTCGAGGGCTCAGGCTCGCCAACCACCTCGCCTGTCTTCTCGATGCGTTCCGCGTCCTGCTGGAAGGGCTCCAGCACGGAGCGGATCTTCTGCGAATACTTCGGAACGCTGTCGGCGAAAATGATGGCTTGGTTGTACGACGCGACGGTGACGCCATAGAGCAGCGCCAGCAGCACGACCATGCTGATCAGCGCCGCCGTGGCTCTGGGAAGGTGCAAATACTCAAGCGCCTGCACCACAGGAGAGAGCATAAAGCTCAGCAGAATGGCAAAGAACAACACCGCTAGCACCGATTCGCCGTAGTACGCGAACATAACAATAAGGGCCATGCCCAGCAGCGTCAGCGACCAGTGATACCCGTTTCGCGTTTCGGTAGTCTCCATAACTGTGCGGTTGCTAACCTCCGCATCGCGACTGGCCCACAATTCTGCCTCACCGCCGCGAGAATTGCACGACTGGAATTACAGACTGGAGAGGTTTTCCGCTGATTTTCCCCGTGAGGCCCTGTGTTCCCTGTGGTTGATTGAGAAAAAGCCGAAAACCACAGTGGACACTGAGGTTCACAGGGGAACCACTGAAGTTCACAGGCGAACCATGGATCAGCCAAAGTGATTCTGGAACCATTGCCATCTACAATTAGCGGATGGACGCACCTGGGACCCCTGGCCATAGCCGCATCATGGCCCTCGATGTCGGCTCGAAAAGGATCGGAGTCGCTGTCTCTGACCCGCTCGGCATCACCGCTCAGGGTTTGGATACGATCCAGCGACAGAACAAGCGCCGTGATCTGGAGGCCCTGGGACAGGTGCTGGCGAAATACGAAGTCCGGGAAATTGTGGTCGGGCTGCCCCTGCGTTTAAGCGGGGCGGAAGGAACGCAATCGGAAAAGATGCGCCGTTTCGCCGACGACCTGCGCGCTCACTTCGGCTTGACCGTCCATTTATGGGACGAGCGTTGGACCTCGACCGAAGCCAACCGCCTTCTCCGCGAAACCGATCTTTCGATCAAGAAGAGGGGCCAGGCGGTCGACCGGATGGCCGCTATGCTAATTCTTCAATCCTGGATGGAAGCCCGCTCCGCCCGTTGACTGACTTTCCTGTAGCAACGGGGCTTGCCCCGTCTTTTATGGATTGTGGACGCGGTGGGAGACGCGGAAAGCCGCGTCTCTACGGGAATCAGGGGCACGCCGAGCGTTTAAGAGGCTAGTTCGGAAATTTCCGGGAAGCGGAGATTGCACTTCGTCAGAGCCTTGGTGAGCGCCTGCTCAATCAGACTTTCGTCGCAGTTTCTTGAGATGGCTATTTCGCTGACCAGTAAATACCGGGCACGCTCCAGCATCTTTTTTTCACGGAAGGAAAGCGATTTATCCTGTGCGAGGATCAGCAGGCTTTTCAGCACCGCGGCCACTTCCGTGAGTGACCCGGTGCGCATGCGATCGGAATTCTCCTTGAACCTGTCTTTCCAGTCCGCCGCGTTAATGCACTCGCCCGAGGAGAGGTAATCGACGATCTTCTGCACCTCACCGTTGCGCACCACCGGACGCATCCCCACGCTGTCCACGTTGGCGAATGGCACCATCACCTTTAAACTGCTGGCTGCGATTTTCAACAGATAGAACTTCTCGACCGTTGCACCCATGGTCCGGCTGCTGATTTGTTCAATAATTCCGACGCCGTGGTTGGGGTAAACGACCTTATCGCCTATGTGGAAAACGCCGTTACCGTTCATGGAGGGGCCCTCGCCCGAGGGAAGAGAACTGTCTTTAGTCTAGCCGAGCGCTGCTCCGAAGGCAATGAAGAACCGGCGACGCGGCGACGCCGGCGGTCGAAGCGGACATTGACCCTCACGATCTCAGCCAGCCCCAGCTTAAGTCATTTCGGTTGATAGGGTTGGGCCTGAGTGGGTTGGATCGCCTGGTTGGCGAGCGAATTCGAGCCACTGTGCCAGTACCCGCGGCCGAGAGTTATAATGCCCTAGGCAATGACAGAACAGATCAAAAAGAAGCTGCGGGACGAACTGAACACGCTCGAGTATGAGCTGGCCCACGATATCCCCAGAGAGCTCAAGAAGGCCGTCGCCATGGGCGACCTCAGCGAGAACGCTGAGTATCACATGGCCAAGCAGCGGCAGGAATACCTGAAGGCGCGTGTTCGCCAACTGGGCAAACGTCTGGCCGACCTGTCGCTGATCAACATGAACAATATCCCCAGGGATAAAGTTGGCCTGGGCTCGACCGTGACCATCTTCGACGGCACCAAGAATGAAGAAATGGAATACCAACTGGTGACCAGCGAAGAGTCGGACGTCACCGCCGGCAAAATCTCGACTACTTCGCCGATCGGGCGTGCCCTGCTGAATAAGAAAGTTGGGGACACCGCAACGGTCGTTACGCCGGGCGGAAGCCGCGAAATGGAAATCCTGAAGCTCTCGACCATGCACGATCTCGCCGAAGCCAAGCTGGAAGCGGAACTGGCCGCGCTACCGGAACCGGAAACGGAATGAGCTGCAACCTCGTGAGCGGCACTACGGTCAGGAGCGCCACATGACGGGACGCTACATGAGTTGGACCAGCGGATTCGGACGCGCCTGCGGGGTTATGCTCGACGCCATCGTGCACCTTCTCGCTCTCTCGCGCATCAATCCCAACGTCCTGACCCTAATGGGACTCGTGGTCAACAGCTACGCCGCGTTCTTGTTCGGATATGCCAACGGCGACAACCAGCGCCGCATGTTTTTCTACGCTGGCCTCGTCATCATCGGATCGGGGTTCTTCGACTTGGTGGATGGCCGCGTCGCTCGCCTCTCGAACCAAGTGACCCGCTTCGGAGGCTTCTTCGATTCCATCGTCGACCGATATAGCGATGCGTCGCTTTTCCTGGGATTGCTGGTTTTTTACGGCCGCGGCAATCGATTCTTCTACGTCGTGCTGGCCGCGCTGGCCATGATCAGCGCCATCATGGTGAGCTATGCGCGCGCCCGCGCCGAGTCGCTCATTGGCACCTGCCGCGTCGGCTTCATGGAACGCCCTGAACGTCTGGTGCTGCTGATCATCGGCGCTCTGTTCAATGTGATGGCCCCGGTGCTCTGGGTTATCGCCGTGCTTTCGACCGTCACCGTCATCCACCGCGTCCTCTATACCTGGCAGCGGACCACCGAAATGGATGCTCCCGCGCGCGCCGCATAAAGCCTGTCACACAGCAATGAGCTACGATCTGCAGCCGTCGTCCACTCCAGCCTCGTGCCTTTCAGGCATGACTGCGAGCGGTTGAGGTAGTTTGCGGAGTTCGACCGAGCGTGCGCGGCAACAGTCATGGCCTGCCCTTGCATCTAATATATCGTATTACGATATAATGAAGCCGATGCCCGAAGTAGTCTGCGACACAGGAGGTCCGCTATTTACGTAGGTTGGTGGAAACAATCTGTGTTTGCTCTGACACTGTGCGTTGTTCTGACGGGTGCGATGGCGGCTCAGGAGCGAGTTTGGCAAGGGGAACAAGATCATCCGACGCTGCGCGCCACTTTCAGAGACAAGGACAAGAACGCACAAAAACACGCTGCCGTGGTGGAAGTTGATACCCGAAATATTGCCTTGGTGAGCTTGGACGCTTCCTCCTACGGAGGAAGCGATATGGGGATTTTGGAGTACCAGGTGGATCAGGCTCTGGTTTTGGCGACTGCCGACACGCGGGTCATGTTTCGCGGTCTAACGACTGGGAAGCACACCATTACCGTCTCCGTGGTAAGCACGGAATACAAGGAGTTGGGCGCGAAGGTGGTTTTGGAGGTTGACGTTCCGTAGTCCAGAAATGTTACGCGGGACGCAGGTAAGAAGTCTTCGGTGGAACTCTCCGCAAATTTCAGGCTACGCGGTTCACGGCCAGAATAGATCAGAAATCTCTCACATGCATATCCGCCAGCGGATGCGCAACGAAGCATCCTACTAAGGCATCGGTCGAACTTCGGGTGCTAGACTGGAAACCGCCCAAAATCCTGTGAGGGGTCTGCAAGTGCCTTCAAATCCCGTTCTGGTTGTACACGGCGGCGCCTGGGCCATTCCCGACGACATGGTCGAAGCGCACCTCAACGGTGTGCGCAACGCTTGCGCCGCGGGCTGGCGCGTGCTTGAACGCGGCGGCTCGGCTCTCGACGCGGTCGAAGAAACCGTCGTCGTTCTCGAAGACGACGAAACCTTCGACGCCGGCCGCGGCAGTTTCCTGAACCGCGACGGCAAGGTGCAACTCGACGCTTTCATCATGGACGGCACGACCTTGCGCGGCGGCGGCGTCGGCTGCGTCGAGCGTCTGCGAAATCCTGTGCGCGCCGCTCGCAAAATTCTTAGCGACAGCCCGCACGTCTATTTCGTCGCCGAGGGCGCCGAGCGCTTTGCCGCCGAGCACGGCATCCCCCTCTGCCGCAACGAAGATCTCGTCATTCCCCGGGAGGTCGAGCGCTTGCGCGAGTACCAGGCGCAGGAGTCAACCCACGGCAACGATCTGTTCGGGTCCGAAATTTCGGACGACATACTTTCTCACGACACGGTGGGAGCCGTGGCGCTCGACCGCGATGGCAATATCGCCGCTTCGACCTCTACCGGTGGCACGCTCAACAAAGCTCCCGGACGCCTCGGTGACTCGTCGCTCATCGGCTGCGGCTGCTATGCCGATAATCTTAGCGCCGCCGCTTCCACCACCGGATGGGGCGAACCGATCATGAAGCTGGTGCTCGCGAAGTGGGCAGCGGATCGTGTCGAATCCGGCAGTTTGCCCGAGTGGGTCGCGAAGGAAGCGATGAACTACTTAAAGCAGCGCGTCAACGGCCACGGTGGAATCATTCTGCTCGATGTCCAGGGCCGTTTCGGAATCGCCCACAACACCCCGCGCATGGCCTGGGCGCTGCACATGCCCCAAAAACAAGAGGCCGGGATCACGCGCAACAGCTAACCCATCTAAATCTAAAGATTCGAGCCATCAAGAGCGCCCCCGTTCTCCCCTGTGTTCCTCAGTGCCCGCTGTGGAGAAGGTTTTGCATTTGACTGGGAACTAGATCCAGGAACGAAGAATCGCGCCTTAGAATTCCACATGCGCGCGGAACGTCGGCACCACGACCGGTCCGCGGTCGCGGTTGTAGCCCGGATTATTGATATGCTGCACTCCCGGGGCGATATAAATTCCACGCCAAACGTGTGCCGTGTAATAAGATTCGACGATGTTCTCCCGCCCGTAGTTCAGTCCTCCATCGCCCAGAAGGAATCCCAACCCACCATCGGCGAGGTATACCTGATGATCTTTCTTGATCCCGTTCGACACGAAGGCAATGCCGGCCCGGTCTTGCTTGCGATGCCACAGGGCGCCATTTACCCCGACTCCCTGGTTGAACGTCGAATCAATCTCGGTGTAGGCAAAGGACTCGGTTTTTCCGTTGTCCCATCCCCAGCGGGCATAGGCCGTGACGTAGCGCGCGAGATTCTGCTCCAGGTTGACGCCGAAGCCATACTTGCGCGTGACGTGCCACGGGTGGTTGGTGATTTCCGGGACCGTCTCCGGCACCAGGGACGAATGATCTAGAAACTGCTGATTCGCAATCCGGTAGATGCCCATGTTGGCGTAGTTCGTGTACGCCAGCAGCCGCACGACGCCAGCTTTTTTCGGAATGACGCCACGACGCAGCTCGTATTCCCAATTCTCCGCATGGACCTGCCACGGCCGCCACACCAGGTCAATTCCATTCGCGACCAGCGGCATGAGCGCTTCGGCGAAGCGGAAACCCCAGTTGCGGTCCTCGTAGTCCGCCACCACGCCCACGGTGTAGCCGCGCGTATCGGCGGCATAGTCCCACGCGCCGTTTTGGTCCACCGACCAGTTGCAGAATTGAAGATGCGTATCGGAGCCTACCGAATTCACGTCAAAGAAGTCCGGCAGGGTGAACTTGCCAAACCGAATTTCCAAGCGCCGCCGCGGCAATTCGTCGAAAAGTGATAGAAAACTGCGCTGATTTTCAATCTTGTCCTTGCTCAACGCGAAAACCTTGTGGATCATGCCCTGCGCCAAATACGGCGCCTTGCTCAACAGCGGGTTGCGCACGATGTCCAGATCCGTATTCCCGGCAAGGCCTAAGCCCGGTGCTAAGCGCCGCGCCGCCCGCCTCTTCGATGTCCACCAGAAACTCGGTGGAATTGTTGAGCCGAGCGCCGGTGTAGAGCGTCATCACTCGCGAGGTGGCTTTGTCATAGTCCGGACTGAGGCTGTGGGGCCCGCTGTAGTCGGCGTGAAAGTCGGGATGAGTCTGAAAGATGAAGTTCGTCTGTCCCGTAGAGCCAGAAGCGCGTGCTCTTGAAATGCGGGAACATCGATTCGGGATCGGCATCGGCATCGCTGGGCGGGCTCGGACGGATCTCCCGCGTCCAGAGAGGCGGGAGCGGCGGTTGGAGTCGCGGTTGGAGTGGAAGCCGAGGCGCCTTGCGACTGCGCCCAGGCGCCAGCAGCAGCGGCGACCAACACGAAAGCGAGCGTCAGGGCCAGCTCGGCGCCGCGCCACCGGCCGGCCCGGCGGTTCATAATGAAACAGTCCATAATGAAAATGAATTTCAATTTCAATATCATGAGATCAAACTATCGACCGGCTGTCGCTTCCGGCAGCGCTTCCAGTCACCCCTGGTTGTGATTACAATCGCGCTGGCGCGTACTTTTCAGCAGTATGCGCTTAGTCGGTTAAAAGAACGTTACAGTTGCGGTCTGAGTCGAGCGTCAGTCCTCCACTCCTGCTTTCCATTGAATTCGGAGTTGCCGCCCGCCGTCGTTGCCGGTGACCACGACCCAGCTCATACGCGGAGATTTGCGTTCTACGATGCCTTCCAATTGTCGGAAACCGGCGTCTTCGTATTGGATCGCACGCGTGAGCTGCATCGTCGGCATCGCCATCGCTTCCGCGAACGCAGTCATGCAGCTCATTTCCTTTTCCTCCTTTCCGCAAAATTCAGCCTCGCAAATTTGACCTCGCGCCGCATTGCAAGCGAACAGATCTTTTAAGCGCGACCCATACGTCGCGCCGATGATTAACGCCAGCATATCACACAACATTAACCATAGTTAATGTTGCGCGATCGCCGGCTCGTGAGTGAGCCGGCGTGGCCGCGTTCTGGTCTCAGTTTTTCGGGGATAGAAGAAGCAGAGGTGAACCGACAGGGAAAGTGCCAACAGCTATCGTCTCACGTCTACCGCTTCCATCCAGCGGGCCGCCGACTCGCAGGCTCGTTGATTGTGTTTCTCATATACCTCGTCTAAATTGTCACGGAGCAAATTGGGGCTTCCGTGCTTATCTTGTTTTGTATACCATAGGGGGGTATACTACGGTCAAGAAAAAAATGCATACTGTCGAAGAAAAACCCAAGCTCATCCTCCGGATCAAACGCATCAAAGGCCAAATTGCCGCCATCGAGCGCGCCCTGGAAGCGGACGAGGATTGCTCCGACGTGTTGCAGCTCATCACGGCCGCGCGTGGCGCCATGAACGGATTGATGGCCGAATTGCTCGAAGGCCACATCCGCTTTCACGTCGTCAACCCTAAGCAGCTGAATTCCGAGCAGGCTCTCGCGACCGACGAACTCATTGAGATTGTGCGTTCGTACCTGAAGTGATCTTCTGTGCGCCGCGAATGGAGTAGCGCCAAAGGGCCGTCCAAGAAACTAAAAAGGACAGCCCGGAGCCCCCCAAGGCCGTCCTGATAAACCCTCCCGGTTAGAAGGGCAACTGGTATAAAGATATCCGCGAGACATTGCAGGAATATTGCAATTTTGTGAAAGTCCGATGAATTCGAATCCGCGTCACCCCCAGGCTCCATTGCTCGATCTGCGAAACGTCCGCGTGATGCGCGGAGACGTGGCTGCCGGAGACGTGGCTACCGGAACCCTGGGTAGCGGACCCAAGATCGTCCTCGACGACCTCAACCTTCGCGTCCGGGTGGACGAACATGTGGCCGTGCTCGGGCCGAACGGCTGCGGCAAGTCCACCCTGATCAAGACCATCACCCGCGAGTGTTATCCGATGGTCCGCAAACGGTCGAGCATGACCATTCTCGGCCAGAAGAGCTGGAACATTTTTGAGCTGCGCTCGCTGCTCGGCATCGTGTCCAACGACCTGATGTCTTCATGCACTGGTGGCGCCAGCGGCCTCGACGTAGTGCTGTCGGGCTTTTTCAGTAGCACCCGCATCTTCCCGAATCACACCGTCGATCCCAAACAGAGAGAACTGGCCGAGGCCGCGTTGGCCCAGCTCGGGGTCTCGCATCTGGCGGAGCGTGCCGTCGAGGAAATGTCATCGGGCGAAGCCAAGCGTGTCTTGATCGCCCGGGCGCTGGTGCACAAGCCCCGCGCTCTGCTGTTCGACGAACCCTGCAATTCTTTGGACATTCTGGCGCAGCGCAGCCTGCGAGAAACGATGCGCTCCCTTGCCAAGTCGGGGATTGGAATCATTCTCGTCACTCATGAACTCCCCGACATCGTTCCCGAGATCGAACGAGTAGTGCTCATGTCGAACGGCCGGATCGTGGCCGACGGACGCAAGGAAGAAGTCCTGCAAGCCGAGAGCCTGAGCAAACTATTCGGCCTTAAAGTCGAGCTGGGGCGCCGCGACGGTTATTACCACATTTGGTGAGGCGACAGAAAGGGCAGAGGTTAAAGGTCAGATTGCAGAGCTGAAGACCAACGGCGAACGCTGCCGGCACTGCGAAGCTCTTACCTCTGCAATCTGACCTCTCACCTCTGACCTCACACACGCCCGCCGCTGTAATATTGATCGAAACGGTGGAGGACTCATGTCCCGCAAGACAGAGCAATCCCGCAAACTGCAGAAACGCGCCGAACAATTGATTCCCGGAGGCGTGAACTCCCCGGTGCGCGCTTTCCGCAGCGTGGGATGCGATCCCCTATACATCGTCCGCGGCCAGGGTTCGCACATTTGGGACGCCGACGGCAACGAGTATGTGGATTACATCGGTTCCTGGGGGCCGCTCATCCTCGGGCATGCAGCGCCCGCCGTCATCGAGACCGTGATCGCGGCGGCGCGCAATGGCACGAGCTTCGGAGCTTCCACTCCCGCCGAAGCCGATCTCGCCGAGCTGGTAATTTCCGCTTTTCCGCACATGCAAAAAGTTCGCTTCGTAAGTTCGGGCACCGAAGCGACCATGTCGGCCATCCGCCTGGCCCGGGGTTATACGAGCCGTAAATATATTGTGAAATTTGAGGGCTGCTATCACGGACACTCCGACGCGCTCTTGGTGAAGGCCGGATCGGGCGTCGCCACGCTCGGCATTCCGGGTTCGGCGGGCGTTCCGGAAGAATTCACGCAGTTCACGCTCGCGCTTCCATTCAACGACACGACTGCGATCGAGCAAGCTTTCGAGAAATTCAAGCACCAGATCGCCTGTGTCATCGTGGAGCCGGTCGTCGGCAACATGGGATGCGTGCCTCCGGCTCGCGGATATCTTGAAGCTCTACGCAGCATTACCGCGCGCGATAAGTCTTTGCTGATTTTCGACGAGGTCATGACCGGCTTCCGCCTGGCCTATGGTGGGGCGCAGGAGCTCTATGGGATCAAGCCCGATCTCACCACCATGGGCAAAATCATCGGCGGAGGTTTGCCGGTGGGCGCTTACGGAGGACCGAGCGAAATCATGGGTCTGATCGCACCGCTCGGGCCGGTATACCAGGCTGGAACGCTTTCGGGGAATCCGCTGGCGATGGCCGCGGGTTATGCCACGCTGAGTTACTTGCGCGAGCATAAAGATGTTTACGCCAAACTCGACAAGCTCGCCGCCGAAGTGGTTGCCGGAGTCGCAGCCGCAGCCAAAGACGCCAGCGTGACCATGTGCCACAACCGCGTCGGCTCGATGTTTACCTGGTTCTTCGCGAAGGGCCCCGTCACCGATTGGAGGTCCGCCGCCAAGTGCGACACCGAAGCCTTCGGACGTTTCTTCGGCGCAATGCTGGAGAACGGAATCTACCTCCCGCCGTCGCAGTTCGAAGCGGCATTCCTGGGCGCGGCCCACACCGAACGCGATGTACAGCAGACCATTACGGCGGCGAAGCAGGCGTTCGAGATGGCGGCGGCGTAGGAAAATCGGTCAACTATCCGCAATCCTCACGTAGGGGCGGACGCATTCGTCCGCCCAGCGGAACTGGCGGGAATCACGCGGATTATAAGTTGACAGCCGACTTCTGATGGCTGAGAGCCTTGGTCATCTCCGGCACGGTGACAAACTGGTAGCCCTGATCGGCGTAACGCCGGATCAGATTCTCCGTCGCAATCACGGTCTGCCAGCGGTCCGCGCCCAGGGCGCGATATCCGCCGTCGTGCAGCAGGATCACGTCGCCGCCGCGCATCTGCCGCTCGATTTTCTTCTCGATCACCGCAGCCGGCGGAGCATTCCAGTCATAGCCGGTCACGTTCCACATCACCGTCTGCATTTCGAGTTCACGCGCGACCCTGATCGTTGCCGGCCGCCTTCCCCCAAACGGTGGACGAAACAAAGTTGAATGCTCGCCAATTGCGTCCTGCAAAGCCTGATGGCAGTCGACAAGCTGTATGCGCGTCTGCGCTTCCGATTCAAAGATGAGCAACGGATGTGTGAACGTATGATTGCCGATGACGTGTCCCGCCTGCGCCACCGTGCGCGCAATATCGGGCCATTGCCGCACAAAGCGGCCGATCATGAAAAACGTCGCCCGCACCCTGTGCTTCGCCAGCACGTCAAGCAACTTCAGTGTATGCGGATCATTCGGCCCATCGTCATAGGTCAGCGCGATTTGCTTGCTCCCGCGGATCCCGCCTATAAACGTTCGCCCATACCACTGCCCCGTCGGCGCCATGGATTGATACCCTGCCGCCGAAGCAGCCACGGCGGCCGTGAGTCCAATGAGAGCGGGGAGCATGAGGAGATTGTATAGGGAAGTCAAAAGTCAGAAGTCAGATTGCAGAAGTGAACCGAACCGGAAACTGAGAACAACTTCTTCAATTTGACTTCTGACTTTTGACTTTTTCTTCACAATTGCATCGCGACGCGAAGCCATATATTCTGCTCAACAGTTCCACGACAATCGACAGTCGACAACCCATGGCCAAGCTTTTCGAGCTTCCCCGTTACATTGCGGTCGAAGGCCCCATACGCGTTGGGAAAAGCACTCTGGCAAGGGTTCTCGGAGAGCGCCTGGCGGCCCAGCGGGTTATCGAACCGGAAGACAATCCGTTTCTGAAGGCGTTCTATGAAGGCGAACCGGGCGCGGCATTCCAGACGCAGTTCGCATTCCTGATTCGCCGCTTCGAGCAGTTGCACGCGCTCGATCTCGGCCCGCGGTCAAATAAGACAGTGGTTTCCGATTACATTTTTGAAAAGGACAAGCTCTTCGCCTGCCTCAACCTCAACGATCAGGAACTCGATACCTATAATCGCTACTTCAATTATTTTCGCGAGCAGCTCCCCACGCCCGACCTCGTCATCTATCTGCAGGCCACGCCGGAAGTGCTGAAGAAGCGTCTGAAGAAAAAGAACGCGGCCGGCGAGAAGGCCATCAGCGAGGATTACCTGATGGAAGTGGTGAAGGCCTACGAACACTTTTTCTTTCACTACACGCAGTCCGATCTGCTGATCGTGAACACCTCAGAAATCGACTTCGTCGACCGCAACGAAGACCTGCAGGAGTTGCTGAAGAAGGTCTCCGCCCCCATCAAGGGCACGCAATACTTCCTGCCGCTGGGGAGCACGGAAGCGGCCAGCGCGTAGGACGGGTCGCTGGGCTTATCGTATTGCCGAACGATAAGACTCCGCTCTCCGGCCGCCGTATTTCAGTTGGGCAGCGGCTTTTGAGCGGGCTCGACCGGCGGCACTTTGGGTTCGTTTCGCTTTTCCGCCGAATCCACCGAAAACAGCATGTAATGATCGAAGGTTTGGGTGCGGAAGTAACGGCGCTTGCGAAAGTCGAGGTAGATTTCGGCAGTCTTCGGGAGCCACAATTCCACATTCTTTTGATGGAACGGGACGGGGCTGTACTCTACGACTTGCCGCTCGCTGCGCAACTGGATATTCGATAGCGGACTCAATAGGTCCGCCTCGATGCGCACGATCTGGAACTTGTCCGCCGTGATCCAAGCGCGGCCTTTGAGCTGCATCGAAAAGATTGCGCGGCCCACCTTATAATCCTGGAAGCGGGCAGGCCGGTCTTGGCGCTGCTTGAAGTGAACCAGCCACGCCGCCTGTTCGTGCCAGCGTCCCAGCCCTTCGCACGTCATTTCGAAGTTATCCCGCATGACGGGGTGAAATATCAGGGCTAACGCGGCGAATCCGCTGGTGGCGATCCCGTCGACATCTTCGGCGCGCGTCAGGCGCTCAGAGCGGTACTCGTCCACCCCAAGAAACCCTGGGGTCTCTTCCGAAATCGAGGCCACATAGTTGTAGTCACGGGTTTCCCTGGTGGCAGGATTTCCCATTTCATCGACCCGCTCGTGCACCAGGTGTTCGAGGGCCGCAATCCGCGAGACGTCGTCGACGAGTTCTTTGACGCGCTCGCCCGACATCTCAATTACTTGCGCATACGGACAGCTAACTCCCGCCGCAACCGTTGGCTTGACTTCATCGATTCCCGGGGGTTGCCACGGTTTGACGGATACGAGAGGCTCGGAAGATGCGAGTAGTGGATCGACGCCGGACAGAGGCGTGGCGTTGTGCGGCGCGGTATCAGTGTCATCCTGACGGGCAGGTTCGCGTCGAGCGATTGCGGCGATCAGGTCGCGCACTTGGGGAACGACCGGGCTATTCACGGAATTCTGCATGAAAGCCCGGAGTACTTGGACACCGTCTTCCGTTTTCCCGAGATTGAGCAAGGCCAGCCCCAAGACCAGATTCGCCGCACTGGCCGATTGTTTGCCCTTTTCGATGGCCAACTCTGCCTGTTGCCGAGCCTGTTCATACTTCTTTTGTTTCAGGTAGGCGTCCGCAAGCAGGTTGTGAGCCACCCAATAGTTGGGATCGGCTCGAACCGCGCTTTCCAGCGTCGCCGCCGCCGCGAGATAGTCTGGTTGAAAAAGCTCTATGCGGCCGAGTAACGTCAACGCCTGCACGTTGTGCGAATCGAGATTGCAAGCGGTCCCCAGATAATTCCGCGCCCGCCCGAAGTCTTTTTGTTGGTAGAAAAGGTAGCCCATCAAATAGTTCAGATCGGGATTCGACGGCGCGAGCTTGTAAGCCGCATCCAATCGCCTTCTCGCATCCTTGAGTCTGCCGGACTTGAGAGCGGAAACGGCGCCCTTGACTTCTTTGAGCGCTTTGGCGGGCATCGCGGCCTCGGATATGTTTAGGTCAGCCGCGGTAGGATCACGATGCAGGATAACGTCTATCGGAATCGTGGTTTGCGCAGCAGCGGCAGCGGCCTGCAGTTCTTTATGCTCGCTCAAATATCCGACAGCGCTTATCTCGAAGTCGTACTTACCGTAAGGAAGGTCGAGCGCGGCTTCCGATTTCGGGTTCGTGGTCAGCCAGCTGACGGTGCCTGCAACCTGGTTCGTGACCTTCACAATCGACTGTCGGTCGAGGCGAGTCTTGCCGTCCTCCGCGTAGACGGAAAGCAACACGATGGTCCCCGCGCTGTTGTCGGGGCCCCGCATGGTAGTCATAGTTTTGGTAACGTCGCTGAAGGGATCGAACGGGGGGAACGGGCCACTGGGAACCGGCGGCGTTTGCGCGGATACAAGCACCGCAGCAAGATGGAGGAGGAACACCGCTCCAATGAAGCGAGTAATTGTTATCCGGAGTGAACTTCTGACGGTCATAAAACAGCCGGGTTGAGCATCTCACCCTGGCCATTGGCGGTCAACTACCTGAGGACTTCGCCGCTGCGGCCGGCGTTTCTTAGCATGCCTGGCTATGTGAAAGCGGCTGCCAAGCAAATCCGAAGACCGATACCGCATCGACTATAGCGGTTAGTTGGCTATCGGCTTCGTGGTGGGCTCGGTCGGTGGCACCTTGGGCTCGTTCGGCTTGTCCACCATATCCACCGAAAACAGCATGTAATGATCGTAGCTGTGGCTGCGGTAATAGCGGTGCTTGCGATAGTCGAGGTAGATTTCCGCCTTCGTTGGAAGCCACAATCCCACATTTTTCTTGAACTGGACCGGGCCGTACTCCACCACCTGTTGCTCACAACGCAACTGGATCTGCGGCATCGGATCTATCAGTTCTGACTCAATTCGCACGATTTCAAATTTGTCCGCCGCAATCCAGGCGCGGCCCTTCAGTCGCAATGAATACGTTTCGCCACCTATGTTGTACTCGCTGATAAGGGCAGGCCGGTCTGCTCGCTGCTTGAAGTGAACCAACCACGCTGCTTGCCCATGCCATTTTCCCAGTCCTTCGCACGTCATCTCGAAGTTTTCCCGCATGTCGGGATGAAATACCAGGGCCAACGTGGCAAACCCGCCGCTGGCGATCCGGTCGGGAAAGTCGGCACGCGCCATGCGCTCTAACCGGTTTTCGTCCACCGCAAGGTACCCCGGTTTTTCCTCCGAGATGGACGCGACATAATCGTAGCTTCGGGTTTCCTTGGTAAGGGCGTTCCCCATTTCATCCACCTGC
The DNA here is from genome assembly GCA_963730845.1 of uncultured Acidobacteriaceae bacterium. Taxonomy (GTDB): domain Bacteria; phylum Acidobacteriota; class Terriglobia; order Terriglobales; family Acidobacteriaceae; genus Acidiflorens. Next base: position 73,092 of record CAVSTM010000003.1, on the reverse strand, counting down.
TCGTGCACCAGGCGTTCGATTGCGGAAATCCGCGAGACATCGTCTACCAACTGCTTCACCCGCTCACCCGACATCTCGATTACGCTGTCGAGGGGGCAACTGACCCCATCGGCAACAGACGGTTTTTCTTCATCGATTCCAGCGGGTCGCCACGGATTGACGGAGACCGGGAGTTCAGGAGTGGCGAATATTGGGTCGATGACGGGCGCAGAGGTCCGCACGATCGCGGTACCCGGGCCAGGAGCAGCGTCGGGTCGCTCGAGCTTGGCGATCAGGTCGCGCACTTGCGGGACGGTGGGGTCGCTGGGTGAATTCCGGACGAAACTCTCGAGCGCCTGGATACCTGCTTCCTTCTTCCCCAGATTCACCAGGGCCTGTCCCAGAGCCAGATTTGCTGCGTTAGCCGCGCCTTTCCCTTTGGCGATGGCCAATTCAGCTTGCTGCCGAGCCTCATCATATTTCTTCAGTTTCAGGTACGCATTGGCAAGCAGGCTGTGCGCCGTCCAATTGTCGGAATTGGCCTCCACCGCTTTTTCCAGCGTCGCCGCAGCCCCGGAATAGTCTTCTTGTACAAGCTCTACTTGGCCGAGGAGGATCAGCGCCCGCACGTTGTGGGTACTGAGATTGGCAGAGGTTGCGAGATAGCTCTTGGCCTGGGCGAGGTTTTTTTCCTCATAGGCTACATAGCCCAGGAGATAGTTGATATCCGGATTCGACGGCGCCAGCTTGTACGCCGCATCCAGGCTCTTTCGTGCTTCCTTGAGATTCGCGGATTTGAGCGCGGAAACGCCATGCTTGAGGGCTCCGCGCGCTTTTGCAGGAACCGCCTCATCGGATACGTTGAGGTCGACAGCCTGGGGATCACGATGCAGTGAGACTTCTATCCGAGTCGTAACGAGCACGTTACTGGCTTGAACTTCTTTGCGCTCGGTCAAATACCCGACCGCGCTTATTTCGAGTTCGTACTTGCCGAAAAGTAGACCGAGTGCCGCTTCCGATTTTTCGTCAGTGGTCTGCCAGACGACGGTGTTATTGATCTGGTTCGTGATCTTTATGACCGCCTGCCGCTCAAGGTGAGTCTTGCCATTCTCCGCGAACACGGAAAGCAGCACTAACGCCTCGCCGTCGCGGGCTTGGTACGTTGTCTTTGTCTCCTGCTCTATCCTTTGCGTGGTCGCGGGAAGCGCCTGTGCCGACGCAAGCCCCGCCAGATGAAAGAGGAATACGGTTCCAATAAAACAGGGACCTGCTACCCAGACTATGTTTCTGCGACTCATCAAACCACCCGCTTAAGTTTCTCACGCCGATTTCGAGTGGTCAACCTTCGCTATCTTAAGCAAATAAAGGGCTTTCAATTCCCGGCTCAGCCCCGACCAACGCTATCGACCAATGACGGTTTTGAAGCTATAATCCCCGCAGCGTCGTCAGAAGTGGAGAAGGACGACGCGTACAGGCTCTATCCGCCGGGTTGCGGAGGGGCACTGGAGGACATCGTGAGTCTCACGCCCATCGGCGAACCTCGCCGCAAAATCACCACTGCGACCATCCGCGAAAAGAAGCTTCACCACGAACCCATCACCTGCCTGACCGCCTACGACTACGCTACCGCGCGCCTGGTGGACGAGGCCGGCATCGACATTGCCCTGGTCGGCGACTCGCTCGCCATGACCATGCTTGGCTACGACAACACTCTCTCGGTCACGGTCGACGAAATGCTTCACCACGTCAAAGCCGTGCGCCGCGGAGTGAAAGATGCGCTCCTCATCGCCGACATGCCTTACGGTTCTTATCAGGCTGACCCCAACGAAGCCATTCACAATGCCGCACGCTTCGTGAAAGAAGGCGGCGCCGAGGCCGTCAAGATGGAAGGCGGCGAGCGGCGCGTGGACGTGATCCGCCGCGTGATCGATGCCGAGATTCCGGTCGCCGGGCATATCGGTCTCACGCCGCAATCGGTCAACGTAATGGGTGGTTACAAAGTTCAGGGCAGGACGCTGAACGCCATCGAGCAGCTCATGCGCGATGCGGTTGCGCTCGACCGCGTTGGTGTGGCCTGTATCTACCTCGAAGGCATTCCGCGTGAGGTCGCGGCCATGATTACCGCCGAGGTCGAAACGCCCACCATCGGCATCGGCGCCGGTCCCGATTGCGATGGCCAAGTGCTTGTCTTCCACGATCTCGTCAACCTGACGTTCGGATATCCGGCAAAATTCGTCCGCCGCTATGGTGACGCCGCTGCGCTGATCACACAATCTGTGCTGGCCTTCAAGGCCGACGTGGTTTCGCACCAGTTCCCGAACGACGCTGAGTCCTACCACCTGCCGAAAGAAACGCAGGCCGCACTTGAAACGGTACTCCTCCGCAAGCACGCCGTGCGGCGATAATGGCGGACGGAGAAAACGTTGTGCGAACTACGATGCGAGGTATTGTGCGAACTGCTGGGCAAACCGTCGCTCTTTTGATTCTGCTGGGGGCTCTTGTGGCCTGCTCCAAATCCCCGCAGACCTCACCCGCGGAAACCCAGGCTACGAAAACGCGGCAGCCGACCGGCCTCGAGTCCATCCCCGTAGCAGATCCCGCAAAATATCCACCGTTCAACAAAATGAGCGGTTGGAAGAATCCGTATTTGATCGTTCGCGAGGAGGGGATCGGCTTTCTCGATCTTTCCAATCGCGAGATCCACATACTGAAGCCGGAAGAAATCCCGGCCGAGTTGGTCTCGCTTCCATCGAGCGCCTGGCCTTACGGCCGTGTGGTGCTGGTTGCGCAAGCCGTTCCTAAGGATGCCAATGATCAGACGAAGGCGGAATTGCGCAAGAACCGCGCCTTGCTCCTCGGAACCCTCAAGGAATTGGACGTTCAGTACCGCGAGGCGCCCTGAGCGTCCGGACCGCCTGTAAAGATGGGGTTCGCCCCGTCTCCCGGACGCGAGATGCTGCACGCGGAGCGGCAAGTCGCGTCTCTACACAGAATGAAAATATGTTCCACCATTCCGGAGGCTCGGGCTGCTTGTCGCGAAGCACGGACGAATCGCAAACACCTTGGCCTGGTGCCAACCATGGGTGCTCTGCATGAAGGCCACCTCTCGCTGGTCCGCGCGGCAAAAGCGCAGTGCGATGCGGCTGCCGTTTCCATCTTCGTAAACCCCACCCAATTCGGCCCGACCGAAGATTTGTCGAAATATCCTCGCCAGTTCGACCACGACTGTCAGCTGCTGGAAAAAGAAGGGGCCGAGATCCTCTTTGCACCGCCAGTCGAAGAGATCTATCCCAAGCCCAATGCCGACGCCCAAGTTACTTGGGTCGTGGTCGAAGGCCTGAGCGAAAAGCTCGACGGACGTTCCCGCCCGGGGCATTTCCGCGGCGTTACCACCATCGTCTCCAAACTGTTTCACATCCTCGAGCCCGATGCCGCATTCCTTGGACAGAAAGATGCCGCGCAGCTGGCCGTGATCCGTCGCATGGTGCAGGACCTGAACTTTCCCGTGGAAATTGTGGCCTGCCCGATCGTGCGCGACCCAGATGGTCTGGCCATGAGTTCGCGCAACGCATACCTGAATCGAGAAGAGCGCGTCCGCGCGCTCGTGCTGCAACGGTCGTTACAGAAAGCTCGGGAGCAATTTCAAGCCGGAGAAAGAAGCCCAGCCAAGCTGATCTCTGCTGCCAAAGAAGTCTTGGCCCGCGAGCCGGAAGTACGTTTGGATTATTTCGAGATCGTCGATCCGGACACGCTCGATCCGCCCGAGCAGATCTCGCAAAAGACGCTGGTCGCCGTCGCCGCCTACATAGGAAATACGCGGCTGATCGACAATCTGGTGCTGGAGCCTGAAACGAAATAGTTGGCGCAACGCCCGCTTACAACCGTAGTTGCTTCCTAGCGCCTGACGCCCCTGTCCGGGTCGTCGCTCGGGGGAGAGACTGGCGGCAAGTGTCTAAGGTGAAGGCTAAGCGCTTGCGCTCCGCTGTGACTCTAACCCCTTTCCCTCCATCAAGTTTCTAAGGAGGCGGAGGGAAGTCATTCCGGAAGCAAGTCGGCAAACACAAATCCATCGCGCTCGACAACTTCTCCTGTCCGCACTCCGATGGGGCGAGAGAACACCGGCGACTCATACACGAACGTGTGAAATTCCCCGTTCTCGCCGCACGGGTCGCTTCCAGGAGGCAGAGCCCGCAGCAAGCGCAGATCGTACTCGTGGCCGGCAAACGACTTTGCGAGCTTCGAGGGGTCCACGCAGGTAATCCTTGCTTTCACGCCCGCGGCGATCATATCCCTACCCAGTTGTCCGGTCGGAATTTGCCAGACCGGAAACAGCGGTTCGAGGCCGCTCCCCTGCAATTGCCGCACTCGATAGTCACGGATCTCCTGCAGAAACAGGTCTCCGAAAGCGATCGCGGCGATTCCCTCAGCCGTCGCACGCTGGCACACGACGCGAATCCGCTCTTCGTATTCCAGGTTCGAGCAGGGGTAGGGTAGTTCCGCTGCCCACAGCGGGATCCCGGTTCGCTCGGCCTGCGCTTCCACCAGCGCACGCCGGACGGCATGCATCGCCACGCGGTCCGCTACAGAGTTAAAGGTGGTGAGCAGCGCAACGACCTCGATATCCGGCCGCTGCCGCAGGAGGTGCAGCGTCCAGGCGCTGTCTTTACCGCTGCTCCACGACAAGAGAACCTTCGTCGAGTTTGGCTTACGATCATTCATCGCAAATCAACCGCCGCATCTCGGGCCCCGTTGCGGTTGTAGTTTCTCTTTGTTGCTGGCCCGACATCGAAGCTGCTACAGACCTCCGCCCGGAGACGAATGGATTTCCCGCGATAAGAAAGCGCAACGGTTGCTCGGCTGACTTCACGATCCCAATTCGCGGCGTGACCATTACTCCTCGGACGCGATAGCCGTCATCGGCAATCCGTAGATCAGAGCGCACGCTTACCATGTTTTTGCCGTTATCCCGCTCGCGGGTGATTCCCAGAGCTTCGGACATGCGACCCGGGCCGGACGAAATCTTCCTCAGCCACGAAATGTTCTTGAGATCAATTTTCTTCGCTACGTCGACGCCTCGCGCCTTCGCCATCGACTCGATGCCAGCCACCGGCTCCAGGGCGCGAAACAGCACGCCTCCGGGCATTCCGTCGGGCAAACAGGAAACATTCAGGCAGTAGTGATTGCCATAGATGAAGTACACGTAGGCGTGACCGGGAGGTCCAAACAGAACGAAATTTCGCGCCGTCCGGCCCGCCGCCGCGTGCGCCGCCGCATCGCCTTGGCCAAGATAGGCTTCGGTTTCGACAATTCGTCCCGCCAGAATTCCGCGAGGCGTTTTCCGGACCAACAATTTCCCTAGCAATGCCCGCGCCACCCGACGCGGGTCGCGATTGAAGAACTCTGCCTTCAGTAAAGCCACAAACTGAAACCCCTGTCATCCTGAGCGGAGTGGCAGCTGTGCGAAGCGCAGCAGCCTGGAAGTCGAAAGATCCCTACACGATTCACACTGCCGCAGGGCGCTCTATTCCCACCACTCTCTCACGCCGCACCCTTCAAATACGCCAGCACTTCATCCGCGTGCCCTTCGGCCTTCACGTTATTGAAGACGTGTTTGATCTTGCCGTCGGGGCCAATCACGAAAGTTGTGCGCGCGATACCCTTCACTTTCTTGCCGTACATGTTCTTCTCTTTAACCACGCCGAACAGGTTCGCAATCCTCTTCTCCGCATCGGCCAGCAACGGAAAAGGCAGACTGAACTTGCCCTGAAACTTTTTCTGCGCCGCCGCCGTGTCCGCCGAAATCCCGAGCAGCACCACGCCTGTCTTCTTGATTTCCGAGTAGGAATCGCGGAATCCGCACGCCTCCTTGGTGCACCCAGGCGTGTCGGCCTTGGGATAGAAATAAAGCACCACGGTCTTGCCGCGAAAGTCGTTTAAGGCAACCTCCTTGCCGTTTTCGTCCGTCGTACTGAAGTCTGGGGATTTATCATTAACTTCCATGGGATTTTCTCCTCCTCGCCGGTCGTGGTTACATCGCAAGTTATATCGCAACGTGATGTTCGCCGTCATCTTGGCCGCTTCGACCTGGCTCGCCAGTTCCGGGGTCACTAGTTCACGGGCCGCAGCTCAGGGCCTGACGACGCAGTACGGACACAAACCGGCGGCCAACAAGGGACCGCGTGCGCTGGGGCTCGTCCAGCTTTCACCAAAAGGCAAAGCCCGCTTCATTCCCATTGCCATCATGATCGACGGAAAGTTTTACGACGCAGGCTCCTATAAGGCGGCGCCTGTTCCCATGGCTCTCGATTTCGGAATTATCTACGAAGGCTTTCGTAGCGGCGTCTCCCAAGGAGTCTTCACCATTACGCAACCTGGGCAACTGAACCACGTCTGGATCGCCGAAGGCAAGTGGCTTCCTGCAGGAGCGATTGACCCGAATAAGCGCAAGAAATATTCGACACCCGTGATCGTAGACGACGACAAGAACGGGCCACCCGTACTCCACCGCCGCAGCGAAAAGTCCGATGCCGATACCGGGTCCGACAGCAAGGACAAAGGCCAGCAAAAGCCCGCCGCCGCCCCGTCGTCGCCTACCGCTAGTCCGCCCGCCAGTACGCCGACGCCGTCTGTCACTGACAAGCCACCCGCTACCCATGCACCGGTGCCAGCGGAGACCGCGAAATCTCCGGCGTCTGCTTCTGCGCAGCAGGATGACGAGCCACCCGGCGATCCGAATCGACCTCGTCTGCGGCGCGGAAAGCCGGACCCAACCGCCCACAGCGAAGCGTTCGCGACGTTCGACGCGTTACCGCCCGCGGCTTCGGCAGGAGCCGGGAAGTCCGATGCGAAGACGGCAAAAGATTCGGCCGCGCCTTCGCCGCAGATCGTCACAATCCCGGCAATTTCCGATGCTGGCGGCCCCGATCCGCGTCCCTACACCTACGATCTGAAACCCAAGGAAGGAGACGTCTATCGCGACAAAATGCTTGATCTGGCCGCGACTCAGCTCGGCGTTCCAGCCGGTGCGGCGGCAAAAGCCGGGGCACCCCCGAGCAAGACAGCAACCGCGAGCAAATCAGCTGGAAAATCCGCGGCCAAGTTGCCGAAACCTGCATTCGACGACGTGAACTTGCGCATTTTTGACCTCTCCAATTCAAACGAGCCGGTGCTGGTGCTCTCGGCGAAAACGCAACCGCCGACAGCGAGCGCGACGGGAAGCGTCGAAGAACCAAAAGAGATCACGCTGATCGCCCGCACCAATCTCGAAGGCGAGTTGCAAAAGCTGTTTTTCTCGCAGACCGATTCGCGACATCTCGACGTAGCTCCGCGCATGGAACTGATTGATGCGGTCGATGCCGACGGCGATGGCCGCGGCGAATTGCTGTTCCGGCGCACTTTTGATGATGGCAGCGCCTACTCCATCTACCGTGTCACCGCCGACGGTCTCTGGCCGCTGTTTGAAGGGACGCCATAAAAAGCAGGTTTCAGGTCTTACAAGGTGTAAGCTCTCAGGTCTCGGTTTGGTGGATTTCCTGATGCCGGGCACAAATATCTGTGCGACTATCGTTTGTGCGATCATGAGAGTGTTGCACTTAGTGCCAGAAGCCCTCATTTTGCAGCTTTTAGTGGCACCCTTCGGCTACGCTCAGATCAGGCTCTGAAAGCCGTGCCCCCGCCGAAAGCGTTACCGCGCCGTTCCCACGAACTTCGCTCGGAACAGTTGCCGCGAGGACACTAGGAATTTCCACTTGCCAGAAGGTACTACTCTGGTTACTATGCACGCATCTTTATCTTCATCTTCGTATTGATTCCTGGGATTGAGTTAGTCGCGTATCTATGAACATCGGCGAGACCATCCGCAATTTCCGGCTCCAGCGAAGCATGTCACAGGGCGACATCGAAAAGCGCACTGGCCTGTTGCGCTGCTACCTGTCGCGCGTCGAAAACGGCCACACCATCCCTTCGCTGGACACGCTCGCCAAGATCGCTGGGGCGATGGATTTGGCCTTGTCGCAATTCTTTGCCGAAGGCAGCAGCAACGGCCATAAGGGTTTGCCGCAGCTCTCCGACGATGAAGTCCGCTTCCTGAGCCAGATGCGCCGCTATTCGGCCAATCTGAACGACAGCGACCGGAAGCTGGTGCTGGCCATGGTGAAGAAGATGGCAAGCAGCTCGAAATAATGCTCAATTTCCCGTGGAGGCGCGCCTTGCCGCGTCTCCTGCCGCGAGCTTCTCGTGGGGTCCAAGGAGACGGGGCAAGCCCGGTCTCTACAGGAGGATCCTTATCTGGGTACTTTGGTACCATCTCCATCGTGTCCGGCGGGAACCTCGCCAACCCCCAGCCTGGAACGCTAAGCTGTTGACTGGGGATCCTTGTGACCATTGATGAAGAATTGAATCTCCTCGATCAGCAACTCCGTCGGCTGAAGATCGAGTACGAGATTTTCTTCAATAATCCGGCCAAACGGCCTCCCGCCGACGTGGAATGGAAGGTTCTCTCGTTAATTCGCAAGTTCAGCGACAACCCGCGGATGAGTTTTACGCAGCGCTATAGGTACAACGAGATGGCACAGCGCTACGCGGTTCAAAGCGACCTGTGGCGCAAGAAGATGCGGATTCGCGAAGAGGGTTACCGCCGGCCGCAGGATGCACTGCTCTCGGTGCAGGGCGTGCGCGTCAGCGAAGAACGCGAAACCAAACATCATCAGGCCTATGGCCTCAGTCACCACGCACAAAACGCGGGCGCCGGGACGCTGGGCGGTGATCCAAGGAGTGATCAGCCTTTTTCGATACAGTGCTCCGGCGCGGCTACCGAGCGCCAGCAAGTCGAATCCCTCTACAAGGCACTGACCGAGGCCAAGCAAAAGTCGGGAGAAAAAGTTTCCGGCAACCTCGACTCTTTCGCGGCGTTCGTCCAGAAAAAAACTAGCGAGCTTCGCAAGCAGCACGGCTGCGATACGGTGGTCTACTCGGTCGAGACGCAGGGTGGACAAGTGAAGCTCAAGGCCAAGGCGAAGACCTAGTACCTAGTTGCCAGTACCGGGGAGCGCAATTGTGAGGCTAGTGCGACGCATTCCGCAGATCGAATCGACGGTTCCGCGCATCGCCCAAAAGTGACGACTCGGGGTCAGCCAAAGCGAATCCAGGGTTGTTGTGGCCGCCGGCAGCTGAGCTCAGCCCTTGGCATGTACTACCCTCAATCCCAGTCGCTTCTCGAACGGGTCGAAATCGCGGTCGCGATGTAGAAGTTCGTGACCCGACATCAGGCAGAACGTAGCAATCCAACAATCGATTGTTTTGCGGACGGTATGACCCTCCGCACGCAGCACTCGATAGTTCCCGGCGGCTTCGGTTGCCAGTTCAACGCCTCCAGTTGGGAACACGTGGAACCGCAAAAGCTCGTCGTGAACTTGGAGGAACGTGCGTGGATCGCGCACCCCCCGCAACACTTCGCACAAGATCACGTCGGTCAATCCCAGGCGGCGCCGTTTCATCTCCCGGTCGAGCCACGCCGTTTCTTGGTTGGAGGCGCCTCTCAGGTAGTCGATCCACACGGTCGTATCGACGATGACCATTTGAAGTTACTCGATACGGTTACTCGGCCGTCCGTCCACGGCGGGACGCGTTGAGATCGCCTTCCCACCGCACCTTGCCTTTGAGCCGCCGGATCGATTGTTGAGCGTATGTTTCGACCAGCAAGCGCAGACCGGCTTCCACCGCCGCCTTCTTGGTGCGGACGCCGCTGTGCCGTAGGGCTTCGCGCATCAAGCCGTCGTCAATATCGATATTCGTCCGCATTCTTTCAGATCTCCGACGTTTAATATGATGTGTAATAATCTCATAATTATGTGTATAGCGCAAACGGGCTGTTAGCGGTTGGACACTGGCGGTTGTCCGCGCCTGCTAGAATCTCTCTTCTCTAATTCTCATCCGCTCCCGAGGTCTCATGTCTAAAATCCAGCGCGCCATTCTCAGCGTTACCGACAAATCCGGACTGGTAGATTTCGCCCACAAACTCGTCGCTTTCGGCGTGGAGCTGGTTTCGACCGGAGGCACGGCCAAGCAGTTGCGGGAGTCCGGCATCCCCGTCAAAGACATTTCGGAACTGACCGGGTTCCCTGAAATGCTGGACGGGCGCGTCAAGACGCTACATCCCAAGGTTCACGGAGGCATTCTCTATCGCCGTGAAGATAGCAGCCATCGCGCGGCGGTCGCCGAGCATGGCATTGCGGCCATCGACATGGTGGTCGTCAACCTGTATGCCTTTGAAAAAACGGCTGCCAAGCCGGGCGCGCATTTCAACGAACTGGTTGAAAACATCGACATCGGCGGCCCTTCAATGATTCGTTCAGCAGCGAAGAATTTTCAGGATGTCGCAGTCGTGACTTCGCCTGCCGATTACGACGCGATCGCCGAAGAGATGGGCTACTCGGGCGGCGCGTTGTCTCGCGAGACGAAGTGGCGGCTGGCGCAGAAGGCGTTTGCTACGACCGCAGCGTACGACTCGGCCATCGCCTCGACGCTGGAGCGAGTGGGCTCCGACTTCGAGATGCATTCCGCTCAAGGCTTTCCCAAAAATCTGCGACTGGCGTTTCAAAAGGTAGCCGACCTGCGCTATGGAGAGAATCCTCACCAGAAGGCCGCCATGTACGCGGACGCCACAGGCGTGGGCGTCGCGAACGCGCGCCAGGTACAAGGCAAAGAGCTTTCCTATAACAACATTGTCGACCTGCAAGCCGCCTGGGATCTGGCGCAGGAATTTAACGAGCCGGTCTGCGCCATTATCAAACACACAAATCCCTGCGGAACCGCAACCGGCGAAGACGCTCGCCGAGGCTTATATGCGGGCGCTCGAATGCGATGCCGTGTCGGCATTTGGTGGAGTGATCGGAGTGAACCGCGCAGTCGATGCCGCGGCCGCGAGCGAAATGGCCAAGCTCTTCCTCGAAGTCATCGCCGCTCCCGCATTCGACGAAGGCGCGAAAGCGGCGTTTGCCGCAAAGAAGAATCTGCGGCTGGTCGAGGTTCCTGCGGGGCAGCAGAACTGGGTCCTGAAAAATATTTCTGGAGGCATGCTCGTACAGGATTCCGATCTCCACCAGCTGACCGAAGCCGATCTGAAGGTTGTGACCAAGCGCCCGCCGACGCCGGAAGAAAAACGGGCGCTGCTCTTCGCGTGGAAGGTATGCAAGCACGTAAAGTCGAACGCCATTCTCTACGCCCGCGACGGCCAAACGGTGGGGGTCGGTGCCGGGCAAATGAGCCGCGTCGATTCCTGCAGGCTGGGCGCCATGAAGGCACAGTTGCCGCTGAAAGGCACGGTGGCCGCCTCGGACGCCTTCTTCCCCTTCCCGGATGGCGTCGAGGAAATCGCCAAAACAGGTGCCACCGCCATCATTCAGCCCGGGGGCTCGGTGCGCGACCAGGAGGTGATCGAAGCCGCCGACCGTCTCGGATTGGCCATGATCTTTACCGGGGTGCGGCATTTCCGGCATTAGTCCCTAATTTTTGTTGACACTGGCCTTCCAAAGCCGCTGTACTTCCGGCTTCAGTCCCATACTGCGCTTTCTTCCCGCCAAAAGGCCGGTCAAGGGTAGAATAAGGAAATCCGGATTGCCGCGGATCAGCATCCAACTAGCATGTGGGCTGGAATTTGCAGGTTGCAGGATTTTTCATGAAAAAACAGTTGTGGATTGTCTGTGTCATTCTCTCGGGTTCTTTTTTGTCGGCCGGGAATTTACTGGCCCAAGGCTCACTGGCTCAGGGCTTGCCGGCTAAAGACCAGCCCGCTCCCGCCGTCCCGGATTCCCCAGCCGCCGCTGTCGCCCAATCCGCCGCTAAGGGCAAGACACCCGATCGCGCCGCCGCCTACTACCACTTCGCCCTCGCGCACATGTACGAGGAACAAGTGGCGTCGTACGGCCGCAGCGAATTGGCCAACAAGGCCATCGAGGAATATCGCGCCGCCATCGACGCCGACCCGACTTCCGCGTACCTGACCTCCGGCCTCGCCGAACTCTATGCCAAGACCGGCCGTATTCGCGACGCCGTCGTCGAGGCGCAGGACATCATCAAGCGCAATCCCAATAATCTCGAAGCCCGCCGTCTGCTCGGCAGGATCTATCTGCGCTCGCTCGGAGACATGCAGGCCGGCAGCGGCTCAGAGAGTGTGCTGAAACTGGCGATCGAGCAGTATGAGCAGATCGTCCGCCTGCAACCCGACAGCATGGATGATCACCTGCTTCTCGGGCGCCTCTATCGCTTGAACAACGATCTACAAAAAGCGGAGAACGAATTCAAGACCGCCGTGAAGCTCCAACCGGATTCCGAAGAGGCCGTGACCACCCTGGCCTATCTCTATAACGAACTCGGCGACACCGCTCGCGCCACCCTGGTGCTCAGTTCGGTGCCGAATGCGCAGCGCTCGGCCAAGCTCTACTCGGCGCTCGGTTACACCTACGAGCAGCAAAAGCAATACAAAGAAGCCGTCGAAGCCTATCGGCACGCCATCGAACTGGACCGCGACAACCTGGACGCCATTCGTGGTCTCGCGCAGAACCTGCTGAACGATGGTCAGGCGGATGCCGCTCTCGAACAATACAAAGTGATCGCGGACGCAAATCCGGAAGATGCGCAAACCTATGTTCGCATCGCGGAAATCTACCGGAAACAGGGCAAATTCGATCTCGCGCTCGACAATCTGAAAAAAGCCGAGACCATGGTGCAGGACTCGGTCGAAGTTCCCTACAACATTGCCGCCATCTACCAGGCACAGGGTCGTTACGACGAAGCCATTCCGATCATGCGCGACCTGCTGAAGAAATCGGAGAAGCCCGACGGCAAATACTCGAACGGTGAGAAGAGCAATCGGGCGGTGTTTCTCGAGCGGCTGGGCACAATCTACCGCGACCAGGGAAACAATGCCTCCGCCAACGAGACCTTCCGCGAGATCGTCGCTCTGGGCGGCGATGACAACATCGAGCGCGGCTATCAGCAGATCATCGACACCTGGCGGGAAGCCAAGGACTGGCAGAAGGCTCTCGACGTCGCGAAAGAAGCGGTGCAGAAGCTGCCCAGCCCCCAACTCAAGATGGTGCTGGCTCTGCAAGAGGCCGACATGGGCGAGGCCGACAAGGCGCTCAAAGACGTCCGTGGGATGCTGAAGGGCGACGCCAGCTCCGCAACGACGACCGCGAAGTTTACCTCACCCTAGCGCAAATGAACACGCGGCTGCGCCGGTTCAGCGATGCCGAGCAGGCGCTCGACAAGGCCGAGCAACTATCGACCAAGACGGAAGACAAGGAGTACGTCTGGTTTCTGCGCGGCTCGAACTTTGAGCGCGACAAGCGCTACGCCGAAGCGGAAGAACAGTTCAAGAAGGTGCTGGCCAGCGACCCGGAACATGCATCGGCGCTGAATTATCTGGGCTATATGCTGGCCGACCAGAACATGAAGCTCGAAGAAGCATCTCGGATACATCAAGCGCGCCGTGGATCTCGATCCCACCAACGGCGCCTATCTTGATTCCCTCGGCTGGGCTTACTTTCGCTTGGGAAAATTTGAATTGGCGGAAGAGAACCTGCTGAAGGCTTCGCAGAAAATCAATACCGATCCTACCGTCCACGACCACCTGGGTGATCTGTACCAGAAAACCGGACGCCTGAAGCTGGCCGCCACCAACTGGGAGCGCGCGCTCACCGAGTGGAACCGCGAACATTGCCGCCGAAGTCGACCCGACAGATCCGGTACGAGTGCAGAAGAAACTCGATTCCGCCAAGATGAAGCTGGCCAAGGAAGAAGACGCGAAGTAGTAGACGGAATTTTCACCGCCGAGACACCGAACACGCCGAGGGGATGCTGTTCTCGATTCCATCCCATGGCACTGTAAAGCCATAGGAAGGCTTTTCTCGGCGTCTCGGCGGTGACTAGGCGCTAAACGCTGCTAAACTCTGTCCATGCTCGCCGACCATGCGGTGCGCGTAGAAAATTCCCGCGGACGCCGCCATCCCGAGCCGCCTCATCCCTACCGCAACGACTTTCAACGCGATCGCGACCGTGTCGTCCACGCCCGCGCCTTTCGCCGACTGGAAGCGAAGACCCAGGTCTTTACCCGCCGTTACTCCGACCACTTCCGCAACCGGTTGACGCACACCATCGAAGTAGCGCAGATTTCGCGCACCATCGCCGCGCAACTTGGCCTGAACACCGATCTGGTGGAGGCGCTCGCCCTGGTGCACGATCTCGGCCATCCTCCGTTCGGCCACTCCGGCGAAAAAGCGCTCGACACTGCCATGCGTCAACACGGGCTTTCGTTCGATCACAACCTGCACGCGCTCCGCATTGTCGAAGACTTCGAACTTCGCTACGCGTCATTCCGCGGGCTGAATCTGACCTTCGAAGTCCGCGAGGGCATCATCAAACACTCGCACGATTACGACATTGAAGATCATCCCGAACTCGCCGAGTACGTGCTCGATCAGCGTCCGCCGCTCGAAGCGCAGCTCATCGATCTTACCGACGAGATTGCCTACAACACCGCTGACCTGGACGATGGCTACGAAGCCCGCCTGCTCACGGTCGAGCAGATCGCAGACAGCGTAGATCTGTTCAAGCGCCATTACGACGAGGCAAAAAGCCGCTACCCGAATGTTGCCGAGAAGCTGGTCTTTAACGAGGCGTTGAAAAGTATTCTTGACGGATTTGTCGGAGACCTGATTACGAGCACGGCACAGCGCACCGAAACGGCAGGCTTGCATTCTCTTCGAGATGTTCGCCAACACACCGAGCGGCTAGCCGCGTTCAGTCCGCCTGTCGAAGAGCAGCGCCGCCGGCTGAAAGACTTTCTCTACGAAAATCTTTACTACAGCGTAGCATTGGCGGGAGAGAAAGAAGATGCCGAGCGTATCACCGGAGAGCTCTTTGCCCACTGGATGGAAGAGCCCGACGACCTCCCGCGCAACTACCGCGAAAAAGCCGCCCAGGAGCCGTTGCCCCGCGTCATCTGCGATTACATCGCCGGCATGACCGACCCGTTCATCTATCAGCAGTACGAGAAGTATTGTTCCACGTAGGGACAGCCGCCCTCGGCTGTCCCAGCGGGGCAAAGCCCCGCGACGCTCTTTACAATGCGGAACATGTTGCAAACGAAACCGTGGGCGAGCTGTGCTCGCCTGGACAGCCGGGGCGGCTGTTCCTACGTGGTTCGTACTACTTCGCGCACGTAATCCGGTAAATCACGCCTCCCGCGTCGTCGCTCAAATACATCGCCCCATCGCTGCCGAAGACAATCCCCACCGGACGCCCCATCCACCGCCCCTTCTTCGTTTCGCCGGGCGCCAGCCATCCAGTAATGAAATCCTCCGCGCCGCCCACCGGCTGCCCCTTATCGTCGAGTTTCACGCGCACCACTTTGTATCCCGTCGGAACGCTGCGATTCCACGATCCATGGAATGCGACGAAGAGATTGTTCCGGTACTCGGCGGGAAAGCTCGGGCCCTCATAAAACGCGAGTCCTAGCGGAGCCGAGTGTGCCTGCATCTGGACCTTGGGCTCGATGACATTCTGACAGCGATCGTCGCCCGCCTTCGTGAAATTGGAATCGGGCACGCGGTCGCCATAGCAATAGGGCCAGCCGCCGTCAACGCCTCCATCCCTGCCCAGATCATAGACCGTCTCCGGCGGCAGATCGTCGCCCAGCCAGTCGCGCCCGTTCACCGTTACCCAGACCGTATCGGTCTTCGGATTCACCGCCAGCCCCACCGCATTACGCAGTCCTTTCGCAAAAATTCTCTGACCGCTGCCATCAGGATTGAATTCCATCACCGCCGCTCGCCGCGGATCTTTTTCAAAGCAGACGTTGCAACTCGATCCGGCCGAGACATACATTTTGCCGCCGTGAAACAAGAGGCTGCGCGTCGAGTGCCCGCCGCCGCTCGGCAGATCGGTGAGCTTAACGGGATTGGTCGCCCGCAAGCTAGCCTCGTCCCAGTCATAGCGGCGGACCTTGTCGTTCTCGGCGACGTACAACTTGCCTTCGTAAAACGCGAGCCCGTGCGGCTCGTTCAGCCCATCGAGAACCGTTACCGTCCGCGCCGCCTTGCCCGCGTTTTTCGGATCGGGAAGCGCGACCACCTTGCCCTCGTCCGATTCGCTGACCAGCAGCACGCCGCCCGGCGTGAAGATCATCATGCGCGGGTTGTCGAGTGCTTCGGAAAAAACCGCGATGTGGAATCCCGGTGGCGCCTTCAGTTGCGCCAGATCGAAGCGAGTTTTCTCAGCGTGAGCAGAGTCGGTGTAAGCGATCAATGCCAGCAGAATGGGAAGCAGTGGAATCAAGGCTCGTCGCATAAAGGGTGGGATGATTCCACCGCAAAATTTGTTCACTTTTTTCGATGATTCTTCCCGGAGGAAAGCCACTGCACGCAGTTTTTATATCAGTTCCCGCCAAAATTACCGTCAGGCAGGGTGTGCCGCAGGGATACGACAGGGTACAATGTATATGAAAATAAAGCACTTGCAATTCCAGGCCCAGTACCGTGGCATTTGGCACGCAAACTGTTTATAGAAATGCAGGCCCGCGATACGGGCCAGCTTCTTGAGGCAAGCTTTTTGAGGCATTCGTGGCGTTGGCGCTTGCCTTCCGAAGTAGATGGGTTCTGTCATTAGAATTAGAAAACGAGAATTAGAAAACGACGCAATAGAAACGACGCAATCAAATCGCGCCGGAAGGCACCTGGAGTGGCTCCCCACTCCCACTTGGAGGAAGTTTAAAATGAAAAACCGCACTATCTTCGCTCTGCTGCTTGCCGTGATCCTGGCTGTGCCAGTTTTCGCGCAGCAGACTTCGACGACCCCGACCCAGCCTGCGGCTCGACTCAAGTCTCAGCCCGCAGCCCAGACGGCCACCAGCAGCCGACACCGCCACCGGCAAAGCGCCCCTGCAACCGGAGACCCGTGAAGGTTTCTGGGGCCGCCTGAATCCGTTCGCGCGTAAGAAATACGTTGCGCGCCAGACCCAGCCGATCCGCGACCGCATCAACGAACTCGATGAGCTGACTGCCGCCAACACCAAGGCGATCAAGGATACCGATGCGCGCGCGCAGGCGGGAATCCAGCTCGCGTCGGCCAAGGCCAACGAAGCCGATCAGCATGCCATCGACGCCGGCAACAAAGCGCAGGCCGCGCAGCAGACCGCGCAGCAGGCGCACACCCGTCTGAACACGGTCGAGCAGGTGGTCACCAACATCGATCAGTATCAGCCCACGACCCAAACCGAAATCCTTTTCAAGTCCGGACAGACCGTGCTGAGCCAGAACGCCAAGACCGCTCTCGATGAAATGGCCACCCCGCTGAAGAATCAGCGTGGCTACGTCGTCGAAGTCCAGGGCTTCTCCTCCGGTCACGGACAGGTAGCGATCTCGACTTCGCAGAAGATGGCCGAGTCGGTCGTTCGCTATCTGGCGCTGAACCACGACATTCCGATCTACCGGATTTACCTCGTCGGCATGGGCAACGCACCGGCTCCGGCTTCGGCCGCGCAGGTGAAGCCAAGCCCAAGCGCATCACCGGCGGTCGCGTTGAAGTCAGCCTCCTGAAGAACAATCTGGAGCAGCTTGCTTCGACCAGCACGACGCAGAATCAACCGCAGCAGAAGTAGTAGCAGTACCCTTCCCCGAGAAGGCCTCCCGTGAAAACGGGAGGCTTTTTTGCTTGCGTGGTGGTGAGCTTGTGTGGTGACAGGGCTTCGCCCCGCCAAGCGGGGCGGACGCATTCGCCCGCCCCAAGCCGAGCCGAAGCCCCGTCACCACACACTCTCTAAACGACAAACATCGTGTTATCCTCCACCCGTCATGGAAACTCTGTTCTACGTCCGCACGTCTTCGCCAGTCGGCCCACTCTTCCTCGCCGCCTCCACAAAGGGCCTGGTGCGACTCGAATTCGAAGCCCGCATGCAGAAGCTGAATCCCGATTCGACTCAGCTGCATGAGTCCAAATCAGCCCTCGCGCCCTATCTCCGCGAACTCAACGAATACTTTCGCGGGTGAGCGTCGCGAGTTCTCGCTTCCGCTCGATCTTCGCGGAACCGACTTCCAACTCGCGTGCTGGCATGCGCTGCTCGAAATTCCATACGGCGAGACCCGCAGCTACCGCGACATCGCCGAAGCCATCGGCCACCCGCATGCCTACCGTGCCGTCGGCATGTCGAACAACCGGAATCCCGTCGCCATCGTCGTCCCCTGCCACCGCGTGATCGCATCGAGCGGTTCGCTATGCGGTTACGGCGGCGGTCTCGACATCAAGCGCAAGTTGCTCGACCTGGAGCAGGCCAGTCTTCATCCTTGTCTTCCTCTGGGAATCGGGGCATAATCGCCGCCACGTGTGGGGGAGGCTCCCATGCTGCCGCGCATCGAGTACTCCGTTACGGTCCCGGTTCCGGTTGACGCGGCGTTCCAGGCCTTTCAGACATCTCGAACGCCTCCTGCATCGCGGAATTTACGATGAAGCTTCGTGGGTGCAGGGCAGAGCCTTGGCACGTAGGTAGCCGTCTGCGTTATCGTAGTCGTTCAGCCCATCCGCACCACTATTTCCGCCGTCGTGACCTCCATCAGTCCACCCCGCGCGATTAGCCTGATCAATCACGGCCTCGGCGTTACCGCCGAACAGAACGTCTCATTTGGTCCCGATCTCAAAGGCGGCACGCGCGTACGCATGACCATGGATCTCGTTGGCAAATCGTCCGAGCTATCCGAGAGCGCCTTTCAGGACGCGGTCGCTTTCATCATCAAGGACGCGCTCGACAGCATGGCCGCCCTCTGCCAGCAGCGCGCCTCGCCTGCTCCCGGGTAGAGACGCGGCTTGCCGCGTCTCCCGCCGTGTACTCCTCGTCGTGTCCAGAGAGACGAGGCAAGCCCCGTCTCTACCGGGCGACGGTCAGCGTATTTGCTGTACACTAGCCGCCATCTTCATAGTGAATACTCCCGGCTCATCCACGACTTCCACCGTCCGCAAGGCCAGCCTTTTCTATTTCGTCTTCGTGATGTTTTCCTACACCACCGGAGGCCCCTTCGGACTCGAGGGCATGATCAGCTCCAGTGGTCCGGGCATGAGCCTGATCTTTCTCCTGGTCATTCCGTTTTTCCTGTGCATCCCGGTCTCCCTGGTGACCGCCGAACTCACCACCGCCATGCCTGTCGAAGGTGGCTTCTATCGCTGGAGTCGCGCCGCGTTCGGAGATTTCTCGGGATTCCTCGCCGGATGGTGGAACTGGTCCGCCTCTTTTCTTCTGGGCAGTTCCTACGCCGTGCTCTTCACCGACTATCTGACTTTTTATTTTCCCGGGATCACCGGCTGGAAGCATTGGCTCGTTTCTTTCGTGCTGATCGCGTTCATCACATGGGTCAACATTCTTGGCATCCAGATGGTCGGCAAAGCGGCCACGATTTTCGAATTATTTATGTTTATTCCCGTGATCGCCATGGTGGTGCTCGGCCTCGCCAAATGGCATCGCAACCCGTTTCTTCCGCTAGTCCCGCCGAATCAGCCTTTTTCCAAAGCCTTCGGAGTGGGCCTCGCCCTGGCCATCTGGGGCTACGCCGGATACGAGCAAGTCTCGAGCGTGGCCGGGGATGTCGAGAACCCGCAGCGCACTTATCCACGAGCGCTCGCCGTGGTCATTCCGCTTTCCATCGCAACCTACTTTCTGCCGATGCTCGCCGGGTTGGCCGCGCTCGGAAACTGGTCACAATGGAACGACGGATACTTCCCCACCGCCGCTCTGCTCATCGGCGGCCCCTGGCTCGGCCATCTGATGACGATCGCCGCCATGGTCGCCACCGTCGCGTTGCTCAACAGCACCATGCTCACCGCCACCCCCATGCCCTTCACCCTCGCCGAGGACGGATATCTGCCGCCCTTCCTTACTCGCCGGCATCCGCGCTACGGCACGCCCTGGATCGCCATCCTGATCTCCGCCGTCATCTACGCTTCACTGGCACTCCACTCGGTCGGCGAATTGATCAGCATCTATGGCTGGCTGCGGGGCGCCACCACCATGATGACCGTGCTCTCCGCCTGGGGACTCCGCCGCAGACAGCCCGATTTGCCGCGAGCTTTCCGCATCCCCGGCGGAAACCTCGGGCTGATCTATGTGATCGCCCTGCCATTGGCGATGACCTGCGTCGCCTTGGGTAACAGCCCTCCGATCGCAAAGCGCTGGGGCCCGTGCGCCCTGGCCGCCGGTCCAGTCGTTTATTTTGTGGTGAAATGGTTCTCCAAACGCGCCGCGCAGAAGGCGGCCAAAGCAGAGTAGATTTAATGAACGTCATATGCCCTTCACCATCAGCGAACTGAGCGCGAAAATTTTCAACCGCTCCATCTCTCCCGTCGAACTCACTCACGATTGCCTGGATCGCATCGAAAAGCTCAACCCAACGCTGAACGCGTTCATCTCGGTCACCGCCGAATCCGCGCTCGACCGCGCCCGTCATGCCGAGTGGGAAATCTATCACGGAACCCATCTCGGGCCTCTGCACGGCATCCCCATCGGACTCAAAGACATCATCGACGTCACAGGAGTCCGCACCACCGCCGCCAGCGCGCTGTTCAGTGCTCCGCAAAAAGATCGCGTTCCCACCGAAGACGCCCGAGTCGTCCGTCGTCTTCGCGCCGGAGGCGCCGTCATCCTGGGCAAGCAGAATTTGCACGAATTCGCCTATGGCGGCAGTTCGATGATCAGTTTTTTCGGAGAGGTCCACAATCCATGGGACCCGAAGCGTATCGCAGGTGGATCTTCAGGAGGCTCCGCCGCTAGCGTCGCCGCTGGCCTGGGATTCGCCGCCGTCGGCACCGACACCGCCGGTTCCATCCGCCTGCCCGCTGCCTACTGCGGCGTCGTAGGAGTCAAGCCGACCTATGGTCGCGTCAGCACTCGCGGAGTCGTGCCTTTGTCATCGTCCTACGATCACGTCGGCCCGATCGTGAACTCAGTTAATGACGCGGCCTTAATGCTGCAAGTGCTGTCGGACTACGACTCACCAGATCCGCGCTCTCATAAACTGACGCCGAGTCTCGTCTCCGCGTTCGACGACCCTCCACCGGCCCTGCGCATCGGTGTGCCACGCTCATTTTTCTTCGACGATCTTCATCCCGAAATCGCCGCCGCAATCGAAAAAGCGATGCAGATCTTCCCCAGCCTCCACCACGAGATTCGCGACATCAAACTCGAAGTCCCAACTGACCGGACCCTGGCGAGCGCTGAAGCCTATGCGTATCACAAGGAATTTGTCGGTCGCTCACCAGAGCTTTACCAGCCGGCAACGCTGGCGCGCATCCAATCCGGAGCCAAAATCTCCGCGGCCGATGCTCTTCGTGCCAGCCGCGACCTCCAGGCCAGCCGTCATGCCATCCAGGAAGTATTTCATGATGTGGATGTGCTCTTAACACCCACGGTTCCGATCCCGCCGCCGCTGATCGCCGACCTTCGCGAGCATCCCGAAGACCTGCGTTCGCAAGAGTTGCTCATGCTCAGGAACACGCGCCCCTTCAACGTGTGGGGAATTCCGACGGTTTCGGTTCCCTGCGGATTCACAAAAGATGGCCTGCCGATCGGCCTGCAGCTGGCTGCCGCTCCCTGGCGGGGGATCGTTTTGCTGCAGGCGGCACAAGCCTATGAGCAAGCGACGGAGTGGCACAAGAAGAGGCCATCGCTGGAAAACTTCTAAGAGATGTCATCGTGATGCAGCGATTCTTCAACGCGCCTATTGCGACGACTCCGAAACAACGAGCCGTACTTTTTTCATGTGCCGACCCAAACGAAGGACTGTGTACAGGTTGACTGGCATTCGCACAAACAGTTCTTCCTCGCCGACGTTTTCGCCGTCGATCCCAACCGCCCCGCCCTTGATTTTTGTGGCCGCTTCCCTGTTCGAGCTAGCGAGTCCAGCTTCACGGACAAGTTTGTCGAGCCGCACCATATGCGTAGGCTCATTGCCGATCCTCCGAGATGCGCCGCCACCTCGGCCTTCATAGACGACATCAGCTAAATCAATATCAACACACTCCAAATTCTCGGGCGTTCCGCCTTTCTGAAACTGTTTCGCCCAATCCTCCGCAGCTTTCGCCGCCGCCCCCGTCGAGTGAAAGTCCGCCACAATCCCGCGCGCCAGCTCTTTCTTCAGCGCCATCGGATGCGCCTTCCCGCTCGCAGCGTCCGCTTTCATCTGCGCGATCAGCTCTGTCCGCACATCCGTCAGCAGCTCGTAATACCGCCACATCATCTCGTCCGAAATCGACATCACCTTGCCGTACATCTCCAGCGGAGGCTCATGAATTCCAATCGCGTTCCCCAGCGATTTCGACATCTTGTTCACGCTGTCGAGTCCTTCGAGGATCGGCGTCGTCAGCACCACCTGCGACTCCTGCCCATAAGCTCGCTGCAACTCCCGCCCCACCAGCAGATTGAACTTCTGGTCGGTGCCGCCCAGTTCCACGTCGGCTTCGAGCGCGACCGAGTCGTATCCCTGCGCCAGCGGATACAGCAGTTCATGCATGGCAATCGGCTTCTCGTCATGGAAGCGCTTGTGGAAGTCCTCGCGCTCCAGTATCTGCGAGACCGTGGACTTCGCCGTCAAACGTATGAAATCCTCGGCCGAAAACTTCGAGAACCAACGGCTGTTGAAGTCCACCACCGTCTTTTCCGGGCTGAGAATCCTGAAAACCTGCGCCTTGTAGGTCTCGGCGTTTTCCGCAATCTGCTCCCGCGACAACGGAGGTCGCGTCGCCGAGCGCCCCGTCGGATCGCCGATCATCCCGGTGAAATCTCCGATGAGGAAGATGACCGTGTGCCCGAGATCCTGAAAATGCTTCAACTTGCGCAGCAGGACCGTGTGCCCCAGGTGCAAGTCGGGCGCGGTCGGATCGAAGCCCGCCTTCACCCGCAGCGGTTTGCCCGACGCAAGCGAGCGTTCGAGTTTGGCACGCAACTCGGATTCCTTGACGATCTCCGCCGCGCCCTTTTTGATGTACGCCAGTTGTTCGTCAACCGGTGGAAAGTTAGCCATGCGTTTCGATTATAACGACCCGTTGCGTCTGCCCAGCCCATGCGACAGGCGAGACCGCGATAAAAGTCCTTGCCACCGACACCGAGGAACACAGGGAAGCAATTTATTCAGGTTCCCCCTGTGTATCTCTGTGGCCTCTGTGGTAAAGGGCTATTCCGGCGCCGCAAGCAAATGCATAGGCCGTTCGCTTCGCTCAGGCTGACAAAGGCTTGGAAGGCGCAAATCTCTAAGTCTGTCGCCGGTAAAAACTAAGCGCAGCGTCTCCCTGCACCAGCCTCCGATATCGCCGCAATTCCAAAAACGCCTCTCCCGGATCAAACCGCTTCTCATGCTCCGCGATCACCAGGCTCCGCTCGTGGAGCAATTTCGATTGCTCCAGCACCGCCAGCGTCTTTGCGTACTCGTCCTGCATGGAGTATGGCGGATCCAGAAACACGAAATCGGCAACGCTCCCCGTCTCCTCCAGTTGCCGTAAGGCTTTCCCAGCATCGGTCTTCACGACCTGGAAGTCGTGTGCAATCCCCAACGACTTCAAATTCTGCCCAATCAAATCAGCCGCTGCTTTGGACGACTCAACGAAATACACCATACGCGCGCCACGGCTCATCGCCTCAATGCCCACCGCACCCGTCCCCGCATACAGATCGATCCACGTCGACTCCGCCAGTGCGGCCGGATCGCCCGAGCACAGCACGTTAAACAGCGTCTCACGCAATCGGTCCGCCGTTGGACGAATTTCGAGTCCTGGCAACGACCGTAACGTCCGGCGCCGGTACTGTCCAGCGATGACTCTCATGATTCTCCAGTAGAGACGGGGCTTGCCCCGTCTCGGCTCGCATCGTTCCCGTTTCGGCCGTCCGTCGGAGACGCAACAAGCCGCGTCTCTACAGAAACTTTATCTTCCGGCCCAGTCCTTCCGTTTCGCCTTTTCGCATCTCCTCGGCATCAATCGGTGTCTAAGTAGATAGAATACTGGTAGGTATGTCGATGCGCAGTTGGTCCATCCCGGTCGGACGTCTCTTTGGAATCGAAATTCGCATTCATCTGACCTTTCTGTTTCTGCTGGTCTTCTTGTTTAGCACCGAAGCCGCTACTCAGGATGCGACCGCCGCTCTTCGCGTTCTCGGCCTGGTCGGCATCCTTTTCGGCAGCGTGGTCCTGCACGAATTGGGGCATGCTCTGGTAGCCCGGGGTTCGGGCATTCCGGCGAAGGGCATCATCCTGTTGCCGATCGGCGGGATCACCATAGTCGACGAGGCACAGGCCATCCCGGATCCGATCAACGCCTGGAAACGTGATATCCGAGTCGCGGTTGCCGGACCGCTGGTGAACCTTTTCATCGCCGGTTTGTCCGCGCTTGTCCTGCTGGCTGCCATTCCAGGCTTTTCGCTTGCCGCCAAGCCGCTCTTCCACCCGAGCGGCCTGCTGCGGAGCATTGTCTGGGCAAATCTCTACCTCGGCTTGTTCAACCTGCTGCCAGCGTATCCCATGGATGGCGGCCGCGTTTTGCGCGCTTTTTTTTCGCGCCGCGTCGACATGATTCAAGCCACTCAGCGCGCCGTCCGCATCGGCAATGTCTTTTCCATCCTGATGATCATGGTTGGAATGCTGCTCAGCAGTCGCCCTGAGGCGCGATGGGACGGCTATTGGCTGATGATGATCGGCTTTTTTCTTTTTGCCGGCGCACAACTCGAGGAGCGCTCGGCGGTATTTCAATCCGTCCTGCAAAGCGTCCGCCTGGAAGAAGTCATGCTCACCGATTTCGCCACGCTCTCGCCCGCCGACACTCTGGAAGACGCGCTCGAGAAGGCCGTGCATACGCTGCAGGACGATTTTCCAGTGGTACGGGGCAGCGACATGGTTGGCGTCGTCTCCAGGCAAAAGATTCTCGAAGCACTGCGCGCCGAAGGCAACGGCTATGTGCAGGCGGTGATGAACCGCATTTTTGACGTTGCCGCCAAACAGGAGTCGCTCGCCTCCGCTTTCCGCAAGCTCTCCGCGCGGAATCTCAGCATCATTCCGGTTGTCGACGAACAGCAACTGGTCGGAATCGTCACCCTGCAGAACCTTATGCACTCCATGTCGCTCTTGGCCGAAAGCCGCAAATTGCGACGGGAAGCGCTCGACTCCTAGAAATCTTTCCACTTCTTGAAGGCTTGTCATCCCGAGCGCAGCGAGGGATCTGCAGTCTTCGCCTTCGCATAAACTTCCTGCGCCGCCCTCACCGCGCATCCGTACTCGACCGCATTCCCCGTGGTTTCGGCGATCACATGTTCGAGTGCGGCCAGCACTCCCACCGTGTCCAGATAATCGTAGTAGCCGATGTGAGCGATGCGGAAAAGCTGTCCTTTCAACTCCGCATTTCCGTTGGCCACGACCGCGCCAAACTGCTCGCGGAAGCGTTTGCAAATGGTCGTGGAATCGATGCCGGCCGGCGCAGCGACGGCCGTCAGAGCGGCCGCCGGAGAACTCGACGCGAACAACTTCAGCCTCAGCGCTTCGACGCCGGCGCGTGTCATGGCCGCGCACAACTCCGCGTTCGCGATCAGCGCGTCTCGCCCCTCCGCGAGGTTCCCGTCTCCCATTTGACGCACATAATCGAGCGCTGCGGCCATTCCGGCAAACAGAGAGGTCGCGGGCGTGCTTGTCGTCTCCGCCTTGGCCGCCGCTTTTCGTTCCTTCCGCAGATCGAAGTAATACCGCGGAGACTTCGTCGTCTCCATGCGCTGCCACGCCCGCTCGCTGATGGCGCCATAGGCCAGTCCGGGCGGGATCATCAGCGCCTTCTGCGAGCCACCAATGATGATGTCGATTCCCCAACCGTCCACGTCGAGATGGGTCGTGCCCAGCCCAGTGATCGCGTCGACGATCAATAAGGTGTCCGGATATACGAAGTTCGCACCAGTTTTGCGATCGCCTCAACGTCATGCCGCGCGCCCGTGGAACTCTCGGTCGCCTGCACATAAACGCAGCGAATCTCGGGCGTCAGTTTGCGGCGCACTTCCTCAATCGAAAACGTTTCGCCATAGGGAGCGGTTACCGTCTCCACGGCGCAACCAAACGCCTTGGCCAGCGCGGTCCAGCGCTCGCCGAACTTGCCGGCGGTCAACACCAGCACTCGGTCGCCCGGAGAAGTCAGGTTCGAGACCGAGGCTTCCATGAAGCCCGTGCCTGACGAGGTCAGCACGAGCACGTCATTGTTGGTGCCGATGAACTCCTTGACGTCGGCCAGAACACGCGTGAACAGCGAGCGGAACTCGGCCGTGCGATGGTGCGCGCCATAGGAAGCCATCGCCATCTGGGCTTGCGGCAGCAGCGGCGTTGGTCCGGGAGTGAAGAGCCTGTTCTTCTTGAGCATGAGATACCAGAATATTCGAAAGCGTGTGGTGAGGGAAACAGAAGGTCAGAGGTTAGAGGTCAGATTGCAGAAGTTAGAGCATTCGCTGCATATGGTTTTCACCTCTGCAATCGAACCTCTGACCTCTATAATTCTCCCATGCCCCTAATCGACCAGATCCAAAAAGACATCGTCGCGGCCATGAAAGCCCGCGAAGAGCATCGCCTCTCCACCCTGCGCATGGTCAAGACCGCGCTCAAGAACAAAGAGATCGACAAGATGGCGCCGCTCGACGACAAGGAATCGCAGCAAGTGCTCTCCACCCTGATCAAGCAGCGCAAAGACTCGGTCGAGCAGTTCACCAAGGGCGGACGTCAGGAGATGGCCGACAAAGAAGCCGCCGAAATCAAGCTGATCGAAACCTACCTACCCAAGGCCGCCGGCGAAGAAGAAATCGTAGCCGGAGTCCGCGCGGCGATTGCCGAGATGACGCCCGCTCCTGCCATGAAAGACATGGGAACGGTGATGAAGGCCGCCATGGCCCGCTTCGCCGCCGCCGGGATGCGGGTGGATGGCAAAGTGGTCAGCGAGGCGGTTAAGAAGGAATTGGTGGGGAAGTAGGAATCAGCAAGAACCACGTAGGGGCGGACGCATTCGTCCGCGCCCCGAGCGCAGCTCGACAGATTATCTGGAGGGGCTAAATGGGCGTTACTGTCCACTTTGACGGTCGAGTAGCTTCTGCCTGCGCGCCACTGGTTTCCCCGCCCGCATGTCCCGGACGAATGCGGCCGGGCCTACGTGATTCGTTATTTGTTTCCCGCTGCCACTCGCGATACGCTTCGCTCTTTCCGATCCCGCGCTCTTTGGCCACTTTCTTCAGCGCGGCTTTTTCGTCTGCCTTTTCGGCGGACATGATTTCGCGCACACGCTGTGCGACGCTCACCGCCTCGGATGCGGCCGGAACTGCTCCCTCTTCGGCCTTCGCAATCAGCAGCGTGATCTCCCCTTTGACGTCTCCTCGGGCTTTGAGCTGTTCGAGAATTTCTCCCGCGCGACCGCGCAGAAATTCTTCGTGCATCTTCGTCACCTCGCGGGCGACCACTACGTGACGATCATTCCCCAGAACCTCGGAAACATCCGCAAGCGTCTCCAGCAGCCGATGCGGCGCTTCGTAGAACACCTGCGTTCGCGGAGAGTCTTTGACGCTCTCCAGCAACTTGCGGCGCTGTCCTGCCTTGGCCGGGAGAAATCCGCTGAAGCGGAAGGAATCGGTGGGCAGGCCGCTCGCCACCAGAGCCGCCAGAAACGCCGACGCTCCGGGAATCGGCACCACCGGCACATGATGCCGGATGGCGAGCGCGATCAGGCGGAATCCGGGGTCGGATATGCCGGGCATGCCCGCGTCGGTGACCAGCGCAATCTTGGCGCCGCCTTCGAGGTCAACGACCAATTCGGAGGCCTTGGTCATCTCGTTGTGCTCGTGATAGCTGACCAGTCGCGTCTGGATGCCGTAATGGTTGAGCAGTTTCAGCGTCTGGCGCGTGTCCTCGCAGGCGATCAGGTCGACTTCCTTGAGCACGCGCAGGGCCCGCAGAGTGATGTCTTCGAGATTGCCGATGGGCGTGGCTACGAGGTAGAGCGAGGGGCCTCCGATCTTGTTCTGGTCGGCGCTCTCGCCGTTACGCGATCCTTGCATGTGGAGAGTCTAGCAAGAAGCTGCGAAGCCGTGCCCGTGGCCGGCACTACCCGAAAGGCTCAAACACAAAGGGCTCCGAGGAACACAGAGGAAAGCTTGCCAGAACCACGTCCATCAACTAATAGCTTCGCCTTTCATTCGCTTCGTGCTAAACTGACCAAAACTGATGTGATAGCCAACACTTCACGCTCCAGCCCGCGGGTGTAGGCTCAGATTCCAGATTCGTAAACAGGAGCAGCCATTATGGCCGAAGAGCGCAACACCGACCGAAGCAGGCTAGAAGAGCGCAACAACGAGCGTGTCAAAGCCATCGATCTCGCATTCGCGCAGATTGAAAAGCAGTTTGGCAAAGGTTCCATCATGCGGTTGGGGTCGAAGGAAGCCATCGTCCCCATCGCGGTGATTTCGACCGGCGCAATTTCGTTCGATGCCGCGCTCGGCGTGGGCGGCGTGCCACGCGGACGTGTGATCGAAATCTTCGGCCCGGAGTCATCCGGCAAAACGACGATTGCGCTGCAGGTGATTGCCGAGGCGCAAAAGGCTGGAGGCATGGCGGCGTTCGTCGATGCCGAACATGCGCTCGATCCGGGCTATGCCAAGAAGTTGGGCGTGGACGTCGACAACCTGCTGGTCTCGCAACCCGACTATGGCGAGCAGGCGCTCGAAATTACGGAAGCGCTGGTGCGCTCGAATGCTATCGACGTGCTGGTGGTGGACTCGGTAGCGGCGCTCGTCCCGAAGGCCGAACTCGATGGCGAAATGGGCGACAGCCATATGGGCTTGCAGGCTCGTCTGATGTCGCAGGCACTGCGCAAACTGACCGGGACGGTTGCCAAGTCACGCACCTGTCTGATTTTCATCAACCAGATCCGCGAAAAGATTGGCGTGATGTTTGGCAATCCGGAAACCACAACCGGCGGACGCGCGCTGAAGTTCTATTCGTCGGTGCGCATTGACATTCGCCGCATTGCGGCCATCAAAGAAGGAGACGTGGTCACCGGCTCGCGCACCCGCGTCAAAGTTGTGAAGAACAAAGTGGCGGCGCCGTTCCGCGAAGCCGAATTCGACATTCTTTACGGCGAGGGCATCTCGCGCGAAGGCGATCTGCTCGATCTGGCCGTGAACAGCAATATCCTGGAGAAGTCGGGCTCGTGGTTCAGCTACAAAGGCGAACGCATCGGCCAGGGACGCGAGAACGCCCGTGCGTTCCTCAAAGAGAATAAAGACACGATGGCGAAGCTCGATGCCGAAGTGCGCAAAGCGCTGGGAATGATCCCGGCGGCAGCGGCAGCTCCAGCTCCGTCAGTAGTTCCAGCGCAAGCTGCCGGTACGCAGGGACGGGTTACGACCATGCCGACAGCGGCGGAAGCGGGGAAGGTGACGGCGGCGAGAAGATAGCTGCGAACTCACCTTTCTGCCAGAGCAATTTCTCCAGACCACGTCGCCTGGGAGATACCGCGCCGTCGTCAATAAGAGTTGTCATCCTGAGCGGAGCGAAGGACCTGCTTTTTGCGGGCAGCAACTGGACGCTTGGCTCGCATCCTTATTTTTCAAACCCAGCCACTCCCTCGGTTGCTGCGACCACTTTGACGCTCCGGAAATCGGCCTGTTAGACTGAACAATTGTCATCCTACCGTTAAGCGAAGAAGGAAGCCCGTGCGCGCAGAAACCCGGCATCAACTGAAACAAGATCGCTTCAGCAAGGTCACGATCGAGGCGGCGGAGAACGCCGCCCACTGGAGCGAGGAGCATAAGGCGAAGCTCATCGTCATCGTAATTGCGGTTGTCGTGCTGGCAGCAATTGGATTTGGCGGCTGGTACTACGTCAATACGCAGGACGAAAAAGCGAGCGCCGAGCTTTCGACGGCGGTTCGCACCTTTGAAACGCAGGTGCGTCCAGCAGGCGTGCCCGCGCAACCGGGGTTCGACAGCTTCGCGTCCTCGCAGGAGCGCGCCACGGCGGCGCGCAAGCAGTTCCAGGACATCGTCGATAAGTATCCGCACACGCACACTGCCGACATGGCGCGCTATTTTGTGGGATTGGCCTCGGCACAACTGAACGACAATGCAGCCGCGGAGCGCAACCTGCAAGAGGCGGCCGCTTCCTCGAACGCCGACCTTGCGGCACTCGGCAAATTCGCGTTGGCTTCCGTTTATCGCGCGGAGAATAAAGACACGCAGGCGGTCGATCTTTATAAACAGTTGATCGATAAGCCTACGATCGTCGTCAGCAAAGCGACGGCGCAAATTGAACTCGCCGGGTTCTACGAGTCGCGCCAGAAGCCAGACGAAGCCAAGAAACTCTACGACGAGGTGGAAAAAGAAAATCCGGCCACCGAAGCGGCGTCGCTGGCGCAGAAGCGAGCCAGCCGCCCTCAAGCGAGTAAGTTCCCCGCCCGGCCGTCAGGGCAAAGTGTCCTCGCAGTGCAGCGACGCGGCGCAGGCAGCGATAAGCCGCTCTCCATCCTCAGCCGTGTTGTAAACGTGCGGCGTCACTCGAATTGAACTTCCGCGGACGCTGATGAACACTTTCTCTCGCGCCAGCATTTCGGGAAGTTCCTTCGGAATCGCCTCTTTTCTCCGTAGCGCCAGGTAATGAGGCGCGCGCAGCGGCTCGGCGGGAGCGAAGAATCCCAAGCTCGCTGCGGCGTTCGCCAGTTGACGATTGAGCGCGCCCACCGTTTCCGAGACCTGCGCGACTTTCCACTCCAGCAACTGCTTCATGGCGCGCACGGCGGCGGGCAACAGAGCGAAGTTCGAGCGCTCGCCCATATCGAAGCGCCGCGCGCCGGCGTCGTAATTTTCGGTATACAGCAGGAGATTCGACGAAATCGCGAGCGTTGGCGCGCTGAATCCAATTCTCTTCCAGCGGTATTCCGCCCTGCCATTTTGGCGCGACATAGAGAAGCCCGACGGAATAAGGACCGAGCAGCCACTTGTAGCTGGCAGCGACGGCGAAATCCGGCTGCACGTCGCGCACGCTGAAGGGCAGCGCGCCGAGCGACTGCGTGAGATCGAGAACGAGCGCGGTGCCGAGCTTGCGGCAAGCTTCGCCGATGCGGACGAGGTCCAGTCTTCCGCCGCTGGTCCACTGCACGTGCGGGAGCGCGGCAATAGCCACGTCGGCGGTAAGGGCGTTCAGAACAGCAGCCGTCCAGTCGTTATCCTCATCACCAGGCCACGGAACGATCTTCAGAGATGCGCCGTTTCCGTCGGCCGACGTTGCCACGGATAGTAGTTGGACGGGAACTGCTCTTCGAGCACGAGAATGCTCTCGCCTTTCTTGATCGGCACATTGCGCGCGGCGGTTGCGATGCCGTAACTGGCCGAGGGAACAATGGCGATGCAGGCGGCTGAACCGTCGAGAAGGCGAGCTGCGACCGTACGAAACTCTTCCGAGCCCGTGAAGAACTGATCGGCGGTAATCTGCCACGGATGCGCTTTGCGGGCGAGCCCCGCGGTTCCAGCCTCCAGCGCCGGCTTCATCAGCGGAGACATATAGGCACAGTTCAGGTAGGCGACGTCGTCGGGAATGTCGAAAAGATGGCGCTGGCATGGAAGCATGGGCTAGTCTTTGGACTTGGGACTTGGCCATCAGTGTATCAATCGATAGGGGAGTGCCGCGATGGGTGGAGTGAACTTGAGGCGACTGAAGATGGACCGAGTGAGCTTGCGCGTCGCCTTTCTATTGTTGTCAGGGCTGCTGGCAGGTTGTGTGATGGCGCAGACTGGCGGAGTCGCGACCGCAAAAGGCTCCCTGGTCTTTGCGCGGGCGGACAAATTGAAACGCGGAATCAATGCCAGCGAGTGGTTCGCGCAGGTCTATGACAAGCGTGGCTATACTCTGGAACATTTCCAGGCGTGGACGACGGCCGAAGACATCGCCCTGATCAAGTCGATGGGCTTCGATCATGTCCGCTTGAGCGTAAATCCGCAGCCGATGTTTAACGAGCGCGAGCCCAACAAGATTCCTGCGGAATATCTGGGTTATCTGGATGCGGCGGTCAAGATGATTCTCGATCACGGGCTGGCCGTGGTGATCGACCTGCATCCGGAGAGCGACTTCAAGGCGCGGCTGACTAAGGAGGACGAGTTTGTCGAGCGGTTTGCCGATTTCTGGCGGGCGCTGGCCGCGCATTACTCGACGTGGGATGCCGACCGCGTGTTTCTGGAAATTCTGAATGAGCCGGAGTTCGCCGACCGCTATCGATGGCTCGGCGTGCAAGTGAAGCTGGCGGCGGCGATCCGTGAGGGCGCGCCGCGGCACACCATCATAGCGGCGGGCGCGCGCTGGTCGGATGACGGCGACCTTGTTTTTCAGGAACCGCTGCACGATCCGAATGTCATATACGACTTTCATTTTTATGAGCCGCACATCTTTACCCATCAGGGCGCGACTTGGAGCGCATATTACTGGCACTGGCTGCGCGGCTTGAAATATCCGTCCAGTCCGGAGTCGGCGGAACGCGTAGCGCAGCTAGTGCCGGATGAAGTGAACCGGTTGCAGGTAATCCGTTATGGACGCGATCACTGGGACGCTGCTCGCATCGAATCCGAAATGAAGCAGGCGGCGGAGTGGGCGCGGCGTCGCGGAGTTCCGCTCGTGTGCAACGAGTTTGGCGTGTATCGGGAGTATGCCGACCCCGAGGACCGTGCGCTGTGGCTACATGATGTGCGAACGGCGCTCGAGCACGACGGGATCGGGTGGGCGATGTGGGACTACTCGGGATCGTTTGGCGTGGTCACGAAGAAAGATGGGAAGACAGTGGCGGATGAAGGAGTGCTGCGGGCGCTGGGGATGAAGTGATGCAATTTACCTGCTCATTCGCAACAGGCGCACATTCGCTGTCCGACGCCGGCTGCCTGAAATTCTGCCTTGACAGACCGCTCGGTCGGTTGTAGTATTTGATCCCAAGTTTGCTCTTTTTTGAGCAAATCGGAATTTCATGCAGAGTGGCTGAGGGACGAGCCCTAGGACGCCACGGCAACCGGATAGAGATCATCTATCTCAATCGCAGGTGCCAACTCTCGCCCGGTAACGGGGACCATGAGATTCGGGTGATAGCGATTTTTTCGCGTATCCCGAGCCTCTTTTCCCATTCGGAAAAGGGGTTTTGTGTTAACTGGGGTTTTTACCCGGCTCGTCCCGCAGTCACGGAAAGAAGTTGCAAAATGGAGACGAGCACGTACCAGCTCCGTTGCCGCGAATGCGGCAAGACCTGGGGCAACCAGCCACGCAGTATCTGCGAAGACTGTTTCTCGCCGCTCGAAATCACCTACGACTACGATTCGCTTCGCTCGCGCCTTTCGCGCGAACTGTTTGCCTCGCGCGCGCCCAACATGTGGCGCTATCGCGAACTCCTGCCGCTGCCGGCGGGATTTCAGCCGTCCCTACCGGTAGGATTCACTCCGCTGGTGGGCGCCCCAAGACTCGGAAACGAGATTGGATCGCGGCGGCTCTTCGTCAAGAATGATGCGGTGTGCCTGCCCACCTTGAGCTTCAAAGACCGCGTGGTCGCCGTCGCCCTGGCGAATGCGCGCAGCTTTGGGTTCGACACGGTGGCTTGCTCTTCGACGGGGAATCTCGCGAATTCGGTCGCGGCGCAAGCGGCTCGCGAAGGTTTGAAGGCGTGGATTTTCATTCCTTCGGATCTTGAGCCCGCGAAGATTCTGGGCACGCAAGTGTTTGGCGCGGAGCTGGTGCGCATCAACGGCAGTTACGATCACGTCAATCGCCTGTGCTCGCAGATCGCCGATGAACACCGTTGGGGATTCGTGAACGTGAATCTTCGTCCCTATTACGCTGAAGGCTCGAAGACGGTGGGCTATGAAGTCGCCGAGCAACTGGGCTGGCGCTTGCCCGACAACGTTGTGGTACCAATGGCGGGCGGGTCTTTGATTACCAAGATCAAAAAGGCGTTTGATGAGCTGATCCTGCTAGGACTGGTTGATCCGAAGCCAGTGAAATTCTTTGGCGCGCAAGCGACTGGCTGCTCGCCGATTTCGACCGCGATCAAGCAGTACAGCAGCGAGATTGAGCCGCAGCGTCCGAAGACGATTGCGCGGTCGCTGGCCATCGGCAATCCGGCCGACGGACATTACGCGTTGAAGGCCATCACCAAAAGCGGAGGATGGGCGGAAGACATTTCCGATCACGAAGTTGTCGGTGGCATCCAGTTGCTGGCGGAGAGCGAAGGCATCTTCACCGAGACCGCGGGCGGCGTGACGGTTGGGACAGCGCGCAAGCTGATTCAACAGGATCGTATTCTGCCAGATGAAACGACCGTGCTCTGCATTACGGGCAACGGACTCAAGACGACCGACGTGCTGGCAGATAAGTATCAAGTGGAAACTCCGATCGCTCCGAAGCTTGCCGAGTTCGAGGCGTATTTGGCTTCGACGGCGGCAAACCTGCCAGCGGCGGTTGCCGAGACAGCAGTCGTTGGTCGCTAGTTGCTTTCGTGTGGAGACGGGGCAAGCCCCGTCTCTACAGCACGTCGTCACCGTTTTTTGCTAGGAGGTTCTTAATGAGTATTACCGTTCAAATTCCCTCAGCTTTGCGGCGACTTACTTCCGGGACGCCGCGCGTTGTTTGCTCGGCGGCTAATCTCAGTGAGCTGTTCTCGGAGCTCGACCAGCAGTTCCCCGACTTGAAGCCCCATTTGCGGGATGAAGCGGGCGAGACGCGGCGATTTCTCAATGTTTATGTGAATGAGGAGGATATTCGCTTCCTGGGGGGCGCTTCATATTCGTTCCTGGACGGCGATGAGGTGCTGCTGGTGCCTTCAATCGCCGGCGGGGCTGAGTAGGCCACACTTCCCGACCATGGCGGGGGCTAAGATTCGGCGGTGCTATTTAGAAGTGTTTACGTCACAAAGATCCCAGCTGACACGCTGGTGTTCCATTGTCCGCCCAGAATGCAGAGGGGATTCGGACCCGCTCGCGGTAAACATCGCCGTAAGCGGGGCCGTTTCCCCTGGATTTGATCAGCTAGAGCTTTCCCTCGTACGCCCCGAAGACCGAGGTTCCGGTGGGAGTGAAGTGGCCGACGATCGCACCTGAGTCGTTCAGGCCATCAGCGTCGGTGCCCGAGCCCAGGCTCGCCGGCATATCGAAGACGAAGTACGAGCCCGCGTTCAGAAGCGCGGCGTGATTGTTTCCGTAGGGATCTCCCCACACGAACATGATGTCCCCCGCCGTGTTGATGGAATGAACGCCCGTGTTATAACCGCCGGGAGCGGTGAGCGACGTGAAGGTCGACCCGTTGTAAAGGGACGCCCAGAAGAATCCATTCTGGTCGCCCCATTGCACAG
The DNA here is from genome assembly GCA_963730845.1 of uncultured Acidobacteriaceae bacterium. GTDB lineage: Bacteria > Acidobacteriota > Terriglobia > Terriglobales > Acidobacteriaceae > Acidiflorens. The sequence continues at coordinate 37,710 of CAVSTM010000003.1, read as the reverse complement.
TCACCTCTCCGGAATTGTTGATGCCCCAGGCAGAGGTCCATTGCGAGTCCGGCATGTTGATGTCGCAGAGGACGAGCTCGGCCACGTTGCTCTGCAAAGCGGCCAGCGCTTCGGCTCCATTCGACGCTTCTATAACCCTTTCCAGCTCGATGGCCGCCCGACGCAGCGAACGCTCGACGATTTTGCGCATCACCGAGGAATCATCCATAATGAGCGCCCGGATCTTATCCATAGGTTCCCACCACCCAGGTTCCCACCGCTCTGCGGCAACCCACGGTTAAGCCACGAAGGTCAGGCCGCGAAAATTGAGCAACGAAACTAAGCACGGCACCGGGCCGTAATTTCTGACTGACGGGTTGTACATCGGCAGTTCGACCCGCTTGCTTTAGGCAGGCGAGGGCGGCGCACCGTCAGCCAGCACGCTGCGACCGGCCTCGGTGAATTCGGAGAATGCTGCGGCGAGAACTGGCGGAGCCGGGACTTCTGCAATCGGCAAGCAATTAAGGACGGGACCGAAATCTGAACAGAGCGTCGCTGCGCGATACGAGCATCTGTGCTATAAGCCGGCGGAGCCGGGAGCGGTTGCCCCCGGCCCATCCGTTTTTTTCAGTTAGTTCACGGTGAAGCTGGTTTTGCTGTCGACGGTCACTCCGTCAGTGGTGACTCCGATCTTGCCGGTCTTCGCTCCCGTCGGCACGGTCGCCGTGATCTCGGTGGCGGAGTTTACGGTGAAGCTGGAAGCCGTGCCATCGAACGTCACCTTGGTCGTCCCCGTAAAGGCGGTTCCTGTGATCGTCACCGGAGTTCCAACCGGCCCGCTCGTCGGAGTGAAGCTCGTAACGGTCTCCTCGCCGGTACCCGTCAACGAGACGTTTTGCGTGCCTTCGCCATCGGTGATGGACAACGTCGCTGTCCGCGTGCCCGCGGTTGTGGGTTCGAAGGTAACGGTCACGGTGCAGTAAGCGCCGGCCAGCAAGCGGCTCGGGCATGCGGACTTGAAGCCGAAGTCTCCTGGATCCTTTCCTCCAAGCGCCACTTTGCTGACCGCGAGCGATGTCGTTTCATCATTAGTAAAAAGCACAGTTTGAGCGGCGCTCTTGGTTTCCACTGCCTGTGACTTGTATGTCATGGAGAGGGGTGAGACGCTCACCGGCTGGGTGTTGTTCAGCATGATGGTTGTCCACTCCTGGGTCGTCCACGCTGCATTGCCGGCTACCGCCATGTCGAGCATGCCATCGCGGTTGAAGTCTCCGAGCACAATGCCGGAGTTGTCCACGCCGCCGAGCCATGGTCCGTCGTCCTGATTGAAGGTGCCGTCGCCGTTCCCGGTGTAGACCAGCGCCGCTCCCCAATTGTTTTGTCCGCTATATTCTGTGCCGCAGGCGGAGTATGTAACAGCAATCGCTAGATCCAACTTGCCATCCTGGTTGAGATCGCCCGCTCCGATCCAAAACGGATTGGATCCGCCGCTTGGATAGCATTGCTCCCACATGTTGAACTCGTAGGGCGTGCCAACTGTGAAGGTGCCGTCGCCGTTCCCGGTCAAAATCACAAGCGATCCTGAATAGCCCGCACCGGTGACCGCCAGATCCAGCTTACCGTCGTGGTTAAAATCGCCGGCTGCCATCCCGGCCGGATAGATCGACGCCAGGGGCGTTACGATCGGGGCCTGGAACGTGCCGTCGCCGTTTCCCAGCAGGACGTAAATTGTATTCGCGCCGTAGTTGTCGAGGGTGATGTCCAGTTTGCCATCGTTGTTGAAGTCGCCGATCACGATGCCTGCGGCCGCCGACCCGCTGGCACCCGTGATCACGTTGGCTGTACCGTAGACGCCTTTGCCGTTGTTGAGCAGCACGCTGATGCTGCCATCGCCGTTTGAGACGACAATGTCCAGCAGCCCCTTGCCGCGTAAATCGGCCAACGTAGCGCTGTAGGACTGCTGCGTAGTCCCGGTGGAATAGTAGACAGGCGTTTTGAATTTCCCATTGCCGAGGCCCTCCAGCACCGCAATCACGTTTTCATAGCAGTTGTAGGGATCGTCGAGGCTGGTCGCCACCACGTCGATCTTGTGATCCCCATTGACGTCGCCCAAGGCGATAGAGTTGACGCCGCTGCGATTCGCTTCGCCGCAGCCGACCGCAATCGAAGTGGCCGGCCCGAACACGCCGTGCGAACTCCCCAGCATCACCGTAATGCCAACGCCCGTACCTCCTCCACCTTCCACGATGTCCAGATTGCCGTCGCCGTTGAGGTCGGCGGTGGCGATGGCGTTGATGGGAGCATTCCAGCTGTAGCCGTAACTCTGGCCGCTGCGGAACGTGCCGTCGCCATTGCCGAGACCCACGGTTATCCACTGCCCGGCGTTGTTGGACGTAGCGAAGTCGAGTTTCTTGTCGCCGTTGAAGTCGGCGACCACGACGTTGTTCGGATAGCCAGACGTGGCGAATGACTCTCCCGCGGTGAAACCGCCTTTCCCGTTGCCGAGCATAGTCCATACTGCGGAGGATGAATAAGAACTAACCACAAGATCTTGCTTCTTATCGCCATTGATATCGGTGATCACAATGGAATTGATCCACGACGGACCATACAGAACCGGGGTCTTGAACGTGCCATCGCCATTGTTGATGTAGACGTACGCTCCGTTTCCCGTGCCCATTACCACGTCGCCGTGGTCGTCCGCGATCAACTGCCCGATGGCTAGCGCCATGGCACCCGAATTCGAACCCTGCTGGTAAAACACGGGAGACTTGAAGGTACCGTCGCCGTTGCCGAGCAGCACAAAAATACCGTCACCTTCGTATTGATTCGCGACTATCAGATCGGGCTTTCCGTCGTTATTGACGTCCCTGGCCGTGATTGCCCCCGTATAACCCGGAGAAGTTATTGCGACCGCCGCTGGAGCCTGGAAGGTTCCATCGCCGTTGCCAAGAAAAACGTCGACGCCATTAGTGGGATCGATCGCGAGCAGGTCGAGATGCCCGTTGCCCCGAAGATCGCCGGCGATCAATCCACCAGCCTTCTCGTTGTTAGCAGGGACCCCAAGCATTGAATACGAGGCCTTGAGGGTGAAGCCGCCCGCGCCGTTGCCCAGATAAATCCAGAGCGTACCCGGATTGAAGTTGCAATCCCCCCCGGGCGTACCCGATACGACGGCGAAATCGAGTTTACCGTCATTATTGAAGTCACCCGTGACGATGCCGCCCTCTAAAGTGCACGCAAACGTGGTAATAGAGGAGACGGGCCCGAAGGTGCCATCGCCGTTGCCCAACAGAATGCCCACCCCGGCGGTGTTGCCGTTGTCATCGAGCGTGAGGAGGTCTTGGATTCCGTTATTGGTGAAGTCGCCAAGGGCAACTACTTGTACTGCAATCGGGCTGTAATTGGAAATAACAGAACCTCCGTTAAACAGCGTGGGGTTCACGAAGGTTGCCGGGGGCGGAGTCTGGGCATGGGCGGGGATCGCCGTCCCGGCCACAGCCAGGAAGAACGGGGCGAGAACAAGTGCCCTGGCAGTGCGAAGCGACTTAATTGCGTGCCGAACATAACTCATTAAATCCTCCTAGAACTGCAAGTCTTTCCGGTGTTTCCGGGAACCAATCTCGAAAGCCATCCCTAAGCTGCCCGCCTTCAGTGAGCTCGGCGCGCGGCCTTAGTGGTTCCAAATTGCGACCCAAACACGGCGCCGAATGTGCCCTAAATGCGGGCCGTGGTCAATGTTCCGGCCGTGATACGTTCGTGCAGTGCGTGTGACGCGCTAAAGGATTTGTTTGCAGTACAATGCGCGAAGTTGTTACTTGGGAAGTGAGGCACAAGGCAGCCTCGAAACTTACGCGAAGTGAGACAAAGTCTGCTTGAGCCGTCAATTGTTTCGATGGTAGACTTGCGGCCTCCCCTGGATCGACTCCCTTTTCTATGCCTATCAACTCGCTGAGTCGCGTCCCCAATACAGTTGTTCTGTTCGGGGTGTTCGAGGCCGATTTGCGCTCGGATGAGTTGCGCAAGAGCGGAGTCAAAGTCAAGATCCAGGACCTGCCCTTTCGCGCCCTGAAGCTTTTACTGAGCCGCCCGAATCAGGTCATTACGCGCGAGGAATTTCGTCAGACGCTGTGGCCCGGCGACGTGTTCGTCGATTTTGATCTCGGAATCCGCAGCGCGATTAAGCGCCTGCGCGACGCGCTCGGAGATTCGGCCGAGAATCCGATCTTCATTGAGACCATCGACCGTCGGGGCTACCGCTGGATTGCGCCGACGCACAGCGAACCGATACCGGAAGCAGACGTCGCTGTCGAGCTGGAAGATGAGGATCCAGCCGCCGCCGCTGCAGCCTCCCGTTCTTGCAAGCGTTGGAATTGGATTCGGAATTGGGATTGGAATTGGAAGATCACCGGGCTGGCGGCGGCAGCCGCCTTCGCCTTGGGAGTCTTGAGCCTGGCGCTGCTTTACCGCCACCCCGGCGCCGATTCCATCGCCGTGCTGCCCTTCACCAATGGCGGTGGAGATGCGAATAACGACTATCTCAGCGATGGCATCACCGAATCGTTGATCGGCAACCTCGCACATGTGCCCCAGCTCAAGGTGAAATCCCGCAGCTCCGTCTTCCGCTACAAGGGGAAGGATGTGGACGCACAAAAGGCCGGCAACGACCTGGGGGTGTCGGCGCTGGTGAGCGGACGGGTAACGTCGCGGGGCGACAACATCGACGTGAGCGCCGAGCTTATCGATGTTCGCGACAACACCGCAATCTGGGAGCATCACTACAGCGGTAAGGGCGCGGATATTGTGTCGTTGCAGATGCAGATCGCCGGCGACATTGCGGGGAAGTTGCGCTCCAAGCTCAGCAGCTCAGAGAAGCAGCAGGTCACCCGGCAAGGCACGCAAAATCCTGAAGCCTACGATCTGTACCTGAAAGGGCGCTACGCCTGGAATAACCGGACCTATAGTGAACTTGAGGAGGCAATCTCCTATTTCAGTCGGGCCCTCGCGAAAGATCCGGGCTACGCTTTGGCTTATTCGGCTCTGGCCGACGTCTATTCCGTGCTGCCGAATTATGGTGGCAATCAAAACGAAGACTTTCCCAAGTCGAATGGCGCCGCCCGCAAGGCGCTGGAGTTGGATCCGACCCTGGCTCATCCTCATGCTGTTCTGGGCAGCAACGAGATGCAGTACGACTGGGATTTTGCTGGCGGAGAGGCTGAGTTCAAGAAGTCTTTCGAACTCGACCCCGACGATGCCACGGCGCGCCAGTGGTACGCGGACGATATTGCCATGGTTGGGGGCAGGGAACCGGAAGCCTTTGCGGAAATGAATCGTGCGCAGGAGCTTGAGCCGCAGTCTCCCATCATCGCCAGGGTGGCCGGAAGTGTTCGCGTCTGGACGCGGCACTTCGACGAAGCCATTGCGATTTGCACGAAGCTGGCGAACGACAACCCGACCTTCGCGATCGCGCACGATTGTCTGGCCCAAGCCTATTGGGGAAAACGCATGTACCCGCAGGTGATTGAAGAATGGCGGATCTGTGGCCAGTTGTCGGGCTTTCAAGGCGACATCGAATCCACTGCCGCGATGGAACGAGGATTTCAATCCGCGGGCTGGAAAGGCGCTCTCACCAAAGTCATCGAATACCGGCAAGCACAACGTGAAAATGGCTACTACTCAGCATTGATCATTGCCACCTTCTACGCCGACTTGGGAGATAAAGAGCAGGCTTTCCATTGGCTCAACATCGCATATCAAGAACACGATTGGCTGCTAATTAGTTTGAACACTAACTTCAGGCTCGACCCTCTGCGTTCTGATCCGCGGTTTGCCGAACTGGTGCGCAAGGTCGGTCTGCCGCAGTAACCGGGCTCGAAAGCGGCGATGCTGGCTTTTCTCCCTCTCTGGAAAGACGCCGCCCCCCACGCTGAGATCTACTTTAGCGTGTCGCTGCGGTAAAGTTGCCCCAGTTGTGTGCGGCTACCAAACGCCATCCACCGACCATCGGGCGTAATGGCGGTAGGTGTGTTCATCGGCCTCAGACCCGTCGCGTCTTTCGGCGTTATCGTCTGCCACAGTTCCCGCCGGCCAGACTCTACATCGACCTTATAAATCATGAGGCCGGTAGCGATTGTTGCCTGCACAAATACATGCTTCGAATCCGCCGCCCACCCGATCGGAGACTCCTCAGCCTGAATACCGGGAATCGGCTTGGAACTGCCGTCCGACATGGAGCGGATCACGAAGCTTCCATTCTGAACAACAATCAATGATTGTTCGTCCGGCGCAACCGCCCCCCACGGAGGCTCCCCCGGCGACAACCGCTTTGGTGTCGAACCGTCAACATCCGTGAGGTAGACAGCTGCCGCCTGGCCCGCCTGGCTGGCGAGCAGCAGAATACGATGTCCATCCGGGAACCACTGGGCCCATCGCGGCTGTATCCCGTCCCAGTGCAACACACGCGCCTGCCCCGGTCCCACCGGCACAATCTGGAGGCGTGCCGCCGGATCATCCGGGAGGATCACCATAGCCCATTTTCCATCGGGAGTGATGTCGGTGGCATATCCGCCTCCGGTGAGGCGAACCGCGGGGGAGCCATCACTCTTCCGCACATACACCGAGTAGTCGTTGCCCGACTCTTCAGATAAATCGGTGAACAACATTTCGCTTCCGTCCCGGGACAGCCGCGGCCCCCAACTGTAGGAGAGCCAACTCAGGTCGCGCTCCTGATTAGACCCGTGCTCCACCATTGTCATCGTCCCACGGGATTCCTCGGTCGAAACCAGGGCGCGACCCGAGGACGCGACATCGAGGATGCGTGTCGGCGCCGTGCCGCAATAAACAGTCCTCTGCTTGCCTGACAAGCTGACGGCATGGATGCACCACTGCTCACCTGATTCCGCGGCTGAGAACCATATTTCTTTCCCCGATGGCGCCCATGCCAGCCCTTCCAAGGATTCCCATCCCGCCGATATGGTTTGCAGCTGTCCCGACCGGTCTACCACCACAAGATCGCCACGATCATCCACATTCGGCGGGTGCCGAAACAGCGCCACTTGTTTTCCATCGGGCGAAACTCGCATATCGCTCATCCAGCCTTCGCCTTCGAGCAGCACCTTTCCGATGGGATATTGCAAGCGCCACTTATCGTTACTGCGGTCGATGACGGCAAGTTCGTTCCCGTCTGGTCCCCAGTCGGCATCGACAACATTCTCCATCAGTTCGCGAGGCGCGCTGCCGCCCAGGGGCGAAGTAGCAAGCGTACCGGTCCACTCATAGTGGGCGAAATATCTCGGGTGCATCAGGACTGCCATTTGACCCTGTCGCGAAATTGCCAACAGTAGAGCCCCGCCCAGACCCGCCGGCGTTGATGCCGGGTAGTCCTCACGGATGCTGTAAGTGTCCGGCGGTCCTCCGGCGAACTTCGCGCTGTAGAAGACAGTTTTCGTATCCGGCAAAAATCGGCCTCGAATCACCTCGCCGCGATGGTACGACGCTCGCGTGAAGGTAGGCGGCGCCGCCGGGGCAGGCCTTAGACGCCACTCGATGGCAGCTCCCAAGGCGAGGCCAAGCAGCGCACCCGCGGCCACGAACACTGGCCAGCGCGGTTTCCCGGCGCTGCTCGCGATCGCCACATTCGCCGCTGTCCTCGAAGTCGTACCACTCAGCGCTTCCAGCGCAAACGCAAGGTCCTTTGCCGATTGGAAGCGCTGCTCTGGCTGCTTCTCCAGGCAGCGCCGCACGATGCGCTCCAGCCCCGGCGATACAGGATGATCCATCTCGCTTAGTTCCGGTGGATCTTCTTTCAGAATCGCCGTCATGGTCTCGGCGGTTGTATCGCGGCGGAAGGCGCGTTTCCCCGAGATCATCTCGTACAGCACCGCGCCAAAAGCGAAAATATCGGTGCGGGAATCCACCGCCGCGCCGCGCACCTGCTCCGGCGCCATGTACCCGGCCGTGCCCATCACCATGCCTACTTCCGTCGGCGAACCGGTCAGCGTCAAGCCGTCCGATTGACCTCTTGCTCCACGAGCATTCGGCGCCAGCTTCGCCAGGCCGAAATCGAGAATCTTCACCCGGCCTTCTTTGGTAAGAAAAATGTTCTCCGGCTTCAAGTCACGATGGATGATGCCCTTGTCGTGCGCCGCCGCCAGCCCCTGCGCGATCTGCGCCGCATAATCGGACGCCTTGCGCGCTGATAGTGCGCCCTGCTCGAGCTCGACGCGTAAGCTGCTGCCCTCCAGGAGTTCGGAGACAATGAAGGGTGCGGCGCCTTGCTCCCCGATATCGTGAATGGCGAGGATGTTGGGATGATTGAGTGCTGCCACGGCACGTGCCTCTTGCCCGAAGCGCCGTAGTCGGTCCGCATCACCCGAAAACGATTCCGGCAGCACTTTCAATGCGACTTCACGCCCAAGACGTGAATCCCGGGCACGGTACACTTCGCCCATGCCGCCCGCACCCAGCGGAGCGAGAATTTCGTAAGGGCCGAGTCTTGTGCCAGAGGCGAGGGTCATGCGTGCGCGTAATTATAGCTTGTGCAGCCCTTGGCCGGTCGCGCGGCGCCATTCTTGTTTCCTTGCTTATATTCTTAAAATATTTATCGGGCTCATTCGTCTACACCAGTAGATGGATGAGGCGCTGAGAAGACAGTGGGCGATGGCGGAACAGGACCGGCGGATCTCTGAGGCGATCGAGCGGGAGCAATCCCGGCTACGCAACTTCATCCGCAGACGCGTGGCCGACCGCGATGACGCAGAAGACGTCCTGCAGGATGTCTTCTACGAACTCGTGGAAGCCTACCGCATGATGAAGCCGGTGGAGCAGGTTACGGCGTGGCTGTTCCGTGTGGCCCGCAATCGGATCATCGACCTCTTTCGCAAAAAAAAGCGGGAGACGCTGCGGGACGGACTGGCAACGATTACAGAGGATGGGGAAATGCTCCAGTCGGAAGACTTGCTTCCCTCGCCCGAAGCCGGACCGGACGCAGCATACGCACGCAACGTGTTGCTGGAAGAACTGGACGCCGCTCTGGACGAGTTGCCGGACGAGCAGCGCGAGGCATTCGTCGCCCACGAACTGATGGGATACAGCTTCAAGGAAATAGCGTCGCAAACTGGCGTGAGTGTGAACACGCTGCTCTCGCGCAAGCACTATGCCGTTCTTTATTTGCGTGAGCGTCTCCAGGCCATCCGCGACGAATTTACGAAACGTAATTTGTGAAGACATGAGGACAAGGGACATGAAAAGGAATTGGGCTGCCACGGTACTGAAGGTCGCGCTGTTTGCGGCGCTGTTCGTCACTATATTTGGCTTTGTGGTGATGCGCCTGTGGAATTGGTTGATGCCGGCGCTCTTTGGCTGGAATGTGATCGCCTTCTGGCAGGCGATAGGACTCTTGATCCTTTGCAAGATTCTTTTTGGTGGGTTCCACGGCCGGCCGGGTCGCGGTATGCACTGGCGTCACCGCATGACGGAACGGTGGGAACAGATGACCCCCGAGGAGCGCGAGAAGTTTCGTCAATCCATGGGAGGCGCTGTGCGTGGCCGCTGCGGCTCGTTTGAACCACCCGCCGCGCCCCCCAAGGCGTGAGGGGAAGGGGACCCTGGTGTCATTGGTCTTCCCCCTTTCGTGCCCCCTGCGTAGTCTGGTTTCTCTCGCCGGCGTGCTATAATCTAACTAACTGGTTAATTATATGAAGCGGTCGAGCACGATTCTTAGGTCGCATCGTTCCACCGGCCACTCGGGCGGCGGACGGATCGCTCCCCGACTGGGAACCCGCGGTCGGCCGGAGGAGAGCCGCGCAGCGATCCTGAAGGCTGCGGTTGGGGAATTTGCCGCGCTCGGAATCGCAGGCGCGCGGACGGATGCGATCGCGCGGGCGGCGCACGTCAACAAGGCGCTGCTCTATTACTACTTCAAGGACAAGGATTCTCTCTACGAAGCAGTGCTGGATCAGGTGTTCAGCGGACTGCGCGCGCAGGTGATGCCGGTGCTAGAAAGCAAACGGCCTCCGCGGCAGAAAATGCTGGAATATCTGGGGACATATTTCGATTACATCGCGGCAAATCCACAGTTTCCCCGGGTAGTGCAGGCGGAGTGGATGCGATCGGGCACGAAAGGTAGCGCTCCTATGCAGCGCGTTGCCCGGGAATATTTTAGTCCCATCTTCGAAAAGCTGGTCCACTTGTTGCGGGAGGGTATCAAGGCGGGGGAATTTCGAACCGTGAACCCGATGGATTTTGTTCCGTCGGTGGTGGGGATAATTGTGTTCTATTTCACCGCGGCGCCGTTGATGAAGACGCTGATGAAGGTGGATCCGTTGTCGGAGGAGCGGATCCGCGAACGGCGGGCGTTTGTACTGGATTTTATTTCGGCGGCGCTGTTTGTGTGATCACCGCCGAGACGCGGAGTTCGCCGAGAAGCTTAACCACTGGAGGCGCAAGTGTACACAGAGGAAACAGAGCGTTGTAATAGTGCAGATGGAGATTTTCGATGAGTGTTCGGAATAAATTCCTGATTATTTTAGCGATTATTTTGGCGATGGCTTCGGTGTACTACGTTCTTTCCACTCCTGGCGGAAGCGACCTGGTGTTAGTGGGGACGGTGGATGCCAACCAGATCGTGGTGAGTCCGCAGATTCAGGGGCGAATTATGAAACTGCTGGTGGAAGAAGGAACGCCGGTGAAGCAGGGAGATTTGATCGCGTTGCTTGATCCATCGGAACTGGAAGCGGAGGAGCGGGCGGCGGCAGCAACGATTGGCAGTTTGCGGTCGCAGGTGAGCGCCAGCGAATACACGCGGCAATCGACGAAAGGCTCGACGTCGGGAGACGTGGAGAATTCGCAGGCGAAGTTGCAATCGGCGCGGGCGCAACTGGCGCAGGCGGAAGCGATGTTGACGCGGGTGGAAAGCGACAGCCGCCGGACGATTGGTCTGGCACAAGCCGGGGTGGCTTCCGATCAGGACCGGGTGCAGGCGGAGATGAACCTGAAGGCGCAAGAGGCGAGCGTGCAGTCGCTGAGGGATCAGGTAACGGCGGCGCAAGCGGATCTGAATTCGGCGATGGCGCGCACCAATCAGGCTACGGCGGCCGAGAGCACGGTGGCATCGACGCGGGCGCAGATGGAAAACGCGATGGCGCTCTTGAAGGAAGCGGAAGTGCATCTCGGATATACGAAGATTTATTCGCCGGTAATGGGGACGGTGCTGGTGCGGGCGGCGCGCGAAGGCGAAGTGGTGACCGCGGGGCAGGCGATTGTGACGGTAGTGGATTTCAGCGACACGTGGGCATTGGCGGCGATCCCAGAGACGGATGCCGATCACATTGGACTTGGGGACACGCTGCGGGTGCGGCTGCCGGGCGGCACGGTGGTTCCGGGAAAAGTTTTTTATAAGGCGGCGGAAGCGGATTTCGCTACCCAGCGGGATGTGGGAAGACGAAAGAGAGATATCCGTACGATTGCGTTAAAGGTGCGGCTGGAGAATCCAAAGGGCGCTTATGTGCCGGGAATGACGGCGGAGGTGCTGGTGAGTCGGGACCAGTTGAAGGGGACGGCGCCGAAGAACGCGGAAGCGGCGGGGAAGCCATGAGCGCGGACGGGAATCAAAAGACCAATGGCGCGCCGGTCTTAACTTCGGAGTTCAGCAAGAGCGAAGTAGCCGCGGACGCTCCAAATGCGATTGAAGTTTCACACATCGTGAAGAGGTACGGAGACTTCACCGCGGTGGACGACATTTCCTTTACGGTGAAAGAAGGAGAGATTTTTGGGCTGCTGGGGCCGAATGGAGCGGGGAAATCGACGCTGATCCGGATGATGACCACGCTGATTCCGATCACGGAGGGGACCGCGCTGGTCGCGGGGCATGATGTGGCGCGCGATCCGAATGCGGTGCGGCAGACGATTGGAGTAATTCCGCAGGCGCTGACCAGCGATCTGGATTTGACGGTGGAAGAGAATCTGAATATTTACGCGAAGCTTTATGACGTTCCGACGAAGCGGCGCAAAGAGGCGATTGCGGAACTGCTGGAGACGGTGGATCTGACTAAGTGGCGAGACGCGCAGACGAAAACGCTGTCGGGCGGGATGCGGCGGCGGTTGGAGATTGCGCGGGGACTGGTGCATAGTCCGAAGATTTTTTTTCTGGACGAGCCCACGACGGGGCTGGATCCGGTATCGCGCGTCGCGGTATGGGAGATGTTGTCGGACATCAAGGCGAAGCGCAATCTTACGATTTTGATCACGACGCACTACATGGACGAAGCGGACCGGCTCTGCAACCGGATTGCGATTGTGGATCACGGGAAACTGGTGGCGCTGGATACTCCGGGGGCGTTGAAGGCGAGCGTCCCGGGATCGACTGTGATTGAAGCCCACTTCGAGCACCCGCCTGACGATTGGGAAGAGCGGTTGCGGGGATTGCCGGGGGTGACATCGGTGCAGAACGAAAGCGCGGGGATGTTCCGGGTGCTGACGTCGAACGGATCGGGCACGACCACTGATCTGGTGGAAATGGCGGTCGTGGCTGGCGTGCCGTTGAAGACGCTAACCGTTCAGAACACGACGCTGGACGATGTGTTTGTCCACTACACGGGGCGGCAGTTGCGCGATGAACTCGTAAAAGCATACGGGTACCAGATGCCGCAGAGTCCGGGGCTGCGCCCATGAACCGGATGATGGCGATTATCGAGCGCGAGATGCGCAAGTTTTTCCGGTCACCGACGCTGATGATGGTATCGATGGTGATGCCGCTGGTACAGCTCATCGTCCTGGGGAATGCGTTTGGCGGGAAGATCCGAGACGCAAAGATGGGGATCGTTGATGAGGATCATGGGACGCAGGCGATCCGGATTAAGGAAGCTTTTGACGCGGTACGGGCGAACATGCGGACCTTTATTGCGGTCCCGTATGACAGTGAAGTGCTGGCAAGGGAGGCCGTGCGCAACGGGGAGATTCAGGGAGCGGTGATTATTCCGCCGCAGTATTCGAAGATGGTCTACGAAAAGAATCATCCACGGATTGCGCTGATTGTGGACAATAGCGACAACTTCATGAGTTCGACGCTCGAAGACGAGATGACCAGCTTGACGGATGCGCTGAACCAACCCGATGTGTCGCCGCGACTGCTGCAACAGACGGCTCTGGAGGTGGTGGAGTTATATCCGTATATCGAGTATATGAAGTTTCTGTTGCCGGGATCGATCTCGCTGGCGATGTTCGTGTCGGTAATGATCGGCGGGGGGATGCTGTATATCGACGATAAGGCGCGCGGGGTGCATGAGGGATATCTGGTGACTCCGATTACGAAGGCGGAGCTAGTGCTCGGACTGAACGGAGCCGGGGCGATCAAGGCGGTGATGACCGGAGTGGTAATCACGTTGGTCGGATCGCTGATCGCGGGCGTGGGGACGATACTCAATCCGGGGACGATGCTGGGATTGCTGTTGATGATCGTGCTTACCTCGGTGGCGTTCAATTCGATGATGTTCTTGCTGATGGCGCGGGTTGAGGACCCGCTGGTGCCGCGGGCTATGTTTGGGATTCTGAATACATTGCTGTTTTTTCCCAGCGGAGCGATCTATCCGATAGAGGCGTTTCCAGCATGGCTGCGGGCGATTGCCAAGGTCGATCCGTTTTCGTATGCGGTGCATGGATTCAAGTCGTTGCTGCTGAAGGAAACCGGGCTTGGGCCGATTGTTCCGGACATGATTTATCTCTCGATTTTTGCGCTGGTAACACTGGCGTTGGCGGTGCCGTTGTTTAAGCGGACTCTGTAGGCAGCGGTCAAAATCACAGCGCTGCCGAGTTGCGCTCGGCTGGACGGGGCAAGTCTCCGTCTCCACGCGAGCGCGTTTCTACGTGGGTTGTGGCGGGGTTGGAGGGTGGAGATCTCGGAAGGGACTAGGGAATGGGAGGAGGCTGGGGGTTCGGTGGGCAAGCGGAAGACAAGGTTGTTGGTGGTAGCAGAGTACGCTCTGGGCCGGACATTTGGGACGGAGATTGGCATGCACATCGAGGCGGAGTCATAGGAAACGTCCGACGCGGCTAAGGCGGACTTGCTCGGGACTGAGCCTGGCGGTGTAGCTGGAAGCGATGCGCGCCATTTCAGCAAGATCGTTCATGGGCCCGAATTCGACTTCGCCGGGCCGGGGCAGCTGACGCATAGCTTCGAGTTGGCGGGCGATAGTCTTACGCCGGGCGACGCATGGCTGGGTGCGGTAAGCGAGAATCTTTTCGATGGCGTAGAGAGCAGCGTGGTCGACGCGTTCTCCGAAGGCAAGGTAGAGGATATTGGTTGAGGCAACGTAGTTGAGGGGCAGCATCTGAAAGGCTTCAAGGATGGGAAGCGGAATGCTCCCCGGAGACTCGACTGCGGAGGGATCGAAGGAAGAAGCGACGGGGCATCCCCATTGCAGCGCGAGGGCGGAGGTGACTTCTTGCTCGGTGGCAAACCCGAGTTGTTCGATCCATTCACCGATTTTTCCGTGGCGGGCGCGGCGCTGAGCTTCGCGGGCAGCGCGAACTTCCGCATCGGTGAGCTTGCCGCGAGCGACCATGAGGAGCCCGAGTGGAATGCGGTTGGGAGGCGGCGGCGACGGAGTTAGCACGCGCAGGCGAGAGAGCTGGCCGATGAGGGCGGCTTCCAGGCATTCGGGCTGGCAATAGAACGCGCCCTGGAGGAAGGTTCCGTTGGGGGTGGCGGCGGCGCTGCTGGAATGTTTGCTGGCCCGAGCATGAGACGAGCGCGCAAGGGGGCTCCGACGGTTTGAGGATATGGCGCTTGATCCAATTGGTGCACCAGGTTAGTGGCTTGAAAAAGTCTGGCATAGGGCAATCCTCCTTAGAACAAATCCCAGGTCTGCGGTAACTCCGCCCACCGTCAGCCTCGCCCGCCTGGACGGCGCGGAGCCTCGTCCTCCCACCAGCAAATCAGAAGGAAGATCGTTCGTTTGATCGAGAACTGGACCGAGAGCTGGATCAATCTCTGAATCGAGCAGCGCCACGTCGATTCCGGGAAAGCGCTGGCGTACGGTTTGGCTCAGTTCCTCGGCGTCGAGGTCGGGCAGGCGGCGATCGAGAAAGAGCACCTGCCAGAAGCCACTCTCCAAGTGGACCAAAGCTTCGGCTCCTCCGCAGGCCTGTTCGAAACAGCGGACCGGGGAAAGTAGACTTTCGAGGACACGCTGGCGCACCACGGGGCTGGGACTGGTCACCAGGATGTGGTTAGCATAGTTGTGCGGGATCGGAAAAGTCGTCATACCGACGATCTGAAACGAATCAGGTTAGAAGCAGATTAGATGGAGATTAGAAGACCCTGTCGGAACGAACCCCTGGTGTAGCGCGCTGGGCGAATTTTTCTTTACAAACGGTTTTACTTGGAGTGGCGGCATTTTCTGCAGCGGGTGTTATTTCTCCACGAGAACCAGTTCTCCGTTTTCGACTTTGAGATCTTTGACGTTGTTGGGTAGTTTGAGTTGATCGCGCTGCTCGGCGAGTTTTTTTTGCAACACTTCATTGACAAGCGCCGCCGGCACGGAGAGATCGCCAACCTTGACCTCCGTGGCATCGAAGGTAGCGTAACCGTCTTTCGAGCCGAGACGTCCGGCCAGTGTGAGGTAGACGTCTTTGCCGGCGATCTGCGTCAGAAATTGACCGCGGATGATGTCTCCATCCATGGAGACCTGATAATCCTTAATATTGGGAACGGCGCCCGGGAACTCCATTGCAGGGCCTGCGGTGGACGAGCCGGAGGGAGAAGCGGTAGAAGCATCCGCGGGCGCAAGCGTCGCCGCGGGTACCATGCCGGCCGCTTGCGCCAGTGCAGCCGACAATTCTCGGGGATTTATGCGCACTTCGCTCTCCCCTGCCCCGGCCGCTTTGGGCTGCGCGAGTTGGTTCACCTTCTCCTGGAAGGACTGCGCATTGGCGGCAACCGCAGCGGGCGCAACTGGAGTCGCGACTGGCGCGGGGCGTTTTAACACGAGGACGAGTGCGACAATCGAGATTGCCAGGGTTGCGAAACTGATAATCCGTTGCAGCTTCACGTAGAGACCTCCGCCTTTGCCTGTTTTTCTATGGTACGCGAGCGGCGAGACTAGTTTGAGATGACGTAGGTGCTGAGGCTGTG
Source organism: uncultured Acidobacteriaceae bacterium (assembly GCA_963730845.1). GTDB lineage: Bacteria > Acidobacteriota > Terriglobia > Terriglobales > Acidobacteriaceae > Acidiflorens. Next base: position 21,602 of record CAVSTM010000003.1, on the reverse strand, counting down.
GGGACGTTTCATTCCTTTATTACTAGGGTCGTGGCCTTGCGAGCTTTGGCCTTCTCGCGGCGCGGAAAGAGCGTAGGAGCCATCCTCTGACCGGAAAATGCTTTGGCTGATATTCTGACTTAATACATCTCATCAGCCTGGAGTTTAACGTGATCGTGCAAGCACGTTGTATGATTTCCGCTTTGTTAGTGTCATGGTTGCTTGGTACGGCATCGTTTGCAGCCGCCTCTGATCTCCCGACGGTGCTACCCCAGAATGTGAAGGTCGTGCATTTTCCAAGCGCCTCTATCGGCGATGAGCGAACCCTGCTGGTGATATTGCCGCCGGATTACGATACTGTGGTCCGGCGTTATCCCACGTTGTATCTCCTACACGGTTACGATGCCGACATTACCGGCTGGGCGCGCGGAACGAATCTTTCTGCCTACGCGGCGCGGCACCGGCTCATCATTGTCACACCCGACGCTTCGCGAGGCTGGTACGTCAACAGCGTGTCCGATCAAAAAGCTAAATTCGACGACTTCATCGTGAAGGACGTCATCGGTTATATGGACGCTCATTTCCGCACCATCCCCGAACCCTTTGCGCGGGCGATTGCGGGCGTTTCCATGGGCGGATTTGGCGCCGTCTTTCTTGGCCTGAAGCACCACGATACCTTTGCCGCGATCGGCAGCTTCAGCGGCACTCTCGCCGCCGCCCATGAAAAGCCCCCGGCGCTCGCCGCGGATGCACCTGAAGAGGCGCGAAAGGCCGTGCGCGATTATGAGGCGCTCGTTGGAAAGTTTGACTCCCAGGAGCATAAAGACCGCGACCCGTTCGAATTGGCCGCGAAGATTCCGGTGGAAGACGTGCCCATGCTTTTCCTGGTATGCGGCGGCGAGGACGGGAACGCCGAACCGACGCACGAGTTCCTCTCTCTGCTCGCCAAGCGCCGGATTCCCTACGAATACCGCGAAATATCTCCTCGTGGACACGATTGGAGAATATGGGATGAGGAAATTCCGGTGTTTCTCGACAAGCTTGATCGTCTGGAAGGCTTTGGCTCCGCGCCGACAGAAGGCCGACCGGAGCATCTCAGGCCTTAATTAGTGGTTTGAGATGCCGGGTCATTCCACAATGGCTAAAACATCGCCAGGGTTCACGGCCGCGCCTGGGGTCGCCGATATCTTTTTCACGACTCCTTTTTTTGGCGACTTGATTTCGTTCTGCATTTTCATGGCTTCGACGACGACGATCCCCTGCCCGACTTCGATCTCGGAACCCTCCGCGACCAGCAAACGCAACACGCGCCCAGGCATGGGAGCCAGGATTTTCTTGGGCCCCTTTTCGCCTCCGGGAGCATGTTGACGCGAGCGCAGAGAGCGCGGATCACGCAAATCCACCGCGAATCGCGTGCTCCCTACCCACATGTGGAGATCGGTCGCCGTCTGCTCACGCTTAATTTCGTAGGCGTGCCCATCGACCAACAGGGACAAAACGTCGCGGCGCGGGATGACCGCATCGATATGGACCGGCTGCCCGTCCAGGCGGCACTCCCATCCGCCGACGGGTCTTTCCAGCTCGATCCGGTGTGTCTTGCCGCCCACTATGACTTCATAAACCATAAATATCAGTATGAAAGATCAGCGCAGCCCTTCCGAGCGTCCCTTCTGTTTCCAGTGTGACGGAACCTTAGCCGCATCAGCCGTGTCCCCGTCCTTGTTCATGTTGGCCGCAGAAGCCGGGTCGAGCACGGCGAACATTCCGGCGGCAATCGCGGCGATCATCTCTAGCGATGCGCGTTCTTTCTCTCCTGCGCCCGGCGCCACGGCTTGATTGCCCTTCGCGAGTAGCCGATCCAGGTATCCGGTATCGAGTTGTCCAGCCCGGAAATCGGGATCGCGAAGAATGCGCTGGAATAGAGAAATATTGGTCTTGATGCCCGCTACGAAATACTCGTAGAGAGCGCGCTCCAGCCGCATGATCGCCTGCCGCCGGTCGGTGCCGTAACCGATCAGCTTGGCCAGCAGAGGATCGTAGTCCGTCGGGACATTCCAGCCTTCGTACATGCCGCTATCGTGGCGGATTCCCGGTCCCGAGGGTTGGAGCAAAATCGTAATCTTGCCAGGGCTGGGAAAATAATTATTATCGGGGTCTTCGGCGTAGATGCGGCACTCGATGGCGTGTCCGCGAATCTCCACCTCTGACTGCTTGAAGGGCAGCTTCTCGCCGCTCGCAATCCGGATCTGCAGGTGCACAAGATCGAGTCCGGTGGTCAACTCGGTGACCGGGTGTTCCACCTGCAGCCGCGTGTTCATCTCGAGGAAGTAGAAATTCTTTTGCTGATCGACCAGGAACTCGACCGTGCCCGCGTTAGTGTAGCTGGCGGCCTGTGCGACTCTCACGGCGACTTCGCCCATCCGTCGGCGCATGTCGGGATCGACAATCGGCGAAGGCGCCTCCTCGAGAACTTTCTGGTGGCGGCGTTGGAGGGAACACTCGCGCTCGCCCAGCCAGACAGTATTGCCGTGCTCGTCGGCCAGCACCTGCATCTCAATGTGGCGGGGGTTGACGATCGCCTTTTCAATATAAACTTCGCTGTCTCCGAAAGAACGCTGCGCCTCGCTCTGGGCGGATTCGAGCGAGGAACGAAGTTCCTGCCGGGTGTGCACTAGGCGCATGCCCTTGCCACCGCCGCCGGCTGCGGCTTTCAGCATCACGGGGTACCCGATGCGCTCCGCGACTTGTTCGCCTTCGTCGGCCGAGGCGAGGCCGCGCGAGGTTCCAGGAACAAAGGGCACGCCGGCTTTCTCCATCTGCTGCCGAGCGCTGGTCTTCGACCCCATCAAGTTCATGGAGTGTGGAGTGGGCCCGATAAACTTCACGCCCGCATCGGCGCACGCCCGGGCGAACTTCGCGTTTTCCGAGAGAAAGCCGTAGCCCGGGTGGATGGCCTCGGCTCCCGAGCGTTTGGCTACGTCAAGGATCTTGTCGATTCGAAGATAAGACTCGGATGCCGGTGCCGGTCCGATCGGATAAGCTTCGTCAGATTTGCGAACATGAAGTGCGGCGCGGTCAACGTCGGAATAGACGGCGACGGCACCAATACCCATTTCGCGGCACGCGCGTATGACCCGCACCGCGATCTCTCCCCGGTTGGCGATCAGGATCTTCTTGAACATTCTTGGCTGAACAGAGCTCGGACGCTCAAATTTGGTTGGAAGCATCGGGCCGTCCCTGATTCTACCTGTGGGAGCGGGAGGAGTGCATGCCACAAATCACTTGCGACTGTGATTTAGAGCACGAAGGCATCCGCAAAACAATCCAGGACCAGCGCAACATTCCTGCCGGAAAGCAAAAGGCCCGGTGCCAGCCGCCGGGCCTCTGTTCTGAGGAGGAAAATGCTTACTTGTTCTGATCCATGACAATGGCGCCCGCAGGCTGCTTTTCTGCCTTGGCTTTCTTGGTGGCCATGGTTTTGTCGACCCACTCGTCGGCGGTCTTCAGATCGGCGGAGTGGGCTGCCGGATCATCGCAGTCGATATCGGCTCGTTCCCGGTACATCAGGTTCATGTAGGCCATGGCGTCGTCATAATCCGGACGAAGCTGCAGCGCTTTGGTCAGGTTATCGATGCCTTCCTGAACGTTGGCGGTGTTCTTCTCTTTCATTTCGGCACAGACTTTCTTGTCCTTAGCCGGCAGGGAGTCTTCGGGCTTCATCCCCAGCTTGGCCCGCTCTTCCTGACGCGGTACGTAGGTCTGCGTCCAGTCGATCACGGCCACGGAGTAATAAGGCTCGGGGTCGTTGGGATCGACCTCAGACGCTTTCTTGTAGTACTCCTTGGCCAGAGGGAATTTCTTCATCTGCAAGTAGAGGTAGGCGATGCCCTTGATGCTGTTGATGTTCTTGGGATCGGCCTGCAGCACTTGTTTGTACGTATCAATCGCTTGTTCCCCAAAGCGATTGTTGTCGGGAGTGTCGGCGCCCGGAATGTATTGCTGGGCAAAAGCTGTGGCCAGATACAAGCGGGCATTGATAAGCGATGGGTCCAGGGCGACAGCTTGTTGGAAGTGATCAATCGCCTGTTCAAATTTGGAGTTCTTGTAAGCTTGTACACCCTTGTTGAGGTGGTCACGCGCCCTAAGCTTGCTGCAGCCGGTACTGGAGAGCAGCACCAGCGCGGCGGCGAATACCACCAAGAGCCTTTGAGTCGTTTTCATTGCCTTATGAATCTCCCTTGCTGCGGAGTGTCCGAAAAAACTGAGGCGGAACGGCAGCGTGATGCGCACGGGTTCTCAGATCACCCGATCACTCGATGACCCAATCCCCCGATTCTAGCCGCCCGCTTCGATCTTGGCCGTGATCAAGCCCACTTTATCGACGCCCGCCGAATGCGCGATGTCAATTACGTTGGCGACGTCAGCGAAAGGCACGTTGTCATCGCCCTTCACGAACATGACCTTCTCGGCGCGGGTTTTGAAAATATCTTCCAAGCGGCCCTGCAGAGTCTCCCAAGTGGCCTCGTCCTGATTGATCTTGAGTCCTGGAGGATTGCCGGCGCCGTGGTCGATCAACTGCACGACAATGGTGCGATCCGTGCTGGGCGGCGGCGTTTTCTGATCTTTCGGCGGAGGCTGGGGCACCAACGCTTCCAATCCCTTGGGCGTCAGCGGCGTGATCACCATAAAAATAATCAGCAGCACCAGCAACACGTCGATCAGCGGCGTGACGTTCATGTTCGCGCTCTGGCCCCCTTTGGGGCCGACTGCCATACCCATATCGATCTCCTCTATTTGCTATCGCACGCTACTGCCCGCCCGTCGGCGCAGGTGGAGTCGCGCTTGACGGCGGGGCAAGGGTTCCGGACTTCTTTTGATCCGTCAGAAGTCCCAATTGGTCAACGCCAGCCGCACGAACATTGTCGACGACTTCAACCACCCAGCCGAACTTCGCCCGCATGTCGGCCTTGAGAAAGACGGTCTTGTCGGTGCGGTTCGCCAGGCGATCTTTGATCTTCTGGGTTAAGTCATCCACATTGATCTTGTCGGTCCCGAAGAAGACCTTGTCATCGCGGGTGACGGCCACCAGCAACGCGTCTTCCTTGTCTGCGTCCTGCATATCCTTGGGACTATTAACTTTGGCCATGTCCACGGGTACGCCATGTTGCAACATGGGCGTCACCACCATGAAGATGATCAGCAGGACCAGCATCACGTCCACCATCGGTGTGACGTTGATATCGGAGCTGACGTTGGCCGCTTCGTTTCGCTTTGCTAATGCCATGGAATTCCGTCTCCTGCCTGTGCTCGCCCTGGTCCGGGACCGCAGCGATGAGAAAGAGTAGGGCCCCGGTCGGAACCGACGCGCTTCTCCAGCAACTCATGTTTGCCAGCCTCGTTCTTGCGGCCTTCGTTCGGCCCAAAAACTGCGGCCTTGGGACCTAGGACCGGCGCATGCTCCGGCGCTTCAGGAAGTAATCAATCAGTTCGCTCGAGGAGTTATCCATCTCCACGTCGAACGCTTCCACGCGACCGGTCAGATAGTTGAACATCATGACCGCCGGAATCGCCACGAACAGGCCGACCGCCGTGGTTACGAGCGCTTCCGAAATGCCGCCCGCGACCGCTGCCAGGCCGGTTGCCTTTTCCTTGGCAATACCGTTAAACGCGTTCAGAATGCCGACCACCGTTCCAAACAGTCCCACGAAGGGGGCAGTCGAACCGATTGTCGCCAAGCCACCCAAGCCACGCTTCAGTTCAGCGTGCACGATGGCCTCGGTGCGCTCCAGCGCGCGCTTGGAAGCTTCAATCGTCTCGCCAGGAATCTCGCCCGGACTATCCTGGTGAGCCTTGAATTCCATCAGGCCCGCAGTGACCACCTTGGCCAGGTGACTTTTCTTGTTGCGTTCAGCGACTTTGATCGCCTCATCAATCTTGCCTTCGCGCAGGGCTCCGGCAACTGCGGGAGCGAATGAGCGAGACTGATTGCGAGCGGCGTTAAATGCCATCCAACGGTCAATCATCACGCCGATCGACCACCCCGACATGATGAACAGAATGATGACCACGGCCTTCGCCAGAATACCCATCTGCTTCCATAGCGAAATCGGGTCCCAACCGACCGAGCTCTCGTCAAAGAGCCAGGCGGCGAAAAGATGGAAATTACAGAGTGCGACTGCTGCCAGGTTCACTACCATGAGTTGCTTCTCCTCCTCGAAATATCTCGAACTTCCTAAAATCTCGCCGTAGAGACGGGGCTTGCCCCGTCTCTCCCTAAGGGGAAACGCGGCAAACTGCTTCTCAACGGAAAACCGGCGCAGATCAAAAACTTCTCCGCGCCCGCTTGCTCCGAACTTTGATGCAAGAAACCAAACTGGGCAGAATTGCCCCCGGGTGTTCAAACCACCCTAGGTCGCCCGTCTCGGGAAAAGGTGGGACGGGGAGGGCTTCAAACCGCCACAAACTTTTATCACAACCAGCCAGCCGGGAGAGTCTAGCTTCCCGTCAAGCTGAAGTTTACTAGCACCGTGGTCTCTACCGCCACTGGCTCACCATTGAGCAGGTATGGCTTATAACGCCACTGTTTCACGGCCTCGATCGCTGCCGGCGCCAGCATGGGGTGCCCGCTGATCAATTGCAGATTCTGAATCGTGCCGTCTTTGCTGATTTCCGCCTGCAGCACGACCTGCCCCTGTATGCGGGCCTGTTTTGCCAGCGGCGGATAATTAGGCTGAATTCTCCTGATCAAAAGACCCTGCGAGACACCCTGCGAAACGCGGACACGCTGCGGGGTCGCGACTTTGGGTACGGCAACCGGCGTCGAACTGATGATACCGCCGATCACGCCACCCGCCGAGCCTCCCGGAATACCTCCCGGAACTCCACCCGGGACGCCGCCAGCACCCAGATCCGGTGGCGCTTCCTCCTCTTTGATCATCTGAACTTTCTCTGGAATCTTGGTGGGGGTGCGCAACTGGCCGTTGACCAGTTCGCTCTGCATCTTGACCACCTTAACTGGAGCGGCCGCAGGCGGGGGTGGTGGCGGCGGTGGCGGCGGTGGCGCTACTAGAAAGGTCATCAGCTGCGTCTTGGGCAACGCGTCCGTATAGATCAGAGGGATCAGGATCAGTATCCCGATGAGCGCGAACTGCCCACAGAAAGAGAGGATGGTGGTGCTCAACCGCCGCTTGGCCTTGAAACGGTTGCCTGATTCAATGAGGCTGTCTTCAAACATAAGGCTTCTCCTACACCAGACCTTAAGACAATTTAGACACCGACCGCATCCTCTTTGCTCCCGTTTTTTACTGCTCCACTCTCAAATCCCTGCCTCTGCGGGCAGGTGAATGATTCTACGCCAGATGGCCTCAACTCAGACCTTTATTTTTTCCTTTTCCTTAGGCTGCGCCGGGCCACTGCCGGACCGCAGCGGCATGCCAATCGGCTTTTTGCCTTGCTCGCCACGCCATTCCTGATAGGCGACCAGAATCGGCGCGGCAATCGCGATCGAGGAATACGTCCCGATCAGGATGCCAATGACCAGGGCGAAGCTGAACCCATGCAACACCTCGCCCCCAAAAAGGAACAAAGCAAGCACGGTAAGGAAAGTCAGGCCCGCTGTCAAGATAGTTCGGCTTAAAGTCTGATTAATACTCTTGTTGACGATGTCCGCCAGCTTGTCCCGCCGCAGCAACTTAATGTTCTCCCGAATGCGGTCGAAAACGACGATGGTGTCGTTGTTGGAGTATCCGATCAGGGTCAGGATGGCCGCGATCACGGTCAGCGATATTTCCCAGTTCAGCAGCGAGAAGGCGCCGACCGTAATCAGAGTGTCGTGGAAGACCGTCAACACGGCGGCAACACCGTAAATCCACTCGAATCGGAGGCCCAGGTAGATCAGCATCCCGCCCAGCGAATAGAGCGTGGCCAGAAGGGCTTGTTTCCGCAACTGCTGTCCAACTTGCGGGCCGACAATCTCGACGTTGCGGATGCCGAAGTCAGAGACGAAGAAACTATCCTGGAGCGAGGCAACGACGGTCGGATCGGCCACACTCTTCAATTCGTCAATCGAACCCAGCACGCCGCTTTTCGTCTTGTCGCGATAGTCGACAATGGCCTGCGCGATGGCGGTGTACCGTGGGTTCGCATCCGCACTGCCGTAGAGGCGGAGCGGATCTTTCTCCAAAAGGTAATTCAAGATGGCCAGGGAGCTGGAATTGTTGAGATCCTGCTTGCCCGGTGTGGCGTGGCTTTCAAGCGCCTGTTTGATCTGGTCCTTGCCCTTGCTCAAATCCTGTTCGCTGGTCTCCTGAATATCGAGCGCGATCAGCACCTCGTCATTGGCGACTTGTCCATATCGTTGAACGCGCGGGTTCTTCAATCCGGCTCGATCCAGCTCCGCATGAATACCCGACACATCCGGTATATGCGCGTACTTCACATAGACCAGAGTGCCGCCGCGGAAGTCGACGCCCAGCGGGATGCCATGCCAGAACGCCATGGACAGCACTCCGGCCACGCTGAAAATCAGCGAGAAGGTCAGGAAGTACCACTTTTTCCCGAGAAAATCGATGTTTGTGTCTCTAAAAAATTCCACGCTGCTTACGATCCCTTCAAAATTAGTCGTTGATCGCTAGTCGAAAGTCGTTCGGCGAGCATCGTTCGTTGGCATTCGCGAACGACCAACGACCAACGACCGCCCTAGATGCTCAGCGCTTCGCCCCGCTGCTTCCGGCTCAGCACCCAATCAAAAATCATGCGCGATACAAACACCGCCGTAAACAAGTTTGCGAGCAAGCCAAACACCAGCGTCGTGGCAAAGCCCTTTACCGGCCCCGTACCGAAGATAAACAGAATCATGGCCGAGACAATTGTCGTGACGTGTGTATCGACGATGGTGATCCAGGCATGGCTAAAGCCCTGCTCCACCGCCGAGGGCGGCGTCTTGCCGTTCCTCAGTTCTTCCCGGATGCGCTCAAAAATCAGCACGTTCGAATCCACGCCCATGCCCACCGTCAGAATGATGCCGGCAATCCCCGGCAGCGTCAGCACCGCTCCGACGTAGCCCATGAACCCCAACAGGATGACTAGGTTCAGGATCAGCGCGAGGTCGGCATTTACGCCCGCCCAGCGGTAGTAAACCAGCATGAAAATCAGGACGACGACCATGCCCACTATGGCCGCCTTAACGCCGGATCGGATCGAATCGGCGCCGAGCGACGGCCCGACCGTCCGCTCTTCCAGATACTTGATGCCCGCCGGCAAAGCGCCGGAACGGAGCGTCATCGAGAGGTCTTGCGTCTCTTGTTGCGTGAACCGGCCGTTGATGACCCCGGTGTCACGAATGGCTTCTTTGATCACCGCCACTTCCTGCACTTTGTTGTCGAGGACAACCGCCAGGTAGTCGCCGACATGCGCGGAAGTGAAGGAGTAGAATTTGCGCCCGCCTTCCGAGGTCAGAATAAAGCGGACTGCCGGCTGGCCATTTTCGTCGGTGGAAGGTTCCGCGGTACGAAGATCGCGACCCGTCACCGCCGATGCCCGCGAGATTATGTACCACTGTTCGCCGGTGTCGCTGTTTCGCGAGCCGATGCTTTTACCTTGCATCAGGACAGCGTCCGGAGGCAGCACGCCGCCGTGCTCCTGTAAAGCCGCTTGCTGGCTCGAATAGGGCCCACCCAGCGATTGCTTGATCTCAAGCATCGCCGTGGACTGCATGATTTCCTTCACCCGCGCCGGATCGTCCACACCCGGAAGTTGAACCAGAATCTGATACTGGCCGAGTCCGTGCTCCTGGATCACCGGCTCACTTACGCCGAGCTGATCGATTCGATTGCGGATGGTCTCAATGGCCTGGGAGACCGCGCGATTCTTCAAATCGGCGAGGCTTTGGCCCTTCATCGCAACCGTCCAGGAATTTTCCGCGCCCGAGATGGGGTCGTAATCCGGCAACCGGTCGGCAATGATGCTCTTGAAATCGCTGGTCTGCTCCGGCGGAACGCCCTTGACCAAGATCATTTCCGGATGGTTCACCGGATCGGGCTTGGTGATATCGGCGTAATTGATCTTGTGCGTCCGCAGGTCTTCCTTAAGGCGCGCCATCGCGTTGTCCGAGTCGACATTGACCGCATCATTGACCTGCACCTGCAGGATCAAGTGTGTTCCGCCACGGAGGTCGAGGCCCAGATGAATGCGGTCGACGACCGATGCCAGCACACCCTTGCCCGACCAGTCCTTCGGAATGCCGAAGATGCCGCCCAGAAAGACCAGCAGGATCCCGACGCTAATTGCCAACTTCCAACCAAGGTTCTTATTCATGAAAAAACCGTCGATCGTCGCTGGTCGTTAGTCGTTAGCAAACCGTCCGAGTCTAGCGCGCTCCCCGAACGACCAACGACTAGCGACCAACCACCAAAAACTACTTTCCTTCCTCCGCCGTCGTCACCGACACCACCGAGGCGCGGCTGATTTCAAGCTTCAGATTGTCGGGCGGCACGCGCAAAGTCAGCGCATCCTCCTTGAGGCTGATGATCGTCCCGCGCAGGCCACCGCTGGTTACGACCCTGTCCCCATTTTTCAGTTCGCTCAGCATGGCCTGCCATTTTTTCTGCTTCTTCTGCTGCGGCATAATCAGCAGAAAATAAAAAATGGCGAAGATGAACAGCAGCGGAGCCAGCCCGAGCAGGCTCGTACCCCCGGGCAGCTGCAACCACAACGCCAATCCGCCCGTCATACCAGACCCCATGCCAGACAAAATCATTTCCACCGCCAAGTCGATCCCGTGTAACGGAATAGGCAACGAAATTCCTGATTAAAACCGCGGCGGCGAAGCGCTCTCTTCGAGCCGGTGCCGAGCAAAACTCGGCACAAGTTTGCTGCTTTTGCCGCTTAACTTCCTCTGCCCGACTGCTCGAGCGTAGCTGCGGGAATTCTTCTCTTCTAAAGGCCGGAGGATCCTACACCTTGCAGGCTAGAACCGGCGATGCCGCGCTCCGGTTTCGGTCGGAACGGCACAGAAAGAAACGGACCTTTTCCCCAAGTTAAATAGAATGCCGGACGGCTAGCCGGGTGTCAAGGACGCGACGCAGAATTTACATCCCGGAACCGCCAGCCGAGGGTGCGTGCCCTGCCCGAATCCACACTCGGACAGTCCGCATGGTGGCCAGGTAATAGTGCAGGTTATGGACCGTATTCAAGACCTGCGCCAGCAGTTCGTTCGAGGCATAGAGATGCCGCAGATAGGCCCGCGAATAGCGCTGGCAGACACGGCACGAGCAGGCGGGATCAAGAGCAGTCTCGTCCTGCACGTATCGCGCCTGCTTGATCGAAACTTTGCCTTCGGAGGTAAACAGCAATCCATGCCGCGCGGCGCGCGTGGGGAGCACGCAATCCATCATGTCAACGCCCGCCTGCGCATACTGCGCGATCTCCTCAGGAGTGCCCACCCCCATCAGATAGCGCGGCCGGTCTGAGGGAAGATGTTCAAGCGTGGATAAAACGATGTCGTGAGTAAGCTCACGAGGTTCGCCAACGCTAAGCCCGCCGATGGCATACCCCGGGAAGCCGATGTCGATGGTGCGCCCAGCAGATTCGCGACGCAGTGCCGCATCCATCCCACCTTGAACAATGCCAAACAAAGCCTGGGTGGCGTCCGTGTGGTGACGGGGCTCCCACGCTCGCGTGGGGGCGGACGCATTCGTCCGCCCCGCGGAGCGAAGCCCCGCAGAATCCGCCGACCAGGGCACCTCGTGTTTGTGTTCCTCAAAGTAATTCTTGCAGCGCGCGGCCCAGCGCAGCGTCAACTCCATCGAGTCGCGAGCCCGCTGAGCATCGGCCGGATACTCGGTGCATTCGTCAAAGGCCATAACGATGTCGGCGCCCAGTCCAATCTGAATCTCCATGGCCTTTTCCGGACTAAGAAAATGAGCAGACCCATCCAAATGCGAGCGGAACGCGACGCCCTCTTCCGTGACCTGGCGCAGATCGTTCAGGCTGAAAACCTGAAACCCGCCCGAGTCGGTAAGAATCGCCCGGTCCCACGACATGAACCGATGCAGCCCGCCCATCCGCCCAACCGTCTCGACCCCAGGCCGCAGAAAAAGATGATAGGTATTACCGAGCAGAATCTCGACGCCAAGTTCTTCGAGCACATCCTGAGAGACGCCCTTGACCGAACCGAGCGTTCCCACCGGCATAAACACCGGCGTCTCAACCTCTCCATGAGGAGTGATCAGCCTGCCCGCGCGAGCAGCGCCGCGAGTTGCTTCAATCTGAAGATGAACAGACACCGAAGGATTCTAACGGAATCTGAAGGTCAGGGTTTGCTCTCTCCCGAAGGGAGATTCTGTCCTACATCAATGCACATCAGCTACGTGCGTTTTGTGATGACGAAGTGCGTCGCATTGGGAGTAGGAACGTGTTCGGTGCATTGATAGCCGAGCCGCGGCGCGTCAATACCTTCCAGAAGGCATTCTCCGGCGCCGAGTAGGATCGGCGACATCGCTAAGTGCATTTTCATCGATAAGTCCGGCGCGCAGATATTGCCGGACCGCAGCAACCCCGCCGCCAAGCCGGACATCCTGACCGTTCGCAGCGTCAACAGCTCGTTCCAGTGCGGCGTGAATGCCATCGGTAACAAAGTGGAAAGTCGTGCCTCCTCCCATGTCAATCGATGCGCGTGGGTGGTTGGTGATCACGAAAACAGGAGTGTGGAACGGCGGATTGTCGCCCCACCATCCCTTCCAAGCGTTGTCTGGCCAAGGCCCTCGGACCGGTCCAAACCTGTTCCGACCCATGATCCACGCTCCGACGTTGTGGAAGCAGCGTGCGACAAAATCGTCATCAATACCCGTAGCGCCGCCATCCTTTCCCACCATCTGTCGAAAGGTGCGTGTGCCGAACATCCATTCGTGCAGCCCCAGGCCACCGACGCCAAATGGATGATCGAGATCCTGATTGGGGCCGACACCGAAGCCATCGAGGGAGATCGCAAAGCAGCGGACACTAAGCCTGGACATGGATTTAGACCTCAGTCAGCGCGCGGATGAAAATCCAGTTGTGCTTTCTCACTTCGCGTACAAATTCTTAACCACCTCGCCGCCCTTCATCACAAACTTAACGCGTTCGAGAGTGGTCACATCGGCCAGTGGATCGCCATCCACGGCAACAACGTCGGCCCACTTCCCCGGTTCAATCGTCCCGACCTTGTCAGACCACCCCAGCAAATCAGCATCGTTAACCGTCGCCGCCTGGATCGCCTGCAGCGGCGTCAGCCCCAGCTTCACCATCACCGCGAATTCATGCGCGTTGAGCCCGTGCGGATACACCGCCGCATCAGTGCCAAAGCCGACCTTCACTCCCGCGGCAAACGCGCGCGCCACATTCTTACGCGCCGCAGGCATCACTTCGCGTCCCTTGGCAATCAGCTCGGGAGGCGTACCAATCTTCTCAGCGTTCTCCAGAAACCAGTCGGCCAGGTAGAGCGTCGGCACCAGATAGGTGCCATTGTTTTTCATAGTGGCAATAGCCGCGTCGTCAATGTAGGAACCATGCTCAATCGAATCCACGCCCGCCTCCGACGCCCAGCGAATACCCTCGGCGCCATGCGCATGCGCCGCCACCTTGCGCCCGAGCCGGTGCGCGTCGGCTACGATCGCCTTCATCTCTTCAAGCGTGTATTGCGACGCCTGCGGATTGTCGCCATGCGAGAGCACGCCGCCGGTAGCGCAGATTTTGATCAGATCGGCGCCATACTTGATGACCTCGCGCACCTTGTGTTGGACGCCTTCAACGCCATCGGCCACACCTTCGCTCTGCACGTGCCACTCAAACGGCAGCAGATTGTCGTCGCAGTGTCCACCCGTAATGCCGAGGGCTGGGCCGCTGACCAGCATGCGCGGTCCAGGCACGTCGCCGGCGTTGATCGCATCGCGCAAAGCAACGTCGGTGAAGTCGTCAGCGCCCACATTGCGGATGGTCGTAAAACCGGCATCGAGGGTAACCCGCGCATTGCGCGCTCCGGTAAGAGCCTGGCGCGGCACGGAAACCCCAAGCCGCGAGTAGCCAAAGTTCGTGGTGTAGGTGATGTGAGTGTGCGCGTCAACCAAACCCGGCAGCACCGTCGCATTCGGGAGATCGATAACCTGCGCTCCAGCGGGAACTTGCGCATCCCTCCCAACGCTCGTGATCTTGTCGCCCTGAATCACGATGGTCTGGTTCGAGAGCGTCTTGCCGGTCTTGACGTCAAGCAAGCGTCCCGCGCGGATAACCACTGTCTTCGGCGCGGGCGTAGCTTCCGCCCAGAAAAGGTTGATACAGGAAAGCGAAAGAATAAACGCAAGCAGATACCGGCTGAGCTTCATACCATCCCCCAGGTTTGAATTGAGTCTTGGCCGAGTACGTTACAACCTCGGAGAGGGAAACGGCAACCTTTATCGAATTTGGTGGATCAGAAGCATTCGCGCTAAGTTAATTTTCCGTTAAATTCTTTGTATCCAATTGACCAGGCTGCGGGATGGCATTACGCTGCGGTGGCTATGAGCAAAGAGGATCTTGATCAACTGCGCCTCGCCTACAAAAAGGCTGTCGATGGATGGGTTGACGCCATTCGCGCCGAAGAAGCCATGGCGACTCCCGACCATTCGATGACCTCCATGGAGCACTGGGACGACGCCCACTTCAAGGAGCACGACGCCCACGCGAAAGTCACAGAAGCGCGCGAAGCCTACAAAGGCGCCCTTCGCGAAGTAAACTACGGCATCTAGCGCCCCACTTTAATGAGTTGTCATATCGCCCACGGCTTTGTTTGCTCGTGTGGGGCGGACACTCTTGTGCGCCAGCCGAGCGAAGCTCGGCAACTGCCAGTCGCCGCAGCAACTCTGCGTGTGCTCTAGAGGAACGATGACAGACACCGCCGCCAACCCGGTCCCCAACGGAGTGCGAGCCATCGCCGCGTTGTTCGCTGTCTGCGGAATTTATCTGGCGATCGCAGGCTCCCTCATGCTGGTTCGTCCGGGAACGATAGCGATGTCGGCAGGCGCGCCGCTCCTGTTTGGCCTGGAATTATCTGGCCCGTACATGTTCCTGCTAATGGCAGCCCTAGGCGGAGGAGTCGCGTGGGGTCTCCTGCAACTCAATAACATCGTGCGTCACGCAGCGCTGCTGATCGCCATCACAGGAATCGTAATGCTGGTGCCATCCGTCTCCGCCGCAACCGTGATGGTGCAACCAAGAGCACTGGCCTTCGGCGGCCTCGGGATTATCGTGCGCGTGATAGTCGCGTGGTATCTCTCGCAAGGAGAAATCGCGGATGCGTTTCGCCACTCCGCATGAAACTAAGGCGCCTTCGAAGAACTACGCCAGCCCTCTCAGCCGACTCTTCAGATCGTCCGGATTTACGGCGAATTCCATGGCTTCCTCCCGATCCAGGTGGCCGTCTTTCACGAGCCGTGCCAGGGACTCCTCCAAAGCGATCGATCCCTTCGCCTTAGTCATCGTGATTTCCTGGTTCAGGTGTTGCAGCGCGTTGTGGCGGATGTGCTGGCGCGCGCCGTATCCGATCAGCAGCAGCTCAACCGCTGGAATGCGTCCGCCCTTGCGGCTTGGCAACAGTGTCTGGGTCAGGATGGCGGAGATCGCCATCGCCTGTTCCTGCCGAATCGTGTTCTGCCGTTCCACCGGGAACGAATCAGAAATGCGGGAGACGGCCGATGCGACGTCGGTCGTGTGCAGGGTGGAGAGCACCAGATGGCCGGTTTCGGCCGCGGAAACGGCAATGGCCATGCTCTCCGGATCGCGCATCTCACCGACCACGAGAACGTCCGGCGCCTGGCGCAGCGCCGCCCGAAGCGCCGTGGGAAAGTCGGGCGCGTCGGTTCCAACTTCGACCTGCTCGATGACGCTGCGCATGTGAGCGTGCTCGTATTCGACAGGATCTTCGATGGTCACGATATGCCGGGCATCGCGCTGGTTGATTTCGTTGACCAGCGCCGCCAGGGTTGTGGATTTACCCGCGCCAGCCGCGCCGCCGATCAGAACCAGCCCGCGACGGAGGCTGGCCAGATTACCGACCTCAACTGGAAGTCCGAGTTCACCCAGCGAGGGTACCTTCACCGGAAGAGCGCGGATCGTGGCCGCCGCGTGACCGCGCTCGCGATGCAAGTTAATCCGGAATCGTCCGAGGCCAGGAATTCGGTAGGAAGAATCGGCAATCTGCACGGCGCGATACTGGCCGGCGGCAACCGGAGTCAGAATCGGCTGCACCAGAGATTCGATTTCCGGGCCATCCAGCGGGCCGTCTCCGATCCTCTCGACTTCTCCGTTCTTACGGATCGAGGCGGCAACTCCGTGAACCAGAAGCAAGTCGCTGCCCCCGCGCCGGAGCAGTTCCTGCAGAAAATCATGCAGCTTTGTGTCGTCAGGCAATGCAGCCTTCCCTCCGGGCAGAGTCACCCGCAAGTATTGATCGTACCCGAGAGAGATTCTCGCTGAGGCGGCGGAATCCGAGCTTCGCTCGACAGGACGGGCGGGACGCCCGTCCCCACACAACCTCCCCCTAACCGCCCATATAAGCCCTACTTCTTCGCCTTCACCGGTTCTTTCTCCCCCACCCGCTCGCTGACCTTGAACGTCATCTTGCCCGCCTTCTTATCCGCGTCCACGACAACGTGGTCGCCGTGCAGCACCGCGCCGTCCAGAATTTTCAGCGCCAGAGGATCCTGCACCAGCTTCTGAATAGCGCGCTTCAGTGGACGTGCTCCAAAATTCGGATCGTAGCCTTCGGTGAAGAGCAGTTCTTTCGCAGCGTCCGTCAGTTCCAAAGAAATCTTGCGGTCGGCCAGCAGGCGGCGCAGGTCTTCGAGACGCAGATCGACGATCTTCACCAGCTGTTCCTTACCCAGCGGATGGAAGATGATGATGTCGTCCACGCGATTCAAGAACTCCGGCTTGAAATGGCCGTGCAGCGCCGCCATCACCTGCTTGGAGGCGCGCTCGAAGCCATCGGCGGAGCGAACGTTTTCCGACTGCAGATATGACGACCCCAGATTCGACGTCATGATGACGACCGTGTTCTTGAAATCCACCTTGCGGCCCTTGCCGTCGGTAAGGCGGCCATCGTCCATGATCTGCAGCAGTATGTTGAACACATCCGGATGCGCCTTTTCGATTTCGTCGAAGAGCACCACCGCGTAAGGATGCCGTCGCACCTGCTCAGTGAGCTGTCCGCCTTCTTCGTAGCCGACGTATCCCGGAGGCGCACCGATCAGACGCGACACGGCGTGCTTCTCCATGTACTCGGACATATCGATGCGGATCATGGCGCGCTCGTCGTCAAAAAGAAATTCAGCGAGAGCGCGGGCCAGCTCGGTTTTGCCCACGCCAGTCGGTCCCAGGAAAATAAACGATCCAATCGGCCGCTTCGGATCGCTCAGCCCGGCGCGCGAACGGCGGATGGCATTGGCCACGCGTTCGAGCGCGGCGTCCTGTCCAACGACGCGCAGCCGGAGCCGGTCTTCCATGTTGATGAGCTTTTTAACTTCGCCCTCGAGCATCTTGGAAACCGGAATGCCAGTCCACTTGGAAACGATGCGAGCAACATCTTCTTCGTCTACTTCTTCTTTCAACATGCGCTGCCCGGCCTTGCCGTCGATCTGCGAGGTAACTTTATTCAGGTCCTGTTCAGTCTGGCGAATGAGGCCATAGCGGATCTGCGCCACGCGCTCGAGATTCCCTTTGCGCTCCTCCGCAGCTTCTTCGACTTTGAGCTGCTCCAGCTTTTCTTTCAGAGCGCGGGCGCGCGCGATGACGTCTTTTTCCTGTTTCCATATCGCTTTGAGGGCATTCGACTGTTCACGAATGCCGGCCAGTTCTTTCTCGACGTGGGCAAGCCGTTCTTTCGAATTCGCGTCGTCCTCTTTCTTCAGCGCCTGCTTTTCGATTTCGAGTTGCGTGGCGCGCCGTTCCAGCTGATCGATCTCAGTAGGCATGGAATCGATCTGGATGCGCAAAGAAGAGGCTGCCTCGTCGATCAGGTCGATGGCTTTGTCGGGCAGGAAGCGATCGGAAATGTAGCGATGCGAGAGCGTCGCCGCCGCGACGATGGCCGAATCTTTGATGCGGACTCCATGATGCACTTCGTACTTTTCCTTCAAACCGCGCAGGATGGCAATCGTATCTTCGACATTCGGCTCGCCTACGAACACGATCTGAAAGCGGCGTTCGAGCGCAGCGTCTTTCTCGATGTACTTGCGATACTCGTTGAGCGTGGTAGCGCCGATGGCGCGCAATTCTCCGCGAGCAAGCGCCGGCTTCAGCATGTTTGAGGCGTCGATGCTGCCTTCGGCGGCTCCAGCGCCGATGAGAGTGTGCAACTCGTCGATGAAAAGGATGATCTGTCCCTGCGAGTCTTCGATCTCCTTCAGAACCGCTTTGAGCCGGTCTTCAAATTCGCCGCGATATTTCGCGCCGGCCAGCATGGCTCCCAAATCGAGAGACACCACGCGCTTGTTCTTCAACACTTCGGGCACATCGCCGGAAATGATGCGTTGGGCGAGGCCTTCGACGATGGCAGTTTTGCCAACACCGGGCTCGCCAATCAGCACCGGATTGTTCTTCGTGCGCCGCGAAAGCACCTGCACGACGCGCCGAATTTCTTCATCGCGGCCGATGACCGGGTCAAGTTTGCCGCGTCGCGCCTGCTCGTTCAAATCGCGCGCGTAGCGTTCGAGCGCCTGGTATTTCGCTTCCGGATTCTGATCGGTGATGCGCTGCGATCCTCGGACAGCGGTGAGCGCCTTCAGGATGGCGTCGTGCGTAGCGCCGTGGCGTGCCAGCAACTCCTGCGCCGGATCGCGTTTCAGATCGGTCAACGCCAGCAGCATGTGCTCGGTCGAGACGTATTCGTCCTTGAAGCCGTCGGCTTCTTTGAAGGACTTTTCCAGGAGCTGGTTGATCTGCGACGACATCGCGGGCTGGGCCGCGCCGCCGCTGCCCGAAACTTTGGGCAGCTTTTCAATTCCCTTATAGATGTCGCTGAGCACGGCCTGCGGCCCGATGCCGATCTTTTCAAGCACAGGCGTAACGATGCCTTCTTTGTCTTCGACGAGCGCGGCCAGCAGATGGAGCGGGGCAAGCTCGGGATTGCCGTGCTCGGAGGCGAGCTCGTTCGCGCGCTGGATGGCCTCTTGCGTCTTTACGGTGAATTTATCCCAACGAATTGCCATGGCTTTCTCCCCCTATTACCTTGTCATTCTGAGCGAAGCGAAGAACCTATGCAATCGGCTGGCAGCGGAAGAATGCGGAGCTCCTTCGCTTCGCCCAGGATGCAGGACGACAGATCATTTTGATTTTGAAATTACGACTTGCAAATGAAACGGGAGGCGCTGGTTCTCGCCTCCCGCTGAGTTTGCACAATGCTCACGTAGCGGCGGACGCATTCGTCCTGCCGCCGGGCAGAAGCCCGACAAAAACTTACGCGGCCTTGCTGGCGCTCTTTGGCTCTTTGCCTTCCAGCGTCTTCTGGCTGCCGACGTTTACCTTGATCTGCTTCGGCTTGGCCTCGGCTTTCTTTTCCAGCTTGATCTTCAGCACGCCCTTGTCATAGTCGGCCTGAACGTTGTCATGGTTGACTGTATTCGGGAGGCTGAAGGTGCGGGTAAAGCTGCCATACTGACGCTCCACGCGGCGATAGTTCTCTTCTTTCTCTTCCTTCTCGAACTTGCGCTCGCCGTGCACGGTCAGGGTGTTGTTCTCGATGCGGACGTCGATGTCCTTTTCGTCGATTCCCGGCACCTCGATCTTCAAGGTGATGTTGTGCTCGTCTTCGTAAACATCCACGGGTGGAGCGAATGCGGTTGTAGTCAGCGATTCATCCTGACCTTCCGGCCCACGAGGATCGCGGAACAGACGGTTCATCCGTTCCTGAAGAGTGACAAACTCACGGAAAGGGTCATAACGCGTAATCAGAGTCATACAGGTAAATCCTCCTACGGAAAGTTCATTCGGGGAGCTTTCAGATGCTCCCGGGTTGCAGTTAGTGTTAGTACATCATAAAATCTTAGTGTATTGTTGTCAAGCATAATATCTTATTGTATTTCAATTGGTTACGCCAAATATCAGGCACTGGAGATAGCTGGTTTCCGGCACACCCAATAGAATTGGATGATCTTTCGACGCTCCACGACTCTCGATGATCCGCAGCGACTTGTGTGCGTCCTGGGCGGCGTCGGCCAACACTTTGAGGAAACCCGCAGGGCCGACGTGGAAGGAGCAAGAGCAGGTGACGAGAATCGCTCCCGGGCGCAGCATTTTCATCGCCCGCAGGTTGAGTTCTTTGTAGCCGCCGAGTGCCTTATCGAGGTCGCGCTTGCTCTTGGCAAACGCTGGCGGATCGAGAACGATGGTGTCGTAGCGCCGGTTCGCGGCCGAATAATCCCGCAAGAGATCGAAGGCGTTGGCCTCGATCCATTCCAGTTCGCGCCCGTTCAGAGTTGCGTTCTTTTCCGCCATCTCCAGCGCCGGACGCGAGCTGTCGACTCCGGTGACGCTCGAACACCGAGCCGTCGGGTGAAGGGCTAGGTGCAGCGCGAATCCTCCCTGATAGCAGAAGGCGTCGAGCGCTTCCCCGTGCGCATATTGCGCGGCGGCGGCGTAGTTTTCCCTCTGATCGAGAAAGGCGCCCGTCTTCTGGCCTTCGAGGCCGTCGTAGTGAAAGCGGACGCCATTCATAGCGATGACGGACGAGCTCTTCTCCCCCCAAAGCAGCCCCGACGTTCGCGACGGCAGTTGTTCAAGTTCACGAATGCGGGCGTCCACGCGTTACGCCCACGACAATCCTGGCAAACCCTACCAGACGATTCTCTATACTTGGCTTGGGACCAGCGATGGAGGGACGGCCGTCTCGCCAGTCGAGCCCGGGCGGGGACGCCCGGCCTCCACTAATGTTTCTCATGCGGGATGGGAAGCCGCTCGCCGTTCTTGGCCGATGTCGGTTTTCTGCTTGATCCGCTGTCCAGTATTTGGCTTTTGTTTGTCACCGGCGTCGGAGTACTCTCATCCACATTTATTCGGTCGGCTACATGGCGCATGAAGGCGGGTATTACCGCTTCTTTGGATACCTGAACCTGTTCATGTTCTCCATGCTCACACTGATTCTGGCGAACAATTACGCGCTGATGTTCGTTGGGTGGGAGGGCGTGGGTTTGTGCTCATATCTGCAGATCGGATTCTATTTTCATCGCCATTCCGCCAGCACCGCGGCTAACAAAGCATTCATCGTGAACCGCATCGGCGACGCGGGTTTCCTGCTGGCATGTTCACCATTGCCTGGTATTTCGGATCGCTGCGATTCACCGAAGTCACTCAATTGGCGCGCAGCGGGCATTTTGCCATTGGCGATCCCATCATCACTGCCGCTACTCTCCTTTTATTTGTCGGCGCCTGCGGAAAATCGGCGCAGATTCCTCTCTACGTTTGGCTGCCCGATGCTATGGAGGGCTCGATTCTCGGGTTTCGCGCTGATCCATGCCGCGACCATGGTGACTGCTGGCGTGTACATGGTGGCGCGATCGAATGCGCTGTTTGTGCTTGCGCCCACTTCGATGAAGACGGTCGCGATCATCGGCGCGTTG
>CAVSTM010000002.1:0-178064 GCA_963730845.1 uncultured Acidobacteriaceae bacterium | reverse complement strand
AGTTTGATTGTTCTTGTTCTGTGGCACCAGGAGCGACGTTTACTCTGGGGCTGTCGCGCCCGCACCTGAATGCGCAGGTGTACCCAGATATTTTGCAACCGCGATCTCTAGATTGAGGTGCATGGCGTCACGTCCGAGCGCTTCACCCAACTGCGATCTCTGCATCACGCCAAGCACGCGTGGGTTCATTCCAACCAGCCACAGTCTAACGCCACGCTCACGCTGTCGTTTCTCGCCGACGGTCAACATCTTGAGGGCTGTGTACTCGAGATCGAAAACAGGGCTGAGATCAAACGCAACTACTTTCGGCTGCGCTTCCTCAATCAAGAGCGTTATTTTCTGCGCGATTTGTTCAGCATTGGCGAAGAAAACCCGCCCCTCAAATCGCAGCAGCAACAAGCCAACAAATGTCTCATCTTCGGGATGTTCCTTCGAGCGCGGCCGGAATACATTCGTGCCCGGCTTGCGTCCGAGGACGTACACCGGCGGATCCGCCACTTGGTAGGCTAGCGCCACGAGGGAGACAACGACGGCCACGATGATCCCCTTGAGTGTCCCAACAAGCACCACGCCCGCAAATGCGATCAGAGCCCACGTGAACTCCATTCGACGTACACGGAGAATCTCACGGAACTCCGCCGCCCGTACCAGTCCGATGGAGTAGACAATGACCACTGCCGCAAGAGTGGCTTGCGGCAGCAAAGCAATGAGCGGCGCCAGCAGAATCATCGTCACCAGCGTGATAGCCGCGGTTACGATTTCTGCCAACTGTGTTCGTGCTCCGGCCAGACGATTCACTGCTGTCTGGGTCGTACCACCGCCACTGGGCATTGCGCCGAGAAACGCGCCGCCGGCATTGGCCAGTCCGGTAGCAAGTAACTCGCGGTTAGCTTGCGGCGAGGGTTCATCGCTACGAGCGAAAGCACGCCCGGCCGCGATTGTCTCAGTAAAGCTCATTAGCGCGATGCCCAAGGCGCCTGGCCAAAGTTGAGCCGCGAGAGAGAAGGCCGGAGCTGCAAACGACGGTAAGCCCTGGGGAATGTGGCCGACCAATTCAACTCCGTGTGCACGTAAGTTCAGCAGGTAAGCTCCGAGAATGCCCGCTGCCACCGCGAGTAGCGGAGCCGGAGCTCGCGGCGTGAGTCGCTCGATGGCAATCAACAGAGCGATGATGGAGACTCCGACCGCCAGTGTTGTTAGCGATGTCCCCGGAACGCCGTGGAGGGTTGCAAGCAGGTTCTGCACGAAGGAGCCCCTTGCAAAATGAATGCCGAGAATTTTGGGAACCTGATCCAGAACGATGACGAGGCCAATGCCTGCCTTGAAACCAACCAAAACCGGTTCGGAGATGAAATTGGCAACGAAGCCCAATCGCAGGATCGAAGCGAATACGAGCATCAATCCTACCAACAGCGTCAGCGCGGCGGAGGCAGCTAACAGCGAGGCTGGGTCTCCTCCCGGAACCACTTCGCCCAGCTCGGCGGCAGCCAATATCGCGAGCGTCGTAGTCGTGCTCACGCTGAGTACGCGGGAGGTACCTAGCACCGCATAGATCACCATCGGCAGAAAGGCCGTGTATAGTCCCACCTGCACCGGCAAGCCGGCGATTGTTGCATACGCCATTGCTTTAGGAATGACTACCGCAGCAGTGGTCAAACCAGCAATGACATCGGGCCGGAGCCATTCCTTCCGGTAAGAAACAAACCAATCTTCCATTACGAGCAACCGCCTTACTCCGGCCATCTTACTTGACCTGAAGCACCTGCGGGGAGCCCACTTCCGCTCCAAGATGTCCGGGCCGGTGACGCAGGTTCGCATCAACAAATTTCGCTGTCAAAATTCCCTAAAAAGAGTTTTTCAACAGCCAAGCCCGATTGCATCAACTATCAGTTCCCGCTCCGAATCACGATATTCGAGCGGGTTGCTTGGCAAATATCCGCTACGACAACGGACGATATTGGTGTGGTTGAGATAGAATGCGGTCCTCAAGGAGAATGGCCATGAACACGCAACTGTCCCGCATTGCCTTGTTCGTCTCATTGCTGCTCGTTTCCCTCTCTCTAGTCGCATCCGCCCAGGACAAGACACTCCCGGAGGCTTACTCCGGTGTGGCCATCGGTACTGGCGGAAGCGTCGGGGGTAAAACAATCTCGTTTGATTTCCGCATCAACCAGTACACGACCGATGCGGAGGTCCAGAACTTTGCGCAACTGTTGAAGGATAAAGGCGCGGACGCCCTTCGCCTTGCCTTGGAAAAGGAAGATAAGGGTCGCATCAACGTGGTGGGTTCCACCGGCAATCAGATCGCGGTCGCGCGTAAACGCCAGGAGGGCTCGGACACGATCATCACCATCGTCACCGCTCGCATTATGCCTTTCCTGGAGCTTTATCGCGGAGGGCGCAGCAAAGACTACCCATTCGGTTTTCTTCAAGTAAAGCTGGATGCTACGGGCAAGGGCACAGGTCAAATCATGGCTGCGGCCAAGATCCGCTTCGACAAGAAAAAGGGTCAGTACGAAATCGAGAGCTTCGGAAACCAGTACATCAAGGCCACCAACGTCCGCCCGCAATAATCGCTCACCCTTAGTCTGTGCGGTTGCACGAATCGGAGAGTGACGCTTACGCGAGCAGACCGCGCGGTTCACGTCTCCCTGATGGAGGTAACACCAACATCGGGCAAAGAGACTCTGAGTACTTGGTGGTTCCATTTTCAGCGTGGTGGTCGGACACAGAACCGACATAAGCCGACGCATGAGATGAGACTAAGCTGAGAGCAAACCATTCGCAGTCGGGGCGTATGCGAACCAGCGCTTGAACCTCGCTGCGAACGGGAAGGCTCCCGGACGAGATACCAAGACTTCAAACCGGACCTGGGAAATTCGGCCGTCCGGCATTATAGGGAGGCCTCCGAAAACGTAGCCATGGTGGAAATGAGAACCCAACTCGCAATCGAAAGAGCGGGATTGGTAACCCTCCGCCTACAGCCGGCGCGTCGGAGCTCTATCCCAACCACAATCATTTTGCCTATTGCGCCCTGAGCCACTTCGCTACAACGACGGGATCGAACCGCACGCAGGTGCCGATACGGAATGACGGGATACGGCCGGCCTGCTATTGAAACACGTTCCGCGACCCTGTTTGATGTTGCTAAGAAAATATGGCCGCGAGCGGCGGTAGCGTCAGGAGTCACGGTTTGAAATAGCCGTTCTTCTCAAGCCCGGAGGTGACTTAAGTGCGTGTGGATGATCTCATTATGCAGTTCTGCGACACGGCTGACGTGGCCGTATTTCCGGATCAAGCCAGGTTGCTGCTGATAAGCATCAACGAGACTATTGTTAACCCGAAATTAACACTGTACGACGCGGTGCGATATTCATGGAAAGTGCTACCTCATAGGGCTGAGAAGGCCCAGTATGTGCTCGCCGTGGCGCACGGCTTGATCGTTGGGGTTTTTGAGGCCGAAGAGTGGCTGCCCGCTGAAAAGAGTAATTTTCCCGATATTTCCGACGAACACGGAAATTGGGATAAGCAACAAGGCCGGTCTGGATTTCGGGGTCATGAAGCACAAACCGATGCCAAGAGACTCTATTGCGGGAAGCGCGTTCCGGACGAACATCGGCCCGGCCAAAACCCTATTCATCACGTGTATTGCTGACCGTTGTTTTACCTCACTGGATCGTCACTCTGGTCCCTGCGCATGCTGGCAGGTGATCTCAGCGAACGTCTCACCCAGCTTCGCTTTTGCCCCAACTTTACTGATACCAGTGATACGGTTTTCGTGGAATCAGGGGCAATAAGGGAAACTGTGGAAACAGCAGCCTAAGTTACGAATGTGCTCGACACCCGCATAAACACAGAATAGAATCGCTAACTGTAGGAATCACCACGACTTGCGGGTAACGGCGGTAATAGAATCCCTCCCTCTCCGCCAGCATTTTTAGCCATCTGGCACCTGCAAGCCGGTGACCTACACTGATACCAGAATCAGTGAGGATGGTCACCGATGAATCCCGAAGTAAATCTCACCAAAAGACTTTTGCCAGTTGATGCGGTTCCTCCGCTCCTTAGTAGGCAATTGCTAGCGGACACTTTGTGGACAAAGATTTGACCAGTGAGGTTGTTGCCTGGTGGATAGCCCAAGTGAGTATTTTGCCCAAGTCCGGGAACTAGCGGTTACGTACTCTTCCGAAGACGGCGAACCAATTCGCGCGCTGGATGGCATCAGCATCGACATTCGCGCCGGAGAAGTTGTCGGGATATTGGGAGAGTCCGGTTCTGGGAAGAGCACGCTCGCAAGCGCCTTGCTGCGGTTACTGGCGCCGAACGCAAGATGCGAGGGTGGGACGATTCTGATCGACGGCCGCGATCTGCTGAAAGTGCCGGAGAGGGAATTGCGCTTGATCCGCGGGCGGGTGATCTCGCTGATCCCGCAGGACCCGGCTCTCGCGCTCAATCCGGTAATGACGGCAGGTTCGCAGGTCGGCGAAGTTCTGCGCGCGCACTTGCTACTGAACGCGCGGCGGCGGCGTACGAAAGTCATGGAGCTGCTTCGAGAGGTCGGCTTCGATCGCCCAGAGGAAATCTATTCTGCATATCCTCATCAACTCAGCGGTGGAGAGAGACAGCGGATTGCGATTGCGCAGGCAGTGGCGTGCCGACCGGCTCTTCTCATCGCCGATGAGCCTACCAGCAAACTGGACGCAACCCTGCAGACAGAGATTGTCGCGCTTATGTCGCAGATTCGGCGACAACACGGCACTGCGATTCTGGCAATCAGCCACGATCCAGCATTGTTTGCGGGATTTGCCGATCGCATCGCAGTGATGTATGCCGGCCGCATCGTGGAAGTCGGGAGCAGCACCGAGATCTTTGGGGGGCCGCTGCACCCCTACACCCAAGCCCTGGTTCGAATAGCGATGTCCTCTGTGGTCCCTGGAACAACTGCGCGGGCGCGGCTTCCGGCGATCGAAGGCGAATCTTTCGATCCGGCTTGCATCCCGGTTGGTTGCCGGTTTGCCGCGCGCTGCTCCGAGCGGATGGACGTCTGTTCACTCCGCTATCCAGGTGAATTCCTGCCCGAGCGGTCACGGCCTGTGAACTGTTTCAAGTACGGGGAGTAACTTGTCAACTTATTTGCCTGCTGACTTGTCGAAAGGCGGAGAACCAATTCAAACCTTCCTCCACGTCAAGGGACTCTGCAAACAATACGTTCGGGGAGGTCTGTGGCAGAAACGTGTGTCCGTCGCTGCCGTGAGCGAAGTCGATTTTGAGATTCCGCACGGGCAAACATTCGCGTTGGTCGGAGAGTCGGGATCGGGAAAGTCCACCGTGGCGCGATGCGTGACGCGGCTGGAAAGACCAGACTCGGGCCAGATCCTGATTCAGGGCGCCGACATCGCACAGCTGGATTCGCGCGACCTGGCTCCTTTTCGTTCCGGAATTCAGATGGTGTTTCAGGATACAGCGACGGCGATGAACCCGCGCTTCTCCGCTTTGGAAGTCATCGACGAGCCTTTGCGGATCAATGCTCGACTAACCGACGCCCGGCTAACCAACGCTCGACCGATCAATGCTCGAGAGAGCCAGAGTGGCCCGAATTGGCCGAATCGTTGCGATCAGTCCCGTGCCCTGATGCTTGAGGTCGGGCTCTCTGCGGATTGGATGCACCGATCGATCCTTCACTTTAGCGGCGGGCAACGCCAGCGGCTCGCGCTTGCGCGGGCCCTAGCTTTGCGCCCGCAGCTTCTGGTTTTGGATGAAGCGCTCTCGGGGTTGGACGTGTCCACTCAAGCTCAAATTGCCAACCTGTTGCTCGATCTGCAAGCGGCGCATTCCCTGACCTATCTCTTGATTTCTCACGATCTGGCGTTGGTGGCGCGCCTGGCGGACGTTATTGGAGTTATGTCTGGAGGAAAGACGGTAGAAGTCGGCCCAACCCGGCTGATCATGTCCAGCCCCCACCATGAGGCGACAAAGAAGTTGCTGGCCTCAGCGAAAGCAGCTGCTTCGAACCTGGCGGCAATAACGGGGGGCGTGGCGTGAGTTACATTGGACGCAGGCTGGTACGCGCCGTCCTGTTACTGATCGGAGTGTCGGCACTTTGTTTCTTGTTCACGGAAATGGCGCCCGGAACTTTCTTTGACGAAATGCGGCTGAACCCGCAGATTTCTCCCGAGACAATCGCGGCCCTGCGCTCCCACTACGGGTTGGACCAGCCCCTGCTAGTAAGGTACGGTCGCTGGATGACGTCTGCCCTGCACGCCGATCTTGGATATTCCATCGCCTACAACCTGCCCGTCGCGCCGTTGTTGTGGAGCCGGGTGAAAAATACTCTGTTGCTCACAACCACGGCGCTGCTGCTGACCTGGATGATCTCCGTCCCCTTGGGCGTGTGGGCGGCTAACCGACCCGGCGGGTTGCTGGATAAGGCGGTCACGCTTTTGAGTTCATTCCTGGTTTCTGTTCCGGAAATTGTGCTCGCCGTGGGGCTGCTTGCGGTCGCGGTTCGTTGGCGAATCCTGCGCGTTGGCGGAATGATGTCGGCTGATTTCGACGACCTATCCACCTGGGCGAAATTCCAGGATGTGCTGTTTCATCTGGCGCTGCCGGCGTTCATCCTGGTGCTTTCGGAAACGGCTGTGATCGTCAGGCACGTTCGCGCCAGCGTCCTCGAAGTGCTAGGCGCTCCTTATGTGCAAGCCGCGCGCGGATTTGGAACCAGGCCGGCCAGGCTCCTCTTTCGGCACGTGCTGCCAGTTGCCGCCAATCCTGCCGTTTCTCTTCTGGGATTTTCTCTGGCCGGACTGCTCAGCGGATCGCTGATAGTGGAAGTCGTTTGCGGGTGGCCCGGCTTGGGTCCGTTGATTTTGGAGGCGACACTGTCCCGCGACCTATATCTCGTGATCGGGGGAATTATGTTCTCGGCGCTATTCATGATCGGCGGGAATCTGGTTGCCGACATCATGCTGCTCGCATTGGATCCGCGAATTCGCCGAGAGGGATCGGATGGGCGCTAGATTGCGAATCAGATTGCGGACTATATTCCGAACTAGGGCCGCAGTCCTGATTGCCACGCTCGCAGGATTGCATCTAATCCTGCTGTTCGCTTTTTTTGTCGCACCTTACGATCCCACCACTCAAGACCGCGAGTTGCCGTATGCTCCGCCCACGCGATTGCATTTTGAGGGCAGCTCCGGGTTCCACATACGTCCGTTCGTCTACGCATCGACGCGTGTGGCCGAGGGTAATGAAGCTGGAAGTTATAAAGAAGACCGGGGTCGCGAGTATCCCTTGCGCTTCTTGGTAAGTGGGCCGAGTTACAAGTTTCTCGGTATCCACGAAACAACGGTGCATTTGTTTGAAGTTGCCGAACCCGGCAAAGTCTTGCTCCTCGGGACCGACGGCTACGG
Organism: uncultured Acidobacteriaceae bacterium; assembly: GCA_963730845.1. Taxonomy (GTDB): domain Bacteria; phylum Acidobacteriota; class Terriglobia; order Terriglobales; family Acidobacteriaceae; genus Acidiflorens. The sequence goes on along the minus strand of CAVSTM010000002.1, from coordinate 170,655 downwards.
ACGGGATGAATTCTCTCGCGTTCTGTTTGGCGGCCAGATTTCAGTTGCCGCCGGGATCACGGCAACCTTCATCACCCTGCTGGCCGGAAGCATTCTCGGAATCATAGCGGGGTACTACGGACGCTGGATTGACGAGGCGTTGATGGGAGTAACTGAACTGTTTCTCTCGTTGCCGTGGCTCTATTTCCTGCTTGGCGTGCGCGCATTTTTGCCGCTGCATCTGAGTGCAGTCCGCACGTTTTTCCTGCTGACGGGAGTGATTGGCTTGATTGGCTGGGCCCGGCCGGCCCGACTGGTCCGCGGAATCGTTCTCAGCTCGCGAAACCGCAATTACGTTCTGGCAGCGCGTGGCTTTGGCGGATCTGATTTCTACCTCCTGCGGCGGCACATCCTGCCAGAAGCCTTCGGCGTGCTCTTAACCCAGGCGGCGCTGCTCGTTCCGCGATATATTGCCGCTGAAGTGACGCTCTCTTTCTTCGGCCTCGGAGTCAGTGAGCCGGTGCCGAGCTGGGGTAACATGCTGAGTACGCTGGAGCAATACAGCGTCCTGGTTTCCTATGGATGGCTTCTGGCTCCGGCATGCGCTTTGGTGATTACTTCCGTACTCTATAGTTACCTCGCTGATGTACTTCACTCCCGGTTAAAATCTCAAATAACAACCTAGTACACCGTTCTGTGGGGTAAGGGGTCGTTATGAAAGTAATTGTTCGCCTCGCCCTGCTACACGTGTGCCTGCTCGCGGGTGCATGTTTTGCCGCGGCGCCCGCTCCGGAAGCGGCTCAACCCGGAGAGGAGCTTGCCCGCATGGCTGAGGTCTCTGGCCACTACGGCGGACACTTGACCGTTGGCCAACGCTCCGAGCCGAAGACGCTCAACCCGGTTACTGCTACCGATTCGGTTTCGCGCGAAGTAATCGGACGTCTCATGGGCGATCTGATCGAGATTAACCGATCATCGCAGCAGACCGAACCCGCGCTCGCGAAATCCTGGAAGGTATCTCCGGACGGCCGCACCTTTACCCTGCAACTCCGCAAGGGAATCCGGTTCTCCGATGGGCATCCGTTCGACGCGGACGATGTGGTTTTCTCTTTCGGCATCTACATGGATGAGGCGGTGGCTTCGCCGCAGCGCGACCTGCTGATCATCGACGGCAAGCCCATTGCCGTTACCAAAGTCGATCGGTACACGGTGCGATTCGTGTTGCCGCGCCCCTATGCGGCGGCCGAAAGATTGTTCGACGGACTGGCGATGCTGCCGAAGCACCTGCTGGAGAAGCCTTATCACGAGGGCCACTTCGCACAAGCGTGGTCCTCGAATGCGCAGGCTTCTGAAATAGCTGGATTGGGCGCGTTTCGGCTCAAGCAGTACGTGCCTGGGCAGCGAGTTGTGGTGGAACGCAATCCTTACTACTGGAAGGTTGATCGCGAAAACCAGCGGCTGCCTTACTTGGACGAACTCGTGTTTCTGTTCGTGGGCAGCGAAGACGCCCAAGTTATGCGCTTCGAGGCGGGTGAGACCGACATCGTCAGCCGGCTCAGCTCGGAGAACTACAACCTGCTAGCGCGTGAGAAACCCCACTCCGGGGCTCAACTCGCGGATATGGGGCCTGGTCTCGAATATAACTTCCTATTGTTCAACCTCAATGACCTGAGCGGAAAGAAACTCGACGAAGTTGCCGGCAAGCAAGCCTGGTTTAGCGACTTAAAGTTTCGGCAGGCAATCTCGGCGGCAGTGGATCGAGAGTCTATCGTGCGCATGGTCTACGGGGCGCGCGGGGCGGCCTTGTGGGGGAATGTCGGGCCGGGCAATAAGCTATGGATCAATCAAGCGATCCCGCATCGGGCGCAATCGGTCGAAAGCGCGCTCCAGTTGCTGAAGTCGGCTGGATATTCGTGGAACTCCGCGGGCCAGCTGCTGGATGCTCGAGGGCGGCCGGTCGAATTCTCGATTATCACCAGCTCATCGAACAGTCAGCGCATGAAGATGGGAACCCTGCTGCAGGACGACCTTGCGCACCTCGGCATGCAGGTGCATGTTGTTCCGCTGGAATTCCGCGCCCTAGTCGACCGCGTATTTCAGAGCTTTGATTACGATGCCGCGATCATGGGCTTGGGCGGCGGAGATGCGGATCCCAATCCGGAGATGAATGTGTGGACCTTCGCCGGAACATCGCATTTATGGCATCTCGGAGAAACTCAGCCGGCAACTGACTGGGAGCGCGAGTTAGACCAATTGATGCAACAACAAATGGTCACTCTCGACTATGCCAAGCGCAAGCAGTTATACGATCGCGCGCAACAACTGATCGCCGAGAATCTTCCTTTCATCTTCCTGGGGACCCCCAATATTCTGTCGACCGCCAGCAGCCGAGTCGGCAACTTCCATCCGGCAGTGATCGATCCTTATACGTTGTGGAACGCGGACGAACTCTACGTTCGCGGCCCGGCTCAGGAAAACGCGGGAGTTCGATGACCGGAACGGCCACAGGAAGGGCCCCAGAGCGGCCCGATAACTCATCAGACGAGCGCCTAATCGCCCGCTGTCTGCAGGGCGACCAGGAAGCCTGGTCGGCATTGATCGACAAGTATAAGAACCTCATCTACTCGATTCCGGTCAAGCTGGGCATGCACCAGGATGCGGCGGACATCTTTCAGTCCGTATGCGTGGACCTGCTTTCGGAGTTGCCGCGCCTGCGCGAACACCGCGCCTTGCCGAAGTGGTTGATGCAGACCTGCTATCACACGTGCCTCCGCTACCAGCGCGCCGCCGGCAGGCTGGTTGAGCTTGAAGCGGAGGGCGCAGACGGCGAGGCCGTGCTGCCTGCCAGTAGCGCCGACGATCTCCCTGAGCACATGCTGGTGCAACTCGAACAAGAACAAATATTGCGCGACGCCATCTGTGAGTTACCGGAAAAGTGCGAGCGGATGGTCCGGTTGCTCTTCTTCGAAATTCCTCCGCGACCCTACGAGGAGGTTGCCGATGAGTTGGGAATGGCGACGGGTTCGATCGGGGCGATCCGGGCCCGCTGCCTGGCGTATCTCAGAAAATACCTTGAAAAGAGGGGCTTTTAAATGAGCGTCCAGGCGGTTCCGAAGACCGAATCGGATGCGATGATCGAGCGCTTGCTCGCGCTTGACGCCGCCCCCAGCCGCACTCAGTTGGTCACCCAAAATCCGGGCGCCGCGTGGGATGAGATCGTAAAGACTCTCACCGACAAAGTTTGGCAGGAAGTTCGAATCGACACGCATCGCGCCAAGCGGCTAGCGGATGCAGCCTTGAATGTTGCCCAAACTCTCGGGAATCCAAGCCTGATTGCCCGCAGCTTCCGCGCAAAAGCAAACGCCATGTATGCGCTCGACGAGCACGGCGAAGCCATTCAACTGCACGCGCAGGCAATCGCTCTGTTTGAGCGAACCGGGGAAGAAGCTGAGCTCGCCCGGACTCTGAGCGGATCGATTCAGTCGTTGCTATTGTTGGGCCGGTACGATCAGGCGCTCGCCGCCGGAAAGCGCGCGGGTGCGATCTTCCGGCAGCTAGGCGACATCCGCCGCCTGGCGCGCCTCGAAATCAACATTGGAAATATCTATCATCGGCAGGATCGATTCATCGATGCGCTCACGTTTTACGAACGGGCTTACGAGCAGATGCTCGCCCACGACGATGCCGAAGGATTGGCGGCTGTCCTCAGCAACATGTCGCTTTGCCACATCAGCCTGAACGATTTTCCCAAGGCGTTGGAACTGCACCAGGTCGCGCGCCGGCACTGCGAACAGAAAAACATGCCGATTCTGGTCGCCTACGCCGACTACAACATCGCCTACCTGTATTTCTTGCGGGGAGAGTACGGGCGCTCGATTCAAATGCTTCGGGATGCATCCGCCAGCGCCAGGAAAGCGAACGACGCCTACCAGCTTGCACTCTGCAATCTTGACCTTTCCGAGATTTATCTTGAATTGAATCTGGGTGCCGAGGCCGGAGAACTGGGACGAGCGGCGAACCAAGGTTTTCACGAGCTCGGCTTTGGTTATGAAGCCGCGAAAGCATTGGGCTTTGCTGCCATTGCGGCCAGCCGCCAGGGACAGGCCTTTGAGGCGGTCAAGCTGTTTGCTCAGGCAAAAGAGATGTTTGTTCGCGACCAGAATCAGGTTTGGCCTTCGCTCATTGACCTGTACCAAGCCTTGGTGCTGTTCACAGAGGGCCGCCTGTTTGAGGCACGACGTCTCGGTGAGGCGGCGCACGCGTTCTTCCGCACGTCAACGTCATCAATGCGGGGGAAAGCGGTGCTGGCCGAACTCCTGTTGGCGAGAATTGCGCTGCGCCTCGGCGACAACAGCTTCGCGAAAAAACACTGCCAGACGGCGCTGAAAGACCTGGAGAACCTGGGTTCACCCATGCTTCTCTACCAGGGTGAGTTCCTGACGGGCGAGGTGGAACGCATAACTGGGGACGAAGACGCGGCCTACCAGGCGTACTGCCGCGCGCGTGCGTCAGTCGAGCGGCTGCGCAGCAGCCTGCGCGGAGAAGAGCTGAAGATCGCGTTCTTCGAGAATAAACTTGAAGTTTACGAAAGCTTGGTCGAAATTTGCCTGCGCCGACAGAACAGTTTCGAAGAGGCGTTCGCCTGCATCGAGCAAGCAAAATCGCGAACCCTCATGGACCTCCTGAACCAGCCGGTACACGTGTCGACGGCAGCCGATCCTGGGCAGAGCGAACTTGTGCGTTCGATCCGCAACCTTCGGGAGGAGCTGAACTGGTACTACAACCTGATTGAGCGCGAACAACTGCGACCGGAAGAACGTTCGCAAGAGCGGGTGCAGCAGCTCGAGCGACACGCGCGATCGCGAGAAGCCGATCTTATGCGGGCGGTGAAAGAAGCCACAGTTGCGGAAGCGAACGAAGCGGGCGTGCAGGTTTCCTCCACTATGCCACTGGAGCAGATCCGGTCCGTGCTTCCCGCCGATACCGCGTTGGTTGAGTTCTTTTGCGCGCACGACCGGATCGTCGTATGCGTGCTGAACCGAGACAAACTTCACATCTGTCCCGTCACGGTACAATCACGAATTCACAAGTTACTTCAGCTTCTGCAGTTCCAGATTGCGAAATTCCGCCTTGATCCGCAATACGTGGCTACTTTCAGCCAGACCTTGCTTGAATCAACCGCGGCGCACCTCCAGAGTCTGTACCAAGAGTTAGTCGCGCCGATCCGGCATCTGCTGGATGTTCGGCACGTTGTTTTCGTACAGCACGGGTTACTGCACTATGTTCCGTTTCATGCTTTACACGATGGCGAATCGTATTTAATCGATCGGTTCACCATCTCCTACGCCCCCAGCGCCAGCGTCTATGCACACTGCCAGACGAAGCCGGTCAACACCAGCGGCGATTCTCTGATCCTCGGCGTGCCCGATGGACGCACCCCCGCCATTCGCGAGGAAGTGGAGGCTCTGGCGCGGATACTGCCGAACGGCAGGCTATTCCTGGGAGCAGATGCAACCGAGGATGTCCTGCAAACCTGCGGGCTGCGCAGCAAGTCGGTACACATCGCGACGCACGGATACTTTCGTCAAGACAACCCGATGTTCTCATCGATTCGGTTGGGAACGTCGCATCTTAGCCTTTACGACATGGCCCACTTGCAACTGCCAGTCGAACTGGTCGTGCTAAGCGGCTGCGCCACCGGACTGAATGTAGTTACACCCGGGGACGAGTTAATGGGCTTGGTCCGCGGCTTACTGCAGGCGGGAGCACAGTCGCTTGTCCTGAGCCTATGGGACGTTCACGACGACAGCACTAAGGAGTTCATGGTCGAGTTCTATACCCAGCTCCAGAACGGGCGTTCGAAGGCGGAAGCGATGCAAGCGGCATGCATCGGCCTGCGGGAGGGTCGTCCCCATCCCTATCATTGGGCCCCTTTCTTATTGATAGGAAAGGGGTAACTCGTTCCCCGATATTTTTTGGTTGCAGCTTGTATTTTCTGAGCCCCGGCCATCCCTTTTGTAGTAGCCCCTCCCGAAGATACTGTGAGGATAAGAATGCGGCATTTTTCAGAAGAACGTTGGGCTGATTTTGTCCGCGGAGTCAGCGGACCCGAAATCAGCAGAGACATCCGGACACACCTCAATACCGGTTGTCTGAAATGCCAGACGGCTCTTGACGCGTGGAGCCGGGTCCGACGGCTTGCCACCGAGGAAGCGGCTTACACGCCACCAGAGAATCTGGTGCGCCTGGTGAAGTTGGGCTTTGCCAGCCAGCCTGCGAAGCAGCCGAGGAAGTGGACTTTGGCAAGCTTGGTCTTTGACAGCTTTTCACAGCCGCTGCCGGTGGGAGTGCGCAGCGGCACTCTCAACGTATGGCAGGTCGTTTACGAGGCCGAGGGTCTGACCGTGGATTTGCGTTTCGGCCCTCGTGCGCAAGCCAAGAAAATGCACTTAGTCGGCCAAGTGCTGGACAAGCAAAAAGCGCGAGCCTGGCAGAGCGCGACCATCGAATTGTCAACCGAACAAGACCAGTTGGTCGGGACCACGTCGGTCAATGCTTCGGGAGAGTTCCAGGTTGAATTTGAAGCGAAAGATCATCTCTGGTTGTCGATTAAGTCGGAAGACCGCAATACGGTGCGGATTCCGCTGACAAACCCGAGATGAAGGTAACCACAATGAATTACCAAAGAAAGCAAAACGAGTTACTTCAGAAAGAGTACGGCCGTAAGTGGAAAGCACCAAGGTTCCACTCTACACTCGCGCTTTGGGGCATGGTCCAAAAGGGGAAAACAATGGGGAACGTAAGATCGCACTTGAGTGCTCGCCGCGCAAGCACGGCAGCCTGCCTGTTGTTGCTGCTGACCGCTTTTTGTGCACAGGCAGCGCAGGCACAGACGCGTCTGATTGTGCGCGACTCGCTCGGGCTCCCGGGCCTCAACCTCACCTGCTTGTTGACCGGCTGCAAAGTTGTAAGAGGCCTTGGCGACCCCAAAGGACAGTTGTTCCTGATCACCTTCCCCCCCATCCTTAACCCAGTCACGGCGCTGCTGCGGATCAATCTTGAGACCGGGATCCTCGATGTGGAGGTTGACCAGACCGTGAACGCGGTGCCGGCATATGCTAACTCCGACCCGTCGTATTTGACGGACGAAACACCCACACCTTACTACGGCGCAACGGTATGGCACGGCTACTTGGCACAGCCCGCCAATGAGTTAGTACGCACGGCCCAAACGCAGTCGGCATTTAGCGTGGCTGGCGCTGGAACGACGGTCGCGGTTATTGATACCGGCGTCGATCCCAGCAGCCCGGTGTTAAGCAGTGTTCTGGTCGACGGCTACGACTTCACCACGAATACCAGCGGCGGTTCGGAAATGAACGACGTTCAAGCCGATCCCAATTTGAGTCAGGCGCAAGCCGCAACCCTGAGCCAGAGGACGGTAGCGGTGCTCGACCAACGTACCGTCGCAGTGCTGGATGGCGGCCCATACACCGACTTTGGACACGGAACGATGACCGCCGGTATCGTGCACCTGGTGGCGCCCGAGGCAAAGATCATGCCGCTGAAGGCGTTCACCGCGGACGGTGCCGCCTATGACTCCGACATTCTGCGCGCCATCTATTACGCGGTAAGCAATGGCGCCAATGTAATGAACATGAGCTTCAACTACACGAGTTACTCAGCGGAACTCGCGACGGCCGTAAAGTATGCGAACAGCCGCGGCGTGATTTCCGTGGCGTCGGCCGGAAACAACAGCGAGGACACGATGGTGTATCCGGGCGGGCTCCCCGGGGTCATCGACGTCGCATCGACCTCGAATACCGATGTCCAGTCCACGTTTACGAATTACGGCACACCTCCCGTGTTTATGGCTGCGCCTGGAGAAGGTGTTCTTACCACCTATCCGTGGGGCACCTGGGCCGCGGGATGGGGCACATCATTTAGTACTCCTTTCGTAGCCGGTACAGCAGCGCTCATGTTAGGAGCCAACAGCAACTGCCCCAGTGGGACGGTTCCGCTCGGTCTGGCGAATGCCGACTACATCGGAAACCTGAATCTCGGCTTCGGACGGTTGGACACATACCAGGCGCTTGCAACGTGCCATCTGTTGTGACAGAAAACGGGACGCTCAGCGCGAGCCCACGACATATGGCGGCAGGCTCAAATTTCGCTTTGGATGTTTCCGGACTGACGCTCCGCGTCAAGGAACTGGAGGAGCAGCATCTCGCGTTCCGCAATTCGGTGGTTTGCGCGTTTAACCAGATGCTCGACCTGAAGGACATCAACACCGGGGTCCACAGCACGCGATTGGCGGAATGGGCTCTGCGTGTGGCCCGGAAGATGGACATTCCCGAAGAACGCCTTTATCAGGTTGAAGTCGCCGCGTTACTGCACGACGTTGGCAAGATCGGTGTGCCGGACGCGATTCTGAGAAAACAGGGCCCGCTCACCCCCGAAGAACGCGCCCTCATCAACCGTCATCCGGAATACAGCTGGTCAATCCTCCGCCAGTTCCCTGGTCTCGAAGAAGCGAGTCTCTACGCGTTACACCATCACGAGAGCGTGGATGGCACCGGATATCCGGCCGGACTCAAGGGAAACGACATTCCACTGGTTTCGCGAATCATCTCCGTCATCGACGCTTTCGACGCGATGGTCTCGAATCGTTGCTACCGGAAAGGGCTTCCGCACACGGAAGCGATTGCGCGCCTGCTCCGCGGCAGTGGTACCCAGTTTAATCCTGAGGTGGTGCAAGCGTTTGTGCCTGTCGCGGAACGAGAAGCCGCCGACGTCTTTGAAGCCGCGGGAACGAGTATGTCGGCAGTGCTGTAGCCAACGATTCAAGGACCCTTTATCTAAAGGTGACTCAAGTGACAGCGCCCTCAATCTCGGTTCTTGTTAAGGTACGGACTACTCGGTTGCATTACACATCCAAACGGTTCGCGGCAGCGACACGACCGTACCAGAGCCCGGAGTCTTTAATCGTGCGTTTCTGGCTACGGAAATCTACATAAGTAAGCCCGTACCGCTGCGTGTAGCCATCCGCCCATTCGAAGTTATCGACCAGACTCCACGCATGATACGCGCGTACTTTGGCTCCGTCAGCAATGGCACGCGCCAACTCCGCCAGAATCTGGCGGTGAAAGGCGGTACGGCGCGTGTCGGGAACACGGCCAGTTTCGTCGGGACTGTCAAGATAGCAACAGCCATTCTCGCTGATCTCAATGATGGGATGTTCATACTCGCGCGAGATTTGCATCACGAGGTCATAGATGCCCCGTGGCCATATCTCCAAGCCAGCTTCAGTCAGCGGACCCTCGGTTGGCATCTCAACGTGGATTTGTGTCAACGGATCGCGGCCCGATGACCCTCCTTCTCCCTCCGTTTCCGTGCCGAAGTGGCCCCCGCTGCCCGACTGTGAGCCACCCCTTGCCTCGGACACGACGCGGCGGGTGTAGTAGTGAAATCCGAGCCAATCCAATGGAATCTTCATAATCTTCTCGTCACCGGCCTTGAACCCCATCGCTTCATACGGCGTTGCGCCCACGAAAGCCTTCGGGTATTCCCCATGGATCGCGGTGTTGAGAAAGTAGAGATTGTTCATGGCATGGTAGCGCGCGGTGGCAGCCCGATCAGCTTCACTATCCGTCTTTGGATAAGCTGGAGCCATGCCATAGGCGCTGCCCACAGTTGCCTTGGATGACGCTGCCTTGATCGCCCGGAAAGCTTCGCCCTGCGCAAGGTTGACGGTGTGGGCTGCTTTGAGAAACTGGTTGAAGTCAGCCTTGCTTGGAGGGAACACCCCAATCCCGTAGCCGTAGTAGGTGAAGGTCCAGGGCATATTGAAGGGAGCCCAGGTTATAATTCGGTCGCCGAGGTTCTTCGCTAGAAGTCCCGCGAAATCGGCATAGTAACCAGCCAGATCGCGGTTCGGCCACCCGCCTCGGTTTTCGAGCGCTTGGGGAAGATCCCAATGATAAATCGTGCAGAATGGACGTATGCCTGTCTCCAGCAAAGCGTCGGTCAGACGACTGTAATAGTCGATGCCTTTTTGATTGACCGATCCTGTGCCCGCGGGTTGGATTCGCGCCCACGAAGTCGAGAAGCGATAGCTTTTCTGATTCAGCCGCTTGAGGATTGCGACATCTTCTTTGTAGCGGTGATATTGATCGCACGCGATGTCGCCGGTCGCACCACCTTTGACCTTGCCCACGGTATGAGAGAAGCGATCCCAGTTCGATTCCCCCTTTCCATCAAGGTTCCACCCGCCTTCAACCTGATAGGCGGCGGAGGCCATTCCCCAGAGAAATCCGGTCGGAAAGCGGGCACTCTCGATCTCCGAAAGTGCGATCACACCTGGAATCTGTTCCTGAGACGCCGAAGAGCTGGCGGCGAACCCGCGGCTGGCGAGCAGTGCGCTGCTGCCGGCGACAAGCGAGCTTTTGATGAAACTCCGGCGGTCCATTTCGACGTGCTCCTGTAGGACGCGAAACTACCACCACTCGCAGAACCGAGTCAAAGGAATGCTTCGCTAGCGAATGCCGCTCTGCAAGTGCCACGAACGCGCCATGCCAATGGATAAAGCGAGGTGAGGGCGGCAGTCGCATCTCACCGGAGACCCGACTTCTCATCGCACCTGTTCACGCAAAAAACGGCTGAGGTTCCGAGTGAGCTGTCCGTAATCCGCGGCCAGTGAGAATCCTTTCCTGGAGAAAATCCCGCGAGCGACTCAATCCTTGTGGGGACGAAACACAAGATCAAACCACGGCTTCCATGTCTTGCCGCCATCGCTGGAGATCACCGCGGTTTCGCGGACGTTTCCGTGCTCCGGCTTCCACGCGCCTCGAACCATGGTGCCTTTCGCGCGATCCTCACCACTCAGCACCATCGCGCCCTGCTCGATTCTTCCTTCGATCAACAGCAGTTCCCCGCGATTGGTCACCCAACTCTGGTGCCAGACCTTCCTGGTACCGTCGTAGAGAGTGAAGCTCTGTCCTTTGTGTCCGTCTGCGCCTTGGTAATCCTCGTGCAACACGCAGCCGTCCAGTATGAGATCAACTCGGGCGCGCGCAACTTTGATTGAACTGGCGACGCTCGGGCTGCCGACATCAAACACGTCCCAATCACCAACCCAGAAATCGAAGTCCCGGTAGGGGGACGGCAGACAGGACGCTGCGATCGCAGATTCCGCCGAAGAGACCCCGGCTGCGGCCATGTGCCTCCCAGCGAGCAGGGCAACCACTAAAACAATTCCGGCCTGGAACCACCGAGCCATCGAATTCATTTTGATTTCTCTGGCTTGACCGTATTCAGAACAAGTAATCCCCGCATGTCAGCAGGCCCTAACTCGGATGGCGCGACCCTCTGCCTACCGCCACGATTTCCTCGGGTGGACCATAACCGCGCTCGTGCGCCTGGTTGGAAACCGCGCATATCTTCAACTCGTTCCAACGCCATCGACTGGAGATCGGTGGCCTGCCACAGGAACAATACAGCGTCCAGTCTTCGGAAAATCCGGCAACCAGGGGCAGCAGATACGACCCGTTTCTGTATGGACTGAAACCAACCAGATATCGAGTGCGGCACTTCGGACACTCGGCACAATGGCGAACACGGGCTGTCATGGCACGTATCAATCAAGGTAGATTTGTAGCTTAGTAAGGAACCGCCACAAACGCCGATGACACGCCCGTCTTCGCATCGAACGCACCGCCAACGATGACTCCGAAATCGTCAACATCGTTGGCATAAACCAGCGTCAACGAATCATGTCCAATCATCAGGCTGTTAAGGTCAGTCATAGTTCCATCCTGGTAGATAAACGCGTGACTCGCGCCGGTCGAAAGGTTAAGCGCCTGCCCAACAATCAGCCCATGATTATTGATGGCGTAAGCAATGCTATTCGGGAACGGAGTAAGCGTTCCGAGACCCTGCATCCCCGTGCTTTGGCTCCAATAAAACGCCATTGGATTGAACCCCGCATTCATGTCGCCGGAAGGATTCCCAAATCCCACAACTTCGCCTTTGCTGTTCATGCTCGCAGGCGTGTTCCACGCCAGCCCGCCCAAATTGCCCATATTGATGGGAGTGCTGTTTTGATCTTGCCAGAACACTGCGTGGATGGCGCTCGCTCCTCCCACGGCGTTCGAGCATACACCCGAGATTCCGGCCATCTGACCCTTGTCATTCAGCGCGTTGGCAGTGCCGTCCGAGTCCCCCGGATACACCTGCAACGCGGTAATCTTCGCTGAATTTACGTCGTACACGAATGGCAGAAACTGCAAGACCTGCGGCAGATTGCAAGTGGGGTCTTCGTAGGACGTCTCCGCCCATCCGATGACTTGACCCCGGTTGTTGATACCGGTTGCAAACCCGTTATCGCCTCCCAATGTTGGCAAGGCACTAATGATGCCGGGGGGCTGCCAGAGAAAGCCGAGACAAGTGTTGCCGCTGGCTGGAATGAAGCCAGCCGCAACGCAACTAAAAACCTCTCCTCGTGGCTGAACCATGGATGTGTCGGAAATGCCCACGATCAGTCCCTGATTATTCTTGACACTCTCCCAGGGAACGGAGCTGTTAGGCCCACCCACCGTGCCCAACTTGATCATCTTGCCCTCGATCCATGCCGCCGCCTCGGTTGTGTTCGCCGGAGAAGCGGCGAAGCCCATCGCCCAACCCAGGTCGTTGATCGCGTTCGCTCCGCTCACGGTTCCCCCAAGTCTGTTGGGCAGAGTGAACACCTGATAATTGGTCGCATGTCTGCTCCGCGGCGCTTTTTGCGCAGCAAGCCTGCCAGGAAGCGCAAGCGCGATCACCAGGGTCAATGCAAGTGCGTACTGATTCAGCGATGTCATAAAAGCCCTCCAGGTCTGTTTTCAAGAACCGAGTTCCCCGGATCGGCTGCTTGGGTTGCATTCCGAATCATCATCCGGAACACAACCATCCGTTGAAAGGCCCGGCCATGGGTCGCTCGGTGTCGATCACAATAGCTCCGATCGCCAAACAACATCGGACGTTTGCGGACTTGATTCTCTACAAATTGGACATTTTCGGACTTCATTGTGGGGAGGAGGAACGCCGTCCGAAAACGTCCAGCCTGGTGGCTGAAATCGACTATCATGAGTCGCGGGGGCTGGAACCTTACAGCCGAAAGTCGAATTACGAAAGTCGATCCACCATTCGATGAACCATGAATTTGGATTGGCAGATCTGTTCGCGAGCGAGAGTAACGCGTGATGCGCGCTTCGACGGCAAGTTTTTCATAGCTGTGCTGAGCACAAAGATCTACTGTCGTCCGATTTGCCCCGTGCGCACCGTGAAGGAGAGCAGCGTCCGTTACTACCCAAGCGCCGCGGCTGCGGCCGAAGCGGGCTTTCGTCCCTGCCTCCGGTGCCGGCCGGAAAGCTGCCCCGGAACCCCGGCCTGGCTGGGAACTTCAAACACGGTTTCACGGGCTTTGCGGCTGATCGGTGAGAGCGGCCTCGAGGACGGTGGAGTGGAGGTTCTTGCCGAACACTTGGGAATTGGTTCGCGCCATCTTCGCCGCCTCTTCCTGCGACATCTGGGAGCAACTCCGATTGCGGTAGCTCATACCCGCCGCCTGCAATTTGCGAAAAAGCTTATCGACGAGACGAGACTGCCCATGAGTCAAGTTGCGCTCGCCTCCGGATTCGGTTGCGTGCGGCGATTCAATGCCGGCATCCGCAAGGTCTATAACCGAACCCCGACTCAAATCAGGCGTCTGGCGCGCCAGAAGGAAATCCAGTCAAAGAATCAATACCTCTTCCGCCTTCACTTCCGGCCTCCTTATCACTGGGAGGGTATTCTGGCGTTTCTGGCCGCGCGCGCCACGCCCGGCCTCGAAGTAGTGGAGTTTGGAAATTATCGCCGCACCATTTCCTGGAACGGCCGCGACGGATATTTTGAGGTTTCACCCGACCAAGGGCGCGACGCACTGATCGTGCGGATTGAGTTTGGCGATCCCCACTCCCTCTTCTTCATTGTCGAGCGTATCCGTGCGATGTTTGATTTGAACGCGGATTGGGAGGCCATCGTGCAAAGTCTGAGAACCGACCCACTGTTATTGGGGCCGGTTGAGGCTGATCCGGGGTTGCGAGTTCCCGGCTGCTGGAATGGTTTCGAACTCGCAACGCGTGCCATCCTCGGCCAACAGATCACCGTCAAGGGAGCGACCGCCCTGGCCGGCCGGATGGTAAGCAGGTTCGGGAAACCGTTCTCTGCGGCCAAGGGCCTCACTCATCTTTTCCCGCAGCCTGAGGTTCTTGCCGACGCGAAGCTTACCAGCATTGGCCTGCCCAGGGCGCGAGCCGAGACCATTCGAGCTCTCGCCCGCGCGGTTTGCGATGGCCGGATCCGCTTCGAGGGGGTGGTGGACTCCGATGCCTTCCTGCGTCGACTGTGCGAAATTCCCGGCATTGGGAAATGGACGGCACAGTACGTGGCCATGCGAGCGCTCGCGGAACCCGACGCCTTTCCAGTCGGCGATCTCGGCCTTCTGCGCGCCATGGCGCTTCGGAGTTCTCGCGAACTGGAGCATCGTGCCGAAGCGTGGAGGCCTTGGCGAGCCTACGCGGCCATGTATCTCTGGAAAATCGCCAGCCAATCCGGAGTTAGTCGAAACAAACCGGCGCCTTTCCAGACCCAAAAGTGACCACCGAAGGAACCGCTCCTCAATCACACGTCCCCCAATAGTTGCGTAACGGCCAAACCAAAAATTATTCCAGGCGTTTGTCCATGTCCTCTACTATAACCATTCAGAACGACAGAAGTAGCTGGACTGTCTTGCCCCCTTCTGGTCGGCGTACTAAGATTCTTCTTCACTTTTGCCCGTCCCTCCTCAGGAGCCCGACATGCGCAAGCTTTTCGCGGTGATGTTCGGCATCATCGTCATCGTCATCGTTACCTCCCTACTCTCGCAAACCGCCGTAGGCCAGAGCGAACCGCCGCTGTTGTTGCGTTACCCCGCGGTCGGCAAGACGCAAATCGTCTTCAACTTTGCCGGAGATCTGTGGATAGTCAACCGTGGCGGCGGCGATGCGATCCGGCTTACCTCCGACGTTGGCGATGAGACCTTTCCGGCATTCTCGCCCGATGGCAAGATGGTCGCCTTTACCGGCGAGTACGACGGCAACAAGGATGTGTACGTCGTACCGGCGTCGGGCGGTGTGCCGCGCCGTCTTACGTTCCATCCGGCCGACGATTACGTCCTCGGCTGGACACCGGACGGCAAGAAGGTTCTCTTCGCGTCCTGGGGAAACAGTTTCCGCCACTTTGAATTTCAGCTCTACACCGTCCCCGTGGAAGGCGGCTTCCCCACTCAACTTCCTATTCCCACCGGAATCGAAGCTGCGTTTTCGTCCGACGGTTCGCATCTTGCGTATGTGCCCTACGCCCAATGGGAGCAAGCGTGGAAGCGTTACCGCGGTGGCCAGACCACGCCCATCTGGATTGCCGATCTGAAGGATTCGAGCGTCAGCAAAGTTCCGCGCGAAAATTCCAACGATCACTACCCGATGTGGGTCGGTGACACAGTTTATTTCCTCTCTGACCGCAACGGCCCGGTCAGCCTGTTTGCCTATGACACGAAAACGAAGCAGGTGACCGAAGCCCTGCACAGTGACGGCCTCGACTTCAAGACAGCATCCGCCGGACCGGATGACATCGTCATTGAGCAGTTCGGCGCTATCAAACTTTACGATCTGAACACGCATCAGGCGAGGAACATTTCCATTCGCGTTACCGGTGACATCGATTCCGTGCGCCCGCACTTCGCCAAAGTCGAGCCCAAACGCATTCAGAATTTCAACATCTCCCCTACCGGCGCGCGCGCCGTGTTCGAGGCCTGGGGAGAGATCTTCACCGTCCCCACCGACAAGGGCGATATTCGCAATCTGACGCACAGTCCGGCTGTGGCCGACCGCGATCCTGCATGGTCGCCCGACGGCAAATCGATCGCCTACTTCTCCGACGAATCCGGCGAATACGAGTTGGCGGTTCGCAATCAAAGCGGCGAGGGAGAGGTGCGCCACATCAATCTTGGCAATCCGCCGTCATTTTTCTATACACCGACCTGGTCGCCCGACAGCAAGAAGGTCGCGTACTCCGACAAGCGTCTCAACCTGTGGTACGTCGATCTCGACCATCCCCAGCCCAAGCTCGTCGACACAGATTTGTTCAGCGGGTTCGGCACCCCGCAACTGGGCCAGGTCTGGGCTCCCGACAACAAGTGGATCGCCTACGTGAAACAGCTTCCCAGCGGCCAGCACGCGGTCTTCGTCTACTCGGTCGAGCAAGGCAAGTCGTCCCAGATCACCGACGGCATGAGCGACGCTCTCTATCCTGCATGGGACAAGAACGGCAAGTATCTCTACTTCACGGCGTCGACTGACGTGGCGCTCACCACCGCCGGGCTTGATATGTCGAGCAACGAGCATCCCGTGACGCGCGCGGCGTATGTGGCGGTCCTCAGCAAAGACGAGAAGTCGCCGCTGGCGCCCGAAAGCGATGAGGAAAAACCCAAGGACGAGAAGAAGCCAGGCCAGGACAAAGACAAGAGCAAGGACAACAGAGCCGCCGACGCAGCCAAAGACGGCAAAAGCGACAGCGACAAAGATGCAGACAAGGACAAAGAGAAGAAAGAAGGGCCCGTCGTCGTTAAACTCGATCTCGATGGCATCAGCCAGCGCATTCTCTCGCTTCCCATTCCTCCCCGGAACTACGTCAACCTGCTCGTGGGCAAGACCAGCATTCTGTTCCTCGCCGAAGCTCCGCAGGTCCTGGCCGAGAGCAACTTTCCGAACCTGCCACAGACCATCCAGAAATTCGATCTGAGCAAGCGCAAGGTCGACAAGCTTCTCGATGAAGTGAATGACTACGTCGTCTCGTTCGACGGCGCGAAAATTCTTTACCGCAAAGGCGAGGCCTGGGCCACGGTTTCCACCGAAGAGCCGCCCAGCGCCGGCGCCGCAGGCCCGCCCAAGCCCGGGTTCGGGCCGCTCAAACTCGATGGCTGGGAGGTTTACAGCGACCCGCGCGCCATGTGGAAACAGATTTACAACGAAACCTGGCGCATCGAACGTGATTTCTTTTATGACCC
The DNA here is from genome assembly GCA_963730845.1 of uncultured Acidobacteriaceae bacterium. Lineage (GTDB taxonomy): Bacteria > Acidobacteriota > Terriglobia > Terriglobales > Acidobacteriaceae > Acidiflorens. The sequence continues at coordinate 153,560 of CAVSTM010000002.1, read as the reverse complement.
GCACTATCACGGCCTTGATCTCGCCAAGGTGAAGAAAAAGTATGAGCCCTATCTCGACGGCATCGCGTCGCGCTCGGAGTTAACTAATCTCTTCCAGGAGAGCCTCGGCGAATTGACGGTCGGCCACATGTTCGTGGGGGGCGGCGAGCGGCCCCAGCCGAAAAAGTTTAAAGTCGGACTGCTCGGCGCCGACTACAGTCTTGAAAACGGCCGCTATCGTGTCGCCAAAGTGTACGACGGAGAGAACTGGAATCCCGGCCTGCAGGCTCCGCTCACGCAGCCGGGCGTTAACGTGAAAGCCGGAGATTACATTCTCGTCGTGAACGGCCGCGAGCTGCGCTCCTCCGACAACATCTACAGCTTCTTCGAAGAGACTGCGTCCAAGCAGGTGGTGTTGAAAGTCGGCGCGAATCCCGACGGCAAAGACGCACGCGAGGTCACGGTCGTGCCCGTCGAAAGCGAAGAAAACCTGCGCCACCTGGCCTGGATCGAAGGCAACCGCCGCAAAGTCGATCAGGCGACGGGAGGTCGCGTCGCCTACGTCTATGTTCCCAACACCGCAGGCGCCGGTTATACCAGCTTCAACCGCTACTTCTTCTCGCAGGTCGGGAAAGACGCCGTCATCATCGACGAGCGCTACAACGAAGGTGGACAACTCGCCGACTACATCATCGATTATCTGCGCCGTCCGCTGATGAGCAAAGTGGTCACTCGCGAAGGTCGGGATTGGTCGAGCCCGTCCGAAGCCATCTACGGACCGAAAGTTTTGATCATCAACGAAATGTCCGGCTCCGGCGGCGACGCGCTGCCCTGGTACTTCCGCAAGGCAGAACTTGGTCCGCTGGTCGGCAAACGAACATGGGGCGGACTGGTGGGCATCGGCGGATATCCCGAACTCATCGACGGCGGCTACGTCATGGCGCCGCGCGCAGCGATCTACGGCCTCAACGGCGAATGGGAAGTGGAGAACCACGGCGTCGCGCCAGACTACGAGGTCGACCTCGATCCCGCCGCCTGGCGTCAGGGCCACGACGCACAGCTCGACAAGGCCATCGAAGTCGTGATGCTCAAGTTGAAAGAGCATCCGCTACCGCAGATCAAGCGCCCACCGTACCCGAATTATCACGAGCATGACGATTTAGGAGCGAAGTAGGGGAGCCGGCCTGTATCGGATGCCGTATCACTGAACCACGGACTGGGTTTCGCTGCGGATCGTCCCAATCCAGGATGGGGCACGCTCTAAACACTCTCGTATTTCCTGGACGCAGGACGTGACAATTGGCGCTGAATACTTTGGATGACAAAACTCCAGGTGCATGCCACGGCCGACAAACCGCTGTTTCAGCATGGATCCGCCCCAAGTTGATCCTGCGATGGCAACCAAGGTCGGTTCAGGGCAGTATTCCGGATGACCAGAAATCAACGCTTGGCTTCCTCCCAGGATCACTGCCGTGTAGCAACGATGCTGAGTTTGAATCTGCAGCACGCTATGCGGTTCTAGCTGGTCGAGGAACACACCACCCTCGATTTCGGATCGGATGATGTTGCGATTCACGTCATCGCTCAGATTGGGATGTGGCGTGAACAATGCTCTTCCCCTGACAGCCGAAATGACGAACCTGCTCAACTGATTGCCGACTGAGCAGTTGGAAAAGGTCCCAACACCGTGGGCGTAATAGTAGGCTCAGTCTCCTGAGAAGTCAAAAAGTAAAGGAGATAAAGCCCCGAAATCGTCCAACCCACCCGGTCCTCCTAAACGGCCCAGTGTTCACCGATGCGAGCGCCAACTTGGAGAGTGTTCCGCGAATTTTCGGCATTTCGGAGTCAGTTTTTTCGAACTTCGCGCGCCGACGCATCGTATTATCAACCAGGACAAGTATGGAACTGAAAATCGAGGGTCTCTCCAAGACATATGCCAACGGCGTACGAGCGCTTAATGACGTTTCCCTCACCATTCCGCACGGTATGTACGGTCTGCTTGGTCCGAACGGAGCCGGCAAGAGCACGCTGATGCGGACCATCGCAACCCTGCAAGAGGCCGACTCGGGCAGCATGCGGTTGGGAGAGATCGACGTTCTCAAGCAGAAGGACGAAGTGCGCAAGCGGTTGGGCTACCTGCCGCAGGAATTCGGCGTCTATCCGCGGATTTCGGCGCAGGACATGCTCGATCACCTGGCGATCCTGAAGGGCATCGGTGGTTCCAGGCAGCGGAAAGAATTGGTTGGAGCTATGTTGAACCGGTGTAATCTTTACGATCTCCGCAAGAAATCTCTCACCAGCTTTTCCGGCGGCATGCGGCAGCGTTTCGGGATTGCCCAGGCGCTCATCGGCAATCCGCAGCTGCTTATTGTGGACGAGCCTACGGCGGGTCTCGATCCCGGAGAGCGCAACCGCTTCTACAACCTGCTGGCCGAGGTGGGAGAGCAGGTCATTGTCATTCTTTCCACCCACATAGTCGAAGACGTAACCGACCTGTGCACCAAGATGGCCATCATTCACGAGGGGCGGGTGCTGTATGAGGGCAAGCCCGATGACGCTGTCGCGCAGCTGAAGGAACGGGTCTGGCAACGTTCCATCGCTAAAGCCGACTTGCCCGGCTACGAGCAGCGTTATCGGGTGATCTCAAATCGTCTCGTGGGCGGCCGCCCTCATCTTCATGTTCTGAGCGCCCAGTCGCCGGAGGATGGCTTCGCACCCAGTGTCCCCGACCTTGAGGATGTCTTTTTTACTCGTATCCGCGGGTGGAACTGAGCCATGTTCCTGCACATCGCGTGGTTCGAAATTCGCTACTGGCTGCGTTCGTGGATGCTCTGGATCTTTACTCTGATCATTGCAGCCATGATCTTTGGCGCGACTAGTTCCGATCACATCCAGATCGGAGGGGCACTCAGCAACACTTTCCGCAATGCGCCGTACGTGATCGAGAACTACTATGCGATCAGCGGGCTGTTGGCGCTGCTGATGGTGACCGCATTCGTGAATTCGGCGGCGGCGCGCGACTTCAGCCTTAACACGTATCAGATCATCTTCACGACACCGCTCCGTCGCCGCGACTTTCTGCTCGGGCGATTCTTCGGGGCCACGCTGGTGTCGGCAATCCCAATGCTCGGGGTTTCCATCGGAATCCTGCTTGCGAAATACATGCCATGGGTGGAACCCGAGCGCTGGGAACGGGTCGTCTGGAGCGCCCATCTCAAGGGGATTCTCGTCTTCGCGGTGCCAAACGCCTTCTTCATGGCCGCGATTCTTTTCACCATCGCGGTGCTGGCGCGAAATGAGATCGTCTCATTCGTGGGAGCGCTGCTGCTTTTGACCGGCTACGGCGTCTCCGAACACCTCCTGAGTGACATTGAACGTGAGCACATCGCCGCCTTGCTCGACCCCTTCGGCGTTCGTACCTTTGATCTCGCTACCAAGTACTGGACCGTGGCCGAGAAGAACACAATCTCGCTGGGACCGAGCGGGTTGATGCTGTGGAATCGCCTGCTGTGGATTGGCGTTGGTGTGCTCTTCCTGATCTTCGCTTATTACCGGTTCAGTTTCGCCGAGAGGCGTCAGAAGGCCCGCAAGGCGGACGAGGATGCGGAGCTTACGGCGGCCTCGGTCGTCGCTCTGCCCACAGTCGCGGGCAAAGCCAGCGCGTGGGAAATGTATGTCTCTTCCGTCAAGATTCACCTCGAGGGCATCTTCAAAGGCACCGTCTTTATCGTGATCCTGATAGCCGGCTTGCTGAACAGCGTGCCGACTGTGGCTCTCACCGCGCGGGAGGGATTTGGAAACAGTACTCTCCCCGTCACCTACTGGGTGCTGGAGATGATCTCAGGCACGCTGTACCTGTTCGTGCTGATTCTGATCACGTATTACGCGGGCGTGCTGATCTGGAAGGATCGCGATGCTCATATGGACGAAATCGCGGACTCGCTCCTCGTGCCGGAGTGGATCTCGTTCGCAGCTCGCTTCACGGCGCTGGCCGCCATGGTGATGCTGGTGCAATTTCTGGCCCTGGTCAGCGGAATCATTATTCAGACCAGTTACGGGTACCATCGCTATCAGCTGGGACTTTATCTCAATCAGCTCCTGGTGCGCGATCTCTCGTTCTTCTTCTTTCTGGGAGTGTTCGCGTTCTTCATCCACGTACTGTCGCCCAACAAGTATGTTGGGTATTTCGTTTATGTCGTTTTCTTCCTCGCCAATCTTTTTATCTGGGCGCCGGTCAACATATCTACGCACCTGGTTCAATTCGGATCCGCTCCAGACGTTACCTACTCGGATATGTTCGGCGATGCGCCGTATATCACGGCCTGGCGGTGGTTCACCTTGTACTGGCTTCTGTTCTGCGCCCTGCTGGCGATCGCCACCGTCATGTTCTGGCCGCGTGGCAAGCAGGCGCGATGGGCCGAACGCTGGCGGATCGCGCGTCTTCGCTTTATCAGCCCGTGGCCGGCACTTGCGCTGGTTTGCCTGATGTTGTTCGCGGCGACTGGAGGCTGGATTTTCTACAACACCAAAGTCCTCAATAAGTTGATCGGGCCCAAAGACCAGTTGGCCATACAGGCGGATTACGAGAAAAACTACAAGCAATTCGCCCGGCTGCCGCTACCGCGCGTCCGCAGCGACAAGTACTGGGTCGATGTCTTCCCCGAGACCCGCAACGTGGCCATGCGAGTGCAGGAAGAGCTCTACAACCCCTATCCGCAGCCGCTGAGTGAAATCCATTACACGCTAGACCGGAACTACGACACCGACGTCCAGATTCCCGGTGCGACGCTGGCCAAAGACGACGCCCGACTGGGCTATCGCGTATACCGCTTCGCGCCTCCCCTCCAGCCCGGCGAAGCGCGTACCGCAGTGTTTACGGTCAAGAGCAAGAATCGCGGATTTGAAGACACCCTCAGCAATGTGGAAATCATGCAGAACGGGACCTTCTTCAACAATTCGGCGGCTCCGGTGATCGGTTATACGTCGGAGCGCGAAATCACGGATCCGAACGACCGGCGCAAATACCATTTGGGCGAGCAGGAACTGATGCGGCCGCTGGAGCGCAATTGCACCGACGATTGCCGGGACAGCTATATCCGCGACCACTCCGACTGGGCGGACGCGGAAACCGTGATCAGCACTTCTCCCGACCAGATTGCAATCGCGCCCGGATCGCTGGTGCGGGAGTGGCGGGAGAACGGACGGCGCTATTTCGACTACAAGCTCGACCATCCGTCGCTTCGCTTCTACTCGTTCATGTCGGCTCGTTACGAGGTGCAGCGCGAGGAGTGGAATGGCATCAAGCTGGAGGTTTACTACGACAAGGATCATCCGTGGAACGTGCCGCGGATGATGAAGTCCCTGAAGAAATCTCTCGCTTACTACACCGAGAACTTCGGCCCGTATTACCAGAAAGAAGCGCGGATCATCGAATTTCCGCGGGTCGCGCAGTTTGCCCAATCCTTTGCCGGCACCATGCCGTATTCGGAGTCCATCGGCTTCATCGCCAACCTGAATCATCCCGACGACATCGACATGGTGTATTACGTGGTGGCGCACGAGATGGGGCACCAGTGGTGGGCGCACCAGGTGGTAGGCGCGGACATGCAGGGGGCTACGCTGTTGTCGGAATCGCTGGCGCAATATTCGGCGCTGATGGTGATGGAAAAAGAGTACGGCCGCGATACCATGCGGAAATTTCTCAAGTATGAAATGGACAACTACCTGCGCTCGCGAGGCAAGGAGCGGCACAAGGAGGAACCGCTGCTGACGGTGGAATCCGAGCAGGGATACGTCCACTACCGCAAGGCGAGCGTTGTGATGTACTACCTGAAAGAAATGATTGGAGAAGAAGCGGTGAACCGTGCGCTGCGCAAAGTGATTAAGCAATATGCTTACAACGCGCCGCCCTATCCCACATCGTATGCGCTGGTGAATGCACTGCGCGAGGAGACGCCGCCGAATTTGCAATACCTGATCAAGGATTTGTTCGAAGACATTACCTTGTTTTCGAATCGCACCTTGGATGCCACCGCGGTGAAGCGGCCGGACGGTAAGTACGACGTCACCATCAACGTGGAAACTCACAAGTTCCAAGCGGATGCCAAGGGCAATGAGACCGAGGTGCCAATCGATGACTGGATCGACATCGGCGCTTTCGCCAAGCCCGGAAAAGGCCTGAAGTACGGCAAGACACTCTACCGCGATCAAGTGCACATCGCGAATAACAAGTCGACATACACTTTCACGACGGCGGAGATGCCGGACGTAGCCGGGGTCGATCCCTTCCTGCTGCTGATCGACCGCATTCCCGACGACAACACGAAAAAAGTTACACTGACGGGTGTGTCGGCTGCGTCAACGGATCAAGTTCATGGCCAATGAGCACGTGTCATCAGCCAGCATTATCGTTAACGTTTTAGCTCGAGCGCCTCGTGCAATATCGGCTCCGGATTGTGGCTGATGCCGGAAGCCCCAGGACCAAGTTGCCGCTCCAATTCTTTGCCGAGTCGGCTTGCCGCGACTGCATCCTGGCCTTTGGCATCGGAAGACAACAACGACTGGGACTTGAGCGCACTCGCGTAGACAAGACGTGGCGGGAAGCCTGTGTCTCGCAAAAACAACGCGTACATGTACCAATCGACACCCTCGCTGTGCTGGTCGTCGAGTCCAGCATCGATCTGAAGTGCGCTCTGATAGAGCGGCAGCGCCTTGGCGGTTTCGCCGCGCTTCGCCTGCAGTGAAGCCTCGGCTACGTCGGCAAAGCTCTCTAACTTCTTTTCCCCCGTTTGCGCCGCGAGGGTGCGCGCCATTTTGTAGTTCCGCAATGCGAGGTCGGGGTGATTAGCCCGGGTGTTGCACTCTGCCAGCTTCAGCGCCACGCTGATCATGGTGGCCGCAGGCGGCAGGTTGGATGTGGGCCGTTGCGCCACCTTCGTGACGAAGCTTTCGTAGTGACCGATTGCATCCTCGAACTTGCCTTGCTTCTCCAGTTCCAGGGCTAAATAGAGGTCGGCGTCGGCCTGCGAGGAGTCGAACATGAGAGCTTTCTGCCAGCTCCGTTCGGCTTCATCGGCGTGTCCGAATTGCTGGGCGAGGATGCCATGATTTACCAGCAGAGCTGTATCGTTGGGCGCGAGATTGAGCCAACTGCCGGTGAGCCGATATGCCTCATCGAGCCGTTTCTCCTGGGTTAGGTATTTCAGCCATGCATCGCGCGGGGCAGGATCGGCAGGGTTGGCCTGGATCGCGTATTGCCAGGCAGCGACCGAATCATCAGGATTGCCCTCTTCCAGCGCCTCGCGAGCCAGGCGCACCTCAAGCGGGGTGTCGTAAGGAGCCAGTGAAGCAGCGCGCTTCAAATCGGCCAGATTGCCGCTGTGCAGGGCGAAGTAATAGTGCACTTGATCGACACAACCCCAAAGCAGCAGTGCTGAAGCTGTTCCCACTCGCAGAGCGCGTGCAGCGGAGCTTGGCGAGGCCAGCCAGCGCAATCCGCTCATCGTCCTGCTGCCCGCGGCGCGCGCGCCTTCGGCAAGCTTGCTGTTCGAAATCTGGGCGCGTGAATTTACCAGCAGGGCCGCGACACGTCCGTCCCGTAATTTCCAGATCGCACCGTCAAGGATGAAGTGGTGAATGTTCACCAGGGCGGTGAAGAGTAAGAAACTCCGCGTGAAATCAAAATGGAAAACCAGGCTTGAGAGCCAGGGGCCGGGGATAAAGAGTGCAACACCCCCGACCATGAGAATCGCGAAATAAGAAAATGGACGCCAAGGCCGGTCTCGGTGTGGTCGCCGCTTCTCGCTTGGAGTAGTAACTGGTGATCCAGAGATATTGCGCGGAGTGCATTACAGCGAGAACGCCGGTGCTATAGCGGCTCCGCGGAACCTGGAATCCTTCCAGCAGCGAAAGCAGGGAGGGCACCAGGAACCAGACGCACTGGGTAGAAAACAGGGTCAGCGACGGGATCATTCTGCGGAAGCGGGCCTGCGCGATAAGCCGGGACAAACCGAAGGCGGAGCAGGCCACAAATACGATGGCAAGCACGACCTGCGCTCGCGAGCTTATCGCTTCGGGGATGTTGAGCGAGACGAATAGAGGATCGCCAGAAGGTCCGGTGTGCAGGCTTAGCAACAAGACTGCGTATGAGATCAGGAACGCTGCGTAAAGGGCGCGTCGCTCAAGGTTTGTGGGTTGAGCGCCGGCTCGGCGAGCAAACATCATGAACAGGCCGTAATTCTGTCCGCTATAGTGCCAGGGGCTCGCTGTGAGATATAAGGTGAAGATCCAAGGCAGAGAACGAATCCAAAAGTGCGAAAAAATCACGGTCAGCACCACTAGCAACGTGATGTGCACGGTAAAGATCCGGTATCTTTCGAAGTCCTCTTTCGTATGATAGGCGCGATAAATTGTCGCCATGTAATGCGGATAATTGAAGAACAACGCAAGGCCGTAGAAAAGGGCGGACCACGTAAGTGTGCTGGCAACAGAAGAGAAATAAGCGAGCAGTAATAACGGAACCGACCACGCACCGCATCCCACGACCAAATCCAACCATGGGTGATAGATCCAGACGGCTTCACCACGGCTCGTATTTTGTTTGTTTCTGGACATAGCAACCGGGAAGTGCATCAAGCTTGCGTAGCTGCCGTTCTTTAGAATTGTAGGTGGACCTTCCTCCCCCTTGGATACCCAGAAGGGCTCGGCCAGAAGTAACCGGTTGTCCTGGACCGGGTTTCGGGAAACTGCTTCCGATGAAGTTGGCAGGCGTTGGCTTAAACGTGAGATTGGCACTGGGATCCATAGGATCAAGCGATTGAAGTCCAGCCGCGAACTCACGATGCGTGGGGATCTGTCGGAACGGCAAATGCGGGCCCTGGTCATGAATCGACCAGAGCCCCTTGCACGGCGGGCTAAAAGTGGAACCCGAGCTCAGCCGTCAGCGCCCGCGGTGTCACATAGTGCGTCCCGCTGAAGGTTGAAAGGAAGTTATAAAGCGCCAATTTGTTGGCGAGGTTGATGGCGGTAAGCGTGAGACTCCATTTGTAATGGTCGCCTTTAAACAAATTGTCGTCCCCCACTGAAGCATCGAACAAATTGCGTGAGGCGATACGCTGCGGATTGTGATCGTCATTCTCCGTCCCTGGCGCCGGCACTTTGATAAGCGCAGACCCGAACTCCGACGCCGGGCAAACCGTCGGAAGTGCACGCGTTGGAGTCGCGCTCATTCCGTTGCAGGTGAACCCGGCCTGAAATTCCTGATCGGCGGTCAATGGCAAGTTCGCTGGGGTAACCATGGCCACCGAACCGCTTGCGAGATTGGGGTTCGAGCCTCCATCCAAAGTTGAGGTCGAAAACGTGCAGGTAGCAGTGATTGCGAGACATGGCGTTGAGCCTGCTACCAGTCCGCTGTCGTACCTCCAGTTGAAGCCCACCCATGGTCCGCGCTTCCAGGGCTGATATTGCACGTGGGTGGTCTCGTTGAACTTTTCGTCGTGGTCAATGCGGAAGGGGAGTCTGGCTCCGCTCGCACCGGTCGCCACCGTCGCACCCGCGCCGCCGATCTGGGGAGTGAAGAAGCGCGCCGCCACGCTCGAAAACACCATCTGCGCGGAAAAACCATGCAGGTTCGGTACGCTCACCCGCCCCGCATATCCGGGAATTTTGGCGTTGTGCCATTCAATCGGGAAGGTGATCGGAGTGTTGCCGAGCACACTGAAATCGTATCCATTGTGCGTGTACTTCGTGATCCATTCGCCGGAAAACACCAGATACCGTCCGAAAGCTTGCTCGAGCCCAGCGTGGAATTCATTGCGAAAGCCAGGACTCAAGGGATTGGAAACAGGTGCAGAACAAGAGAGCAGCGGATTCAAGACCGGATTGCCGCATCCGATACTGGAAAGTATCAGGTTCTCATTGAAAGGAGATTCCAGGGTGCGCGCGTAGGAAACGCGAAGAATCGTGCTCGTCTTCTTGACGTTGTAAGAGATTCCGATGCGAGGCTCGGCCTGGCTCGCCGTGGTGAGGCCGTTGTAGAGATCGCCGCGTAAGCCAAGGTTCATAGACCAGTGCCCAACTGTGATGACGTCCCGAAGGTAGAGAGCAAGCTCCTTCACGTCAGTGTGACCGTTGAAGTTATACGGGCTTCCGCCACGGGTCAAGTCGTAGGGAGCCAGTATCGGATTGAAAAGAGGGTAAAAAGATGGATTGGGAACATAGGGCTGGCCATTCGAGACGTACCCCAAGGATCCATACGTAGCCAGAGTGTTTGGGAGGTTGGCGCCGGTGCATTGCCCGGGACCGGTGAAGCCCGGGACAGAAACAACATACGGGAGCGGGTTCAGCACGGGCGCCACTGGTGGTAACGCAGTGAGGCAGGGAGCGTTGTAGGCTGGATCGACAATCCCTACCGTGTCATTCTCATTGAGAAATGTTTGCTCGTAAGTCACTCCAGCCTTGATGTTGTTGATCCCTTTAACATAGGAAATGTCGGATCGCAGTCCCGTGTTGGTGAGCGTCCGGTTCTGCCCCACGGATTGCCTCTGCAGACTAGGCGAACCGAGGTCCGCAAACGCATTATCGCTCGGGTAGTAGTTGTAATCGTCGCGGCGCACAAAAGCTCCCAACGTAAAGACGGAGTTGGTATTGATAAGGCGCGTCCACGAAGGGGCGACGTTAAAGGTGCCAATCTTCGAGCGTTGATCGGCCGCTCCGACGGTAATGTTAGTGCCGGGCACGACGCCTCCATAGTTCTCCACTGGGGGAAGAAGCCCCGCCAGTCCACTCCAGGCGGTCGCGTTTTCGGCGTCGAACGAATTCGGCGTCTGGAACCAGCTCCGGCTGTAGCTGAAGTTCAGGTGAACCGTATCAGCGGCTGAGAGTTGAAAGTCGACGCGGTCGAAAAAATTCTCACCATTGCCCTTGTCGTGCATCACCGCGAACTCCGGCGCATCCAGAAACCGGCCGCTGTTCAAACCGCTCACGGAGATGAAGTTTCCCCACTTCTTACCCCCATAAGCCACATCGGCGGACAAGGTGGATGACCCAAACGACCCGTAGGAAGTGTTCACGCTGCCATGCGGCGTGGTCACGCCCTGGCCGGAGCGGGTAGTGGCAACAATCACCACGCTGGTCTTGCCGCCATACTCCGCGGGCGGCGCACCGGCTATGACTTCCATGGATTGAATCGAGTCGACGGAAATCTGGTTCGAAAAAACCTTGCTATGTTGGTCGGTATCGGGCTGATCGTCAATGTTGTACGAGTTCTCCGCGTGGTCGCCATAGCCGTGGAGTTGGCCGTTGGAGTCGGAAGCGATGCCCGGCGTTGCTTCACCAACGAGTTGACTTAACGCCGACGACCCGGTTCCCATGGGAAGTTTGTCGATCAACTCCTTGTCGACGTCGGAGTGGAAGGTAGGATCGTTCTCGACTAAGTCTCCTTTATCCTCGACCGTAACCGTAGTGGAAGATCCGGATATCTGCAGAGTGATCTGGACGCTGCCAGGCACCGCCGAGCGGACTGCCACATCCTGCGCGTAAGGATCGAATCCTGCCGCCTTCACCGTCATGTGGTACGGATTAAACGGCACGTTCACGAAACTGAAATTCCCCTTACTATCCGTCGTAACCGTCCGGTCATAGCCGCTTACCGCTTGATGAATCTCAACGCTCGCATTCGCCACCACCGCGCCCGAAGGATCCAGGACGGTACCGTTAATCGATCCCGAATTACCGCTCGACTGCGCGTAAGCATGAAGGCCCAGTACAAAACAGAAAATCACCATAAAAGTCGCGTGAAGCGACTTCTGGTATGAAGTCAGCATGAATACCTCCAAAAACAATTGGCTGTCAGAAAAGATCAGGACACGGTTCACAGGAAACGAACCAGCCTCTATACCATTGAAACTTGATCTTTAGACGCTAGGAGGCGGGCGCACACACAGGGCAAAGGCTATCAGGCATTGCTTGGCGGATACAGACTGCGGCAGAAAAGTGGCGACGACTACGAATGTGACATGCGTCAGTGTGGACGGGGTCTTGGGTACCGCTGATTGCGCAGCGGCACAGACCGAACACTTTGCCGACTCGATCGCACTCGAATGTTGATGCGCCACCGATGCCATTGCCGACAAGAATGTCAGCAAGACGCACAGCAACGCTATCCTCTTGGCGATCGACTTCATAACGGCTACCCCAACAGCCTGTTCTTTAAATCTATACAAAACAGAAACGAAACGCAACGTAAGGATACGGAACAATGAGCCACACCATCAAGGACAAGCAAGGACTAATCTTGCGCATCAAACGCATTTAGGGTCAGGTTTAGCGCGATACCAGAAATTCCACTTGCTGCTCAATCTCTGCGATCGCGATCGGAGCCAGGTTGGCCTCACGCAGTTGCTGGTTGAGTTGCGCTAATCTCGTTTGTTTGAATCGGGTCCACTCCGCGATGCCTGCTTTTACCTGCAGGCTTGACTCCTTGTAAACCGCGAGCGCCTGCGACGGCGTTGCACGATCGCCTCCTTCGACCACTCGAAGAGCTGACGCCAGACCGGTGTAAGCACCCTGCAGTCCGGAGCCTTCGTCGGCTGTGTGCCCCTTATTAGTAAGAATCTTGCCGATGGCGAACTGAACATCCGCCAGCGCAGACTTAAGCGGCGCGTTTTGTGCGCTCGGTTTTTGTTGAATGTCCGTCAGCTGTTTTTGGACCGAGGCGATCTCGGCCAGCGCCCGGCGCGCTTCAATAGTTTCGGCAAAGATCTGTTGGCCCAACTGCAACTGCTGCGCAAGGATCTCGGGAGTCGCGGGCGACCGCGGGTCCATGATAACTTTCAGCGTCTGGGTTTGCGCTTTTCCATCGACTGTCAGGCGGACCTGGTATATTCCCGGCACCGCCTTCGGCCCGCTGGGATTGTGAAAACCGGCGTCTTCGTCCGCAGTCGGGCCGCCGGAACTGGCCCAAGTAAGGTTCCAGACGAAGCGATGCAACCCGGCAGTTTTCTCGAGTACTTCAGGCTTGGAAAACCAACGCTCGGCGACGGGCAGCGGCTGATGCTTCCAGGTCTCCTGACCTTGTGAGGACTTTTCTCCTGAAGAACCACTCTCCGAAGAAAACCGTCTGACAAGATTCTGTTGCGCATCGAAAATTTCCAACTGCACGGCGCTCGCCGGAGTTGCGAGAAAATAATCCATCATCGCGCCGCTCGGAGGATTCTCCGCCGCGGGTTCTTCGGGTGGAAGCGGTGTGCCTGTAAAGGAGTCGTTATCCACGCGAAACGCTGTGGCCGGACGATAGAGCCACGAACCATTCGATCTCTTCGCCTCCAGCGCCTGGCGAAGCGGCGTGATGTTATCAAGAATCCAGAAAGAGCGGCCGAACGTGGCAATCACCAGGTCATCGCCGTGAATCGTAAGATCGCGAACTCCAGTGACCGGCAAGTTCAGTTGCAGAGACTGCCAGTGGTCTCCGTCATCCCACGACACATAAATTCCAAATTCGGTTCCTGCGAAGAGGAGCCCTTTGCTCTGCGGGTCTTCGCGAACCGCGCGCACGAATGCAGGAGCAGTAATGCCGTTCGTGACCGGTTGCCAGGTGGCACCGTAGTCGCGCGTTCGATAGATATAGGGCGTTCGATCGTCGAGGCGTCCGCGATCGACGGCTGCATAGGCGACGGCGGGATCAAAGTGCGAAGCTTCGATCAGCGAAATTTTACTCCAGTCGCTCAGCCCCGGCGGAGTGACGTCTTTCCAGTTCTTTCCACCGTCCCGGGTCAGGTGAATCAGCCCAGTGTCGCTGCCCGCCCAAATCAGATCGCGGTTGACGGGCGATGGCGCGATGGTGAACACAACCCCGTAACCTTCGTGTTTCGCCTTCTCGAGAGTTGGAGGATCTTGCGATTTCTCGTCTTCCGAATCCCGCGCGTGGCCGGTCGCTCCGGTGAGATCCGGACTGATGGTCTCCCAGTGCAGACCGCCGTCGACCGTCTTCATCACATATTGCGTTCCGAGATAGAGAGTTGCTGAGTCAACCGGAGAAAGAACCAGCGCCGGAGTCCAGGGGTCACGATACTTGCGCTCCCGTATCTCCGAGTCCCAGGCAAACGCGGGCCACGGAGTGATGTCCTGACTGAAGCCAGTCTTCTTGTTGAAGCGGGCAATGGAACCATAAGTCCCACTCAGATAAATGATGTTGGGATCATTCGGATCGACCACCATGTATCCGCTTTCGCTGCCGCCGGGAAGAAACCAGTCCCGCGGCGTGATTTGATCGTGGTCGGTGCGGCTCAGAACCGCGGCGCTGCCACTATCCTGCTGCGTGCCATACACAGCGTAAGTAAACTGGTTGTCGGTGGTCACATGATAGAACTGCGCCGTCGGCTGGTTGTACCAACTACTCCAGGTCTGGCCCCGGTTGAGGCTGATCGTGGTCCCCTGGTCTGTTCCGAGCACCATGCTGGCGGAATTCTTAGGGTCGATCCATAGCTGATGATAATCATCTCCGCCCGGCGCACCTCTGAGAACCGAAATTGTCTTCCCGCCATCCTCTGATCGGTATAGAGCGACATTCGGAATGTAGATCACGTCGGAATTGCGCGGATCGATGGTGATGCGATTGAAGTACCACGCCCGGCTGGTCAGACGCGGATCGGCGTTGGCCAGCGCCCACGCGTTGCCTCCATCGTCAGAGCGATAGAGACCGGATTTTTTCGGATCGGGTTTTCCTCCCTCAGATTTTACTTCGATAAGCGCGTACACGCGCCTGCCGTCAGGCGCAACGTCGACGCCAACCCTTCCCCAATCGCCCTCGGGTAGCCCGCTTCCGTCAAGACGAGACCAGGTTTTGCCGGCATCCTGAGAACGGTAAATCCCGCTCCCGGGTCCATCAATCGGAGCGTACGTGCTCCAGGGAGGACGATGCATATGCCATGCGCCGGCAAACAAGAACTGCGGGGCAGAAGAACACATCGCCAGATCTGAAATGGCGATTTCGGATCCCAGATCGAGAACTCGCGTCCAATGCATTCCTCCATCGACCGATTTGTAGACACCACGCTTCTCATTCGGACCATAAGCATGACCCAGAGCGCCGACATAAACGATGTCCGGATTCTGCGGATCGATCACAATCCGGCTGATCTGGCGCGTATCCTCCAGGCCGATGTGATGCCAAGTGGCGCCGCCATCGGTCGACTTGTAGACGCCGTTGCCAGTAGAGAGGTCCTCTCGAATGTCGCTCTCGCCGGTTCCGGCATAAATGGTTTTAGGATCGGAGGGAGCCACTGCCAACGCGCCGATCGAGGCCACAGGCTGCCTGTCAAAAATCGGCGTCCAGACAACTCCGGCATCGGTTGTTTTCCAGATCCCGCCATTGACTGAGCCAAAATAAAAGGTTGCCGAGTCGCCCGGCACGCCCGCCACGGCCACCACGCGTCCGCCGCGGAAAGGGCCGATTAGGCGCCACTTGAGCCCATTTACCAGTTCCGGAGGAACCGACTGGGCAACCGCGCCGACAGTAAGCAACAAGAAAAGATAGATCGAGATACGGCGGTTCAAATTCAAAGACGACCAGAACCTATGCAAGCGGTAGACCCCTCGGTTGGATATCAGTTTAGCGGATAAAGCTGGCGCTCTTGAAGCATGCCAAAAATTCTTGCCCGGTTTTTCATCGATGATAACATCAACTTGCTTTAGCAAACTCCCCACGCAGGCATCGCGCAATGACTCGATCCGAACGCTCTGTCGCCTCTCCCCGCGTAGTCAGCATCGCCGATTTTCGCTCCATCGCCCAGCGCCGCGTCCCCCAATCGGTCTTCGACTACCTCGACGGCGGCGCCGAAGGCGAAGTCACCCTGCGCGAAAATTGCCGCGTGTATGAGGACGTCACCTTCCGTCCTCGCTGCGCCGTTGCGTTCGCCAAGTGCAATCTGCGCACCCGGGTTCTCGGCTTCGACCTCGCTCTCCCATTTCTGCTCTCCCCCGTCGGCTACAGCCGTCTGATGCATCCCGTAGGTGAAGTGGGCGCCGCTCGTGCCGCAGGCAACGCTGGCACCGCCTACATTCTCTCCACCATCTCAGGGCACAAGCTGGAAGATGTGAAGGCCGCTTCCACCGGACCGGTTTTCTATCAACTCTATCTGATGGGCGGCCGCGGCGCCGCCGAGGCCGCGATCGAGCGCGCACGCGTCGCCGGATTTTCCGCGCTCGTCGTCACTATCGACACCCCCGTCTCCGGAATTCGCGAGCGCGATTTCCGCAATGGAATGAAGGAACTCGTTAGCGGCGGTCCCTTCGAAAAACTTCGCTACCTTCCGCAAGTCCTGTCGCGCCCGGGATGGCTCGCAAGTTTTCTGCTCGATGGCGGTCTGCCCGCGCTCTACAACGTCGTCATTCCCGGAAAAGGGCCCATGCCGCTCATCGATGTCGCCGTAGCCCTCGCCGAATCCGCCGTAACCTGGAGCGACCTGACCTGGATTCGCAAACTGTGGGGCGACCCGATCATGGTCAAAGGCATTCTCACCGGAGACGACGCACGTCGCGCCGTCGATGAAGGCGCTGCGGCAATCTCAGTTTCCAATCATGGCGGCCGCCAGCTCGATTGCGTTCCTTCGTCGCTGCGCGCCTTGCCCGAGGTGGTCAAGGCCGTCAACGGGCAAACCGAAATCCTCATGGACGGAGGCATTCGCCGCGGCACCGATATCGCCAAAGCCCTCTGCCTGGGCGCTCGAGCCGTGCTCTGCGGACGCGCCTACGCCTATGGCCTGGCCGCCGCCGGAGAAGCCGGCGTCAATCGCGCCATCGAAATTTTGCGAACCGACCTCGACCGCACCTTGAGGCTGCTCGGTTGCGCATCCGTCGGCGAGCTGGATCGTTCCTATGTGAATGTTCCCCAAAGCTGGGACGCGAGCTGAACGTGCCCGCGCAACGTCTGGTGCCATCGCTGAGTAAGGCTGAGTAAGAAGGAGAAAGCATGCCTCTCGTTCGAATCGATCTTCTAGAAGGCAAATCGCCGGAATATCGCATGCAGGTTGGCCAGATCGTATATCAAGCGATGCTGGAGGTCTTAGGCGTCCCCAAGGACGACCGCTTCCAGATCATCACTGAACATCCCAAAACTGGTTTGCAGTTTGACCGGGATTATCTCGGCATCCATCGCTCAGACGATTGTATTTTTGTGCAGATCACCCTGAGCAGCGGCCGCACGGTTGAAGCGAAACAACGCTTCTACAAAATCGTTGCGGACGGTTTGCACGAAGTCCTGAAGCTGCGCCGGGAAGATGTCTTTATCAATCTGGTCGAAGTGGTGAAGGAAAACTGGTCGTTCGGCAATGGCGAGGCCCAGTACGTCTCTTCCGTGCGTTAAAATCGCGCAGGAGCTGCGCCCGTGCATCGTCGCGACTTTAATCTGGGGATTCTCAAATTATCTGCCGCGACGCTCGTGGCCCCGCGCCTGTTCGCTCAATCGCCTACCGCGGTCGTCGACACTCCCGCCATCGCCGCGCTCTACAAAAACGCCATCGTCATCGATTCACTCTGTGCCCCCTTCGTCGATATGGACGCGCCACCCACCGACGACGTCCTCGCCGCAGTGCGGCAATCCGGTATCACTGCCATCAACTTCACGGTTTCGGAACCGACCTTCGAAGGCACAGTCGGTAGCATCGCGGCCGTAGAGATGCTCGTCGAGCAGCATCCCGAAGCATTCCTCATCGTGCGCCGCCATTCCGAGATTGCCCGGGCCAAGCGCGAAAACAAGATCGGCATTCTCCCCGATTTCCAGTACACCGCGTTTCTCGAAGAAAATTTCGACCGCATCGAAATGTTTCGCCGCCTCGGCGTGCGCATCATGCAGATCACCTACAACAACCGCAGCATCTTCGGCGACGGATGCCTCGAACCCGGCAACGCCGGACTCAGCAAAGCGGGCATCGCCGCCGTCAAGAAGATGAACGACCTCGGAGTAGCCGTCGACCTCAGTCACAGCGGATACCGCACCACCTCCGAAGCGATCACCGAATCCGCCAAGCCGGTTCTCATCACCCATGCTGGATGCGCTGGCGTCTACCCTCATCCCCGCAACAAGCCCGATGAAATTCTCAAGTCGCTGGCCGATCGCGGAGGCTATTTCGGCGTCTATCTCATGCCCTACGTCGTAGCGTCGCCCACCGTGCCCACCCGCGAACATGTGCTCGATCACGTCGTGCACGCCATCAATATCTGCGGCGCCGATCACGTGGGCATCGGATCCGATGGCTCCATCCAGAAAACGGTTCTGACCGCCGAACAAACAACTGCCTTCGATCAGGACATCGCGCGCCGCAAGAAACTGGGCATCGGCGCCCCCGGCGAAGATCGCTATCCCTACGTGCCCGACCTCAACGGCCCCGATCACATGGAAATCATCGCCACCGAACTCGCCAAACGCGGCCAGCCCGCGTCGGTGATCGAGAAAGTCCTTGGCGCAAATTTCCAGCGAATCATCGGCGAAATCTGGGGCGCCACCTAGTGGAGATGCAGCAACTTATCAAGCGCGGGGCTGGCGGGCAGCGTTGTTCTTGCCTTTGGGGTGGCGCAGCGGTTCACCGCTGCGATAACTGGCTCGTTTTCGGAGTCGGCTTTCGCCGCTGAGGGCAGCAGCCGCCTTCAGACGCTGAAGCCGGAGTCCAATACCAACCCATATGTGACGACCGTCACTGCAACCCGCGCGTCCCGGCGTAGATTTCTAGGCATGAACGCGCCGGTCAAGAACGATCGCGTGCCGTGGCTGCAAGGGTCGTCGGCGACTAGTTCGCCGGATAGTTCAGCCGAGTGCGCCGTGCAGCGCTCAGCCGTTCCCGCGGACCGCAAGGACCCATGGCGCCTGATCCTGCTGGGAGCGCCGGGCGTGGGCAAAGGCACGCAAGCCGAACTCCTCACCGATCGTCTGGGCGCGTGCCATCTCTCGACCGGAGACGTCTTTCGCGCCGCCAGCAAGCGCCGCGACTGCGACCAATCCCCGGCGATCAAGGCAGCGCTCGAATGCATGCGCCGAGGCGAACTCGTACCCGACTCCACAGTCTGGGAGATGGTGCGCGAGCGCAGCGAATGTATCCGTTGTACCGGCGGTTTCATCCTCGACGGATTTCCGCGCACCCTGGGCCAAGCCGAGTCCCTAAGAGAGCTGATGGAAAACGAAAAACTTTCGCTCAGCGCCGTCGTGAACTACGAGCTGCCCGTGAACGAGATCGTCCAGCGCCTGAGCGGCCGCCGCACTTGCGACAAATGCAAGTCGGTTTTCAATGTGAAAGAAAGACCGCCAAAGCTCGAAGCCGTCTGCGATCACTGCGGCGGACGCCTCTTCCAGCGCGAAGATGACCGCCCCGAAGCTATCGCCGTGCGTCTGGAAGCCTACGAACAAAGCACCGCGCCACTAATCCATTTCTACAAAAATCTCGGCCTGCTGCTGCCGATTGTCGCCAAAGGATCTCCCGACGAGATCTTCGCCCGAACCATGGACAAGTTGTCGGACGACAAATCAAAGGCCAGCTAGCGGCCTCCCGATGCAGTCACGCGCAATTTCCGAATCAGTTTCACCAACTATCCCGAACACCCTCTTATGCGATAGCTTCTATGAGACAGGACTTCCGCTCTCGAGGGACAATCCGTCGTGAATCCGGTATCCAGAAAAGCGCCCCCGCATCCGAACGCCGAAGCCGAGCGTCGGCTAGCCTATTTCCTAGCCTATTTCAACCAGCGCCGCGACGAGATCGTCTCGACCATCCGCGAGTTGGTCGAAATTGAATCCCCCAGCGACAACAAAGCCGCCGTGGATCGCATCGCCGAGGTCGTCGCCGAGAAATTTTCGCGACTCGGCGGTGAACCGCGCTTCCACCGGGCACAGGACTTTGGCAGTCACCTGCAGGTAAACTTCGCCGGCAGCTCGGCCAAATCGGTGCTTCTGCTCGGCCATTACGACACCGTCTATCCGCTGGGCACGCTCGCCACCATGCCGTGCCGAGTCGAGCACAATCGACTGACTGGTCCCGGCGTGCTCGATATGAAATCGGGCATCGCGTTGATGGTGCACGCGCTCGCCGCTCTGCGGGAGTGGCACAAAAAAGAAGATGGCGAATTGCTGCGCCCTGTGACCGTGTTCCTCGTTTCCGACGAGGAAGTTGGCAGCGACTCCTCGCGAAAAATCACCGAAGCGCTGGCGAAAAAAACCACCGCCGTGCTCGTGCTCGAACCTTCTTATGGATTCCACGGCGCCGTGAAAACCGCGCGCAAAGGCGTTGGCGAATACCTCGTCAAAGTTGCCGGCAAGGCTTCTCATGCCGGACTCGACTTCCAGAAAGGCGTGAACGCGATTCTTGAATTGGCGCGTCAGATCGACAAAATCTCCGGCTTCACCGATCTGAAAAAGGATCTGACCGTAAACGTCGGCATCGTGAGCGGCGGATCGCGAACCAACGTGGTTCCAGCCGAAGCGTCGGCGCAGATCGATGTGCGCATCGCACGCCTGAAAGATGCGGCCGGAATCGACAAGAAGATGCGCACCCTGCGCCCCTTCAATCGCAAATGCAAAATTGAAATCACCGGAGGAATTAATCGTCCGCCGATGGAACGCACTGCCGGAGTCGCGGCGCTGTATACGCAAGCCGTCGCCATAGCACACGAATTGGGATGGAAACTCGGAGAAGCCGCGGTGGGCGGCGGGTCCGACGGCAATTTCACCGCCGGTCTGGGCATCCCCACCCTCGACGGTCTCGGCGGAGTAGGCGATGGAGCGCACGCCACCCACGAGCACATCCTGATCTCGGAGCTGCCGCGTCGCGCCGCGCTCATTGCCGACCTAATTGAGCGGGCCTGACCTGAGCTGCTCTAACCGAAGCAGTTGGGGCCAAATCACACTTTCCTGTGACCGCCAGCACGGGGAGCTTTGACCTGGGGGTCTACACTGACCTAGAATTCAGTTGGGGTCGGGGTTTGCTCTGCTGCCTGGACGCAAGTGAACGGAGGTTTTATGGGTGAAGGACTGTTCCAGCCGCTGCATATTCTGTTGATTATCGGCATCGCGCTGCTGCTTTTCGGGCCAAGCAAGTTTGCCGACTTAGGAAAAGGCCTGGGTGAAGGCATCCGGAATTTCAAGGCTTCGATGAAAGACTCGGATGACAAGGGAAAAGAGCCGCCCAAGCCGCCTACCACCTAAAGTTCGCTTTTTGCGTGCTGGCGTAACATACGAAATACCAGCGCTACCGGCAATCCCACCACGTTGCTGTAATCGCCTTCGATACGAGGAATCCATCGCGACGCGATGCCTTGAATCGCGTAGGCTCCGGCTTTGTCCATGGGCTCGCCGCTCGCGACATATTCGGCGATGTCCTCATCCGTGATTTCGCTCACGGTAACGAGTGTCGTTTCGCTGGCCACCGACGTCTGGCCGTTGACCACTAAACAGACTCCCGTAATCACCTGATGCTCGCGTCCGGAAAGCATGCGCAACATGCGCGCGGCATCCGCGGCATCGCTGGGCTTGCCGAGTAGCTCGCCGTCATATTGGCCCTCAACGACAACCGCGGTGTCGGCTCCAAGCACAACATCATGCGGACGTTGGCGTGCAACCGCCAGCGCCTTCTCGCGTGCCAGTCGTTCAGCACAGTGTTTCGCGCCTTCTCCCGGCAGCGGGTCTTCCGGAATGTCGGCTGGCTGCACTTCGAAAGCGATCCCAGCGTTGCGCAACAATTCCTGGCGACGCGGCGATGCCGAAGCGAGCACTAGCATGGAGAACATTCTAGCCCGCGCATTAATATTTTCCCTGATTGTCATCCCGAACGAAGTGAGGGATGACAAGAGGTGAGAGTTGATGATAAGGGTGAGAGTTAAGGGGTGAATCGCGGCAAGCGCGCTACTCCAGCGCTTCGGGCTCGATCGAAATATTCTTCTCGCCTTTGGCGCGCTTTTCCCAGTATTTTTTCACCCAGGCTTCATAGCTCTTGCCGGCAGCCGTGTCGCGTCCTGTGAAGGCGATGGCGGCGATTTCGGAGTAAGGAATCTGTGGACGCTCGTTGCTGCTAGCCAGTATCAAGCGAACCACGGAGTTCTCCAGCGTCGGCCCAATGCGTCGATCGAAAAGATATCCGGTGATCTGGGAACCGTTTTTGTCTTGATTCTTGCGGGTGATGGTTACGTCGCCACGATAGTCAAAGGCTTTCTCGATGACCGCTCGGATATCGGCTTCGCTGGCAAGTTGCGGAATCCATCCCTGAAGATTTTCGCGCTCGAATCCGGGGACAACTTCGAGTTCGTCGCTCGGGAGTTCATGGGTCGGGCCCGGTTGCACTAGAACCTGAGCGCCGTGAGGCGGCAAGGGATCGTGCCCATGTTCGCGGCCGCTCATACGCGGCTTTCTTCCGCCTGTGGAGTAGCGCTTCGGTCAATTTGCGCGTCAATCTGAACCAGCGGATTGTACGAGTGCACCGGCCGCGCATCCCGGTCCAGATCGGCGAGCGCGTCTTTGTCAGGATAGAGCGAGAAGGTCGCTTTCACCGTGTCGGCGAATCCGCGCAGCGATCCGAACGTATCGTTCACCGCCGAAGGCTCGTAGCCACAATGCACCATGCAGTTCGCACACTGGGGGTTTCCCGACTCGGTGCCGTAGCTGGCCCACTCCGTTGTTTCCATCAATTCTTTGTAGGACTCGGCGTAGCCGTCCTGCAGCAGGTAGCAGGGCTTTTGCCATCCGAAAATGTTATAGGTCGGCATTCCCCAAGGCGTGCATTTGTAGTGGCGCTTGCCCATCAGGTACTCGATGAAGAGCGGCGACTGATTGAAGCGCCACGTTTTTTTGCGATTCGAAAGCATGGCGCGGAACATGCGTCGAATACGGGCGCGTCCCATGAAGTGTTTCTGGTCGGGAGCTTTGTCGTAGGAATATCCGGGCGAGACCATCATGCTCTCGACGCCGACCTCCATCATCTCGTCGAAGAATTTGCGCACGCTGTTCGGATCGGCGCCATCGAACAGAGTGGTGTTGGTGGTCACGCGGAAGCCGGCTTCGACGGCAGCGCGGATTCCGTCGAGAGCAAGTTCGTATCCACCTTCGCGACATACGGAAAAATCGTGGTGCTCTTTCTGTCCATCCATGTGAACCGAGAAGCTCAGGTACTTGCTGGGTTTGAACAGCGGCAGCTTTTCTTTCAGCAGCAGCGCGTTGGTGCAAAGATAAACATATTTCTTGCGCGCGACCAGGCCTTCGACAATTACGGCGATCTGCGGATGCATCAGCGGCTCGCCGCCGGGGATCGAGACCATGGGCGCTCCACACTCATCGACCGCTTTGAAGCAGTCTTCCGGCGAGAGATCTGTTTTCAGGATGTGGGCTGGGTACTGGATCTTGCCACATCCGGCGCAGGCCAGGTTGCAGCGGAACAGCGGCTCGAGCATCAGCACGAGCGGATAGCGCTCGCGTCCGGCCAACTTCTGCCGCAGAACGTAGGAGGCCACTGTCCACATCTGGGATACGGGAACTGCCATTGCTTCTCCTGGAGGAATGTTCATCTATTCTACCGGATCCGATGCCCGATGTGTCCACCGGCCGTATCTATCGTCTCTATCTGCCGTACCTATCTGATGACCAAGTGTCGAATTGTGTCGTTCCTACCGAACTCTGCGTTAGTCCCCCATTTCCCGGCACTTACGTGCCGGGCTTTCCTGATCCACCACTTCGCGGTTCGACCATCGGACGTTCGATTTCATCGCATGGGCGCACACGTCACTGGGCGCACACGTCACAAAACCGAACAATTTCGTCGCGACACCGCGCACAGACTCAGGGCCTGGCGGCAGGCAAAGCTTAGTCGGGACGCAAAGCCCAAGCCCGAAGGGCCGATACAGGAAAGCCCCGGGTTCGGCAGGCAAGACGAACGAGTCCCGGAAGGGACGGCACTTAGGCGCACACCTATCCGAATGTCTTGATTCATTGCGTCTTCAGCACCAAAGAACGTCGCTCGGCGATTCCCGAAGCGCTAATTCCCGGACTTTTCAAATATCTGAATGGCATCGGTTCCAACACGTTCTCGTCATCGCTGCGGGAGGCACTGACAACCACGTTCATCTGCTGATTGCCCTTCCCGCAAGCATCACTCTGGCGAAGGCAATGCAGACCTTCAAGGCAAATTCATCCCGCTGGATCGGAGAACACGGAATCGACTTTGCCTGGCTGCCCGGTTACGCAGCCTTCAGCGTCAGCGCCTCCAATCGGGAAGGAGTCCTCACATATATCGGGCACCAGGCCGACCATCATAGGAAGCGTTCTTTTGAAGACGAATTTCTGGCGTTGCTGAAGAAATCCGGCGTTAGTTACGATCCCAAGTTCGCGTTCGGGTAGGTGCCGTTCTTGCAGAAACTCGCTTCCCCACAATCGCTCCGCCGCACCCTGCTAGAATCGAACTACCTTCATGGAAGCGTCTCGCATCCGCAATTTTGCGATCATTGCGCATATCGACCACGGTAAATCCACGCTGGCCGACCGGCTGCTGGAACTGACCGGGTCGCTGGCCATGCGCGAAATGCAGGAGCAGGTCCTCGACTCCATGGACCTGGAGCGCGAGCGCGGTATCACCATCAAGGCGCATGCCGTCCGCATGTTATACCCGGCGCAAGATGGACAGATTTACCAGCTCAACCTGATTGATACGCCCGGCCACGTGGATTTTTCCTACGAGGTCTCGCGCTCGCTGGCCGCCTGCGAAGGCGCGCTGCTGGTGGTGGATGCGTCGCAGGGCGTGGAAGCGCAGACGCTGGCTAACTCCTATCTCGCGATCAATCACGGGCTCGAAATCATTCCGGTCATCAACAAGATCGACTTGCAGAGCGCCGACGTTGCGCGCACCAAGGAGATGATCGAGAGCGCGGTCGGCCTCGATGCGTCCGATGCGTTGCTGATCAGCGCGAAAACGGGGCAGGGCGTGCCCGATGTGCTGGAGGAAATCGTGAAGCGCGTTCCGCCGCCAAAAGGCGCGCCGGAGAGGCATCTTCAGGCCTTGCTGTTCGATTCGTGGTTCGATCCTTATCGCGGTGTGGTGGTGTTGGCTCGCGTCTTCGAGGGGCGGTTACGCAAGGGGCAGAAGATCCGGCTGTGGTCGAACGGACACGTTTTTCAGGTGGAAACTCTGGGCACCCTCACGCCGAAACCGGTGGAAGTCGACGAACTGGTGGCCGGCGAAGTTGGCTTCATCATCGCGGGTATCAAGAACGTCGCGGATACGAAGATCGGCGACACTATCACTGACGACGACCGGCCGTCGCTACAGGCATTGCCGGGGTTTGAAGAGATCAAGCCCATGGTTTTCGCCGGACTGTACACGGTGGACGCGCACGAACATACGCAGTTGCGCGAGGCCCTGGAGAAATTGAAGCTCAACGATTCGTCATTTTTCTTCGAGCCGGAAAGTTCTGTAGCGCTCGGATTCGGCTTCCGCTGCGGCTTTCTTGGCCTGCTGCATATGGAGATCATCCAGGAACGGTTGGAGCGCGAATACAATCTCGACCTGATTACGACGGCTCCGGGAGTGCGCTACCAGATCACCAAGACCGACGGCCAAGTGATCGAAGTGGATAATCCTTCGCGCTGGCCCGATGTCAGCGAGATCGCGAAAGTGGAGGAGCCGGTGATTCTTGCGGTGATTTTGACCAACGAGGAATATGTGGGCGGCATTCTGAAGCTGGTCGAGGAAAAACGTGGCAAGCAAAAAAGCTTCGAATATGTCAGCTCATCGCGCGTGATGCTGCAGTACGAGCTGCCGCTGAATGAAATCGTGCTCGATTTTTACGATCGGCTGAAATCGGTTTCGCGGGGCTACGCTTCGCTCGACTATCATCTGTCGGGCAACTGGGTGTCACCGATGGCGAAGCTTGACATCATGGTCGCGGGCGAGCCGGTCGATGCGTTGTCGACTATTATCCATCGCGACTTTGCTTACGAGCGCGGACGGGCGCTGGCGGCCAAGATGAAAGAACTGATCCCGCGGCAGATGTTCGAGGTCGCGATTCAGGCGGCGATTGGAGCCAAGATCATAGCCCGCGAAACCGTGCCGGCGATCCGCAAGAACGTGATCGCCAAGTGCTACGGTGGTGACATCAGCCGCAAACGCAAGCTGCTCGAGAAACAGAAGGAAGGCAAGAAGCGGATGAAGCGCATCGGGCGCGTGGATATTCCGCAGGAAGCGTTCCTGGCCGTGCTTAAGGTCGGCGAGGGCAGCGGGTAGGGCACAATGATCCGCCCGGGTCACTCTGACTGCCCGACGATTGCGAACTTCCTGGTTTTCTTGTCCGGGAACAGAAACTCGTAAACTTGATACGAATCATAGGTAGTCTTGTGCTCGTCTTGTACCAGCTTCGCCTAGTAGTCGCCGAGTGCAACAACCGGCAAGGAACCGCAGTTTGAGACTCCAAGGTGTAGTTCTTTCCATCGACGACTACGCTCAACTCCTGCATGTTGTTGGCGAAGATCGACGACCTGACGTGGACGTTGATGGTGTAGTCAGCCGGGTTGGGATCTCCTCCAGCCCCAGACGAACGCGGAGACCAGCAGCAGGATTGCAAGCACGATCTTCTTCACAATTCCCTCATTTGTGTCTGCGGAGATACGGCGCAGTTTATCGCTAGTTCCGGCGCGGCTCCCTAGCTTCGCTCAGTCGGCTCGGATAGAAAACATCCAGTTTTTTCGCGCCTTGACACGCCCGACAACGAGCGCCAGCCGCTGCCGACGCGGGCCAGACGCTTTCGATTATGTGCAAATCTCATATTTCGTGACGAAAGTACTGATTCGCAAGCGGTTCCGTCGCTGGCCCTGCAAACGAGCGTTAACCAACTTAGAAACATAGCTTTAGAAAGGCGAACGCGACGATTAAATATCCCCACCAACCGGTCGGTATCGGCGAACCTCCGGCTCTGGTCTTGGCATCCACATATTTTTCCACAGGGTAGAGGTATCCCAGGGTCGAGTTTTGAGCTTCGCTTGCCGGGCCCGGACAAATGCGTCCGGGGCTACGTAAACCTTGGGCGATCCGGCCTACTCGCCGGGTTCGCTGTTGCCTTCGAGCAGGTTGGCGAAGCGCGTGGAATTGTGCAGAAAGGCCAGATTGAACTTCCCGATTGGGCCGTTGCGCTGCTTGGCGATGATGATTTCGGCCCGGCCCTTGAGGTCGGGGTCGTCCTGCTTGTAGATCTCTTCGCGGAAGATGAACATGACCACGTCGGCGTCCTGCTCGATCGATCCCGATTCGCGCAGATCGGAGAGCTGAGGCCGGTGGTCGCCGCCGCGGCTTTCCGGAGCACGGCTGAGCTGCGACAACGCCAAGACGGGAACCTGGAGTTCCTTGGCGATGGCTTTCAGCCCGCGCGAGATGGACGAAACTTCCTGCGTCCGATTCTCGAAACGCTTGCTGCCTCCAGACATTAATTGGAGGTAATCGACTACTAGCAGATCGAGGCGTCCTTGAGACTGTTTGAGTCGGCGAGCTTTGGCCCGCATTTCGCTCAGCGAAATTCCGGGCGAGTCGTCGATGAACAGGAGCGCGTTCGAGAGCTCCTCCATGGCACGCACAATTTTTTTCATGTCGTCGCCCCAGAGCGAACCGGTGCGCATTTTGTGTGCGTCGACAATCGCGCGGGAACAGAGCAGCCGTTGCAGCAGCGCCTCTCCCGACATTTCGAGGGAGAAGATGCCGACCACCTTGCCGTCGTCGATGGCGGCGTTCTCGGCTATGTTCATGGCAAAGGCAGTCTTGCCCATGGAGGGCCGCGCCGCCAGAATCACCAGGTCGGACTTTTGAAAGCCGCTGGTCTTCTCATCGAGCTCGGTGTAGTGGGTGGCGAGGCCGGTGATGCGCTGGCCGCGTTGCAGCAAAGCGTCGACCGAGCCGAACGAGTTGCGGACGATCTCCTTGATGCCCTGAAAGCCCTTGCCAATGCGCTTCTCCGAGAGCTGGAAAACGGCGGCTTCGGCGTCGTTGAGGATTTCGTCGGCAGGATCGGCCTGTTCGCTGGCTTTGGCGATGGCGGTGTTGGAGACGTTGATCAAGCCGCGCAGGATGGCCTTGTCGCGAACGATTTTTACGTAATGATCGATGGAAGGCCGGTCGGGTACGCCGTCCAGCAGGCTGGAGATGTAGCCGACATCGCCTACGGCTTGCAGATCCTTCTTCTGCTCCAGTTCTTCGACCAGCGTGATGATGTCAATAGGCCGCGAAGATTCGGCCAGATCCATCATCCGCGAATAGATGCGGCGGTGCGCGTCAATGGAAAAGTCATCCGGCTTCAAGTGCTCGGCGGCATCGTTGAAGGCATGATTGTCGAGCAGGACGGCGCCGAGGATGGAGCGCTCGGCTTCTATGTTTGCCGGCAAACGGCCGATGTTGGTTTCGAGAGTCGCCACGATGTTTAGGTGAGTGCGTTGCATCGTAATTTATTTCCGCCTGTGGACGTACGAGGAGCACAACAGGAAAACCGGGCCGAAAATAAAATATTTCGGCCGGGTGGAGCCCTGCCCCTCTACGGGAATTCCGTCGACACCGCAACCGCAGTATGCCACAGGGCGAACAAAATGCAAATGTTTTGAGTGATTCCGTGCAATTAGGATGACGGCAATACGAATATGATTTGAACAATCTCAGTGGTTTCCTTGGGTGCAGCTTCAAACCTCCACTGGCGCACCGCATCGATGGCCGATGGGATCAGCACCGGCGCCCCTCCCAAGGGCTTCGTAGACCTAACCATCCCATTTGACCCGACGAGAACTTCCAGTCTGACCACACCTCTAATGTGATCACGCTTCGCGAGTTCCGGATACACAGCCGCGACCTTGTAGACCACTCTTCGTTCCGAATGGCCCGGCGTCTGAGCCGTGCTGGTCCACGTGGACAGAGCGGCAAATATTGCCGCCGCAGCGATCAAGATGCGCGCTCGACGCATGGAAGAAGATGGACCCTTTTGCTTTACCTTATCGGCAGGTGCCGAGAGTGGGAAGTGTCGAAGGTAATGAGTGTCTAACCCGAGAATTTCACAGCTTGCAAAGACGTATGTCATAAGGCGAACAAAAGCAATAGCTCAAAGTGGGTCGAGAGGGGCGGGGAGTTCACCTCAGGACAAAACTGAACTTTACTATTTCCACAATTTCTTTGGGCGCGGCCTGGTACCTCCACTGCATCACCACACGAGCCAGGGTATCTGCGAGCAGAGGATGGCCGCCGATGACCTTCACTTCTCTCACCGTTCCATCCGGCCTCACCCGCGCTTGCACCTGCGCCGTTCCGGTCAGGTTCATGCGCTGGGCGATGTCGGGATACTGCGGAGGAACGCTGTGCTCCAGTACTCGCGTCTCTTCGACCGATGCGCTCGACGCCATCGTGTGGGCAGACCCAACGCCAGCCTTGGCCAGTGCCAGAATCTCTGAGCTGAAACGTATCTCCGAACGGTCGAGTGCGCCGGAATTGATTTCAAAATGAATGCTCCCATGTTCCAGCACCCGATTGATCATGCCGCCTTGCCCCAGAAGGAAGTTCCAACGGGGTATTTCGGCACCGTATTCAACGACCCCCAAACCCGCAACGACGATTACCAACGCCTCCGAGGCGACGGATTTCGGCCAGCCAAGGTTTGATCATCGGAAGCCCCCTCCCTGGCGCAGGGCGCAGTTTTGAAAGCCTGCTCTTACGCCACTACCAGCTATCTTCGGCAGGAATCTAATTCTGCTTCAGTGGGTTTGATTGGTGATTTTCGGGCTGGTTAGTTATTTGCGAGTAAACAGGCGGAGAGACAAGCCAGCCGCTCCAAAGAGTTCTAACTGAGAGCTGAAACAAATGCGGCTCGGGCCAGCCACCCAAGCCGCATTGTTATCGCGGACATTCTGCCTGCCGTCTTTCGCCGGGGGGCGAAAGATCATCGCGCAACCGCACTCCTAAGAGTGCTGCATGCTTTCGATGCTCACCTGAAGCTTGCGCTTCAGAGTTACGATTCAGCGCTTCCATCCTTCTCGGAAGAAGGACTTCTCAGGAGGCCGCAAAGCCCGGGCACCAGCGCACTGGACATGCGCCGATTTTCCCCCGGTGATTTCACTCTCGAGAAAATCACCGGCAACGCTGAACCCTTATCGGAACAGATTCAGAACATCTCACGCTTTTGACTGCGAGCACTCTGCGGCAGCGAAGGCATTAACGCAACGTTAAAATGCGGCTCCATTGTGTAAAAACTGTGGAGCGGAGGAACTTCCTGTGGAAAGGGAAGGAAAAAGCGGATTTTTATTCGCGTGACAGTTTGAGGAACTGGCGGGCTTTGCCCACCGGACAGCCGAGGCGGCCGTCCCTGCGGGGACTGTACAATACTTCCGATGATTGCTCATCTTCGCGGAACTCTGCTGGTGAAACATCCGAACCAGGCGATCGTGGAAACTCACGGAGTCGGCTATGAAGTTGCCATCAGCGTGCCGACATTTACGGAAATGCCGGCGGCGGGCGCCGAAGTCGCGCTCCACATCCACACCCATGTCCGCGAGGACGCGCTGAGTTTGTACGGTTTTTTGCGTCCCGCCGAGAAACAACTTTTTGAAAAACTGCTGACGGTAAGCGGAATTGGTCCGACGCTGGCGATCAAGATTCTGAGTGGAATGCCGGCCGACGAAATGATTGGAGCAATTCGCGGAGGCGACCTGGCGCGGCTCACGCGCATTCCAGGAATCGGCAAGAAGTCAGCGGAGCGCATGGTGCTGGAGCTGCGTGACAAGCTGCCGGCGCCGGGAGCGTCCGACACTTCAACCACCGCTGCGCTGGCGAGTCCGGTCGAGGAGGACGTCATTTCCGCGCTGGTAAATCTTGGCTATCAGCGCGCGGCGGCGGATAAAGCGCTTCATGCGGCGCGGGGCGGCAAGAGTCCTCAGAGTTTTGACGTCCTGTTTCGCGAGGCGTTGGGATCGCTGTCGAAGTAACGCGGCGCTGGTGGCCAATTGTGATGTTCGGCCGATGATGAGAGTGTGATAAGGTGCTGCGAATCGAGGACGACGAATTGCGGATCACGACGCTGAAACGCCGCATCGAAACGGGCGCAGCGGCGGCGTCCGGAGCTACATAAAACCCGGAAAGTCGCTGGCGGACGGGCTCATCGCCGAACGCCGCGAGGCAGCCGAACGCGCAGCCCCATTCGGGAAGCCGCGATTTTCACCAGTGGAGAAGCGTTAGTTGCCGACGAAGCGCAGATACAGGTCGCGGTCGTGGCGGCAGGTTTCCGCCATCTGCTTCACCTTTTCCCAGGCCTCCAGTTGGCTTTCATCGCGCGCGCGATCCTTCGCGCGATCCCATTCCTTGAGAAACGCTTCCATCTGCAGATGGTTGAACACGGTCTTGCCGAATGGATCAATGCCGCTGAGCAATAGGAAATCCGCATGGCTGGCATCGGGAACCACTCCGTGCAGCAAAACCCATTCGCTGCGTTCGCCGAGATTGTCTTCCAGTTTCACCACCAAGGACATCGCTGGCCTCACGGCATGATGCGACAGTACTGGCCGCAATGTAACAGCCCCGGGGAACGTTTGTCCAAGCTGAGCCGGGTATCGCAAGTAACTACGAATTGATCACCAGAGCGCAGCCACCCCCACAGTATTACGCTTCTCCTATGTGGGCGCCGTGTTGGAAGTGGTATTGCAGAATCTTCGCGGCTAAGGCGGGAGTTACTCCCTGGCCGAGTACTTGTGCTTGCGCTTCGACGGAGCGCACCACTTCTCCTCGACAGATGACCTGGGTGGCCGCTAGCCCGGCAATTTCTGTCGGCAGCACCAGGCTAATCTCCAGCTGCACGTGCGGAAGAAGTGATTCCTGCGCCTGGAATAGCAATCCGGAGCGGCTGATGTTCTCGGTAGTGCCCGGGCGCCAGCTCTTTTCTCCGAGCGGACGATATTGCAACGGAAGATGGAGATTGAAACGGCGAGCTCGGAACGGTGGAATTCTCTTTTCAGTTTGAATACCTGAGCCTGTACTGCGGGATGACATCGCGACCTCCGCTGGAATGGGTTCGGAATCCAGCACCTCGCGGACGCGGTCTCGCAGAGCGGGAAGGCTGAATGGTTTTTGGAGCAAGTTGATGCCGGCATCGAGTGTGCCATCGTGACCAACGGCATTCTCGGCGTAACCCGACATGTAGAGCACGCGGACGTTCGGCAGGTGATTGGCCGCCTGAGCGGCCAATTCGCGGCCATTCATCCCCGGCATAATCACATCGGTAAGTAGAAGGTCGATCGATCCCTTGTAGCCGTCAACGATCTGCAGAGCGGCGGCGCCGTCTTCGGCTTCGAGGATCTTATACCCCTGCGTTTCCAGATACTGGCGGGCGAGACGGCGCAGATTGGCTTCATCTTCGACGAGGAGGACGGTTTCCTGCCCACGCTCGGCGCGGGGCAGGCCGAGAGAGTCCGGCACCGCGACAGCGTCCTCGCGGCCATCAACTCGCGGAAAATAGGCACGGAAGGCGGTGCCGCGCTCGGGTTGGCTGTCGACGAAGATAAAGCCGCCACTCTGTTTCACGATGCCGTACACCGTAGAGAGGCCAAGGCCGGTGCCCTTGGCACCCTTGGTGGTGAAGAAAGGCTCGAAGATCCGCGACTGGGTTTCGTTGTCCATGCCAACACCGGTGTCGCTAATGGCGAGCATGACGTAGTTGCCTGGGGTGAGCGGAGCGTGGGTGCGCGCGAAGGTTTCATCGAGGGTGACATTGGCGGTCTCGATGGTCAGTTTGCCGCCCTGCGGCATGGCGTCGCGAGCGTTCACGGTCAGGTTCATGATGACTTGGTCGATCTGGCCGGGATCGGCACGGACCGCGCCGAGGATGGGGCTGGGAACCATAACCAGATCGATATCCTCCCCGATCATGCGGGTGAGCATTTTCAGGTTCTCGGCAACCACCTCATTCAGGTCGAGCACCTTCGGAGCAAGCATCTGCTTACGGCTGAAGGCCAGCAGTTGCCGGGTGAGGGAAGTGGCACGCTGCGTGGCATTGGAGATTTCCTGCGCCGGCCCGCGCAGTCGGGGATCGGGTCCGAGACGCTCCAGCAAAAACTCGGAGTAGCCAGAGATCACCATGAGCAGGTTGTTAAAGTCGTGAGCGATGCCGCCGGCGAGGCGGCCAATGGCTTCCATCTTTTGCGCCTGACGGAGTTGCAGCTCCAGCGTGCGGGTTTCGGTCACGTCTTCCATAAAAATCTCGAAGGTGCTTCCCTCTTTGCCGTTTGCAATCGATCGTCCGGAGATGCGCGCTACGATGGGCGCGCCATCCCGGCGGACGCACTCGGTGGTCAGGTTGGTGAATTCCTTCCGCGCGTGAAAATAATCGGCGGTTTGAAACCATTGCTGGGCATCGGCGTACAGGCTTCCCAGATGTCTCCCGGTGAGCTCGGCAGCACTGCTATAGCCAAACATGGCGACCATTGCGGGGTTCGCGTCCTGCAGGGTTCCGAGGGCGTTGCAGCGGCAGATGCCGTATGGTGCGTTCATCACCAGCGAGCGAAAGTTGCTCTCGGAGCGGCGCAAGCGTTCCTGGGTAGCGCGCAGGGCCGCGTTGAACCAGCAGATCAGCAGGGCGACGGCGAAGAACAAGGTGAGGTGGGCGATCGCCTTGTGATACTCGTGTGGAGTCTGCTCTCCAGCGAGCGAGTAATACGCGCTGACGGTGAGCGCGAACGAGGTGGCGGCGAGTCCCGGCTTCCATCCTCCGTACCACGCACTGACCATCACCGCGACCGCGAAGACCACCAGACGGCTCTCCGCCATATCGGAAACAAACAAGGTTGGGATCAACGCCAGGACGGTGCTGAGGAGAGCGACTCCGTAGCGCAGAATCGGAGCGCGCGCCGGAGCGACGACAAAGCTGCGGATGAGGGGGAGTTTCATTCGCATAAGATTCATGCTATGCGCCGACCATGCGCAGAGCGAGTTACGCCAGTCCACCGCATTTTCCTGGCCGCACAGTGGCCAGAGGTACACCTGCTAGGACGAAGCGGCCAGGCTCAACCTGGGGGTAACGTCGAGAGCGAAAGCAAATGCCTTGCCCACAGCCTAATCTGAGATGCGGTCTTCTGCAAAACTCTTTTGGTACAAATCGACGCCGGCGAACATATTCTGGCAACACGACTTGCAATAAAGACCGGCAAACGACGAAACTAACGGGGCATCACAGGGAAGACTGCAGGGAACACACGGGGGAAACCGGGATGAATATTGGCTTTTTCGGCGGCAGCTTTGACCCCATCCATCGTGGACACCTGGCACTGGCCCAGGCGGCCGCCAGCCGCCACTCGCTGCGGCAGGTGTTGTTTGTGCCGGCCAATGTTCCTCCCCACAAGCAGAAACAGCCGCTCACCGCGTTCATCCATCGTTATGCCATGGTGGCGCTGGCAACCGAGGATGATCGCCGATTCATGCCGTCGCTGCTCGAAGCAGCTGAGACAACTGCGGAGCTTTGCTCCGCTGGACAGCCGGGGGCGGCTGTCCCTACGCAGTGCCGCGTGAATTATTCCATCGATACCGTCCGACGCCTGAAACAAACTCTCAAAAAATCGGACCGGCTTTTTTTCCTGATCGGAATTGACGCCTTCCGCGACATCGCGCAATGGCATCAGGCGCGGGCGCTGTTTGCGGAATGCGATTTCATCGTGGCCAGCCGTCCCGGATTTTCGCTGCGGGAAGTGGCCGAGTCGTTGCCGGAAGATTTGCGCCCCCCGACGGCGGTGACTCGTCCGTTTCATAAGCAGCCGGCAAAAGGCGATCTGGTTCTTCCCGGGGTCACGCTGCATTTGCTCGAAGGAGTTAACCAGAACATCTCCGCGACCGCGATTCGCGCAGCTGCCGCGCAGGCCAAGCCGCTGGCAAGATGGCTGGATCCTCGGGTAGCGGATTACATAAAGAAGCACGGACTGTACCGCAGGAAGCACACGTAGGAACGCCGCCCTCGACTGTCCAAGCCGAGCGCGACCTCGGCCGCGTCACCACAGTCGGCGGGTTACAATCAATCATCCCGTATGAAGAAAAAGGACGACCTCAAACGCCAGGTAAATGAAGCCATCCTCGCCTGCCAGAACAAACAAGCTGAAGATGTCGCGATTCTCGAACTTGAAAAAGATTCGGGAGCGTTCACCGACTACTTTGTGATGTGCAGCGGCACCAATCCGCGCCAGATCCAGGCCATTGCCGACGCAGTCGACGAGCACCTGGAGGCACTGGGCCTCCGCGTAACCCACGCCGAGGGCTACAAGCAGGCGGAGTGGGTGCTGCTCGACTACGTGGACTTCGTCGTCCATATTTTCTCTGAGAAGGCACGCCAGTTCTACGATCTGGAACGCCTGTGGAAGTCGGCCAAGCGGCTGCAGCCAGCCGAATTGATAGCGAGACCAAAGGCACGGCGCATTGCCAAACCCGCGACCGTCAAATCCGCAGCTGCAGCGCCCAAGAAAACGCGTAAAAAGAAGGCCTGAAATGTCCGCCGCAACTCCAGCCCCGTGGGGCTCTTCCTACCGCTTGATCGCTTCGGAAAAGTGGAAGGCAAAATCGGCGGCCATGGGCAGCGCGGTGACAGAGGCTTTGGTTGAATACTCGCGCCCGCTGCCTG
This sequence comes from uncultured Acidobacteriaceae bacterium, assembly GCA_963730845.1. Lineage (GTDB taxonomy): Bacteria > Acidobacteriota > Terriglobia > Terriglobales > Acidobacteriaceae > Acidiflorens. Next base: position 117,962 of record CAVSTM010000002.1, on the reverse strand, counting down.
GCATGCGAGTTCTCGATCTGGCCAGCGGGACCGGCGAGCCTGGAATCACCCTGGCGCAACGCGTTGGTCCACGGGGTTCAGTGATCGCGGTGGATCAGAGTCTGGAACTACTCGACATTGCCGCCCAGCGCGCCCGCAACAAGAAACTCTTAAACTTCACGACCCAGCAGGCCGACGCGCACCAGTTGCCGTTCGTCGACCAGAGCTTTGATCTCGCATCCTGCCGCTTTGGGGTAATGTTTTTCAGTGATGCCCAACGAGCGCTGGCAGAACTCCGCCGCGTCTTGCAGCCCGGAGCCCGTGCCTGCTTTGCCGCTTGGGGTCCGATCGAACAGCCTTATTGGCAGACGACCATGAAAATTGTGCACCAGTACGTGGGCGGAGCCATGCTTCAAACGGCAGGATCTGACCCTTTTCGATTCTCCGTTGCGGGCTCGCTCTCGGCCGTGCTCTCTACCGCGGGATTTCACGAGGTGCAGGAGTCGACCCAAAATCTTCCCTGGACTTGGCCGGGAGTCGCTGAAGAAGTTTTCGAATACGCCTGCGCAATATCAGCTCCGTTCCGGCCGATGCTGGAGCAAGTGCGCGCAGAACAGTGGTCGGCGATCCGTGCCGAGGTGAAAGCGGCGATGGAGCGCTATCGCGTGGGAGATGAGATCCGCTTCGGCGCCGACGTCGTCCTGGCCTCGGGAAAAGCCTGAACGGCGGAACAGGCTGCGGAAAAGCTAGTGATCTGTATGAAGCTGGTGCTTCGTATCAGGGCAGCGATGCCGAAAGTTCTTCAAAATCAGATGCCCCTTCAGGGGCTGGACATTGGAGCCCTGTGAAGATCAAAGTGGCATGGATCGGGAAGACGAAAGAGCCAGCGATCCAGGCTCTGACCGACGAGTACTTGAAACGCATTTCGCACTATGCCGACGTTGCAGGCCTGGCGTTGAAAGATGAAGCCGCAATCTTATCGCTGGCCGCAGGCGAGAAGCAGCGGCAGCAAAAAGAACGGCACATGCTGATTCTCCTCGATTCTCGGGGGAAACAACTTTCATCCGAGGAGCTGGCCGCGTTTCTGGAACGCGAACAAGTGAACGCCATACCGCTGCTGTTCGCGATTGGTGGCAGCGATGGCTTCAGTGAAGAAGTGCGGCGCCAAGCCGGGTTTACGCAGTCCCTGGGGAAGATGACGCTGCCCCACGAATTGGCGCGCGTGGTTCTGCTCGAGCAGCTCTACCGTGCTTTCACCATTCTTAAGCGTCATCCCTATCATTTGGGACATTAACCTTATGGTAACGGGGCAGCGGCCAGTCAGCCCTGTCTTCGCAAAATTTGATTCCCCGTCTAAATGAACCTCTGGCAGCTTCACAGCGGCGTAAAACTGGCTTACTGTATTTCTAGACAGACAAAACAAGTCTGAATTTGACGAGGCCCTCCCCCAATGAAAAACCCGTACGAAGTACTACGAATGAAGGAGCAAGAGTTGCTGCGGGTCCGCAAAGAGATGGACGCTCTGCGGATCGCAGCGCGCTTGCTGGGCGCCGAAGACCCGGGCGCAGCGAACGGCGAAGGTCAGCCTAAGCTGCAACGAGTCGTCGAAATGCCCTAGATGACATGTGACCCCGTTTGACGCGAGGCGGACGGAAACCAAAACCGTCCGCCTTGTGGTTTGTTGAACCGGCTTGTGCTGGCGAGGACGTTAGTTAAGACCGATCTGGGGCGAAACCTAGTTCACCGGACCCAGGTACTGATCCAGCCAGTTCAGTGTTTCCTTGATAAGTTCGTTGCGCGGAATGTTGTGACCGGTTTCGTAGAGTAGGTGTTTCTTCTGGTCTTTCTTCGATCCAAGCAGCCGATAGAAAGGGTCTTGCGTCGCAGATGAGCGGGCAGGATTTTAATCGCGACTGTGCGCTGTAGCCTGGTGTCGCACGCCCGATATACCTCGCCCATGCCACCAGCACCAAGGATCGACTGGATCTCGTATGGCCCGATCTTTGTGCCAGGGAGCAGTGCCATAAGCAATAGGGATTATACCTTCGAAGCCCGATTGTTCCTCAAATAGAGCGGACCGCAGGACCACTACTCAGAGCAGCCATGGCACTGACATTCCCGTCCGCGTACAATCAGAGACTCGGCTTTATGTCGGATCTTCGCCGTGGTCTCATCATCGTGAATACCGGTCCGGGCAAGGGGAAGACGACCGCAGCCATGGGGACGGCGCTGCGGGCCGTCGGGCAGGGGATGCGCGTCCTGATGCTGCAATTTCTCAAGGGCTCGTGGCATTACGGAGAACTCGATGCCGTCAAAGCTTTCGGCGACAAGTTCATCCTGAAGCAGATGGGACGCGGCTTCGTAAAAGTGGGCGCCGAGAAGCCCGACCCTGAAGATGTACGGATGGTGGAAGAGGCCTGGACCGAAGCTGAGAAAGCGATCCAATCCGACGAATGGGACCTGGTGGTGCTCGACGAGATCAATTACGCCATCAGCTACGGTATGCTGGACCCGGAGAAAGTGGCGGAGTCTCTGAAACACAAGCCGGAGATGGTGCACGTCATCTTGACCGGAAGGAATGCGCATCCGAAAATTGTCGAGCTCGCCGACACCGTAACCGAAATGCGCCAGATAAAACATGCCTACGAGAAGGGCGTGATGGCGCAGAGAGGAATCGAATACTAGTTGTCAGTCGTCAGTTCTCAGTTAAACCTGATCGCCACGCTCTTACTGAGAACCGACGACTGACAACTGAGAACTGCTTCTTATGACTTGGTTCAAGCGACAATCCGGTGAGTTGGACACTTCGGGTGAGAAGAAAGTGCGCACCGAGGGGCTGTGGGTGAAGTGTGACAACTGCCGCCAGATTATCTGGAAGAAGGATCTTGAGGAAAATCTCAACGTCTGCCCGAAGTGCGACAAACACTTTCGCATCGATGCCCGCGCCCGCCTCGCCCAACTTTTGGACGACAATCAATACGACGTTTTCGACTGCGATTTAGTCTCCACCGACCCACTGAAGTTTGTGGACCTGAAAGCGTACTCCTCACGCCTGAAGCAGGCGAAGTCCGACACGGGGCTCAAAGACGCCATTATCAACGCCCGCGGAAAACTGAACGGCCGCCCGGTGATTGTGAGTTCGATGGAATATTCGTTCATCGGCGGAAGCATGGGAGCGGTGGTTGGCGAGGCCATTACGCGAGCGATTGAGAAGGCGATTGAAACACGTACCCCGATCGTTATCGTTTCGGCGTCGGGCGGCGCACGCATGATGGAGGGCGTGATCAGCCTGATGCAACTGGCGAAGATCTCCGCTGCGCTGGCGCGTCTGGACGCGGCGCGGGTTCCGTACATTTCGGTTCTGACCGATCCCACCACCGGCGGCGTGACCGCATCATTCGCCATGCTCGGCGATCTCAATATTGCCGAACCCGGCGCTCTGATTGGCTTCGCCGGACCGCGGGTGATTGAGCAGACCATCCGCCAGAAGCTGCCTCCGGGTTTTCAGCGCTCCGAGTTTCTCCTGGAACACGGAATGCTAGATGCCGTAGTCACGCGCAAGGAGATGAAGCCGTACATCGCGCGGGCGCTGGATTTCATGGTGCAGGCAGCGTAGAGAACCATCCAACGATGCGCACTGGGAGCATTGACCAACCAGCTAATTCTTAATAGGAGAGATCAGCAGCGATGCCCCGACTACGTTTCCAGCGTCGGATTCCTGCACAAAAGCAATCACGCGCCAATTTGCGGGATCAGGCTTGGCTTTGACTTTCACAAGAACATCGCGATCAAAGTTCTTTCCCTTCTCCACCGTGCCAACCTTGCTGATACTCTCGGCCACAGCAACATGACGAATGTCGCGACCTTTGTTCTCGCCGGCCAAAACGTGCGACTCTGCACGATTGAGCGCAACCGCAACGAAAACGTCGGCTTTTCGGGCCTTGAAGTCCGCCGGCAACGCCTCCACTACGAGATGAACGTCGAGCGTTCCTGGATTGGCCAGAGAAACGGAAACAATCCGAACTGGAATCTTGGCACGGCCACGGGCTGTTTCGATGGCGCGACCCACGGCAAGAGCATCGCTCCCGTTTAGTTGTGTGGCTCCATCGACCACCATTTGCGGCGTGTAAGGGGTGGTTAATCCAAAGCGGCGCTCATAGTTATTCTGCCGATCGGTGAAGAAACTCGACGAGTAAGTATCTTTCCAGCCGTCGTGGTTCCAGTAGTCGACATGTTCACTGAGAACAATCGCGTCGGCTCCCCGTATGGGTTGCGCTCCATCCAACTTCTCGAGCAGGGCATCGGCGGGAGGACAGCTTGAACACCCTTCGGAAGTGAACAGTTCGACCAGCACCGGCGAAGCTCCATCGCGAGGAAGATCAGAGGCAACCGCGAACGTGAAAGCTGCCCCAGCGATAAGAACAATCACGAAAACACTAAGTGCGACAGTGAACCTCGTAGTCTGCATAGCAACCCTGGATTCGCTTTGACTATTCTAACAAGCTGGTATCCTTTCCGTCGTTCGAACGCTTGGGAAGCGCTTGGACCTCGATCCGCCGCCGTCCAATGAGAGAGGGTCGAAACCGTTGGCCGGACTTGCTACCCTATAACGTGCCCGCCTGTAGAGATTGGCGCGCGACGAACGACCGATGTCCTACGAAACCGCGGTTGCGCAAATGTACGCGCTGGGCCACGAGTTGGCGCAGACGCCGTCGCATAAGTTCGACTTGGCCCACATGGGCGTGCTGCTGGCGGCGTTGGGGCATCCGGAAAATCGTTTCGCAACCGTGCTGGTCGCCGGCACCAACGGCAAAGGTTCCACGGCCGCTACTCTGGCGTCCATCCTGCAAGCCTCGGGGCTGAAAACGGGACTCTATACTTCGCCGCATCTTATTCGCATTAACGAGCGGATTCGCTTGCATGGCGAGCCCATCGGCGACGACGATTTCGCGATGCTCCATGACGTGGTCGGCCGCACTGCCGAGCGACTGGTTTCAGAAGGCGATCTGCCCTGGCATCCCAGCTTTTTTGAAACGCTGACCGCAATGGCCTTTGAATATTTCGCTCGCAGCCAGCCCGACATGGTTGTGCTCGAGGTTGGCATGGGCGGCCGTCTGGATGCGACCAACGTGGTTAAGCCGCGCCTCAGCATCATCACCGACATCGCGCTCGATCATCAGAAATTTTTGGGCGAAACCATCGGCGAGATCGCGCGCGAAAAGGCGGGAGTTATCCGGCCCGGCGGAGTTGTGGTTACGCTGCCGCAATTGTCCGAAGCCAACGACGTAATCGGAAATACAATTTTGGATGTGGGCGCTCGTGCCGTAAATGCCGTGCCCTACGTGCCGCCAGTGTCGCCGGGAAGCGCGAGTTGCATGAGCCGAGAAACGGGCATCTGGAATCGCTATCCGCTTGAAGTGATGGGCACGCGAATCATGGTGGAGTCGCCGCTGGTGGGCCGTCATCAGCTGCGCAATCTCGCGCTAGCGATCGCAGCAGCCGTGGAACTGCACAGGCAAGATATAGAAAATCAGGCAACCGCGCAGATCACGCCCGAGACGATCGCCCGCGGCATCCGCGAAACCCATTGGCCGGGACGCTTCCAGGTGGTGCCGGCCGCGGGAGACCATCCCGAGTACGTGCTCGATGTCGCGCATAATCCGGCCGGAGCCTGGGCGCTGCGGTCGACGCTTTCGGCTGCATATCAGGATCTCGAGAACGACCGCGAAATCAACATGGTGTTTGGCGTGATGCGGGACAAGGCGGTGCAGGAAATCACCGAGATTCTGTTCCCGATCGCCGGGCACGTGATCGTGACCCACGCCAACAACCCACGCTCGGCAAGCCCGGACGAGATCAGGCAGGCAGCGGCGCGTGTGGCCTCGGGGATCGATATTGAAGAGGCGGAAAATGTAACATCGGCCTTGGAACGGGCGCGGAAGGTTGCCGGATCCCGCGGCCTGGTTGTCGTTACCGGTTCGATTTACATTGTGGGAGAGGCGATGCGAATGCTCGGCGTCCGCATCTAAAGTAGAGACGGGGCTTGCCCCGTCTCACTTCGCGAGCGCACGCTGCCCGCGAGAAAGATTAGACAGAGTTCAGACAAGGGATCTTGAACAAGATCGTCACAACCGCGGAGCCGGAAAAAGAGTCGGGAGAACCGCGCTCGAAGGCGCAGCCCCGCGCGGCCGCCCCGGCGTGGTCTGAGAAGCGGGACGCATCTCCACCCAACAGGCGCCATGGCTGGCCCAGTCGCCTGCGCTCGTACTTCATTCTTGATCCGCTGATCTGGGCCTATACCCTGATTCTGGGCACGATTTCTCTGATCTGCTCGCCATTCGACCGCAACGGGCGCATCCAGCACGATCTTGCCCGCTTCTGGTCGTGGCTCATCATGAAGACGATCCTGTCGCCGGTGAAAATCACCGGGATGGACAAGAATGACGATGTCAAGAATAACGATAAGATCGGCCACTCCCGACCGCGCGTCTATGCAGTCACGCATGGATCAGCGCTCGATATTCCGATCCTCTATGTCAATTTGCCATTTCAATTCCGCATCATTTTCAAAAGTGAATTGCTGGCCTACCCCTTCGTAGGCTGGCATCTGAAACGCTCGGGACAGGTCTGTATCAACCAGCAGAACCCGGCGGCATCAATCGGCTCCATCAAGTCCGCGCTGAGGAGCCTGCGCAGTGGCATGCCGCTGGTGATCTTTCCCGAGGGTGGCCGTACGCAAGATGGAAAGATTCAGCCTTTTCTGCCGGGCGCATTCTTTCTGGCGATCAAAGCCGAGGCGGATATCGTGCCGATCGCACTCATCGGCACTTTCGACCTGTTGCCGATGAACACCTACCACATCAAATGCCAGGCGCTGGAGATGCGTGTCGGCGAAGTAATTTCCACCTCCGGATTGACCGTGCGCGATACGGACGAGGTGTCGGCCAAGGTGAAGTCGGCAATCGAAGCCCTGCATTCCGCCCCCAGAACCACGTAGCGCAAAACGAAGTACCACGTAGGGACGGCCGCCTCGACCGTCCGCGAGCAATGATAAACTTAAGAATTCAGCGCCGTACCAGGGTCTATCCATGTCTGACAGCATTCATCTAAAGCTCCCCGACGGCAGCACCAAGGAAGTCCCGAAAGGCACCACCGCGCTCGACGTTGCCAAGTCCATCAGCCCGCGTCTTGCCGACGCCGCTCTTGCCGCCAAAACTAACGGCAATTTGATCGACCTCACTCGTCCGCTCGAAAACGACACCGACCTGCGAATCCTCACTGACCGCGACCCCGAGGCGCTCGAAGTCTATCGGCACTCGTCCGCGCACCTGCTGGCCGCCGCGGTGCTCGAACTCTTTCCCGAGACCAAACTCGGCCACGGTCCGGCGACCGAGAACGGATTCTTCTACGACTTTTATCGCCCTACCGCGTTTACGCCCGAGGATCTCGAAAGGATCGAAAAGAAGATGCAGGAGCTCGTCCAGCAAAACCTGCCCTACGCCCGCGAATTTCTGCCGCGCAAGGAAGGTCTGGAAAAGTTCAAGGGTGAAGGCGACTTCATGAAGTGCCACTTCATCGAGCAGTTCACCAAGCCCGATGAAACAATCTCGGTTTACAAGACCGGCAAGTTCCAGGATTTCTGCCGCGGCCCGCATCTGCCTTCGACCGGAAAGATTAAAGCCTTCAAGCTGCTCAACATCGCCGGCGCGTACTGGCTGGGAGACGAGAAGAATCCGCAGCTGCAGCGCATCTACGGCACGTCGTTTTTCTCGAAGAAGGATCTCGACGCCTATCTGAACAGCCTCGAAGAAGCGAAAAAACGCGACCATCGCCTGCTCGGACAACAGCTCGACCTGTTCTCCATCCAGGAACTAGCCGGCCCCGGCCTGATTTTCTGGCATCCGAAGGGCGGCATCATTCGCAAGCAGATGGAAGACTGGATGCGCGACGAGTACCTGCGCCGCGGCTACTCGCTCGTCTATACGCCGCACGTAGCGCGCCGCCAGTTGTTTTTTACTTCGGGCCACGAGGGCTACTATTCGCAGAACATGTTCGACGTAATGGAACTCGACGACGCCGAATATCGCCTCAAGCCGATGAACTGCCCGGGACACATCCTGATCTATAAAGATTCGCTGAAGTCGTATCGCGATTTGCCGGTGCGATTGGGGGAACTCGGAACGGTCTATCGTTACGAGCGTTCGGGGGTGATGCATGGGCTGCTGCGGGTCCGCGGCTTCACTCAGGACGACGCGCATATCTTCTGCACTCCCGAACAAATTGAAGCGGAGATTGTTGGCTGCCTCGACTTTGCGCTGGAGGTTCTGAAAGACTTCGGCTTCGATAAATTCCAGACCGAGCTTTCGACGTGGAATCCCGACGACCGGAAAAACTTTGTGGGCAGCGACGAGCAGTGGAAGCTGGCCACCGATTCGCTGGAGAAAGTGCTCAAAGAGCGCAAGATTGAGTACGAGATCATTCCGGGCGAAGCCGCATTCTACGGCCCGAAGATCGATATCAAGCTAGTCGACGCCATCGGACGCCTCTGGCAGCTCTCGACCGTCCAGTTCGACTTCAACCTGCCGCAGCGCTTCCAGCTCGAATATGTAGCCGAGGACGGCACCCGCAAACAGCCGCTCATGGTCCACCGTGCCCTCTACGGATCAATCGAGCGCTTCTTCGGCGTGCTGATCGAGCACTACGCCGGAGCCTTCCCCGTGTGGCTCTCGCCGGTGCAGGTAGCGATGATCCCGATAGCCGAGCGCCACACGGAGTACGCGGAAAAAGTAGCGGCGCAACTGCGAGCCGTGGGTGTGCGCGTGGAAGTAGATTCCCGCAACGAAAAGATGAACGCAAAGATCCGCGGACACTCCATGCAGAAAGTCCCATTCCTTCTAGTGGTAGGAGACAAAGAATCCGAGGCGAACAAAGTAAACGTCCGCACCCGCGGCAAAGAAAAGACGGAAGACATGGCGACGGCGGAGTTCGTGGAGAAGATCAAGAAGCTGATTGCGGAGAAGAGCGCGACGTTGTAGTCGGCAATGCCGACGTAGGGACGGACGCATTCGTACGATTCGTACGTCCCTACGTGGAACCATCCCCACCCCCTGTGTTAGCATCAGAAGTTTCGCAGGCGTTGTTGGGCTGGCCTGTACCCTGTACTCATCCTCATTCCGGGCCTTATCACCCTTCCCGTAAGCCTGCGGAAGGAGACAACCCGTGAAAGTGTACGCAGCAGCCAATCTGCGCAACCTTGCCCTCATCGGACACGGGCATGCCGGCAAGACTACCCTGGTGTCCGCCATGCTCTATACCGCCGGAGCTGCGCCGCGCCTGGGGCGCGTCGACGACGGCTCCGCCCCCACCGACTACGACGAAGAGGAAATCGCCCGCAAAATGTCCATCTCCACCGGGCTCGCTTTCGTCGAGTGGGGCCTGGCCGACGCGAAGGTCAAGATCAATCTGCTCGACACCCCCGGCTTCAACATGTTCGTCCACGAGGCCAAGATAGCCCTGCCCGTGGTCGACGCCGCACTAGTCGTAGTCGACGGCGTCGCCGGAGTCGAGGTGGTGACCGAGCGTGTCTGGCAATACTGCAATGACATCGACCTGCCACGCATGATCGTCGTCAACCGCATGGACCGCGACCGCGCCGACGCCAACCGCGTACTCGAATCGCTCACCAACGCCTTCGGCCGCGCCGTCACTCCGCTGCAGCTCCCCATCGGCAGCGAAAAGAGTCTCAGCGGCATTGTCGATCTGGTCCGCATGAAGGCCTACACCTACGAGATGGGCGGAATCGGAAAGGGCAAGGAAGGCTCCATCCCCGCCAACATGGCGGACGCAGCCAAAGAAGCCCACGAAAAATTGGTTGAACTCGTCGCCGAGGGCAAAGACGAGTTAATGGAAGAGTTCTTCGAAACCGGCACCATCCCGGAAGCGCATCTGGTCCCCGCGCTGCACGAAGCGATTCGCGAAGACAAACTTTTTCCCGTGCTCTTCACCTCTGGCCTGGGCAATATAGGCGTGGACGAGCTGATGGATTTCATCGTCGACTACACGCCCGCCGCCAGTGAACATCACGCCATCACCGGCTGGACAGCCGAAGGCAGCGCCGAGCCCACCACACGCAAGGGCACCGACAACGAGCCCGCCTCCGTTTACGTCTTCAAGACTTTATCGGACGCGTTCGCCGGCCGCATTTCCTATTTCAAGGTTTTTTCCGGCGTGCTGAAGAACGATGCCTCGCTGCAGAACTACAATCGCAATATTCAAGAAAAGTTCGCTCACATTTCGCTGGTCCAGGGCAAGCAAGCGGTTCCAATCCCGGAGTTGCACGCCGGCGATATTGGCGCAGTCGCCAAGCTGAGAGAAACCCTCACCGGCGACACGCTGGGCGATAAGTCCTCGCCGATCCGGTATCCGGCGGTGCAGCTGCCCGAGCCCGCCATCACTTTCGCCATCGAGCCCAAGAGCCGCGCCGACGAAGACAAGCTTGGAGTTGGTCTCCACAAGCTGATGGAAGAAGACGCCATGCTGCGCTTCTTCCGCGACCCGCAAACCAAGGAATTTCTGATCGCGGGCACCGGACAGCAGCACATCGAAGTCGTGGTATCGAAGATGAAAAAGCGCTACCACGCCGAAGTGGTGCTGAAGGCGCCCAAGGTGCCGTATCGCGAAACCATTCGCGGCAAAGCCGATGTCCAGGGACGTCACAAGAAGCAAACCGGCGGCCACGGTCAGTACGGCGATTGCAAAATCAAGATGGAGCCGTTGCCGCGCAATTCCGAAGTCGAATTCGAGTTTGTCAACGACATCTTTGGCGGCGCCATCCCGCGCAACTTCATCCCCGCCGTAGAAAAGGGAATCAAAGACGCTGCCGCTCGAGGCTATCTCGCGGGCTATCCGGTGGTGAATTTTCGCGCTATCCTCTACGACGGCTCATACCACGACGTGGATTCGAACGACCTTTCCTTCCAGATGGCGGGCCGTATCGCCTTCCGCAAAGCGATGGAAGCCGCCAAGCCGACGCTGCTCGAGCCCATCATGACCGTCGAGATCACCATACCCGACGAATTCGCCGGTACCATCATGGGCGACCTCAACAGCCGTCGCGGACGCATCCAGGGCATGGATAACAAAGCCGGCAACACCATCGTGAAAGCCGAGGTACCCATGGCCGAGATGCTGACCTACGGTGCCGATCTCACTTCCATGACCCAGGGCCGCGGCAGCTTCTCGATGGAGATGCATCACTACGACATCGTCCCACAACAATTACAGGAGAAGATTATCGAGAAGGCAAAAGCCGAACGCGGCGAAGTAAAAGAAGAGGAGGAGTAACTCGCGTAGGGACGGACGCATTCGTCCGTCCAGCGGAGCGAAGCTCCGCCACCAGTTCGGTGGAGAGAAGGGTCCGCGCCCGTCCACCTCCGATCGCTGGATCTCAGAAACAGATTCACCGCAAGCGATTTGTAGCGTACCATTCGTCTTTCGTTACTCAAGGAGGCACGGATGTTCAAGCGGACTTCCCCGATCTGCTGCCGTTTGTCCTTCGTAACCCTTGTTCTCTTACTCAGCTTTCGACCTGCGATGACCCAAACTGAAACTACCCCGGAAAGCAAGAGCGTGACACTGGAGCTCGATCACGTGTCGATCTGCGGATCGAATCTTGATCCGCTTCGTCAGATCTTCACCGATGTCGGAATGACTCCGGACGTAGGCGGTCCCCACGGCAACGGCTTCACCCAAATGGCCATCATTGGCTTCGATGACACGACTTACATTGAACTGATTGCGCCCATAAAACCGGGAGTAACCGCAGGCTCCGACTGGGCGAGGTATATGTCCGACGATGCCGTCACCTGCGCCTGGGCGGCGGGCACAAACGTTTTGCTGCAGGAGGTGGATCGCCTGAAGAAGGCTGGAATTCCCGTCACGCCCCCGGAGTCTGGCAGTCGCAAACGCCCCGACGGCATGTCGATCGAGTGGAAGAAGGCCAACGTCGGCTCGGGAACACCGGGCTCCACGCTGCCCTTTATTATCGAAGACCAGACGCCGCGCGCCTGGCGTGTCCAGACTTCGGACAGCGTAAAAGGAGCACCGGTTTACGGCGTCGAGAATGTGGTCCTCGGCGTCAACAACCTCGATGCGGCGATTGCCCTGTTCCGCAAGGCTTACGGCTGGGCTGCCCCTCTAACCGAGACGCAGAAGGACCTCGGCAAACTAGCCTACTTCCCCGGCGAGCCCGTGATTCTGGCAGCTCCTGCGGGCGGAGGCTGGCTCTCCGAACACCTCGCCAAGTTTGGCGAGACCCCGGTCGCCTACCTGCTCGGCACGCGTGACTTCGCAGGAGCAGTCAAGAAGTACAGACTCTTGAGCAGTAAACCCTGGTTCGGCCAAAAGGTAGCCTGGTTCGACCCCAATAGACTGAAGGGCGTGCGCCTGGGCGTAATCGGCCAGTAGATTGTGTGGCGCAGACACTCCCGTCCGGGAAAGGCCCATGCCAGCTGCGTGCCTGAGCCAGCACCGGAGAGGGTTCGAGGTTGGCGGACAAGAGTGTCCGCCCCACACGTAGAAACCTAGAACCGGGAACGCAGAACTGCTACCATCGCCTTCAGTGTCCGCCGCCAAAGATAATCCCGCGCTTCATCTCCCCACGCACACAAAAGACCGTCTCGTCTCCGCCGCCCCGGTCGAGGACGATTCCTCTTTTGAACTGAAGCTCCGCCCGCAGCGTCTGCAAGAATTCATCGGCCAAGCCAAAGTAAAAGAGAATCTGGACGTAGCCATCCAGGCCGCCAAGTCCCGAGGCGAAGCGCTCGACCATGTCCTGCTCTACGGACCGCCCGGCCTCGGCAAAACGACGCTCGCCAACATCATCGCCAACGAACTCGGAGCCGCCTTCCAGCAAACCTCCGGCCCCACCTTGCAGATCAAAGGCGACCTCACCGCGATCCTCACCAATCTCCGCGACCGCCAGGTACTCTTCATCGACGAAGTCCACCGCCTGCAACCCGCGCTCGAAGAGATCCTCTACTCCGCGCTCGAAGACTACAAGCTAGACATCATGATTGGCCAGGGCCCGTCCGCGCGAACCCACACCATGGACGTGAAGCCCTTCACCTTCATCGGCGCCACCACCCGCGCCGGACTGCTCTCCGCCCCGCTGCGCTCGCGTTTCGGCCTGCTGCTGCGTCTCGAGTTCTACACCCACGACGACCTCCGCGTAATCGTCGAGCGTTCCTCCGAAATCTTAGGCGTGAAAATCGACCGTCCCGGAGCCGTTGAAATCGCCAGCCGCTCCCGTGGAACGCCCCGTATTGCCAACCGCCTGCTGCGCCGCGTGCGCGACTACGCCCAGGTCCGAGCCAACGGCTCCATTGATCTGCCCACCGCCCAGTCCGCGCTTAGCATGCTGGAAGTGGACCGCTACGGCTTCGACGAAGTCGACCGCAAACTGCTACTTACCATCATCGAAAAATATCAGGGCGGACCGGTGGGCTTAAGCACACTAGGCGCGGCGCTAGCCGAAGAACCCGACGCCATAGAAGAAATCTACGAGCCGTTTCTAATTCAGATCGGCTTTCTGAATCGCACCCCAAGAGGCCGAGTAGCCACCCAACTAGCCTACGAACATTTCGGCATAACCCCCAACCGCCGCCAAAGCTCGCTCTTCTGAGGAGGTTCGTGGAGAGACACGCGTCCTCGCCCGTCCACGATGCTCACGTAGGGACGGCCGCCCGGCTGTCCGGCCGAGCAAAGCCCGGCAACTGCCCTACACCGTATCAATTCTAGCTAGACTCGCCATAACCAAAGCATGCGCAGCAGCCGGTTTGACTTCCACCGCCGCAATCTGCGTTAATCGCTCTTCGTCATCATCCCGCATACACGCAGCACCCGCAGGAGGAATCATGCGCGCAGTAATCGCCACCGATCAGGCCCCGCAAGCCATCGGCCCCTACTCGCAGGCCATTCGAGCCCAAGGCCTGATCTTCACATCCGGACAGGTAGCCATCGATCCCGCCACCCAGCAGGTGATCGCCGGTGACATAAGCGCGCAAACCGACCGCGTGCTCAAGAACCTCGCCGCCATTTTGCAGGCCTCGGGTAGTACTCTGGAGAAAGTTGTGCGCTGCACCGTCTTCCTCAAGAACATGGGAGACTTCGCCGCCATGAACGAGGTCTACGGCCGCTACTTCAAGCAGGCGCCGCCAGCCCGCTCCACCGTAGAGGTAGCGCGGCTGCCGAAAGACGTCCTGGTGGAAATTGATGTGATTGCTCTGGCTTGAATCGCGTTTGGAAGAATCTACGAGAACATGAAAAGGGGAACTATGAAAATTGTCATCCTGGTCATCACGCTGCTCGCACTGGCCGAACTGATCGCCGCCCAGACCGCGAAACCCGCTACCAGCGGGCCCACCAAAGTCAGCGGCGATCCCGTCAAGACCGCCAGTGGTCTTGAATATTGGGACATCAAAGTCGGCACCGGCACCGTCGCGCAAACCGGACAGCAAGTCAAAGTCGATTACACCGGATGGCTCACCAACGGCAAGAAGTTCGACAGCTCGGTCGGTACCGGCCGTCCATTCGCCTTCAAGCTGGGTGCGAGCCAGGTCATCAAGGGTTGGGACGAAGGGGTCGCTGGCATGAAGGTCGGCGGCAAGCGCCAACTGCGCATCCCGCCCGACTTGGCCTACGGAGCAAAGGGTTATCCCGGGGCAATCCCGCCCAACGCGACCCTGATCTTCGACGTGCAACTAGTAGACGTGAAGTAGCAAGCCCCGTGTGGGGACGGGGCGTTGCCCCGTCCAAGCCAAGCGCAGTTCGGCACCTGCCGGCACTCCCTAACACTGTCGCCGGGGGTAAGCTTTGTCCACAAAACCCGGCAGACACACAAAAGCCCGCGAGATTCCAAAGAATCCGCAGGCCTCTAAAAAGCTACGCCTTAACCACTTTGCCGCTGCGCAGGCAGGAAGTGCAGACGCGGATATGCTTGGTAGCAGCTCCCACCTTGGCGTGAACCGGGCGCAGATTGACGTTCCAGCGCCGTTTGCTGACATTGTGGGCGTGGCTGATGGTGTTTCCGAACTGCGGCCCCTTGCCGCAGATATCACAAACTCGTGCCATAACTCTAATTCCTTCCAGGCCTGTCGCCGAAACCGTTTACCGAAAATTAGATTTTACAGGAATTTAGCGGATTTCGCCAAGGCGGAAGCGGGTTTGGTAGTGAGTCCGCCACCAATGGCTTCGGATCAGGGCATCGCTTTAGCGACGCCGTAACTCTTCGAGAAAACACGCCCCTTCAGGGGCTGGGGCACAGCGGTCTACGCTGCCTCGCCCATTACCGGCTCCGAGCAATGGCTGCAGCGCCGCGCATCGATCGGAATCTCGCTCAGACATTCCGGGCACTTCTTGGTCGTCGGATCCGCCGGCGCCGGATCCTTGTGCATCCTCGCCACTAGCGCATTCACCGGCGTCACCACAAAGAAATAAACAGCGGCGGCAATCAGCAGAAATGACACCACGGCGTTGATGAAATGGCCCACGGGAAATAACGTCCCGTTAATCGTGTAATGAATGGCAGAGAAATCCGGTTTGCCCACGATCGCCGCGATGAACGGGGTCAACAAGTCTGCGGTCAGCGCCGTAACCACGCCGCCAAAGGCCGCGCCAATCACCACGCCCACCGCCATATCCACCACATTGCCGCGCAGGATGAATTTCTTGAAGCCGGATAGCATCACGCCTCCTCGCCGGCCGGAGCGGCCGGCGGCAAACCATCAGTCGAACGTGCGGGCCCTCAGATCCGCATCGGCATCACAATGTACCGGTACTTGTAATCCTCGCCTTCCGCCGGACGAAGTTGCCCGGCCGACTGCGCATCCTTCAGCTCCAGTTTCACTTCGCACGAACCGGTCGCCTTGATGAAGTCCATCAGATATTGTGCGTTGAATCCGATCGCCATCGGCTCACCGTCATAGGCGACTTCGATGGAATCCTCCGACTCGCCCGTCTCGGTCGACGACGCGGAAATCTTCAACTCACCTTTTTCCAGACGCAGCCGCACGGCGCGCGACCGCTCATCGGCGAACTGCGCCACCCGCGCAATCGCCGCTCCCAATTCCTCGCCATGCAACGCGATCGATTTGGAGATGTCCTTCGGCAGCACCGCCTCGTAGTTCGGGAATTGCCCCGTGAGCTGGCGCGACGTCAGCAACCGTGGCCCCACGCGGAAGAACAACGTCGACTCGTCCTTGGCGAAGTCGATGGTCTCGACCTCGGAATCCAGCAGCGATTTCAACTCATCCATTGTCTTCTTCGGAACCAGCGTCTTCATCTCGCCCGAAACGCCTTCAAATTTTTCTCCCGTGCGCTCTACGTGCGCCAGGCGGTGGCCATCGGTCGCCACCATAGTGATCGATTCCGGCTTCAGCACCATCAACGCCCCATTCAGCGTGTAACGCGACTCCTCGTTGGCAATAGCGAAGCCCGTCTTGGCAATCATCGAACGCAGCACTGCCGCGGGAATCTTGATCACTCCCGCCGATGGAAACACCGGCAGTCCCGGGAAATTCGACCGCGCCATGCCCACCATCTTTGTGTTCGACCGTCCGCAGCGAATACTGACCCAGTGATTCTCCAGCAACCGGATGGTGATATCGGCGTCGGGCAGTAACTTCACGTAGTCGTAAAGTTTGCGTGCCGGAATCGTGCAGGCGCCGTCTTTTTTTACCTTGGCGTTGCACGACGTGCGCAGGCTCAGGTCGAGATCTGTCGCAGTCAGCGAGAGTTTGTCCCCCGCGGCCTCAAAAAGATAGTTGGAGAGGATGGGGATCGTGGTCTTGCGTTCCACCACACCCTGAGTGGCTGTCAGTTCGCGAAGAAGCTCAAACTTGCTGACCGTGATTTCCATGGTCGTTGTCGATGCGGCTATGGTAGGGGCGACTTCCACCGGCATATTGGGTCTCCCGACTCTACTTCTGTTCTCTTCTTATATCAAATGCAAAAGCAAGAAAACCAGTAGTAACCGTAGGCGGCTCGGAGAAGTGGAAAACTGGTCTAGGTCCCCATGATTCAGTTGCTTCCACCTCAACCCTTCATGTGGACAATTGCTCCCCGCCTCAGCGGAGGCCACCGTAACCCACGGACCATTCTCAGGTTTCCGCTTCGTCTCACACAGCTTCCACAAACACTCCACAGCCAGACGGCGGGAAGAATGGCCTGAAGAGTGGAAAAACTAGTGGAAACCGCCAATTACGCACCCAATTGCTCGGTCAATTTATTGAGCAATCTGTTCAAATCCTTGTCGTTCTTGCGAACCTCTTCAATTTTATCCACCGAGTGCAAGACCGTCGTGTGGTGCTTACCGCCGAACTGGCGTCCAATTTCAGGCAGGGAAGCTTCCGTGAGGTGCTTGGCTAGGTACATGGCAATCTGCCGTGGATACACAATCGACCGCGAATTATTTTTCGCCTTGATCTCCACCAAACGCAGCCCGAATTGCTCGGCTACCGCTTTCTGAATGGATTCAATCGTCACCTTGCGCGCCTGCGAATCGATGAAATTCTTCAGCACCTGCTGCGTATAGGGAAGCGTGATCTCGGCGCCGATCAGCGAAGAATGCGCTACCAGGCGAATCAGCGCGCCTTCCAATTCGCGAACGTTCGAGCGAATATTCGTCGCGATATACAACGCCACATCCGTCGGCAACGTGACCCGTTCCTGCTCTGCCTTTTTTTGCAGGATGGCGACCTTCGTCTCCAGGTCCGGTGGCTGAATGTCGGCAATCAGTCCCCACTCAAATCGGCTGCGCAAGCGATCCTCAAATTCCGCCAACTCTTTCGGCGGACGGTCGCTCGCGATCACGATCTGCTTCATCGACTCGTGCAGCGCATTAAACGTGTGGAAGAACTCTTCCTGCGTCCGCTCTTTTTGCGCCAGGAACTGAATGTCGTCAATCAGCAGCACATCCATCGTCCTGAATTTATCCCGGAAGCTGATCATCTTGTCGTAGCGCAACGAGTTGATCATCTCGTTGGTAAACTTCTCGCTCGACACGTAGCAGATCGCTGCCTGCGGCGTCCGCCGCTTGATCTCATGCCCGATCGCCTGCATCAGGTGCGTCTTGCCCATCCCCACGCCCCCGTAGAGGAACAACGGGTTATAGGCTTTCGATGGCCGTTCTGCCACGGCCTGGCAAGCCGCATGCGCGAACTGGTTTCCGCTGCCGATCACGAACGCGTCAAACGTGTAGCGAGGATTCAGTTGCGCCGCACTGTCCCAGTCGAACCGCCCCTGCGAGGGATGCAACCCCGGCGTCGCCTGTGGACCCAAACCCACACCAGCATTCGGACCGCCGCTCGAACCAGTGCTCGAACTATGAGCCGACAAGCCGCCGTTATGCCGTATCGGCGTGTTCGACGGATCGTCCTCGGCAGTAACGAATTTCACATCTTCGTATCCCAGCCCAAGGTTGTCGACCGCTTCCTGAATCAGGTCCGCGTATTTGTCGCTTACGTGACGGAACTCGGCGGTCGGAATGCGCACGTACAGAATTCCATTGCTGGCGTGGCTATACCGCGTTGGCTTCAACCAGGTGTCGTAGGAATGCCGGTTGACTTTCTTTTCCAGGGCGTCAAGGATGCGCACCCACGGATTCGGAATGATGGCGGAACTGGTGAGAGACATTGTTTACCAGACTGACGATTACAACGGTTACCAGAATGCTGAAAGCACCGGCGCAAAACGTCCGGGAAAGACCAATCGTGAAAATGTGAGTTCGTTCGTTTCCTGCAGAGCAGAGTCTGTTTTGCAGTACGGATTGTCTGTGAAATTTATTACGAGACGAACCGCATACTAGCACAAAAAAATCGCCGCGTCGGTGCATTGCAACAAAAAAATTCCGCGCGAGCGCTTTATCCAATCGCGATTTTTCTCCGCTGTCAAGTGTCGAGAAACTAACTGCCGCGCAAACTGTGCAATGGAGAATAGGTCGTAGGGTGACGGGGCTCTGCCCCGTGCCAAGTCGAAGGATCCAGCCGAGCACAGCTCGGCACTACGAAATCGTCCGCCGTTCCCGCTTTGCCGGAGCCGTCGACTTATAACTCGCCGGATACACCACCACCGACCGTCGTCCGCCCTCGCCATCGCTCTCAGTGCGCAAATCTTTTTCCTCACGCAAAGCCAGGTGCACGATCCGTCGTTCCCGCGACGACATGGGCCCGAACCGGTAAGGCTCGCTCGTCCGCCGCACCTGCTCTGCCGCCACCCGCGCCGCCAGTTGCAGCTCGTCAATCCGCATCGCCCGGAAATTCTTGCAGTCGAACCAGATCTTCTCGTGCTCGTTGCCTTGCAGGTGAAGGATCTCCGACGCCAGCAGCTCGAACGAACGCAACAACTCCCCACTCCGCTCCAGCAGCAACGCCGAATCCGGCCCGGCGAACTCCACCAGAATTTCCGGATGCTCCCACTCGCGATTCTGCGCGATCGGAGGATCCACCGTGATCCGATACTTCAGCTTGAATCCGCCATTGGAAATGACGGCCTGCAGAAATTCCCCAATCTGTTTAGCGGCAGCAACCTTGTCAGTGATCGGCATAAGTAAGTTCTCAGTTCTCAGTTGTCAGTTCTCAGTTTCTTGCATCAAATCCAGGTTCGGATTTAGCTGAGCCACTGAGAACTGACGACTGAGACACTCACTTCTCTTTCTTCCGCGCCCGCTTCGCCATCATCTCCCGCATCTCGCGCCCGAGCGATGTCCGGTTCAGCGCCGCCTGTTGCACGATGCCGATCAACTGGCCCATCGCCCAATACAGGCCCAGACCCGCCGGCAGGTTAAAGCTGATGTAGCCCATCATGACCGGCATCATAAGATTCATCATCTTTTGTTGCGCCGGATCCATGCCACCCTGGGGCGTCATCCGTTGCATGAAAAACATCGTGACCACAATCGCGATAGGCAGAACGTAGTGAGGATCGGGCGCTGAAAGATCTTTAATCCAGAGCCACGGCGCATGCCGCAGATCCATGGCCACGTTGAGCATCCGGTAATAAGCAAACAGAAACGGCATCTGGATCAGGAGCGGCAAACATCCGCCCGCCGGATTCACGCCTTCCTTCTTATACAGCGCCGAAATCTCCTCGTTCATTTCCGCTTTGCGCGGATCACGCAAACTATATTTCTTGTATTTTTCCTGGATCGACTTGATCTGCGGCGCCACGCGCTGCATCTTCAGCATCGACTTCATCTGCGAGAGCCGCAGCGGCAGCAGCGCCAGGTTGATGACCAGCGTCTGCAACAGAATCGCCCAGCCCCAGTTCCGGACGATGTGGCTGTACATCCACTTCAACCACAAAAACAGCGGTCGCGCGATGATTCCCAGCCAGCCGAAGTCGATGATCGCCCGCAAGTCGGGTTCCGCGCCCGTAATCCCCGGCACCGAAACCGATTCCAAATCCGCCAGCGCCTTCGGGCCCACATACATTCGGACATCGCTAGCGCCCTTCTGGCTGCCCACCGCCGCGCCCAGCACGTCCATCTTGTCCATTTGCTTCGTATCGGACCCGCCATGCGGGATTTCAATTGGATTCCGCAGCGTCACCATCGCCGCGTTCCTCGGATCCGCCGGCAAGAATACCGCCGCGAAATACTGGTCCGACAATCCTGCCCAATTGAACGGTCCCGGCAGTGTGTTGCCGCCGCTGATCTTCTTGATCGCCAGCCGCTCAACCTTGTTGTCGTACTGATAAACAATCTGTCCGGAAGCGTATTGCGGCCCGGTCATATCCGCGCCAAACCCTGATGGCCACATCGGAAACGCCGCAACCGGCACGCCCTTCTGAGTGACCTCGGTTTTTACCCCCACCACATAGCTGTTGAGATCAAACGTGTAGGTCTTCCGTACCGAGATGTCGCCGTCGTCATATTCGAAAAAGATTTCCGTGGGAGCCGTGAGCCTGTCAAGGAGCGGTAAGGGACCGACATCAACTATGGGATTTCCGGGGAGCGACCCCACATACAGCGCCGTATTCACCTTGTCCCGCAAGGCCGTGTCATACGTCCACAACATCAGCGGATACCCATACTTCTCCGCTGCCGTGGCATTTACTAATTCGAGCTGTCCGCCTTTGTCATCGGTGTACTTCTTCAGCACCCACGACTTCACCCGTGCGCCGCGATTGGTGAACACGATGCGGTAGAGGTCGGTTTCAATTACCGTCTCCGATTCGCTGGTGGCCTGCCGTGGTGCCGATTCCTGTATCGCTTTCATGCCCGGAGGGACATAGGCCGGCGTACGCTGCGCCGAGTTCTGCGTAGGGGCAGTCGCCCCCGCCTGTCCAGCCGTGTGCTCAGCAGCGCTCTCCGTCTTCACCGGAGGCTGCGGCCCATACTTCTTCAAAAGCGGCTGGAACAACATGATGACCAGAAACGTGAGCGCAAATACCAACAGCAGCCTGCGCTCCATCCCGGGTTCTTGTTGAGGATTATTAAATTCTGCCAATCAGTAGCTCATCTCTTTCGTTAATCACCACAGCTAACGTAGCGACGGACGCATTCGTCCGTCCCGAGCGAAGCTCGGCAACGCATCACGACATCGAGAGTGCCCTACGCCTTCGCGTTTTGTGCGAATGAGTGGGATTCCCCAAAGCATCCTTCACCACCGGATCCAGCCCGCCCGCAGCCAACGGGTGACACCGCAACACCCGCCACGCCGCCAAGGCCACGCCGCGCACCGCGCCATATCGCTCCACCGCTTCCATCGCATATTCCGAACACGTCGGCACATACCGGCACGACGGCGGAAACAACGGAGAAAACCACCGCTTATAAACTCGCAACAGCTCCAGCGTCAGAGACTTCATTTCTCCACCAGCTTTTTCGCGATCACATCCAGCGCCCGCTCCACTTCTTCGAGCACCACCGAAAATTCCACAGTCAGCAGCGACTTTTTCGGATTGATCACCACATCCACCGCCCCCGCGTCCTTCAGCACCAAGCCCCGCAGCCGCACCGCTTCGCGCAACCGTCGCTTGATCCGGTTCCGTTCCACCGCGCCGCCCAGCACCCGTCCCACCGTGAACCCGACGCGCGCAAGTTTTTCCGGGGGAGCGGTCTCCGTCGAACCGCCCTCGGCCCGCCGCAAATAAAACACGGTCATGTGCGACGAAAAGTGCCGACGCCCCTCCTTGTACACGCGATCGAAGTCGGAGTGCTTCAGCAGTCGCCCCAAACGCGAAAAGGCGCGCAGAAAGCTCGCCCCCGCGTTTGCCGCGGTATGCTCTCGACTCCGCTCCGGAGCGTCGGCGCTCACCAGCTCACAATCCTGCACAATAGTTAATGAGTAACGACAGTTAGCAAAAATGACGGCCTTTGCCGTCCGTTGTGGGGAAAACTAATCGCGGAAACCCGGCGCCACTGAAACACGCTTGCGCCCTTTGGCCCGGCGGCGCGACAGCACTGCGGCCCCGCTCTTCGTCTTCATGCGAGTCCGGAACCCGTGCTTCTTCGAGCGCTTGCGTTTGTTGGGTTGAAATGTACGTTTCGGCATCGAAAATCCCTGCTCCCTGATTGAATCAAATGGCTTAAGGCAAACCGTAAGTATAAATGACGCGGACTCCCCCGGCAAACACCTCACCTGGCTACAATGACCCTAGTCAAGATTCCCTGGCCACCCCCTCAACGACCAGCCACCGATATCGATGAATTTGGATGACACCATCGTCGCCATCGCCACCCCGCCCGGACGAGGTGGCATAGGTGTAGTCCGCCTAGCCGGTCCCGAAGCGCGAGCAATAGCCAAGCCCATGCTCCGCCTAAGTCGCGTTCTAGAACCCAACCGAGCCATCCACGGCGACTTAATCGACCCGTCTGGCGAGGACACTCCTGTCCGCGAAACTGCCGATCCCTCCTCAACTCACGTAGGGACGGACGCATTCGTCCGTCCAGCGGAGCGTAGCTCCGCCCCTGCCGACACCTCGACAACTCAAGCTCGCATCGACGAAGTCGTAGTCACCTACTTTGCCAAGCCTCACTCCTACACCACCGACGACATCATAGAAATCTCCGCCCACGGTTCCCCCGTAGTTCTGCGCCACATAGTCGAACTCGCGTTAGCCCGCGGCGCCCGCCTAGCCGAGCCCGGAGAATTCACCATGCGCGCCTTCCTCAACGGACGCCTCGACCTCACCCAGGCCGAAGCCGTCCGAGACCTCATCGACTCCCAAACTTTATTCCAGGCGAAAGTAGCCGCCCAGCAATTAGAAGGAGCGCTTTCCAATCGCCTGAAGCCCATCAAGAAAAATTTGATTGACCTGATCGCCCTGCTGGAAGCCGGCATAGACTTCGCCGAAGACGACGTCTCCATAGCACAAGACGCCGCCATCCGCGATCGCATAGCGAAAATCAAAGCGTCGCTCGAACAACTAGCCGCCACCTTTACCTATGGCAGGCTTGTTCACCAGGGACTGACTCTAGCCATAGTAGGTCGTCCGAACGTGGGCAAATCGAGCCTCTTCAATCGCCTCGTCGAGCGCGAGCGCGCCATCGTCACCGCCCAGCCCGGCACCACGCGCGACCTGGTCAGCGAGACCGTCTCCATCGGTGGAATTCCTGTGGAACTGGTGGACACCGCCGGCATCCGCCGCGCCCTCGACGAAGCCGAAAGCATCGGCATCAAGAAGTCAATGGAGGCCATGGCCGATGCCGACTTAGTCCTGGTAGTAATCGACAAAACCCAGCCTCTGTCCGAAGAGGACCGCGAGTTACTAACTCAAGTGGAAGCCCGCCCAGCGATAGTAGTAGAAAACAAATCCGACCTGCCCAGCACGCATAGGAACGAGGACGAAACGCCTCGCGGAGGCACGGACGCATTCGTCCGTCCCAGCCGGGCAAAGCCCGGCAAGGTTTTGCCGGCACTGCCCAACTCCGCGCTCCGAATCCCCACCTCTGCTCTAACCGGCGAAGGCATCCCCGCCCTCCGCGCCGCCATTCTCCACCACGTAGCCGGAGACTTCACCACGCAGCAAGAATCCGGCTTCCTGACCAGCGTTCGCCACCAGAGACTGGTCAACGACGCGCTAACCGCGCTCGATGCCGCCACCAGAGCCGTAGCCGCCCGGGTCCCCCACGAGATGCTTCTGCTCGATCTCTACGCCGCCCTGCGCCCCCTCGACGACATCACCGGCGCCACCACCACCGACGACATCCTCAATCTGATCTTCGGCACCTTCTGCATCGGCAAGTAAGTAGCGTGTCCGCAGAAGCCAAAGTTCCTCGCGCCGTTAGAACATGGATGCCCTGAAATACATGGTGAGCCTAATAAGGATGTTACGCCAACTCATTCAGATTACTTTCTTGGGGAGCGACGGGCGCGGAGATTTCCCAGCACCACGAAGTGAGGGAGACCACCCGGAACCACGATGGCGGCCACCTCAGAACCCCGGTCAGCGAGTGAAATTGATTCCATAACAATGCCGGCTCCCAGGCCCGAGTAAACTTGGTGGTGCCAAAACCAACCATGAAGGCTCGGGTAGAAAGGAGCCGGACAATGATCATTATAGGATGCGATTATCACCCGGGTTTCCAGCAAATTGCGTTTGTCGATACCGAGAGGGGAGATTACGGAGAGCAACGACTCGAGCACAGTGAGGGAGCAGAAAAGTTTTATCGTGACCTCGCAGCCCAGGGCAAGAAGGTACGAGTGGGAATGGAAGCGAGTGGGCATGCACGCTGGTTTGAGCGACTCCTGGCGGAATTGAACTTGGAGTTGTGGATCGGGGACGCCAGCGAGATCGCCAGGAAGCGCGAACGCAAGCAGAAGACAGATCGGCAGGATGCGTAGCATATTCTGCAGTTGCTGATGGAGAATCGTTTTCCCAAGATCTGGGTAGCGAGTGGGGAGAATCGGGATCTGCGGCAACTGCTATGGCATCGGCACCGGATGGTGCAGGCGCGCACGCGCATCATGAACCAGCTGCAAGCGGTGGCTCTGAACGAAGGCTTACGCTGCAAGAAGAAATTGTGGCGGGAGAAAGGACGACAACAATTAGAAGCCTTTCGGTTAGCCCCTTGGGCGAGCCGGCGACGGGAAGATCTGCTGCAGCTGCTGGATCGATTGAACCCGACCATTAGCGATCTGACGCAAGTGATCGAGCAGGAAGTAGAGAAATGTGCGGAGGCACGGCGCTTGCGGACGCATCCTGGAGTGGGTGCACTGACGGCCTTAGCCTTCGTATTAATCATCGGAAGGACGGAGCGATTTCAGTGCGGGAAGCAGATCGCGGCGTATTTGGGGTTAGTACCCTTGGAGGACTCCAGCGGAAATCGGCGACGACTGGGCCATATCACGAAGCAAGGGAGTTCGATATTGCGCTTCTTGCTGGTGGAAGCGGCCCAAGTTACAGCGCGCAGCATTCCAGAATGGCGCAATAAGTATGTCCATTTGACGATGAGGCGCGGAAGGAAAATCGCCAAGGTGGCGATGGCGCGGAGACTGGCTATCGCTCTCTACTGGATGTGGCGCAAGGGATGGGATTACGAGCAGTTAAGAAAGTTCGGTTCGCACGCGGGCCAGCCCGGATATCGCGATGGTGTGAAGTAGAACATCGAGAAATTGATTGGGCAGCCCGCTCCTCTTTAGGGAGGAGTTCGAAGTAGTAATCATGATCGAAGTTGTGACCGAAGAGATGCATGGGTCGGACCGAGATTCTGACCTGAACTGATTACGAGCGAGCCTTGGTTGATATGGCACTTATTTCTACGAGAGCGAAATGGCGCTCATCTCTGAGTGGATGGAGCAGTGTGGGAAAAAAGTACTTGACAACGCCGGCATTGTAAGAGACGCGATTTAACAACAGTATCGCGGTATCGGACTGTCGCGCCCAATCGACCGTGAGGAACTCCCCGTGTTGAAGAAGCCCTTGGGTCATCGCGGCATTCCCGCAGGCAACGGCCTGGTAACCGTGTCCTGAACGGCGCTGATCCACCAGCGTGCATTGTTGCGGGTAAGCACGCGAAGTCCTTTGATGGTAAGCGTTTTGTCGTCCCGCCCTTCCCCTAACAGCTCCCATTGGACTTCGAGAACCGCAAGGTCTGGACCAAGCGTGGTGTTGGTGAGGATGGTCGTGCGCGACGTGGAGCCATGGAATTGGTGTGCTAGAACATCCGCGATGTGTTTTTCGATATTGTCCCTTCCACTGAAGCGTAGGGCAAACGTATCCACAAGATCTGCATGGTCAGCGAACAGGCTCGCAACAGCTTTCGCATCATGTTGGTTCCAGTTCTTGTCGGCTTCAGCGAGCAGTTTTCGCATATCGGAAGGCGCCTTGTCTGCATCGGGTGCCGTCGGCAAAGGACTCGGAGCGAGAACGGTTGTGCCGGGCAAGGTAGAGCGATCAACGGCGGAACCGTTCTGGGCGGCAACGATGAGCCAGCGTCCATCACGTTTGCTGACGACCATGGTCATCAAGTAGGAGCGAGGCTGTGGATCACGAGGGTCCCCTGTGATCGTCCAACTCGCGTGCACCAGAGCAATGTCCGGCCTGAGGAGCCGCATGCTGTCGGGCTTGATCTCTGCATGGCTGCTCTTGAAGATCCGGGCGTTGGCATGCCTGTCCTCAATGTCTTTCTTGCCGATCCAAAGAGTACCATTCACATTCACAAACGTGGCTTCTTCGGTGAACTGAGACGCGAATGCGTGCGCGTCCTTCAGGTTCCAGGCAGCCATCAAACCGGAGACTGGGTCTTGGGGGCCGGATTGGGCACTGGCGCCGGTCACCAGAAATTGACCCAGGAAAGAGACTGACAAGATTAGGCAAGCAGGAAAGCGATTCATGTCCCCTCCAGCAGCAGTGTGTGATGGAGATTGGGTCTTGCTTTTAGGGGAGAAATTGTATCTCACCTTGAGGTTTCTTCGCGGCGCCGGTAGATAGAGGATAGGCGGGGTGGCCATTGAGCCGCGAAAATATACAAACCGGACGCCGACGCGGTTAACATGCGCGGAAGGCAACATGGACAGAAGCGACAGGGCGAGTTTCTGCTGCTCCGGCTTGGACAACCGCAGCTGAACTTTCCTGCCGTCTCCCATGCCCCAGCAATACGCCAGGACCTGTCCGTTGACAAGTATCTACCTGTATTACTATTCATGTGGTCAAAGTACTAGTTTGCCAGAGGGCCTGAAACACGGTACATTCCGAGTTATTTCCTGAGTTCCTATTAGCCTCTGGAGGCTTCATGTTTTGTTACCTGCCGTTTCGGACCGCACTCGCTTTCGCCTTGGTTTTGGATCTGGCAGCGGTCCCGGTCCTCCTAAATGCCCAGCAGGCGACGGCAGATGAGCCGACGATTACGATCCGCACCAATACGCGACTGGTGGTTGTGGATGTGGTAGTGACGGACAAGAAGGGACAGCCCATCAGCGGCCTGAAGGCGGAGGACTTCACGCTGGAGGAAAACGGGAAGAAGCAGAAAATTTCCGTATTCGTTCCGCCGGGTATAGAAAACCGAACGGCCGCCGCGCCTGCACCTCCCGGGATCCTTTCGAACCACCCGGAGAATGTGCTTCCTTCCGGGGTCCCGATGGTGCTCCTACTGGATGCGACTAACTCCAGTTTCACTGATCAAGCTTATGTGCGCTCGCAAATGTTGAAGTATGTTGTAGAGCATGGACAGGGTCGTCCGATGGCCATAGTGACTCTGACCGATCAGTTGCGCGTACTGCAGCAGTTCACCAGCGATCCACAGGTGCTGCTCACTGCAATCAAGAATTTCAGGCCGCAGGAGCCGATTTTGCAGCCGGGAGCGCCGCGGCCGGAAAGCCATGCCATAACTAGTGGAACGGGACTGCGAGCGGATTCTTCTGGCAATTCGGGCGCTGGTATCGTCTCAGGCGCCACCATCGAGCTGGCCAGCCAAGCCATCCAGGATTTCGCCGATCTGCAGGTCGGCTATAACCTCGAGCGCCGCACCCTGATCACAATTGAAGCGATGCGGGCACTCGCCCGGATGTTGGGCGGTCTGCCGGGCCGTAAGAATGTGGTCTGGCTTACCGGGAGCTTGCCTTTTGACCTGGTGCCGGAAGACCGTTCGGTCAGTGATGCGGAATTGCTGGCGGATCTTCCCGGTCAGGGGCGACAGAGATCGGTGAGCTCCATGGGCGCGGGCGCCCAAGCTGCGGAGCAACGCGAATTGTATGCACCGCAAATCCGCGACGCGGAATCGCAGTTGGCCAGCGCCAATATCGCGATTTATCCGGTCGATCTCCACGGCCTGGTCAGCGGAATGGAGAGTTCTGCGGCTCATGGAGCCTCCGTCTTCAGTGACACCGCGGTGTCAGACAGAGCTACGGCTCAAGTTTCCGGTCTACAGGCGGCGCACGGCACCATGGAGGAAGTGGCCGGTATGACCGGCGGCAAGGCCTACTTCAACGAGAATGAAATCAGGGAGGGGGTCGCTCTAGCCGCGGCGGACAACAAGGCATCTTACTCCCTCGGCTATTATCCGGAGAACAAGAAGTGGGACGGAAAGTTGCGCAACATCAAGGTGAAAGTGTCGCAAAGCGATACACAGATCCGCTACCGCAAGGGATACTTTGCCATCGAACCTGGTCCTACAAAGGACCACAATTACGAGCAGGATGTAGCCGCCGCCCTGGCAGTCAATGTCCCCGCCACGCAGATATCGTTCATTGCGCAGGCAAAACCCGCCGACGCTGGTAAAATTCGGGTCGTTTTTCTGGTGGATGCCCACACCCTGACCGCGCAAGACTCCGGCGGCAGCAAGAAGATGAATGTAAACTTCTACGCTACGGTTTGGGGCGCAGGCGACAAGAGTATGGCAGCGCAGAGCATTAAAGTGGAGAAGTCGTTCGACGCCGCCACGTATCAGCAAATACTCGATCACGGCATGATGGTGCCGATTGACTTGACGATTCCGGCAGGCGGGAGGGAACTTCGCCTGGCCGTGCTCGACACCAAGACTGGATATATCGGCACGGTGAGCGGACCGCTGGGACAATAGCTCGGTTCGCGGACACCAGAAAGGCGTCCGTTCCCGGACGCCCTTCTATTTTTCTAAAACTATTTCTTCGCGCTGAGACCGCGGCGGCGGCTACATCCTGCTCTTTGCCTTCCGTCTTGCCTTCAGCCTCATTCGCGGCGATGTCTTTCTGAACTTACGCTTCTCGTCAGCATGTTCCATCGCTTTGCGGTTTTCTCCGGCGCGTTTGGCGCGGATTTCAGCGCGCTTCTGGCGCTTTTCATCCAGCACCTGCTCGCTGCCCAAGAGTTCGATAAACGCTTTTTCCGCGCCATCTGCCTTGCGTCAAGCAGTGCGGACAATGCGCGTATATCCGCCCTGCAAGTGAAATGGCGGCACAGATGGAGTGGCAGCGGTCAATGCATTATGAAAGAGCGCCCCTTCAGAAGGTGGCAGCTGGATGTGGCGCCGCCTCCACTGAGTTAGTGGCAACCAAGGCCGGTCGATCCAAGCCCACTGACACGTGCCCACCATCATCGTATTGGCGCGAGAACCGATAAGCATTGCCATCGTGGCGGGGACTCCGGCCGGACATCCGCAGGGCAGCGCGACTACTTGGCTGCGTAGGGATCGGGATATCGCAACACCCCTTTGAGGTTCTTTCCGCGGACAATGCTGGCCTGGTGATAGGTGAGACCCCAGGAATCGATCGAAGACATGTCGGGGAAGATGCAGGTTTCAAGCACGGTATCGACTGGATCGGACTTCATAACCCATCCGCCGCCGTTCATGTTAATGCCACCGAACAGATCGGTGCCGCCTAGCTGCGAGCAGTAGCACGATGCAGGGTTCCCGTTACAGTTCCCACCGTAGGGCACCTTCGCGTAGTACGCCAGAGCCGCGAGACTGGGCTGCTTGGTGTAAAGCGTGGATAGCAGCACGTGGATGCGCGAGCCATCTTTCTTAGAAGTGAACTTGCAGAAGTTACGACTCCCGGAGAGACGAAACCAGTTGCTGGGATCGTCATTGGTGTTGAAGTACGGCGTGCGAACATCGACTTCGCCGCCCTTCTTGACGCAATAGGCTGCAGCGTCGCTGAGAGTGGCGGCATCCTCGGCCATATCGGAGAGCGTTGGAGGTTTCAAATCGTTTTCGGCTTCCATAGGGCGAGCAGCGGGAAGGAACACGGCAATAGCGAGCGCGATAGAGACGATCAATGCGACGAGTGGACGCTTCATCTGGACTCTCCTTTTTCAGCACCGATTCGCCCGGATTGTACCATCTTAGGTGGCTTCGCAAGGCCAACTCTACTCCTGTGATCGAATAGCGGAACGATTCCGTGCCGCGTCATCGAGAAGCATTTCTCGCTGATTTCTCCGACACCTCTCTCTCCTCCTTCGTTCTCGGCGATTGAGACCGTTTCACATTCCCCCACATACTTTCGCCTCCCAGTGGCGGCAGAATCTCGAAAATCCACGTTGCTGTCCAGACAGGATTCCGCCCGAGTCACGGGCAAACCAGCGAACCATCCCATTTGTAGTCCATATTGGACGAAAACTGCTTTTATAACAGGCTGCATGGGGATAGTTGCTGTTAATAGGCGCTAGCCCGAATGTCTCACAGAGGGGGAGGGTAGCGGCGAAAATAGCTCGATCCGGCGACGGAGGCAGGTCAAGGTCCGAAAATCATCGTGCGGACCTTCATCGGCGGTCTTGCTCGCCGACCTCGCACATCAACTCCCAGGAAGTAACCCGAGTTGATTCGTGAGCTCGCTTTAGTCTGTGAAGACACGTCGATTGTTTCTATCCTGAACCGGCTAGGCTATCGCACTGGCAACGGCAACACTTTGGACGGAGAAGCGCGTGCAACATGTCCGCCATACAAACGGCTTTCCTGCCTGTCCACCGTCAGATCAGCGGCTGTGGATCACCATGCAACAAGCCGCTGCTACGCTCGGTGTCAGTGAGATGGTTGTCCGCAGACTCATTGCGCAGAAGATTCTCTCAGGCAAAGCAGATTGTGAAGTTCGCCCCCTGGATGATCGAACGCTCTCACCTCGACCTCCCCTTCGTTCGTAAAGAGATTCGGCGAGTCCACGAAGGCCGGCGTAGGGGATGGGCGGCTAGCGAAAAACAAACGGAGCTATTCGCGGATTCCCAATGAAGCTTAGCCTTGGTGTTCTGCGAACACGGCAGAGGCTGCGGATTCGAGTCCCGGCATCCCCGCAATCTTTCGTCAATGCTTTACAAACCGGCTCTTTCGGAACCTGGGTGCAT
This sequence comes from uncultured Acidobacteriaceae bacterium, assembly GCA_963730845.1. Lineage (GTDB taxonomy): Bacteria > Acidobacteriota > Terriglobia > Terriglobales > Acidobacteriaceae > Acidiflorens. Next base: position 86,732 of record CAVSTM010000002.1, on the reverse strand, counting down.
TTCAAGAAACCGATTAGGGAAGGTTTGCCCGTCATCCAGGCAGAACCCACATCGTGAAAGAACTGGTCACATGTCAGGTTTGCGTGGCAACAATGTGGAAGCATCTGTGACTGTCGCAAGGTGGTGAGTCGCTTGACGGGGTATCTTCGAAACAATAGAGTTTCCGGAACGTTCTCGAGGAATACGCCGAAGTTCTCTCCCGCCCGGAACTCAAAATCCGCAAGGGTCTGTGCCGGCAACTGTTCCAGCTCATCCGAAACCGAAGTAACCTGGTCGTACCTTCGCGGCGTCTTGAAGTGTCGGGCGATCCCGATGACAATAGGTTCCTGGAATGTGCCGATGCGGCCCGCGCCGATTACCTGGTTACGGGCAATTTGAGGCATTTTCCGAGAGTGGAAGAAAACCAAGATCATAACGCCGCGTGAGTTTATCGGGCTTGTGGCGCCGCACCTGATCACTTAGGCAGTACCGCAGGACAGAGTCCGGGCACTCTCCCGGCGGAGATTTAGCACTGACACCGCCAGGCTTGTGGCAGTTCCGGGTCCAGGTCACCTGGGAGATGGGCCCCAAGCACAAGGTACCCTTTACGACAAAGGATTGCCGAGCGCGGCGGAGGAATGACATCCCCCGGAATCCATCGGCGCGCTATGGGGGATTGTTGGTGCGAAATTGCCACAAGGCACGACAAGGGGTTCGTGAGTAATCTATGTCTCCAGTATGTCTCCAGAAACGACGCGTTACCTTATTCCCCAATAAGCATTGCTGATTTCGACATCTCACGCTTCTGCATCGGAAAGTAGAAATGGCGCCCAGTGGTGTCCGGAAAGCAAACCACCCTCCGTTCATGCTGCCACTTGCTTGCGTTGCTCGATGAACGCCAGTAGGTCGGCGTTGATCTGGTCTGCGTTGGTTGTTGGCATCCCGTGCGGGAAACCTGGATACACCTTTAGCGTGGCGTTCTTCACAATCTTCGCCGACATCAAACCCGCCGCGGCGATGGGCACGATCTGATCGTCGTCGCCATGAAGGATCAGGGTTGGCACATCGAACTTCTTAAGGTCCTCGGTAAAATCCGTCTCCGAGAAGGCCTTGATGCAGTCGTAGTGAGCCTTCATTCCTCCCATCATGCCCTGCAACCACCAGTGCTCCCGGATGCCCTCCGAAATCTTGGCGCTGGGCCGGTTGTAGCCGTAGAACGGAAGCGTAATGTCCCGGTAAAACTGTGGACGATTCGCCGCAAGCGCGACTCGTAGACCGTCGAAAACCGAGATGGGCGCGCCAGCGGGATTCTTGTCCGTCTTCACCATCAGCGGTGGCACCGCGCTGATAAGCACGGCCATGCCGACCCGTTTCGAGCCATGCCGCCCAATGTAACGGGCAACTTCTCCGCCGCCGGTCGAGTGACCCACATGGATCGCGTTCTTCAGGTCGAGCTTTTCAGTCAGAGCCGCGAGATCGTCGGCGTAGGTGTTCATCTCATTGCCATCCCACGTCTGGGTGGAACGGCCGTGGCCCCGCCGGTCGTGCGCGATCACTCGATAACCCTGCTGGCCGAAAAATAACATTTGTCCGTCCCAGTCATCCGCGGTGAGCGGCCAGCCGTGGCTGAAGACTATTGGTTGTCCTTTCCCCCAGTCCTTGTAGTAAATCTCTGTTCCGTCTTTTGTGGTAATCGTCGGCATAAAATGTTCCTCCTTTACGATGGGATTTTATCTGATGGTTGATACCTGCAAGAAGCGAAGCCGTAAGACTTCCTACGCATTAGAAGATGCTATTGCCCTCATCCCCGTCGCGAAAAAGCGAAGTGGAAACCGAATCGGGTATTCTGCCAGTCGATGCACAGGTTGCGCATTCCTCAGGCAGGTCTTATCGCGATCGGGTTAAGCACATTCCTCTCGAGGATTTCGATAACCAAGAAAAACGCGCAGCCCTCGGGCTGCGCGCAGGAAAGAGTGATTGGTGGGTTATCGACCGGTAGCCATGGCCATCGCTTTTGGCTGTGTCTGGTCGGTGCGGCCCACATACATCTTGTACGACTTGTATACGGCGTACAGCACTGCCAGCAGAGATGCCATCGTTGCCAAGCCGCTGATCGTGCAGAAGGCGGAGGCGATCGCAGTCAATCCCGCACCGATTACGTAGTTCGGGAGCGACCACAGAAAGACCTTGTGCCAGATGGCAAAAGGACTGCCACCCTCCGTCAGACCAATGATGCTGGCCACCGGTGCCGTATTCGCGAAGAAATAGGTGACGGCGGCTAGTAACAGAGACATCGTTTGCGCTGTCGCGTGCGTGAAGAATATCTGGCTGTGGTATGCCAGGTAAGCGAGTCCGGTAGCGTTCAGCAGTGTGCATGCGTTAAATACAAATTGGATTGGTTTGGTTTTATTCCCGCCGGAATAGGATTGCGCGATTGCCGCCGTTACGGCTACGAGCAGGCTAGCGATCAATCCCAGTTGCGTGACTCCCAGTAGAATAACGGGCAGATTTCCTGACATCGAGCTCGTCATCCCGGGCAACTTCACCTTGAAGCGCGAACTCAGTGCGGCTGCCGCTAACAGGAGCACCAACTGTGGCCAGGCTTGCGTTTGCCATCTGACTACGCCGAACGACAGGGCGCACAGACTCGCAACGGCCACCATTCCGATCATGACTTTGGCTTTAATTGGCAATGTGTTTGTCATGGGTAGTCTCCGATATGGTTGCTGTCGGTTGTCTAGTCGTCTCCTGGATCGCCATCGCTAAGTGCTGACGTCGTGGTGGCAACGTTAGAAGTTGCACCCCAGACTACGCTGTCGCCAGTAACCGAGGTTGACCCCCAGACAACGCTGGCGGCGCCCCACACTACCGAATCGGCGGAAAGTACGTTAATACCCCAAACCACTGAATCTGCCCATACCACCGACGTGGCGCTCCAAACGACGCTGCTGCCGGTGAAATTGGAGTCGGGAGTAGTATTTTCGATCGTGACCGTGCCGTTCGAGTTAAGCACTGCGGTCGGGGAAAGTGCTACTCCCGTCGCGAGTTGCGTGTTGCCCAGAGCGGCGTTGACATCCAGATACCCCGCTCCGTAGGTGAAAAGGTCATACTCGTTGTTGAAAAGGTGTCCAAGGCTGTCGTGTGAATACGTGAATTGCCCGAGGCCCTTCCACGCTGTCATCATCAAGCGCGCTTTCACTTGATCAGGAGTCAAGGAGGGGTTCTGCTGTAACATCAACGCCACCGCGCCGCTCACGATCGGCGTTGCCATGCTGGTACCGCTCAATTCGTAGTACATGGCGGCTCCGCTGCTCGGCCGAATCTCATATTGCGGATAAGCCGTGTCGAGCGTGCTGCCCGCAACCCGCAACGAGACCTGCCGGTTTCCCGGCGCGGTCAGGTCAGGTTTACAAATGTGATCGAGCGTGGTCGGACCTTTCGAACTGTAGCTGGCAATTTGGTCGTCGACCCGTGTCGGCGTCAGCTCAGTCATGGCTGCTCCCACCGTGATTACGGAGGGGTCGTTCCCCGGAACGACGATCGTTCCGAAACCGTCTGTCAGTGCGTAGCGCCCTTCGTTGCCCGCAGCCGCCACCACCACGATGCCGGCCTGCCAGGCGGCTTCCACTGCCTGGTCAACCGGATCGAGGGTGTAGCTCTCGAATATCGGACGTCCCAGCGACATGTTAATTACGCGGATGTTGTAAGTACTTTGCAGCGTGACCGCCTCCTCAATCGCGGCGATCACTCCGCTGTCCGTGCCCGACCCGTTCTCGTCAAGCACGCGCAGGTTGATAAAGTTGACGTTGGGAGCCACGCCCGCATACGTCGCGGTATAGCCATTGGCCGTGCCGGAACTGGCGCCCGTGCTACCGATCAGGCCCGCCACGTGAGTTCCGTGTCCGAACTCGTCGGAAGTCGTGGCGTCGCCAGCCACAAAGCTCTGGCTATACACAACGCGGCTGACGCCATTGGCATTGTTCAGATCGGGATGAGCTGCGATTCCGCTGTCAATGAGGGCCACGCCGATGCCGGTGCCATTGAAACCGTACTGCGACGCCGCAACATCCGCCTCAACTGCCGTCGCGAACTCTTCGGTCACAGGATTGGCAGCCATCTTTTGGTTACGGTCCGGCGTGACGTACTTGACGTTGGGATCCTTCGCCAACTCCGCCAGCATGCTGACGGGCACGCGCATCATCACCGCATGAATGGTGTGAAACTTCGACTTGATCGTTGCGCCACGGCCCTGCATGCTTTTCAAATGCGCGTCAGACGGCATCTGGCGATGCTGGACGATGACCGTCACCATGCCGTTCGCATCCACTCGCTGGTGGAGATCTGGCGAAAACTTGGATGTCGCTGAGGCGGTGTCCAGAACGGGTTTGGTGCTGGCGAACGACGGTACCGCTGAAAACATCAGCAATGCCACGCCCAGTGCCCGGCCCCAAGCAGCGCTAAATAGGGGGGAATTAAACGGACGGCGTTTGCGTTCGTTTGTGATCCGCGACTTAAATTTGATCTTCATGAGAGTTTCTCTCGAGGCATTTTCCGAGGGACGTGGCATAGATTACGCCCTGGGTGCCTGGCCTTTAATGGGCAATTGCGATGCCAACCACAGGCCAGTAAGTGGTTCTGTTACAATGAGTTACCATGAGAGAACCATCGGGTGCGAGGGGACAACTTGGCCCAACCACGAGGGTCAGTGGGTGCTGAAAGTCCGCAACTCATTGGAAACAAAGACAGGGCACGGAGGTAACACGGTTTGGGACAAAGTGGCCCGATCCAGTTCTGGCAGGTTCCGTCAAAACGCCGGTGCCTAGATGCGCCCGGCCACAGCTTGGCTGCGTTTTAGGTCAATTACCGCTTCTGCGCTGGCCAACTGCTCCAGGATGCGTTGCAGGTTGGCGCGAACGTCGTGTGTCGCTTCGTTGAACCTCAGCGCCGCTCCAATCCCTATGTCCATGCGCACCACCTCGCCTTCCATCGAAACGTTCGTATGTTCGTGCGAGAGGTTGAGTTTCAACTGCGATCCGGGCAACAGCAGGCTGCTGGTTTCAACAAAGCAACCGCCCAGGCTCAGGTTGGTCACGATGGCCAGCATTGCGAGTTTCTGAGTGTTTCCAGAAATTTCCGTGGTCAGCCGGCCCCGCACCCGCGGATACAGACGCCGGTTCTTCTGTGTCGCCTGGCTCTGCTTCTGCAGATACATGCGCTTGTCGGCTTCCGACAGGATCTTTTCCGCGTCCGTCCCGTCTTCCGGATACACCGCGTTGCCCACGCTTAACGACAGAATATCCTCGTTGCAGACGTCTTTCCCCGCTTTTTGCGCCAGGTCGCGCATTTGTTCCGCCTTGCGCGCCGCAGCTTCTGCCGTAATTCCAGGAGCGATGACTACGAATTCGTCGCCGCCCATGCGTGCTACATAATCGTACTCACGGCTGGTTTCCTTGAGCGAGTGCGCAAACAGCCGCAGCACCCGGTTCCCTTCCAGGTGTCCAAAGCGGTCGTTGATCTGCTTGAAGTGGTCCAGGTCGGCAACCATCACCGTCAGCGTTTTGTTGTCGCGTTTGCAGCGCGCCAGTTCCCGGTCGAGTTGCAAGAATAGCGAGCGCGCATTGGGAAGTCCGGTGAGGTAATCGGTAACCGCCGAACTTTCCGCCTGCTCGTACTTCATCGCATTCTCGATGGCCAGCGCCATCTTCGAACTTACCGCCAGCAAAATGCGCATGTGGTCGGAGGTGAAGAAATCCTTTTCCGCGTGGTACAAGGCGACCACGCCGACCACACCCTGCAAGCCCTCGAGCGGCACCGCCAGCGCCGAATTCAGCGTGCTGTACTTCGACGTATCGTTCAGATACCCCGGCTCAACCGATGGATTGCCGTTCAGAATCGGCTTGAGGTTTTGCGCGACCCATCCCGACAGTCCTTGTCCCATCGGAATGCGCAGCGACGCGAACAGCCGGAAGTTATCGCCATTCACATATTCCGGCACCAGTTCATCCCCGTGCCGCACGTAGATCGCAATCGCATCGTAGGGCATCGACCGCCGCAGCTTCACCGCAAACACCGACAGCGTTTCGTCCAGACTGAGCGATGCCCCCAGATCCTGGCTGAGTTCGAAAAGCGTCTGCGCTTCCTGACGCGCCGCTGCAATCGAACCCAGGAAACTGCGCTCCGGCGTTTGCCGCCGTCCTTGCGCCGCGAACCCGGCCGCGGGCTGAATCGTCGGCTCCCTCTTCGCGTCTTCGTCTCGATCCTTAATTTCCGTCGACAACTTGTGTTTGCCCATGCTGTCGGTGCGTTGGTGCACCAGTTGCTCCAACTCCACGTATTTCCGTTGCAGCACGTTCACCACTTGCGGATCAAAGGCCTTCCCCGATTGATCCGCCAGCCGCGCCATTGCTTCCTGCAGCGGCAGCGCCCGCCGATATTGCCGATCCGAGGCCAGCGCGTCCAGAAAATCCACCGCCGCCAGAATGCGCGCGCCTATCGGAATTTGCGTCTCCTTTAACCCCAGCGGATAGCCCGTCCCGTCGTACTTTTCGTGGTGCGCCCGAACGATGGGTACGACCGGGTACGGGAAGCGCACCCGCTCCAGAATCTCCGCGCCCACCAGCGGATGAATCCTCATTTTCTCGAATTCTTCCGGCGTCAGGCGCCCCGGTTTCGAGACGATATGCTCGGGAACCGCCAGCTTGCCGATGTCATGCAACAAGGCTGCGGCCTGCAGCGCATCCATTCCCTCCCGGTCAATCTTGAGTTCTTTCGCCACCTCAACCGCGTACACGCGAACTCTCTGCAAGTGATCGTGCGTCGTCTGATCCTTGGCCTCGATGGCGAGCGCCAGCGCCTCGATAGTGCGCATATGCAAGTCGGCCATCTCTTCCACATGCCGCTTCTCATCTTCCAGTTTGCCGAGGTAAAGGCGATAGGAACGATAGATCAGGTACACCACCGGAAGCGTCAACAACGATGTCTGCCAGTCGGTAAAGCCGTGTAGCCAGCTCATCATGCCGGCTACGCCCGCACCCACCAGGTAGTAGGGGAAGCTCCAGAAGTAACACTCTGCCCAGATCTTGCGCACCGACTTTCGCTCGGTCAACGAAATGACGGCCGCCACCGGAAGTGTATTGGCCACGAAGTAAACCGACGCCGCCAGAAGCAGCAATACAGCGGGTTTACCAACCGCGCGATGCGACAACGCGTAGCGATACGTCGCAAAGGTCACCGCGATGGCCAGTGCTGTCGAGCAGACGTTGAAGGCGACTTGAATCGGATTCGGACGGTGGCGGTCGAAGCACTGCACGGCCACCGCCGCGCAGCCCAGAGCCATGGCCTCCGACAAGCTCAGTTCCAACACACCCAGCAGCAGAAATAGAAAGTTGACCGACATCGTCCCGGTGATGCCGGGCAATTTCACCTTGAGCCGTGAGGCCGCCAGCGCAATTACCAGATAACAGAGGAATTTATATGGATTCTCGCTCCTGCCGTGCATGACCGAATAGGTCAGCACCGCCGTCCCGCAGAGCACGACCACAGCAATATAAAAGCGTGGCGCGGCGCTCATGTCCCTCCAGGATTGAGGGCGAGTTTTCATCTCGGACCGCTCCTCCCCAGGGACGGGTTGCAATTCCCAAGCGTAAGAGCAAGGGAATATTCACTGAAATTCATTGATAACAGGCACCGGAGGGACAGGAAAGGATTCGGTTACTTAGACGTAAACTTTCGTAACACGGGCCAGTGACTTTCTGACTCTGTTTCCTCGCTTCTGGCTCTTCACCTTCGCCCCGTAGCTCAGGATGGAATCTCCCACCCTTCGTCCTTCATTTTCCGATTCGTCCAATGTTGCAGTTGCTCGAACAGCGCGGGCTCGACCACGACAAATCGCAAGCCAGCTCTGCCTCCAGCATCGGACCATACCAACCGGCCTTTTGCCTGGATCACGATCTCGCTCTCTGGCAACAGGAAACTGACGTCGACCAATCCCGCAAACCCGGTCGCATCGCTCACCACATCGAGCCCCATGCCTCCCGTGCTCAGGTTGAGCGCCTGCACCTGCAATTCCTTGCCGTGCGCATTCCTCAGGGTTACGGACAGGTTGACTTTCGCGCGGAAGAACTTCTGCTGATCCCCAATGATGATACCGAGCTTTGCCGAGCCATCGCCCGAAGGCACGTCAATGTCATACTCACGCAGTTTGCGGCTGAGCGTACGGCGGGAAATTCCGAGCTGATCGGCGGCCTGGGCGCGATGCCCGCCGCTTTGCTCCAGAGCTCGAATGATCATCTGCTCTTCCATGTTTTCCAGGTTACCGAGCGGCACCGCGCCGCTGGCGTTGATTGAGGCCGCGGTTTCGCCACACAACCCGGCTACAACTTCGGTAGCCCGTGATCTGCCGGTCCTCGGTGGCCATCGCGAGTTTCGCGACCAGGTTCCTCAGTTCGCGGATATTGCCCGGCCAAGGATGGGCCTGCAGGGCAGCCAGCGCGTCTCCAGTAAACACTTTACTCGGCGCTTTCAGCGACAGGAAATGACGGGCCAGCGCGGCAATATCTTCGGAACGCTCGCGCAATGGCGGAACGCGCAAATGGAACTGGCTCAGGCGGTGGAAAAGATCCTTGCGGAAACGCCCTTCTTTTACCGCCAGCTCAAGATCCTGGTTGGTGGCGACAACCACCCGCACGTCGACGGTGATTTTTCGATTTCCACCCAAACGGTAATACGGCGCGCCGTCCAGAACGCGCAGCAGTTTCACCTGGATTTGCGGCTGCAGTTCGCCAATTTCGTCAAGAAAAATCGTGCTCTTGTCGGCCAGTTCAAACAATCCGGGCTTCGAGGAGTCGGCGCCACTGAACGCTCCCTTCTCGTAGCCGAACAGTTCACTCTCCACCAGATGTTCGGGCAGGGCGGCGCAGTTGATATCTACCATTGCATGTTTGTGCCGATGCGAGGAATCGTGGATAGTGCGCGCAACCAACTCCTTGCCGGTGCCAGTCTCGCCAGTCACGAGCACGGTCTCGGTGTGTCCGGCCACTCGGTCCACCATGCCCATGAACTTATGCATGATCGGGCTGGCAATCAGAAATTGTGTGCCGCCGATTTCACGCCGCGCCAAAGGGACCGCAGCGGCTGCGGCTTGCGTCGGCGAAGACGCACTCTCCAGAAGCTTCTTCTCGCTGATCGCAATCGAGAAACCCAAAATGGCTGCAGGAGCTGCGTTCGAATCGCGCAGCAGCGTCAAACAAAGATGAACATCGACGTTCTGGCCAGACTTGGTGCGGCAGCGCAGTTCGCCCTCGAACCGTCCTTTCTCGAGAACCGAGGCAATTGCCCCGCTGTCGAGAAACGCCTGCTGCTCAATGCCATAGAGATCGGCGATCTTCCGGCCAACCAGTTCCTTCGGCGCAAAGCCGTATCGACCTACACCCTGGTTACAGCTGGTGATGATTCCATGCAGGTCAGTGGTGAAGACCGCGTCCTGCAACTGGTCCAGAATGCCAGGCTCGAACGAACGTGTTGAAGACTGGCCTCGCCCGCCCGGGTAGAGCTATCGCAAGCTCGGCTCTCAGTTACGGATTTCTGCGCTCTCTCCGCTGGCGGAGTCTTCGATGAAATTGGCATTTCTCTGTCGTTGGCTAAAGGGGAGTGTCACTTTTGCGCTGCGACCGCGTATCCACTAACTTCAGGTGTTGACTACAGGCAATTACAATACGCGCCCTTCTCCATGATGCTGCCACAACCCCACTCAATTCGTAGGATGGTTCAGTACTGACCCGTACACCGAAGTAACCACCTCTCGCCAGAGTTGCGTCAGGGTGTGAGCTTTTCATCTCGCGCTGCAGACTGCTACCTTCCCATCTGCAGTTACCTCGGTAAGTATTTGATTCTCCAGATACTGAACTACCATCCGGGAAATGCTGCCGTGGAAAATGCTGCTCTGGAAAATCGCACGGCACCTTGGGGCCATCACCGCGCTCGTCTTGCTGGGCGGACTGCTTTCGGCCACGCTGGTGCGCCTGGCTCCCGGCTTCGATGCCGACGAACGCGAACTCGATCCTGGCCTGAATGCAGAAAGTGTGCGCGCCTTGCGGCAGTCGCGCGCCGGGGAACACAACATTCTCAACTTTTACGCCGGCTATCTCCGGGGCGCGCTGCACGGCGATCTCGGCACTTCTCACGCTCTCGGCCAACCCGTGCAAACTCTTCTGCGCGAGCGCTGGCCGGTCACCGTGCGCGTGGCCGGCATTGGCCTTTTGCTGGCGTGGCTACTGGCTTCGACTCTCGCCTTCACCGCCTGCCTCTGGCGTCGCCCCGGCTTATGAAATTCTTGGGACCTCCGTCAGCGGCGCGTTCCTCTGCATTCCCGCGGCCGTGCTGGCCTTGCTTTCGGTAATCCTCAATGCTCCCGGATATCTCGCCATCGCTCTGATCGTGTTCCCCAAGATCTACCGCTATTCGCGCAACCTGCTCGCCAAGGCCTACGCTTTGCCGCACATCACCGCCGCCCGAGCCCGGGGACTCGGCGAAGCTCGCATCCTGGCCTGCCATGTGCTTCCCGTCGCCGGTCCGCAGATGATCGCACTCGCCGGCATCACCGTCAGCATCGCGCTGGGCGCAAGCATTCCCGTCGAATCCTTATGCGGACTGCCTGGAATTGGTCAACTCGCTTGGCAGGCGGCGCTTTCGAGAGATCTTCCCTTGCTGGTGAACCTCACCGTGCTGGTTACGCTGGTAACCTTGCTGGCAAACTCGGGGGCCGATGTAATGATCTACATGTTGGAGCCCCCACGCATCGTCATACGCAGGCGAAGCTAGGCAATCGCAATCGCCCTATGAACCGAGCCCGCAAGCTGGCGTGTGTCGTGGTGATCGCCGTGTGCGCGGTGTCGCTCGCCGCCAATTGGCTGGCGCCCGCCGGATACGCCAAACAATTTCGCGAAGTCCCCAGCGCGCCTCCGTCTCATCAGCATCTGCTCGGCACCGATGAAATTGGCCGCGATCGTTTCGCGCGCGTGCTTTACGGAACGCGCATCTCGCTCCTGCTCGCTCCCGCGGCGGCTCTGGTCTCCACCGTATTGGCCGCGCTGGTCGGCGGCCTCGCAGGATATCTCGGGCGGAATCTGGCTGCGACTCGCCAGAGGTTTTACCGACCTGTTTCTTTCTCTGCCCTGGCTATTCCTGCTGATCACGGTTCGCGCGCTCTTGCCGCTTGAATGTTTCTCCGCTGGTCTCGGTTCTGATTACGTTTCTCATCCTCGGACTGCTCGGCTGGGCCGCCTCGGCGCGCGTGCTTTCGACCAGCGCCGATGCTTTGCGTAACTCCGATTTTGTCTTGCAGGCGCGCGCCTCGGGCTTGCACGGCCCGCGACTCTTTCTGATTCATGTTCTGCCCAACCTGAAACCGGTTCTCTATGCGCAATTCTGGATATCGATTCCGGTTTTTATTCTGAGCGAGGCAAACCTCGGCATCCTCGGCTTGGGCGTTGCCGAACCGCTGCCTTCCTGGGGAAGTCTTCTGCGCGAACTGGAAGGCCTGATTTCGTTCCGCGAAGAACCGTGGCGGCTGGTGCCGTTACTGCTGCTGATCGTTGTCATGACGTCGTTTCAAATGCTCTTGTCGAACGAGGAGGTACCTGCATGAGCATGAGCGCGACTCGACTCGACTACGATCGGCCGCCGTGCCTTTCTACGACTTCTTCTCTTCTGTTATTGCGCTCTTCTTTCTCTGGTCGTGCTCTCCGGCTCAGTCGTCGCGCAAAATGGCGGCGAACTTCGCTTTTGTCTGCGCTCCGAGCCGAAGACTTTCGATCCGCTCCTGGTCGACGACGATTCCTCCCTTTCCATCCGCTATCTGACGGGTGGTGTGCTGGTCCGCGTCAATCGCCACACGCAAGAACTCGAACCCGAACTGGCCGAGTCGTGGAAGCTATCGCAAGACGGCAAACAGATCACTTTCAAGCTCCGCCCCGGCATTACGTTTTCCGACGGCACCCCGTTTTCCTCCGAGGACGTTGCCTTCACCATGCAGCGGCTGATGGATCCCGCGCTCCACTCCTCGACCGGAGACGCATTCCGCTCCGGCAGTGGCGCGGTCAGCACCAAGGATCATCGCGCCGGACCAGATCGCCATCACCTTTCCCGCACCCATTGCTGGACTCGATCGCCTTTTCGATCAGGTTGCCATCATGTCCGCGCATTCTCCAAATCCAAAGAAAGAAGCGGCCGTGCTTGGTCCATTTATGGTTGCGGAATACAAAGCGGGATCGAGCGTGCTCCTGCGCCGCAATCCCAACTACTGGAAAAAAGATTCCCAGGGACGCCGCTTGCCCTATCTCGATTCCATCCGGCTCGACATTCAATCGAATCGCGACGTGGAAATGCTGCGCTTCAAGCGCGGTGAACTTGACCTGATCAACGTCATCGACAGCGACTACTTCGACCGCCTGGCCGCCAGTTCGCCGGGGCTCGCGCACGATGCCGGAGCTTCGCTCGATTCCGATTTCATGTGGTTCAACCAGGTGGCCAGCGCTCCGATTCCCGAGTACAAGCGCGCCTGGTTCCGCTCCGCCAATTTCCGGCGCGCGATTTCTCAAGCCATCAACCGCGACGATCTGAGTCGCGTAGTCTTCAATGGTCATGCCCAGCCCGCCGTCGGCCCCGTTTCGCCGGCTAACAAATTCTGGTTCAACAGCAAGCTCAAAGCCGAACCGTACCGTCCTGACGCCGCACTCCAACGCCTGCAAGCCGATGGCTTCCACCTGCAAAACGGAGCTTTATTCGATAAGAGTGGCAACGCGGTGGAGTTTTCCATCGTCACCAACGCGGGCAGCAAGCCCAGAGAGCGTATGGCCGTGATGGTGCAAGAGGATCTCGGCAAGCTCGGCATCAAGGTCAACGTGGTGACGCTCGACTTCCCCTCGCTCATCGAGCGCATTTCGCAGAAATTCAATTACGAAGCCGCGATGCTCGGCTTCCGCAATGTCGACCTCGATCCCAACGGACAGATGAACATCTGGCTGAGTTCGGCCGAAAATCACGCCTGGAACCCGCAGCAGAAATCCCCGGAAACCGCATGGGAAGCCGAGATTGACCGGTTGATGCGCGCGCAAGCCTCCGCTGCCGACCCGAAGAAGCGCAAAGAAAGTTTCGATCGAGTGCAGGAAATCGTCGCCGAGCAGGCGCCGTTTATTTATCTGGTCAATCAGAATGCGCTGTCTGCCGTCTCCGCCGCAGTCGAAGGCGCAAACCCCGGAATCCTTAGCCCGCAGACGTTCTGGAACGCCGAGCGGCTCACCCTGAACGCCAGCACGCGAGCGAGCCGATAACCGCGTTGATATTTATGACACCGAAAAAGCCGGATGCTTCCCGAAACCTGCTCTCCGCGCAGGTGACCGTGCGCTATCCCGGGAAAGCTCCGGTGCTCCGCGGAATCTCGCTTGAAATCGCGCGTGGCGAAGTCAGTGGTTTAGTCGGTCAAAGCGGCTCGGGCAAGAGCACGCTGGCGCTGGCCATCCTCGGATTACTCGGCCGCCAGCGCGCCATCGTAGAAGGCAACATTTTTTTCGAGGGCGCCGATCTGCTGGCCATGCGCGAACGGGAATTGCGCAGCTTGCGCGGACGCTCCATGAGCCTGGTGCTGCAGAGCCCGCTAGCCTCGCTCAATCCCGCGCTCCGCATCCGCACGCAACTCAGGGAAGCATGGCGCGCACACAGCGATGGCGCTGCTACAGCTGAAGACTGCGATCGGGCGATCGAGTCCGCATTGCAAAGTGTCAGCCTGCCGAGGTGCTGAAAGATGACCGAGACTTCCTGAACAAGCACGCTTCCCAACTCAGCGTCGGCCAGGCGCAGCGCGTGCTGATCGCGATGGCCATCATGCACCGTCCCGCGCTCCTGATCGCCGATGAAGCGACCAGCGCGCTCGACGTGATCACGCAATCCGAAATTCTGGAATTGTTCGCGCGGCTGAATCGCGAGATCGGCATGTCGATCCTCTACATCTCGCACGATCTGCCTTCGGTCGCCGGCATCTGCCAGCGCATTGCCATCCTGCACGAAGGCCAGATCGTCGAGTGCGGCCCGACCGAACAGATCTTCACCGCGCCCGTCCACCCTTACACGCGCCGTCTGATGTCGGCGCTGCCGCAGCTTCCAGCACGTCGTGAGGTTTCTGTCGCAAGAGCCCAAGCTGCCGCGAGCGAATGATAATGATAGCGTGTGAACTTAGAACGTCAGCCGCAGGGCAAACTGCCCGATGCGCGGAGTCGCCCCACGAAAGCTGCCGGTTGCGGTGATCTGGCCAAACGTTGGACCGTCAATATTTGTCGTGCCGTCGGCGTAGGTCGGTTGCGCGAACTCGGGATGATTCAAAGCATTGAAGAACTCGGCGCGAAATTCCAGCGTGAACCGCTCCGTCAACATAGTAGTCTTGGCGATCGCGACGTCGAGATTGATCACGGTCGGGCCTCGCAGCAAATTGCGGGCTACGCCGTAGGTTCGGTCGGCCGGATTATTCACCGGATCAAGTTGCGGGAAACAGGGATTGGGAATGCCGCCGTCATAGTAATCGTTGTTTTCCAGTGGCACGTCGGAAAAACTATTGGGGTCAAAGATAAAGTTACCGGTGACCGGAGTGGTCGTGATCTGGCAGCCGCCAGTGATGGGGTTGGTGCCGTAGGTAATTTCATTAATTGTGCGCACCTTCCCGGGATTAAACGTTCTTATTGGGCCCACCACCGCGGCCCGCGTAAGATAAGGATCGCCCGCGCCCGAAGAACCGGGGTTGAGAGGATCAGACGAATTCGGCAACCCGTATTGCCCGGATAGAATGTCGATTGGAAATCCGGTTCGATAGGTAAAAATGGGATAGATACTCCATCCCTTGGTGAGGCGTTTTGGCCCCGTGGCCCACACCCGATCAAACGGCACATCCCATCCACCGCTGAGGCTGATGCGGTGGCGAACGTCAGTGTCACCGGAAGCGTAGAAAAGACGCGGGTTGTAGGTGGGCACACTGGAATTGCGTTGCTCGAAACCAGACGCATT
Source organism: uncultured Acidobacteriaceae bacterium (assembly GCA_963730845.1). GTDB lineage: Bacteria > Acidobacteriota > Terriglobia > Terriglobales > Acidobacteriaceae > Acidiflorens. The sequence goes on along the minus strand of CAVSTM010000002.1, from coordinate 71,705 downwards.
GTCGAGGTTATGGCCGTAGGTATAAGCGAGGGTGTAGTAAACCGTCCCCAATCGCGAGTCTTTGGGTTGCCGTGTCAGGCTCACTTCGAGGGCGTTATAGTTCGCATTGGATACGTTCTGGAATTCGGGGAGCTGACCGTAGCAGATCACACCCACGTAGCTTCCGCAGTTGCCGCTGCTGCCGTTTAGCAGTCGATTGGTAGTGCCCAGCACCATGGGGTTGATATCTTTGAGCGACGTCAATCCACGCCCTGTGCTGCCTACATAGTTGGTTTCCAGAACCGTGTCGGCGATCAGATTGCGCTGCAGGCTCAGGTTGTATTGGTAGACGTAGGGAGTGCGCAGATGCGGGTCGTCCAGATAGATAACGCCGGTGCTGTTGATCGGCAGGAACGGCGTGAAATCGATGTTAGAGGCAGGTGGTTTCGATGGAAAAGTATTGGCCACACCCAAACTTGTGCAGTTCCCGTTTGCGTCAAAGTTGCATGCATTCTGGAAGGGATGACTCATATACGTCAGTGGCGCTGTCACTTGACAACCCGAGTTGCTGTTGACACACGTAGGCGGCAGATAGTTCGGGGAAGTGTAGTAGAGCCCCGCCGAGCCCACGAACGGGGGTTGGCCGTTGAACTGAAGATTGTCTTCTCCTTTCAGGATGTCGTAGAAAATGCCGACACCGCCGCGCAAGCTGGTCTTGCCCGTTCCCGTCGGATCCCAGGCAAATCCGAAGCGCGGCGCGAAATTTTTCTTGTCGGGGAAGTTCGTTCCGGTGGGCGCGCCCGGATCGCCCGGAAACACCAGTCCCGGCGGTGCATTGACAAATCGTCGCGACTGCAGCCCCGGAATCACCGAAAAAGTACGCCCCTCGGTGTCGTATTTGGGCGTGTTGTATTCGTAGCGCAGCCCGATTGTCAGTACCAGGTTCTTGCGGACATGCCACTCGTCCTGGCCAAATACATAAGTGCTCTTGCTGCGAATGTTGGAAGGCGCCAGCGCGTTCTGGAAGTAAGCGTCCGGAATCCCGAGCAGAAAATCCGCATAGTCATTTCCCGAGCCCGTGCTCGTGCCGGTGTAAAAATCCAACTCCCCATTCAAGTAGAATCCGTAGACCAGATTCTCCTGGTAAGGCGAGAATCCAGCGCCGAACTTCCAGTTGTGTTTCCCTCGCGTCCAGGAAACCGCGTCCGTCCAGGAGAAAGTGTTTTCGACGTAGCGTGTCGGACCGTTTTCGCTGGGGCCGATCTGAAAGCCGTTATCGAAGAAAATGTTGGTCGGGCCGGTGGCCAGGTCGGGAGTGATGTCGATGCCAAGTGGCGGGCCGGTGGGCAGATGGTTCGCCGGAGTGTCCGACAGGTAATTACTGCGGTGCGTGACGAAATGAAATTCATTGAGCACGGTCGGCGAAAAGATCCGAGTGTATCCCAGGTTTACGAAGTAAAAAGTCTTCTTATCGATGGCGGGGAAGCCAGGGACGGTGGCGAACGGCGCGGGGTTTAGAGTTCCGTAGTACGGGTCGCCAGCACGGTTCAAACCAATGGTGGCTGAAAGCTTGTCTTTGGAGTTGAGGTTGAAATCAAACTTGCTGGTCAATTCATTCCGATTGTCTCTGCCGTTTCGCGACGTGGAAAGCAGACCACTCGGAGCGGTTGGGATCAAGCCGGCTTTGATGTATGCCTGGGCGATGGGATCGATCTTCGTGGGATCGATAATGGCGTTGGCCACACTCCCATTCGGAGTCGCAAACCAGGGATTGGCAGTCAGGAAGGTCACGACGTCTGGGATCGGGAGAGCCGTTATCAGCGGTAGAAAAATTTCCCTGCAACTCCTGCGGTGTGAAGACCGGCGAATCAATGATCGGATTCGCCTGAACCTGTCGCTGCCCCTGGTAGGCGAGGAAGAAGAAAGCCTTATCCTTGATGATCGGCCCGCCCAGCGTCGCTCCGAACTGGTTGCGCTTAAGGTCGAGCCGCGGAAGTTGAGGGACCTGCGGCTTGTTGAAGTAGTCGTTGGCGTCGAAATCCCCGTTCCTGATGAATTCGAAAAGGCTGCCATGGATCTGATTGGTGCCGGACTTGGTCACGATACTGATGATCCCGCCGCCGTTGCGCCCGTATTCAGCCGTGTAATCGCTGGTCAGAATCCGGAACTCGGCAATGGCATCGGGATTGGGATCGAGCACGTTACTGTTATCGAGCAAGTCGTTATTGTTTCCGCCATCGAGCAGGAACGTCACGGAGTCGGTGCGTCCGCCGGCGATGCTGTAATTGCCCGCGCCGGCATTGTCGTCGTTGCTTTCCGTGACCCCGGGCTGAAGCAAAGCCAGATCGAGCATGTCGCGGCCGTTCAGCGGCATGTTGGTTAGGGTTCGCCCCGTGATCGACTGGCCCAGAGTTGGGTTGACGGTTTCCACGGGCGCCGCTTCGGCCCCAACGTCGACGGTCTGATTCGCCGCGCCCACTTCCATCTTGAAATCGATGCGCAGCGCTTGGTTGATCAACAGTTTCTGTTCTGCGCTGACCACCGTGCGAAACCCGGCGTGCTCGGCGGTCACCTTATAAGTGCCGATGGGCAGCGCCAGCAACTGGAAGGTTCCCTCTTTGTCCGTGGTTGCAATGCGCACGACCTGGGTGGCCGTGTTGGTCACAGTAATCTGCACCGCGGGGATCACCGCTCCCTGCTGGTCGTAGACTGTTCCGAAAATTCTTCCGGTCGCATCCTGAGCCGAAGACAGGGCTGGCGCTACCATCACAACCAACGAGAGCAACAGCATCCGAGGAAGTTTCATGGCGATCTCCGTATTCAACAAACTCTCCCACTTAGAATTCTGCCGTTCAAACCGCCCTCCCAAATGAGGGTAGGGGCATGGCCTTCTCGGCCATGTCCCCTTCGCCCAGTTGTCGCCTAATGTTTCTGTTTCGATTTGGTCTTCGCCGGTGCCTTTCGCGCCGCCGGTAGGGCGATTAGCGACCCTTGCTGCTGGAGCGATCCAAGGAATACACTCTCGCCACTTTCATCCTCGTCCAGCCAGAACAACTGCCCGCCACTAGCCTGATAGATGACTACGGTGTAATCCGGGTCACGCAGTAACGGTTACGCCGAGCCGAATTGTGTAGCGCCCGACGTTGACCGGATCAGGCGATACGGTTCCCGAGAACTTCGCGGTATCCGTCCCGTCTGGCGGCGGTGGCGTTGAAGATGAAGAAAGGATCGCTGAGAAGTCCGCTGGCTCCGCTCAAAGCACCACTGTTAACCGATCCCTGCCCAACGAAGTCGAATTCCCAACCAAGGGTCGGCCCGCGGGCGTCGTTGTAAGCCTGCGCTCCAAAGGCATAGCTGCCTGCAAAGTTGGCAGTTGAAGTGTCTGTTTGCGGAATCAGGACTCCGGTGCCATTGAGAGTAAAGCCATCCAGGTCGGCAACCAGGGCTCCTCCCAATCCGCTCGTAGTGTTATTCGGATCATTCAGGTTGAGAAGTGGGTCCGTCATATAGATCCCCAGAACGCTGACGTCTCCCAAGTCTCCGGCCGTGATCGTCAGGTTGCCGTATCCATTGCTCGCAACGGCATAGCTGCCCGAGATAGGGGCCCTCGGAACGATAATGCCATTGTCGAATTCATTGTCATCCGCGACACCGTTGAATGTGACGCTGGCCGGATCCGTAGTAAACATGCCTGCCGCAGCATAGAGACTTCCGAACGAGTTGCTCTCGACCCCGAATACGGAGCTTCCCAGCGATGAGGTGCTGAAAGTGCCCGTGCCCTGGCCGAACACCGAGCCGACGCCCGAATCGCCGGTATCCGCATCCACATCGATGATCCGCAGTGCCTCCGGACCGACCACGTAATAGTTGAGTGAGGCGACTGGAAGGGAGCTGGTGATAGTGCCGCGCCCGAAAGCATCGGGTCCGGTGATCGTTCCGCTGAAAGTCGTTCCCAGCGTCGGAGTCGAAACAGCGGCTCCGACATCATCCACGTCGAAAGTGCCAGCCAGTGTGGTGCCGCTGTTCGAGATTGAAAATACACCTCCGAACACAATCGACGCATACCCCGGGTCCACTCCCGAAAAAGTGAAGGCATAGTTCCCGTCGTTGAGCGTGCTCGACAGTGTCTGCGTGTCCATGCTTCCGCTGGATGTTGCCGACCCATCAAACTGAACGATGAGCGCATGGTTCGTGTTCACAAACTGGACGCCGAGCGTTTCGACGCCGTCCACGCCCAAACTCGCGTTGTTGGTCGTCAGCGTGAGTGTGCCCTGGCCGGTTGTAGGATCCACCGTCAGCGCGGCGGTTCCCGGCAAGATGGTGTCGCCGGAAGGTTCCGGTGAACTGGAGTCCAACACCGTCGTTATAGTCTTGTTCGCCGCCCAGGACGTTGCCATTGCCATCGACGGTGACCGACCCCGCGAGAGCGTAAAAATTCGGGCCACCGTTGATAGCCTCCAGCCCGCTCAAATAGAACGCAAAGTTGATCGCCGTGTTGGTCAGAACAAAGTTAGCCGGCTCCGCCCCGGATGCAACCGTAGCCGTTACCGTATAGGTCCCGACCGAGCCATTGGCAGTGAACGACCGCGAGGTGGCCACGCCGCTTGCGTTGGTCGTCGCCGTGTTCACTCCGCCTGCGAATGTGCCGCTTGCTCCCGTCGCCGGAACCTCGAACGTCACGAACGCACCGACTCACCGGGTTCCGATTACCGTCCACCACTGTCACCACCAGCGGCGCGCCAAACGCCGCGTTGACCGATGCGCTTTGCGGCGTTCCGCTCGTGGTCGCTGATCGATATCGACGCGCTCCGGTTATATTCGTCAGACTGAAGTTGGCCGCCGTCGCTACTCCTGCAAGCGTAGCCGTCACGGCATAGGAGCCGGCCGTCGCATCGGCTGTGAATGTCGACGAGGTAGCCACGCCGCTCGCGTTGGTCGTATCCGTATCCGTAGCCGTTCCAGTTCGACGCGAACGTGCCGCTCGCTCCCGTCGCCGGAGCCGTGAATGTCACCGACGCGCCGCTCACCGGATTCTGGTTACTATCCACAACCGTCGCCACCAGCGGCGCTTCGAACGCCGTGCTGATACGTTGCGTCTTGCAGGGATCCACTCGTCGCCGTGATCGATGCCGCAGGCCCCGATGTGTTCGTCAGACTGAAGTTGGTCGTGGCCGTCGTTCCCGCAACCGTAGCCGTCACCGTATTGGCTCCGAGCGTTCCATTGGCTGTGAACGTTGACGAAGTGGCCACGCCGCTCGCGTTGGTCGTATCCGTTTCCGTGTTCGTTCCACTCGCGAATGTGCCGCTCGCTCCCGTCGCCGGAGCCGTGAAGACCACGAACGCGCCGCTCACCGGCGATCCGCCCATCGTCACCGTCGCCACCAGCGGCGCTCCAAATGCCGTGTTGACCGCTGTGCTCTGCGGTGTTCCGCTCGTCGGCAGTGATCGCTTCAGCCGGAGTGTTGAAGTTCGAACTATTGCAGCTCGTCAAGAAAACCAATGCCAGGATCATTAAGCCGAGGATGCCCGCATAAGCTTGGCGGCTCATAGCGACTCCCCTTTCTGGTCCGTCTTTTGGCTTACGCGCTCACGTGCCTGCGGCGACAAGGGGACCCCGTGCCCGTTCCGAATCGTGTAGACCTCGCTGCCCGCTTTCACGGTGCGGACCAGGAAGACCGGCTTATCCTTAATTGTCTTCATGACGCCGGTTACCTCAACTTGCTGCCCGCCGGCGACCGAGACCGCGCCGCTGCCTCGCAAACCAAACCTTCCCAAACTTGCATCCACCGAACCGGAGGGGGTTGCGAGCAGCAAGTGCGAACCCACAATCATTCCCGGACTGGCTTTCGGGAGCACGCTCGACACCGTGCCCGTGAGTGTGACTTCCTCGGAGACGTCATAGTGGGAAGGCCCCGCTGCCGCCGTCGCGCCCGCGGGCGTTTGCGCCTCTGCTGGCCGCAGCAATGAGATAAGAAAGAAGATGATGGCCAATGTACATAGCCCAGTCGATAACTGTTTCATCGTTTGCCTCCGAGTTGAGCCTCGATGCCGACGCCTAAACCGATCGATAGGCCGCGCATCATAAGCATCGGCAGTCTCTCACTCTTGAGATTTAGTTGAAGAACGGCGATCCGCGATTATAGGGGGCGCCGTTTGTCGCCGCCAGTCTACTCTAGGTTTTGCGGGAACTGAAATTGAAAATGTAGAGCGCAACTCCCAGTCACATTTTCCGTTCAATATTGACCGTCAGTCGCGTCGCTGTCGTTTCATCGGCTGGTGTGTCGGCGAAGCCATGCCAGAAGCAGTTTCATTTCACCGTTCCGGACAAATACATCTCTGCCACGCGATCGGCCAGGGCCTCTGGTTTGGCCTCGTCAAGATTGGTAAGAACGACCACCGTGAGTTGATCGTCCACGTAGCGCGAGATCTGCGTTTCGAAGCCCTGCCATTGGCCCTCGTGTTCAATGACGCGGTGGCCCTTCTTGCTCCCGATAAACCACCCGAAACCGTACTGCCCGGAGTTCGGCTGCCCATTGCTAAGCTTTGCCACGGTCCACATCTGCTCCAGGCTCGATCGTTTCAGAAGCTTCTCTGTGTAAAGTGCGGCGTCCCATTTGGCAAGATCCATGATGGAGAAGTACAGACTGCCGTCTGCCGTCGTGTTCACGGTGGGCGAAACCCACTCCTGGTTCTTCAGTTCCCCTTTGACCAACCGGTATCCCGCGGAGCGGTTGGGCACGATATCAGCTTCGCTGATGATGCGAGTTGTGCCCAGATCCAGTGGCCCGAAGATACGCTCGCCGAGAAAGTCTCCGTAGAATTCGCCCGTGACCTTGTGAATCAAAATCCCGAGCGTCAGAAAGCCCAGATTGCTGTAGCTCCAACTCGTGCCCGGTGGGTAGGCCAGCGGGATACTCTCAACCACTTTGAGCATCTCGGCCTCGGTGTAATCCTTCCGCATGTCGAAATCCTTCGGATAGTCGGTGAATCCAGCCGTGTGGCTCAGCAGTTCGCGAATCGTGACCTGCTTCCAGAGGGCTGGCGCTTCGGGAAAGTACTTCGTGAGCGGATCCTCCAGGCCGATCTTGCCTTCTTCGACCAGCATCATTACCGCGGTTGCGGTGAACTGCTTGCCCACCGAACCGGATTGAAAAATTGTTTCCGACTTCACCGGAACCTGCAGCTCCACGTTCGCCAGGCCGTATCCTTGCGCTCGGATGACGTGGCCTCCTCGCGAAACCAGCAGAGCGACTCCCGGAATGCGCTGCTTCGCCATTTCCGCTCGGATGTAATTGTCGACAGCGTCGGTTTGATCCGTAGTCTGATTCGTAGTTTGATCAATGGCCAACGCCTGACCCACCGGCCACACAACCATCAAAGCGACGACGGCCCAACCCCAAAACCTCAGCTCGATCTTCATCGTTTCAGAATAGCCTTTTCACCCAGCAAACTGAACTCCCGGCTAGCCTGTTGCCGGCGTCATCTTAGAGGTAAGCGATCAGCAGCCGGTGTGGCAGCGTTCATCAGCGCGAGGAACATCCGATAAAACCTTTCCTTGTCGAAGTCAACCTGGATGTCCACCGGCTGCAGCGTCAGAGCTGGCTTATCTGACTCCGACCAAGTCAACGTATTTCCGTAACCGGCTCCTTGGTCGAGATCCACGCTCATGTAGCGTGTCTCTCGTTTCGTAATAATCGACGGATCGATCCAGGCGGCCGCGGCGAGCTCGTCCCACATAATATCGGCGCCCGGAAACGGCTGGTAAAAGCGGGCGACATAGCGGGCCAGGGGAGTTCCAGCTTTGTCGATTTGCTCGATCATCACGGGCGTCAGCCGCGTCTTGATCGAGATATCGGTGGGCGTGCAGACGATCTTCTTCCACGGCGCACGCAATACAACCTTCGCAGCTTCCGGATCAAACCAGAAATTGAATTCGTGACGCGGGTTGTTGACGAACTCCGCGTTGTCGGTTTCGGGTCCAATGCTTCCACCCATGAAGACCAATTCCTCGGCCAAGTCAGGGAATTGCGGATCGAGTGCAATGGCCAGCGCGAGGTTAGTCATGGGGCCGCCCTCGTAGATCGTGACTTCGTGCGGATACTTGTGCGCCATTCGAATCAGAAAATGAGCGGCATCTTCTTCGGTCGGCTTCGTTGCGGGCTGGCCCTCTGGCAGCGCAGGCACGACAAAAGGCTCGTGCCACCAACGATCATCCCAGGCGCCGGCGTAGGCCACTTTTCCGTAGCGCTCCTGCCACTGCTGCGCGTCTTCGCGCCGCCGCACGAGCGGGAACGCTGCGCCGGGCACCACGGGTATGTCGGTGCGTCCAATGATTTCGAGCAGGCGGAGCGTATGCGCCACCTCTTCGTCGCGCCACTGGTCTCCACTGACCACCGTGATGCCAAGCACTTCCACCTGCGGGGACTGGATCATGACGAGCAGGGTTTGCATGTTGCTGCCGCCGGGACCGGAGCAATCCTCGTTGATGATGACCTTGCGGCGCGGCTGTGCGGAAGCAAAGGAACTCGCCAGCAGGAGCAGAACGACTGCGGCGACGTAAGTGTGTTTAGAACCGTTACTGCAGCCTTGCATACTCCGCCTTCGCTTGTTTCAGGATGGGGATGTCGGGGTCGGCGTCTTTCCAGAGAGTGAGGAAGTCCTTGTAGGCGGCGAGCGCCCGGACGCGGGCGGGATCGGCGTCCGCTCCTTGCGAGGTGCTCGACTCCAGGGCTCTGCTTCGAGCTACTCCCAAATGCGCCAACGCCCCCGTCCAGCAGTTCCAGACGATACCACTGTGGTCGAGAATCTTCTGAAACTCGGCGGCGGCCGGACTGCCCTGTCCGGCTGCCAGGTACGCTTCTCCGCGTATATACACGTGATAGAGGCAGGAAATATTCATGACGAACGGAACATATCCGAATTCGATGGGTGAAGCAGCTTGCAGGGTATTTAAGGCGAGAGCCGGATTCTTTTTATCCAGTGCCAATTGCGCCTGAATCGCAGGCAGCCAAAGCGACTGCATCTGGGTGTCCAGCGGAAAGCGTTTCTCTAAGTCTTGTGCCAGGGACTCGGCTCGCGTCACGTCGCCCGCCATGGCAAATGCAAGTGCCGCTTCGCTCTCCACGCCCCGGCTCGAGGGAGCAAGATTAAGAGCCGCGGCGGCAGATTGTCGCGCTCCTGCAGCATTGCCATAAGCCGCTTGTTGCAGAGCGGCATTCGCCTGCCATACTGCCCCATTTTCTTTGCTGTCAGCACGGATTGCAGAGTCTGCCGCGCGCTTGGTCAGTTCCCGCGCCCTGGCAGAATGGCCGCTGTAAGCCTCTGTGTCAGATGCGAGCGCAAGTCCGACGTTCTCGAACTCGCGCCTCCCCGCAAACCAATGTTGCTGTTCCTCCATCGCGGTGGAGTCAGACGTGAGAAAGCCAAGAACATAGAGAACATTGCGGAGCAAGTAATCATCCAGTTTTCGCATCTGCGCTTCGTGGATGATCTCCCGCGTTTCGTCGAAGCGCTGCAAGGCAAGGGCATAGTTGGCGAGATTCTCGTAGTCGCTTACAGCATCCGGCGCAAGGCGTACGGCTTGCCTGGTGATCTCCGCGGCTTTTTCAAGCTGGCCCTGCAAGGCATACACCAAGCCTAAATTGACGTACGCCGCATCTTCCGCCGGGTAGCTCCCGATCTCCTCCTGAAAGGTCTGGGCCGCTTTATCCAGTTCTCCGGTGACGTACGAATAGTACTCGGCGGTGATCGTCAGCTTTTCCCGCTCACTGGCATGTTCCCGCAACTGGAATGCCTTGGTAAAGTATTCGCTGGCGCGTCCAAGTTCGCTGAGATTGGTGTAGTCGATTCCCATTGCGCGGTAGGCCATGGCAAAATTCGGATCAAGCTCAATCGCACGTTGATCGTAAGGCAGGCCGGCAGCGACTCCTTTCTCGTCAGACGCCTTTTTGCCAAGGCTGAGCGCCTTCAGAGCATCCAGCGAAGACGTGGTGGCCTGTTCCAGTGGAACATCAAACTTCTGGACCGTCGCCAGCGATTCGCCCAGTTCGCCACGCATCTTAGATGCCGCCTCGCCCAGCGCGTCGAGTACCTTCTCTTTGGAGGCCGCCGTTACCTGCTCCACGGCCAGCCTGTCCCCGTTGTGACAATTCACCGCCTTTAATCCCAGCACGTATTCGCTGGCCAGACTGCCAATCGCTCCCGCAAGGTAGGCTTTGCTGGCCGCCCTCTGGCAAAGCTCGCGGGCTACCTCCGGAGTGAGTTTCGTGCCAGTGGGAAGGGTCATTTGCTGCAAGGTCTTCGCCACTTCGCTGTCGGAGAGCACATTCAAAAACGGCGACTGCCGCAGGGAAACGTCCAGTGCCGTCTTCAACGTATCGTCGAACACCGGATCACCTGTCGTGTTGGCAAAGTCGGCGAGAACGATTGTGTCCTTGGAAGTGATTTCGAAACTGGGTCGGCGAAAATGCCGGTATCCTAACGTGGCTGCACCTGCCACGATCAAAGCCGCGGCGAGCCAAGAATAAAGATAAAAATGACTACGCAGTCGACGGACACCCGACTCGATTGGGGCCACGACCGGTTCGGGTATCCAAATCGCCGGGGCAACAAAGCGATAGCCTCGTCGGGGAACGGTTTCCAGGAACCGAGGATTATCGGCCGAATCGTTCAAGGCCGCGCGCAACTTCCGCACGGCTGTGTTCAGAGCGTCGTCAAACTCCACAAACGTATCGCGCGACCAGAGTTTCTGACGGATTTCCTCCCGGGTGACGAGTTGACCGGGGCTGTGCAGCAAGAGCACAAGAATCTGTAACGGCTGTCCTTGTAGACGAATCCGGATCCCCGCCTTAGTGAGCTTGCCTTCTTGGAGATCAACCTCGAAGGATCCAAATCGAACAATCCGCCCTGCTGGTCCGTGGTGCTGCATGCCGACGCCTCACAACCTCGTTGCAGAATTGCCGGAAATTCTAGCATGGCAGGTCAGAACTTTTGCTAACTGCTTTTCCTCCAGCGCGTTAGCTGGTTAGCTCAAATTCGGGAACAGTTTTGTTGCGTTCTGCGCAGAACTGGAGCAAATTGCCGCCAGTTGCACATGCACCGCTGCGGCTTATCCATGAAGAGCGGTAATCTGGCAGGTATGGAAGTCCTGGTTCTGCAGCGGTGAAACCCGAGTCGGGAGAACCGTCGGGGAAGCGGTTCTCTCGTCTTGCGGAAACGTTTTTACCTCGAAGCGCACTATCAACTAGTAAGATGTGCGGTGTTGTCCAGACCGATCCATCGCGGCAAAGAGACCAGCTCAACACCGAGGAGGGTGACATTGGTTGCTCGTAAGGTTGCTGCGCGTCTGAAACCGAACGCGCTTAAGGAATTTACGAATCTCATGGAACGCGAGATCCTCCCCTGGCTGCGAACGCAGGAAGGCTTCCTCGATTTGATCACCCTGGCTGTCCCCAATGGCAGAGAAGTCGCAACCATCAGCTTCTGGAATGACAACGGGAATGCACAGGCTTACAACTCCTGTGGGTATCCAGAAGCATTGAAGGTTCTCACCGAACTCTTGGATGGGACTCCATACGTTAAGACCTTTGATGTGGTCAGCTCGACATTTCAACGAATCTCCCTCGAGCGGCCGCCGGAAGCAGAAGAAGGCGCACGATCTGAGGCACAGCAAGAAGCCGCGCGGAAACTCCCTTGTCAGGGTCCGGATCCAATGAAACGTTCTCTCACGGTTTCGCACTATAACTAAGGAGAGAGGAACGAACCTCGCACCGCGCTGCATCCCGACCGGTTTCCCCCCGCCAGGGCTGGCCAGTAGGAATTGTGCCTGGCACGCAGTGGGAAACTAAGGAGGCCTGCTTATGGCGACGAATGCCATTTCCACCCCTGAAGTGAAGGTCAAGACGAAAGACAAGGCGGATGAAAGCGTCGCTCCCGTTACGCTGAAACAGCGCTTTGAAAAGCTGCTGCGCAAGGCGTTCGAAGGACACGAAGAATACCTTGGGGTAACGCCGGATTAGCTGCCCGTTGTCGCAAAATCCAAAATCAAAGGATCGCAGCACTCCGCTGCGTATTCCGCCATGTACTCCAGTGCGGCCGGTGTTCCGGGGCCGCATTGTTGTTTCGGTAGCCGCCGGCGTCACCCCCCTGCATGGGAAGCAAAGCTGCACCTCTTGCAACGACCTTAATCCACCAATCCCCAAACGTGCGATGATGATTCCGCTCTTCCATCAAAAAGGAGACCCTCCCCATGGCGACCGCATCCCCCCAGAATTTTTCCCATCACACGCGCTATGATCCGCTCTTCCATTTTTTCATCCAGCCCGTATTCGCCATCAGCCTGCTTCTGACTATCGTTCATCTGGTCAGAAGGCCAGGCCTGCATTCCGCGTGGTTAGTCGTCGTCATGATCGCGGCAATCGTTGCCATCTTCAAGATCCGCCTTTACGCCCTCAAGGTGCAGGACCGCGTGATCCGCCTGGAAGAAAGGTTGCGCCTCGCTTCCTTGCTCGACCCAGCCCTTCGTCCCCGCATCCCGGAATTTACGGAATCGCAATTGATCGCACTGCGCTTTGCCTCCGATGCCGAACTTTCCGCGCTCGCCACCCGAACTCTAAGCGAGAAGCTCGCCGCTCCCGACATCAAGAAGTCAATCCAGCAATGGCGCCCCGACGATTGGAGAGTCTGAACCGAGGTATGAACCGCGCCTGAACTCACGTAGTGACGGACGCATTCGTCCGTCCAGCGGAGTGAAGCTCCGCAGCGCATCCACCGGAGCTTAAAATTACTCACATGCCCAACAGCTCCCAGGTCCTGATCGTCACCGGCGCCAGCCGCGGCATCGGAGCCGCCACCGCTCATCTAGCCGCCGCCCGCGGATTCCGTGTCTGCGTCAACTATCTCCGTCAACAGCAGGCCGCCGATGCCGTAGTGGCCGCCATCCAACAAAAGGGTGGCACTGCCATAGCCATTCAGGCCGATGTCAGTTCCGAATCCGATGTAGTCCGCCTCTTCGATTCCGCCGTCCGCCAACTGGGACCGCTAACCGCGCTAGTCAACAACGCCGGTACCGTGGAGCGCCAGTCGCGTCTCGACTCAATCGACGCCGCCCGCCTCCACCGCGTCTTTGCCACCAATGTCTTCGGAAGTTTCCTCTGTGCCCGTGAAGCCGTCCGCCGCATGTCCACCAGGCACGGAGGCCAGGGCGGCAGCATCGTCAACGTTTCTTCCGCCGCCGCACGCTTAGGCTCTCCCAACGAATACATCGAGTACGCTGCCTCCAAAGGCGCCATCGACACTCTCACCCTGGGTCTGGCCAAAGAAGCAGCCGAAGAAAAAATCCGCGTCAACGCCGTCCGCCCCGGCGTCATCCACACCGACATCCACGCCCAGGGAGGCGAACCCAACCGTATCGATCGCGTCAAATCCCAAGTCCCCATGCAACGCGGCGGATACCCCGAAGAAGTAGCCAATGCCATCCTCTGGCTACTTTCCAAGGAAGCCAGCTACGTAACCGGCGCCATCCTGGATGTAACCGGAGGCCGCTAGAAAGTTTGGTTTAGGGTTTGCTGACAACTGACAACTGATAACTGATAACTGACAACCGACACCTGCCTCTACGCCTTCAAATACCAGGGAACATTAATAATGTTGATCCGCTCATCTCCGCCCAGCAGCAACAGCGCCGTCAATACCTGTCCTCGCTGATTGTGCAGAAAATAGTGATACCAGTGCCGTTCCACCATCGACGCGATCACCACCGCGATCGTCCGCTCCGGATTCTCCTTCTCCACCTTCAACACGTAATCCACAATCGGATGAAGCACCAGCCGAAACGGCGACGGCAATGTCACCAGCGTCGGCATCCGCGTCTCCGCCGGCACCTCGTCCTTCAACCACGACGGCTGGTTCTCATCCGCCTCGCACGTCACATGCACCGCCCGCACATCCGGAGACAAAGTCATCGCAAATCGCACCGCCTTCTCCGTCGCCGCATTCCATCGATCCACTGGAACCAGCACAATCGGCGGTGCCAGCTCGCGCGCATCCGCAACCACCCTGCCCGTCAGCGCTGTTTCCTTCGCCACCTCTTCATAATGACGCCGCACCCGCCCCATAAACACCAGCGCCGCCGGCAGCAACAGCACCACCACCCACGCTCCCTCGGCAAACTTCGCCAACACCACCACCAGCACCGTGATCCCCGTAGCCAAAGCTCCCAGCCCGTTCACCAGGATGCTCCGCCAGGCCTCCGCCCACGACGACGTCCTCAGCCAATGACCCACCATCCCCGCCTGCGACAAAGTGAATGCAAGAAACGCCCCCACCGCAAACAGAGGAATCAACCGGTCCGTCACCCCGCCAAACAGAATCAGCAACAGCCCCGCCAAAATCGCCAACGCCCAGATCCCCTGCGAGTACACCAGCCGCCGTCCCCGCAACGTCAAAGAATGGGGAAGATAATCGTCCCGAGCCACCACCCGGCACAACCGCGGAAAATCCGCAAACGAAGTATTCGCCGAAAGACACAGCACCAGCAAAACCGAGAACATTGTCAGATCGTAAAAAATTCCCTTGCCCGCAACCGCCGCCGTCACCAACGACAACACACTCTGATACCCCGCCTGCCCCGGATCCGTAGCCATAATTCCGTAATACTTCACCAGCACCGCAATCCCCCCCAGCAGCAAAATCAGAATCGCAATGATGGCCGTCAACGTGGCCCGAGCCGATCGAACCACCGGCTCCCGAAACGCCTGCACTCCGTTGCTCACCGCCTCCACACCCGTCAGAGCTGTGCACCCCGAAGCAAACGCCTTAAGCAGGATCCAAACACCGACCACCCGTGGAGACGGGGCTAGCCCCGTCTCCGCCTGCGCCAACGAAAAGACCGCCACCGGATGTCCCCCCGATGCCACCACCTTATACAGCCCGATAACGATCACAACCGCCAAAGTCCCCACAAACAAATAAGTCGGAGCCACAAACGCCGACCCCGCCTCCTTGACTCCCCGAAGATTGACGACCGTCAATATGACCAGCACCGCAAGACACAAAGCCAAAGTGTGTGGCTCCAACCGGGGCACGGCCGATACCAAAGCTCCAATCCCCGCCGATATCCCCACAGCCACATTCAGCAGGTAATCAATCATCAAAGCCGCGCCCGCCAGAATGCCCGCCCCGCTCCCCAAATTTTCCCGAGCGACCGTGTACGATCCCCCGCCCATCGGATAAGCGCCAATCGTCTGTCGATAACTAAAAAACACAATCACCAGCAGCCCAATGATCGCCGCCGTTAACGGCACAATGTACCGGACCCCCAGTAATCCCAAAGGCAGCAAAATCGTCAACGCCGCCTCCGGCCCGTAAGCCGCCGAACTCAATGCGTCCAGCCCAAAAGTAGGAATCCCCTGCTGAGGCGTAATCCGCTGCCCCGCATCCTCGGAAGAAGCCAGCGGCCGCCCAAACAAAACATCAATCAGTCCCATGTCCCCTCACACTCAGCGAAAATAACACCTGCCACACTACCCAAATCCCAATCCCCTGTCATCACGAAGAAGTGTTGGTAGTGGGTCAGCCTGATTTCCATTCAGTTGACTTGCCCGATGCCCGACCGTAAGATTTCAGCCCAGCGCAGGAGACCAGATGGTCGGCGAGATCATCTCGCATTACCGCATCGTTGCAAAATTAGGCGGCGGTGGCATGGGCGTGGTCTACAAAGCCGAGGACACCCGCCTCAATCGCTTCGTCGCCCTCAAATTCCTCCCCGAAAATGTAGCCGGAGACCGCCAGTCCCTCGAGCGCTTCCGCCGCGAGGCGAGGGCTGCATCCGCGCTCAACCATCCCAACATCTGCACCATTCACGACATTGGCGAGCAGGACGGCAAGGCCTTCATCGTCATGGAATATCTTGACGGCGCAACCCTGAAACACATCATCGGCAATCGTCCCATGGAGCTCGATACATTCCTTTCCCTCAGCATCGAGGTTGCCGATGCGCTCGACGCCGCGCACACCCAGGGTATTGTCCATCGCGACATTAAGCCCGCAAACATTTTTGTGACCAAGCGCGGCCACGCAAAGATCCTGGATTTTGGCCTGGCAAAAGTCACCGAGCCCGCCCCGCGGCCGTCGGGGCCCTCCGGTGTCACGATTGAATCGTCCCTCGTCGAGGAGCACCTCACCAGTCCCGGTTCCGCGATTGGCACCGTCGCCTACATGTCTCCCGAGCAGGCGAAGGGAAAGGAACTCGATCCCCGCACCGACCTGTTTTCCTTCGGAGCCGTGCTCTATGAAATGGCCACCGGCATGGTTCCGTTTCGCGGAGACACCTCGGCGCTGATTTTTCAGGCAATCCTCGATCGCGCCCCGGTTTCCCCGATTCGCCTCAATCCCGATCTACCCCCAAAGCTCGAAGACATCATCAACAAGGCGCTCGAAAAAGATCGCAATCTCCGCTACCAGCACGCCGCCGACATCCGCGCAGACCTGCAACGCCTGAAGCGCGACACCGACACCGGACGCGCCGTAGCCGCCACTTCCGGGTCAGTCGCGGCGGCGCACGACTCCGGTTCAAGGCCCGTTCAGCAGCCAATTTCGTCCGCTTCCACTCCAATCCACGTAGGGACGGACGCATTCGTCCGTCCCGCCGAGCGCAGCTCGGCGCCCGCTGTTCCCGCGGCACAGAAGAAATCCTGGAAGATTCCCGCCATCGCCGCCGCCGCGGTACTGATCGCCGCCCTCATCGCCGGAGGCTTGTTCCTCCGCGCCCATCGTGCCACCACCCTCACCGAAAAAGACACCGTCGTTCTCGCCGACTTCGTCAACACCACCGGCGATCCTGTGTTCGACGGAACCTTGAAGCAGGCGCTCGCCGTCCAACTCGAGCAATCCCCCTACCTGAATCTGCTGCCCGAATCACGCATTCGCGAGGCCCTGCGCTTCATGGGCCGCCCGCCCGACGAACGCATCACCAACGACGTCGCTCGTGAGATCAGCATGCGCGAAGGCGCCAAGGCCATGCTCACCGGCTCCATCGCCAGCCTGGGTACTCACTACGTCATCACTCTTTCCGCACTGAATGCCCAAACCGGCGACGTCCTGGCTCGCGCCGAAGTCGAGGCCGAGAGCAAGGAGCGGGTTCTCAAGTCGCTCGATCAGGCTGCATCCAGCTTGCGCGGCAAACTGGGCGAGTCCATCGGCTCCGTGCAGAAGTTCGCCACGCCGCTCGAACAGGCCACCACCTCGTCGCTCGAAGCCTTGCAGGCCTTCAGCCTTGGCCAAGCCGAGCACCTGGAATTTGAGGATGACAAGGCTGTTTCCCATCTCAAGCGCGCCGTCGAACTCGATCCCAACTTCGCCATGGCGCATGCCACCCTGGGAGTAGCCTATAACAATCTCTCCAAGGACGAACTGTCCGCGAGTTTCATCACAAAGGCCTTCGACTTGAAGGAGAGAGCCAGCGAACGGGAAAGGTTTTATATCTCGGCGCATTACTACAACGAGGTCACCCGGGACGTAGACAAGGCCATCGAGATCTATGAACAGTGGGTGCAAATCTACCCGCGCGACAGCACGCCTCGCGACAACCTCTCCTTGCGCTACGAAGTCGTTGGACAGCCGGAAAAGGCACTGGCCAGTTCCAGCGAGGCTATGCGCATCGACCCCAAAGACGCATACGCCTACCAGAATGTTGCCACGGCCTACATACACCTGAATCGCTTCGACGAAGCCCGGGCGGTGGCCGACCGCGCAGTCGCGCAGAAGATTGGCCGCTCGATCCATCTCGCGCTCTTCGAACTGGCCTTCATTCGCGACGATCAAGCTGCCCAGCAACACGAACTGGAATCGGCCGCCGGGAGCTCGGAGGAACCCTTCCTGCTCTGGTTCCACGCCCGCGCCGAATGCGGGCGCGGCAGACTGCAGCCAGCCCGGGCCGCTTATGCCCAGGCGGAAACTGCCTCCCAGCGCTTGGGATACAAGGAATTCAGCGGCCTCATCCTCGGGGACCAGGCTGGGTGCGAGGCGGAACTCGGCATCCTGCCGGAAGCTCGCCAGAAAATCTCTGGCGCTCTCGCTGTCTCCGAAGATCGCGACACCCGGAGATTTGTTATGTGGGCGCTGGCGCGCACCGGAGACGCCACGCGCAGCCAGAAAATTGCGGACGATCTGGTCCGCGAGTACCCCACCGATACCCTGCTCAACAAGGCCGATGTTCCGCTCGTCCATGCCGAAAGCGATCTGCAGCACAACCAACCGGCCCAGGCCGTGGTGCGACTGGAAGTAGCCGCTCCCTACGAACTCGGCAGCGGCCCGGGCAGCGTCGGTTATCGCGTTAACTTTATTCGAGGCGAAGCCTTCCTGAGCTTGAAACAGGGCGACAAGGCCGCTGCCGAGTACCAGAAAATTCTCGACCACCGTGGCACTAACCCCACTGATGTTGCCTACAATCTCTCCCATCTAGGACTGGGTCGCGCCCAAGCCCTCCAGGCCAACACCGCCGCCGCTAAGTCCGCCTATCAGGATTTCTTCGCCGCCTGGAAAGACGCCGATCCAGACATCCCCATTCTGAAGCAAGCGAAAGCGGAGTACGAGAAATTACAGTAGAGAAAAGCAGATTGCAGACGCAAATCCCCGCCACATTGCGCGGACCGTCCCACTTGTTACTTCCCGGGTTCCCGCTGCAAGTGCGCAATTGCACGCTCCAATAGTCAAGGGAGAATCAGCAGAGTAATAAGTGGGACAAGCGGGGCCATTACATCCCTTCGCAAATAGAGAGGTCAGAGCTGAGAAGGCAGATTGCACAGGTGAAACCGATATGAACGGATACAGGCGCCTCGAGGTTCTCACTTCTGCAATCTGACCTCTCACCTCTGACCTACTTCCCCTTCAACATCCGCACCACTCGATCAAAATCCTCCAGCGTTCCATACTCAATCACAATCTTGCCTCGCCCCTTCCGATCCCGAATCCGCACCCTCACCCCCAACACCGTCTCCAGCGACCGCTGTGCCGCCTTCACATTCGGATCCACCCACCTCGCTCCGCCTCCCTTCTTCGGCTCGTCCAGCCCGGCCGGCGTACTCACCCCCAGCACCAGATCCTCCAGCTTCGCCACCGACATCTTTTCCGCCATCGCCTTTTGCGCATACTTCCAGATCTGGACGTTATCCCGCAGCGTCAACAGCACCCTCGCGTGGCTGTACGTCAACCGTCCCTTTTGCAGCGCCCCGATCACGCCTTCTGGCAGCGTCAGCAGCCGCATGAAATTTGATACCTTCTCCCGCGACACGCCCGCCCGCGTACCAATCTCCTCCTGCGTCAGGTTGAACCGCGTGCTCAAGTTCGAGAACGCCTCCGCCTGTTCCATGCAATTCAGGTCCTGACGCTGCAGATTCTCGACCAGCGTCATCTCCGCCGCCTGCTGCTCCGAAACCCGCTTCACAACCATCGGGATCGTCGGCCTCCCCGCGATCTTCGAAGCGCGCAACCGCCGCTCCCCCAGAATCAGGACGAACCGGCCTTCTTTCCCCGGACGCACCACAATCGGCTGCAACACGCCCTGCACCGCGATCGAATTCGCCAGTTCCTGGAGAGCGTCCTGATCGAATTCCCTCCGAGTCTGGTACGGATTCTGATCAATCTGATCCATCGCGACCAAAAATACCGGCTCCCCATCGGCCGTGGTCCCCGAAGCCGCCGCCTGCAACGCGTCCAAAGTGCCAGGAATCGCACCCGTTGGAGCGACGGGCGTCCCCGCCCGTCCACCACCGAATTCAGCAGAAGAGGCAAAAGGAGAAGAAGCCGAGGAAGAAGAACGAGATGGAGACGACGAAGAATCGGAAGCCCCATCCGTCAGTCCACTCTGCGGAAGCGTAGGAGCCGGCACCTTCACCACCCGTGGCCCCGGCAAAAGAGACTCCAGCCCCCGACCCAAAGCCCGCCGTTTCTCCGCCAGCTTCTCGCTAACCCTCGCCGTCGTCTTATCCGCCGTCACCGCATTCGATGTAGTCATCAAGCAATCTCCCGTAGTCGGACTCTTGATCTGCCGGACCTTTTAAAATTTGTCATCCTGAGCGAAGCGAAGAACCTGCTTCTCGCCCGGAATTCCTGACTTCCACAATCCGTCAGTCAGCCCCTGTGTTCCCCAGTGCCCCCGCGGTTAAGACGTTAGTTCTTGGGGCGCAGATATATCGATAAACATAAATATTTATATCCATCGATTTAAGCTGCTTCCCCCGACCCGCTCGCCATCCCCGCCTGCCGGTCCAGAATCTCCTTCGCCAAACGTAGGTAGCTCTCCGCCCCCCGCGACCGCACGTCGTACACCAGCGCCGGCTGCCCATGGCTCGGAGCCTCCGCCAACCGTATGTTCCGCGGGATCGTCGTCGTGCACAGCTTGTCGCCAAAGTATTTCTTCAACTCCTCCGCCACCTGCTGCGCCAGGTTCGTGCGCTCGTCAAACATCGTGAGCACCACGCCCTCAACCACCAGCCTGGGATTCAGCTCGACCCGTATCCTCTCGATCGTGTCGAGCAATTCCGACACACCCTCGAGCGCGAAGTACTCCGCTTGCATCGGGATCAGCACGCCGTCGGCAGCGACCAGCGCGTTCAACGTAAGCAGATCAAGCGCTGGCGGACAGTCCAGCACGATGAACTGAAAGCGATCAAGCAAGCCGGCCAGCGCTTCGCGCAGACGATACTCGCGCCGCTCCGCCGCCACCAGTTCAAGGTTCGCTCCGATCAGATTCTTGTGGGATGGAATCAGCCACAGCTGTTCGAGCTCGGTGAGCTGCAACGCCTCCTCAGCGGAGGCCGCACCCATCATCACGTCGTAGATGCTGATGCGCTCCGGATTCTTCACCAGGCCCAGACCGCTAGTCGAGTTCGACTGCGGATCGCAGTCCACCAGCAGCGTGTTGACTTCGGCAGCGGCGAGGGAAGCGGCAAGGTTGATGGCGGTCGTAGTTTTGCCGACGCCACCCTTCTGGTTGGCAACTGCGATGACACGTCCCATGATTTTATTTTCTGGGTGTTGCCGGTCAGAATATGCGAACCCATCTGCGAAATCAATGCTAGATTGCTGTGCAAATCGTGGCGAGTGTTTCACGTGAAACATTCGCGAGTTTTCGACCGCTGAGAGATCCGGCACGTGCGATGTGTTTCACGTGAAACACATGGTGGCTGGTGAAGCCATGGCCTACAAAATGAAGAAGTGTTTCACGTGGAACACTCACCCTGATATCATCTCATTATGAGACAATATCAGCTATGCTACCACTATTACCATTCAAAGTTCATCAGCCATGGCCAATCGCTCCACTTTAGTGCTGTTGATAAGAGAGTGTTCCCACTTTACCTGCGTACACCAATCGATAATACCCTTGTATGTGACTGAGGAACGCTTATTGGTTGGCGCCAATTCACGGTGGTCATGGTGGTCAGGAGGGGGAGCTGGGCGGTGCTTATTAGCAGGGCTAGACTTGCGTTGCGGGTCAGGAAAGTCACGGCCACGGGGAGGACGGCTTCGAAGTGCTCCACGGCTCGGAGGGTTACCACATCGGCTTGGGGGACGTCGGGGTTTGCGGCCAGGACTTCGGCTCGGTCGGTGATTACATTGATGTTGGTCAATGTAAGTGCTCGGGCCACTTCTCGGAGGAAGGCCGCCTTTTTGTGATTCGATTCGATTAGCGTGAGCTGGAGGTACGGTGCCCAGATCTTCAGGGGCAGCGCGGGAAATCCGGCGCCGGAGCCAATGTCGAGGACGCGTGTGGGACTGAGTGGCGCGAGCTTGCAGGAAAGGTAGGGGTCCCTTCGGCTGCGCTCAGGATGACAAGAGCTGGATAGTTGTGAGTCTTCCAGCGGTTGGGCGCTGTCGGCGTTCGCGGACAAGAGTGTCCGCGCCACACGTTCTTCGCGGAACAGGTGGCTTGCCAGGAAGAAGGATTCGCCGAAGTGGCGGGTTACGATTTCTTCTTCATTGCGGATGGCGGTCAGGTTAATGCGGGAGTTCCAGCGGAATAATAGATCGATGTACGTCGATATTTGATCTAGTTGGGATGGGGAGAGCGGTTGTTCGAGGAAGGGTTCGAGGAGGGCGGCGATACGGGCGGTGTCCATGGAGAACCTGGTGAGATTCTAGCGGGAGTGGTCGCGAAAGTGTGGCTTCTCAGTCAGGTTTCCCGGTTGCGTGCGCACCTTCCGGTGCCTATGCGGCGGCGACGCTGCGCATCAGATCTTGCTGCTCTGTTTTGCTTTCGGCGCCGATGGTGAACGCGTCGAGCACACCGAGCGACAGCGCGTAGCGGATCGCGTCGTCCACACGACCGCGGAGGTCCCCTTGTCCCAGAATCTTCATTCCGATAATGCCTTTGCCGGCGGCTTTCATTTCGCGCAAAACGCTGACGACTTCCGGGGGCGAAGCGTCCATGTGCGAGCCGATGGGGTTAATGCGAGCCAATTCCACTTCGACCCAGTGCGACTTGGCGGCGTCGCGCAACGCTTCGATGGAGTGACAGGAGCAGCCGTGCGCGCGGATAATTCCCTTTTCCTTTGCTTCGGAGAGCACGTCCATCACGCCCTGGAAACGTTCCGTCCAATCGCCTTCGGTTAGACAGTGCATCAGGCAGATGTCGATGTACTCGACGCCGAGCTCGCGGCGGAAGCGGTCGAGGTCGGCTCGTGCCGACTTCGGATCGCGCGCAAACGTTTTGGTGAGGACGGCGACCTGGTCGCGTGGCACATGCTTCAGCACTTCGGCCACGTGGGGATGACTCCCATAAGCGTCAGCCGAGTCGAAAAAGCGGAGGCCGTGATCGTAGCCGTTGAGCAGGAGTTCCGACAGCCCCTTCATTCCCAGGGCGGTTTGGTTGGAATGATGACCGGAACCGATGGTACCGGTGCCCATGGCTAGACGGCTGGTGCGGATTCCGGTCTTGCCCAAGGTTACGGTATCGAAGGCGGCAACCTTCTTCGTCAATGCTGGCGGAGCTGCGAACTCGGGGCCGAAGAGACGATTGCTGTGCGCGCTTGAGCCGAGAATCTTGTGGGCGACCCAGGCACCTGTTACTCCCGCAGAGCCTGCTAGCAGAAACCTTCTGCGATCCATGGGCCCTCCGTTTCTTACTTTGTAGACCTGTTAGACGCGGATGGGGAAGAGTTGGTATCGTGGGGCTTTTGTGGCGAATCCAGAGTTGGTGCCCGGGTCGAGCTGCGCTCGGCTTGGACAGCCGGGGGCGGCTGTCCCTACGCGATCCCTCACATGCACATGCGCGGTTTGATTGTCGGCACGCGGACAAGAGTGTCCGCGCCACACGGGCACGTGCGATACTTTGTTTATGGCGCTGCCGGATTTTACTCCTCGGGTGGGAAACGATCCCAAGTCGGTGGTGATTCATTTGACGACGGGGACGGGCCTGGAGATTGAGTGGAAGGATGGGCACCGGTCCGTGTTTACGTTTGCGTTCTTGCGGGATGCTTGTCCTTGCGCGCTTTGCGAGGATGAGCGCACGAAGTCGGGAAGGAAGGCGGGTGAAGCGGAGAAGCTGGCTCCGGGGGCTTTGCCGATGTTCAAGCCATTGGTGAAAGCGCTGTCGGCGGAGGCAGTGGGTAAGTATGCGCTGAAGTTTTCGTGGAGCGATAGACACGATCTGGGGATTTATTCGTGGTTTTATCTGCGGGAAGTTTGTCCTTGCCCGGAGTGCGCGGCGGCGCGGAAATGATCGAAGGCGGCTGAAATCGGTCCGCGCCTGCCCAGCGGCTTAAAGCCGAGTGCAAAGCAATGCAGATCCGCAGCGCTGAAGCGCTGCGCCACCCAAAATCAAACGCGAAAGATTGATTATGACTATACGCATTCGGTTGGCGGAGGCTTCCGACATTCGCTCGCTTCGACAGTTGATTGAAGCCTCGGTGCGCGGGTTGCAGGCGGGGGATTATTCCGCGGCGCAGTTGGAGAGCGCGCTGCGGACGGTGTATGGGGTAGACACGCAACTGATTTCGGATGGAACTTACTTTGCGGCAGAGGAGATTGCAGCATCGGGCGCGGCGCTGCTGGTGGGCTGCGGCGGATGGAGCAAGCGAAAAACTCTTTATGGCGGCGATCAGTTTGCGGGGCGCGAGGACTCATTGCTGGATCCGGCTCGGGATGGGGCCAAGATTCGGGCATTTTTTGTTCATCCGGAGTGGGCGCGGCGTGGGATCGGCGGGATGATTCTGGAGGCGTGCGAAGCGGCGGCTGGGGCGGCGGGGTTTCGTCGGCTGGAGATGGGGGCGACTTTGACGGGGGTTCCCTTTTATCGGGCGAAGGGCTATGTGGAGTTGGAGGCCGTGGATGCGCCGCTGGAGGATGGGCTGAAGCTGCCGATCGTGCGCATGGGAAAGGGGTATTGAAGTCAGAGGTTAGAAGTCAGATTGCAGAGGTGAAATCTTCAGGTGTCGACAGGGAATCTGGAGAGTAACAAGTGGGACGAACTCGTCGTATGGACCGGGAATTGGCGAGTATTTCTTCAGTTTATCCCGACGTTAGGTGACGGCGTGCTGGTAGCGCTGGAGGAGGTGTTCTGCCTGACCTTGAAAATCGACAAATATGATGCCGTTGCCGAAATCGGGATGGCGGGTAACGACGAGTCCATGGATGACGATGGGGTAGCCGTCGAGCCAGAGAGTGACTTGAACCCGGGTGCCGCGCGACATTGGCATGATGAGCTGGATGTAGCAGCCTCCGCGACTGAGGTCGGTGGTTTCGAGGCGCATGGGGATGTCGCTGCCTTCCCGGCGGATTTCGATTTGGACCTTGACGGTGTAGCGAGGATGGTGGCGACGAATCGGGTTCGGTTAGAGGGCTGGCTGAGGGCTGGAGGTTGGGCGAATCCATGGATTGACTCCGGGAACGGTCGATTGCAGGGCTCCTGGAGTGCTCATCGGCAGGTGGGTTTGGATTAGTCGGGGTGTCGGGGGACGGACTAGAGTGTCCCTGAGGCGGCGGCTGGCGTGGGCTGAACTGCGCTCGGCTGGATTGCCGAGGCGGCTGTCCCTACGCAACCTATGGGGTTACTCCTAGTTCGGCGTAGAGTTCGGCGGGGCGGTAGAGGACTCCATCTTTTACAACCATGACGGTTTTTCTTATGTCGCCTATGTTTGCGGTGGGATCGCCGTCTACCAGTGTCAGGTCGGCTAGCTTGCCGGGGACTATCGAACCTAAGTCTTTGTCGAGGCTCATGGTGCGGGCAGCGTTCAGGGTGGCATTTTGCAGAACCTGGCGGGCTGGAATGCCGGCTTGGACGTCGAGTTCGAGCTCGCGGTGAAGCGCGAATCCGGCGATAGAGTCGGTGCCGGCTTCGATGGGAATGCCGGAACGATAGAGAAGGCCGGCCAATTCGATCATCTTGGAGAAGGACTTTCTGTAGGTTGCGTCCATTCCGGGGGGTGGAGTGAGGCCTTCGGAGAGCAGGCCGCGACGAACCTGCGGGGGCAGCCGATTGGCGATGGGTTGGTAGCCGCGGGGAATCTGGCCGGCACGGTTGAGAAATCGATCTTCGAAGATATTGAGCGTGAGATCGAGCGTGGTGTGGTGGTCCTGCAGGAGCTTGATGAAAGAGAGAACCTGGGGCGAAGTGAGGTCGAGATCGGCTCCACGTTTGGCGGGTTCGACCAGGCGCGCGATGGTGTTGGTGTTTTTGACGTCGGGCATGAAATTCAGCATGAGGAAATTCATGTGCTGGATTTCGTCGTAGCCGAGTTCGACGCATTGGGCGGCTGTCATTTCGGCGGGGATGTGTCCGCTGACGCGGAGGCCATTTTTGTGGGCTTCGTCGATGATTGCGGGCACGAGTTCGGGCTTCACCGAGCTGTAGATTTTGATCTGGACATAGCCGAGGCGTTTGTAGTTGTCGACCGCCGCTCGGGCTTCGGCTTCGGTTGAGACTAGGACTTTGGTTGGTCCCTGGTAAGGGCCGGGGCCGTCGATGACGCCGGCGAGGACGATACGGGTGCCGATCTCTTTTCCGTCGATGATGCGCTGGCGGCGGGCTAGAAGCGAGTCGGTGTCGTTGGCCAGGTCGCGGACGGTGGTGACCCCGGCGGCCAAGTTCAGCAGGCCGTCGTTCTCGCCTACGTGGGCGTGCATGTCCCAGAGGCCGGGGAGAAGGGTTTTGCCGGTGGCGTCGATGATTCGGGGTCCATCAATGGAATAGATTCGTGGACTCCCTGCCTCAGACGGCCCAACCTTCGTAATGAGATTGGCGCGTATCCAAACGTCCTGTTGGGGGATGATCTTGCCGCTCTCTGCATCGAAGAGATTCGCGTTCTCGAACAAAATGTTGCCTCTGCCACGCGCGAGCTTGGTGGCGAGGTCGGCGGCGCGGGATTCTTTGACTTTATTTTGGGCGGCCCGCAAGATTGGAACTACGGACTCCCACCCTTCGGGAACGAGCGTGCCTGATTCGTCGATCGAGACGAAGAATTTGTTGGCGGCTTCGAGCCAGAAGTAGCTAGGGGAGAAATCGAGTCCGCTGGCGGCGTAGAGAGTGACGTGCTTCTTTTTGCCAGCAGCTTCCAGATCCAGCTCGGCAACTCGCTGAACGCGGGACTTGCCATCGGGTAGCAGGGAGATTTTTCCTCCGTTTTGCAGAGCGGCGTGTGCGAGGAGAGCGATCTCGGAGGGTGCGCCATTGAGAGGGAAGTAATAGGCAGGGGTCGAGATTTTCTTTTCGCCTTGTTCGTGGTCGTTCTTCCAGCGCGCGGTGCCGGCTTCCATGGAATAGTTTTCGGTGACGGGCGACTTCAGATAGTCGTTGCCGGTGATGACTTCCGACAGCGGAAGGCCACTTGGATCGAGCTTGAGAATGCTGGTGGTCTTGGGGCCGCGTCCGCGGTCGTTGTATTGGAAGAAGATGTGGAGGGTGCCGTCGGAGGCGGTCCAGACGGCTTGTTGTCCGGCGAGAGTGCCCATCAGGAGGAAGGAATAGCGGTCGGCGGTGGAGGGAACGTCGGCAAGGAGCGCGGGGACGGCGGATTGCTGCGACCAGAGACTCCCGCCTAGAAAGATCAGCGAAACAATGGGGAAGATGGTATCGCGCAGCGCGGATTTTGAGACGGTCATGGTAAGCCTTTCATCATGCCAAAAGCATGTGTGCTGGGAGTAGGGGTCCTTCGACTTCGCTCAGGATGACAGGCGAAGCTCTATCACCATCCCGGAATTGTTGCCGACAATCTGACAGCGATGTGCGCTACAGTATAATCTTCGGCTTGAACGAAACTGCATGAGTGACACCATACACACTACGACCCAGGAACCGGAGCCGGTGAGAACGGGGATGGATATCGGCGACATTCTGAAGATACTGCCGCATCGCTATCCATTTCTTTTGATCGACAGGGTGATTGAACTGGTGCGGATGAAGAGCATTGTCGCGTTGAAAAACGTGACCATCACCGAGCCATTTTTCCCGGGACACTTTCCCGAGAAGCCGATCATGCCGGGCGTGCTGATTGTGGAAGCGATCGCACAGGCGGGCGGGCTGCTGCTGCTGACCGAGGTTCCGAACCGGGACGAGATGCTGATGGTGTTTACCGGGATCGAGAAGGCGCGCTTCCGGCGTCCGGTGGTGCCGGGAGATCAGCTGCGGATTGAAGTGGTGGTGAAGGCCTGGCGGATCACTGCGGCTCGTCTGGAAGGCAAGGCGTATGTGGACGGCAAGGTGGCGGCCGAGGCTACGGTGACTTGCCGGCTGGTACCGAGGAGTGTAGGTGCGGCGGAGGTTGGGGGCGAGGAAGCGTGAATTTGCAACTCGCGACAGTCGTGGGCCATCGTGTGACCTCCGTGCAGCGGTGCTGGAGATTGAGGACGAGGAGGGGTCCCTTCGACGAGCTCAGGGCAGGCTCTTCGACTCCGCCGAGCCAATCGCTTCGCGCTTGGCCCGACTGCGCTCAGGATGACAAGGGTAGAGCGCTTTGACGATGTCTATTCATCCTACGGGGACCCATCCTACGGCGATCCATCCTACGGCGATCATTGATCCGAAGAGCAAGATTCATCCGTCGTGCCAGATTGGGCCTTATTGCGTGATCGGGCCGGAGGTGGAGCTGGGCGAAGACTGCCATCTGTTTTCGCACGTCGCGATCGAAGGGCCAACGAAAATTGGTGCCGCCAACCGCTTCTTTCCTTTTACTTCAATTGGCTTGGCCCCGCAGGATATCAGCTATGCGGGAGAATCGACACGACTGGAGATCGGCGAGCATAACTTGATTCGCGAGTTTGTCACCATCAACCGCGGCACGGTGAAGGGCGGAGGATGCACGCGTGTCGGTGACCACAATCTGATCATGGCGTATACGCACATCGCGCATGATTGTCAGATTGGGAGTCACGTGATCATGGCGAACGCGGCTACGCTGGGCGGGCACGTGACGGTGGAAGACTGGGCAACGGTGGGGGCGCTGTGTCCGGTGCATCACTTTGTGCGGATTGGGACGCATGCTTTTGTTGGCGGAGGGACGACCATCACGCGCGATGTGCTGCCATTTTCGAAGACCTCGGCTGAGCGCGGGACGCGCGCTTATGGATTGAACGCGGTGGGACTGGAGCGGAGGGGCTTCACGAAAGAGCGGATTCGGAAACTTCATCATGCCTATAAGGTGCTGCTGGCTTCGAAGCTGAACACTTCGCAGGCGATTGAAAAGCTGAAGTCCGAGGCCGATTCTGGTGAAGATGTTGCGATGCTGATCGAATTCATTGAGGCGTCAGAGCGCGGAGTGATTAAGTAGTGGGCGGTGGAGAGAAACTCGGCCTAATCGCGGGCAATGGCAAGTTCCCTTTTCTTGTGTTGGACGCGGCGCGGGCACAGGGATACGACGTGGTTATCGCCGCGATCAAAGAAGAAGCTTTCCCGGAGCTGGAGTCGAAGGGCGCGGCTTCCGTGCACTGGCTTTCTTTGGGCGAACTGTCGAAGCTTATCGATACTTTTAAAGCTGCGGGCGTGACTCGCGCGGTTATGGCGGGGCAGGTTAAGCACAAGCAGATTTTTTCCGCTATTAAGCCGGATTGGCGGCTGGCGAAGTTGCTGCTCTCGCTGGGCACGCGGAATACGGATTCGCTGCTGAGCGCGGTGGCGAAGGTTCTGGCGGATGAGGGCATCATGCTGGAGAACTCGACCGCGCTACTGGAGCCGCTGCTGGCGAAAACGGGCGTGCTCACGAGGCGGGCTCCGAGCGCGGAGGAGCGCAAGAACATTGAATACGGGCGCGCGGTCGGGCAGCGGCTGGCAGAGTACGACATTGGGCAGACGGTGGTGTTTGCGGAAGCGGCGTGCGTGGCGGTCGAAGCGATGGAAGGCACGGACGCGACGATCGAACGGGCGGGGCTGCTGATGCGGTCGTTATCCGTAGAATCGGAACCCGCCGGCGAGGCCTCGACGCTGAGCCGCGCTTTGACGGTAGTCAAGGTTGCGAAGCCGGGGCAGGATATGCGCTTTGACGTCCCGGTGATTGGGGTGAAGACGATTGAGACGATGGCGCGCGAGGGGGCGAGTTGTCTGGCGGTGGACGCGGGGCGATGTTTGCTGCTGGATGGCGAGGCGATTATCCGAGCGGCGGATGCGGCGGGAATTGCGGTGTGCGCGGACTGATTGGGGAGCGCGTCGGGCTGGTACGGCCATAATTGAGTGAGGCACGAAGAATCACGAAGGGAACCTAGGCATGTCTGAGGCAGCTCGTATTGCTGACCAACTCCGCCGCGCGTTCGAGGGGGACGCCTGGCATGGCGATTCTTTGTTTGAAATTCTGGAGGGGGTCACGCCGGCGCAGGCGGCGGCTCGTCCGATTGCGGGGGCGCACTCGATCTGGGAATTGGTGCTGCATATTGCGGCTTGGGACGGTGCGGTGCTGCGACGGTTGGGCGGGGCTGCGGTGGAGTTATCCGATGCGGAGAATTTTCCGCGCGTCACGGACGTTGGCGAAGCGGCGTGGCGCTCGGCGCTGGCGCAGGTGCGGCGCGTCCATGAGGAACTGGTCGCGGCGGTTGCTGGTCTTTCGGACTCGCGACTCTACGAGATGGTTCCGGGCAAGCAGGGAGCGCATTACACCTTTTATTACATGCTGCACGGCGTGGCGCAGCACGAGCTGTATCATGCGGGACAGATCGCTCTGCTGAAGAAGATGTGAATGCGGAATAGCTGGACTGCGGAGAGCTAGGATGTGCTATCCCTTTTCAGTCCGGGTGGTGTAGAGAGAACTCCCTGCATCAACGCGTGAGTCGCGATGGACGTAGTGGTCCTTCGACTCCACCGAGCCAATCGCTTCGCGCTTGACCCGGCTCCGCTCAGGATGACAACGTTGGTAGGAGCGATAACGAGGTCGGAGAGATGGTTCTCTGGGTTTGCGCTTTCCTATCTAGGGCTTTAACTGCGACAATAGCGCGTTGCTGTTTCGTCCTGGAGTACTCATCTGAGCACGGAATTTCCGATTAATGTTGCGGTGATTGGCGTGGGCGCCTTTGGGCGCAATCATGCGCGCGTCTATCGGCAACTGCAGGAGGCGGGCAGCGTGCGGCTGGTGGGAGTCGTCGATCCGGATACGGCGCGGGCCGACGCGATTGCGGCCGAGTTTGGATGCAAAGCGTTTGGCTCGGTCGAGCAGATGCTGACGACGCACAGCGAGGTACAGGCGGCGTCGGTCGCGGTGCCGACCGTTTTGCATCTGGAGGTGGCGGGAGCACTGATGGAAGCCGGGGTTGACGTCCTGATCGAAAAGCCGGTGGCGGCGACGCTTTCTGAAGCCGACGAACTGCTTCGTTTGGCGTTGGACCACAAGCGGGTGGCGCAGGTTGGGCATCTGGAGCGCTTCAATCCGGCAGTGCGAGCTACGCTGCCGTTGATCAACCAGCCGATGTTTTTTGAAGTGCACCGGCTGAGCGTGTTCTCTCCGCGGGCGCTGGATGTGGACGTGGTGCTGGACCTGATGATCCACGACCTCGACGTGGTGCTGACGTTTGTGAAGTCGAGGGTGAAGGAAATCCGGGCGGTGGGGCTGCCGATTCTTTCGGACAAGGTGGATATCGCGAATGTGCGCATCGAATTCGAATCGGGGTGCGTGGCCAATTTTACGGCCAGCCGGGTTTCGACGGAGCGCGTGCGCAAGCTGCGCTTCTTCCAGCCGGGTCAATATATTTCGATCGATTATGGACGGCAGGATGTACTGGTGTTCTCGGTCGGCGGTGCGTTCCCAGACGCCCGCGCGGTTCCAGACACCCACTCATTCGCTAAAGACGCGAATGAGTGGGGCACCCAGCCTAGCGTGAATCCGCAGATCATGATGACGAAGCCGACGATCACGGTGGAGGAGCCGCTGCTGGCGGAGATCAAGGCATTTTTGCAGTCGGTGCGGGAACGATCGCGTCCGGTGGTGTCGCTGAAGGATGGGCTGCGGGCGCTGGAGTTGGGACTAGCGATTCTTGAGGAGATTGCGCATCACGCGGGACGGATCGGGGTAGAGAGAGGTTAGAGCGGCAACTCCATGACTCCATGCCGGTGGAGAGCCGGGCGTCTCCGCCCGGCTAGGACGGGGCAGAGCCCCGTCCCCACACGAGCTGCGTCCAAATAGCTATTGCTGAGGTGGCGGAGTCTGTTGGTCGCCGCCTTGGGGCGGGCCCTTGTGACCGTTGTGGCCCCACTCCTCACGCTTGGCCTGCATTTCGTCCCACTTTTTCTGCTGAGTGGAATCAAGCAGCGCGCGGATCTGCGTGTCGCCGGTCTTGTGGATGTCCATCATTTTGGTGCGGCGATCCTGCTGGGAAAGAGAACTGTCCTGGTGCAGGGTCTCCATCTGGGAGTGTTCGGACTGAAGGATGTCCTGCACTTTGGTTTGCTGATCGGACGTGAGGTTGAGTTGCTTGGTCAGTTCCTTCGTGCGCTCGGCGGGATCGGGTGGGCCGTGATGCCAGCCACTGTTGCCCTGCGCGCCTTGATTGCTGGGCGAACTATCTTGGGCGGCTACGAAAGGCACGGCGATTGCGATGAGGCTGGCGGCGAGAAGAACGAGAAGACATTGTTTGAGCATTTGGGGATCTCCTTTTTCGAAACGAGCTGTCTACATCTATGAATGGAATTATGAGCCGAAAGTTGCGCGGAGAACAGGATTCAGACAAATCTTTGCATAACTTTACGAAGCGTGGGTCCGACTCGGGATCTATTGCGGCGGCGCGCTTTGGGCGGACAGGCGTTGTTTAATTTGGGCGGCAAATTCTTGGGTCTGCTCATCGGAGAACTGAAGCTGACCGTCGAGGACGAGGTTCAACTGGTCCGCGCCTGCATCCTGGAATTGTGCTTTCTGGACGGTGGCGGACTGCTGCGCGACGGGTGGGAGAATGGCTTTGAAGTCGGTGCCCTTTTGCAGAGCGGAGAGTAGCGATGCGGCGATTTGCTCGCGCAGCTCGACGCCGAGGTCGCCGGAGCGGAGCGAGTCGCGGAGGAAACCACTGGCGTCGACACGGGTAATTTCGGAGACGAGGCCGAGCGCAGCGTTTGGTCCGTTGGCTGGTGCGACAGCCGGAGTAAGCTTGACTTCGATGGTGGCCTCGCTGGCGGTGACTTCCACCGGGCTTTGACCCGGCGAGCAGACCCAGCGTTCGAAGTGCAAGCGAGCCACCACCAGGCTGGCGGGCTCCAGCGGGGTGAGCGTGGCTTGCAGAATCTCAATGCGCTCGCCGCAGCGGGGATAGCGGGTGAGTTCGGAGCGGAGAATGCTGGTGATGTTTAGTTGCAGGTCAGACAGATCAGAGACGACGTTCAGACTAAAGAGCGTATGGCCGTTTTCGGCCGAAGCTGCGGTGGATATGCGGGAGACGGCTCTAGAGGCGGGTATGGAGATGGGCTGGCCGTCTATGCTTATCGAGTTCGTCACCGCTGGGAGGCTGAAGGTAACCCCCTGGCCAGCCGGGTCAAAGAGGATGCTCATTTCTCTGCCGAGGGCGAGTTGCTCGTTTTGAAAGGCGGCCAGAGCCTTGTCGAGACTAGAGGCAGAAGTGGAAATCTGTTCGGTGTGTGGCTTAGAAGTCTGGACGATCTGATCCAACGCCTTTATTTGCTTGTCGAGCTCGGCATCGGCTTTCCCCAGCTTCTTGGCGGTGTCCTCCAGACCGGATTTTTGAGTGGAAGAAAACGAGCTAAGAAAATTCTGGTTGCCAGCACGAGCCTTTTCAATGGCCTGATCCACAGCGCTTGCGCGATCGGACAGCGGTGAAGAAGCGGGGAGCTTCTGCCGAGAATCGCGGAAGGCTTGCAGCTGATCGCTGGCTGCTTGGGTGTATTGCGCGACCTTGGCGAAGGCGGCGCGCTGCTCAGGGTTTGCCTGCACCGCCATGGCGCGGCGAAAGTTCTTGAGATAGTCGGTTGTATCGAGCCCCTCGCTCAGGCTGCCGCAGTCGTGGACGCAGATCATGGGTGTCGTGTTGCGTCCGCCTCCAGAGCCCATGCCGGTGCCCCCACCGCCCCCCATGCCGCCACCGCCACCACCACCTCCACCGCGCTGGGCGAGCGTTATGCAGGGACTGGCGAGCAGGGCGATTCCGACCATAACAACGGCCATGCGGGACAGGCGTCGTCGACGAAATGAAGAGGGAGACGAAGATGGAAACCCGGACACGCGACGCGCAGGAATACCATGAGCGGATTCACGACGGCGGCGAATTCCCTGGTGGAACATGAGCCAAATCTCCAATAGCATTTTACGGTTGGAACGAGACCGCAGAAGTACGAAAAGCAACAAAAAGTTCTGATGCAGACGGATTGAAATTGGTGATCTGATCTATCTGTCACCGGCTGCCAACGGGCTGCCCGCTGCTCAGAGTGCCGGTTCCTCAGCCATTACTCAGGTACTCACTCGGTTGGCGTAAAAAAATGCGACAATAGTATTGGCGGTCGCAACTCCCTAGTTTACGTAACTTTACGTAGGGAATTTTTGCGCGTAAGAGTACGCAACCTTAGGAGTATGCCCGCGGCTCTAAGCTTTGTAGTCTCTGCCTGATGCCAGTTACCCAAATTCCGTCTCGCGATCCATTGCCTGGAGAATCATTGACTCCGGCCTCCGACCAACCGGAGCAGCGCGATTTGTTTGAAGCGCAGCACTGGGAGACGGCTTACCGCGGCTTCAATCCGGACGATGTTCCGCATCTTCTCATCCAGTTGCAGGACGATCTTTCGCGGGCGCGCAAGCGTGAAGCGCTGTGGTTGTCGGTGATCCTGCACTTGTTCGTTGTTATTCTGTTGTGGAACAGCGAGAAGTTGATGGATCTGTTGCCGCACCGGACGGTGGATCTGGCGATTTCGAATCCGGACCGGTCGAAAGACGCGACGTTTTTGGAGTTGCCGCCGGACGAACAGAAGTTGACGCGGCGTCCCAATGCGAAAGTAATTTCGGATAAGGACCGCATCGCGACCAGCAAGGCGCCGCAGATCAATCGCGAAGAATTAAAGAAGATACTGCAGAGCGCGCGCGCGGGACAGCCGAGCGCGCAGCAGCCACCGGCGCAGGGCCAGTCGCCTCAGAGCCAGCCGCAGGAGAATCCGCAGCAGAATTCGGGATTTGCGCAGCCGCAGCCGAGCGACCAGACGACGCGTTTGCAGACGCCTCCACAGAATCGGCCGGTGCCGAATTTTAATACTCAAATGACGCCAGGCTCGATGATCGACCAAGCGGTACATGGTCTAGCCGCCAATC
The DNA here is from genome assembly GCA_963730845.1 of uncultured Acidobacteriaceae bacterium. Classification (GTDB taxonomy): domain Bacteria; phylum Acidobacteriota; class Terriglobia; order Terriglobales; family Acidobacteriaceae; genus Acidiflorens. Next base: position 37,020 of record CAVSTM010000002.1, on the reverse strand, counting down.
ATGGGAACTACGGCGGCGGCGGTACACAAGGGGGCTCCTACGGGAGCCCGGGCCGGAGTGGGGCGAAGGCGCTGGATTTGTATGACATCACGACCGACACGATGGGCGTGGATTTTGGGCCTTATATGACGCGGATCGTGCAAATTGTGAAACAGAATTGGTATAACATCATGCCGCCGTCGGTGTATCCGCCGATCTTTAAACAGGGGAAGCTGGCGATTGAATTCGTCATCCTTAAGGATGGCACAGTGAGCGGATTGGTGAGGGACACCTCGTCCGGCGATGTGGCGCTTGACCGGGCGGCGTGGGGGAGTATTACCGCGTCCGACCCATTTCCACCGCTGCCGAAGGAATTTCCCGGCAAACTACTTGGCCTGCGCTTCTATTATTTTTACAACCTCGAACCCGGCGCGGACATCACGAAGTAAGCTCGGGAAATTTGAATTCCTGTAGAGACGCGGCTTGCCGGGTCTGGCAGTGCCAACAAACTCAGTCGCGCGAAACCAGAGTTGTTCCACCCGCTGAAACGGGGCAAGCCCGTCTCTACTCGGATTCCTGAGGTGCGAGAATGGGCCGGATTCGCTAACATGGGATATTCTCGATTCGATGTGCATCCAAATAAAACTATGAAGATTCAACGACTGCCGCTCTTGGTTCTCGCGTGTATAGCTGTTTTGTGTCTGCCGGTTCTTGCGCAGGATGTGCCGGACGCCCTCCGTCCGCCGAAGGGTGCGCAGGTTGCACTCGTCGTTTTCGAAGACCTGCAATGTCCGCGATGCGGCATGGTCGCGCCGCTGCTGGCGCAGGCCTCGCGGACCTATAAAATTCCGCTGGTGCAGCACGACTTCCCGTTGCCGATGCACAACTGGTCGTTCGATGCAGCCGTGCTGGCGCGCTACTTCGACACGCATTCCAAGGACTTAGGAAACGCCTTTCGCGAAACGGTGTTCGCGCACCAGATGGAAATCAACCCACAGAATTTGCGGGGATTTGCGGAGAAGTTTGCCGCCGAGCACCAGATTGGGTTGCCGTTCGTGGTGGATCCGGATGGCAAGCTGGCAGGGCTGATACGGGCGGACAAAGAGTTGGGCATGAGTCTGCACGTCGAGCACACGCCGACAATCTGGATAGTCAGTAACAAACGTAACGGCAAGCCTTACGTCGAAGTGACCGACACTAATCAGCTTTATGTGATGATTGACGCCATGAAGAAGGAGTGAGGTAGCCCCTAAAAGGGGCGGTTGATTTCAGGGAAATTGCGGTATCGCTAAAGCGATACCCTGAAACGAAGAGCTGGCGAGCCTGCGCTCGGCTGGACGGACGAATGCGTCCGTCCCTACGTGTTTTCTTATTCCGTCCAGCGGCGGAAGAGTAACGCGCCGTTGGTGCCGCCGAAGCCGAAGGAATTCGACATGGCGTATTCGAAGTTTGCTTTTCGGGCTTGGTTGGGAACGAAATCCATATTATCGGTCTCGGGGTCCTGATTTTCGAGGTTGATGGTGGGTGGCAGAATCTGATCGCGCAGCGCGAGCACCGTCACTCCCGCCTCTAATCCGCCGGCTCCACCCAGCAGATGGCCGGTCATGGACTTGGTGGAACTTACCGGAACTTTTTTCCCAAATAAATTTCGAATGGCGTGCGCTTCGAGCGTGTCGCCGATGGGCGTCGAGGTGCCATGGGCGTTGAGGTAGCCGACCACGCTCGGATCGAGTTTTGCGTCGCGCAGGGCGTTGCGCATTACGCGGAAACCGCCTTCGTGTTCCGGGGCTGGTTGCGTCATATGAAACGCGTCGGCGGACATACCGTAGCCAACGATTTCCGCGAGAATGGGAGCGCCGCGGCGGCGGGCATGTTCGAGTTCCTCCAGAACCATGATGCCGGCACCTTCGCCCATCACGAAACCGTCACGGTCCTTATCCCAGGGGCGACTGGCGCGAGCGGGATCGTCATTGCGGGTGGAAAGCGCTCGCATGGCGGCGAATCCGCCGACGCCCATGGGAGTAATGGCGGCCTCGGCGCCTCCGGCAATCATTACGTCGGCATCGCCGTAATGGATGATGCGGAAGGAATCGCCGATGGAGTGAGCGCTGGTGGTGCAGGCCGTGGCGGTCGCTTCATTCGGGCCCTTGGCGCCGACCCTCATGGAAACGTGACCGGCGGCGAGATTGATGATGGAGGCAGGGATAAAGAAAGGCGAGATCCGTCGCGGTCCGCCCTCGATGAGGGCGGTATGCTCGCGCTCGATCACATCGAATCCGCCGATGCCCGAGCCGATATGCACGCCGATGTTCTCGGCGTTTTCGGGTGTGACCTTGAGTTGCGACATCTGCATCGCTTCCTCGGACGCGGCGATCGCGAAGTGGATGAAGCGGCCCATCTTCTTCACTTCTTTTTTCTCGACGAAATTGTAGGGGTCGAAGTTGCGGACCTCGGCCGCGATCTGGCAGGCAAATGCCGAGGCGTCGAACGCGGTAATGCGGTCGACGCCGCTCTTGCCCGCGAGCAGCGCCTGCCAAACCGCGCCGGTGGTATTGCCCACGGAGCAGATCAGGCCGATGCCGGTAATGACGACCCGTCTTTGCAAACTACTCTCCGAATTGCTTGCCAAATTACTTGCCTGCCTTCGCGTGTTTACCGATGTAATCAACAGCATCGGACACGGTGCGAATCTTTTCCGCGTCCTCGTCGGGGATTTCGATATCGAAGGCCTCCTCGAAGGCCATCACAAGCTCGACGGTATCGAGCGAATCGGCGCCCAGGTCATCGACAAACGAAGCGCTGGGCGTGACCTCGCCCTCGTCCACACCCAACTGCTCGACAATGATCTGTTTCACTTTTTCATCAACGGCTGCCATTGTTTCTCCTCGTTTCTAAATCTGGGAATCGCGGGCCCGGATTCCGGGCCGGCGTTTGCTGATTTACGACTGCACATTGCTTGACGGATCGTATGAAGTCGAAACCAGTAGTCTAAAAGGGATCGGAAAAGTATGCAAAGGTGAGTGCCCAGCCCCTAAAGCGGTGTCCAGGTTGGAAGAGCTTGCAGTATCGCTAAAGCGATACCCGGATACGAAGCTGGGATTTTTCAGTAGCCTGCAAAGGGAAGCTGGATGGGTAGAGATCACTACGGAATCGTAACTGGCGGCGGGGAGAGCGGTCAAACCTTTGCCGGTGATGGTTGGGACCCCGCGAATAAGTTCGCCTGCAGGGAAACTCGGATTGTAGGAGTACCGGCGAATAGGGTCGACGCGAAATCGCTTCTTCGATCGACCGTGTGGAAGCGAAGTTTGCCGCGCTGATACGGGACGGAGCCTGGTCACCACACTTGCTCATTTCGTCGCGCTCATGTCACGATCTGGACGTGAAAACCCCGAGCTTGCTTTTTACGCTGCTGGCGCTCGCCTTGTCCGCGTTCGGCGCCGAGTGTCCAAAGAATCAGCCTAGGACCGAAACCGCGCTCATCGAACTGGAACAGAACTGGGCCGCGGCCCTCAGCCGCAAAGACGCTGAGGCCGTCGCCTGCATGGTGGCCGACGAATTCGAAGACGCTGACGTCGATGGCTCGCTGCATACCCGCAGTCAGATGCTGGAGCACATCCCGAATCGAAAGCCGGGCGTGAATCATCTTTCGGAAATGCGAGCATACGTCGAGGGTGACTTTGGATTCACGCGCGGACTCGCGACTCTGGTGGAGGCTTCCGGCAAGGTCGTGGCGCGCGTCCGCTTCACAGATGTCTTCACCTACCGCGACGGCCGCTGGCAGGCGCTCGCCGGGCACGAATCGCTCCTTAGCGAGGCTAGCCGTTAAATGCGCGCCGTGGTGCAGCGCGTGAGCCGAGCTAAGGTTACGGTCAAAGGCGAGATTGCGGGTGAGATCGGGCTCGGGCTGCTGGTGCTGCTTGGGGTGGGCGCGGGCGATGCGCGCGCTGACGTGGACTACCTTGCCGAGAAAACGATTGGCTTGCGCATTTTTGAAGATGGCGGCGGCAAAATGAATTTGTCGGTTGGCGAGGTCCCGGGCGCGGTGCTGGTGGTCTCGCAGTTCACCCTCTATGGAGACGCGCGGCGCGGCAAGCGTCCATCGTTCGATGCGGCCGCTCCGCCTGAGCAGGCTCGCGAACTCTACGAATATTTTGTGGAGAGAATTCGCGCCGCCGGCGTGCGCTCGGAAACCGGACGCTTTCAGGAAACGATGCAGGTGGAACTGGTCAACGAAGGGCCGGTCACGATTCTGCTGGATTCTGCCAAGACATTCTGAAAGAGTGTTGTGCAAGAAACAGAAACACAGAAACCACGAATGATAGCGACGCTTCGCGCGAGGAGCACAATTCTGTTATGGCTATCGCTAGCACGGCCCAGTCGGACTCCGGTCGCGAGGGAGTGCAGATTCCGGCTCTTTCGCCGCTCGCGATTGGAATTCTGACTGGCCTGTGCACGGCCAAACTCCTGTTGCATATCTTCACCAGCGTCCGGCACTACGGCTACTTCCGCGACGAGCTTTATTACCTCGACATGGCCCGGCATCTCGATTGGGGCTACGTGGATGCCGCTCCGCTGATCGCCGTGTACGCGAAAATCGCGCTCTGGATGGGCGGCTCGCTGGCGGTGCTGCGTATTTTGCCAGCGCTGGCGGGCACGGCACTGGTGGCGATCTCCATCTTAATCGCGCGCGAGTTGGGAGGCGGACGTTACGCCCAGTTTCTTGCGGGTCTCTGTGTGCTGCTTTGCCCCGCCGTTCTGGTCATGAACAGCCTGATGACCATGAATGCCTTCGAGCCGCTGTTCTGGATGGGGTGCATTTGGGTCATCGCACGCATCCTGCGCACCGGCGACTCACGGCTGTGGCTATGGTTTGGCGTGCTCGCCGGACTTGGACTTGAGAACAAGCACTCTACTCTGTCTTTCGGATTCGCGGTCACCGTCGCCCTGCTTCTAACGCATCATCGCCGCGAGTTCGCGCGGCCGTGGATCTGGATCGCCGGCGGCATCGCTCTCGCATTGTTTTTGCCCAACATCATCTGGCAAATCCGCCATAATTTCCCAACCATTGAAGACCTGGCCAACGTTCGTCGCGAAGGCAAGAACGTCGTGCTGGGCCCGTTCGCGTTCGTTAAGGAGCAAATTTTCGACATCCGCCCGATTCTGGCGCCAGTCGGGCTTCTGGGCGTGTTCTGGTTTCTCCGTGACCGCTGCTGGCGTGTACTCGGCCTGACCTTTGCCGTCTTTTTCGTCTTGATGGAAGTCGCGCACGCCAAGAACTATTACGTGTTCCCGATCTATCCGATGGTCTTCGCTGGCGGCGCGGTCGCGATTGAGCGCCGGCTGGCAAACCGCGCTACTTGGACAAGCGCGGCCGTGGTCGCCATTGTCGCGCTCGGGACGCTCCCCGCTCTCCCGTCGGTGACGTGGTTTCTGCCGCCGGAGCGCCTCCTCGCCTATGAAAATGCTATAGGCCTCAAAGCCGCCAAGGCCGAGGTGAAACACGAGTCGCTGTTGGCACAACCGGTGGCCGACCAGTTCGGGTGGCCCGAGATGGTGAGTGAGGTCGCCGGCATCTACAACTCGCTGCCACCTGATGACCGCTCCCAGACCGGCATTTGGGCCGGGAACTATGGCGAGGCTGGCGCGATTAATTTGTTTGGTCCCAAGCTCGGACTGCCTCGCGCTTACTCTCGCCACCAGAACCATTGGTACTGGGGTCCGCCGCCACAGGTTTACAAGAACCTGATCGTGATCCAGTGGAGCCTTGACGACGTGCGTGACAACTGCACTTCATATCAAGCCTTCGAGCACTATCAGCGTTTTGGCATGGGCGAGGAAAACACACCGATATACCTCTGCCGCGGCGTGCTCTTCGACATCCAGAAAATCTGGTCGCACTCTCACCACTGGAATTAGGCCTATCTGATAGGACGTAACGCGAAACCAGTAACTCGTGCCGTCCCGTTGCTCTCGCAGCCCCTAAAGGGGCGTCTGATTTCGAAGCCTTTGGTATCGCTAAAGCGATACGAGGCCCGAGGATACGAAGCCTGAGTTTTTCCCCAGCTTGTGAGGCCGTGCCCTTCTCAAACCGACTTACGAGATAGCTTCTAGTCATTGGATATCTTCGCGGCTCGTAACGTGGAATTGTGCCCGGCCGCGAGGTTGGCTAAAATCGTGGAGGTCCCCTGCTGAAACTCAGTTGATTTGAGGAGGCCCGATGCGAACCACCACCCGGTTCTTTGGACCTAGATTTGGCATTGGATTGTTCGTTTCCTCCCTGTTGTGCGCTTCCGGAATCCTCGCTCAGACCAATCCTCCACCGGCTGACCCGCACGAGATGGTCACGCACCAGCCGCGTATTCTTACCAAGCCGGCCGATCGCTCCGCAGCACTCGATCTTCTGGATCACGCTCGGCGAAATCTCAGTCTCCACGACGTTTCCACTCCCTACGCGCTTAAAGTTTCATTCGAAACCAACGGCTTGGCGCAGATGGAGGGGGGATGGACGATGGAGGAATTGTCCGATGGAGGATCGCACTGGCGCTGGACGGCGCAGTGGGGTGATTTCCAGATGATTCGTATCGGCGCTGACGGGCGCGTCTATGGCACGGATCCCTCTCAACCGGTTCCCTTGCGCGTTCAACTGGTCCGCTCTGCACTGCTTCGGCCGATCTCGCAGGGCACGGCCGAGTATATGATTCGCGCCGCGAATGTCGAGCTGGACGGCAAAGCGGTGTCGTGTCTGCTGCTCAGCCATTCGCTGCCGCCGAATCCCGCGCCGCGCTCGTGGGTGGAGAGAGAAGACTGCATCGATCCGGCTACAGACCTCTTGCAGATGTGGTCCGTAGCGCCGGGAATTTACGCAGTCTACGACTACAACGGTGCCGCGGAATTTCACGGTCACACGCTGCCGAAGCAAATTTCCATATTCGAAGAAGGCCGCCTCGCGGTGCAGGCGCGGGTGGAAAGCCTGAAAGACGTGTCCGACATCGATCCGAATCTGTTTCAGCCGACAGCGGAAATGGTGGACGATGGCGGGACGTTCTCGCTCTCGGCGCCCACCCGCTTGCCGATGCGCGTCGATCCTTCCGACGGGCCGACTTCGTCTTACTTTCAGCCCGTGATCGTGCACGCGATTCTGGATGCGCAGGACGGCAGCGTGCTGGACGCCGAGGTGTTGCAGACCACCGATCGGGACTTGAGCGGCGCGGCGATGGATCTGGTGAGGAGCACGGCATTTGAGCCGTCGGGATTTCAGCAGGAAGCTTTCATTAACGTGCAGTTTCACTTTCCCGCGGCGAGATTTGGTGGCCCGCCGATATTCCACTCTTCCGTGCGTTGGGTGAATTTGGATCACCACGCTAAGTTTCCTCCGGTGAGAAGGCCGCCGCCGCACCTGGGGAAATAGCGCCGTGACCGCATAATGAATCGTACGATGGAGGGACGGGCGTCTTGTCCGTCCAGCCCGATGGCGGCCGGGCGGGGCGCCCGGCTCTCCACTTGCAGGTCGCCGGCGGTGTGATACAGGTCACGGCGATCGAGCCGGCAACTGCTAGAATTGCCAGTCATGGCATTCCCCGCTAATCGCCTGCGTCGTTTGCGGCGCACTGAAAACCTGCGTAGCCTGGTCCGCGAGACCCGACTTACGCCAGAATCCTTCGTGTATCCACTGTTTATTTGCCCCGGGAGTGGGATCCGGAAAGAAGTGCGTTCCATGCCGGGCGTCTTCAACCTCTCAGTGGACGAGGCGGTGAAAGAAGTGCGCGAGACGCGTGCGCTGGGGGTGTTGTCGGTCATTCTGTTCGGACTGCCGGAGAAAAAAGATCAAGTAGCCACGGGCGCCTGGGCCGAGGATGGCATCGTGCAGAGGGCGGCACGCGCCATCAAGAGTGAAGTGCGCGACGTGTTGGTGATGGGCGACGTTTGCCTGTGCGAATACATGTCGCATGGACATTGCGGCATCGTGGCTCAATCGGGCCGGCCGCAATCGCTGGGCGCGGCGGCAATGGACGTAAACAAGGCGATGGCGATGGCCGTCAGGAGTCCTGAGGAAAAACAAGAGGCTATCGAACGGATGGCCGCGGCGGCAGCAGCGCCACCGGCTACTTCGGAGTACGAAATCCTGAACGACGCCAGCCTTGAGTTGCTGGCGCGGACCTCAGTTTCGCTGGCGCGGGCGGGCGTGGACATCATCGCGCCGTCGGACATGATGGATGGGCGGGTCGGGGCGATTCGCGGGGCACTCGACAGGGCGAGCTTCGAAAATACCCCGATTCTTTCCTATGCTGCGAAGTTCTCTTCAGGTTTCTATGGGCCGTTCCGGGAGGCGGCGGATTCGGCTCCGCAGTTTGGGGATCGCCGTTCCTACCAGATGGACCCCGCCAACATTCGCGAGGCTATGCGGGAGATCGAGTTGGACATTGAAGAGGGCGCGGACATGATCATGGTGAAGCCGGCGATGCCGTACCTGGACGTGATTGCCGCCGCCCGAGACCGTTTTGATCAGCCGCTGGCGGCGTATCAGGTATCGGGTGAGTACGCCATGATCGAGGCCGCGGCCCGGAACCAATGGATCGACCGGGAGCGCGTGATGATGGAATCGCTCGTCTGTATCCGTCGCGCGGGGGCGAGTATCATTCTGACTTACTACGCCAAGGAAGCGGCAAAACTGCTGGCCTAGGCTGCTCCCAGCCGGCGAACCCGCCGCGCTTTCATACCGCGGTCCTTCATACCGCGATCTTTTAACGATGCTGGTAGTAAGACTGTTGTAAAATCCCCCAACTTGGAACCCCGTAAACGGCGAAGAGGCAGGAATCTCAGCGTTGAATTTGATAGGCCATGCGCACCAGAGTTCTCTCGGAGAAGGGGACGTACAGCAAAGCTGCAGTCGCGGCAAACGCCAAACCTAGGCCGATTTGCGGCAGCAGCAGGAACGGCGCGATGGCCCAGAGCTGATCCAGTGCCAGAACAAATGGAAATAACCGGCTGAATGCCCCGCCCAGCTTGCGGAAATCGAAGGCAACGGCGGAAAGCAGGTAGAACCGCAACGGGATCCCGACGGCTCCCGTTACCAATATTGCGCCCACGATGAACAGAGCTCTCCAGCCCGGGAGGAAGTTGCTAGCGACGCGATCCGCATTGTGCAGGTGGGAAAGACCGCTCAGGTAGAAGACAAGATACATCACCTGGATCAGCGCGAAGAGCGCGCGTACTACTCCGCGCCGGGGAACCGGTACGTGCAATTCGGGATGCAGCGCGATCTCGTCTGCAGACGACGAAGTTGCCGGATCATGTTCCCGGACGTGGGCGTGCGGGGATGGCGTGGTGACGCTGTTTACGGGGGCGATGAAGCGGTATCCGCGGCGGGCCAGGGTTTCAACGAAGCGCGGCTTCGATGCGGAATCGCCCAGCGACTCTCGAATCTTGTTCACCGCGGTATTCAGGCTGTGATCGAAGTCGACGAAGGTGTCGGCAGGCCAGATGGTTTCGCGAAGATAGTCGCGAGTGACGACCTGACCGGCATTCTGCAGCAGGGCAGCGAGGACTTGAAAGGGCTGTTCCTGAAGCCGGATGCGAGCGCCGCTCTTGCGCACCTCTCCGGCGTCCAGGTCGACTTCAAAGACACCAAAGCGCAGAAGCCTGGCTTCACGGTTGGAGGGAGACTTCGGCATGACGGGCGCGCCCGTAGTGTACCGCGGGAAAGTCGTTGGTCGTTAGTCGCCAGTCGTTCGCAACGATGTTTGCTGACTGTGTTTGCTAACGACTAGCGACTAACGACTAACGACCGAACGGGCTACAATAGCGGCGTGACTGCCCCCGTTCCACTGAAGCCGGTAGCTGACAATGAGGATCAAGACAGCAAGCATCTGCATCAGCACCGCCATTCCATCTACGCCGCCGAAGCCACCGGATTGCTTCTCATGGCAGTGCTTCTGCTCATCCTCACCATCATCCGCTACTGGCGGTACATTCCTTGGAGCGCGCGCTGAAGTTGACGAAGGTGAGCCGCGAGCCGCTGGTCGTAGTTGTGCTTGGTCCCACGGCGAGCGGGAAGACAGCTTTGGCGCTGGCGATCGCTCGGCGCTTCGGCGGTGAGATCGTCAACTGCGATTCGGTCGCGATGTACCGCGAATTTGAAATCGGCACCGCCAAGCCCAGTGCGGCGGAGCGTGCGGAGGTTCCGCATCATCTGGTGGATTGCGTAGATCCGGTCGCCGACGTCAGCGCGGGAGAATATGCTCGGCAGGCGCGGCAGATTCTATGCGAGATCGTTCTGCGCGAAAGCGTCCTACGCGAAAACGTCCCGCGCGAGACAGCTCTGAGTGAAAACAAGCTTCGGGGACACTTGCCCATCGTCAGCGGAGGAACCGGGCTCTATCTTCGCGCTCTGCTGGAAGGACTTTTTCCTGCTCCGCAGCGGTCGGAAGAATTGCGCAACAAACTGCGCGCGCGGGCGGCGAAGCGCGGCACCGATCACTTGCATCGCATCCTGCGGCGGCTTGATGCTCCGGCAGCGAACCGCATTCACGTCAATGACGTTCCCAAGGTGATTCGGGCGATTGAAGTGTGTTTGACTTCGCGGCACCCTTCTCGCCGGACGTCTCCCCGGACCTCTTACCGGACCTCTCGCCTAAATATGACCGAACTCTGGCAGCAGGGACGCGAACCGCTGCAGGGCTTTCGCATTCTGCGCCTCGGACTCAATCCCGAACGCAAAGATCTTTACGCCCGCATCAACCAGCGCGCCGCAAAGATGTTTGATAGTGGATTGATCGCCGAGACGGAAAGGCTGCTCGCGAAATATGGCGATCAAGCCCGCCCGATCTCGTCGTTGGGATACAAGCAGGCGCTGCAATTCTTGCGCGGCGAATTGGATCGGGAATCGGTGCTCGCCGCGGCGCAGCAGGCACATCGTAACTACGCCAAGCGCCAGATCACGTGGTTCCGGCGCGAGCCGGATGTGCGTTGGCTGGCCGGGTTTGGCGATGACCCGGCGATTCGGGCGGAGGGCATGGCGATGATCGAGCCCGAAATTTGAGAGCAACCGCCGGGCTGCGCCCGGCTTGGACGGGGCGGAGGCCCGTGACCACACGGGCAGGACGTTCCCGTCTGTTTTTGTTATTGTCAATTGCATGCTTCGAAATCTTTTTCTTACTGCGTTACTGCTCGCGGCTGCGCTTTGCTTTGCTAAAGACAAGGCCAAAGACCGCTTTCTACAGCCCGGGCCCATCCATGTCGACAAAGCCGGCCAGAAATGGGCCGACAAGACGTTGCGCAAGATGAGCCCTGAAGAAAAAGTTGGCCAGCTCTTTGCGATCTGGGTGAGAGTGCAATTCCTGAATGACGCCGATCCGATCTTTGTTCAGCTGCGCGACAACATCCGCAAATATCACATCGGATCGCTGGTCATGAGCGTTCCAGTGGATGGTCCCGTCCTGCTCAAGAGCCAGCCGTCGGTTGCCGCGGAACTGCTTAACCGGCTGCAAAAATCGTCGAAGCTGCCTCTGATAGTCTCGGCCGATTTTGAGCGCGGCGTGTCCATGCGTCTGAATGGCACGACCGTCTTTCCCCATGCCATGGCGTTTGGAGCTACCGGCAAAACTGAAAATGCTGAAGCCTTTGGACGCATCACCGCGCTCGAGGCGCGCGCCATCGGGGTGCAGTGGAATTTCTTTCCCGATGCTGACGTGAATTCGAATCCGGCAAATCCCATAATCAACACGCGCTCTTTCGGAGGAGATCCGCGGGCGGTGGGCGATTTTGTGGCGGCGTACATCCGCGGCGCTCACGAAGGCGGGATGCTGGTCACGGCCAAACACTTTCCCGGACACGGCGACACCGCTACCGATTCTCATCTTGGCGTCGCTCAAGTCACCGGCGACCGGGCGCGGCTCGATGCAGTCGAACTCCCCCCTTTCAAGCGCGCGGTCGAGGCGGGAGTGGATTCCGTGATGGTGGCGCACGTAACCGTTCCCGCGCTCGACCCCACGCCAAACCGCGTGGCCACGACCTCCAGCGCAATTGTGGACGGACTGCTCAAGGAAGAAATGGGATTCAAAGGGCTGGTGGTGACCGATGCGCTCGACATGGCGGGGTTGACGCATCTGTACGCGAAGGATATCGGCCGATCAGCGGTAGAATCCTTCAAAGCCGGCAATGACATGCTGGTCATTCCGGCCAATCTTGATGCCAGCTATCGCTCGATGCTGCAGGCCGTGCGGAGCGGCGAAATCACTCGTCCGCGCCTGGATCAGTCGGTGCGTAAGATTCTGGAACTGAAGGCTTCTCTTGGCTTGAACAAAGCGCGGATCGTGGACCTGAGTCAACTCTCCAGCGAGGTGGCGAAACCGGAGAATCTGGAGGTCGGCCAACGTATCGCCGATGAAGCCATCACGCTGGTGCGCGACAACGGGAAAGTGATCCCGCTACAGTCTCTTGGAACTTCTCCTGGAACTCCCGAGGCCGCGCTTCCGTATCAACCAATGGCAGAGGAGAGCAACCGCTTGGTCGCGGTGATTTTTTCCGACGACCTGCGCACCGACTCCGGACGTATGCTCGAACGCCAGATTCTAGCCCGTGTGCCTGACGCCCGCATCATCTACCTTGATGCCCGCTCGGCTGTCGGCTTGAAGCCGACGGTGGTGGAAGCGGTGGAAGCAGCCGGGAACGTGATCGCCGCGGTGTATGTGGTTCCGAACGCGGGCAGGGCGCTGCGCGCCGCCGGAGGAGGTTTGATGAATACGGTTGCCATGGACAGTGCCACAGGGTCTGTGCTCGCGGCGATCCTCGACCGCGCCGCGCAGCATACTGTCGTGCTCGCCATGGGCAATCCTTATGTGGTGCAGGATTTCCCTGCCATCGAGAATTATGTGTGCGCGTTCTCCAATGTAACCGTGTCGGAAACGGCTGCCGTCAAGGCGATCTTCGGCGAAATCCCGATCAGCGGTCATTTGCCGGTTACGATTCCGGGCATCGCGTCCCGAGGCGAAGGTCTGCAACGCCGCGCCCAACCCAGCTCAGTCCAGCCGAGCTCAGGAGGTTCCTCCCATGTTCAGCCGTAGCTTAACCGCAAGACTTTCTTTGGGCGCGCTGCTTGCCGCTTGGTGTGTTCTTCCAGCCTGCAGCATCCATGCGAACGACGATGCCAAAAACGGCGAGAAGCAGGTTGACATCAAGTCTCCCGTGGGTGATTTGCACGTCAGCGAACAAGCTGATATTCGCGACGCCGGCCTGACGCTCTATCCTGGCGCCAAGCCCGCTCCGAAAGACGACGGCGACGACAAGAAGAGCGCCAACGTAAACCTTTCGGTGCCGGGGTTCAAGTTGAAAGTGGTGGCTGCGGAGTTCACCTCCGACGACACTCCCGACAAAGTCATCGCTTACTACGACAGAGAGCTGCACAAATATGGCAAGCCCATCCAGTGCCACGGCGGCTGGAACGGGGGCCATAAGAACTTCGACAGCAAGGATGACTTATCCAAGCCGGTGTCGTGCGGGAGTAACGCCAGCGGAGACTCGGTGGAGTTAAAAGTTGGAACCGAGGGGGACCAGCACATCGTTTCCATTAAGCCCAACAGCCAGGGATCCCGTTTTGCGCTGGTTTATGTCCGCATACACACGGGTTCGGACGACACGATCTGATCGGAGACATCGGGCGGGGAACACCCCGCCCAGCCAAGCTGAGGAGGTTCCTCCCATGTTCAACCGTATAACGACCGAGCGCAAAATGTTCAGCCACAACGTTATTGCAAAACTTTGGCTGGGCGCGGTGTTTGGCGCTCTGTGCGTTCTTCCCGCTTGCAGCATCCATACGAACGATAACGGCAAGAATGGCGAGAAGAACGTTGACATCAAGTCTCCGGTGGGGGATTTGCACGTTAGCGAGCAGGCCGATATCCGCGACGTCGGTTTGACGGTCTATCCCGGCGCGAAGCCTGCTCCGAAAGAGGACAACGACAAGGAGAACGCCAATGTAAACCTGTCCGTGCCGGGATTTACGTTGAAAGTGGTGGCTGCGGAGTTTATCTCCGACGACGCTCCCGAGAAAATCGTTGCCTACTACGACAAGGAACTGCAGAAATATGGCAAACCCATCCAATGCCGCGGCGCCTGGAAAAAAGACGACTTCAACTTCACTGCCTCACCCAGCAATGCCTCCAAGCCGGTCTGGTGTGATGTCAGTGGAAGCGGGGACTCGGTAGAGTTGAAGGTTGGAACTGAAGGGAACCAACACGTCGTCGCTTTCAAGCCCACGGACCATGGTTCCCGCTTTGCGCTGGTTTATGTCCGCGTGCGTTCGGGCAAGGACGATACGATCTGATCGAAGGCATTGAATCATTGAATCATTGGGTAAGCTGACGATCCAAATGACTCGATGGCTCAATCACTCAATGATCCGATGGTGTCCTGCCTTGCTCTCCGGTTCGTTGTGCGCTAGCTTCAAAGGCGTGGAGCATCCTTGCCAACAATGTGGAGACGCGGTCGAAGACGGCCGGCCGTTTTGTCCGCAATGCCGCGCTCCTCAAATCCACGTGCAGGTGGCGCTTCCGGGGGTTGAAGTTGCCGCGGGCTTGAATTCCGTGCCGGATGAGCTTGCTCCGAAGATTTCTCAAAGCGGGCATTTTGATCCCGACAGGACGGTCGGAAGGATGACGGCCGGCAACACGATGGACAGGAGCGTTGCAGTTCGTGCCGCGCTCAAGGCCGGCGTGCTTGGCGTTTTCATCGGGATAATCCCATTCCTCGGTATTGCGTTGACTGGGGCGCTGGCCGTTTTTTTCTACCGCCGTGAACTTAGATTCGGCCTGCCTGCCGCTCTGGGGGCTCGACTCGGTGGAGCAGCGGGAGTAGTCACATTCGCCATCAACGCGCTGTTGATTACCATCCGGATTTTCGTGTTTCATGCCCAGCAGGAATACGCCGATGCCATCCTGAAAATCGCGCAGAGGTTCGGAGCCAACGCAGCGGACCCTGACCTTCAAGCCAGTATCCACAATCTGTTCACTCCGTTGGGCCTGGCGATCACCTTTTTTTTGGGGATGATTTTTACCGCGGTGCTGGCCTCGGTTGGCGGCGCTCTGGCTTCGCTGTTTCTGCGGCCTCGCAACACCCGCGTGTGATTTAGCCGCGATCGATGCGGGTTTCAGGCTCGCCTTGCTCTCATCTTTCCGCACGCGTATCATGCAGCGTTTATGAGTTCACACGCCCCCGGACGTACTATGGAAATCCATCAGAAAGCGCAGCTGATGTCGGCATCCGAAGTGGAACGCACCTTGATCCGGCTGGCGCATGAAATTCTCGAGAAGAACAATGGGGTCGAAGATCTGGCTCTGGTCGGCATCCGGCGGCGCGGGGTTCCGCTGGCGGAGCGGCTGGCGAGAATTATTCAGCGTATCGAAAAGAAACCGGTGCTGCTCGGCACGCTGGACATTACCCTTTATCGCGACGATCTTTCTACCCTCGATTCCAAGCCCGTAGTGCAGAAAACCGAGTTGGAAATTCCCATCACCGGCAAGTCGGTGGTGCTAGTTGACGACGTGCTCTACACCGGACGCACCACCCGCGCCGCCATGGACGCACTGTTTCGTTCGGGCCGTCCGCGGCGCTTGCAGTTGTGCGTATTGATCGATCGCGGTCATCGCGAGTTACCGATTGAGGCGGCTTTCATTGGACGAACGGTGCAGACCACGGAAAATCAGATTATTGAAGTCAAGCTTCGCGAGGTGGATGACGCGGAGAAAGTCCTGCTCATGGAAAAGCAGGCAACTGTGGCATAGGAGCCCGTGTGAAGTCCAGCATCCGGCCCCAGCGCCTGAAGGCGCTCCCAGAATGCAGCCGCTTACGGCACGCCTGAAGGCGTGCCCTGATACGAATCGCACTTTGCACCACGGACTGTCCGATGACTATGAATCCAGCGCGCGGATCCCTGCTCGGTATCGAGCACCTGGAAGCAGCCGAGATCCTGAGACTTCTGAAGTTTGCCCGGCGCATGAATCCTGACAAGCCGCGGCCCTTGCTTAAGGGTAAGCGAGTGCTTCTTCTTTTCTACGAGGCTTCGACGCGCACCCGGAGCTCGTTTGAAATCGCGGCCAAATCACTGGGCGCTCACACCGTTCTGATCCAATCCGCCGGGTCGAGCATTGAAAAAGGAGAATCGCTGCTGGATACGGGATACACGGTGCGAGCCGTCGGCGCCGACATCATCGTCATCCGCCATCCCAACGCTGGCGCGCCCTACATCATGGCGCAGCACGTCGACGTGCCCATCATTAACGCTGGGGATGGACTCCACGAGCATCCCTCGCAGGCGCTACTCGATGCTTACACAATTCTGCGCAACAAGAAAACTTTCAAAGGCTTGCAGGTCGCGATTGTCGGAGACATCTTTCACAGCCGTGTGGCACGGTCGGCTTGCCACCTGCTAAGCAAATTCGGCGTGAAGATCATTCTTTGCGGCCCGCCGGAACTGGTGCCCGACATCGCGACCACGCTGGCGCCCGGCGTGCGCGTGACCCGCCACATTGAAGACGCCTTGCGCGGCACCGATGTGGTGATGCTACTGCGCGTGCAGAAAGAGCGCCTCTCCGGACTGAAGATCGATCTGCCCGAATACATCGCGCGCTACCAGATGACTGTGGTGCGGTTGAAGATGGCGAAAAAAGATGCCATCGTGATGCATCCCGGCCCCATCATTCGCGGCCTGGAACTGACCAGCGAAGTCGCCGACGGCGCTCAGGCGCGCATCCTGGAGGAAGTGCGCAACGGCGTGCCCACGCGCATGGCGATTCTGGCGCGGGCGATGGGAAAGATGCGATGACAAGCCCGGAATCGAACCAGTCTGTCAACCTCCAGCCTTCTGATCAAGGGCGGCCACCTCATCGACCCGGCGGCTCGGATCGACGCGCCCATGGACGTGCTGCTGAAAGATGGTCATGTTGCTGAAGTTGCCGCTCCCAACAAGATCAAGGGTGCTGACAAAACATTCGATGCCCGCGGATTGATGGTTGCACCGGGCTTCATCGATCTGCATGTGCATCTGCGCGAGCCTGGCCAGAGGCACAAAGAGACAATCGCAACGGGCACGGCTGCCGCTGCTGCTGGCGGCTTTACTTCCGTCTGCACCATGCCCAACACGGTTCCAGTTGTTGATTCGGTCGCGTGGATCGAATGGTTGCGCCAGCCCGAACGCGGAGCGGTCGTCAATGTGTTTGCCATTGCGGCCGCGACCCGCGCGAGCAAGGGCGCCACGCTTACCGACTTTCGCGCGCTGCACTCCGCCGGGGCCATCGCGGTGACGGATGATGGCAAGCCCATCCTCGAAGACAGCATCATGCGCGAGGCTCTGGTCCTGGGCGGGGAGCTGAATTTTCCGGTTGTGCAACATGCCGAAGACACGCGGATGACCGAGAATTGCTCCATGCATGCGGGCGCGCGTTCGTTTCGGCTTGGGCTGCGCGGCATGACGGCAGCCGCCGAAGCGTCGATCGTCGAGCGTGACGTGCAGCTCGCGATGCAAATTCCCAATGCCCGCCTGCACGTTGCCCATGTTTCCACGGCGGAAGCGCTGAAGAGCGTGCGCCGTGGCAAGCGCGCGAAAGCGCGTGTCACTTTTGAAGTTACTCCGCATCATTTCACGCTGACCGACGAGGACATGCGTGACTACGACAGCAATTACAAGATGAATCCCCCGCTGCGCTCGGTCCCGGATCGCGAAGCCATCCTGGCCGCGCTCGCAGACGGTACGGTGGACGCCATCGCCACCGATCACGCCCCCCACGCCACCCACGAAAAGGAAATGGAATTCGAGCGTGCCGCGTTCGGCATCACCGGACTTGAAACCGCGCTGGCGCTGGCGATCACCCGGCTGCATCGCGAGAAGCGCATCCCTCTTGTCCGGATCGTGGAACTTTTCACTGCCGGTCCGGCGCGCTGCTTCGATTTTCGCGGCCGCGGTTCGCTTGTCCGCGGCTCGGTCGCCGACGTTACCGTGTTCGATCCGAAGAAGAAGTGGACTTTCGACGCCGCCAAGTCACTCTCGAAGTCGACGAACACGCCCTTCGATGGATGGCAGCTGACGGGAAAAGTAGTGGCGACCATTGTTGGCGGGAAGATTGTTTACTCAGGATGAGACGCCTGCGGTGTCAGACAAATAAATGTCTGACATTATGTCCTCGCAGCGCATCACAATCCGCATTTCTGAGTCTTTGGTTAAGCGTCTAAAGAAACATGCCGGTATGAAGGGCCGCTCCGAATCTGTTTGGTGCGCGAAGCCCTGGAGAACTATCTCGGAGAAGCCCCGGCCGACGGTTCAGCTTACGATCAGGCGAGAGAAACAAGCTTGGTCGGATGTGTGCGTGGAGGGCCGTCTGACCTGAACCAATCGCAAGCATTTCAAAGGTTTTGGCGAAAGCCGATGAGGCGAGCGCTGGTGGACACAGGGTCGTTGGTGGCGATCATGTCTCGCTCCGATCAGCACCCCACGAGACTTGTGTGGAGGCGTTGCACGATTTGCCTGGTCCCTTGTTTTCTTTGTTGGCCGGTCATCACAGAGGCGGCTTGGTTGTTGCGCGGGCACGCAAGAGCTATTCAGCAATTGCTGGACGGCATTTCAGCAGGCTTTCTCGAACTTGTTTCGATCCCAAGCGCCGAAGCGGCGGAAATTGGGAAGGTGATTGAAAAATACCAAGGTATTCGCCCGCAACTGGCTGACGCCGCGTCGGTATATATCTGGCTGAGCGAGATGGTTTTGACACGATCTTTACTCTCGATCGGCGGGACTTCGCGGTGTACCAAGCAGGGCGCAAGCGCGCTTTCCACATCATTCCATAATTGCTCTGGATCACCAACCTGTCCCACGGCGGTGCTACAATCTCGGGCCATGAAGCGCACATTGTTCCTCTTCCTGCTGATTCCATTTCTGGCGGCGCAGACGACAACCGCAGTCGAGATCACCGCTGAACCTTCGCACCACTTGGCCCTTGAGAACGAATACATTCGCGTCTTCAAGGTTGAGGTCGCGCCCCATAGCGCGACGCTGCTGCATCGCCATCACCACGATTATGTCTACGTCACACTCGGCGATGCTCACCTGTCCAACGAAGTCGAGGGCAAGCCGCCCGTGGACGTCAAACTCGCGAATGGCGACACACGGTTTACCCCGGGGAACTTTGCTCACATCGCCAGGAATCTTTCAGAGCAGCCCTTCCGAAACGTGACGATTGAATTGGTGCAGGATGAAAAATTGCGACAGACGCTGTCGCATTGGGCGGAGGATAGTGGAGAAAAGACGTTCGCGGGCGGCCGCAGCAAAATTCTTTTTGTGAAGGATGGCGTGCGCGTATCAGAAATCAATCTCGAACCGGGCGCGACCTTGCCCAGCCACCATCACGGCGGTCCGCACCTGCGGATCGCGGTCACCGATCTCGATATACGCAGCGACGTCGACGGGATGGGCCCGATGCCCGACAAATTCAAGGCCGGCGATATCAAATGGTTGCCGGGAGGCGACACCCACACCTTGACGAATGTGGGGAAGAGCCCGGCTAGATTCGTGACGGTGGAGTTCTAGATTTCGACTGGGCTACGCGCTCTTGATCAGAGGATTTCCCGGAGAAACCAATCCGACGCGATGCAGTTTGGCGGTGAGGCGGTCTTTGTCAATAGAAGCAGAAGCAGTGGCGAGGCGCTTGCGAAGCTTAGCGACTTTTTCTGCGCGGGTGCGGCGCCGGCGAATCTCCGGACGACGGCTGGGTGCGGACATAGAGTTCTCCTTAGGTGTTTCGTCAACTGGTCGTATGAAAGCACGAGTCAGAGATACGGTCGGTGCCGTCGACTCGTCTCCAACTTCGATTATAAGGTTGAGCTGCACCGCTGGCAAAGCGACTATCCTGGCCGATGGCCGCTGCAAACCAATACTGGCAGGCGCGGATACTTTGCGAACTGCGAGTCCTCAAACGAGAGCTCGCACATCACGAAGATCGATCCGCGATCGGACTCGATCCGTCGCGCATGCCGGCAGTTCCTGCAGAGACCTGGTTCGGGGCGAACGGGTTCAGGTCGAATCCGGCGGTCGTTGGTTTCAGAGGACATGCTGGACCACCCAGGGCCTCGCTTCTCCAGCGGATAGTGTACTAACCCCGAGACGTGCGACTGCGAGCGTGGGGTATAGTGATCGGAGAAATGAACGCATTTCGACGATCTTTTTCCGTGCTTGCTTTATTGTCGGCGGCGAGTTTCGCTCACGCCGCGTCCTACCAATACTTTCGCATCGGGAACAAAAGCGACATACAAGCTCAGGCCGCTGCCGGTACCGCCATGATGGGCGGCGGCAGCGATCTTGACGAAGCGTTTCGCTGGCTTTGTCAGAAGGGCAACGGCGGTGACTTCCTGATCCTGCGTGCGAGCGGCGACGACGACTACAACTCCTACATCAACCGCCTGTGCAAGCTGAACTCGGTGGCAACGCTCGTTATTCCCGATCGCCAGGCTGCACAGGATCCAGCCGTGGCTGAGATCATTCGCCAGGCGGAAGTGGTATTTATCTCTGGCGGCGATCAGGCCCACTACATCCGCGCCTGGAAAGGCACTCCGGTCGAGGACGCGATCAATGCGAATGTCGCCGCCGGCAAGCCGATCGGCGGTACCAGCGCCGGCCTCGCGGTGCAGGGAGAATTTGTCTATGGCGCTCTCGGAGACAAGCCTGACGACCAAGACCTCGCTTCCGCCGATGTTCTGCATAATCCTTACCTTGAGCGCGTGACGCTGATTCGAGGATTCCTGAAGATTCCGCACCTGGAGAACCTGCTGACCGATTCGCACTTTGCAAAGCGTGACCGCATGGGCCGATCTTTGGGCTTCCTGGCTCGCATTACGCAAGATGGGTGGTCGAACACTCCGCGCGAAGTCGCGATTGACGAAAAATCGGCGGTGCTGGTCGAACCGGATGGCAAGGGAACGGTGGTGGGAAACGGGAAAGGCGCATACTTTCTTCGGCCCACGGAGAAGCCCAAGACTTGCGAGAGGGGCGAGCCCTTAACTTTTCAGCAAATCAGCGTCTACAGAGTTCCGGCCGGTGGACACTTTGACCTCACATCGTGGACAGGAGATGGAGGAGGGGCTTATGCTCTTTCCGTTGAGAGCGGAAAGGTCAACAGCACGCAGGCCGACCATGCCATCTATTGATTAACCCTCGCCCGATAGCGCATTTCCCCCGTTGCCGACAAACCAACCGTCAGATGCCGGCGTACCAGGCATATCCTCCTTCGGGAGCCGCCGAGCCCAGACCCTTGCCGAAACCTTTCAGACTGTCGGTGACCGTCAGGTGGGTGATGAACTTCACGTTCTTGTAGCCGACCTGGCGGGGGAGCCGCAGGCGAAGCGGCCCGCCGTGGCCCACGGGAAGCTCGTCGCCATTCATCCCATAGGTCAGAAAAGTCTGCGGGTGCAATGCGTCGGCCATATCGATGCTTTCCCACGTGTCGGGTTCAATCGAGAAATAGACGACGTATCTGGCCTGCGGGAGGACTCCCACAACATCCAGAACGTGGGACAAAGGCACGCCGATCCACTCGGCGATATACGACCATCCCTCCTCACACTGCAGCATGGTGATCTGGGTGTGAGACGGGTAGCTCTTAAGCTGATCGATCGAAAACGAGGCGGGCCGGACGACCATGCCGTTGACCGAGAGCCGCCAGTCAGCGAACCCTCCGGCCTGAAGGCGCTTGAACTCCTCAGTCAGAGGCTCGATTTCGTTGGCGAATGGAGGCTTCGAAATCTGGCTCCGGGAGAACTCACGCGCTAACGAATGCCTGGTCAGCAGTCGATGGGAAGCGTAGGTCAGGGTTTCGCCGAGGCCGTAGATTCCGCCGTGATCGGGCGGGATCAGTCCGTACTTTTGCGCCAGCCGCGCGGCCACGCCCAGGCCCGCTACGCCCGCCGTAGCCGCGAGTCCGGTGGTGATCAGTTTGCGCCGCGAGAGAACGGTCATGTTCGCCCCATGTATGTAGCGGCACGAGGTGTAGCGGCGTGGCCCGTGATCATCGCCCGCACGCGGCTCCTGAATCCGGCAAGCCAAACCATCGCGACGTGTACCAGCAAGAAGAGCACGAGAGCTAAGGAGACGAAGAAGTGAAGCGTGCGCGCCGATTGCTGGCCGCCGAGCACATTGACGGTCGCCGGAAAAGCGGAAACAAACGCGGGAGACATCGCCAGGCCCGTCCAGATGACTAACGGGAAAAGAACGAAGATCACGAGCAGGTAGCTGAGGCGCTGGAGCACGTTATACGACCAGACTTCTGCCTCACTCGGCCGCTCGAAGCGCAAATGGCTGGCGATCGACGTCGAGAACGCACGCCACGACAGATCGGCCCCGCCCGGGAGCAAATCTTTCCGAAAATGCCCAGTAAGAAAGCCGAAGATTGCATACAGTAATCCGGTCAATATCACCACCCAGGCAGCTTGAAAGTGGAGATACCGGCTCCAGCCGTTCTGATCGGGCAGCACGTAGCCGTAGCCGGTCGGCACCAAATTCCTCGACGCAGGGATCGGCAGTTTGAACAACGTTGGAGTCAAATCGTTGCCGGTTTCGCCCCAATAGAAGCGCGGGTGAGAGATCACAATTTCAACTCCGCTGACGAGCAGGGCAAGAAAGCACAGAGTGGTGATCCAGTGCGTGACGCGGACGAGGGCAGAGTGCCGCGAAGTAACCGTCGTGGTCGGTACGGCCGAGGCAGACACTTGGGATGCAAGCGGAGTCGCCCACGCGGGAATGGTACCATGTGGCGCGCACATCCGACATCCGCGAATCTACCGGGAAGGTCGCTCTAGACCATTAGGTTATAAGGGCGGTGAGACTCACGTTGGGGATCCGGTGGAACTACTCCATGGCAAGCCATGCAAAGATAATGTGACAGCCGGACCTGTAAGCCGAATTCGCTGGGTCACGGTGCAATCACGCAAGTTGTTGAATCGGAACCCGCGCGGACTGTCAATGACGTCAACTTTGTCAGTGTCGGCAGGTTTTGCGTTACACCGGCGTCACAAACATTGATTCTTTCAACGAAATGCTTTGCTCTCTGCCCGGATGGAACCTACCGTGGCTTTGGAGATGTTTGCGTCCGGAACGCAAGAAGAATCGATGAAAAGTCTCGCGGCAGCGACCACTGCGCGGGGTGCTGTTGGTTTCGAGTGGTTTAGCGAGGCAGGCTACGGTGTGATCGGTGATGACTCTCCGTTAAGATCCGCATCAGCAAAGTTCTTCAGAAAGTCATTACCCATTTCCACGAATCGACCGCGAACTGCCGATGTTGCCGCTCTGCCTAATCTCGTTCGGGCTTAAACCACGGGGGCACAAAGCGTCGGGCGATTTCCTATGACTCTTTCATGCCGCGGCGCTAGCGGGGACGTCGATGTGGTATATAAGAGCCCTTGTGCGTTGTCGTTCGCGCCCTGTCCCCGTTGACTGGGGGTTCCCAAGCTGTATTGCGCAGCGTCCAGAATTTATGTCACAGCGCGAAATCATTGATGCTCTCGAAGAAGAGCTCAGATTAGGCGGCAAGCCGCTAAAGCTCACTGTTTCCGAGGTGAAGCCGGATGGCCCGGAGCTGTTTAAGTTATTCATTGATTCGGCGGATTCTTCTCACGGACTGGACGAGAGCCTTGAGGGTGCTGCGGCGTCTTGGCCGGGGCCGCCAAAGGGGGCAGCTGACGTCCTCTCCGTCTCCGCCGAATACGACCAGATCAACCTCCGGTATCTGAGTGGCCCACCACCCCGTAAAGGCGGCCAGATCGTGCTTCACCCCCCGAGATATCTGGAGGCGCTGCGGGACATTTGGAAGTCACCGCTCTTTGCAGAGGCAAGTCTGGGGTGGCTCGAGAGAGTCACCGCGCTGAATTACTCCCCTCTCCTCGATGTGCGTTCTGTGACAGGTTTTCCCAAGTTGAGGCATAGACAAAGACAGGCATTTGGGCTGCTGGATCGAGAGTTTGGATTCCTGTGGGGACCGCCGGGCACCGGAAAGACCTATACGGTGGGCGCAATGTTGGCCTCGTATCTGCGCCAAAGGCCACGAGCGAGAATCTTGCTGCTTTCGACGACGAACTGGGCGGTCGACATTGCATTGCTGTCGGTCGACCGCCGCCTTGAGGAACTCGAGCGGACTGATCCCGCAGCTCACGGATTGCGCCAGCGGTGCAAACGAATCGGAACGCACTTCATCGCCGGTAACTACAAAGGCCGTGAACACTTATTACCGGTTGTTGATAGCGATCTTGTTAGACGGATTGCTGAGCTTGAAACGCAGGTGCCGGACCGAAGCAATGCGGCAGCATATGCCACTTGGAAAGACAAGATTAGCGCTCTTCGAGCACAGATACCGAAGCCAATCGATCAGGCGCAAGTAGCGGCGATGACCACAACCGGAGCAGCCTTTTCGTACAGAGCTCTACGGGCTCGCAAACCGTTCGACCTCATCTTGTTCGATGAGTCCAGCCAGGTGAGCCTGCCCCATGCTTTGGCGTTGGCGCCCCTTGGCCAGCGAGTCCTCTTCGCGGGCGACCACAAGCAGCTTGCACCGATCGTGCGGTCAGCGCATCCCGATGCCAAGAAGTGGCTTGGCGTATCAATGTTTAAGTACATGAACCCGCAGAACCGCTGCTTCTTGAATGAACAGTCCCGTATGGCCGAAGAGATTTGTGACATCGTTAGCTGCGTGTTCTATGACGGGGAGTTGATCGTCGCCGAGAAGTGCGCAACCGACGCGGAATGGTGTGCGGAGCGACGTACGCAGTTCGTCCCCGGGATCGGCACCGACCGCGTACACCTCGAAAAGTGCCCTGCGGAAGGCGACTTCAAACAGACGAAATATGGCATTGGCACACGCTACAAGTCCGCCGAGTATATCGGACAGATCGTTCCTTCTCTCACCGGCCAGGTCGGTGAGGAGAACGTGCTCGTCTTGACTCCTTATCGAGCACAGCGGGGGCTAATCAAAACTTTTCTCCGAAATGCTGGACAGACCAAGGTCCCGGTCAGCACCGTGCATAGGGCACAAGGCAGCGAGTATCACACTGTCATTTTCGATCCAGTGATCGCGACTGGCGAGAGATTGCTGGGGCATCCTGTCGAAGGGCCTCGATTGATCAACGTCGCGCTGAGTCGAGCGAAAGCACGCCTGGTTGTGATTCTGTCCGTCGGCGACTACGCCAATGAGCACCTGCGGCGAATTGCTCACGTGATCTCCGGTGAGGGATAATTGATGGAGCCAGTCGACGTCCGTGAACGGGTTGTTCCTGCCGAAACAGAGCTGACGCGCGTTCCAGCTTCCGAATACCGCTGCACATCTCGTTGTGACGCCGGTGTGACGCGTTTGCTTGGGCAGCGGACAAACAACTTATTTAGAATCAGTCGCCGTGGAGTGTCAATGATGTCAACTTTGGCAGTGATGGCAGGTTTTGCGTCACACCGGCGTCACAATGGGCGGTCCGAGACGATTGTTTGCGGGTAGTCGCGATCAGCCTACCTACAAGTTTGCCTTGGCAAGTCGACGCAAGAAACTCTCCTTGGCGGCGTGTGTCTGCCGGATCTTCTCAAGTTCCATCTGAAATTTGGCCCTCTTGCCCCGGCGGACTGCGAGATCATGCAAGTCGGTCAGCAAGCCAACCGCCCTGGCGTAGTCGTTGGGCTGCCGCTTCAGGATATGTACGGCGACCTGCTCCCAGATTTCCGGTTCGCGTCGCCCTAGTTGATCGAGATAGCGAGCCCGGTTTGCCTCGTCCTCCGCTCTTCGTCTTGCCGCTTCCGCCGTGCGCTGTTCGTTCAGCAGCCGGATTCTTTCCTTCGCTCGCGCGTGGGCCACTGCCAGAAGATCGCCTGCACTGCGCCGTTCCGTTGCAACCGTCTGCGAAGAGTGTTGTGAGTTTTGACGCTGAAAACGCCGCATGAGATTGCTTCGCCAGAGTTCACTCGACTCCACGACCGCAGTAATGAGCAACTCGTTTTTGTCCTTTTCCGGCAGGCCTCGAATCCATGCGGACAGCTCTTTGCGGCTCGGTCCAGCGGCGAGTGGTTTTGAAGCCTGTGCTGCAACCTCGACGAGATCCTCGTTGATTTCGAGGAATTCGATCAGAGCATCGAGGGAACCGGACAATTCTTGCAAGCCTGCAGGCACGGGCGGCTCCGTTTCATCTTCATCAAGTCCTCCATCCTGCGCACTGCGAAGCCAGCCGAGATACAGGCATCGGAGGTCGCCGCGAAGCAGGTCTGAGCGCAGAGGCATCAGGGAGGCCATCCATCCGGTCCCGTCGTCCTCGCCATCCCACTCCGACTCACATCCAAATTCAACGATCACGAATCTCGCGGTTCTTCGCACACGCACGGTCTCGCCTGGGATCATGGCCTTGAGCAACTTGTAGTCAACCGATTCCTGCGGGAGGCGAATATAGAACTCATGCGTCCCCCAGTTCGCGAAGTAGACAAAAGCGTCAAAATATTTCTCCAGCAGCTTGCTCGGATTGGCTTTCAGGTCTCCCCATTCGTAGTGGTTCGTGAAGCTCGTTGTGGTGATTGCGGCCCGCGTCGAGATGGAACGTAGCGCGGCCATCTCTTTTTTCGTCAGCGGACGGTCGATTGCGCGGAAATCGTAATACTGGTATTCGCTCACCAGGACCCTCGGCGCCAGTGGCGATAAGCGACAATCCATTCCACGCCCGCCGGTGCCGGCGTTGGCAAAGGCAGGTCCAGGATTGGGATCTTCTGGCGCGTTTTGCCTCGACGGCAAATGGCAACAATTTGGCCATCTAGCGTCATGTCGACTTTCTCCACCTCAGCATCGACGCCGAGGACCTTCACAGGGAACGGCAACGCTAGGTGTTCCTCAATCATGGTGAAAAAACCGCCTGCTTGTTCTTCTTCGCCGTAAGCATCCACGATCGCTTGTTCGATCAGTTCCTTCAGCCTCGCCTTGCTGAGTGAAGGGAGATTTGTCCCAGACTCGCCTTTCAGCTTCCGCAGATGCAGAACCGCCGGGCGACTGTTCCGTTTCGTCATGTTTCTCCGTTGATCAAAGGCTCTTTGGGA
Source organism: uncultured Acidobacteriaceae bacterium (assembly GCA_963730845.1). GTDB lineage: Bacteria > Acidobacteriota > Terriglobia > Terriglobales > Acidobacteriaceae > Acidiflorens. Next base: position 9,965 of record CAVSTM010000002.1, on the reverse strand, counting down.
GATCGATTTTCAACCTGCTGAAAGAACGACGTTTCGTTGCTGGCGTCCCGGATCGTGTAGCCGATCAGGTTGTACCCTTTCAGGCGACGCGCGTACATTCGCGCCAGCATAAGGACGTTGGAGTCCACGTAATCGTAGACTCGCACAACACGCTTGGCATCATGAAGTCGGTGGAGACGCCCTACGTATTGCTGTAGCGTTCCCTTCCAGGAAATGGGCATCGCCAGAAAGAGCGTATCCAAGCGAGCGTCGTCGAACCCTTCGCCTATGTAGCTGCCGGTCGCCAGAATGACTCTCGGCTCGCACTCGGGCACAGCCGCAATTGCCTCTGCTGTCGATCGTCGTTGTTTCTTGCCCATGCCACCCTTCAGCGTAAACACGTTGTTCACCTTGCCAGCAAGCTCCGTTTCGAAGTATTTCAAGTGCTCAGTTCTGCCGGTAAGCAGCAACGGTGAGCGCCCATCTGTGGTTGCCTGGATGAGATCGGCAAGGATCAATTCATTGCGGACGCGATCATCGACGATTGCGGCGTACACTTCCTGAATCGTCATATCGGTTTGCTCAGGCGGCAAGCAAAAGTCTGTCAACCGAGGAACTACCTCATGCTCGAAAGGGGTAGCTGCCGTCATCGAGCGGGCGCTGAGCTTGAATCGAATCGGACCGCACTGCATATAGATGATGGGATGATGTCCATCTTTTCGCTCGGGAGTTGCTGTCAGTCCGACGATGTACTTCGCTTTCACCTGCTTCATCACCTGCTCAAAGGTAAACGCCGATAGATGGTGGCACTCGTCAACAATCACTTGACCATACTCTGCCACGAAGTCTTTCACGCCTTCCTTGTCGTGGCTACTTTGAAGAATGGCAATATCCACACAACCACTGCGTTTTGTCGTCCCTCCTCCGATTTGTCCGACTGACTTGGCGGGAAGGTTGAGGAACATTGCCAATCTCGCATGCCACTGGTCTAACAATTGTTGACGATGTACCAAGATCAGAGTGTTCACCTTTCGTGCCGCGATCAGCCATGCTGCCACAGCCGTCTTGCCAAAAGCCGTGGGAGCACAGAGAATTCCTTCATCGTGCTGCACGAACGCATCAACGGCATCCTGCTGTAACGGGCGCAATCGGCCGGAGAATTCTACCTCGATCGGACGACCGACAAACCGTTCGTCACTGACTTCTGGCTTGATGCGGTGCGATTTCAACAGCTCGATGACCTCCAAAAGACAACCGCGTGGTAGGGCAATGTGGTTAGCGAGTTCCTCGCCACAGGCGATAACTCGCGGCTTGTTGAAAGTAGGAAGCCTCATTGCCTGCGCCTTGTAAAATTCGGGGTTCTGGAATGCCCCAAGGCGAAGCAACCGGTTGAGCATCGCGGAAGGAAGATCCTTCTTTTCGATATACAAAAGGTTGGCGCGAACAATTCGGACCTGCACCGGAAGGTGGCCTGGTATTGGACGCTCTGCTCGCTTTCGGGATGGTGGCAATGTCCAAGGGTCTTGTCCCTCATCTTCCGCAGAGCTGATTCTCACTCCGATAAGGTCCCCGCTTCGTTGAGCTTCCAGAACGACTGCCTCAGCAGCAGAAGCGGGCATCCGTTTCACGCTTGCCAGAAACGCCCATTGGTCCCCATATGGACGAAACTCCGCATCCACGAAGACGCTGTTTCCATCTGCGCGCGGAAGCTTCTGCAGCGGCAGAGCGATCAGGTTGCCAAGTCCGCCCTTTGGCATGGTGTCTTGGTTGGGGAAAAAGCGGTCGTATGAATCCAATCCAAGTTGGTGACGGGACTCCATGGCCCGAGTCAGGATTACACAGCCCAGTTTTCGCGCGGCGGTTGCGGGGATTGATCGGTCGAAGAATATCCACACGTGGCCACCGTTCCCGCCCTTCCCAAACGACGAGCGGAACAATCGCCAAAGCCGCCACCGAATCCGCCCACGGCACGTGCCAAAAGGCATTCACAACCAGTCCCGTCAAGGCGATCAAGGAAAGATACCCGCATAGTGCCGACTCTGCGGCGTCCGCTCTGAGGGCTGCGCTCTCCGTCACTGCCGACAGCCGACGTTTCTCTCTCGCAAGCAGAGGCATGCACACGGCTGCGGCTATCAGAATGGCGATCCCCAGAGGCGTTGGCTTCGCCTCGCTGTATCCGAGCAACGCCATGACGGAAACTGCGACAACACAAGCAGCGAGGGCAAAAAGCAGCAGTCCTGCGATGCGGGCTGCTCGGCGCGCAGCATGCTCTTGCGCAACGTTGGTGCGGAACCTCCAGAACACGACGACCGCCGACAGGAGTTCAATAGCACTGTCTCCACCGAACGCGAGGAGCGCGGGACTCCGTGCCCGCCATGCAGCAAGAAGGGATATGGCAGCCTCGACGCTCATCCAGACAATCGTGATCGCCTGAACTCGCTGGATACGGCGCAGAGCGTGAGTTGGAACTGGCGGGATCGAGACCACGGTGGAGCAATTATGCCAGTTCAGATGTGTCGGGTGACTGCTGTCACTGCTCGTCGGTTCCTTCGGCGGCGACAATTATCGAGGGTTCGGAACTACTCGAACCACGCGAGGGCATCCGATGAGTCTCAAATCGAAATTGGCCCTGCGTTTCCTGCTCGGTGCGGTTGCAATCGGGGCCATCCTGTTTATTCCCGCTGGTTCCTTGAGGTTTTGGCAGGGCTGGGCGTATCTAATGGTTTGGTTTGTCCCGACGCTATTCGCTTTTGGTTATTTCTGTAAGCACGATCCAAAATTGGTCGAGCGCAGGCTGCCGAGGAAGGAAAAAGTGCACGAACAGAAGCTAATCATAAGGTTCGGCTTCGTGACTTGGTTGATTGGCTATTTGCTCCCCGGTCTCGACCACCGATTTGGCTGGTCTCACTTGCCCTTGTGGTTGACGATTCTTTCGCAGGCATTCGTTCTTGGCGGCTTCCTGATGATCTTTTGGGTCTTGAAGGCGAACAGTTTCGCTGCCGCCACCATTCGAGTCGAGCCCGACCAAAAAGTGATTTCGAGGGGGCCATATCGCATCGTCCGCCATCCTATGTATTTGGGTGCCAGCATGATGTTTTTGTTCGCGCCTTTGGCGCTCGGTTCGTACTTCGCCTTACCTGTCTTTGCCCTCTTCATCCCCATCATCGTTTTCCGGCTGCTCAATGAGGAAAAGGTTCTTCGCCAAGAACTGCCCGGCTATGCCGAATATTGCCTGCACACCCGCTTCCGGCTCGTCCCATTTCTCTGGTAAGCGACATTTTCTCTAAAGCACGTCGATCACGATAAGAGTGATGTCATCTTGCTGGGCTGCCGACGCAGGCTGCCAGTGCCGTAGTTCGGAAAGCAATCGGTCGGACAATTCAGAAGAGGGGAGTAACTGGCTCTCGCACAGCACTTCTCCCAACCTGCGGTCGCCAAATGACTCGCCGTTGGTATTTTCCGGCTCAATCATGCCGTCTGTGTACAGAAGGAAACGATCACCTTTGGCGATTGAAATCTCGCAAACCGGATACTCGCATCCCGACATCACACCAAAAATAAGGCCGTTGCTTTGTATGGTCTCCAGCTTGCCTTGGCTCCAGCGCAGAAGCGGCGGATGTCCAGCCGCCGAGTACAGCGCCTTCCGATTCTCAGTGTCGAGCCATAAGTACGCTGCGGAGACGAACTGACCGCGAAGCTGCCCGGAAAGGGTGCGTTCCACTCCGCGCAGCACGGATGCCGGATTATCCGCACAGGCCACCACCGACTGCATGGCAACCTTAATCATGGATGCAATCAGAGCCGCTGGAACACCATGCCCAGAAACATCGGCGACCAAGAAACCAGCGCGGTGAGGATCGACGGCGATGAACCAGTAAAAATCTCCTGCTACGGCAGTCATCGGAAGATACGCCGCGCTGATCCGCAGGTGCCTAACTTCGGGGACGCCACTGGGGAGGATTGAAGTCTGTATCTCACGGGCGATAGCGAGTTCGTCTTCGATGGAGAGCAGGCGGCGTTCGTCCGCAAACACCTTTTCTACTGCGACCCACCCCTGCGAGAACACAAACAGCGCAAACGCCAGCGGCTCAAGAAAGGGATAACTGCGAAGGTTGAGAAAAGTTCCGTTCAAATTGTCATGAATAACCGCAGCCGCCAGAATCAGAGTCCCGGCTGCCGAAACTCGGCTTTGAATAAGCAAGCACTGTTTCCCGATACGTGGAACGATATTCGCTATCGCGACGGCAAGCAGCGAGCCGATTACAAGCACATTGTTGTATGGCATGAATCCGACAGGAGACTGATGGAGCAAAACTGAAGCTGTGCCTGCGATAGCAATGGCGCAGGCTGGAATGACCATGATCTGGAAAAGGCGGCGTAGAGACCCCGTCGTTAGCTCTGTCCAAAACAAGAGTGCGGGGATCATGATGACGTAGGTGATGATCCAAACGACTTGCGGGGCGCTCGACGAAAAGGGGCCGACCAGCAGGCTAAAGGCGGTAGGCACTGCGGCAAACAAGCGGACTCCATACAGTGCGCTGAAGATGCCAAACCACGCCAGAATCCGTCCCGTGTTACCGCGACGAACCGCCGCAACACAGCAAGCGGCAACCCCTGTAAACAGAAAGATTGTCGCGAGGACAACGACGGCGAATTCTGCCCGGTGTGTCGGCATAGTTATGATCTTTCGACCCCCCTGACCCACCTGCCCAGATTGCCCAAGCATATTGGTGTGTGGAAGAGCGATGCTGTGATGTAAAGCACAGGAAGCGTGTTCCTGCTCACCGACTCGCTCTAGCCCTTATGCTATGGTTCGCCTTCGGCCTAAACAAGTCCGTCAGGAGGGAATTATGCTCGGAGGTCTGCTCTTCGTCGTGTGCGTCATCCTGCAATTTCACTATCATGACCCGATTCCGTGGTACATCTGGGTGTTTGCGCTGATCGCACAGTGTGTCGCGTTCGGCGAACCAGCGATGCGATCTGCTGCATGGAAAAAGAACTGAATGTGCGAAGGGCTAACCTATGCACGTGCTGGTAGTCGGCGCTGGAATCATCGGTTCGATCTATGGCTGGGCGCTTTCCGAAGCTGGACATCACGTCGTCCACCTTGTGCGGTCGGGCAGGGCTGCTGCTTTTTGTGACGGTCTACCGCTCGATGTATTTGACCGACGCAAAGGACACAAACGGAACTTCCGTGGGCTGTACAACCTGCACGCCGTAGAAACGGTGACACCAAGGGACACCTTCGAATTGGTCATCGTCCCCGTGAAGCATTATGCGTTGGCGAAAACCCTCAGAGAAGTTGTACCTCAAGTGGGCTCTGCTGAGTTCTTGCTTCTTACTCAGAACTGGCGCGGCACAGCGGATATCGACCCTATTCTGTCGCGCACGCACTACGTCTACGGGGACGCCAAGGCAGGTGGCACGTTCCATGAAGGCACCCTCGTTGCGGCTCTGAAGGCGATAGACATTGGCTCGCCGGAAGGCGAACCTTCGGCGCTCGCGAAAAAGGTCGCAGACCTGTTTGCCTCGTCAGATTCGTCAGATATTCAAACTCGGCTTCATTCGGACATGCTGCACTACCTGTGGATTCAATACGCGATTACTGGCGGTCTGTGGGCGGCACTCATTAAAGCCGGAAGCCTCGATGCGATATTGAGCGACAGCGATGTGACTTCGGGGGCACTGAGTGCTGCGTGCGAATGCCTACAGGTGGTAGAGCGGCGAGGAGCCGTGCTCTCCCGGTATCCAGAAACAAAGCCATTCCTGACGAATTCTGCACTACGCAAACGAGTCAACATCTGGATGACGCGCTGGATGTTTCGGCATGATGAATACACTAAGCGATGTTCCGCTCATTCCTTTGGTGACCCTGTTGAGGTCAAGACGTTCTACGACGATCTCATCAACACAGGGCATGATCTTGGCGTTTCGATGCCTGTGATGGATAGCTACGGTGAAGCCGTCAAGCAGTTTGCGATGACAGTATGAGGGCGCTTTCGACCGCCATCCTGAAGCTGGCAGGATTTGCTCTTGTGCTCTTGTGCTGGCGGCTGGCAAGCCTTAATGCGTTCTCATTCCTCTGGTCTGTCGTGTTGATGTGGGGAACCGTGGCGCTCGTCCCTGCACTCGCCATTGTGGGACGCTGGTTACTCGACCGCGATCCCACAGCGGAGCGGGCTGCACTGCTGACCGTTCCGATCCACTATGCCGAGATGATCCTGCTGGGCTGCGCTCTTGTCGTCGCCTATCGGTTCACGCAAGCGCACCCGGTGGCTTACGTTGCATTTCCGAGATCGATCAGTTCTCCTCTGCTGAAAGTCTTGGGTGTGTTCGCTGCTTTGACGGTTCTGAATTTAGCAATTCGAGGACTGGGCTTGCCATTTGCCGCAGTTTTGAGCAAGCGGCTAGCCAGCGATTGGCTCTACGCCCGGAGCCGGAATCCCATGCTCCTATCCACCCTGCTGTTCTTCATCGTTGGGGCGGTGTGGCTGCAATCCCTGCACGCCATTCTGTGGGCGATCCTATGGCTCTCTCCTGCGTGGGTGCTCTACGTTCGGCTGTATGAAGAACGGGAATTGGAACTTCGGTTCGGCGAATCCTACCTCCGCTACAAAGCCCAGACGCCGTTTTTCTTCTGAGCTATCCGTCGAATCGCTTGGCTACGACATTCACCCACCATGTGATCCAAGTCCCGGCAGTGAACGCGCCGACGAGTCGACCTCAAGGCAGCGATGCGTGCGGTCACGTTGACATGTGATAGGCGTCACAGCCTAAATCGTGTGCGGAGGATCACATTGGTGCAGTCAGTATCCGAGCACGGTGGAGTTCTGAAATGCTCGGCAAGTGTACCAACCCTTCCTGTTCCGCCTCGTTTCGCCGTCTGGGAGAGGGGACGCTTTTTCGACTGGAGCCTGACACAACTCTCAAATTGTCCACTCCCAAGACGCCGGAATATTACTGGCTTTGCCATACCTGCTCAGCAGAGACGACGCTGCATCTTGACCCAAACGGAAGAATAGTGACAGCCCCGCTTCCCGTCACGGTCGTCCAACGAATACTGGGATAGCGATGGTTGTCGAGCGGCTCTAGCTTTGCCCGGCCCTCGAACATGTTACGCATGTACTGCATGCCCTGCCATGCCGGGTAAAGTTCCTTCTCTCCGGGAGCAACCGTGCGTGCGACCTTGATAAGCGTGCCGAGCATTCCCAGACCTCCAGCGCGGAACAGGCGGAACTCCTTTCCGGTCACCTCACTTACGACTGCCGTCAGTTCACGGGCGCTGAGTTGATCGCCAGCAATTCGTAAAAAGCGAGGGGTGGACGGATCGAGAGCCGCGCTCGCCGTGAATGCGGCCGTGTCGTCCATCGTCGTGAAGTCCATGCGCTGGTCCGCGTCACCCCAATAGAGGACTCGCTTCAGTTTGAAGAGAATGAGCGGCATCAGACCGGTCAGCAGATCGGCAAACGCACCGTTGAAGATCGTGGTCGCTGAAATCGGAGTCTTATCGAGGCGCTTGTGGAAGTCTCGGCGCAGATCGAGATTGCGATTCTCTCCGGGTGGAAACTTGGTGAAATCAATTGAGTAGTCGGACGGAATGAAACGTGGTACTTCAGCCTTGATCGCAGCGTCGAGCAGAACCGTTTGCGTTTCCACGATCACGTCCCGCAATCCTTGCAGCGCGGACACTACGCAGGACGCACACGAGCATGCCGGTATCACTTGGGAAGCGCTGCTCAAGTCGACACTGGCAATCGTTACGCCGAGCGCTTGTAGTCGCTCAAGCTCGTCTTGCGCAGTGCCATGGCGAACAAGCGCTCTTACGCTGGCTCCCCGTTCAAGCAAAGCTCTCGCGATGCGTCCGCCGAGATTACCGGTAGCTCCCGCCACGACGATGGTCGAGTCATTCATGATTCCGACATTAGAGAGGACAGGGTCGATGCAAAGTGGGCGCAGATCGCCATGCGGCACCCGAGAAAAAGAGAGCGGGGGCAAGCCCCGCTCTCGAATGGAACAGACCGAACCTAGCGTTTTAACTCTACAGCGATGACCTCGAACGGAGTTTTGCTGAGGCTTTCCGGCAGGTGCGTATGGGCGTCCATATGCTGCACCGTCCCAGCATTCGCGTTGATGTCTTCCGTCCGCCCGTCTGGGTAGGTGAACTTGCCACGGGCATCTGTCAGGAAGACCGTGATGGATTCTGGGTGGCTGTGCATCACAGATTTCTCGCCCGGTGCATACTTGATGCGCAACACTCGGACACGGTCGTTCTCGAACTCGACCTTGTAATGCTTGGGATCGACTCTCACTGGGTCATCGGCGGTTGGTTGAGGTATTCTTGCGGTTGCCATATCCCCTCCTTAGATTTGGTGAGATGCGCACAAGTCTAGTACGCCGCTCGCAGAAAGTACATCGGTACCGCTGTCCTCATAGTCTGCACCACTCGCCATCCCCTGCGCGAAACCCTTTCTACGAACCCGAGTCTTGCCGCGCACTCATCTAAAGGAATTGTGACTGCTTGCGTCCGTCGAATGTGCCGGACTGCGCATTGCAGGTTGCGGCTCGAATTCTGGTGGGTTTTCCGAGTGCAGCTTTGCTCTGACGTTCTAAACCGTTGGGGACTACACTACCTTTGACCGGGAGGCGATGACCAACGGTGAATCCAGTGCCAGTGCTGTCTGTGCGAAGCCTAACCGTGAGCTTTGGGAACAGGACTGTCATCCACGACCTTTCCTTCGACGTTACACGCGGCGAGAACTTAGCAATAATCGGCCCCAACGGAGCAGGGAAAACTGTTCTTCTTCGGGCGCTACTGAACCAGTTGCCGTACAAAGGTGTCATTGAGTGGGCTCCTGAAACCAAACTGGGCTATGTCCCGCAGGCAATCGCCGCAGATCGTGAATTGCCGCTTCTCGTGAGTGACCTTCTCGGGGCCAAGGCGCGTCTCCTGAAGATTCCACCTGACGGAGTGCGGCAGACAGCGAACATCGTCGGCCTCACACCGGAACTGCTTGCCACCAGAATCGGCGTGCTCTCAGGTGGACAGTTCCAGAAAGCTCTGATCACGTTCGCGCTCCTCGGCGATCCGAACGTGCTGCTTGTTGATGAACCGACCGCAAGTCTGGATGAATTGGCGCAGGAGCATATCTATGAACTGCTCGAAAAACTGCGGCTGGAGCGCAATTTGACAGTGCTGCTTGTGTCCCACGATCTAAGCGTTGTATTTCAGTTCGCGACCAAAGTCTTGTGCCTGAGCAAAGGAAGGCCCTGCTTTGGCAGCCCGCGAGACATCCTCACACCCGATACCCTCGCGGCAGTTTACTCAGGGGTGCCAAAGTTCTATCAACACGTGCACCACCACAATGTCGAGAATGACTAGCCCGTCTGAAATATACGGAATATTGCTTGCCCTGCTCTTTGCCGTTGCTGCTGGGCTGGTTGGGAGCTTTGCGCTGATGAAACGGATGCTCTTGGCGAGCGACGTTATATCTCATGTCGCACTTCCCGGACTTGGCTTGGCATTTCTTCTCGGCTTTAATCCTCTGCTGGGTGGGGGTGCGACTCTGTTCTTGGGCACTTTGCTCATCTGGCATCTCCAAAGAAAGACGGGGCTTGCTACCGAGGCAATGATTGGCGTGGTTTTCGCAGCCTCACTTGCCATTGGTGCGGCCCTGACTCCCCAAGAAGACCTTGTCGAGGCATTGTTCGGACGCTTTCAAGCTCTTTCGCTATTTACGTTTCTGCTGGGCACGGTGGCCGTTCTGTCGATCATCTTCGTTATTTTCCGGTTCAAGGAACAGCTCCTGCTAAGCCTGTTCTCGCCAGAGTTGGCTGCTGCAACCTCCGTTCGATTGGATCGGCTCAATCTTTATTTTTTGCTGGTCTTCAGTCTGACTGTACTTGTCGGACTGCGTTTCATGGGTGCGCTGCTCGCTGGGGCTTTGATCATCGTTCCCGCCACAACGGGTCGGCGTCTGGCGAGCAAC
>CAVSTM010000001.1:0-59654 GCA_963730845.1 uncultured Acidobacteriaceae bacterium | reverse complement strand
CACGCATTGTCTCACCATAGGCGGCAGTGATCGCCTGCGAGGGCGGGAGGAGTGCGGTTGGGGTTGTCGTTAGGCTTGCCACCTGGGCGCCGCCCACGGTGCTCAGGGCTGCAGTGCCTAGGGACGTGGTGCCATCATGAGAAAGTCACGCCGCCGGTTGGCGGGGTTGAGCCCGTGGTCGTGACCGTCGCAGTGAAGGTCACCGCGGTACCGTAATTCGACGGGTTCTGGCTGGAGGTAAGGGTGGTTGCAGTGGAGGCAGTCGCGGTGCCGAGCCACGCCTTGGCTAGGTTGTAGGCATCGACGGAGCCGAGGCCGGTCACCAGGTTATAGTTTGTAGTCGGGTCGAAGTTCGAGGCGTCGTAACCAAAAAATCCTTCCGTTGCGGGCGCCACCGCCGCAGGGCATATCATGGCCGCGGGGAAGCCCGCGGGCGTACCGGGCTCGCAGAACACGCTGTTGGAGCCTGTACTGGTGCTGGACGCGAGAAGGTTAAAGGCGGCATTGGCAGGGGTCGCCGCCAATTTGTAGAGCGTTGGGTTGATGTTTCCCAGGCCGGGCTGGGTTTGAAGTCCGTTCTGCACCACATCCTGATTCAGCAGCGTCACGATGCCGGCAAACATTGGAGTGGCAATGGAAGTACCTCCGAACGTAAAGCCGTAGCTGAAGAAGCCGCTGGCGCCAGTGAGTCCGTTCGCACACATGCTGGCAGTGTCGCCGTTGCCGAGAACCTCATCCACCGGAGTGCAGATGATAAAGCCGGGCCAAAATACCGATGCGAGCAGCGAGACATCGGGCGAGAAGCGAACGGCAGTCGTTTGGCCGGGAACTTTCAAGCTCTGCTGATAACTCGGTTGCGGAGAGCCACTGATGCAGATGCCGCTGACGCTATTGACGGTGGTGCAGTTGCTTGCGCCACCGCCGCCGGCAATAATACCGAGCGCCTCCTGCGCCGTTTCCCAGGAGGTAATAGTAATGCCGCTGCCATTGTCAGTGCAGAAGCCATTGGTGGGGTTGGCCATGCAATACGCGCCAAACTCCTGGGCGTCGTTCCATCCCTGCTCGGGGATATATTCGATGACCGAGCCGCCAGTGGGCCCGTTGCGTCGCACTCCAGTAGGTGCTGGTGTACTCCGTTGAAGGAATCATCGTGCCGCCGACGCCGGTAACATACTGGCTGCTGGCGGGATAGCTCACGGCTAGGCCGAGAGTGGCTAGTGTAGCGTTCGGATCGCCGTTGTTATTCGGCTCGCACTCCGTCGCGCCGAAATCGCCGCTCGAATTCATGAAAGTGATGCCAGACGCGTTCGCCAAGGACAGTTCGGCTTCATCGGAAGCGAAATCCCCGTCGTTCGCCTCGAAAAGCTCGCAAAGCCCGTAGCTCAGAGTGATCACAGGAGATATGTTTTCATCGATAGCGAAGTACCAGGAATCCGTGACGCCATTTCCGGTGGGATCAGGAGCGTTGACATAAATGATTTGTGCATCCTGCGCAACCGCGTTCGAATATTCGAGATCGATGTCGGCCTCGGTGAGATCGTCCTGGATGGAATTCGGCATTCCTGGATCGCTCTGGCCCGTCACCACCACATATTGGAAGTTTGTCGTGTCGCAGGCTGTGATGACGAGGCTGGCGTTGAGCGTGCAACCCGGGGCGCTGATCGCCGGCAGATCGAAAGCGGTGCGGAAATCAGCCAAGTCAGCCAGATATACGTCGGTCTCACCCATGACCGCCAGCGTATATCCGGCGCCGGTTATGCCCGCAGTGTAAAGCTTTTGCAGGTCGTACATGGTTGTGATGTCGCCCGGCGCGATCCAATAGTGGTTGCCGCCGGTGACCGGCTCAGTGTAGTTCGGCTTTGCATGCAGAGCGTGCGATCTCAACGGGAAATTGCTCAGCCCGCGAATTCCGGTCACGATACCGGTGAGCGCGGCGGGAATCGAAGGGGGAACGACATTGGAGAAGCGCGTTTCTCCGTTATCGTCGAAATTGTGAATCGTGGTCTGGAAGGCGGTTTCGGCCTGAGCGGCGGTTCCAGCTGAAGACGATGAAGTTGCGCGCGCGCGCAACCCTGACGACGGTAAAACCCTGGGACTGCAGCCATGTGGTGAGCTTCTGAACATCGTTGGGGCTGAGGCCGAAGCGGTCGGCATACTGATCGGGAGTGAGCCAATGGTGGTACTGAGGCGAGTGGGGATCCTGCTGCTGCGCCAGAAGCTGGTTGATGGCCTTCTGCTGACTTGCGCTCGGTACGGTGAGCAGCGTCATGTAGCCGAGCTTGAGCGACGGATCGACTGGGCCCTGATCGTACTGGGGCCGCGCTTTCATCGGGACGCCCGCCGAAAGCCTCATGAGTTGGCTGGAGGCGATCGGCACGGTGATGCGGTCAGGCGCGGCGGCGAAGCTGAGAGTCGAAAGAGTCAGGATGCTGAGGACGAGCGTCAACAGGTTGGACGTTGAAAGGTTGAATATCGAAGGTGTAGACGAGGTCAGCAAGGCCGGGCGCGAACGTCGCATGGTCACTCCGTGACACACCAGATTGGTTGGGGACTCGGAAGCATTATCACTGCTTCTCCTTGTCTGATCAAGTTATTCCTTTCGGGGTTGTATCACGAGTAACTGATAGTTGGCTTTCTTGACAGAAAGTTACAATTGCTCCGCGTTGGCCATGGCGGAGCGTCTGTCCTCGACCGCTCGCAGCCGGGGGGCGACACCCGAAACCCGTGTCTAGAGCCTGGAGCCGGATTTGCTCCAAGGCGGATTTCGGTACCGCTGAAGGCCTGCCTGGCACGAATCCCAGCCGCACCCAACCCGCGCTAGACCTCGGCTAGTTCTTCTTCCAGCAACTGCTTGTTATAGAGATCGGTGTAATAACCGTTGCGGGCTATTAGTTGGTCGTGGGTGCCTTGTTCTACTATGCGCCCCTGGTGGAGGACGGCGATGGAGTCGGCGTTGCGGACGGTGGAAACGCGATGGGAGATGAAGATGGTGGTGCGTCCGCGCATGACTTCGCGGAGATGGTTGAGGATTTTATCTTCGGTGTGGGTGTCGACGCTGGAGAGCGCGTCGTCGAGGATCAGGATGCGGGGACTGCGGAGCAGGGCGCGGGCGATAGCGGTGCGCTGCTTCTGGCCTCCGGAGAGCGTGATGCCGCGCTCGCCGACGGTGGTGTTGTAGCCTTCTGGGAAACTTTCGATGTCGTCGGCGATATTGGCGGCTTCGGCGGCGGCTTTGATGTCGTCTAACGAGGTTTCGCCGCCTTCCGTCGAAACCTCGTGCGACACTCCGTAAGCGATGTTTTCGCGGATGGTGTCGCTGAAGAGGAAAGTTTCCTGGGGAACGAATCCGATGTAGCGGCGCAGGGAATCGAGAGGGAATTGGCGGATGGGACGGCCGTCGATAAGGACGGCACCGGGCGCGGCGTCGTAGATGCGAGCGATGAGGTTGACGAGCGTAGTCTTGCCCGAACCAGTGGGACCAACAATGGCAAGGCTGGAGCCCGCCGGGATGCGCAGGTTTATGTCTTTTAGGACAGCGGTGCCGTTGTAGGCGAAGTTGAGATTGCGGAATTCAATTTCGCCTTGGAGATCGGTGGAGAGCCGGGCGCCCTCGCTCGGCAGGACGGGCGGGGCCCCCGTCTCTCCACCAGTAATTGCGTCCGCGATTTCGGGCTGCTCCGAGAGGATTTCCTGAATACGCACCATGGACGCGGTGCCGCGCTGGAAGATATTGATGACCCATCCGAGGGCGATGACCGGCCAGGTGAGTTGCATCATGTAGGTGTTGAAGGCGACGAAATCGCCTACGTTCATTTTGCCCGTTAGGACTTGCCGTCCGCCGAGCCACAGCACGATGACCACGGCGGCGCCGAGCATGAATTCCAGCGTCGGCCAGAGCATTCCCATCAGGCGGACCAGGCCGAGGCTGCGGCGGATGTATTCCTTATTGGCGCCTTCGAAGGCGGCGATCTCGGCCTGTTCCTGCACGTAGGCGCGGATGACGCGGGCGCCGGAAAAGTTTTCCTGGGCGCGGGCCGAAATGTCGGAGAACATGGCCTGAATGCGTTCGAAGCGTTCGTGAATGCGGCGTCCGAAATACTGGATGACGATGCTGGCGATGGGTAGCGGCAGAAACGCAAATACGGTCAGCTTGGGGCTGATGGCGAGCATGAAGCCCAGGGCGCCGGCGGTAAAGACGATGGTGTTGGCCGAGTACATGATGGCCGGGCCGAGCAGCATCCGGACCGCGTTGAGGTCGTTGGTGGCGCGCGCCATAATGTCGCCGGTGCGGTTGCGCTGGTAGTAGGAGTGGGAAAGGCGCTCGAGGTGCGCGAACAGATCGTTGCGCAGATCGAACTCGATGTCGCGCGAGATGCCGATAACCACCCAGCGCGTCAGAAACTGGAAGATGCCCTTGATCAGCGCGATGGCGACGATGAGCAGAGAATAGGTGAGAAGCTTCTGGCGGGTGACGCCGGAGTGAAGATCGTTGATGGCCCGGCGGAGGACTTGCGGAAACAGTACCCAGATGCCGTTATTGAATAAGACGCAGAGCCCGCCCCAGACGAGACCGCTGCGGTAGCGCTTCAGATAGGGAACGAGGGGGCGTAGGTTCTTTGGCACCATGATGGGTCTGACCGCAAGCTGTTGTAGATGAAATTGTAGCAGCGGTGGGTGCGGATTTTCGGAACGACGGCGCGAGGGTAACGAAGGTGGCAGTAAGCAGCAGTGCCGTCCAGATGGACAGCATGCCGGCGGCGAACATCAATCCCGAGTAGAGGATGTCGGCGCGTTCCATGCGGTTTCCCCACTCTTAAAGCGCGGTGAAAAAGCGGGTGAGGACGAAGGTTGAAGTTTCCGTTCCTCACCCGGGACAGGAGAGAGACCCTAAAAACTAAAGAGCTAGTCCGCGGGCGGAGCCGGCGCTTGTTTGCTCATGCGTGCTGCGTGATTGGCCTCGATCTGCGCCAGTTTGGCTTTCTGATCGGGAGTCAGAATTTGCATTATTTCCGACTTGATGCGAGCATGCTCGACCTGTAGCTCGACCATGGTCTGCGAGTTTTGCGTAGCCAGCGCGCGCGTCTTGGCTTCATCGAATGTGCCACTCGCCTCGAGCGCGCTCATGGCGCTGTGGTTCTGGCGCATCTGCTGTATCAGCGGCTGCAGGGTGGGCTTCTCTTTTTCAAAGATCGCCTTGACCTGGGTGTGTTGATCGGCGGTCAAATCGAGCTGCTTGAGCATGTGGTGGAAGTCGCCGCCGGGGCCGCCATAACCGTGCCTGCCCTGTGCAATTGCGGATGCCGCCGCCAGCAGCACAGCCGCGCCGATCGAGAGAATACGAATACGAGTTGATTTCATGGGAACTCCTTTTGACTTTCCTCTAATCTGCTTAGATCTCATAGGGGTTCGGGAGGCAGCCCGAAACATCTATGCTGATAAGAACACCATTCTAGAAAATATGAGGTAAAGAGTCGGTCAAGCGCGGTAAAGTTTTGTAAACGGGGGTCAAGATCGACAACCGCTCGTAATCACAAATCTTTACCGCGTGGAGTCCAGCGAAGGTGTTAGATGATTAAAAGAATGGAACATGTGTTGGTGGTGGATGACGACGTCGAATTGTGCGGTCTGGTACAGGAGTACCTGACGGCCGAAGGGTTCAGCCTGAAGGCTGTCCACGACGGTGAACAGGGGCTGCAACAGGCGCTGACCAACGAGTATGCGCTGGTCGTTCTCGATGTAATGCTGCCGGGTATTAATGGATTCGAAGTGCTGCGGCGGATTCGTAGCGTGTCGAAGATTCCGGTCCTGCTATTGACGGCGCGCGGCGAGGATGTGGACCGCATCGTCGGGTTGGAGATCGGGGCAGACGATTATCTCCCCAAGCCGTTTAACCCGCGGGAGCTGGTGGCGCGAATCCGCGCCATCCTGCGCCGCACCAAGCCGGTCAGGGCGGCGGACGCCGTGCCGGAAGTGCTGAGCGTCGGCGACGTGGAACTGGATCCGGCAACGCGCAGCGTACTGCGAGCGGGGCAGCCGGTCGATCTTACTTCGGTGGAGTTCAATCTGCTGGAGGTGTTGCTGCGCGAGGCGGGTCGAGTGGTGACGCGGGAGCGCTTGGTGAATGCCGTGCTCAGCCGCAAGTTCATGCCCTTTGATCGCAGCATTGACATGCACGTCAGCAAGGTGCGGCGGAAGTTGGGCGACTCGGAAGAAGACGGCGACCACATCAAGACGATTCGCGGAGTAGGGTACATGTTCGCGCGGCCGGCGGCGAAGCCGAAAAAATAATAAAAATGAAGAGCCTTTTCCTCAAGATTTTCCTGTCATTCTGGGCGGTCCTGGCCTTGTCACTGGTGTTGGCGATTGTCGTGACGATTGCCTTGCGTCCGGAGCGGCGGGGCATCGAGAGTCAGGCGCCACAGACTTTGGCGGAGGCGGTGAACGCCTACCAGACTGGTGGACAACGCGCCGCCCACGACTATCTGGAAGAAATCTGGCGCGGGCAACACGTCCGGGCTTACGTTTTTGATCCTGCGGGAAACGAACTCTCGGGCCGGCATGTGCCACCCTGGATAGAGGCTTCACGAGAGGGCGCGGCGCCGGGTGCGGCGCGGCCGAGTGGAGACTCGCGCGGTGGTCCGGCATATCACCATAGCTTCATAGACAATCTTCTGCCCGACCGCATCAGGCGGCAGGCACTGACCCTGGACGGAAAGCGGTACACGCTGATCCTGGAATTGCCGCCGGGACCGCGCGGCTTCTTCGGACCCTTTGACATTCCTTTGCTGGCCATCGCTGTAATTTTGTCCGGACTCGTCTGTTACCTGCTGTCATGGTCGGTGACCAGTCCGGTAACTCGCCTGCGCATGGCGGTGCAAGGCCTGGGGGCGGGCGACTTGAGCGCGCGCACCGGAGCGCCTGTCGGTGGTAGCCGCGATGAACTGACGGAGTTGATGCGCGATTTCGATCGCATGGCCGAACGGATCGAAGGGCTGATGGAGTCGCAATCACGGCTGCTGAAGGATGTATCGCACGAACTAAGGTCTCCGCTGGCCAGGCTGAGTGTGGCGCTGGGGCTGGCGCGGCAACGGGCTGCTTCCGGAGTCGACCCGGAGGTGGCGCCGGAACTCGAAATTGCGCTGAACCGGATCGAAATGGAAGCCGACCGGCTGAATGCGCTGATCCAGCGGTTGTTGACCATTTCGCGGCTGGAGTCGGGGACCGATGGCCTGCACAAGACGCAGTTTTCGCTGCTGGAGTTGGTCGAGCAAGTGGCGCACGACGCCGAGTACGAAACTTCGGGACGGGTCTGCCGCGTGATCTCGCCGGGCGATACGCCGGCCGCTGCCGCGGATGAATTTCTGGTGGATGCCGACCCGGACCTGCTCCGGAGCGCGGTGGAGAATGCGGTGAGGAACGCCACGCGGTATACTGCTGAAGGCACAACGGTGGAGGTGCGACTGGAGCGGCAGCAGACTGCGAACGGCAATGGTGACGAGATTGTGATTCGCGTCTTGGATTCCGGCCCCGGCGTTCCAGACGAAGCGCTGTCCAAGATATTGGAGCCCTTTTATCGATTGGACGATGCCCGCAACCGGCAGACCGGGGGAGCGGGTCTGGGCTTGTCGATCGCGGACCGCGCTGTCAGGCTGCACGGCGGGCAACTTCGTGCATCCAACCGCAAAGAAGGTGGGTTAGAGATTGAAATCCGGATTCCGGCTGTTCCCGGATTTGCTCTTCCCGCTCGTTCCTGATACACAAATATATTTCAGCCACAAGCTTCCATCGCCGTGACGGTAGCGCGATAACGCTGCGGACGGGAAGCGGCTGACCACCCCAATCGGCGAAAAGCGCGTCGATTAGAGATCCCTCGGGAGAACAGATGTTCAAGAAAATAAGTGGAGTCGTTGCGTTCATGGGCCTGTGTGCCCTGAGTTTGTTGCTGCTCAGTTGCGGCAGTTCCTCATCTCGTCCTTCGGGACTCGTGTACGTGCTGACCCAGGGGACCAGTTCCCAGGGGACTCCCGGTTTTGGGAACAACGTAAGTTCCTTCGTTATAGATTTTAATAACGGCTACCTGACTCTGATTAATTCCAATGCCAGCGCATGCCCACCGGGAAACAACGTCGACACCAACCCGTGCGGAATTCCGCTGGACGTTGTGCTCGACCCCTTGGGCGCGAATGCTTTCGTTTTGGATCAGGGTGTGCCGTGCGTGCTGCAGTCTACGCAGATGGGTGCGCAGTGTGTGTCTGGTTCCGCTAATCCCACTCCACCCTCGATTTACCCGTACACGGTGAACTCAGACGGGAGTTTGTCCAGCCCGGGCACGGCGATAACCTGGACCGCCAATTCCTACCCTGACACCGCCATAGCCATGCAGCGGGACCCCGCAGGACAATTCCTGTTCGTGATCGATCAGGGCTCCTCCCCGTCGCCGGGATATCCGGTACCCACGCCAGTAACTCCGCAAAGCTGTCCGCATGCGCCCGCCAGTCAATTCGATGTATGTCCTTCGATCTCGGTCTTCGCCATGCCCAAGCCAGGTTCAGGCTCAAACACCTTGACCTTGGCCAGCGGAAGCCCGTTCTACCTGAGCAAGATTCCGACCGCGCTCTCAGCCATAACCTTTACCCCGCCCGGCGCTTCCACCGTCCAGGAGCTCCTCTTCGTTACCAACAATTTCGACATTTGTTCGGAAAATTGCACTTACCCGTCTCCGCACAATGACAATACGGTAAGCGTTTATAGCGTGGGTTCATCGGGAGTCCTGACCGAGCAACAGTTTTCTCCTTATACTATTGCCGCGGTCGATCCCCTCTCGGTGATCGCGGTCTACACCAACCCGCCCACGGAGAATACCGGCAACCTGTTTGTCTATGTGGGCAATCAGGACCCGAACGGCGGCCATTTATATCCGTTCCAGGTGTGCACGGTGATCAATGCGGTCTGCACGCAGCAGAATGTGGCCAGTAATCAGATGGTTCCGCTGGCAACGTGTCCCCAGCAGTCTTGCGACGTGCCTCCAACTTCGGTGGGGCAGAGCCCGATTGGCATGGTGGTGGATCCTACGAACAGTTTTCTTTACGTGGCCAGTGAAGGGTCGAACCAGGTTTTTGGATTTCTCATCAATACGTCCGCGGGCAAGTTGACGGCGCTAACTGGATCACCCCAGCCCAGCCAGGGATTGCAGCCGATTTCGATAGTGTTACACCCGAGCGTAAACAACACCGGTCAGTATCTCTTCGTGTCGAACAGTAACTCGCAAACCGTCGCCGGCTTTTCGCTGAATACGGTTAACGGATCCATGAGCAGTCCGACCACGACCATCACTCCGGCGGCACCGAGCGGAATGGCCGCGCACTAGATTGAACGATTGAATCATTGAGACATTCACTCAGTGAGTCAATTGAAAACCTGCAGGAAATATGGGTTTTCAACGACTCAATGGTTCAATGCCTCAATGCCCTACGTTGGCATGCGAAGGATGAGATAACCTCCGATGAAGCCGAAGACCAGGTCCGGAGACCAGGCAGCGACCATGGGCGGAAGCTGGCTGAAATTGCCCATCGCCTCGAACAGGCCAGAGATCATCCAATAGACCAGGCCGATGCCGATGGCCGTCGCAACCCCTGTCAAAGCGGAGCGCTTGCCGGCAGAAAGCGCGAAAGGGATCGCCAGGACGGCCATCACGAACGTGATCAGCGGATACGCAATCTTTTTCTGCAGCTGCACGCGCAGGCGCACCACGTCGAAGCCACTCTGCTCGAGATCGTAAATGTAGCGGCGCAGTTCGTCGTAGCTCATTTCCGAAGATTGTTTGATTTCTTTCTTGAAGTAGGCCGGAGCTTCGGCTAGCTCGGGGAAGGTCGAGGCATCGAATTTGCGATAGCTCTCGATGGCGGAGCCGTTCAGGCTGCGTTCCCATCCCTGCTCATAAACCCAGCGGCCCATGGAGTTCGACCAGTGTGCGCGGTCGGCGGTGATGCGGCGCGTGATCTGAAAGGTGTGCGGATCGAACTGGAAAACGGAGATACCGCCGAAAACATCGCGTTCGGGATCGAAGAATTGATAGTAATAAATGTCGGAGTGCTGGCCGAAGATCCATTTGCGATCGGGGCGAAGGTAGGTTTGCGCGGGTTTGCCCTTGATTTCGCTGCGCAGCGCGTCCTGACGTTTGTTGGTGTAGGGAAGGTAGAGTTGGTCCGAAAGAAAGAGCACGCCAGCGACCAGGGTGGAAGCGATCAGGACGGGAACGACGACGCGGTAGAGACTGATGCCGGTAGCCTTGATCGCGGTGATTTCGTTAGTCCTCTGCAGCAGGCCGAATGTGACCAGTACCGCCAGCAGCATACTGAGCGGCGCAATCGGATAGTAAAGGAAGTAGGGCGTGACGTTGAGCAGGTATTCGCCCACGGTAATCGGCGATACCTGATTCCGCAGGATATCGCCGAGCAACTCAAACAGCGTGAACACCAGTAGCAGCATCACGAAAGCCGCGACGATCATGGCGAAGTAGAGAGCAAAATCGCGCAGCACATACCCGTCGAGGATGGTCGGAAAACGAAGATTGAATAGCCGCCGGCGAGTGGGCAGATTGTGGTTAACGCCGCGAGTAAGGCCTCCGCTAAGCCCCGTGAGAGATGGCTGTGGCAGCGCCGGCAGGATGGACGGCGAAGATTGATCCGCCTCAGCCGTGGTCCCTGCGCTTCCAAACCTTGACGCTTTAAACTTAAACGTCTTAGACCACGCGCGGAACCCGGCCAGTTCGATCGGTCGGCGTTCCGATTGCCACAACAGAAAAACTCCCCCGACAAAGAACACCAGGTCGGCGAGCCAAACGCCGGCGGCGGGTGAGAGGTGACCCTGTTTCGCGAAAGACACTCCGATCAACGAAATCGAATAGTACAGAAAGACCAGCAGAATAGTCAGGACAAGTCCGCTGGACTTGCCGCCTTTCTTCGACGACAGGCCGAGAGGAATACCGACCAGGGCAAGCACGATGCAGGCAGTCGGCAGAGCGAACCGGTTATGGTATTCGATCAGGTCCAGGCGGCCGGTGATGGGGTCGGCGGTTCGTGCATTGCTGAGGAGGTCGGCAACTTTCATTTCATGCAGCGATGCGGTTTGTTCCTGACCGTTTTGTGCCGCGGGGATCTGGATCGGGATGTCAGTTGTCTGAAAGGTGGAGATCTGGTACTGGTCCGGAATCTTGGGATCGCTTTCGTGAGTGGACCCGGTGGTGAGATGCAGGTCGAGGGTATCCGGCCCTTGGCTGACGAGCAGGCCTTCGCGCGCCAGGCTGATGCTGGGAGCTGACGGGTCGGTCAAGTCGGCCAGGAACACGCCTTTCCAGAGCGCGCCGCCGGACATGGCTTTGGCGTCCTGCACATAGAGGACTTTCTTCGGGAATTCCTCGTAGAACACGCGGGGCTGAACCTCGAAAGACACTTGAGAAGACTTGAGACGGTCCTGCAGTTGTCCGAGGGCGGCGAGCGAGCGGGGAGCGAGATACACACTGTTAGCGAGTGCGAGCAGCCACGCTACCACTACGAAAATTGAGATCACGCGCAGGAAGTACCATACGCCCAGGCCGCTGGCGCGCATCGCCGTGATTTCGCTGTCCGCGGCCAGACGGCTAAGTCCGATCAGGATGCCGACGAGCACGCCCATGGGAATGGTGTAGGTGAGCGCGCCCGGTACGGTGTAGAAGAAAACTTGGGCTACGCTTGGCAGCGGGGCGCTGTTGCGGACCACCAGTTCGAGGATGACGTCGAGAGCGCGGGTGAAAAGAACAAAGGTGAAAACCGCCGCGCCGATCAAGGCGTGGGAGACGACTTCTCCCAGAATGTAGCGGGTGAGGATGCGCATCCGCAAAGGTGATTGACTCAATTGCGAGTCTAGCATGAGAGCGGGGGCGCTGACGGAATTGACAGTTGTGGAGCTTGTAATTTGGCGATTTCAAACCCAAAGCCGGCGGGTTTTCGATTACCACATTACCCGATCACAGCATTCCAAGTTCTTTGCGTCTATGCCTTCTTCAAAAATAGCGCGCCCAACGGCGGCAATGTGAGCCGCAACGAAAAAGGGCGGCCGTGGGTTTTTATTGGGAGGGCCTCGGCGCCTCCCATATTGCCGGAGCCACTGCCGCCGTATTCCCTGGCGTCGCTGTTGAGAAGTTCTTTCCAGTAGCCGCCCGTAGGCACGCCCACCATGTATCCCAGTCTGGCCACCGGTGTGAAATTGCATGCGACGAGCACCTCGTTCTCGTCGGCCTTGCCTTTGCGCAGCAGCGAGATGACGCTGGTAGGCGCGTCATTGCAGTCCACCCATTCAAAACCCTTGGGATCGTTATCGAACCAGTGCAACGCCGATTCGCTGCGATAGAGCCGGTTGAGTTGCTCCACCCAGTTCAGCAGGCCACGATGCACCGGGTACTGCAGCACATCCCAGTCCAGGCTGCGATCGTGCGACCACTCGCTAACCTGGCCGAACTCGCAGCCCATGAAGAGCAGCTTCTTGCCGGGCTGCGCGAACATGTAGGCGAAGAGCAAGCGCAGGTTGGCAAATTTCTGCCACTCGTCGCCGGGCATTTTACCGATCAGGGAACCTTTTCCGTGCACGACCTCGTCGTGGCTCAGGGGCAGGACGAAATTCTCGTGGAACGAATAAAGCATGCGAAACGTCAGTTTGTTGTGGTGATACTGGCGATGAATGGGGTCTTGATTGAAGTACTGGAGCGTGTCGTGCATCCAGCCCATATCCCACTTTAAGCCGAACCCCAGACCGCCCAGATGGGTGGGCCGCGAAACCATGGGGTACGAAGTCGATTCCTCGGCGAAGGTTTGAATGTCGGGGTGCTCTTTGTAGGCTTCGAGGTTGAAGTGGCGCAGGAAGTCGATGGCTTCCAGGTTCTCGCGGCCTCCGTACTTGTTGGGAATCCATTCGCCCTCATTGCGCGAGTAGTCGAGATAGAGCATGGAAGCGACGGCGTCAACCCTCAAGCCGTCGGCATGATACTTGTCCAACCAGAACATGGCGCTCGACATCAGGAAGCTGCGCACCTCAGTGCGCCCGTAGTTAAAGATGAACGTCTTCCAGTCGGGATGGAACCCCTGGCGTGCGTCAGAGTGCTCGAACAGGTGGGTGCCGTCGAAGAAGGCGAGGCCGTGGCCATCGGAAGGGAAGTGCGACGGGACCCAGTCGAGAATGACCGCAATACCGTGCTGGTGCAGGTAGTCCACCAGATACATGAAATCCTGTGGCGTGCCGTAACGCGACGTGGGAGAAAAATAGCCCGTCGTCTGGTATCCCCAGGAGCCGTAGAAGGGATGCTCCATGATGGGGAGCAGCTCGACGTGGGTGAATCCCAGCTTATTCACATAGTCGGCCAGGCGGGGCGCGATCTCGCGATAGGTGAGCGAACGGTTGCCCTCTTCGGGGACGCGCATCCAGGATCCGAGGTGAACCTCGTAGATCGACATGGGTGCGTGCAGCGAGTTGAGGCCAGCGCGTTTTTCAAGAAAGGCCGCGTCATTCCAGGTGTAGTCGAGGTTCCAGACCACCGAGGCCGTGTGCGGCGGTTGCTCAGCGAAAAGTCCCACCGGGTCGGTCTTTTCAATCTGGTAAGCGAGTTGGGTGGAGTGGATGTGGAACTTGTACAACGTGCCTTTACCGACGCCGGGGATAAAGCCTTCCCATATTCCCGACGAGCCGCGAGCCTGCAGCGGATGGGTTTGCGGGTTCCATCCGTTGAAGTCTCCGACCACAGATACCTCGCGGGCGTTAGGAGCCCAGACACCGAAAACAGTGCCTTTGATTCCGTTGGATTCGGCAAGGTGTGCGCCCAGCTTCTCGTAAATACGGTAGTGGTTGCCTTCGTTGAATAGATAAAAATCGTCGGCGGTCAGCAGGGAAACATCGTAGCCGACCGGAGATAGTACCTGAGTTGGAGGTTTCGGAGTCATGGTTTCGTTTCGGGTTTTAGTGTAGTCCAATTCCGTCGGATCGCCGAGATTGTATGGCGCCGGGATTCTGTGGTGGCGGGGCTTTGCCCCGCCGGAGCGGCGCGAAGCCCCATCCCCGCACTAACTCCTCTAACGGCGCTCTTCTTTCTGCGCTTCGCGCTTCACCCGCGCCCAGCCTTCTTTCACGCTCTGCCGCGCCCGCCCGAGCGCCAGCGCATCCGCTGGCACATCCTCGGTAATGCAACTGGCGGCGGCGACGTAGGCACCCCGTCCAATCTTTACCGGCGCCACCAGCGTTGAGTCGCTGCCGATGAACACGTTATCTTCGATGTGCGTCTTGTGCTTATTCACACCGTCGTAATTGCAGGTGATGGTACCGGCGCCGATGTTCACGCCTTCACCGATTTCCGCATCGCCCAGGTAGCTGAGATGATTCGCCTTGGAGCCCTTGCCCAGCTTGATTTTCTTGGTCTCGACGAAGTTCCCCACGTGAGCGCCTTCGCCAACCTCGGTTCCCGAACGCAAGTGAGAATACGGCCCCAGCTCAGCTCCCGCGCCAATCCGCGAGTCCTCCATGATCGTCCCCGGCCGCACCGTGACCCGGTCGCCAAGGATGGAATTGCCGATCACGCTGTAGGAGCGGATGCGGCAATCCGCGCCCAGCTTGGTCTTGCCCAGCAACTGCACGAAGGGTTCGATGACGGTGTCGGCGCCAACTTCCACGTCGCTGTCGATTACGCAGGTATGCGGATAAAAAATTGTGACGCCTTGCTCCAGCAACTCGCGGCACTTCGCCAGCCGCAGGCGCGCATCGAGCATCATCATCTCCGCGCGGGTGTTGGTGCCGAGGATTTCGCCTGCATCCGGCGTCTTGATCGCGACTACCTTCTTGCGCGCTCGGTTAAATATTGCCGCCATATCGGTCAGGTAATATTCGCCGTGCGGGTTGGCGGTGGAAAGACGGTCGATGTTTTGGTACAGGGTAGGTCCATCGAATGCATAGACCCCGGAGTTGATTTCGTGGATCTTCTTCTGCCGCGGGGTCGCGGACTTTTCCTCGACAATCGCCTGCACTTCGACGCTTCCGCGCGCGCCTTTGCGGATCACTCGCCCATATCCATAAGGATTCTCGAGATCGGCGCTGAGCAAAGTCATCGTCGCCTTTTGAGCGGCGTGAAATTCGCTGACTCGGCGAATGGTTTCGGCGGTAATCAGCGGAGCGTCTCCGTAGAGCACGATGATCTGGTCGTAGCCCGAAAGCGCTTCGCGCGTCACCATGAGCGCGTGTCCAGTGCCACGCTGTTCGGCTTGCAACACGAAGTTTACTCCGGTGGCGCGCACTGCCTCGCGCACGCGCTCCGCCTCATGGCCGATGATCACGAAGACGTCGCGCGCCGGCACCACCTTTACTGCGGTAGAGATCACATGCGCCAGAATCGGCTTGCCGCCGATTTCATGCAGAACCTTGGGATGTTTGGATTTGAGTCGCGTGCCCTTGCCCGCCGCCATAATCGCCACGGCGATACGCGGGCGCTGCGGAGAAGGTTTGGACTTGGTGTTGGAAGCTTTAGCCATGCTAAATCAATATATCGCGAACCCATGGAGAGCCGGGCGCTCTCGCCCGGCCACCCCAGACTTGGACGGGCGAGGTGCCCGTCGCTCCACCATTCACCCCCGCATCGTCTGCCGATCCGGCGCTTGCGCCATCAGCGCCATCAAGTCGTGCGCGACGTGGTCGGTAGCGTGTCGCGCCACTTCACCCTCTTCGAGATAATCTCCCAGTACCGGGCATACTCCCAGCGCCTCGATCGCTTCCAGATCCACCACGATCTGTGACGCTCCTTCCAGCGCGTACTTGGCCTTCAGTTCCGGAGATGCCGCCTTATTATTGATCAGCGTGTAGTCAAATAACTGGACGCCAGCATGGCCGTTGAGGGCGCGGATGTGATCCGCCGCAGTTAAACTGATACTTTCATTCGCCTGCGTCATTAGGTTGCAAATGAATACCTTGACGGCAGGAGATTCCGCGATAGCTTCGGGGATTCCGCGGACCAGCAAATTCGGGATCAGGCTGGTGAAGAGAGATCCCGGACCGATTGTGATCAGGTCGGCGCTCGCGATGGCCTCCAGCGTTTGGGGAAGCGGCTCCACGTCGTGAGGCACCAGCACCAGTTCTCGAATCTTGCCCTTGCTCGCCGTGATCCGGGTTTCGCCGCGCACCTTCGTCCCGTCTTCGAAGGATGCTTCCAGTTCCACGCTTGACATGGTTGCCGGATAGATATGCCCACGCGTGAGCAAAATCTCAGAAGACAGCCGCACCGCCTCGGCAAAATCTCCGGTAATCGAAGTGAGCGCCGCGAGAAAAAGGTTTCCGAAGCTATGACCTTCCAGTCCGGAACCCTTTTGAAAGCGATGCTGGAAGAGTCTGGAGAGCAGGGCTTCGTCTTCGGAGAGGGCGACGATGCAATTGCGCACATCGCCCGGCGGAAGCATGTTGAGCTCTTTGCGCAGACGGCCGCTCGATCCGCCATCGTCGCTCACCGTCACCACGCCACATAGTTCGCAAATGGTGGGCTGGCCGGAGGTGGCCAGCGCCGGCGTCATGACGTAACGCTTCAGCCCCTTCAGCAGCGTGGAGAGGCCGGTGCCGCCGCCGATTGCGACTACGCGCAGTTCGGGGCCGGCCTTCCCGGTGTCGGATGAGTCCGTACGCATGTGGGGAAGCATACAACCATTGAATCATTGAATCATTTAGTCATTGAATCATTGGGCAAACCGCCGGGAACTTCGGTTTTCAATGATTTAATACCTCAATGATTCAATGACTCAATCGATCTTAGGCTGGTCCTAGTACGCGCTCGCTTCTTCTTCCTGCGACTCAGATTCTCCGGCAGCCGGATCCGGATAGAGCAGTTCGGTGAAGCGCGGATCTTCCGCCAAATTCTGGAAGTCGGTATCGTTTCGCGCCTGGAAGCGCAGCGCCGGTTTCACCCGAATCGCCTCGTCGAGCGTCTTGAGCGACTCTTCGACATGACCGGTCAGGCAATCCAACGCAGCCAGCCCATACAGAACGTATTCTGCCTTCGGATTGTGCTTCAAGAGCTTGTCGAGCTGCTCGCGCGCCGTCACGTAGTCACCCACGTTGATCAGCGACACGGCGTAGTCGTAATGCTCTTCCGTTGTTTTGAACTGCAACGCGGGCGTCCCGAGATGCTTCTCGCAGGTGAGGATATGCACCTGGGCCCGGTCGACCAGGGATTTGTTCGGTCCGCTTAGTACCTTTTGCAGGTGTCCTCTGGCCTTCTCGAACTTGTGTTCCTGCAACGCACGAAGCCCCAACTCATAGCTTTGCACGGCCTGGGTGTGTCGTGGATCTTCGGTCACTTGTTTCTTGGGAGCTATCTTTAGTGCCATCAAACCGCCTCTAGTTCGAAATTTAGTTCAGAATTTAGTTCAGATTTGAAAATCGAAGAGCTTCACCGCCGAGACGCAGAGGAAACCTTTTTCTGCAAAAGCTTTTGCTCCGTGGGTTTTCCCCTGTGAACCTCTGTGTCCCCTGTGGTTGCCGGTTTTTGCACGTTCACTCAATTAATGCTGGCCGCTGTCGCCAGATCGAACAACTTCCAGTCGCCCTTGATAATTCCGGCCCGAATCTGCCGCGCCGTCTTGCCCTGCTTGTGCATCGTGTAAGTGTAATAAAGCTCTTTGAGACAGGTTGCGCACTCCGCGCCGTGCGTGCCCGAAAAACAACTGTGCAGACTGTTATGTCCCATGCCGCGGTCGCAGTAGCAGTAACACGGCTGCTGGTAGAGCACTTTTGGAATCTTCGCCGCCAGTTCATAGGCGTGCGTCTGATACGGAAACTGCGCGTTCGCGCCCCAAAGCTGATCCTTGGTCAGGATCAGCGGAAGCCTACTGCCCGCCGCCGGAGGACCCGCGTTGAAATGCGGGACTCCCTGATCGGCTTCGGATTGAAGCCATGGCGCCGACACCATCGTGACCATCAAAAACAGCACTGCCGACCCGAAAACCCGTGCTCGCATGCCATCAACCCCAAACTTATATTTTACCTGAAGGCGAGGAATTGGGGATTACCGGGAGGGTTCGGGGCAACCGCTTAGCGACAGCCGCCCTCGGCTGTCCGGCGGGGGCGAAACCCAGGGCGAGACCCCGCCTCGCGCGAGGGACGCACAAACAAGAACCCGCCAGCTGCGCTAGCTCGGACAGCCGAGGGCGGCTGTCCCTTCGCCTCCTCTACCCCAGCTTCTCAAAAAACAAACAGATCGTCTCAATCCCGCGATGGAAATTCGGGATATGAAACTTCTCGTTCGGAGCATGCAAATTGTCATCAGGCAGCCCAAATCCCATCATCACCGATGGAATCTTCAGCACGTCTTGGAAATCGGTCACGATCGGAATCGAGCCGCCGGAGCGAATAAACACGGTCTCTTTCTTGAAGGTGTCATGCAGCGCCTCAGTCGCCGCCTGGACGAAACCGTTGTCGGTGCCGACCACGCAGGCCGGTCCTCTGCTATAGATTTTGATTTTTGTCTCGATCCCCTTGGGCGTGAGTTTCTTGACGAAGGCGGAGTAGCGCTTGAGGATGTCGGCCGGATCCTGGTTCGGTACGAGGCGCATGGAAAGCTTCGCCGCCGCCCTCGCCGGAATTACCGTCTTCGCCCCCGCAGCCACAAACCCGCCCGGCATGCCGTGTACTTCGAGCGTCGGACGCGCCCAGGTCCGGTAGAGCACCGAATATCCTGGCTCGCCCGTCAGCACCTTGGAGCCGACTTCGGTTTTGCGATAATGCTCTTCGTTGAAGGGCAGACGCTTCCACGCCTTCAGCTCATCTTTGCTGGGCGCTTTCACATTCTTGTAAAAGCCCGGGATCAGCACCTTTCCCTTCGCATCTTTAAGCTTGCTGATGATCTCAATCAGCGCAAAAAACGGATTCGGCGCGGCGCCGCCGTACATCCCAGAGTGCAGATCGGTCTTTGCCCCAACGGCTTCAATTTCTGTGTACACCAGCCCACGCAGGCCGACGCACAGAGTAGGCAGGCCGGGCGCAAACAGCTCCGTATCACAGACCAGCGCGAAATCCGCTTTCAACTTTGCCTTTTCTTTGCGGACGTACGCGGCAATCGATTCGCCGCCCACCTCTTCTTCGCCTTCAAAAATAATCTTGACGTTGATCGGCAGTTTGCCCCCATGCGCCTGCATCAGGGACTCGAGCGCCTTCACTTCCATCCAGAGCTGGCCCTTGTCGTCGACGGCGCCGCGCGCATAAATGTTGCTGTTGCGCTCGGTCGGCTCAAACGGCGGCGTCTTCCATTCGTCCAAAGGATCGGGCGGCTGCACGTCATAATGTGCATACATCAAAACCGTCGGCTTGCCAGCCGCGTGCAGCCAGTCGGCGTACAGCAGGGGATGTCCCTTGGTCGGAATGATTTCGACATTATCCATTCCAATACGGCGCAACTCAGCGGCCACAAATTCTGCCGCCTTCTGCACGTCGCCTTTATGTTCATCGAGTGTGCTGATGCTGGGGATGCGGAGCAGGGTTTTTAGCTCGTCAAGAAAACGCGGCTGATTATTGCGGGCAAAATCGACTGCCGGGGAAGCCATAGGGTGCTGCCTTTCTGGCGCGGTGGGCGCATTTCGTAAGATGATCGCCGAAAACGTTTCAGTATATCCTGCCGGGCGCTGCTCTGCTGCAGGGTAGATCGCCTCCATTCAATTGGCAAAGCGGTCCGCCGAGAGTTTCGACACATCCATCGGAGCTCTCTGCACGGTCATAATTTGTCCCATCACCTTCGCGGTCGCTGGCGCCAGCATGATTCCATCCCGAAAATGTCCGGTCGCCACAAAGTACCCGGTCGTCGGCGTCGCGCCCAGAATCGGCAGCCCGTCTGGTGTTCCCGGACGCAGACCCGCCCAAGCTTCCAGAATGCGCGCGTCGGCTAATCTTGGAACCAGATCGAGCGCTGCCTGCCGCAATTTCTGGATCGTCTCCGGCACCGTCCGCTTGTCGAATCCCGCTTCTTCGGCGGTCGCCCCGATCAACATGCGTCCGTCACTCCGCGGGATCAAGTAAACCTCGGGCGTGCGTACCACATGGCGCACCAGTTCTTTTTCCGGCATGATGACGCACAGCATCTGCCCTTTGACGGGCCGCGTCGGAAACGGATGCGGCCCGATCTGTCCGGCCCAGGCTCCGGCGCAATTCACCACCATGCCCGCGGCAAATTGCGTCTTGACGGTGCGGACGCCAGACGCTTTGCCGTCCGCGACTTCCACGGCTAGTACTTTGTCGCCGGAGGAAAAATCCACGCCGCGATGGTGCGCGGCGGCGATGGCGGCCGCCGTCAGATGCCGGGGATCAACGCAGGGCTCTTTTATATACAGGGCAGTAAACCGCAGTTCGGGGTGATTCAAAATCCGAAGCGCCGGTTCCAATTCCGCGATCGGTCGGGGCAAAGCATAAGCTTGCGTGATGGCGGGAAGCCTGTCCTGAGGGGAGCCGAAGGACCCCGCCAAGACGGGGCTCTGGCCCGTCTCCACACCAGTCAAAACCAGCGTCCCTACCGATCGCAAATCGATCTTCAACCCCGACTCATCCTCAAGCCCACGTACAAACTCGGGATACATCCCGACGCTCGCAGTCGCCAGTTCCCGTAGCGCGAGCGGCGTTTCGCCGGGGAAGTCGACCAGCATTCCACCCGCCGCCCAGGACGCTTCGCGCCCCGGTTCGCCTTTCTCCACCACCAGCACCCGCAGCCCTTGCTTATTGAGTTCAATCGCCAGCGAAACCCCGATGATGCCCGCGCCAACGACGATCGCATCCCAGCTCTTCACGCCTCCATTCTAGCCGGAAGTCACGTCCGCCCAAGAACCCGAAACGCAATTGACAGCAATCGATATCTCACAAACAATAAGCACTACAGTCCAGATTCAACCGGAGAGCCCACTTATGTCTGAAGGCGAACAACCGCACGTGTACCACCCCGAGCCCCAGAGCAATATCGGCAAATGGATTCTTATCGTGCTGGCCGTTGCCTATGCCGGCGCATCGTCGTTTTTCATTTACGACCAGCACGGCAAGCTGGAAAAAGTCACGCAAGATCAGACCGTCAGCCAAAAACAAATTGGCGATCTGACCAAGCGCATGCAATCCGCCGAAGGCGATTCCGAAACCCTGGCCCATCAGCTGGGCATGACCAAAAAGGAATTGGCAGCGCGCAGCGACCAGTTGCAGCATCAGCAGCAAGTCGCAGCGGCAACCATCGCGGCCCAGGCGGCAGAAGAGAAGAAAGATGTTAACGCTGTTGCCGGAGAAGTAGGCAACGTAAAGACCGACGTCGGCGGCGTGAAGACCGACGTGGCCGCCACCAAGGCGTCGCTTGAGCAGACCATTGCCAAGTTGCAGGGCACGATCGGCGATCTCGGCGTGCAAAGCGGTCTGATCGCCAACACCCGCAGCGATCTCGAAGCGCTGAAGCACAAGGGCGACCGCCAATACTACGAGTTCACTTTGCTGAAAGGGGCCAAGCCGCAAGCGTTCTCGACCGTAGCCTTGCAGCTCAAGAAGACCGATCCCAAGAAGGGCAAGTACACGATGGACGTCACCGCCGACGACAAAACCATCGAGAAAAAAGACAGGAACCAGAGCGAACCGGTGCAGTTTTACACGGGACGCGATCACATGCTCTATGAACTCGTGGTCTGGACGGTCGACAAGAACAAAATCACCGGCTACCTGAGCACGCCAAAAAATGCGCCGATCCCGATCACCGCTACGCCGCAGTAACGGGGACTGTAGCAATGAGGTCAGAGGTTAGAGGTCAGATTGCGGAGGTTAAAACCCATCGCACAAACGGTGGTCCGTGATCCTGTGATTTCGCCTCCGCAATCTGACCTCTAACCTCTGACCTTCCTATGCTGCCCGCGAACCTGCACACGCTCGGTGAAATCGCACTCCGCACCGGAGTCATCTACTGCCTCGTGCTGGTTGGAATTCGCATCAGCGGCAAGAGGGAAGTCGGACAGATGACTCCGTTCGACCTCGTGCTCCTCCTGCTGCTTTCGAATTCCGTGCAAAATGCCATGACTGGTCCCGACACCTCGCTCGCCGGAGGCGCGATCGCCGCCACCACGCTGCTCATTTTGAACTACTTGGTTGCCGAGCTTTCCGGCGGCAATCGCCGCTTCCGGAAATATATTCAGGGACAGCCCAGCCTGCTGGTGCACGACGGCGCGGTCATCGAATCGCACATGGCGAAAGAGCACGTCAGCATGGACGAACTGCAGCGCGCGCTCCGTGAGCACGGCGTCGGCACGTACAAAGACGCGGCGCTTGCGGTGCTGGAAGTGGATGGCTCCATCAGCGTGCTGAAGTACGACGACATCGAGCCCACCGCCTCGACCCACCTCAACCGCCGGCGTTTCCTAAAGAAGAACTGAGCCCACTCGCTACGGATGCGTCATCTTTTCCGGCTTCATCAGCAACTCGAATTCCTCGCGCGTGAGATATCCCAGCTTCAATGCCGCTTCGAGCAGGCTGCTTTTGTCGACGTGCGCCGTGTGTGCGATCTGCGCCGCCTTGTCGTATCCCACTTTCGGAGCGAGCGCCGTGACCAGCATGAGCGAATTCTTCACGTAGAAGTCCACCTTGGCGCGATCGACCTCAATCCCCTTGAGCATATATTCCACGTAGCCGTGGCACGCATCGGTGATCAGCGTGACCGAGTGCAAAAAGTTATAGATGATCACGGGCTTGTACACGTTGAGTTCAAAGTTGCCCTGCGATCCGGCGAATCCGACCGCGGCCGTCGCTCCGTGCACCTGCACGCAGACCATCGTCATCGCTTCGCATTGCGTGGGATTGACCTTGCCTGGCATGATCGACGATCCCGGTTCGTTTTCCGGGATCACAAGCTCGCCCAGCCCGCAGCGCGGACCGGAAGCCAGCCAGCGAATATCGTTTGAGATCTTCATCAGCGACGCGGCCAGCGTTTCCATCGCGCCTTGTGCAAACACGATCTCATCGTGCGCCGAAAGCGCGGCGAACTTATTGGGATGCGACCGGAAGGGAAGTCCCGTAAGTTCGGCGATCTTCCTGGCGGCGCGCTCGGCAAACTCCGGATGCGCGTTCAGCCCCGTCCCCACCGCCGTTCCACCGATCGCGAGATCGTAAAGCCCGTCCAGCACCTGCTCCAGCCGCTTGATGTCGCGGTCTAACAGACTCGCCCAGCCGCCGAATTCCTGCCCAATCGTCAACGGCACAGCGTCCTGTAAATGCGTGCGGCCAATCTTTACCACGCCGTCAAACTCCTTTGCCTTGGCCGCAATCGCATCGCGCACCGTCTTGATCGCCGGAATCAGAGCGTTCTTCACCCGCTCGGCCGCCGCAATGTGCATCGCCGCAGGAAACGTGTCGTTCGACGACTGCGACATGTTGACGTGATCGTTCGGATGCACCGGCTTCTTCGATCCCATTTCGCCGCCCGAAATCTGGATGGCACGATTGGAGATGACCTCATTCACGTTCATGTTGGTCTGCGTGCCGCTTCCTGTCTGCCAAATGCGCAGCGGAAACTGGTCATCGAGTTTGCCGGCGACGACTTCGTCGGCGGCTTCGACGACGAGCTTCGCAATGTCGGGAGAGAGTTTTCCCAGGTCCTGATTCACCAGCGCGCAGGCTTTCTTAAGCGTGCCGAAAGCGTGAATCAGTTCGGGAGGCATGGTGTCGCGTCCAATATTGAAATGCAGCAGCGAGCGCTCGGTCTGCGCTCCCCAATAAACATTCGCCGGGACTTCGATCTTTCCCATGCTGTCGGATTCGGTGCGGGTCTTAGATTGGATCGCGGGTTCAGTAAGAGTAGCCATGATGAAATCTCCTGTGTGTCGGGCGCTGGATTCGACCGGGGGAAGCTGCCGAGCGCGTCGACGGATGTAAGGAACCGATTATTATACGGCGCGGGTTTTCGCACAGGAACGGGGCCGCGCTTCCGCTCACGTTTTACACTTTTCTATTTAGGTTTTCAGTTTTACTTGCGCTGTTGAAGAGGATAGTTACTGGTTTTGTGCCGCCCCCCCATTTTCGCTAAAGTGTTCAAAAATAAAGACGTAATCGCAACGTACTCCGGAATAAGAACTTAGCGGCGAAATGCTTTGACTGCCAAAGGGCCTTTGGGGGGCATCGACAGCTCCCGGGACGGACACGTTTCTGGCTTGGCCGGCCATATTTCCATTTCAGGTATTGCGGGTGGTGCGTCTGTGATGGTGCACACGGGCTGGGTGTGATGAAAGATTGGGCGGGACTGGAAAAGTCAACATCCCCGCCCGTCGCGGAAAAACGCGACAGGAGCGGGGTGCCCCCGGAGTTCGAATACCGGAAGGGGTGGGCCAGCCCCCTAAAGCCGCTTCTCGAAGGCGCGAGAAGTAGCGCATCCCCGGTTGTTGCTCTGCCCGACGCTAACTACCGATGCGCTTTCTCGCGGCCGAGATGTGGGCCACCCGCCTCCAATTGTCGAAGTAGGGTCAACCGCCAGCCGCCCGAGGTCCCAAGGGGATCATCAGCCCGGCCTTAACTGTTTTTACTACCATGCTGGTTGTGAATCGCTTTACGCTTGGGTTTTCGGAAAACAGTGTGGTGGTCAACCCATCGAATTCCTGCATGTCCTTGGCAGTGATGATGACGATAAAGTCCGCGTCTCCCGTCACGTAATAGCACTGCATTACTTCCGAGGTGGCGACCATCCGCCGTTTGAATTCCTCCAGTATGTTCGGTTGCTCGCGTTCCAGAGTTACTTCGACGATAGCAATGAGCTTACGGCCAAGGGCATCGGGAGACAGGACGGCAACCTCTGACTGAATGATTCCTATTTTGCGCAACCGGCTCAATCGACGTTGGACCGCCGAAGAGGACAAACGAACCTCCTTGGCGATTCTCTCGAGCGGCTGCCGATTGTTGCACTGTATGATTTTCAGGATCTTAAAATCAAATTCGTCCAACTCTTTTTGCTTCGCCATTTTTGCATCGCCAACGATTACCTCAGACGGTAAGAATTCCGCAAGATCTACCCATAAAACGACCGAACATTGCAAGTTTGTCGCTAATCACGAGAGCTATGCTCGACGAGCGCGATTGTAGCACCCTCGACGAACGATGCCAC
Source organism: uncultured Acidobacteriaceae bacterium (assembly GCA_963730845.1). GTDB lineage: Bacteria > Acidobacteriota > Terriglobia > Terriglobales > Acidobacteriaceae > Acidiflorens. The sequence continues at coordinate 34,513 of CAVSTM010000001.1, read as the reverse complement.
TCCGCTATGTTTTGAAATCAGGGGGCGGCGGGCAGAACTCCCCTTAACGATCGGAAGGTAGCTAGATGAGATTTCGACTGATTGTTTTGGGTGCCATTTTTGCCGCGTCGGCGTCGCCGTTGAGCTTGGCTCAAGCATGTTCAATGAGCTCGGTGCATGGGGTCGAAAGATCGAATCTCGATCTTTCAGGATCAGCTTGCAGTGATTTTTATCGCTTTGCCAATGGCGGTTGGATCGCGAAGAATCCAATTCCGCCCGATTACTCGCAGTGGCGTAGTACTACGATTCTTGATGAGGATAACAAGAATGTTCTTCGTCAGATTCTCGAAGAGGCCGTAAAGCACCGACTGCTAACGAACAGTCCTAACGTGAAAAAGATCGGCAACTATTACGAGAGTTGCATGGATACGGAGCGAATCGAGTCTGAAGGAATCAAGCCGCTAGTCCCCGAATTGCGAGATATCGAAGGCATCAACGATCTGTCATCTTTGGCAGAGCAAGTTGCCCGCCTGCACACGATGGGAGTGAAGGTCTTGTTTGACTTCACCGCAGCGAGTGACATGAGGGACCCTTCAAGAAAGATCGCTGAGGCATCTCAAGGCGGATTGAGTTTGCCCAGTCCCGATGACTATGTAAACGTCGACTCAACAACGGCCAAGACCCGGGAAGCCTACTTGCAGCATATTGACAAAATGTTCGTGCTGCTGGGAGATGCTCCAGAAAAAGCGCGGGTTGAAGCAGGGACCGTTCTGGAGATCGAGACCAAGCTGGCACAAGGCTCAATGACTCTTGCCGAACGGCGCAACCCGGAGGCAACTTACCACAAAATGACGGTTGGGGAGTTAGGTGTGTCGGGGCCTAACTTTTCCTGGAATTCCTATTTTAGGGCCCTCGGCTTTCCGTTGATTAAGGAAGTCAATATTCGCCAGCCGAACTTCTTTAAAACTCTCGATCAGCTTCTCGGTACAGTGCAGCTCGCCGATTGGAAGATTTATCTGCGATGGCATTTAGTCCATGCCGCGGCGCCGGCGGGACCGACGAGATTTGTCAACGAAGACTTCGATTTTTTCAGCAAAACTCTCTACGGTGATCCGGAGCAAGAGCCGCGTTGGAAACTCTGTGTTGAGAACACAGACAGCGCGCTCGGGGAAGCGGTCGGGCAAGAATTTGTCAAGCGAAAGTTCTCCCAGCGTGACAAGGAGCGCATCCAGGAAATGGTAAGCAACCTGAGAGCCGCGCTGCGGAAAAATATCGGGGACCTGTCGTGGATGAGCTCGGAAACAAAGAAGCAGGCGCTCACGAAACTGGAGGCGATAACGATCAAAATTGGGTTTCCGGACGAGTGGCGGGATTACTCCTCTCTTCAGGTAGTCGCGGGTCCTTATATGGAAAACTACTTCCGGGCGCAGCAGTTCGACCTTGCACACAGACTCTCTCAAATCGGTCGGCCAGTGGATCGCGCCGCCTGGTCTGCGGGGACGCCCGCTACCGTAGATGCTTACAACACCTACAGGCTGAACGAGATTATTTTTCCGGCGGGTATTTTGCAGCCTCCTTATTATGATTCAGCCGCGGATGACGCCACCAATTATGGCGCTATCGGCGCTGTCATCGGACACGAACTAACCCATGCTTTTGACGACCAGGGCAGAAAATACGATGCGCAGGGGAGTCTGAGGAATTGGTGGGCTCCCGAGGATCTCAAGAATTTTCAGGAGCGCGCCGCTTGTGTTAAAAGGCAATTCGATAGTTTTATTGTCGAAGGCGATCTCCATGTGAATGGCGAGCAGGTTCTCGGGGAAAGCATCGCTGATCTGGGTGGGGTAACGATAGCCCTCGCCGCCTTCCAGCAGACGCCGCAAAGCAGACGTCCAAAGGCACTGATCGACGGTTTCACGCCCGAGCAGCGATTCTTTCTAGCCTGGGCACATCTTTGGGCCAGCAATACGCGCCCGGCATTTGCACGTGAATGGGCGAAATCCTTCCCGACTCCGTTGCCTCCATTTCGCGTTCTCGGCCCTTTGTCCAACCTGGAGGAATTCTCCAGAGCATTCGCCTGTAAACCAGGTGACGAGATGGTGCGTCCGGTAAATCAGCGGTGCCGCGTCTGGTAGAAGTTCATGTCACACGCGCTCTCTGGCGGGCGAGATGTGGGCCACCCGGCTACGCCATCCAGTTGAGAGTCCCGCCCTTCGCGTTCCCGATAGGACGGGTCGCCCGCAGCGCAATCGGATCATACCTCTGCTACCTCGAGGTCACTCCCGGTCCCATTCCGGCGCCATAGAATTCCGAAACTGCCGTCTTTTCCTCCGCGGTTAATTGTCTGGCGATACTGCGCATTCGGACGTTAATATCGTTGGCCCGATTTCCATTTGAAAAATGCTCGAGCTGCTGCTCCAGATAGTTGCCGTTCTGGGTGGCGAGTGGGGGAGCTCCGTTCACATAACTCACCGGACCGTGGCACGACTGGCAGGGCGGTATACCGCGCTGCCCGTCTCCGAAAACAATGAGGCGGATGGCCATCGAGGCACGAGAGGGGTCCTGCATGGCCTGCGGAAATGCCCGGTTGTCTTGCGCATCACTGGCCGTAGGCAGCATCGCGTAATACGCCGCCAAATCGGCCGAGTCGCGCGCGGAAAATCCCTCGGCGATGGCCTGCATCACTGGTGAAGTACGCTTCCCGGATCGAAAATCCTGCATCTGTTTCCAGAACGACAACCGGTCCTCGCCCGCCAGGTTGGGGAACGCGGGAACGGAGCTGAATCCCTCTTCGCCATGACAATGATTGCAGCGCCGGGCAAGTAGCAGTCCACGAAAAGCATCGCCACGGGAAATAATCGCAAGCGTTTCTCCTGTCCAGGCCACGTTCGAAGGGATGCGAACTGGAGCTGCAGAATTCTTCGACTCGCTCTGCGCGGAAGAATCCCTTCCCAACAATAGGGAGGTAATCGCAAGGAGAACTGACAGGGTTCCAAGCCATGGGACCCCTATTCGCGGGCGCGCCGCCTGACTAACGTGGCTCACAAGTCCGCCTTTCGCCGGGAAGCATGGAGGCAAATTGATCTCGCGGCACCACATCCAGATGGCCCCTCATCGCATAATGGCCGGCCCCGCAGAACTCATGGCAGGGGATCTTGAATTCGCCTGGCTTGGCAAAAGTTAAAGTCTCTTCGCTCACCTCCCCAGGCACGGCTTCGAGGCCATAGTTCGTTCCCAGGAAGCTCAGCTTGTGCACCGCATCGGCGCTGGTAATTCGAAACGTGATCGGAACACCCGCAGGGACCACGATGCACTGAGGCACGAAAACAAATTGCTGCGCAATCATGCGAACGGTAAGTGATCCGGCCGGCCCTTCCGCCACGCCCAGATTGCTCTCCACGAATTCCCCCTGCAGGTGCAAGGTGACAGGGTCGGGCCCGTTGCCGCCGCCAAGAAAATGCCATACCGGCAAGTCCACCATGTAGTAGCGAGTGGACAACAACGCCAGTCCGACCAGCATCATTGCTGCTACAAACCCGATCTTCTTCTTCATGGCATCTCAGACCAAACCAGTCCCGGGGTTAGATGAAACACGGGCTGGACTGGGTACATCGATTCTGCGATTGGTTAAGATGACCCACACTGTCGGGCGGGTGAACGGGTGGGCCACTTTAACCGCGGAGTATAACGCGGGTTCGTCTTTCAAGCCCATAATTCCTTTAGCCAGGGGGTGCCAGTACCAACTAGTCTGGCGGGTGCGCCAGCTCTCGCGCTCTTCGTCGCCCAAGAGATTCTGAAACGATTCCTGCCCGTTGTGCACCATTCCAATGAAGTTCTTGGAGCCGCAGGCCCAAGCTCCAAGAAGGAGAAATCCATGCCTGGCACAACGACGCAAGCTTTCGATCCTACCGACGGCACCACGCCCGTAACCCTGCCCACGCAGGACCCATGCTGTCAAGGTCCATGCGATCCGCCATGGCGGACCGGCCCGAGCTGCACTACATTCACCGAGACCAAGACCTCCGCCATGGCCCTGGTAGGCAAAGTAGCGACCGGCGACTTTGGCCGCGGTGTCGGCACTATCAACGTGACCTATACCCACACGCTCTGTCTCACCGCCAAGCAACGCGGTGGGTTGGCCTACACGCTGACCCTTCTGCCGGGCGAGAAGATGACTCTGTACCATAGTGACCGCTATCGTCGCACCACATCGGAAACGGAGCGTTACTCAGTCCAAACGACTTTTGCCCAGTTCGTGTCGGCGCTTTACCAGCAACAGAATTCCAATGACTCCAGTCTGCTGATTCAAGTGCTGAACAGCCAGACACAGAGTTCCATCTCATCGAGCGGAGGCGGATTCAACATCTTCGGTCTCGGAGGCGCGACCACCAGCAGCGGCAACAGCAGCGGTTCGAGTTCCAGCACCGGTGTTGATCTGTCGACCCAAACCAGCGCGAACCAGTTCTTGTCCCTGGCCCAGCAGGCGTCGCAATACACCGACCTGCAACGGTCGATCACGATCAGCAGTTACGAGGATTCCCAAACCGTTTCGACAACCCAGCGGACGTTGGTCAACAACAACGTCTGCTACGCCGTGACTTACTTCGTACGGAAGGTGCTCGACGTTTACCTAAGCACTACGAAAGTAGCCGCGGTGACATTCCAGGTAACGGTCGACAACTATGTGTCATCCGTCTTGACGCCGGCTCAGATCGGGCTACTCCCGGCCCAATATCAGGCCGCGGTAACAGCGATTCTTAAGAGTGTGCCTACTGTCGGCGAGGTGATCGAGCTGCCGACGGTTCTCGCGGTTCCGACCGACGGCGTGGTCTACGATCCCGAACTTGCGCATTGCTGCGCGCAGGATCCCGAGCTCGACGAGGCTAACAGGATCAAACTCGAGCGGGAGCAGGCCGAAGCTCAGAAGATCGGCTTGGAAATACAGCTCATGGCGTTGGAGGTCCAGCGTCGGCAGGCGCTGCTCGCTGCAGGCACGCTCACCCCGTTCGAGACTCCGCCAACGACGACCGTCGTAGCGTAGCCAGGACGCGTAGACTGAAATGACTTGGGGTGCGCCACTTCTCGCGCTTCGAGAAGTGGCGCACCTAACCACCTCAGATCGACTTCACCGGAATCGCCATCACATCATCCACCAGCCCGACTTCCTTCTGCACAAACGGCTCAGCATAGGTGACGCCACCGAGCATGCCGTAATAGCGGGCCAGGGATTCTACACGCGCCCGAATTTCCTTTTGCGCAGGAAAAATTCCGCTGCCTGCATCCTGGTCAGTGAACTGAGACTTGTAGGCCATCAGCGCCGCGAAGCGAGTTTCAAACTGGTCGGTAATGTCCACGACAAACGTAGGCCGTACGTCGCGGTACAGGCTGGCGTAAATAATTTTGACAGGACGATGAGCGGAACCCTCCTGTGGCAACTTGCCGAGTCCCGATATAAACGCCGCTTCGTATCCAAGAATCGAGGCCGTGTAGTGATCCGGATGACGACCCTCCCAGTAGGGAAGAATCAGCACCCGCGGACGCTGCTCTCGAAGCACGCGAACGACCTTCAGACGATTCTCCCAGGTATTTTCGACGCGGCCGTCGGGAATATCGAGCGCGTGGCGCCAGGAAACTTTCAGGATGCGTGCCGCGTCCGCCGCCTCGCGCGCGCGGTCTTTGGCGGTACCGCGTGTCCCCATTTCACCTTGCGTGAGATCGAGGATGCCGGTGCGGTATCCGCGTTCGGCCATTTTGAGGAGAGTTCCGGCGCAGGTTTGCTCTACGTCGTCGCGGTGCGCGGCTAGGGCGAGAATGTCGAGGGGCATAGGCGTCGGTGGGCGTTAGTCGTTGGTCGTTCGCGCGTTATTGCCTGTTGCTGATTCTCCCGGCTACTGTTAATTCTAGAATGCCAACGACCATTGACCATCGACCAACGACGGTTCTTACGCTGCGGGCTTCGTGGTGCGCCGATTCGCCAGCACGAAGGCTAATCCGAACATGAATAGCGCAAACAGCACCAGGGTCAAAATGGATGCGGTCAGCGAGAAGTCGAACGAAAATGAACTGGGCGCATCGGGATACATCAGCGTGCGCAACGCCTCGACGCCGTAGGTCAGTGGATTGGCGTACATGAGCCAGCGAATCCATCCCGAAGCTTTGGACAGCGGGAAAAGCGCTCCCGAAAGCAGCCATAGCGGAATCAGAAATAAATTGATAATGGCGTGAAAGGCCTGCGTCGAATCCATGGGCCAGGCGATGGCGAAGCCGAGCGCGGTCAGTGCGAACGACACCAGGAACACGGTAAGGACAATCAGCCCGAACGAGGCGAGCGTCATGTGTATGCCGACGAGTGGCGAAAAGACCAGAAAAATCAATCCCTGGGCTGCGGCCAGAGTGGTACCGCCCAAAACCTTTCCCAGAACAATGGCGGCGCGTGGCACTGGCGCTACCAGCACCGAAAGCAGGAAACCTTCGTTGCGGTCTTCGATCACCGACATCATGGTGAAAATGGCGGTGAAGAGCACGATCATCACCAGTACTCCGGGATAGAAATAATCAAGATAATTCTGCTGGCCGGCGCCTTGTCCGGAGCGAAAAGATGTTCCGAAACCGGATCCGAGAACGACCCAGAACAAGAGCGGAGAAGCGATTACGCCGACCACCCGCGCCCGCTGCCGATAGAAGCGCACGATTTCGCGCCACCAGAGGGTGAAGGCGGGCAGCAGGATTCCGGCGGATGCGGGAGCGGTTGCGGGAAAGCTCGCGGTTCGGGTGGCCATTGTTCTTAGTTTAGCAGCGTTGGAGGTTCGGGTCGCAGGGATCAGCTCTCTGCTGTCAGTTCTCAGCGACAGTGGTGGTCGCGAAATGTGGCGACAGCTTGCGTCGCTTCTTATTCAGACTACGGGGTGGTCGAGTAGAAGCCGGTGATGCTAGATCTTGCTAAAATGTGGCGGTTTGCTCCCGCCTTAATCAACGCCTGATATAGAGTCTCGGCGATTGCCGGGAAATTTGCAGACGAGGGCAGGCGAAGGATGATATCGAGCGCATAGACCGTGATCACGTAGTGATGGACATAAGGCCGATAGCCCGCGGGCGGACATGGGCCGTCATATTCAGCGCCGACATAAAAGTCGTTGAGGATCTGTTGCCCATACGAGCTTCCGGCAACTCCGGCGTTTTCGGGAAGCCCGGTTGCGGTGGGAGAGATGTTGTACATCCCCCAGTGCGTAAAGGCGGCGGTAACGTCGTACACGGTTACGACGAAACTACTGGTGCGCCGAGGAGCGTTGGTCCACGAGAGCTCCGGAGATTGATTTCCCCCGGCGCTTCCATTGAGCGAACAGGCATTGGAGCCGTTAACGACGTCGTTATAGATCATGCTGAGGGGCACGGTTGTGTCGTTCGTAAAGGTCGTGCTGCTCAACTGGAACGCGTGCCCCGCGGGGGCGGCTTGTTGGCCACCGCCTTGGGCTACGGCGGACAGTGAAAGTGACAGCAGAAACAGCGTCAAACAGCCTATTTGAATTTTCACTGAGGTTTCCTCCTTGGCTGGAAAGCAGGAGGCATTTTACTCCAGTTTTGCCTGCTGGTAGGCGGTTTAAGGCTGGGCACCATAACTGTGATGATTTCAACTTCGAGGAGGGGGCCGGGCGGTCGGCTTGGACGGGCGAGGCGCCCGTCCCCACACGGACTGAGCTAGGAGGATTTCTTCTTGGCTTTCTTTTTGCCGATTTCCGGTTTGGGTTCGGCGTCTTCGTTCCAGAAGCGGTGGCCGGTGCGATGGATGAAGACGTCTTCGAGGGTCGGCTTGCTTACGCTTAGGGACTGGATCTCTCCCGGAAACGCTTCGACTACGTCGGGGACGAAGCGATGTCCATTTTCAATTTCGAGGCGGACCTGGTTATCCATGACCGTGGCATCGACTTGAAACTTGCTGCGAATGTGGTCGGCCAGGGCCTGCGGATCGCGCGCTTCGAGCAGAATTACGTCGCCTCCGATCTCACGTGTCAGGGCTTCGGGCGTGCCTAGCGCTACCAGGTTGCCTTCGTTCAGGATGGCGAGGCGGTCGCACCGTTCAGCTTCTTCCATAAGGTGGGTGGTGACGATGACGGAGACGCGCTCCTGATCGCGGAGGATCTGGACATATTGCCAAAGGTCGTGGCGGGCGCCGGGATCGAGGCCGGTGGTGGGTTCGTCGAGCAGCAGAACCTCGGGATGGTGGAGCAAGCCTTTGGCTAGCTCGATGCGGCGCTGCATGCCTCCAGAAAAAGTTTCTACGCGATCAGCGGAGCGGTCGAGCAATCCGACGCGGGTTAGGATCTCGTTGATTCGCGTTTTGAGTTCGGGGCCGCGCAGGCCGTAGAGGTGTCCCTGATGCCAGAGGTTTTCGTAGGCGGTGAGCTTGAGATCGACGCTCTGAGCCTGGAAGACTACGCCGATGTGGCGGCGGAGGGCTCCGGGCTGGCGAACGGCGTCGAAGCCGGCGATGGTCGCGCTGCCGGACGTGGGGACCATGAGCGTCGAAAGAATGCGGAACAGAGTGGTCTTGCCGCTGCCGTTCGGGCCGAGTAATCCGAAGAGCTCGGCGGGGCGAACGTCGAAGGAGACGCCGTTGAGGGCGGCGCGATCCTGATAGCGATGGACGAGGTCGCGAACGGCAATGATTGGCTGCCCTGCCGGAATGAGGGGTTGGGCGGGCGGAGCTAAATCGATGGCGGTTGAGTTCTGAGTCACACGCTATTCTACGACGCCGAGCAGGAAATTATCATCCGGGGGGAAAGTCAGCCCCTAAGCGGGCTTCCGATTTCGACCAGCTACGGCATGGCGAAAGCGACGCCCTGATACGACCCGTCTATGCGGCGACCGGGTTTCCTCCGGGGACGCGCTCTTCGAAAGCGACGGGCACGTGGCGCCAGACCTGGATGGCCAGAACTACGGTGGTGGCGAGCAGCAGCGCCCCCACGGCGACGTGGGCAACGGTCGATATCACCATGGGCAGTTCGGGCTGCGCGGCGTCTCTTCCCCACATGACGCGGGTGATGAAGGCTAGAAATCCGAGGCAGAGTTGCGCGACCATCAGACCGAGCATTGCGATTGCCGGACGGCGGACCGCGTCCACGTTGGGGTAGACGGAGATGGCGCGAATGGCGGTCCAGGAGAGAACGATGGCCACGACGGCTGCGTTGATGACGTGTGGCCACCAACTCAAGCCGTGGTGGCGGAACATGGCGCCGAGGATCAGTTGCACGTAAAGCACAAAAATCGAGAGCAGAGTCAGAGTGAAAAGAGCGGGGCGGCGCTGGTCGAGTTCGGTGCGCGGTTGCTCTTCAACCCAGCGGCGGCCGGTGAAAACGGCGATCGAGACGGCAATGCAGAAGAAGGTTTGCGCCACGGCGGCGTGCGCGCTGGAGATGGGTGCGGGCAGAAAGAATAAGACGGTCAGTCCGCCCAGGATGCCTTGCATGATCACGGTGGCGAGCGCTGCCAGGCCCAGAAGGCGCAGCCAGCGGCGCTTTTCTACCTGCCAGGTCCAGACGGCCAGGATGATGGTGAGCAGTCCTATGAATTCCGCCACCATGCGATGGCTATGTTCGTACTTAACGCCGCCAACCATTTGCGGCATTTTGTAAAAGGAGCCGAAGCTGGTTGGCCAGTCGGGGACGGACAACCCGGCGTCGTTGCTGGTAACGAGCGCCCCGGCGACGATGAGGACGAGGGTCGCGCAGGCAGTGAAGACGGCGAAGCGATGTAGTCCGCGATGGTATGGAATTTCGATCCTTTTCAGATCAGTCCCCAAGGATACCCCCCCCAGTGAATCGGCGCGAGCAGCGGCGCCCGGCACGATTCCCGAAACGCAATAGTTTAGCAGAGGAGATCGCGGAAAGGATTCAGGACTTGGAGGCCATCGATCTCACGGCCATCTTGAAAATCCTCAGATAAAAGAACGCGACAGCCGGCCTGCTTGGCGGTGCGGACTACAAGAGCATCCCAGAAAGAAAACCCATGGAGCCGGTGAAGATCAATCGCTGCCAGGATGTCCGCCACGTCGGGAGCGACGACATCGAGTTCCGAAAGTATTTCGACCTTCCGCCGCGCGAGAGGCGAATCGACGTTCAGTTTTCGCGTGACGGTGACGAAATACTCTTGCAACACCTGGATAGAGATAACGCCTGTTCCGTCACGCCGATGCTCCGCGACCAGGTCAATCGCACGGCTTTGTTTTGCACCCGCACGCTTATCGTCCGCATACACGAGAATATTGGTATCGAAGAAGCTACGAACGTTCATGGATCTCGTCGCGATTGAAGCGCCAACCCCGGGAATCGCCGGTTCCAGATAGACGCCGGAATTCTTCGATACTCCGTTCCGGATCGTCTGCCCCGGCCAACTTTTGAAGGTATTCGCGGATCACCTGGTTGAGGCTCCTGCCCATTGCCTCGGCCCGTTTTCTAGCGCGGGCGACAGTTTTTTCGTCCACGGAAAGAGTGATATTCATGAACACATTATATGTGCGCACATAGACTGTGTCAATCCGAGTGGTGCGCCTGTTGCTCCGCGGTGGCACTCTGCGATTCCATTGCCTGAATGATAGCGTCGGCGAATTCCGAGGTGCCGGCGCTGCCTCCTACATCCCGGGTAAGTCTGCTGCGGTCGCGGTAGACCTCGTCGATGGCATTGCGTATTTTCAAGGCGGCATCGTGTTCGCCGAGATGGCGCAGCATGAGCAAGGCTGATCGCAACACCGCGGTAGGGTTGGCGATATTCCGTCCGGCTATGTCGGGCGCGGAACCGTGGACGGCTTCAAAGATGGCGCATTCATGGCCGAAATTCGCGCCGGGGACGAGGCCGAGACCGCCGACGAGTCCAGCGCACAGGTCGGAAATAATGTCGCCGTAGAAATTCTCCAGCAGCAGCATGTCGTACTGGTAGGGGTTCATCACCAGTTGCATGCAGGTGTTGTCGACGATGTGCTCACCGTAAAAGATCTCGGGATACTCTTTCGACACGTTGCGCGAACAGCGCAGAAATAATCCATCGGACAACTTCATGATGTTGGCTTTGTGGATGCAATGAATTTTCTTGCGATGGTTCTTGCGGGCGTACTCGAAGGCGAAACGCGAGACGCGGGTGGAAGCCTTTTCGGTGATGACCTTGATGCTTTCGACCACTCCGGGAACAACTTCGTGTTCGATGCCGGAATAAAGTCCCTCGGTGTTTTCGCGCACGACGATCAGGTCCACGCCCGGGTAGCGGGTGGGAATATGCGGCAGGTTGCGAATAGGCCGGAAGTTGGCGAAGAGTTCAAAGCGCTTGCGCAGTTCGACGTTGATGCTGGAGAAGCCGCCACCGATGGGCGTGGTCACCGGGCCTTTCAGTCCGACGCGGGTACGCTCGATGGATTCGCTGAGTTCTTTGGGAATGTATTCGCGGTATTTCTCGAAAGCTTCGGCACCAGCGGCGAAGCTCTCCCATTCGAATTTGACGCCGGTGGCTTCAATCATGCGAACCGTGGCCTGGATGACTTCGGGGCCGATTCCGTCGCCGGGGATGAGGGTTACTTTGTGTGCCATAGAATATGAAGTTGCGAGCTGCGCTCGCCGGACAGCCGACGGCGGCTGTCACTACGTAAATCCAAATCAGGTCTTCGCGGTTTTGCTTTTCGGTTCGGGCGCGTCTTTCGTTTTTAGCAGATCTTTCAATTCGGCCATGAATTCCTGGACGTCTTTGAAGTCGAGATAGACCGACGCGAACCTCACATATGCGACTTTGTCGTAGCGGCGGAGGCGGTTCATGATGAGCTCGCCGATTTCGCTGGTCTTACGCTCACGCTCGGCGGACTCGATCACGAAAGTCTCGGCTTCATTCACGATCTGCTCGAGCTTGCTGATTGGTACCGGACGCTTCTCGCAGGCGCGCATCAGGCCGTTGAGCACTTTCTGGCGGTCAAAGCGCTCGCGGCGTCCGTCTTTCTTTACCACCATGTAAGGAATTTCGTCGATGCGCTCGTAGGTGGTGAAGCGCTTCTCGCACTTCAGGCATTCGCGCCGACGCCGGATGGAATCGGCCTCCTTGCTCTCGCGCGAATCCACGACTTTGTCATTTTCAAACCCGCAAAAGGGGCATTTCATGCGCTTGGCTGCACTCGGGAATAAACACGATTGTAGCAGGGGATGCAGGAAGAGCCGAGAAGGTCTCCGAAGGGGCTCGTTGTCCGGATGAAAATCCGAAGACGCAGAGGTTGCGTTCAGCGTGGCCGAAGCGTGATAAGCTCCAGCGCGTCCGGCGCGAGCGCAATCGACAACTCCAAGACGCCCCCCGCGCCTGCCTTCTCTTCCACGAAGTCGAGATTGTGCGTCTTGTCAATTCGGTGGCGCTCGATGCTGAACGCTTTTTTGCCCCACGGCAAATTATCGATGGTTAGGCTGTAGCCGGCGTTGTCCTGATAAACGATGTCCGTCCGTCGCGGCAAGGATTTCAATTTCGAAAAGTCCAAGGAAGGGGGCAAGGTCTTCACAACGCCTGGCGGCATTTGCATCATGTGCGGCTGGAAGCCCGCGGGAATCGCGTAATTGACAATCAATATCTGGACCGTATTCCCGTCGGCCGAGCGGCCGGCAAGCGCTGCGAAACCAAAAGTGTCTGTGCCTGCAACCGCAAGCCGCTGCGGTGTATCGAGCATTTTTCCCAAGGCCTCGAACGCATACGCAGTCTTGAAATACTTTCCATCCAGCCCGAACAGTCCCATCCAGGCTGCATCGCCGCGGTAGAACTGCGCGTGATCGATGGGCGCGTCCTGAAAATAACTAAGCGCGGCGCCGATAAATGCAGCGTTTTCCTCGCCTCGCAGCCTGGCTTTCTCAGCCTCGGTAAAGTCGGGCGTCAGATTCCACTCGGAGAGAATGCTCTCGGCTTTGGCAAAACCACGGCTATCCAGAATCTCGCGAATGTTCTGCGAGAGTCGCACTGCGTCATAAGGATCGGCAGAACCGTCCGCATAGGTGTGCCACGAAAAGAAATCGAGCGGCACCTTGTGCGCCGCGCAGTAATCGACAAATTCTTCGCGGTAAGGCCCGCCGTTATACGCGAAAGCTATGGCGTCGCCTCCCACCTTGAGCGCCGGATCGACCGACTTCAGAGCCCGCGACGTTTTTTCGTAGAGCGAGTAAAACTGTTCCGGTGTGCCGCCCCAGAACAGAGCCTCCGGCTCGTTCCAGAACTCCCAATAGCGGATGTTGTAATGGAAGCCGTTTGCCCAGTCTTGGTTGTAGTGCATGGCGATGTGTTTCACCACGCTGGCAAACTTATCGAAATCAGGCGGAGGCTCGATGCTGGTGCCCCAACTGCGCCCGATGCGGTAATACACTTCAGCCCCACTGCCACGAATGGCGGCGATAACCTTATCGGTCGGGCCGAAGTTGTAGCTTCCGGGCTTTTCCGGATCGGCGCTCCAATCAGGAAAAATAATGGCGGCATTGCCCGCCCGCACCACTCCGGCACGCTGGGCTTCGTCGGGAATAAGCCATGCTAGCAGGGGGTTCGTTTGATCGAAGTGTGAGTCGATCTCCGTCGGCCCCATAAAATCGTGGGTGCGAACCTGGCTTATACGCAAATCTGTATATTGCTGAACAAGATTGGGAAGCCCTGCCATCAACGGACTTGGCGGCCCGTTCAATCCTTGAAAGGACCGAATCTCGCCGGTCACTTTACTGGCGTCAACGTGCAAAGAACGGAACCCGGAATTCGCGGTGATCTGCGCGAACGCACTGGCGCAGAGGATCAAAGTCCAGAAGCAAGCACGCAACGCTTTCTTCATTGGAGAACTCCTTTCCATCGGCATTTTGACTCTGCCTACAACGAGGTATCTCCCGGTTTGGAGGGTAAATGAGAACTAACGGTGCAGCTGGTCACGATGCTTCCTCAACCGCGGCGCCTGCTTCGGCCTCCGCGCTCTCGGCCGAAAGCTTGCGCAGCGACAGGCGTTCGTGATGGGAGAGCAAGAGTCCGACGGGAACGACGGCGACGAACGTTACCAGCCACAGCATGATGCCGCAACTGACCGTAAGTTCCTTGGGGACAATATCAAAGACGTGGTCAAGTGCGCTGATGGTCGCCAGTTGGGAGCCGCCGCCCACACCAGGCAGCTGCACCAGCGAGCCGATCATGCTGGCTCCCATAAGAAGGAGAACCTTGGTGACGCTCATGGCAGCCATCGGTGCGCCGTAGGCATGCGTCACTTCTTTGTAAGACAACGCGATTATCCACCACATCACAGTCGACACGGCCGACAATTGAAGGAATGCGACCGGGCCGTGAATAGTATTGAGCCCAACGGTAAACTCGCGAATCTTTTGCGCGATGCGATGGCCCAGATTCTCGGCGAGATGAGAAAAACGGTCTTCGACCCGCTGGGCAATTCGATTGCCGCGGTAGGAAGTCAGCAGAGCTCCCGAAAGCAATCCCAGTACGAGCGCGATCAGGGCATATCCCGTGAGATGAATCCAGTGCCTCACTTCGGGCGGGGCAGCGAGCGTGAACTCGCGCAGTTTTGAGGGCAGAAAAATAGCTGCCACTAAGAGGACGGTGAAACCGCCCACGTCAAAAATCCGCTCCACCGCCCAGACTGCCACTTGCGAAGCGAAAGGCAGGTTATGACGGCGTGCGATCAGGTATGGACGAATTAGCTCGCCGGCACGGCCGAGCAGAGCGAGTCCGGTGAATCCGATCATGGTCGGTGGGACTAGTCCCATGATGGACGCTTCCTTGCGCACCGGTCGAAGAAAAATCTTCCATCGAACCGCCCGCAAGAAATAGGCGATGTAAATGTAAATCACGCCATGCAGAATGTGGCGCCAGTTCAGTCCGAATTGAAAAAGCCGGGCCCAGTCGAAATGCTGCCAAGTGCGGAACTGGAGATACACCAACAAGGCCAGCACGACGAAGACAACCGCGTACGCTGCGTATTTTTTCTTGCTCATTTCTTGTTCATGCGGTGCGAAGTTGCAGAGAGGCGCAGTTGTAGTGAGCACAGCCCCACTTGAAGGTAAATGAGGAACCACGCAGGGTCAACGTGAAGGCGGTCGATTGAGGGCGATCACTGCGGAGGTGCTGCGGCTAGTACGGCGGCCGGTTTCGGAGCGCGGGGGACGTGACTCGGGGATTTGGTCGTCGGCTTGCTCGTGGTTTTAGCGGGAACCTGTTTCTGTTTCGCCTCTTTTTCCTGGGCGATCTTCTTGAGGTTATAGTCGTGCACGATGCGGGCGACGTAGGCGCGAGTTTCGGGGAACGGCGGCACTCCCTGATACTGCTCGACGCGCTCGGGACCAGCGTTATAAGCGGCTAGCGCTTTGACCAGGTCGAAATTGTAGCGTTCCAGAAGTTCGCGCAGATAGCGGCTTCCGCCCTCGACATTGGCTTCCGGATCGAAGACATTCCCCACGCCAAGCTGGTTCGCGGTGCCGGGCATCAGTTGCATAAGTCCGCGGGCGCCTTTGGGGGAAATGGCGTGCACATTGAATCCGCTTTCAGCGTGAATGACGCTGTTCACCAGGTCGGGATCGAGATGGAAGTTGGCGCTGGCGCTGTTCACAACTTCGTTCAGAGGGAGCGCGGATTTCGCAGAGTCAGGCAGGGCGTTGCCGGCCTGCGAATTTGTGGAGGCGCGCAAATCCGCTGGGGCCAGTTCGTAGCCAGTGATTTCTTCGGTGGGCACATCGGTGAAGCTGGAATCGTCGGCGGAAAGATAGAGGCGTGTGGTTGCGCCCATCACCTGACGATGCTCGTGGCGAATACTGAAGCCGTTGCGGAGGAGAGCCACCTCAGCGGCGGCGGCGGGGCGAGCGAGTAGAACCAGAGCGACAGCACACAAAAGCGCGGCGGCTCTTGCCGCAATTCTGGCTGGCTTTTCCATCGCTGATGGTCTTCTTCCAATCATCTTATTCGAATCGTCACAAGCCGCTCACGATCGTTGATTCGCCGATTACCGGTCCGCTGCTTTGGCCGACGACTGGCGGTTCGAGTGCCTTTCCATTTAGCATTTGCTCAATCGCTGCCGCCACCCCGCTCTCGGCGTTCGAGCCTGTAAGCGTCCAGCCTCGGCCCCGCAATTCTTCAGATGCATTCCCCATGATAAAGGGGTGGGCGGCGAAGACAAGCATTTCAACATCATTATAGTTATCACCAACGGCCATGACCTGCTCGCGGGTAATCTGCCGGTAATTGGCCCAGCGCTCGAGCGCATGTCCCTTGGAACAGCCGGCATTGAGCACATCGACAATCGAAAGATCGCGGCCCGGGTATTCGGTGCGCAAAACCGTGATGGGCAGGCCGCAGCTGCCGAGGACTTGCAATACGCGTTGCATCTCCGCGACCGGGCCGCAGAACATGGCCTGCACGGGGTCGGTGGTGAGCGCGTTCTCGATCGGAACCACAAACTGGATGTACTTCATATTTTTTTCTAGCCAGCGCTGGATGCTCGCTTCGAGCTTGTCAAGACGTTCGATGACGATGGTGCCCGCAGCCTCGCCGTGAAGATCGTTGCTGTCAAAAGTTAGAACGGTCTGACCGCGAAATTCTTGCATCACCTGGACGAGTTCGCGGCAGGTCGGCTCGGGGAGCAGGTCACGATGAAAGGTTTCTCCGGCAAGAGAGCGGGTGACGGCGCCGTTGGAACTGATCAGCCAAAGGTCGAATCCCAGTTGTTGAGCGATGGGCAAAGCAAAAGTGTGGCGGCGTCCGGTGACCAGGATGACTTCGATGCCTTGGCCGTGCACTCGTCTGAGGGTTGCGAGATCGGTTTCTGAAATCTGAAATTCGGGGTTGAGCAGGGTGCCGTCAATATCGATCGCGATCAGGCGGAGGGATTCGGCGGCCACAAACAATCTTAGCATTCGCGTTGGCTGGTGGAGTGCGGAGCGTCCCCGCCCGGCCGCCTGAGGTGACGGGCGAGACGCCCGTCGCTCCACTTTCTTTGCCTGTGCGACAATTGATACCCCACGGAGGCCAGCAATGAAAATGAAGATGAAGATGAAAATGAAATTGGGATTCTTTCTGTTACTACTGACTCTGCTGCCCGTGTCTCTGCCCGCCCAGTCCGCGCAGGAGACCGGCAAGCCCTTCGTGGTCGAATACTATTACAAAACCAAGTGGGGACACGCGGACGAGTTTCTGCAGCTGTTCAAGAAGAATCACTACCCTTTGCTGAAGAAGGAAGTGGAAATGGGCCGCATGCTCAAGGTCTGGATGGACCAGCCGCGGTATCACACGACCGAAGACGGGCGCTGGGATTATCGCGTGACCATCGTGTTCAAGAATTCCACAGTCGCGAATGAGCCGTTCGAAGAAGACGCGCTGAAGAAGCAACTTTGGCCCGACCAGACCACCTATACAAAGGAAGAGCAGCGGCGATTCGAAATTCTCGATGCACATTGGGACTTGCCGATCAAGACCGTGGATCTGGACGGCAAGTAAGTGGAATAAAGACGTATGTCTCCCCATGAATCCGTGATCGTTGTGATCAAAATTTGGCGTTAGACACTGTCCCTATGTGCCGCTAGGCTGGATCATGGAAAGCGCAATCTGGGTCGAGGACTCAGCGGTTGATTTGTTGCATGAGATTGGCGGCCGCCTGGCAGCCGGCGGATTTCACGAAGTGCTGGACCATGTGGTGGAGTTTGCCTCGGCACTGGTGAAGTGCGATTCCTGCATGATTTATGCGCTGGAGGGCGAGCACCTTATCCTTCGTGCCTCGAAGAACGCTCATCCCAACGCGGTGGACCGGCTCAAGCTGCGGGTGGGACAGGGGATCACGGGCTGGGTGGCGGAACATCACGAGCCGGTGGCAATTTCCGAAAAAGCGGCGCAGGATCCGCGATTCCAGTTCTTCCATGAACTGCCCGAGGATGATTACGAAGCGTTTCTCTCCGTACCCCTGATGTGCCGCGGGCGGGTGGTGGGCGCAATCAATCTGCAGCATCGGCGCCCTCACGTCTACAAGCTTAAGGAGATTCGCTTGATTTCAGCGATTGGGTTTCTGGTGGGCGCGGAAATTGAATTGGCGCGCATGGAGGGAGTCAATTCGAACCTTACCTACCAGTTACAGACGCGCAAAGTTGTGGAGCGTGCCAAAGGGATTTTGCAACGCGACATGGGATTAAGCGAAGAACAAGCCTACCTGGCTCTGCAGCAGCAAAGCCGGCAAAAGCGCAAGGCGATGAGAGAAATTGCCGAGGCGGTCATACTGAGCGAAGAAGTGAGGGATAGAACTCGCCGTTCTGGGAGTCACGTTACATGCGTCGCCTAGCCTGTTGTGGACTGTAGAGACGCGGATTGCTTCGGCTCCTCGAACGTCAAGCTTCGTCCCGTAAACTTACGGCGTCGCTGCCTGAGATTCAAAATCCTTCCTAGCCGAATCGCTCCCGACAAGAAAACCGCGAGCAGATTGCGCTGAGATCCGCTCCCAGGGGACCGCCGCGATTCGGATGTGGGCCCGAACGCAACTGAACGGCAACCTATTTCAATGTGTCCTCAGGCGGGATTCGCCGCTACGCCAGTCTCGAACTAGTGACACTATGTATGACGGAAGTGAGCTGCGACGTCCAACGAAACAAATCGATTTGTTGAATTTGCGTAGAAGTGACTGCAACTGCAAACGCGACCCAATGCGTTTTAGACGCCATTGAGGTAGTTTTCTCGCGGATTCAGGCGGTCACCGACAGATTGTCAGCGCAACTCCGCAGTACAATTGTTTTCCTCTGGCCATTGTGGCGCCTGGAGGGCTGAGTGAAATCCGCGCTGGTGATCATCGATGTTCAGGTTGGTCTGGTGAGGCTCATGCCGCCCGAAGTGCAAGATCGTGTTTTGCCGAAGATCGCGGCTCTGCTGAGCCAGGCGCGCTCTTCGGGAATGCCGGTCTTTTTCATCCAGCACGACGGTCCCAAGGGACATCCCCTGG
Source organism: uncultured Acidobacteriaceae bacterium (assembly GCA_963730845.1). Lineage (GTDB taxonomy): Bacteria > Acidobacteriota > Terriglobia > Terriglobales > Acidobacteriaceae > Acidiflorens. Next base: position 15,585 of record CAVSTM010000001.1, on the reverse strand, counting down.
AAGCCGAGTCCGCAGCGTGGGCGATACATCCAGCTGTTCTTCCTCTGCGTACGGAGCCCGTTCTCAGAAAGAAGGCGTCGGACTCTTTCTTCGAGACGCGACTTGCGGAAGAACTTCAGCGCGCCAAAATTAGCCGCCTCGTCATTGCGGGCGCCATGACCGAATACTGCGTGGATACAACTTGCCGCCGCGCGGTTACGCTTGGCTACGATGTGACGCTGGCAGCGGACGCGCATCTCACACGCGATACTCCGGACCTAACCTCCGCGCAGATCATTGCCCACCACAACCTTCTCCTCGACGGTTTTGCTGCGGGACTTCATTCCATCACGGTCACACCGACGGCCCGGATTTCTTTCTGAAACTCTCCGGGCGGCCTTCGCAAACACCACCCAATGCTTGGTAAACACCATTGAAGTGGTTTTCCTGCGGATTCAGGCGTGCGCGATTGCAAAAAACTCATCCGATACGAGAACATACTTGGTTTGCATACATCCCACGATTACTACAAGGAAGCACCCCCAATATGGCGAAGCTGAAGAAGTCCACGGCAACAGTGAAGACAGCAGTCAGGAAGGTGGCAAGCGTTGAGGTGAAGTCTGGCGAGGTGAGGTCTTCAAGCAGAACACGCAGCAGCGACGGGTACGAGCGTGTGATCGAACCTGCCAAGGGAAAACTGGGAGTAATGATCCCCGGCATGGGTGCCGTGGCTACGACGTTTGTTGCGGGCGTGGAAGCCGTGCGCAAGGGGATCGCCCACCCCATCGGATCGCTTACGCAGATGGGAACCATCCGATTGGGAAAACGGACCGATGGCCGGTCTCCTAAAATCAAGGAGTTCGTTTCCCTGGCCGGGCTCAATGATCTCGTCTTCACCGGCTGGGACATTTTCGAAGACAACATGTACGCGGCGGCTCGCAATGCGGGTGTGCTGGAGCGCGATCTGCTCGACAAAGTGAAGGGGCGGCTCAGCGCGATCACGCCGATGAAAGCTGTGTTCGATCACAACTACGTCAAGAAGATTGATGGCCCGAATGTGAAGAAAGGGAAGAACAAGCTGGACCTGGCCGAGCAGCTTCGCCAGGACATCCGCGACTTCAAGAAGTCAAGCGGCGCCAATCGGCTGATCACCATCTGGTGCGCCTCGACCGAGAGCTTCATCAAGCCCACGGCCATTCATGAGAGCGTGCGCTCGCTCGAAAAGGCGATGAAAGAGAACGACGAAAACATCGCGCCCTCAATGATCTATGCCTATGCCTCGCTGATGGAGAGCGTGCCCTTCGCCAACGGCGCGCCGAATCTGACGGTGGACATACCAGCGATGCACGAACTCGCGCGAGAGCGCGAAGTTCCCATCTGTGGCAAGGATTTCAAGACCGGCCAGACTTTGATAAAGACCGTGCTAGCTCCCGCCTTCAAGGCGCGCCTGCTCGGGCTGAGCGGATGGTATTCGACCAACATCCTCGGCAACCGCGACGGCGAGGTGCTGGACGACCCCGGATCGTTCAAGACCAAGGAGGAATCGAAGCTAGGAGCGCTTGAGCACATTCTGCAGCCGGCCTTGTATCCGGAGTTGTACGGAAATATCTTCCACAAGGTCCGCATCAACTATTACCCGCCGCGCGGCGACAACAAAGAAGGATGGGACAACATCGACATCTTCGGATGGCTCGGGTATCCGATGCAGATCAAAGTGGACTTCCTGTGCCGCGACTCGATTCTAGCGGCGCCGATCGTGCTTGATCTGGTGCTATTCCTCGACCTGGCACAGCGCACGCCAGAGCTACGTCGCCTGGGCATTCAGGAGTGGCTGAGCTTCTACTTCAAGTCGCCAATGACAGCGCCGGGGCTTTATCCCGAGCACGATCTGTTCATCCAGCTAATGAAGCTGAAGAACACGCTGCGGCATTTGAAGGGCGAGGAGCTGATTACGCATCTGGGGCTGGAGTACTACGACTAGGGATGCGCTTGTGTGGTGACGGGCCTCTGGCCCGTCCAGGTTGCGTAGGGACGGCCGCCCCCGGCTGCCCGAGCCGAGCGCAGCTCGGCAGTGGCTTCCGATTGCGACGGGAAGGACGGGCAGGACGCCCGTCTCTCCACGAGCTATTCGTCCAGATCGTACGCTTTCTTCAACCACCGCTTCAGTTCGTCGTCAATATCCGCTCTTGACCTGACCTCAATCCGCCGTGTAATCCGGTCTTTCTTCGCGTACCCGCCGGTATCGATCAGGCGCTTGGACGTTTTCATGTTGCCCAGCGCGAATCCGAGATCGATGCGCGTATTCGTCGACGGCTTGATCTGTGCGAACACATGATTGCGATAGAGCGGCACCATCGTCTTGCACGGGCAAGCCCTGACGTCCTTGCTGAGAGAAAACCCGATCTTCAGCAACTGCTCATACAGCGGACGCAGCGCGGCACGCGGGCCGGAGTACTGCGCTTCCACCCATTCGGCGCTGGTTTTCAGATACGCCTCTTGCGAGTCAAACGCCTCCGCACCTTTGCCTTCGGCGCGCTCGGCGATCCACGATGCAGAGTTTGTGCCGAGCTTGTGTTCTTTTTTCAGCCACTCGCGGCGTTCTTGCTCCGTCGGCGGACCAGACTTCTTGGTGAGAGCGATCCATTCTTCGAGCGAGCGCTCGGTTTTCTGCGACAGTTCCTCGATCCACTTCTGAACCATGGCGACACTGGGATGAACGGAGTAGCAGTTTGTCTTGGTTGCGGCAGGCATTGGGGCGGGAGACATGCGGACCTCCTGGTGCTGGTTAATCGCACGACATGATACACAGTCCCGACTCCGGTTCGCGATAAAATCTTTCGATGGCTGCTAAGAAATCCAAAGCTGCAAGCCATGGAGCCGGGCACAACACCCGCTTCATGCAACTGCAGAAGAACCACTGCTTCGCCTGCGGCAAGGATAACCCCGACAGCATGCGGCTACGCTTCACCTACGACAAGGACCGCGACTGTTTCGTGTGCCGCTTCCGGCTGGGCAAGCGCTACACGGGACCGCCGGGACACTGCCATGGCGGCATCATCGCGACCATCCTCGACGAAGCCATGGGGAAGGTGAACAAATTGCGCCACGTGGTGGCGGTGACCTTCGAAATGACCGTGAAATATCTGAAGCCCGTGCCGCTGCAACAGCCCCTGCGCGTGGAATCGCGCGAGGTGAAGGTGGAGGGCCGGAAGCACATCAATATGGCCGAGATTCTCAACGAAAAAGGAGAAGTGCTGGCGCGCAGTCAGGGGCTGTTCATCGCGATTGATCCGCATCGTATGTTCGCGAAATACGCTGACAAATGAAGAGCCAAATCCAGGTCCAGATCTGAAAACAAGTTGGTCCGCGGCGACTCGGCTCATTGCTTCCGGCAGGTCACCGGCAGGGAACCACCAAAGTAATGTTGACGGAAACGCTGGAATATAGGATACCTATATTCATCATGTCCATGCGCATCCGTTCCAAGATTGCCCGGGGCAGCGCCGAACTCGTCATCCTCGCCCTGCTGGCCGAGCAACCGCTCTACGGCTTCGATATCTCCAAACGCATCGAGGAAAAGACCGGCGGCACGCTGCACTTTACGCTGGCTTCTCTCTACCCGATGCTCTACGACCTGGAAAAGCGCGGGTGGATTGCCGGCCGCTGGGAAGCGAACGACGCCGGGCGCGACCGCCGCTACTATTGCCTCACGCCCGCCGGCAAGAAAGAACTTGTACCCCTGCGGCGGGAATGGAATTTCTTTTTTCAGGCGCTCGATCGCCTGGCGGGTGTGACCAATGCCTGATTGGAGAGCCCTGGTCAGCGAGCGTCTGGGTCCGCTGAAACTCACGCTGGAAGAAAATCGGGAAGTCATTGCCGAACTGGCCGCTCATCTCGAAGATTTCTACGAAGAACAAATAGGACGAGGTTTAAGCGAGTCGGAAGCACAGAGAAGCACGCTGGACGGAGTCGTCCAATGGCACAACCTGGCGCGTAACATTCAACGCGCGAAGCACAAGGAGGAGACTATGAACGCACGAACCAAACATCTTTGGCTGCCCGGCCTGGTGAGCTTGACCTTCGCCATGGTCTTGCTGATGATCCTGATCCAGATTTCGCAGCAGCCCCGTCTGCTCGGGCGCAGCCCGCTGCAATTGGTTCTTCTGCCATGGCTGGTTTTGCTGCCCTTCTGCGGCGGAGCCGGCGCTTACTTGTCGCGTCGCGGCGGTGCAGACCGCCGGGGTCGCCTGCTTGCCGGCTTGTTTCCCACCATTGTCTTGTTCAGTCTGGGAACGATCCTGGTTCTCACGCGCCTCGTTGTATTCGCCCGACCGCACTGGTGGTATAGTTCGCTGGCGGTTGCGTTAGGGATTGTTCTTCCCAGTGCCGCTCTGCTGCTTGGCGCCCTCCCATTCTTAAGAACCACAAAGGCGAAAGCGGTGGCGTAAACCCGCCCCGCAGAAAGGCATCCTGCGATGTAAAATACTCATTCGGGATAGAGTTCCGGCCCGCGATGTTCGCGCACCGTATATGCGCGCCAACGCTCGCGCCAGATCCAGAAAAGAGTAAACCTATGTCGCAGAATAACGGACACACCAGCACCAACCTTCGTCTGAAGACCGGCCTTGCCGAAATGCTCAAGGGCGGCGTGATCATGGACGTAACCGACGCGAAGCAGGCGGAGATCGCCGCGCGCGCCGGGGCCGTCGCGGTGATGGCTCTGGAACGCGTCCCGGCGCAGATCCGCGCCGAAGGCGGAGTGGCGCGCATGGCCTCGCCGAAAAAGATTCGCGAGATCATGGCGGTGGTCGATATTCCCGTCATGGCGAAGTGCCGCATCGGCCACTTTGCGGAAGCCCAAATACTTCAGGAGCTGGGCGTCGACTACATAGACGAGTCAGAAGTGCTTACCCCGGCGGACGAAGTGCATCATGTGGATAAGCACGCGTTCACGGTTCCGTTCGTCTGCGGCGCGCGCAACCTGGGCGAGGCATTGCGGCGCATCGCCGAAGGTGCGGCTATGATTCGCACCAAGGGCGAGGCTGGCACCGGTGACGTAGTCCACGCCGTCCGCCACATTCGGCAGATTGTGCAGGACATGCGGATTCTCACCGTGCTCGGGGAAGAAGAACTCTACGCCAAAGCTAAGGAGCACGGCGCGCCCTACGAACTGGTGAAGATGGTGGCGCGAGACGGCAAGCTGCCGGTACCGAATTTCTCCGCGGGCGGAATCGCGACTCCGGCGGACGCATCGCTCGTGATGCAACTCGGAGCCGAGGCGGTATTCGTCGGCTCGGGCATCTTCATGAAGAACTCGACCGAATTCGCCGACCCCGCGGAAGCCGAGAAACGCGCGAAAGCGATCGTGCAGGCGGCGACGCACTTCAAAGACCCTAAAGTATTACTTGAAGTCAGCGAAAATCTGTCGGGGGCCATGAAGGGGCTGGCTGTGTCTACGCTTGATGAGGCACACCTGCTGCAGACGCGGGGATGGTAGCAGAGAATCGTTTACCACAGAGGGCACAGAGGTGCGCTTCTGTGCCCCCTGTGGTTTAAGGGGTGGATCGCGGGTGGGGGACCTAAATGAAAATTGGAGTGCTGGCCCTCCAGGCGACTTTGACGCACACGGGCGGCGGCCGGGTGCCTGAGCTTCTCGGTACTGGAAACGCGGGGATTCGACGATCTCATTTTTTTTGGGGCTAGGCGACCTCGACCGGGCGACCATTGAAGTCCTTCATAAACTGTCATATATATGAAGCCATGTCCATGACCTCACTGAATATCTCCCTTCCCGAACCGCTCAAGCAATATGTCGAAAGGCAGGTCGCCTCAGGCGATGGGGGAACGCCGAGCGAGTATGTCCGCGAACTGATTCGGCAGGACAAGGAGCGCCGCCTAAGCAACCTTGAACCGGAGCTCGTCGCTGCCGCCACGGGGCCGAAAATTGAGCTTCCCGTGGCTGAAATCCGCGGCAAGGGCTTGATTCCCGCTCTCCGCGAGCGCGCCCATAAGCGGTGAACCCGCTGGCAAGAAAAAAGAACCGTCTTGTCCTCAGCGATACGGCTGTCGCTGACATCGTCGAACAGGCCGAGTGGTATTCGGCGCAGTCCGGAAACTCTCTCGCCGGGCGTTGCGAGAGGGCAGTCACCTCCTCCATGCTGCGCGCGGTTAGTCGCCCGACAACCGGGGCTTTGTGCAAATTTCAATCTTCGGAACTCGGCAACGTGAGACGAACGACGATTCGCGGATTCCCCAAGCACCTGATTTTCTACAGGTTTGACGCCGGAGAAGTATTCGTCCTCCGCGGGGCACGCGGCGCGCGAGACTTGGAACGTCTGTTATAGGCTTCGCATCCACTGCCAGCGGGAATCGCCAGGAGCCATCGTATAAAATCAGCTCATATCGTTTTTCTTGGCCAACGAGGAACGACCAGCGACGAAGACTGACTATCATGAAAATCGGAGTCCTAGCCCTTCAAGGCGATTTCGACGCTCACCGCCGCCGCCTCGAAGAACTCGGCGCGGAAGTTGTGCTGGTCAAAAAGCCGGAGCAACTGCGTAAGATCGACGGCCTGGTGATTCCCGGCGGCGAGTCGGGGACATTTCTGAAGCTGCTCGGCGAAGACGGATTCGCGAAGCTGAAAGATTTCGTGCGAGCGAAGCCGACCTTTGGCACATGCGCGGGATGCATCCTGCTGGCCACAGAAGTAGAAAATCCGAAGCAGGCCGGCTTGGGCGCGCTCGATATCACGGTGCGCCGCAATGCATACGGACGCCAGATCGACAGCTCCATACGCGAAGGCCGATTCCTTAACGAGCCCATCGAAATGGTCTTCATCCGCGCTCCGAAGATTGAGCGCGTTGGCGAGGGCGTGCAAGTAGTCGGGACCGAAGGGAAAGATCCGGTGCTGGTGCGCAAAGGCAAAACTCTGGCGGCAACGTTCCATCCTGAATTGAGCGACGACCGGCGCGTTCACCAATACTTTCTGGACCTGGTTGCGAACGGGGCAACCCTCGGTGGCTAAAGCCGTTTCTGTGAGGGTTTGACGGCATGGCTGAAGCTATGCCCCTTCAAAGCTGTTCGGAAACGAGTTGGCCGGAGTTTTTCTTGGCGCTCGACAATAAGAGAGGGTGCGGAGGGGGCTCTCGGCAAGAAGGAATTTACTGACTCAGGCGACGCCGAATCAAAGTGGCCAAGCCAACCAGGCCGCCGCCGAGTAAGGCGAGCAGACCGGGTTCCGGAAAGACAGAGGATTTGACGACGGCAGATGCTGCAAAAGAATTCGCAGCCCAGATCAGGACCAGCAGAGCGACAGGGCCCAACTTTCGCACGGTGAAGCTCCTTTCACCTTGAACCGTGGCAGTGCGTCTCCAATCATCCGGATTATTACAATCAGTTCACAGAGAGCGTTCTTTGGGCAAACTATGCCCCTGAACGCTGAAAGGCCCAAGCGTTTTCCAGAGGCTCGTCTTTTTTGTGCGCACCACTTTGCACAGTCTTGACCACGGAATGCCGACTTCGGGCTTGGGGTGCGGGGTTAGGTCCGATCCGGTATGCTGTGGAATTCTGAGCTTTCGTCTGCACTTGCATGGACCCTGCTCCCGAGATAGAAGTCAGCGCGGTGTCGCTTGCGTCGTACGCGCGCCTGCTGGGCGGCAACCGGAACTTTCGCCGCTTGTGGAGTGCGCAAGTCGTGAGCGAAATCGGCGACTGGTTTTACACGCTCGCGATCTACAACCTGCTGCTGCAACTCACGGGACGCGCTGGGTCGGTGGCGCTGGCGCTGGTGCTGCAAGTTCTGCCGCAGACTTTTATCGGGCCAACGGCGGGCGTAGTCAACGATCGGCTGCGGCGCAAGCATGTGATGATCGCGTCCGACATTGGACGCATGGTGATCGTGCTCTGCATGCTGCTGGTTCGCTCCAAAGAAAAGGTGTGGCTGGTCTATCCGCTGCTGATGGCGGAAACCTTGCTGGCCGCTTTTTTTGAACCGGCCCGCAATGCCGTAATCCCAAACATCGTGGAGCGGGAAGAAGTGGTGGTGGCGAACACGCTCTCCTCAACTACGTGGAGCGTCAATCTCATGGTGGGCGCGACCCTGGGAGGCGTGGTTGCGGCGCTGCTTGGCCGCAATGCTGTCTTTCTACTGAATGCGCTGTCGTTTCTAGCTTCCGCGGCGTTGATCTGGAGGATGCGTTTCGCCGAGCCCCACGCCGAAGGCGGCCATCCGTTTCGGGCGCGCGAGTTGGTGGATTTTTCGCCGATCCTTGCGGGGATCCGTTACGTGCGAGCGCAGGTTCGCCTGCGCTCGACGATTTTTGCGAAGGCCGGAAACCTGATCGTCGGGCCCGGCTGGGTGCTGTTCACGGTGATGGGACAAAGTGAGTTTGCCGTCCGCTGGCGCGGCATGGAGCCCGAACGCGGCGCGTTTCTCGGGATGAGTTTGCTGCTCGGCGCCCGCGGCCTGGGCGCGCTGCTCGGGCCTGTCTCGGCCGCTAGGTGGGCGGGGCATTGGAGGCATCGCCTAGAAGTCGCGATCTTCTGGGGATACCTGGGTGCTGCCGCCGGCTACACGCTACTCGGTGTGTCGGGGCATCTCTGGCAAGCCTGTTTGTGCGTAGCACTGGCGCACTTTGGAAGTTCGATCGTGTGGGTGTTCTCGACCACTCTGCTGCAAATGCAAAGTGAGGACAAATTTCGCGGGCGCGTTTTTGCCGCGGACCTCGGCCTCTCGATGTTCACGATTGCCGCCGGGGCGTATCTTGCCGGACGCTTCGTGGATTGGGGCTTCCCCGCGCGTCACGTTGCCAGCGTCGCCGGCATGTTGATGCTGATTCCGGCGGGGTTGTGGGGGATGTCGGTGCGGCGGAATTCGGCGGCAGTGTAGATCGATCACCGGGGCTGAAGCCCACATTGATTAGAGAGGCTCACGCGGCCTGAAGGGCCGATGCGCGCATTCCATGGCGATGCGCGCATTTGCGGATCCAATGAACAACTAAGTTACGGGCGCACGATCTGCTTTCCGAGGTGAGGCGCAATTCGCGCAAAGTCCGAGGTGTTGAAGGTATAAATCCGGTCGCATCCAGCTTTCTCCGCACCGCGCAATTGCAGCGCATCGTAGAGAATCCCGCCACGCAACCCTGCCTTGGCAGCTGCCTCCAATGTCGCCATGTAATCCTTCTCGACGAGACAAACTACTGCGCAGTTTCCCACGACGGTTTCTGAAACAAAGCAGTAGGCTTTGGCGGGATGAACCATGGGAGTGATGGGGAGGCGAGTGAGTGTGTTAAAGGTTTCCGTCAGGTCGTGTGCCGAAACAAAGCCCTCGTGGCGACCCGTCGTTACCTGGCGGAAGGCAGCGTAAGCCAGATCGTGATGAGGATGATGCGCGACCGCGAGGGACACCAAAACCGAAGTATCGAAGTACAGCCTCCTTCGATCACTCCGTCAGTCGTCACTCCGTCACTCCATGCCGCTCAAATGCCGGAAACGTTCCTCACGGTCCTCGTGAATAGCCTTCGCGATGTCGAGTTCTCCCTGCGGAACGCCCTGATGCAGCAGAATACCGTCAATTTCTACCAAACTGGGGCTACTGCGCGCCGGACGCAGAGCAAACTCCTGCGCCCCTTCGCTGACTTCCAACTCCGTCCCCGGACGCAGCCCGTAGCGAGCACGCAGCGGTTTGGGAAGAACAACTCGGCCGAGTTTGTCCAATTTGAGTTTCACAGCGATGGCAATATGGGTTGCCAAATCTGGGCCAAAAGACCAGCCGTCTCGCGATCTTGCTCCGACTTCTCGGGGTTATCTGTTCGCGCGGTTAAGCCAGTTGGTCGATTTTCGCCGCCAGGATGAAATCCGACTCGGTCAGCCCGTCCACAGCGTGTGTCCAGGTCGTGATCTCGGCCTTCCCCCATCCCAGTAGAATGTCAGGATGATGTCCCTGCGCCTCGGCCACTGCGCCAACGCGATTCACGAAAGCCAGGGCTGACCTAAAATCGGGGAATTTGAAGGTGCGCACCAGGTGATGTTCGTTGACGATATTCCACTGCGCAGGCTCCGCCAACTGATGATGAATTTCCGCAAGTTTATCTCCCTTGAGCGGCGGCACACCACCCCGGCAGGGGACGCAATTTCGGTCTGCGAGAATAGAGCTACTCATGAAAGTTTCCCTAGAACGGAATATCCTCATCCGTGATCGGAGAACTGCCCGCCGGCGCGTGCTCCGGCTCAGGTACGCTCTGGTCGAAGTTGTTCCCGCCTGCCGACGATGACGACGACGATCCGCGCGAGCTGCCGGCGTAGTCGCCACCGCCGCCTTCGCCGCGTCCGCCGAGCAGCACAAGATCGTTGGCGATGATCTCCGTCTTGTACATCTTCTTGCCGGTTTCCTTGTCATCCCACGAGCCAGTACGCAGGCTGCCCTCGATGTAACACTTCCCGCCCTTCTTCAGATATTGGCCAATAATCTCGGCCAACTTCTGGAAGGCCACGACATTGTGCCACTCCGTGCGATCCTGCCAGTTGCCGTCTTTGTCTTTGAAGCGCTCGTTGGTGGCGATGGAAAACTTGGCGACCGGCATGCCGCCTTGGGTGAACTTCATTTCGGGATCTTTGCCAAGGTTTCCAATCAGGATGACTTTATTTACGCTTTTCATGAGTGGGAGCTCCTTCGAGACGGCTGACGTCCAAGACGCTCACTATAGCAGAATTGGACGACCCCTTGGCAATGTCGTACGTACAAGAAATTTGCGATAAATCGGATGGGGCTCGGGAGAAGCCGATTTGTCCCGGCTCTCCGGTAGAGATGTGGCTTGTCGCGTCTCGGTCGGGACAAAAGTTGGGAAAGCAGCACGCAGGAGACGGGGCCAGCCCCGTCTCTACACAAAAATTTGAAACAGCATCAGGTAGACGATTACGCCAGTCACCGAAACATAAAGCCAAAGTGGATACGTCCAGCGCGCGATGGCCCGATGCCGGTCAAACTGCTCGCGCAATCCGCGGGTCAGCGTAATCAGCACCATGGGCACAATGACGATCGCCAGGATCGTGTGCGACGTCAAGATGGTGCGGTAGAGAATGCGGGCCCAGCCTGGTCCGTGAAAATACACGATGCCGCCGTGACCCGGCCAGTGGTAATACAAATACGAGGTAAGGAAAAGGGAAGAGGTGACGAACGCGGCGATCATTACCGCGCGGTGTGCGGCCATCTTGCCGCGCGCAATTAGCGCTCGTCCGGTAACCAGCAGCACCGCGCTCGATCCATTGAGCGTCGCGTTGATCTTCGGGAAAACGGAGTAGTCGGTCATAGGAGAAATCTAGTTGTACTGGGAACGGAGCGGCTTGGCAAGGTCAGAGGTCAGATTGCAGAGGTGAAGAGCAAGGGCGGGTTTTACCTCTGCAATCTGACCTCTCGCTTCTCGCCTCTCGCTCCCTCGGCCCGCTTGCGTATAAAATGTGAACACGATGCCTGATGTGGGGATACCTGAGCCGCCGGCCCCGGCTACAAAAGAATCTGGCACGCGGCCGCTGCCGGTAGTCGCCGTGTGGGCGCGCGATCTGCTCGTCTCGGTCGCCATTTCCGCTATATTCATTATCTTTCTCTACCAGCCGGTAAAGGTCGAAGGCACCAGCATGATGCCCGGTCTCGAGGACCAGGAACGGATTTTCGTCAACAAATTCGTCTATCGCTGGGAACCGATCGAGCGCGGCGACATCGTCGTCTTCCGTTATCCCCGCGACACGTCGAAGAGCTACATCAAGCGCGTCATCGGTGCTGCCGGCGACCGCATCCGCATAGAGAACGGCCAGGTCTACGTGAACGGCCAGGCGCTCGACGAAGGCTACGTTCCCAGCGATTACGCGGATCCCCGCTCGTATGGCGAAGTCGTGGTTCCGCCGCATAGCTTCTTCGTCCTCGGCGATCATCGCAATATGTCGAACGACAGCCGGGATTTCGGTACCGTTAACGAACGCTTCATCTACGGCAAAGCCGTCTTCGGATATTGGCCGATGGAGAAGCTGGGGCGGCTGCGGTAGGGCAGCTCTCGGCTGTCAGCCGTCAGCTCTCGGTAAAGGCAATATGACTTCACAGATTCAACCTTTAGCCTACACTTCTCCCTACGTGTGGATTTTCTGGGCGGTATTCTTGGCTGCATACGTACCCGAATCTGTGCTCATGGCGCGCTCGAAAGCAGCGCCCGGAGAAAACACCGACCGGGGATCGACGCAATTCATCATGCTGGCGGCGTGGCTCGCGTTTCCCGCCGCATTCGCCGTTTCGTCCTGGGCTCGGTTTGCACTGCTGAATCATCGGGTCTTTTGGTTCGCGCTCGGCATCGCGATTCTAGTGGCTGGTTCAATGCTGCGCCGGTATTGCTTCCGCACCCTGGGGCGCTTCTTCACGGGGAACGTCAAGGTGCAGGCGGACCAGACGGTGATCGAAAACGGCCCCTATCGCTTCGTTCGCCACCCGTCCTATACCGGAGGCATGCTGATGTATTTCGGCACTGGCCTTGCCCTCACCAACTGGCTGAGCGCCCTGATTCTGGTGGGGATGGGCGCGATCACCTATGCGTACCGTGTACACGTCGAAGAGCAGACTCTGGGGACCTCCATCGGACAGCCCTATCTGGAATACATGCGCCGAACGAAGCGCTTTGTCCCCTTCGTATTCTGAAGGAGCGGCAATCAGCCCAGGCCTTTGCCTTTCCGGACAGCTGAGAGCTGACAGCTTTCTACTGACACCATCTCGCTCTCCTGCTAGAATTTCTAAGATCAACTCCCAGGAGTTCCAATGCAAGCGATCCTTGCACTCGAAGACGGCAGAGTCTTTCGAGGCAAAGGCTACGGCGCTAAAGGCGAGTGCTCCGGCGAAGTCGTTTTCAATACTTCCATCACCGGCTACCAGGAGATCTTCACTGACCCGTCGTACGCCGGGCAGATCGTCGTCCTGACTAATCCCGAAATTGGAAACTACGGCACGAATCCAGAAGATAACGAGGCCGTGCGTCCGTACATCGAGGGGCTGATCGTGCGCGAGTTTTCGAAAGTCAGTTCCAACTGGCGCTCGCAGCAGGTGACGGACGAGTTCATGGAGCAGTTCAGGATCCCGGTTCTAGCCGAGATTGACACGCGGGCGCTGGTGCGCCACCTGCGCACCTACGGAGTGATGCGAGGTGTGATCTCGACGCTCGAAGACGATACCGGCAAACTCGTCGCCAAGGCGCGAGTGATCCCAAAAATGGACGGCCAGGATCTTGCCAAAGTCGTCTCCACCAACCGTACCTACGTGTGGGAGACGGGCGAGCGCTCGCACTTGCCCGATGAAGTGGTCGGCGTAAAAGATGAGCCGACACGTTTCCACGTGGTCGCCTATGATTTCGGCATCAAGCAGAACATTCTGCGCAAACTGCGCGGAGAAGGCTGCAAGGTGACGGTCGTCCCGGCGCAGACGACGGCCGAGGACGTGCTGGCATTGAAGCCCGACGGCGTGTTCCTGTCGAACGGTCCGGGCGATCCCGAACCCTGCACCTATGCGGTCGACAACATTCGACGCCTCATAGGACGGCAGCCGATTTTCGGAATTTGCCTGGGACACCAACTTGTCGGCATTGCGCTCGGAGGCAAAACCTTCAAGCTGAAATTCGGCCACCACGGTGGGAATCATCCGGTGAAGCAGCTCGCGAGCGGCAAGATTGAGATCACGGCGCATAATCACAACTTCGCCGTCGACCCGGATTCGCTGCCGCAAAGCGAAGTGGAGTTGACGCACATGGATCTGAATGACTCGACGCTGGAAGGCATGCGGCATCGGAATCTGCCGCTGTTCACGGTGCAGTATCATCCGGAAGCCGCGCCGGGGCCGCATGATTCGCACTATCTGTTTAAGGATTTCGTGAAGATGATGGAGGAGTGCAAACGGTGAAGGCTAGGTTCCTTATTGCCATCTGCTATTTGGTGGTCAGCGTTGCTCCTCAATCTCTTGCGTGCGAATGGGTTGAGGCCTTCCATCATGTGACCGCAATAAGAGGACACGTCGTCGGCAAGAAATTGGGGCCGTTTCAAATCAGATGGCTTCGACAATCGTTCAGCGTTGCCGAGGTAACTCTAACCTTGTATGAATACCGCTCTCCTAGGAAGATTGCCGACCTGAAGAAGATCGCGGTCGTTAAGACCGGCGCAAAGGGCAATTTCGACTTCGGAAAGGTCGACGTTGGGCACGATTACCTGCATATTGACGCGAAAGACTCAGGCGCTATGGAAGATTGGTTCGAAGTAGAGGTGACAGACCGCCTACGCCCCACCCTAAGCATTGTCATCGACATTTCGCCTGTACACCCCGACTGCACCGGTGGGCATGACTTCATTGAGACAAAAACCATAAATGCCACGTAGAACCGATATCTCGAAAATCCTGATCCTCGGCTCCGGCCCCATCGTCATTGGCCAATCGGCCGAGTTCGACTACTCCGGCACGCAAGCTTGCAAGGCGCTCAAGTCGGAGGACTTTGAAGTCGTGCTGGCGAACTCGAATCCGGCCACCATCATGACCGATCCCGAGTCGGCGGACCGCACATACATCGAGCCGCTCACGCGCGAATATCTCGAAGAGATTATTCGCGTCGAGCGCGAAATGTCGCCCAGCGCGGGCTTTGCCATTCTGCCCACCGTCGGCGGACAGACCGCGCTCAATCTCGCCATTGAACTCGCTGACGGCGGCGTGCTCGACAAGTACAACGTGAGTCTGATTGGCGCGCAGATCAACGCCATCAAGAAGGCCGAAGACCGTCTGTTTTTCAAAGACGCCATGCAGCGCATCGGGCTCGACGTGCCGAAATCGGCGCTCGTCAGCAACCTGAAAGACGGCATCGAATTCGCCGGCAAAATCGGTTTCCCGGTCATCATTCGTCCCTCGTTCACGCTGGGTGGCACTGGCGGAGGCATCGCCTACAACCGCGAAGAACTGATGGAAGTGCTCGCCCGCGGCCTCGACCTCTCTCCCGCTCACGAGTGCCTGATCGAAGAATCCGTTCTCGGATGGAAAGAGTACGAACTCGAGGTGATGCGCGACACCAAAGACAACGTCATCATCATCTGCTCGATCGAAAACTTCGATCCCATGGGCGTGCACACCGGCGATTCCATCACCGTCGCCCCCGCGCAGACGCTCACCGACCGCGAGTACCAGGTCATGCGCGATGCCTCGATTGCCGTGATTCGCGAGATCGGTGTCGAGACCGGGGGATCGAATATCCAGTTCGGCGTCAATCCGTCGACCGGACGCATGGTGGTCATCGAGATGAACCCGCGCGTCTCGCGCTCATCCGCGCTGGCTTCGAAGGCGACCGGATTCCCGATCGCGAAAATTGCCGCCAAGCTTGCGGTCGGCTATACGCTTGACGAGATTGAAGAAGAAGAAGAAGAAGAAGAAGAAGAAGAAGAAGAAGAAGAAGAAGAAGAAGAAGAAGAAGAAGAAGAAGAAGAAGAAGAAGAAGAAGAAGAAGAAGAAGAAGAAGAAGAAGAAGAAGAAGAAGAAGAAGAAGAAGAAGAAGAAGAAGAAGAAGAAGAAGAAGAAGAAGAAGAAGAAGAAGAAGAAGAAGAAGAAGA